>JAWKZL010000004.1:0-539330 GCA_041396025.1 Halioglobus sp. | reverse complement strand
CTACCCGACCCATGCCTGCCTTAGTCCCTTAGCTTGCTGAAGGTGTAGTCCTGGTCCTTCTGCGGTGCATGACAACCGAAGCAGGCCGAGGCCGCGTTCTCGCCCACAACCCGATTGGTCCGGTCGCCCGCGCCGAAACCTTCAAAGCCCCAGCCACCGGTCGCTGCGAATTTCATCGCATCCTTGTGCATGACGCCGACCACCTTTCGATCACCCTCAGTGATAGCGTTTCCGTTCTGCACGGACTCGAGCAGGTCGAAGACGATCACGGATCCATCGGGAAAAGTACCTTTTCGGTAACCTTCCATGCCTTTGTCGTTGGCATAGAGATGATGAATGCCGCCGAAAGCGCCGTACAAAGGATGACCTTCCTCGATCACCATGCTCTTAACATGATGCCAGTCGCGGTAACCCTCCGGGTATGGGACCTGAGAATCATCGGTCAATGCGATTGTCGCTGTTGATGCCAAAAGTGCGGCAAGAATAAACTGTTTCATTGGTCTCTCTCCTTTACTTCAGGTCGGCGATGGCGGCGCCGAAGTTGATGTGAAACGGCTGTCCACCGATGACCAGTGCGGGCACCGAGGTCACACCGACTGATTCGGCTTCATCGATACGCGATGGGCTTTCACCCAGGTGCACAATCTCGACGCTGAAGCGCGCAGAATCGATGGCCTCGGCAACCTGCTGCTCAGCGGCGACACAGACGGGACAACCAGCGTGGTAGAAAATAGCCTGTTCTTTCATGTAAGGACTCCTAACGATATAAGCCAAAAAAACCCGTTACCAGGAACGGGAGGTTAACAACCGCCATCAGGCGGCAGATTCGTGCTCCGCGCAGTCGACCCGCAGATGCCGCTCGGCCATGGGTGCGCCGACGAACGCACAGAAATGCGGTGTGCTCGTGGCCGGCGCGACGTTTTCGCGGAAGTGTCGGCAGGTCACGCAGGTGCGCTGCGGGGCTATCAATTGGCGTTGCTGCAAATTCCGAATCATCTTTATAACCAATGCGAACAATAATTCCTGCTCGCTCTCCGACAGACCTGCAACAACCGGTGCGAAACTGGCCGGCCAATCTCGTGCGATCCTTCCGCCCTTCGCCGTTGCTTTTAACGCAATAGCCCGACCATCAGTGACGTCTGCCTGTTTGCGCAACATTGACTTGTTTTCAAGAGTGGTTACGGCATCACTGGCTGTGGCCTTTCGGATCCCGGCGTGAGCCGCCGCCGCTGTCAGTCTGGTGCCTTCAGGTCTGCTTGCAACGAATCGCAATATGTCGGCCTGGGTGGGGGACAAACCGGCCGATTCGGCTGCTTGCCAATCCAACTGTCGCGCGACTGCCGCCAGCCGCGTCAGGCCGTCCGCCAGTCGCTGATCAAGTGGTTCTGTGATTTTGTCGAAGTTCATAGTTAGTAATCCTAACCAATAATTTCATAATGTCAAGCACAGATTAAATTTCATATACATGGCCGCATGGTTGCCGTCAGTTGCAGGTGGCGATTACCAGTTCTGGACATAAATCAATTTGATTTCGGTGTCAGGCGTACAATCAGATAAAGCAAATGGTGAATCTATACGGACTATGGGGGCATGCCACATTTTCAATTGCTCACGCGCCAAGCTCGGTTGCCGCTCCATAGGAGTTCCGGTGGATGGGGATTGCTAAAGGTAACACATATGATACTATGCGGGTCATATGACAGAGGTTAGAGAATACCTTGATGCTGAGGGAAACAGTCCTTATGCCAAATGGTTCGATCGCCTGAATGTGGCAGCTGCGGTCAAGGTGGCGACGGCTGTCCATCGGATGGAGCAGGGTAATTTCTCTAACGTGAAAGGTGTAGGTGCCGGCGTCTATGAGTACCGAATCGATTCTGGTCCTGGCTATCGGATCTACTTTGGCAAGGATGGGGACCGGTTGGTGTTATTGCTCGCGGGTGGTACCAAGAAGCGCAAGGATGCAGACATTGCTGCTGCAAAAGGGTACTGGAGCGACTATAAGCGCCGGAAACGGCAAGAGGTAACATGATGGCTTTGACGAAAGATTTTAAGGACACCATACAGGCACGCGCCCAACAGGATCCGGCGTTTCGTAAAGCTCTACTGCAGGAAGGGGTCGAATGCCTGCTCGCCGATGATGTCGATACCGGCAAGGCGGTGCTGCGCGACTACATCAACGCGACCATTGGGTTTGAGGAGCTGTCCCGGGTCTTCGGCAAATCGAGCAAGAGTCTCATGCGCATGTTCGGGCCGAAAGGGAACCCCCAGGCGAGCAACCTGTTCGCGGTTATCCACTACCTGCAGGAGCAGGAGGGCATACACTTGGAAGTTAAAGCCCGGAAGGTGGCCTAGAGTGCGTTGTGGCGGTGCTCAATCTGCAAATTTTTCAGTATTTTTGAAGGATTTTCCTGAACATGGTATTTTTCATGGTATTACCGATTTTAAGGAAAATAAGCCATTGAATAAAGGATAAAAAAGGCTTATTGATAATCAGTGGGAATGATTTCTCGTCTGGCACCTGCTGGCGGATTCCGACTGTTTTCAATCGCAAGCTGTTCTGGCAAAACACACATCATCTTTTCAGCCGGCAGCGGCGGGTACTGTCTGGCACCGGCGAGCACAACGTTATGCATGCTGTCTCCGGTGGTATGTGGTGGCGCATAAGGCGAAGGGATTATCCATGACCAGATCAACGTCGAAGTCTACTGGTCGTTCCGTAGCCCCTATTCTACCTCGCCACCTGACTGGTTGAATTGTGCGAAGTTTCGACGTCGCAGTGAACCTGCGCGATCGTGCTGCCTTTGGCCATCAGAAACAAGGCAGCCGTCTTCGATCCCAAAACACCAAGCCGGTGCGCTATATCATGCTCGACTGCGGAATCGACGCGCCGGAATACCTGGGGCGTCCGCATGTGGCCCAGCCCCGACCCTGTTGTCAGGAGATACCTTCGATGACGGTCGCGGCGAACAGCCTATATCTATCGCTTGTCGTGTCTTAGCGTGGAGGCGCAACGGCGTGGCAAGGGACTGGATTTCGCCGCCGGCATGTCCCGGCTGCTGTTTGGCGGCGCCGGACCTGGGACAAAGGCGAGCATCTGGCAGGCGTCGGCGGCAGCCCGGCATCGATCTCGCCGACATGGGAGAAGCAATTTCGGAGAGGCGATCACCTTGCCGAGATCCGAGGCCAATCATGCCGGGCTCGAAGCGGCCGGATATGAAGGTACCCACCATGGTGGCCGCACGCGGCGAACCCTTCTTCGGGCAGGACCGGATCGGGGCGCTGCGCTGGCGGTTGGATCGTCGGCATCGCCCGGGCCTGAAGGCGGGCCAGAGCGCAAGCAAGGGGACGGCAAACAAGAGGACGAAAGGATGGATCTTCAGATCAATGGCAAGACGGCGATCATGGCCGGTGGCAGCGCAGGTATGGGGCGGGCGACCGCGCCGAAGGCGCCTGGCCGAGGCCGTGGCGCGGACCTGGTGATATCGGCACGCGGTGAGGCGCGCCTGTTAAGGCGGCCGAGGAGATCTCGCGGAAATACGGGACAAAAGTCACACCGGTGGTGGCCGACTCCTCTACCGAGGAGGGACGCGAGGCCCATATTCGCGGCCTGCGGCGAACCGGATATTCTCGTGATCGATCAAACCGCCAGATCCCAATGAGGACTTCCACAGAGGTGACGGCGGACAGTTGGCGTGCCTCGGTTGAAACCGCCCTGATCAGTCCGATCGAGATCGTACGCCATTATATTCCAACGATGAAGCAGCGCGGTTGGGGGCGTATCGTCAACATCGCCACGTTCTCGGCCAGAACCCGATGATCTGGCGACTGATATCCAGGTCCGGCGCGATCCGCCCTGCTCAATTACCGCGAGCGTGTCTCGGGAAGTGGCTGGGCACGGCGTTATCATGAACAACCTGCTGCCCGGCATGTTCGCCACCGAAGGCGCGTCGGAGATGGGCGCCTATGCCGAGGCCTTCGGTATCGCGCCCGAGCCGAAGTCATTCGTGAGCACTTCATCCGGCACAATCATATTCCGGCGGGCTTCATGGGGCAGGCGGACGACCTGGCGCCGATGGCCGCGTTGCTTTGCAGCCGCTAGCGCCTTCATCGTGGGGCAGAACATCGTGATCGATGGCGGGCGGCATTCCTCGATTTTCTGAGCATTCGGATCACAAACAGACGAAAACCCGGGCTGGTTTGCGCCATGAACACCCTGTGCAGCCGCTCCGCCGGGTCGACAAATACGCTGTCGAGAACATCCCGCCCCGGCTCGCCCGCCCCGGTGCGAGAACGACTGGAAATGCTGCTATTGCCCGGTTGCGGCTATGAGTGAAAGGCGGTGCGCCCTCCGCACGTTAGTAACGATGGCTGGCTTCAATGCCGATCTGGCGCGGGTAGTCCTGGGTGGAAAAGGCCAGGCCTCTTGCAAGTTGCACATAAATAGCAATTCTCTTCCAGCAGGTTGCTGCCGAACAGCCACACGCCGAAGTGCTCGTTATCAGCGCCAATGCGCATGCGCAGAGGTCGCGACTGTCTCCGGCTTCTGTCGGTTCTAAATGCACCGTACTGCTTGTCAATATGGCTGTAACCCATGGATGCCTGCCCCAACCAGCCGCCACCGAGTGCCCAGGAATAATTTCCGGTGAGACTGAGAGTGTACTCCGGTACCAGTGGTAAGCGGTCACCATCCTGCATGCCCGTGGCGGCAACCTGGTAGGATCAAGTTGTTTAAACTCTGCGCTGTTTGACGTTTGCCGTGGCCTGCACCGTAAGCGCTTTACACTGGCTGGCGCCAGGGCAAAGGCTCAGGTCGAGGCCGTAAATTTCCGCGTCGCCCACCTGGTAGTCCATGTAGAGACCATTGAACTGTAGTTTTTGGTGGACGTTGCTCCAGTCCTCGTAATATACAGCTGCATCCAGGGAGAGCTGGTTCTCCAGCAAAGCGAGCTTGGCGCCAGCCTCGTAACTCCACAACTCATCACTGTCTATAGCATCCTTGCACGGCAGTACCGCCGCCGCCTTGTTCTACCGGCAGGCGCTGGAAAGCACACACGCTTGGATCGTTGAAGGCGCCAGAGCGAAAACCTTTTACGATATTGACGTAGTACAGCGCATCTGCAGTGGGATAGATCGACAGATTGAAGCGTGGGTTAAAGCTGTCGAAGCTGTCTTTATCCGGTTCTTCGCTGACGTCGGAGATTGTGCTGTCGCGATCGTCATCAATAACGCAGGCCTACCAGTGGCACCACCGTGCCATCCCGGTACGCCCTCGATAGCTCGCCGAACACCGACAGCGCTTTGGAGTTCAGATCCTGTACTGAGTCAGGAATGATTTGCGTAAGATTGGTCACAGTTTCCTGTGTAGCCTCAGTGTTGGAATAGAATGTGCCAACCAACCACTGTGTTGGGCCGTCGCTGGTCGACACCAGCCACTTTCGTTGTTAGGCATTACCTTTGGTGGCGTATGTCGCTTCCGATTTCCGTTCGGTGCGATTGGGAACGGTGAATTGAACAGGCATCGCTGTCGTTGTATATCCAGGTTGTGGTAGTGCTCAGTTTGCCTATGGATGAATCCCAGGCCACCGTGTTTGAGTAGAGGCTGTAATGGCGGTCGGTATAATCTCCGTCCTGGGCAGTCGCGATCGGTGGATCGGGCTGGCGAGTGGCGCCGACCCATCCTGGTCAGCTTTGTTATAGGCATAAAGGAATTTTATAGCCAGGCTATCAATGGGCTGCACAGCAGTGAGGTACGAGTATTGTTCAACTTGCCGTCGTTGGTTTGCTCTCACCTTGCGAACTCTGGTGGTAGCCGCCTACCTTTTCGTAACCCCCGGTGACCCGCAAACCCAGCTGACCCTGCAGCAGCGGTACGTTGAGCATGGCATCACCATAGTAACCGGGGTCGCCGCCGTCTGTAGCTGAGTACCCGCCACGCATAAGCGCACCAAACTCATTAAGGCCGGGTGGTTCTGTAATATAGCGAATGGTGCCGCCCATTGAACTATTGCCATAGAGCGTACTCTGCGGGCCCCGCAACACCTCCACCCGCTGCATATCAAACGTTCGACCTACCGGCGCGTATGGCTCGCCAAAGATAAAAAAAGCCGCGTCATCAATATAGTAGCCAATCGTCGGATCGCTCTGGCTATTGGTGCTGATGCCGCGAATTTGATAGTAGCGCTGTCCCACTGATACCGCATTTCCCTCTGACGCGCCGGGTACAAAATTTATTAACTCACTCAGGTCGCGAATACGCACGCTTTCCAGCACCGCTGGTGTAAACGCCTGCATCGAGAGTGGCACTTCAGAGATCAACTGTTCACGTCTCTGCGCGGTTACCACCACTTCTTCGAGCTCACCGGCGGGGTTCTGGGCGCTACTTTTATAAGACTGCAGTGTAACCAGTAACAGCACGGCGGCTGTCATCGCCCGTCCACAGTGGTACATCATCCCTGTTCCCCTTCGCTGCAGCGATTTTTTCGAACTCCTCGCATTGTCCAGTCAGATGGCTTGCAAGTCCAGCGTGGCATGCGACGAGATGCGTTCTGGTGCGACGAGCGAATAACGGCTAACATTCAGGCACCCTTCGATCGGGAACTCATTAGAACAACTGTGCAGAAGGATCTGAACTCATGAACACTGACATCTATCTCAGCTATGCCAGTGAAGACGCGGCCAATGCCAGGGAATTGAGCCGTGTGCTCCAGGATGAGGGTTGGTCAGTCTGGTGGGACCGTAAAATCTCCATAGGGTCGGACGTCGAGGTCGACAGCGCCACGGCGCTAGCGAAAGCCAGGGCTGTGGTGGTGCTGTGGAGCACATTTTCGGTGGCATCAAACCGGGTCAAGAATGAAGCCAGAGAAGCAAAAGAATCGAACAGACTTATTCCTGTCCTGCTTGAGGATGCACGCATTCCCCTGAGCTACCGGTCGTTGGCCGCTGTTGACCTTCGTCAGTGGCCTGAAAAGCCGGCACCGCTCGAGATATCGAAGTTCAAGTCCATAATCGCCCGTGTCCTTAACACGGGCGTCCCGGGCCAGAAGCGAAAACTGCCGCTTATGAACGATGGCCTGTCATTGTCCGTGCGCGTGGCAAACCAGATGGTCATTGGCAGAAAAAGGGGTGATGCAGATTCGGTCGCCCCGGATATCAGCCTGGCCATTGAACGCTGCATCAGCGACATTTTCCTGGATATACTGAAGACCTTACCAAACACTGTTGAATCGAATCTTGATACCTACATGTTGCAGCTTGCCATGTGTTTACAGCCGCAGGCAGTCGTCTGTAACAAGGTCGATTTTTCACGCATGAGCGTCAGCGATATTCGCAGTATCACTCCGGGAAAAGTCACTGCAACACAAGAGAAAGCCATTCTGGAACAGGTGAATCAACATTGCTCGCCCGAGGGCGAGCACAACCTGAGACTGGAGCCGGACAAATGGCCGGTGGGCAAAATGCTGTGCTTGCCCCTGGCGCAGTATGCGGGTGGGCGGGAGTTTGCCTGGTTCATTGCGAAGACGACAAATGGACAATGGACACCGGCGATTCAGGAACAGATGTTGCGATTGGCGTCCGGCATCCAGGCAGGTGTCGCGCTCGCTTACTGATATTCGCCCAGTGCGGTATGCCGCCTCACGGCTGGGGATTAGATGCCGGCCTTCATCATGGCAGTGAATTGTTCAGCCGTTTGCGGCCGTTTGGCAATATCGCTATTGAGTGCTGTCAGCAGGAAAGGGGAGGGCGACGCGACTGCCGCACGCAGCGATCCCTGGGCATTGGTCACCTTGTCGATAATGCCCGGCAGGTCATCCGCCGCGAAAGGGTTGACGCCATACAGGGTTTCGAACAGGGTCGCAGCGAGCGCCCAAAGATCGGCGCGCTGGTCGTAGTCGCGACCCTGGATTTTTTCCGGCGACATATAGGCGTAGGTGCCGCTGCCGGAACCTGTGGTAGTGACAGTGCCGGCAACACGGTTGGCCAATCCAAAGTCCAGCAACTTTGCCACATCATCCTCGTCAAAACCGATATTGGACGGCTTGATGTCACCGTGGGAAATGCCTCTGCCGTGCAGATAGATCAGGGCCTGGGCCACCTCCTCGATAATTGCCAGCACTTCATCGCGCGCAAGGTAGCCATCGCGCATGACGTCTTCCAGGGTCCCGCCCGGCAGATACTCACAGACGAGAATGGGCATACCCTGGAAGCTCTCCAGACCGTAGATACTCGCTATATGGCGGTGACTGACAGTGGCCATGACACGCGCTTCGTCGCGCAGGAATTGCAACTCATCTACCGATGCTGAGGCCACGGTTTTCAAGATTACCGGTCGTTGCAACTGGGTATCCTGCGCGAGGTAAACAACCCCGAGGCCACTGCCAAGAACTTTCATCACGTCATAGTGCTGATGCAGTATCTTGGGGAGAAGCGCTTCGGTGAACTGGGTACTGCCACAGGCTATGCAGTGGGTTGCCTCGGCCATTACGGTGCCGCAGTCGGTGCACTGAGCAGCACGCTTGTCCCGTTCCTGCGCATTCCACGCTTCGAGCAGGTGGCCGCACGGTCCGATTACGGTGTTGAGGACGAGGTGAATAAAATTGAAATCTGCGTGAGTGTAGGGCAGTTCGCTACGCTTTCTTCCGATCACCAGTACGCCGGTATTGGCGGTTTTCACCTTTATCGGCAGAAGGACATTGGCGTTGGCCTGCGAGAGCCAGCGCTCGTCTGCACCACCTTCTGCGGTGGGAATGCCGCGCGCAGGTAAAGGCTGTTGCAGCGTGAGCAGGGTGCTGGCAAGTGTCGATTGCAGTGGCAGGTCGGCAAGTTCCTGATGCGGATCGCGTAGCGTCTGGTTATTGGAAATGAACAACAGGTGGCTATTCTGTGGGTGCAGCGCTTGATCCAGAATATTCTGTGTAACCTGCGCGATATCAGCGAGCGAGGTACAACTCTGCGCGCTCTGTGCCAACTCAGCCAGTAGACCATTGGCATCGTAGCCAGATCGATAGAAGAGGGCATCAAGGTACTGCCGCGCTCTGTGCCGCTGCTCGAACATGAGCAGAGATAGGCCCAGCGCAATGGCGATAAACAGCCCGTTATAGCCGTCAAACACAGAGGCGATAGACAGCGTGCGCGAGTTATATAAATAGTAGCCTAACAGTAACAGAGGTAGTGCGATGCCAAGGACGATAAAACCATTGCCCAACCAGTATCTGAAAACCTGGCGCAGCAGGATATTTATTGGTAGTAGGCGCTCAACTAACACTGCGTAGGTGGTAATGATTGGCGTCGCGATAAGCAGGGTATGGAAGAATGGCTCCACAAAAATAGCATTCTGGTCCCTTTCGACGAATTGCCTGAGGTCGGAGGAGATGCCCCATAAGGCGATATACGTTACGGCGGGTACGATCGTTACCAGTAATCCGACAATGAACACCTTGACCCTGCGTTGTTCTTCTTCTCGTGCAGTTCTCATCCTCAGCCAAAGGACCAGCAGGATGGGCAATGTCAGGCCATACAGCAGTGAGTGGAAGAGGCTGCCGGAATCGGAGCGGTCGAAAGCATTTAACAGCGTCAGTTGTGGATAAAACAGCAGGACGATATTGCAGGTGATCAGGAACAGGCCTGCGGCCAGGGAAGCACGTTCTGCCAAATCAATGAGGCGGTCATGAGCTGGTCGCAGAAATGCCTCGGGGAATACACGTGCAAATCGCCAAAAATAGAAGGGAAACAGTGCCTCTAGTTGTAATGCGGAAAAAAACTGCAGCGAAAACATTCCGCTGGTATGAACAACGTAAACGAATCCCTGGTGAGCAAATGCCGTTGCGGTGAGGAGCATAACGGCACCGAACAACAGGGTTCGACGGTCGCGAAACCCCGCCAACACCAGCAATATCCCGGCGCCGAACCGTATCAGCAGCTGCGCGAGCCCGAAGCCATGGATACCAGCAACCCAGTTGCCGCTTTGGCTCAGCAACGCATAGCCGGCAATACCAAACAAGCATTGCAGGACGGCAGCCACGACAACCAGAACCAGAGTCAAGGTTGCCAGGGAATACCAATTTCAGGTTTCTCTGGATAATAGGTATAGTCGGGTTAGGTGCAATAGCTGGCTTACGGACAAAGTTTAGCCATCGTAACCGCTGGTCGCCGGAATCGCTTTTCCTCCGTTTGCGGAGCCACTCGTGCCATCGATGGGAAACATCGTCATGAGTGCTCTTCCATATTCCGCACGTGTGTAAATGTCGCGATAAATAGTCGTTTCCTCCTTCATTTTTCTTGCGACTCATTTCGGCCTGTAACAGCAGCAACAACTGCATCGCAGTTCCTATAAAATTAGGTCCATCGGGAATATTGTAAGAGCTCAATGTTGACTTTACGTATATTTGCCAGCGCCCCTAATTCAATCGCCTTGTCAAAATGCAATCGGGATGTCACATCCATTGCTGCAATCTGTGCACGTTTTTACAAACTCTTTCCAGAACAAAGTGGAAAGTTTGACAACGAGAATTGCGACCATGTCCTCTTCGTCAGTGAGCTCGCGCTTGCTTCAGGAATATCGTTGGCCATGATTATCTCTCCTTACAGTAAGGGTTTGTGAAAAATACCGGACCATCAGTGTACCCCTGCGTTTGAAAAAACCGCAAGTTTGTTGGCAGGCGTGTGAAAGTCAGTGCCGGAGCAGCGCTGCTCTCGTGTGTTTGATAGCCTTAAGCGAAAAGATAGCCGTCAAACGGTGCGCGATTGGGCCGTCATCGCCACCATCACTGCGGTGATATCGTCGCTGCTTCCCGCCTCTAACGATGCACAGATAAGCGTTTGAACACGTGTAACTATTGAGCCCTCACTGCGCACGATATCCGCCACACGCGACTCGGCCAGCCTGCGGTACAGTCCGTCGGAACACAGCAATAGAGCATCGCTGTCACGCAAGGGGATTGCACCCTGCTGAATTTCCAGGTGATTGTGCTTCTCCTCAATCCCCAGGGCCTGCGTGAGCAGCGCGCCGTTTGTCGCAATGTGGTCCTCTGTGATCTTCAGGCAACTCGTGTCCGAAATCTGGTAGAGGCGGCTGTCGCCCACGTGGCAATACCATGCACGGTGCATAGCTATGACCGCTGCCGTCAATGTGCAGCCCATGCCCTCGAACGCCGCAATATCTTTTGACCACATTGCAATGCGTTGGTGTGCGTCCTGGATTACAGCTTCCAGCGCTTGCAAGACACTGCCGCCGCTATCGTCGATACGGTCCAGCGTTCCGTTGTGTGCACTGTCGTAAAGCGTTTCGCAGGCCAGCCTGCTGGCTATACGTCCTGCATTGTGACCGCCGAGGCCATCGGCCACCGCGACCAGTAACCGATCATGTGCCAACGGGGCGAGAATGTAATTGTCTTCGTTGCACGCGCGGTTGCTGCCTTTCCTGGATTCTCCATAAGCGCTCCAGCCGCTGCCCCTTAACTGCCGGTTGTGATATGCCCGCCAGGGTCTGGTATCGAGTGATTCCATTCAACTCCTCTCGTTCTATGGCAGTCTTGCGAAACAGAACAGCGTCAACACAGCCACTAGCAAACCACGCGGCGAGGTAAAGCGACTCCAGCGCCAACTGCGAAATTATAGTGTAGCCGATGCTTTGGATGTTGTGGCAGTTGGGTTGAAATCTACAGGTGTATACACCATGATAATGCCCGGAGATAGCAGGCCATACTCGCCGCTGGCCTGGAGGATAAGGATGCCTTATGTCTAGCCGTGTACTGGTCATTGATGATCACCCGATAGTTCGCGATTCGCTGACATCGGCACTGCATTCACTCAGAGTGTTTGACGAAGTTGAGACCGCCGACTCTTTCCAGAGCATGGTAGAAAGGCTGGACTCGGATGCAGGCTTCAACATGCTGATCCTGGACCTGAGCCTGTCGGATACCTTTGGCTCACGGTCTGTTGAGTTCATACGTGAACAATACACGCACATTCCGATTCTAATATTCTCAGCCTTCGATTCTCCCGACATTATTGCGCAGTGTTTCGAATACGGCGTGCATGGCTTTGTGTCCAAAAGTTCGCCGATGCAGACGATCGTGATGGCCATTCAAGTGGTACTGGCGGGCGGCTTGTATATCCCTCCCTCTGTAGCCCGCTCCATGGGCTTCGAGGTCCCAGAAAGCACGGAAGCTCAAAACCCGCTGCAAGTAGACAGGCCACAATTTACGCCCAAGCAGCAGGAGGTCTTCGACCAGTTGCTGCAGGGTCTGCCCAATAAGGTGATCGCGAGGCGGTTGGGTATAGCCGAGGGAACGGTAAAAACACACTTACACGGCATTTACCAAATATTGCGTGTCACCAGTCGCGCGCAGGCAATTCTGAAATCCCGACAGCTAAAACTGAGCGGCTAAGTCCTGGCGCAATACGGAAATATCTCTGAAGGGATCATACGCGGCTTATCATCCTACGCGCTTAGTGTGCGCCGATGGGGTGCCTCGTCTCAATTTGCACAGATTCTATAGTCGCTGATTTGCACTTCCTCGCCCTGGTCAGCGTAGTCACCCGCTGCGCGCGCTGCGCGAAATTCGCCCCAGGAAATTGGCCGGTAGCGCGGTGGCTGTGTGGAATCACAAGTGCCCGGTAGAGGCTCATAAACCGTGTCATACCCAGGGTTACAGAAGTACGGAGCGCTGTAACGCGGTGTGGATGAATGTGCGAGCACCCGGTGTAGCGGGGCGCGGTAGCGATCGTTAGACCATACCTGGACAATGTCCCCAATATTGATAACCAATGCGTCTTCACGCGGCGCAATGAGGTGCCAGTGTGCTTTATGCCACACCTGAAGGCCTGGCTGCGTATCCTGTAACAGTACGGTGATCGCGCCGGAGTCGGTGTGGTGGCTGATGCCAAGGTGCCCGCTCAGCGGGTTGTGCGGCGCATCGGCCGGTGCTGGCGACGGGCAGGGAGGGTAGTAATTGAGTCGGAGAAAGCTGGTGTGGTCGGCCCCGAAATAGTCGTTCAAATACAGCGCGGGCATACCGAGGTTTTGGCTGATCGCCTGCAATAGACGCAAAGCCACTGCCTCGCATGCAGCAGAAAAAGTCGTTACAGCGCTGCGAAAACCGAGTAAGCCGAAATCGGACTCATCGGGCCACTGGGCCCTTGCGCTGCTGAGACCTTGGGTTGCCAGGTCTGGACCAATATCGAATATCTCCTTCCAGTCGCGCACGTTCTTGGTGAGTTCCCGGTTATAGAAGCCCCAGGGATTGTCTGCCGTACGTTCTACTTTCTGCTTCTGCGCCAACGGCAACGCAAAAAAGTGTTGCATTGACGTTTGCATCTGCTCGGTTGCCTGTGAGTCGATGCCATGGCCTGTAAGATAAAAAAAACCCCACTCACGACATGCGCTGTCGAGAGAGTCGCGCGTAGAGGTGTTATCGAGGGACGCAAAATCAATGGTCGGAATGTGTTGCACAGCTTTGCGCCATCTGCCGTAGTGAAGGGTTGCGCACCTGCAGCACGCCGCCAGACTGATGAATAAATCCTGCCTGTAGGTAATCCATCGTCGCAGGCATCGCCATAACAACCTTTACAGTTTGCCAGTCGTGTATCCCATCGTGGGGCTGATGATCCAATAGGGAGTTCAATACGATCTGGCCGCTGTGCCTTGCCAGGAGCCTGAGGCCGCCGCCCTGCTTGAAGCCGTGTGCAATCTCGGGAGGTATCAGATCGAGCTTGATTTCGGCGCTGAATTCCACGACAGCACCCGCAAGTTTCTCCGCATCAGGACTCTGTGTAATGATTATCCAGGGCTCCGTGCCCTTCTGTTCGATCGTTAATACGCCGTCCTGCGCGCTGTAAATGAACGACGGTTGAGCCGAATGCGCGGATGATTTCCACAGGCGCTGCGGACGAGGCGCTGCAAGGGTGGTGAAGCGGGTATCCTGTAGCAGGTTGTCTCCCACGGCTCTACAGTTGTCCTCGGGCGTCCGTTCACTGCAACTGGAAAGCGTGAATAGAAAGAGCCCGGCGATGCACAGTTGCAGCGTATTGCTATGCGGTCTTCCGATCATGGTGTTCCAATGTCTGGTAGCAGCCTGCCTGCGTGTCCGAGGCGGATGCGGTATAGACTAGCAGGCACCGCGTGCGGATGACAGTGCGCCGGGGTCTCAGCGGCACCGCTCGCTACTTCTGCTTATCGCGCTCAACGTCCAGCAACATCGCCTTCAATGGCGCCTGCTCATCTTCGAAGCGCCATTCGTAACTGCCAAACTTCTCAGCTGGCAGGTAGAATGCCGCACGCACTTCAAGGCGCGGCCGTGGGTCGATCTCGCCGGACCACACAGCGTGCTCGCAGTGATACAGGTGAAATCCAGTGCTGAAAACCCGCAGCAACTCCCCGGGTTGCAGGCGTAGTCCAGTCTCTTCCCAGGTCTCCCTGAAAGCTGTGCACTGGGCGGACTCACCAGGCTTGCTGCTCCCACCCGGCAGGCTGACCTCGCCGTTCAGACCCTGCACCATCAGCAACCCCTCAGCCGACGACGCAAAGCAACCCGCCGAGGGGGCTATGTCGGCTGGCCTGTGAACGGACAGGTCGGTGCCTGATCGGTACAGGCAACCAATGCACCCAGCATTGCAGCCAGTATGCTTCGCCGCGACATTATTCTGTTGAAACTGCCGCTATCGTCGGCGCCGGATTGAAATGCATGCCACCTTCTTGCACAGATTTATTCCACTGGACATTAGTTGAACGATGTTGCGGAGTGATGACACAGAAAATGAAGAGGCTGTGCACCGCTCGTCACGCGTTTCCCCAGGATAATAATCGCCCGTGTTCACGCTTGTAACGTCAGTGTCACAAAAATCGACTAATAAAGGGGCAGATATTGCAGCTCGCTACAACAACAATTGATACCTCAATCAGGAGATACTCCATGTCTATCCGCAGAATAATCATGCTCGTGGGTTTGCTTGCGCCGATGCTGGTCACCGGCACTAGCCACGCGGCAGAGCCCGGTTTCTATATTGGCGCCAGTGGCGGTCAAAGCGAACTGGACCAGAACGCTAACCATTTTGGCTACAACGGCGCATACAACATTGAACTGAACGATAACGACACGGGTTGGAAGGCCTATCTGGGTTACAACTTCTTTCCGTGGCTGGGCGTCGAGGGTGGCTATGTCGACTTCGGCAGTTTCTCCCAAACTGTGTTTGCGGACAGAGTTGATGCCGACCTGTCGGGTTGGGAAGGCTTCTTAGTCGGCACCATGCCCGTCGGCCCCGTTGACCTGTTCGTCAAGGCTGGTGCCATCAACCTGAAGAGTGAAATCGACATCAGCAACCAGGGATCGGCGAATGAAAATGACACCCAGTTCGCCTACGGTGCCGGCATCGCCTACAACTACGGCGCCTGGGGATTAAGGCTGGAGGCCGAGGGCTACGACGACAATAAAATCTATGACTTCTATTTCCTCTCCGGCGGCATAACATATCATTTCGGGGTCAGCGAGCCGGCCCCGGCCCGGTCGCGGCGCCGGTCGCGACCGCTCCTGCCGCATGTGCCGATGCAGACGCCGATGGCGTTTGCGATGCTGATGACCAGTGCCCCGGCAGCTCGCAGGGAGCTCGAGTAGATACAATCGGCTGCAATTGCGACTACAGCCTGAATCTGGAATTTGCCTTTGACTCGGCCCAGCTCAGCGCCAATGACATGGCGCAACTGGATGCGATCGCAGCTGTTTTGACGAATCCGAAAATCGGCTCCACCGTCAGGGGTGTGATAGAGGGCCATACCGATAGCATTGGTAGCGAAAGCTACAACCTTCGATTGTCGCAACGACGCGCCGACGCGGTAGCAAACTACCTGCAGTCAAAAGGGGTTATCCTCGATGGTCGCTTTGAGATTCGGGGCTACGGCAAAGCCAATCCGATTGCCAGCAATGACACGGAAGCGGGTCGCGCCCAGAATCGACGCGTAGTGATACACCGAACCGACTGCGACAAGATTGCGCCGTAGTCATGACGCCTATTGAAACGGCTGTATTTCCACAACGTCATAGAATTTCAAATCCATAGAAGGCGATGGCATTGTGTTCAGGGCAGCTTGGAATGCGGCCATGTGTGGAGTGGCAAAATGAGCCTGTAGAGCTTCGACGTTGTCCCATTTTTCAGTAATGCGCAGTACATCCGGGTTATTCAGTTCAACGCTGAATGTGTAGTCACGGCAGCCGGCTTCCGCCCGGCTGGCCGCTTCCATGGTGGCGATGGCTTCCTGCAAAGCCGTAATATCCTGTCGACTGGTTTTTACGGTTGCGTTTACTACGATCATAAGTAGCTCCTTTATCTGATTACCCAAACTGGCGGTAGATTTACCTGCCCTTCCGAATTGTAGTGGACGGTATCTCTCGCTACCATCAACCATGGATGCGTTGGTGAGAGAATCCTTCTTCCAGAATTACAATCAGCGCCTGCTTACCAACGGAAATCAGTCGATGAAAGCATTCAGTTCCTTCAGTGACCCGGCGCGCGGCCTGATCGTCGCCGCTGCCTTTGCAATTGTCATCATGGTGCTGCAGGCGGCTTCGTCGATTCTTGCGCCCATCCTGCTGGCCGTTTTTATCGCCATCGTGGCTACACCGGGGTTGCGCTGGATGCGGCGTCGTGGGGTGCCGAAATGGGGCGCGGTGTTTGTAATCATTTTTATCCTGCTCGATATCGGCAGCCTGCTGGCCCTGGTCTACACCGGAGCGCTGGAAGGATTTCGCGATAGCCTGCCGACCTACCAGGAGCGGTTTCTGCTGCTGAGTGATCAGTTTGGCGGCTGGCTGGAGCTTGTCGGTGTCAGCGGCTCGCGTGAGGCGGTGCCGGACCTGATCGATCCCTATAAGATGAGCAGTGTTGTCCGCTTGCTCCTGTCCAATGCCGGCGGCTTCTTCGCGACCGGCCTGCTGGTACTGCTCACCGTGATTTTCATCCTGCTCGAAGTGCCGGCGATACCAACCAAGCTGAAGGCGGCGTTTCATCTGACCGACGCGGGTGAAGCGCGACTGAAGCGGCTGCTGGACAACATCAATCGCTATATGCTGATCAAGACCCTGACCAGTCTCGCCACCGCGGTCTGTGTCTGGATTTTGCTCTGGTTCCTCGGAATAGACTTCGCCATCCTCTGGACGATCCTGGCTTTTTTCCTTAACTTCGTGCCCGTCGTCGGCAACATCGTCATGATGGTTCCGGCGGTGCTGCTGGCACTGGTACAGGTGGATTTGTCGACCGCGCTGGTGGTCGCAGCCGGTTACATGGTGATTAACATTGTCATCGGCAATGTGATCGAGCCCCGTGTCATGGGCAAGGGGCTGGGCATCTCCACACTGGCGGTGTTTATCGCGCTGCTGTTCTGGGGCTGGTTGTTTGGCTCGGTGGGTATGTTCCTGGCAGTTCCGTTGACTACGGCACTGATCATCGCGCTGGACGCTAGCCCGCATACCCGTCCACTGGCAATCCTGATGGGGCCCAGCCTGGAGCCAGAACCGGAGGCCGTCGACGAGGAGCCCGAGGTCGATTCGCAGCCGATGCCCTGATCGCTCTCTGGTCGTCAGGTTGTCAGGACCCCTTCCTGCGACCTCCCATCAGCACCAATGACAATATCAATGGCGTCTGAAGTATTGGAATCAACCGGGCCGACGATGCTTTCAATGTCATCGGCCTGTTTCATCGGGCTGCCACTTTTGGAAATTCGCGCGCCAATCATGACTCGATCAGCGCTGGACAGGGAAAACTGCGGCATCATAGCCATGCTGTCATCCAGTGTCAGTGTTACAGGCAACTCCGACACTTTTTTCTTCACGGCAGCCAACGGCGGCCCGGAAGGCTGTCCATTATTCGATGGCACCGAACGCGCGAAAATAAAGACCAATGCCTCCGGATCGACAGTATTGAGAAGTGCTGAACTTATGGAAACGGTTACGCTGATACCATTGGAGCTGTTATCGGTCGTTGCCGGTGTCTGGGCCTCTGACTCCGCGGCAAGCTTGCGCATATCGTCAAACACGGTCTGACCCGCCTGGGTCTCGGCACTTGATGTGTTGCCACCGACCGTGCCTCCCTCAGTCGACGGCATAGCCCCTTCATACCCCAGTTTCTTGGCTTCAGAAAATGCTTCTTCGGCTTCCGGCCAGCGTTGCAGAAATTGATAAGACTGGCTGAGAAGTATCCATCCTTGTATATCGCCCGGGTTATTTTCGAGTTTGGCTCGCAGCTGCTCAACCATAGCTTCCATGGGTCCGGCGCTGGATACATTTGGCGACATCATCGGGCTTGTTGAGCCTGCCATTGGGAGGCCGCTTACAGCTGGTGCCATGACTTCTGGCGAGGCGGCGTTTTCGGCTGAACTATCGCCCTTTTCATCACAGCTGGCTGTGAAACCAGCTATAACCACCAGGGCGAAAAACAAAGCAACTTTTTTACCCACAGAATGATAGAAATTCATTTTATATCCTCACGTTTTGAACCTGAAGTATACGGAGGATTAGCGGATTGATGCGAGCAAATTGTCAGCTGTCGTCGGCACTTGCGCAAGGCCGGCGCGCTCAGAACGTCATACTCACGCTGGTATAGACTGATCGACCCATGCCCGGTACCGCAATACCCCAGGGTACGCCGTTGGCGGACATGGTTGCGCCCTGGCCGACGTAGGCTCCCCCGAGGGGCAAGTCGTAGAACTCGTCGGTCAGGTTCTCAATCCCGACGTCTATATGGAACTGTTTCCATTCATAGCTACTGCGAAGGCTGTACACGTTGTAACTGCTTGTTCTGATTTCATTGCGCACCTGCGATACATTGTCCTTGGAAGCAACAAACTGTGCTTCGAGCACATTGGTCCAGTTTCCGAGAGTGTGTGTGAGCGACAATGTGGTATTGAGCGGCATCATGTTATAGAGATTGTCACCGGTTTTCCTGTTCTCGCCATTGAGGTAACCGGCTACACCGCCGACAGTGAAGCTGCCGTAATCCTGCAGTTTCGCGGCAAGATAAGAACCGGAAACGTCGACGCCATAGATGCGCGAATTCTCATTCACAAATTGCAGGAAGACAAATGCGTCCGTCGCAGTCTGGTTGGCGGGACCGCAGGCCGGCGTATCCGAAACGCAACGTTTGGCATCGATAAAATCATCAACGTAGGTTATGTACGGCGTGACTTCCAGTTCCCAGTGCTCTCTGCCAGCATCATGCCAGTTTGCGGAAACGCTGAGCGTATTGGCAACTTCCGGTTCAAGGTCAAGATTACCTACATAGCCATTGCCATCACCTGCCAGGTTGACCATCAGCATTGACATGCCACTGGTTGACCAGGTGTAGCGCTCATAAAGATTCGGTGAGCGGCTCTTGCGCGCAATGCCTGCCTCGTAAGTCTGGTTGGCGTCAGGCACATAACGGGCAACGGCAGCGATATCGACGTTATAGTCGGTACGCTGCCGGTTGCGTTCATTGAATGCCGTGGATTCGGCGAGGTAGTTATGTGTCATACCCATGCCCATAGAGGGGGTCATGGCGGTAGTCATGCCCATGCCCATGCCCATGTCCATGTCCATGGCGGCACTCATGCCCATGTTCATCGGCATGACCATGGGCATGCTCATAGGCATGCCGTTGGTGTTTGAGTAGCCCTGAACGTCGCCGGTGTTCATCCTCACCATTTCAGGGCGAATACCCAGAACGGTGGTCCATTGACCTGTCCACCGCGCCTCCCACTCACCAAAAACGCCGTAGCGATCGCGCTGGCCGTCATTGATGTTTTCAAAGGTATTTGGAGACATCATCGCGCCAGTGCCTGAGGGCGGCCACCAGTCATCCAGCTTGTAAGCCTGGTACTCCACGCCAGTGCGCACAATGTCCCTTGAACTCACTGGAATCGATGCCTTGACGACAGCGCCCGTTGTTCTGCCGTCGGTTTCCATCGGCATTCCGGGCGCGTCGCCATACATGAACTGCTTGTCGTCGCCGAAATTCATGCTGTGTCGGGTTTTCTCGTAGTAGATGCGCGATTCCAGCACGCCCCAGTCGAACGTGGCCTTGTCAGCAAGATTGATGGAGTAGTTCTTGTTATCAGTCATATCCATGCGCTGATTGGGAAAGCCCTGATCGGAGATGCGCTGGTACCCGATTTTGAGGTCGACGAGATGATTGTCTTGCTTCAGTCCGAAGGTGAGGGATTGATTGGTGGAATCGTAATAGGTAGATCCTACTTCATCTCCTGGTAAAAACCCCCTGTCGGTTGCTGCCGGCCCGGAAGGTTTGAATTCGTTGCCCGCCTTGTAGTTATCGGATTGTGCTGTTGCGATGGTGTAATTGGCGCTCAGGGACTCACTGGCAATCGTCCCCGACAGATTGCCGCCATAACCGTCGCCATTGCTGCGATAGAATGTTCCGGCTTCATTGCGAGTGAGTGTACCTTCCTCAGTGCTCGCAAATTCAGGCCTGGGTGAGTTCACGATAATAGTGCCGCCGATACTGTCACCACCCACGGTAACCGATGTGATACCGGCGAAGACGCTGACGCTGTGCACGTTATTCGGGTCGATGTACGACAATGGTGGGTTCATGTGATTGGCACATGAGGAGATCAGATCCATTCCGTCCAGTTTTGTGCGCACGCGATCACCGGACATGCCATGAATCGCGGGCAAACTGGAGACACCGCCTGCACCTCGCAGACTGATACCCGGAGTGTTACGCAGCAGACTGGCTGCGTCACTGGTACTTGCCGGCGAAGGCGTGATCAGCTTATTTACGACGCTCGATTCGCTGACGATGATTTCTTCGATGTTTGCAGCAGATGTCGGTGGTACCTGCGCATGGATTGGCATGGACAACATACAAGCGATCGTCAGGGCGACCGGTTTCCCATTCAAGTACATTTTGCCCTCAAGTCTGTTACGGATTTATTAACGCCGGCGAGCTTACAGAGGATGGGGCCGTTGGGGAATGCGACAAATTGTCACAGGTAGCGCGACACTTGCCCGAAGTGCGCTCGGTGAATGGAGGAGGTCAGTAGCGTGAGCTGCGCCATCTGGATAATCTTGTTTAGCCCGTATTTCGCATACCAGCGGCGATACCGGCAATGGTGACCATGATGGCCAGTTCGATAACGTCATCCTGTTTGTTGCGGTTGCGCTCCAGCAGTTCTGCCTGCAGGACGTTCAGTGGATCGGTATATATATTGCGCAGCTTTATGGATTCACGGGACCATGACTGGTGCTGCAACAGTTCTGTCTCGCCCAGCAAATCCAGTATCACCGCAGTATCCGCGGCCAATTGTTCACGCAACTGCTGACCAATTGCCCTGTGCTGTTGCGACACCAGTCGCTGATCATAATAGGCGGAAAGGCCGCTGTCGGCTTTGGCAAACACCATTTCCAGCATGGATAAGCGCGTCGCGAAAAAGGGCCAGCACTGCGCCATCTCCCTCAGGACGCCGGTTTTGCCGCTTTGCATTACATCCTGATATGCCTGGCCTGCGCCCAGCCAGGCCGGCAGCATCAGGCGATTCTGTGTCCAGGCAAAAATCCAGGGAATTGCGCGCAGCGACGCGATACCGCCACCACCCTTGCGGCGCGCGGGCCTGGAACCCAGGGGCAGTTTTGCCAGTTCCTGCTCGGGCGTCGCCTCCCTGAAATACGCGACAAAATCAGGGTTGTCCCGCACGTAAGCGCGATAGTAATCGCAGGAGTTGGCTGCGAGGCTGTCCATCACGTCTCGCCATTCCTGTTTTGGCGTGGGCGGCTCTTTCAGGTTGGCCTGTAAGATAGCGCTGGTGTATAGCGCCAACGTTTTTACCGCCATCGCCTTTAGACCCAGCTTGGTCCTGATCATTTCTCCCTGTTCAGTCACGCGCAGCCCGTTCTCCAGTGAGCCGGGCGGCTGCGACAACAATGCCGCATGCGCCGGTGCTCCGCCGCGTCCGATGGTGCCTCCCCGTCCGTGGAACAGCGTCAGTTTGATCGCAGATTGTGCGCAGCGATTGATCAATGCTTCCTGCGCCCGGTATTGCGCCCACGAGGCCGCTAGTACACCGGCATCCTTTGAGGAATCAGAGTAACCAATCATCACCATCATGCGTCCCTGCAGGTGATTGAGATACTCGGGAATGGACAGTAATTCATCGACGACCTGCGCGGAGCGATTCAGGTCATCGAGCGTTTCAAACAGCGGTACAATCGGTAGCGGGGTGCGCAATCCTGACGCTTTCAACAGCAATTCCACGGCCAGCACATCAGAGGCCTGTCGCGCCATGGAAATAATGTAGCAACCCAGAGCTCCCTGCGGTTGCCTGGCGACCACAGCACAGGTGTCCAGAACTTCCTGCACCTGTTCATGGGGGTGCCAATCTCGGGGGATTAAAGGCCGTTTACTCGCCAGTTCCGTGAGCAGAAACGCCTGCTTCTCCTGCTCACTCCACTGCTGGTAATCACCCATACCGAGAAATAGGGTGAGTGCAGAGAGCGCCTCGGTGTGACGATCGGAAACCTGGCGGATATCCAGGCGTACCAAATTGACGCCAAAACACTTGATACGCCGCAACAGATCGAGCAATTTGCCCTGAGCAATACTGACCATGCCGCAATCCAGCAGGGATTGGTAGCATGCATAGGCTGGCTGCCACAGTTCGTCTTCACTTAAGATGATGTTGTCTGCCGGAGCCTGCTTCTCGTTAATCTGGCGGGTCAGCGAATCCAGGGTCAGACGAAGTCTGTTGCGCAGCTCCCTGAGCACCGCGCGATAGGGTTCTCGTGCAGTGCCAGCCCTGGTCGATAACGCTGCACTGCAAACGGTCATGGACAGTTCTTCTACCAACACTTCAAGATCTTTCAGGTACAGAGCGGCTGCCTGCCAACGCCCGAGCAGCAGGACTTCCTCGGTTACAGTTGCTGTCACATTGGGGTTGCCGTCCCTGTCGCCCCCCATCCATGAACTGAAGCCCACAGGTGCGGCGTCTTCGGGCAAATGACTGCCGGTGGCATCGAACAGGGTGTTGTCCAGTTGGCGCAGGAATTCCGGTATCGCTTCCCACAGGGAATTCTCGACCACCGCAAAGCCCCACTTGGCTTCGTCTAGCGGGGTGGGGCGTTCGTCGCGAAAATCCTGTGTGTGCCAGATCTGGGCAATCAATTCGCGCAGACGGTTGTGGATAACCTGTTGCTCCCGCTCGGTGAGGTCGTGCAGTTCCAGCAGCCCGAGACAGGCGTCTATTTCGCCGTGTTTATGGATCAGCGTGCGCCGGGTAATTTCGGTGGGATGAGCGGTGAGGACCAATTCAATTCGCAGTTGTTCGATGGCGCGCGCAATTTCGTATGCGCGACGGCCATCGGACTGCAACAGTTCGAGCACGCCCGCCAGTGCCTCGGTTGCCGAGTACTCATTGTCCATCTCGCGAGAAATGGCATGGTGCTGTTCGGCTATATTGGCCAGGTTGAGAAACTGGCTGAATGCCCGTGCAACCGGGAGCAATTCCTCTCTATCGAGGCTCAGTAGCAGCGCCTTGAGTCGGCTTTCATCAACGCTATCACCGGCGCGCGCCGATTTCGACAGGATGCGTATCTGTTCAATCTTCTCCAGAAACTCCGGGCCCGCAGCATCACTCATGGTGTCGCCCAGAATGCGGCCAAGCATGCTGACATTGTGTCTTAGGGAGGAATATTGTTGGTCGTTCATGGCTTCAAGTCTATGTGCCTTTGGGTGTGCTGGTGGTAACTGGGCTGCTGTGATGACAATGGTATCAAGCAACCGCGGCCCAGCGTGTGATAACGGTAAGTCAACCAGCCTGGTTTTTTGTTTCGTTCTCCAAACCTCTTGCAACTGTCTCTGCATAGAGGGTGGTAATTTTGGCGACCCTCGTTGTTCTTCAGTCCCTTGAATACGATCGCCGGTGCAGAGGATTCCGGTGTGTCGTGCAACGCGTACAGTTGATCAAGGCACAGCAATTTGTCCTCCAACCAAAGATGGCGTTCGGCCTGCGTGAGCACCTCAGCGACGGTGGCAAGATTTCCCGCCATTACATCCTCTGCGCCGCCGAGCCTCGACAAGTGTTGTTCTATGTTCTGCAGGCGTGACTGCAAGCTCGCCTGGTCGTCTTTGCCGGTACAGTGCGCAAAACTGCCGCCGCGGCTCAGGATGCCCAGTTTACTCTGTAACAGGGCTCTGCGACTGCCAAGGGTGTCTCTCTCTTCCTTTTGCTGGGTAATGTGCAACAGCGCGATCGACAGCAGGTGGTCTAAGGCGCGACGCTTCAGCAGGTGCCAGGTTTCCTGTTCTGTGGGCGCAGGCTCAAGCAGAAGATGATGCTCAAAACCTACGGTAGTCTGAGGGACATCATTCAGAATCTGGTCGCCAACCCGGCCATAGCCGAACCGCTGTTTCTTGGTCCTGCTTGCAACCAGCAGCGCGGTACTGGGGCTGTTGTTCGCCGACGGATTTGACGCCCGATAATCCGTAATTGCGGCTTCCCGCTGGATGACCCGATCCATGTGCTGCGGTGAATATAACAGCGCAGCCGGCGCCGCGTGCTCCCTCAGTGAAGCCGCGTTATCTGCCATGCCAAACATGTTTGCAAAGATTTTCAGCACTGGCGATTGATCGCTGCACATTTAGCTCAAACCAGACATGCGTGCACGGCACTGGAGTCAGTAACTTTCAGGGACATACTTGAATGGGTAGTTGATGTCCTTGTACTTGCCGATTTTTCGCTTTCCCAGTTTGACACTGTCTTGTGGTAAATCCTCGTAGGGAATTTGACTTAACAGGTGGCGGATCACATTTAGCCGAACACGCTCCTTATCCTCGGAATGAGCGACAAACCATGGTGCCCACGGGGTATCGCTCGCCTTGAACATTTCGTCCCTGGCTCGTGTGTACTCATCCCACTTGTTATAGGACTTGATATCCATGGGGGACAACTTCCAGATTTTGCGACCGTCGTCGATCCTGTCTTCGAGGCGTCGCTGCTGTTCCTCAGGTGAAACTTCCAGCCAATATTTAATCAGGATGATACCGGAGTCGACCATGGCACGTTCAACCAACGGCACCATTTGGAGAAAGTGCTCCGATTCCTCCTCGGAACAAAAGCCCATTACGCGCTCGACCCCTGCACGGTTGTACCAACTGCGGTCAAAAATCACGATCTCACCCGCTGCCGGAAAATGCTTGATGTAACGCTGGATGTACATTTGGGTCTTTTCACGCTCGGTCGGGGTCGGCAGGGCGACCACGCGAAAGATACGCGGACTCACCCGCTCCGTTATGGCCTTGATGGCCCCGCCCTTACCTGCGCCATCGCGCCCCTCGAAAACGACGCAGAGTTTGAGGCCGTTGTGCACTACCCAGCGCTGCAGCTTGACCAGTTCGACATGCAAGCGCCTGAGTTCCTTCTCATAGTCCTTACGGCTTAGCTTCTCGGGTTTATCCGACGTCGCTGTAACATCTTTTTGGCGTTTGCCCTGTTTTGTATGTTTGTGTGCCATGTTTTTTTCGCCTTTTACCAGCAATCGAGTATGGAGGTAACTCTAGTTAACAGCATTTCACCAGTAGTCCCAATAGTGACTCAGCCTGTGGGTTTTCAGGGCAGTGTGCTCGAAAAGTATTGGGCTCGAGTACAGTATAGACGCCAGCACTGCTCGCGTCGTTTATACAGGTCTCTCAGGGTTTCCAGTCCACCTGGTAGTCTCCGAGGTAAGCATCGATCGCCGCACCCACGGTTGGATAGAAGATATCGCTGCCCAGCTTATCCAGTAATTCGAGTCTTCTGAACTTGTCCTTCACAGGATCTTTCACTTCAGCGAAATGCAATTCAATGTGCGAGTAGCTAAGTGTATCGTAAAGCCCTGCGATAATGTCCGCAGACGTAATATCAACGCTTGTCACCGGCTCTGCTGCAACCACAACGCGTTTTACCGGCGTTGGTGATTGGCAAATTGCCTCCAGAATGCAATCCTGGAACAATTCCGCATTGGCAAAAAAAAGTGGCGCATCCCATCGAAACAAGACCAATCCGGGAATCAGTCGCGCGCTGGGATAACGTTTGAGATCGTGATAGCCGCGAACACCATCGACACGGCCAAGCACGGCATAATGTGGCCGCCATCCGTCCCACAGAAATTCAATCACGGCAAATATTATTGCCAGCCCGATACCGGGAATGGCGCCGAGCACTGCGACGCCCACGAAACAAACCATCGACAACCAGAACTCCCACTTCTGGAGCCGATAGATGCGGCGCAAATCGCTGAACTCAAACAATCCAATAGCCGATGCGATGACCACTGCGGCCAATGCGCTGGTTGGTAGGTGTTGTAAAAGATCGGGAGCAACAACCAATAGCAGTGTAACCGCTAGCGCACCGACCACGCCGGTAAGCTGGGTTTTCGACCCGGCAGACTCCGCCACCGGGGTGCGCGATGAACTGCTGCTGATCGGGAACCCCTGGAAAAATCCAGCGGCAAGATTGGCCGCACCCAAACCGATTATTTCCTGATTTTGATCGACGTACGTGTGCGTCCTGGCGGCATAGGTGCGTGACAACACGCTGGTATCGGCAAACGACACGAGTGCCACAGCACATCCCCCGATGAGCACGGCCTGAATATCGGCAAAATCAATCCACGGTACAGTAAACAGCGGCAAGCCTTGTGGCAGTGACCCCAACACTGTTACACCTGCCTTTTCATCAAGGTGGAACAGACCCACCAGCAGCGTAGCGCCAATCACGGCCAACAGAATCGTGGGGAAGCGCTGGTAACGCTTGAGTAACGCAATACACGCCAGTGTTGCCGCGCCGATAGCAAACGTCGCGATATTGGTTTTGCCTTCCACGATGGCTGTGAAGATCGTCGCCAGATTGTTTACTGGTCCATCGCTGTCGATTGAAAATCCGAATATTGCTGGTAGCTGACTGATCAGTACGGTTAATGCAATTCCATTCATGTAACCGTAGCGAATGGGTTTGGAAAGCAGTTCGGTGATAAATCCCAGGCGCAATACGCCGGCCAAAATGCACACGATGCCCGATACTACTGCCATCATACTCGCTACTGCTATGGCGCGAACCGGATCACCATGTGACAGCGGTAATACCACCGCCAGAATCACAGCAGCCAGCGATGAATCGGGACCCAACACCAGAATCCGGCTGGGTCCGAAAAGTGCGTAGGCCAGTAGTGGAATGATCGTGGCATACAATCCATAGATCCCGGGTACACCCGAGGCGACGGCATACGCGATCCCCACTGGCACCAGCATGGTGGTCAGCACAAGCCCGGCCGCAATATCGCTGGGCAACCAGGCAGCTTTGTAATGCAACAGTGTTTGCAAGCCGGGCAGCCAGCGTCTCCAACCCGTATTCGCAACGGTTGAATGCGCTACACGACCAGTCTCAGGAATGACTATGTCTTTGTTCATAGGCTTCACTGAATTCCGGCAATGACTTAATCAACGTCTCGATGACGAAAAACTCTCTGTGGTAGATAACAGTATCGAGGGATACCAAAGAGCAGGTATGCGCTCGGCACTATCGACATTTGCCTAACGTAGACGAGTCTCACAGGAGAAAGCGGCGGCATCAAGCACTACTGCAACGGCTATTGATATATGACAGGGAAATGGCCACAACACCCGGGACCGGTTTGCCGTACATTTCGATTTTGCCATACTCGCAGTGCGGTTACTGAACCTTTGTGCCAGGTCAACGGTCTGATCAGTTGATGATTATTAGGAGAACGTTCGCCGCCGCACAGAACAATCTGCCGGTGCCGTGTATATCTCCTTAATTATTTGCAGAGACCGCTGCCGGAAAACCCGAACCATGACGACTAGCACCCTCACACGCGAACTGCTCCAGCGCATGGACGCCTACTGGCGTGCAGCCAATTACCTCTCGGTCGGGCAGATTTATCTGTACGACAATCCACTGTTAAGACGGCCATTGGCGCTCACCGATATCAAGCACATGCTGCTCGGGCATTGGGGTACAACGCCGGGGCAAAATTTTATCTATGTGCATCTTAACCGCATCATCAAACAATACGATCTCGACATGATCTACGTATCCGGTCCGGGTCATGGTGGTCCTGCGTTGGTCGGAAACACTTACCTCGAAGGGACGTACAGCGAAATCTATCCCGATATCAGTCAGGATGAAGAGGGTCTGCAGAAACTTTTCAAACAGTTTTCATTTCCTGGCGGTATCCCCAGCCACGTCTCGCCCGAGTGTCCAGGTTCCATTCATGAAGGGGGCGAGTTGGGCTATTCGCTCAGTCATTCGTTCGGTGCCGTTTTCGACAATCCCGATCTTATCGTCGCCTGTGTGGTCGGCGACGGCGAGGCGGAAACCGGGCCGCTTGCCACGGCGTGGCACTCCAACAAATTTCTGAATCCTGCCAGCGATGGGGCGGTGTTGCCCATTCTGCATTTGAACGGCTACAAGATAGCCAACCCAGCCATACTTGCGCGCATCACTCGCGAGGAACTGGAGCAGTTGCTGCGTGGTTATGGCTGGACGCCGATTTTCGTTGAGGGGCATGAACCCGCATTGATGCATGAAGCGATGGCCGCGGCACTCGACACGGCCGTCACGCAGATCAAAAGCATTCAGCATAATGCGCGCAGCAACGGTGAACTCACGCGACCGCGCTGGCCGATGATCGTGCTCAACTCGCCCAAGGGCTGGACCGGTCCGAAAGTAGTCGACGGCAAGCAGATCGAGGGGACCTTCCGCGCGCATCAGGTGCCCATCGCGATATCGCCGACTTCGCCGCCCGAACACCTGCAGCAATTGGAAGCCTGGCTGAAAAGCTATCGCCCCGAGGAGTTGTTCGATGCGCAGGGGCGTCTGGTGCCGGAGCTGGCTGAGCTGGCACCGATCGGGACACGGCGTATGGGTGCGAATCCGCACGCCAATGGCGGCATGCTGTTGCGCGAGTTGCGCATGCCGGATTTTCGCGAGTACGCGGTTGATGTGCCCGCGCCCGGCGTGCCCGGTATTGGCGACACGCACGTGCTGGGTAAATTTCTGCGCGATGTGGCGAAACTGAATCAGCCAGAGCGCAATTTTCGCGTGTTTGGGCCCGACGAAACCCTGTCCAATGGCCTGGAAGCGCTGTTCGACGTAACCGAGAGGCAGTGGCAGGGCGCGACCCGGGTCAATGACGAGTTTCTTGCACCCGCCGGACGCGTGATGGAGATGCTAAGCGAGCACCAGTGCGAGGGCTGGCTCGAAGGTTATCTGCTGACCGGGCGGCATGGCCTGTTCAATTGCTATGAAGCGTTTATCCATATTATCGATTCGATGTTCAACCAGCATGCCAAATGGCTGAAGGTCACTGCCACGTTGCCGTGGCGACGAAAAATTGCATCGTTGAATTACCTTCTGGCATCGCATGTCTGGCGTCAGGATCACAACGGTTTCACGCACCAGGATCCGGGCTTTATCGACCACGTCGTGAACAAGAAAGCGGAAGTCGTGCGTGTGTATTTTCCCCCCGATGCGAACTGCCTATTGTCAGTGATGGATCACTGCCTGCGCAGCCGTCACTATGTCAATGTCGTCGTCGCCGGCAAGCATCCGGCCCCGCAGTGGTTGGATATGGATGCCGCAGTCAAGCATTGCAGCGAAGGCATCGGCATCTGGCAGTGGGCCAGCAACGATCAGGCTTTGACTTGCGATGTGGTGATGGCCTGCTGCGGCGATGTACCGACGCTGGAGACATTGGCCGCCGTTTCTATCCTGCGACAACATTTACCCGAACTGAAGATTCGCGTGGTCAATGTCGTCGACCTGATGAAGTTGCAGCCGCCGAGCGAGCATCCGCACGGCCTCAGTGATACCGACTTCGACGAACTCTTTACCAGGGATAAGCCGGTTATCTTCGCCTACCACGCCTACCCGTGGCTGATCCATCGCCTGACCTATCGCCGCGCCAACCACGATAATATTCACGTTCGCGGGTACAAGGAGGAGGGCACTATCACCACGCCGTTCGATATGACGGTGCTGAACGATCTCGATCGCTTCCACCTTGTTATGGACGCCATTGACCGCCTGCCACAGACCGGCGACAAGGGTATTTACCTGAAACAGCAGCTCAAGGACAAGTTGATTGAACACCGGCAGTACATTAACAAAAACGGCCGGGACATGCCGGAAGTTCGCGACTGGAAGTGGGTCGGCTGATGCAGCTCATGCACGAAGCGGCTCAGGGTGGTTTGGGTGCCTTGTTCGCGAACAACATTTGGCGTCCGTGCGGCGCTGTTCAGGCGCTGAACCAGTCCAGGATCTGCTGGTGAACCCGCTCATCATCCAGTAGGTCGAAGTGGTTTTTCTGATGAAAAACGCGGCAGTGTGCTGCTTTCACGTTGAGGTGTCGCAGGTCATCCCGATGGGAGCCTGTGGCGCTGTCCAGGCGCACGAGAAGGTCGCCCAGTATCCGACCCAGAGGATCGTGTTTGTCGCGGCCCAGCGTAGCGGCGGCAAGTAATAGTCCACGTTCGGCAGCAATGGCACAGGCCGACGCACGTCAGGACGTGACGCATCCGGGTGGTAGTCGCGCCAGTCCTCATCCAGCAGATCCCCGTGGCGCAGGTCTTTGATGCCCGCGCTGCGCCGACGGCCGAATGCCAATGGCTGCGTATAGGCGATGTTCTGCATGGCGGCATTCAGGTGGTGTCCCGCCTTCGCTACCGGTGAGCCGTGGTGCGGTGTTCCCAGGCAAACCACGCGTTGCAGTAGTGGCAGCCACTGACTGTCCCACTGTTGCGCATACCAGCAGGCGCTGCGGATAACCAGGCCGCCCATGCTGTGCCCGATCAGCGATAGCGATTCCACGGCTACCGGCCAGTTGGCGCACAATTGCTCCAGCTGTTGTGCGAACTCCTGTCCATTGGTGGAAATGTGTCGCCCGGTGTTATAGCGCAGGTACAGCGGTGTGATATCCAACGCCTCACGCAGTCGCGCGCCGATACTGGGCGCTCCCTTCCTGCTCCAGCTCAACTCTGACAAACTGAGTCCATGCACCAGAACCACAAGGTGTCCACTGGCCTGACTCATCGCTCCTGCCAGAGATTCGCTATCGAGTGTGAGTGGGTGTTGCGGCGTCATCAGGCGCATGGGTGTGGCCAGGGGATTGTCAGTGGCCTCCAGGTGATCGCCGAATGCGCCGTTAACGGCGGCCACGGCTCTTATGACTGCGGCAGTGGATTGCGCGTCCTCTGTCGACTCCGGAAGCAAAGCCATTGCTACGTCAGCGCCTTCGCGCAGCACGCCATTAACGCCTCTGATAGTTGCATATACGGCGGCGGCGATGAGACCGTGCGCGCCGGTGGGTTGGTTGCCCCGCGGCGACCATGGCAGCGGGTGCCGTGCAATTGTTTCGTGCATACCTTCTACAGCCGTCGTAATTCCCGTAACCGAATCGAAGACAAGCCTGGTGGTGCCTCGCACCAATTGTGTTGTTGTCACCATGGCAACACCTCTTTCAAGTGAATGCAGGATTAGCGCGTACTACTCTTGCGGCGTGAAGCTGCCTTGGGACCGGTTTTGTTACTCTTAGCCTTCGGTACAGATTTCTCGACCGGCACTACAACAGGCGAGCTGCGCAATCCGAGACAGTCCATGCAAAGCAGTATCGCTCGCGGACCGGTGGGTACGCCGATTGCTGCGTTATCACCCAGCGCCAGGATGGCGTTGCACTCTTCGCAAACGCCGTTGCGGTTCAATATCACCTGCTGCCAGCCGATAACGCTGGCGGCAGAGTCAGCCTCTTCCGCGGTTGGTGCCGGTAGTTTGGGCACAATGGTGGTTGCTGGCTCGTTTCGTCCAGCCAGTGCTCGTGCAATCTGAGAGCTGTCGGTAACAACGCCTTCGACCAGGTCGAAGGTGTGCAGTAGTACGTTGCGCACAATAGTAGAAACTGAGAGGCCCAGTTGCTCCGCGCGACCGCGTAACTCGTCATCAAGGTGCTCTGGAATTCGCGCTTGCAAAACCCTGTCCTTGGTCCTTGCGCGTTTACGGCGCGGCGCTGTTCTTGGCATGAAACATGCTCCGGCAGAGGGGTATTATCTCTGGCCGCCAAAGACTGTATTAAAATGTAATACAAAAAGCAATAAATGTATTACATATATTTTCGGTGGGCGGCGCGCTGCTTTGTGATCTGCTCAGCGCCTGCGCTGGAAGCGCATCATTGCCCTTTGCTGGTCGCTGCTGAAGACAGGGTCCTTGATGTCAGATGACACCTTTCTCATTGAGTCGGGTATGCAGTTTCAGCAGTAACCCTGCTTTGCGTCTGGACCAGCCGAGCCCAGCCAGGGCCAAACTGAGCAGGGCAAGTGTAGCCGGTGCAGGCACAGTATTTTCAGTGATAACCAGTTCCACCTGGCGGTCCTCGTGGCTCCAGGAAAAAAGACTTTCCTGTGAGTTGCCGGTACCGCTCAGTGTGGTCAGTGCCCCGCCAATGGCCCAGAGGCCCCCTGCTGTGCTGAGGCTGGCAAGCGCTGCTTCATTGAGTACTACTTCGATATAACCCCCTACGTCGAGGGCTGAAACGATGGCGGAGCCATAGCTAATGCCCCCGCCAAGATCAGCAAATGCGCTGACCCCACCGTTCCCCGTGGTCAGGAACGGGATGCTTGTGGTGACGTCAAACAGTGACCAGGTCTCAGAGGCGTCATTGCTGATATAACCGGGCCCTGTGCCTGGAGGCGAGGCAATCAGGTAGGCCCGCAATACCGCGCTTGAAATAGCGCCAAAACTGCTGAGATCAAAAACGAACCAGTTGCGGTGCTCGAAGCCCCCTGATTCACCGACGGCATAATTTGTGTTGTTTGGCGCGTGTACACCGTTGTCCTGATACCATCCGGTGTCTGTCGCATTGATGACAGTGGCATGGGCGCCAGCGCTCATGAGAATCGCTGTGGTTATTATGACAAGCCTGTTCCAACTTCCTGTTTTCACACTGATCGCTCCCTGCGCAATGATGGATGGAATCTCCAATAGCAATCTTAAGCAATAAATATACCAGCCCTTGTAAATCAATAGCTTGCAACACTGGTGGTGTTTAATGAGGGCGCTACTGTAAATTTAATTGACAGCGCGGCTGATTGCGGTTGGGTGTTTATGCGCCTCGTACAGGGGAATGTGTTCATGCGAGCGCCCGGGCGCCGTGAACACTGTATCCACGACCCGATCACCGGTGTTCCCATTGGGCGGCGATGAAGCGCGGTATCGTGAAGTGGCAAAGGACGTGATCGATAAAGTCGCAGCCGGCAACGAGAGCACGCGCTCGGTCATTGCCCAGGGTATGCGTCTGCTGATAGAAAATCCGGACCAGTTGGCAAAGCTGGTCGCCGATCCATCGCTCATTAGCTACGCGGTGGAAGAGGTGTTGCGCTATAACCCCGCCTGTGTACAGATGCGTCGCACAGTGATGGAGGATGTGGACATTGAGGGTCAGCAGCTGAAAGCGGGGGACAAGATGGTGCTGAACTGGCAGGCGATAAACCATGACCCGGAAATTTTTGAAGATCGCGAATCGTTCGATGTAGAGCGTTTCAAACGCAACCCTGAGCTCGCCAGCCAACACCGCGCGTTTGGCAATGGCGAACATTTTTGTATTGGTGCACATATGTCACGCATGGAAATGCAGGTCATGTTTGAGGAGTTTGTCCCTCGATTGAGGAATCCACAATTTGCAGAGCCGGTCTCCTATGTGCGCGACGATTTCGTGAATAGCATCAAGTCCATGCCGATCCGTTTTGAGGTGGAGCGCTGAACGGCATCTGCCGACGTCGAGCACGCCGGTCACGGCCCCATATAGACAACCGACTCCTGTTGCGGGTCCGGGGTTCCCGCCTTCCAACGCACTGAGCCGAAAGGTCGCTCCAGCCCGCGCCGGATACAGGTGATTTTGCCCTCGATAGTGTGTGAGTCAGCCGTTGCTTGCGCCTCCATGTCGGCCAACGTGAAGCGATCTCTCATGTGTAAATAATCGCCCCAGGTTGGAAAATGAAAGCGCTCCGTCCACAGTGAGGGATCGCCAATATCGCGCGCTATCGACCAGTTGAAACCGCCGTTGCGCAATCGCACCTTTTGTACCTCCAGCATCGCGGCGTAGTAAGCGCGTGCGTTGCCCGGGTCAACGTGATACTCAACTTCGATCACGATAGGCCCGGAACGCGTGGTAATGGCAAGCGCGACTTCCGGCTCGCCGACAATGCTCGCCGCCACCGCGCCCTCATGCGAGATTTCCGGCAATCGCAGGAACAGCGCCAGTACCGGCATGGTTAGCATGACCAGGCCGGACGCGATGATTGCCATGTCGATAGACCAATGGGTGGCAACCGTTCCCCAGAACCACGCGCCAAACGCCACGCCACCGGTAAGCAGGGAGGAGAAAAGTGACAGCGCTCGCGCAGTGACCCAGCGCGGTGCACAAAGCTGCACAGAGATATTGAGTAGCGAAATGGTGAGCATGGTTGCGCCTCCTGTGAGGAACATGCCGATGCAGGTCAAAGGCAATGAGCGACTCATGCCCACAGTGATCAACGCCAGGCCGCTGAGTACGGCCAGCATAGAACAGGCCTTCTCCATACCGAAGTGCGCGCGGAAGCTATTGATTAGCAATGCGCCAGTTACCGCGCCAACGCCACCGGCACCGAGCAGGATGCCAAAGGTGCTCGCGTTGCCGTGCAGCAAATTCTTGGCGATCAGCGGGGCCAGTGCAGTAGCGGTGGCACCGGCAAAGCCAAAGAAAAATGAGCGGATGAGTACAGTGCGAATCGGGTTTGAATGGAATGCGTAGCGAACGCCTGACACGATAGCGCGGGTAATGCGTTCGGGTGGCAACCGCGACGGCACCTGGCGACGTTGCCACAGCACAAAGGCCAGTATCAGCGGCAGATACGCCAGTGCGTTCACTGCAAAGGCAACCTGCGCGCCGGCAGCCAGCACGATAAGGCCGCCGATGGCCGGACCGAAACTGCGCGCCACGTTGTAGCTGATCGTGTTCAACGCGATGGCTGCGGGGAGTTCCTCTGCACTCACCTGCTCGCCAATAGACGACTGCCAGGCGGGATTGTACAGCGCTACACCTGTGCCGATGAGTGTGCAAAAACTCAGCAACACCCAGGGTGTTGTCAACTCGAAGAAGGCCAGCGCTGATAGCACCGAGCCAAAAAATGCGGCAATGCCAAGACCCAGAATAGCAACACGCTTGCGGTCAAACATATCGGCAATGGCGCCGGCAGGTAGCGCGACCAGCATCAGCGGGAGCATCATGGCTGTCTGTACCAGGGCTACCATGGCAGGCTCCGTAGTAAGGCGCGTCATCTCCCACGCCACACCGACGCCCAGTATCAGCTGGCCGAAATTCGACAGGATGCTGGCGCTCCAGATGCGGAAAAACGCCCGCTCGCGCAGCGGCGCAAGGGCCTCACCTTTACGGGTATTCACAGCCGCTTAACAGTGCGCTGAGTGAGTTGGAATTCCGTGGCTTGCTGATAGTCATACCCCTGGGTTGCTGTCTGGGCTGCTTCCTCTCTCGGGGTAGCTGCGCTGCGCGTGAACTTATATCACTGTCGATGCAGAGCGGTCAAAAAGCACGTTTTTCTTGAGCGTTTTCGTGCTTGTTTCCTGTATTGCGCCAACGGGTTTATGTAAGCCTTCGCAGTCGCTATGCGTTCACACTTGTGGCATGATATTGCATAAACAATGCCATTACATGGATATGTGCCAGGAATCGACGTTGTGAGCAATAATTCAAAACCCACACCGACAAAAGAGGTCGATGGTCGCCGCCTGCGAAGTGAGCGTAGTCGGGTAGCGATTATCGATGCGGCGCTAGCCCTGCAGGAAGAAGGTATCCTGGTGCCGACTGCCCAGCAGATTTCTGAGCGTGCAGGCGTAGGTATCCGTTCTTTCTTCCGCCATTTCGAGGACATGGAGTCGCTGTTTGAGGCAGCCGACAATCTTATACGGGACTCTTACGAGGCACTTTTCCTCGGAGGCGATCGCAACGGGACGGTGGTGGAGCGCATCGAGCATGCGGTTGAGCGCCATGCCGAAGCCTATGAACGTGTCAGGAATATGATGCTGGGTACGCAGGCCCAACTGTGGCGTTATGAAGTGCTGCGCAAAAACTATGCGCGCGCCCAACGCGGCCTGCGCAACGACCTCGACGACTGGTTGCCCGAGCTGAAGTCAATTCCCGCTGATAAAAGGGAGGTCGTGGATGCTATTGCGTCGTTCGAAATGTGGCATCGCATGCGCGAGCATCAGGGCTTGAGCAAGAAAGTTGTCGCCAGACTGGTATCCGACTTGCTGCAGCGGTTGATTCTGGAAGACTGACGCCCGGCTGCTGCCGGCGTTTTGCAGTCGACTAGAGACTCAGTTGCACCAGCGCCGCAACCAGGGCAATAATCAGCGGCGCCAGAACTTTTGGGCCCCCGAACAGGAACCAGCGCGACGCTGGAAAGGCAAATGTTCTTTGTAGCGCCGCCAGCTTCAAGCCGTGGTGTTCGCTGCCTATGGTGCTTGGCAACATTTCCATCAGGTCCCTGCGGCTGCGGTAGCGAATCATGCCCGCCGCACCCCAGCCCTCGTCCTGGTCACACGCCACGTTCTCGACATTGCCTGCGGCTGCCGCTGCTATAAACACCGGGTGGCCGGCCTTTCGCAGTAGCTTTCCCAGAAATATCTTTTGATAGGCGTCGAGCTTTTTACGCGATTCTCTCTGTGGCTGCTTCAATAACAGTAAATTCACCATCACAAAATCCCTGCCGTCATCGGTAGCAAGGAAATGGCGCAGGTTCTCCACCTGCTGTTCAGTCCATGTGCCGTCATTCGCAAACAGCGCCATCGTGGCCTCGACTTCTTCAGGCGATATCTTTCGCCGCAAGCCCACGTACCACCACAAGAACAAGACGTAGACGAAAAGGGCCGTGCCCCAGATGCTGATTGCGTTCATCGGCAAACTGCGCTCCTGTGTTGCTCAGAATTGATACTTCACGGTAACACCGTAAGTACGTGGAGGGTCCAGGTATTGCGACACCGCCCCGGTCAGTACAAACGGAACTGTGAGGTTTGAGTTGGCCTCATCGGTAACGTTTTTCACCCATAGCGAGCCGTCCCAATGGTCGTTGCGCCAGCCGAGGCGCATATTGAGTTGCTGGCGATCCTGTTTGGCATCGGGCGACTGGTAATTGGGATTCAGGTAATGATCTCCCATAAAGCTGTAGTCGGTACGAAGGTAGGTGGTGCCATCAGCCAGCGGCAGCAACAGCGTAGCGGCAAGCGAGCCACTCCAGTCTGGCGCCTGTATGACCTGGAAGCCGCCGTCTTTTAATTCGCCTTCCGTATACTCGGCATCGAGGTACTGCAGGCCGCCGTCCAGAATCAGGTTGGGCAGCGGCAGGGCCGAGAACGTCAGGTCCACACCCTGTGTTGTCACCTGCGCAGCATTGCTGACGAACTGGCCTACCGCATTGGGAATTTGCGCCAGGAACTGATAGTCGTCAAACTTGGCGTAGAAGGCGCTGGCATTAAGCTTGAGTCGGTCGTCCAGGAACTGGGATTTGATCCCCAGTTCGTAGTTGATAGTCGTTTCTTCATCGAAAGGTCTTTGTTCGGGCGTGCCGGAAACGCCGTTAAAGCCGCCAGATTTGGTGCCGGTCGCGGCAGCGGCGAACACCATGGTGTCCGGGTTGATAAAATAACGCAGGTTCGCCAGCCAGGTGTAACCGTCCTCGTCATTGTGGAAGGTTTCATCAATTCTCGGGGCGATGTTCTGGATGAAGGAGGGTGCACCGGGAAGACCGGCGGAGGGCGCGCTGGAGAAGTTTTCGGTCACCAGATCGGCGTCCTTCTGTTCCCGCGTATAGCGCAGTCCCAGGGTTAGCAGCCAGTCGTCGGTGAAGCTGTAGGTGGTTTGGCCGAACAACGCCCAGGTGTCGGCCTGCCACTTGCTGTTGCCCGCGGCGTAGTCGCCGGGGCGAGCTGCCGCGTTGAGCTGCGGCCCAATGGTCACCGTTCCCACGGTGAGAATATCGTCACCCATCACCAGAAAAGGATTGCCATTGCCGCGCGTATTTTCCTCCTGCATCAGGAAGAGTCCCGCAAGGTACTGCATTGGGCCATCGAGATCGCTGGCCAAGCGCAACTCCTGGGATAGATTATTCCCGGTGTAGCGGTCGTCTTCATAGGCGAGAACGTCGAACTGCGAACGGTCTGCGTCAAGGTAGTTGTTGTACTTGTATTTATTCCACGCGGTCAGCGAAGACAGCTGTGCGAAATCCAGGTCGTAGTCGATGGTCAACACTTGCGTATGCGAAGTCATGTTGAATTCGCTGCTCTGGTTAAGATTGATTTTCCAGTCGAAGGCATCATTTTTTGGCGCTGTATAACCGTTGGCTGCGAGCAGGTCGAGCACGGTCTGGGTTTGCACAGCATCAGATCCGCAGCAACGGTCGTCGCGATGCACGTAGCTGGAGGTCAGCATCACACTCAGATCGTCAGTGGGAGCCCATTGCAGTTTGCCGCGTATGTTCCAGTCCTGTGTCGACATTTGGTCGGGACCGGTGCCATTTTCCAGCCAGCCGTCCTCCTCTCGCCAGTTACCACCGAGGCGATACGCCAGAGTGTCAGTGATGGGCCCGCTAATCGCACCGGTATAGTTCTGCAGGCCATAGTCTCCTGCGGTAGCTTGTACGTAGCCCTCGGTTTCGTCGAAGTTGGGGTCCTTGGTTACCACACTGATCACCCCGGCATTGGAATTCTTGCCGTAGAGGGTACCCTGCGGGCCCTGCAGAACTTCCACCCGTTCGATATCAGTCAAATCCGACATGCCCAGACCGGAGCGCGCCATGTACACGCCGTCCAGAATAAAGGCGACCGAGGACTCCAGTGACGGATCGTTCTGGGAAGTACCGATACCACGTATGCGCAGCGCGGTGGAAAACGGGCTGACGTTAGTCGCGACTGTGAGTGTGGGCACCAGCTTGGCGATGTCACCTAAATCAACAACGCCTGCGTCCTGCAAGGTGGTGGCAGTGATTGCATTCACAGTGACCGCGACATCCTGCAGACTCTCTGCCCGCTTGGTTGCGGTCACAATGACTTCTTCGAGGGCCGATGTCTGGGCCAATGCGCCGCAGCCTAAAGTTGTAAGAACCAAAGCGCATGCAACTGTTCTTAACCGATACATAGCAGAGATCCTCTTGTTACTAATTATTGTAATGGCACAGAGGATGCCATAAAATATTTGGCAGATATTATGACATAATATCAGGGTTGGCAAGTTCTGCGGGAATCCGCACTGCGTGGCAGTAAGAGCCGTCCGGTTAGCGGAGCACTCTGCGGGTGGTGCGGAGTATAGGTTGCCGCTGCTGCAAGAGCGAATGCACTTTCGGGAACACAAAGATGAAAAAGTGGTTGATAGGCGTTGTTGTCACCCTGCTGGTGCTTGTTGCAGCCGCGTTTTGGCAACTGTATTTCTCAGCCAGGCCCCCGCTGACAATTGACCCTGCAACACTGGCCGGAGATGGCAGTACTATTGATTACTGCGTGCTTCCCAACCTGGATGGCAGCGGCAAACTGGCGAAAGACATTCCCAAAGGCAATACCCCCGGCTGCTCCTACGATCATTTTCCATTGCCGATTCTGGCTGAGTGCACTGAGCCTTTACCCGAAGGTGCGGCGGACATTCGCGGTCTCTGGTTGGGCGTGAGTGGCAAGATCGGCCATGTAGAGCGCGTAGAACAGTGCGGTCGTCGCACTGTGATTACCACTGCCGGCATCATTCACGATGGCGGCCCCAACAGTACTGGCGGTGAAAATTCCAATGATACCGAGGGCTCGGTCCAATTTACGATTGGCGAGAATGAGTATTGCAATCGCACATCGGCCAGCATGATCTGGAACAACGGCGTACTGGAGTTTCATGTACTGGGCTGGGGTCCCGTTGTGGTCCGGCGCTATCTGCACAATGGCGCCGATGGCGAGCAACTGGTGTGGGAGTACATCGATGGCAGCACTACCCATATGAAACGCATTTGTGCGTTGCCGGAAGACCAGAAAGTCCCTGCGAAGCGCGGCCCGCGCTACACATTGTGGTAGTTGATATCGAGTAGCAGAAAAACAGCCGCGCCACGGGAACGGTCGCTATGCGAGATAGTGTTCCAGCACGCCGCGCCCGGCGAACAGCGCCTGGATATCAGCGTTGTTGTTTGCCCCTGCACGTAGCAACTCGTCCCGCACATGCAGGCGTGCGACGTTCAGGCGTTTCTGAGTGCGCGCCTGGGTGGACCCGTAGCCGTAGTCGTATCGATAATACTTTTCTCCCGCCAGTCCCGCAGCGATATTGGCGGATGCGAAATGGAAGTAGGTACCCTGTAGGTAATCCAGAATAACGCCCAGCGTATCCGGCACCCTGTCCTCCCCAAGCCAGGGATTGACGTCTGCCGGCCACTCGCTGAAAAAACGCTCGGTGTAATCAAACAGCATTTTCCGATGATTACCCAGCCAGCTTATTGGAGTCGGGTCACAAATAAAGTGTGCTTTGCAGGCGCCTGCAAGCGCAAAGTCAGCGAGGCAGGGGCGACTGCCAAGCAGGAAGTCGTATTGTGCGAAATGGATTGCCAGCGCATCCAGCATCGTCTGGAAGTCACCCTGCACTGCGCTTGCCTGATCTGCACCGACGCCGTTGTAGTCGCAGGCATTTTTGCCGAATCCCTCGATACATCATCTGGCCGATACCCGCCAGCTGCTGGAGTTCTTCGCTGGAGAATGGCAGCGCTATGGAGCGGTCCAGCAGTGAGTTGGCACCGAAACGGGGGCCTACCCAGGCGACATTGTCCGGGTAGCACCATCGAGAGTGCACACACACGCGTCCCAGCCAGTGGTTAAATGCATCTTCCAGAATGAAACAGCAGGCGCGTTGGACAGGCGACGCGGGGATGACTGCCCGCTCACAGAAGCGATCGCTTAGCATTGGGCCGATAGCGATGGTGTCGTGGATCAACCATTTGTCCGGGGTCATCAGCAGGGGGATAAAGTGTGTCCCGGACCTGGCTTCCAACTCAGCTTTGCGCGCCTCGGTTTTGAACTGCCAACGCCAGGGTATGTGCTGGAAGCGCAGCTGTGCCTCAAGCTTGCGCGTAAAGAAGCTCATTTCGGAGCCGATGAGTTGGTATTCACCCTGGTACATGAGGTCTGCCTTCTGAAGGTTACACAGCGGGTACAGCGCCTGCTGCGTGTGCAAGTTGCCAGCAAAAGAATATAGTGCGAATCAGTACGTGGTACAAATCCACGCAACTGGCGCAAGCGCAAGAAACAGGTGTGGGTGCTGCCGATGGCGTGCGCAGTTGTGTTGCTTTATGGTCTGGCACCCTGACGTTCACCGCTTTCGCGAGCAGACTCGTCCATCTCGAGTAGTTCCGTGGGTACATCAAACGTTTTTGCCGCGCCCAACTGTGGAAAGATGCGTGACCACGCAGCGGTTACCCCGATAGCCGCTGCTCCGCCGCCGACAATTGCGGCAACTGGGCCAAAGAGCACTGCGAGGCCGCCGGTCAGCGCATCGCCCAGTTCATTCGATGCGCTGATGGTTAACTGGCTGACTGCACTGACGCGTCCGCGCCGATCATCGGGTGTGTGCAGCTGGATAAGTGAGGAGCGGACATACACACCGAACATATCTGCGGCACCGCACAGGGCAAGACACAGCATCGAAAGCCATAACACTGTGCTCAGGCCGAAGCCAATTGTGCCAAGCCCGAATACCACCATAGCGGCGAGCATTAGATTGCCGACATTTTTTGACAGCGGTGCAAAGGAGAAAATGGTAGCGACAATTACCGCGCCGACCGCGGGCGATGCGGCTAGCAGCGACAGACCAATCTCACCCACGCCGAGAATATCCTTCGCGAATACCGGAATCATTGCGGTCGCGCCGGCCAGAAACATGACAAACAGGTCCAGCGTAATTGCGCCCAGCACCAGTTTGTTCGACCAGACATACGCCATACCATCGACGATCTGTCGCAGTGGCCCCTTGCTCTTATCCATCACGCTGCGCGGTACCGGTCCGATCATGAGCATTGCGATAGTTGCCAGAGTATAGAGTGCCGCGCACAGGAAGTAGGGCACAGCGGGGTCAATTTTGTAGAATGGCCCAGCCAACCCCGGTCCTGCGATCACGCCGACCTGCCAGGCGATAGTCGACAACGCGATAGCGCGGGGAAGCGATGCCTTGGGCACCAGGTTGGGCGCGAGTGAACTCATTGCGGGCCCGAGAAACGCGCGGCAGATACCCAGCAGCACGGCAATACAATAAATCCAGGGCAGTTGGATGTGATCTGTCTGAGTAAGTATTGCCAGCAGTAATGCGATTAGCGCCTGTATCGACAGCACTGCGCGCGCGACCCAGCGACGGTCGAGATGATCCGAAACCCAGCCGGTAAGTGGTGTCAAAATGAACAGCGGCACAAACTGTAGCAATCCCAGCAAGCCCAGTATCCCGGCCGATGGACCGACACCCATATCTTCGCGCGCCAGGTTGTAGGCCTGCCATCCCAGAATCAGCAGCAATGCATATAGCGAGACCATCGATACCATGCGGGAGAACCACAGGTAGCGATAGTTAGGAATAGAAAAGGGGTGGGGAGCGTAGTTGTTGGTCATCCGCATTAGCTGCTTGGAATCTATTTGTGCAACATAGTCTAGTACACGGTTGTGTGCAGCATCCTGCTTTTCGTTATCATACGGGCTCTGCGTTTTTGGAGTTGTTATGTCGATACCACGCAAGTTGATGACACTGTTGTTTTTGGCGATCGCCATCGCGTTGCTATACCCGGGAGTAACGCAGCCGGTGCTTACCCTCAGCGGCATGGTCGAGAAATCAAAGATCGCCGAACTCGGTATCGGGCTGATGACCGAGCAGGACACCGACTCCCAAACCGGGCAGATGCTCACTGCCATTTCGCGTTTTCTGGGATTTGATCAGATCGAAGGGCAGTTACAGGTGTACTCCAGCACGCGGTCCCTCTGGGGGACGGCCGAGGCTCTGGCGAGCAGCGGTCATCTGGGCGTCGCGCTGCTTATCGTGTTTTTCAGTATGGTCATTCCAACGATCAAACTTTTTTTGCAGGCGACCTCACTTTTCATTGCGAAGGAGGATTTACGTGCGCCGCTGCTCTGCTTGAATGCAGCGCTGAGCAAGTGGTCGATGGCCGATGTCTTCGTCATGGCATTGCTGGTGGCGTTTCTGGCCGGCGGAGTAGCTGAGCAGAGCGACGATATAGTGACAATGCATGCCAGCCTCGGTGCGGGCTTCTACTATTTTCTGGCGTACTGCCTGTTCTCAGTCGCAGCTGGTGCGTTGATGGTGACCAGGAGGTTGAATGAATAGTACCACCACAGGTTTTAATCCCCAGTATGGGGAAGACGCTCCGACCCTGGAGGAGATCAGGAGATTAGCAGGTGACGCTGTGCTGGAATTCGGAGCGCCGTGGTGTGGGCATTGTCAGGCTGCTACTTCTGCAGTTCAGGAAGTGTTGGGCGAGTATTCGGCACTGCCGCATATCAAGATCTATGATGGTAAAGGCAAGCCGCTGGGCCGCTCATTTGCGGTAAAGCTTTGGCCAACCCTGATTCTGTTACGCGATGGCTATGAAGTGAAACGGCTGGTGCGACCATTGCAGGCCCGGGAAGTGCGACAACTGCTGGCTTGACACGCGACAATTGCGCGGTACACATGCACTGTCACAGGTTTTACACGAAAAACAACCGGGAAATTCAATGCGCACCCGGTAACACTATGCAATCCTTATCCAATTTGAACGATAGAGCAGGAGAAAGCCGTGTCCGGTTTTGACAAGGTGGTAAGCAGTTACGAGGAGGCTTTGGAAGGCCTCGAAGATGGCATGACGATCGTCGCTGGGGGATTTGGTCTTTGCGGGATACCGGAGAATCTGATCAAGGAAATTAAACGCAGGGGCACCAAAGGCCTGACGATTGCCTCCAACAATGCCGGCGTCGACGGCAAGGGGCTGGGCCTCCTGCTGGAAGACAAGCAGATCAGGAAGATGATCGCCTCCTATGTCGGTGAAAATGCATTATTCGAGGCACAGATGATGAGTGGCGAACTGGAAGTGGAACTTACGCCGCAGGGTACGCTGGCCGAAAAAATGCGGGCAGGTGGTGCAGGTATCCCGGCTTTTTATACCGCAACTGGTTACGGTACGCCGGTGGGCGAGGGCAAGGAAGTACGCGAGTTTAACGGCCGGTTTTATATTCTGGAGGAGGCAATCCACGGCGACTTTTCCATTGCCAAAGCGTGGAAGGCAGACCGTTACGGCAATTTGATGTTCCGCAAGACGGCGCGCAATTTTAATCCCATGGCCATTACCGCCGGCAAGATATCGGTCGTTGAGGTGGAAGAAATTGTCGAGGTGGGCGAGCTGGACCCTGATGAAATTCATCTGCCGGGTATCTACGTCAATCGGCTGATCAAAGGCACTTTTGAGAAAGCAATCGAACAGCGCACTGTGCGCAGCGTATAGGGGAGGGCGACATGGCTTTGACGCGCGAACAACTTGCACAACGGGTTGCCCAGGAATTTCATGACGGCTACTACGTCAATCTCGGTATAGGCATTCCTACATTGGCGGCAAACTACATCCCGGTCGGTATGCAGGTGATGCTGCAATCAGAGAATGGGCTGTTGGGCATGGGGCCATTTCCGCTGGAAGAAGAGGTGGATGCGGATTTAATCAATGCGGGTAAGCAGACCGTGACAATGGTCAAAGGTGCATCTCTGTTCTCCTCGGCGGAGTCATTCGCGATGATTCGTGGTGGCCATGTTGACCTCACGGTGCTGGGCGCTTTCGAAGTCGACTGCCAGGGCAATATTGCCTCTTACATGATCCCGGGTAAGTTGATCAAGGGGATGGGTGGCGCCATGGATCTGGTGGCCGGCGCAGAGAATATCATTGTCACCATGACGCATGCCTCCAAGTCTGGCGAATCCAAGTTGCTCTCCCAGTGCACCTTACCTCTGACTGGAAAGGGCTGTATCAAACGTGTCCTTACGGACCTGGCATTGCTGGATATCGACGAGGGAAAATTCATTTTGCGCGAACGTGCACCCGGCGTTAGTGTGCAAGAGATCGTTAAGCTCACGGCCGGAGATCTGCTGGTCCCGGACCATGTGCCTGAAATGGTGTTTTAGCGCGACATCAATAAAAAAGGGCGGCGTGTTTCGGTAAAGAATCACGCCGCCCCTGGTTTAGTGGGCGCTTGTCGCTAGCTTAAGGCGCGTCGCAGTCTACCGGGTCCATAGCGTCGATCCAGTCGGCAATCAATTGGACGCCTTCGGGATGTATGATGCTGCGACCTATCTCTGGCATTCGCACGCCCAGTTCATTGGAGTCCATACGGAAGACCATAATGGACTCGGCCGAGCTGCCCGGAACGATGTCGTACAGCAGTCCGCCAGCGCCACCACCAGCGGCCACCGGAGGCTTGCACTTGCCAACTGTCGGGCCAAAGGGACGGAAGTAATCCAGGAACAAGCCTGACGTATCGCCTGCTCCGCCAGGTGAGTGGCAATGCGCACAATTCACGTCGAGATAGCCTCTGGCGCGATCCTGAAGATCGGCACTGGTGTCTCCCCACAGTGGAATGCTGGGAATTGAGCCTGTATCTGCGGGTTCGCCACTCAGGATATTCATCATCGCCCAGTGATCAAGCTGATTGGCCGTTCCGGTGTCGTAATCGAAATCCTTATTCAGTGACCGCGCAGTTGGTCCAATCGGAACCAGTACCTCTTCACCATGACAGTTTGCGCAATTGTTGGTGTTGGGAATGACGTAATCGGTAAACCTTGGCAGGCCGTCCATATCAATCCAGCTGACAGCTTGCGTGCCGCCGGTTTTGGTGAGTACGGCATCCGATTTATCGCTGTTCCAGATATAGGGCAGCGCGGTCCAGCCATCCCTGCGACGGATCAACAGACGCGTTTCAATGATGTCCTGCGCACTGTCATCGAAGCGCAAGTCTGCCTGGATAGTGAAGGTTTTGGCGATTATTGTGCCAACCGGGAAGTCAAATACCTCCGTGGCACGGTAGGCCGCTTTCGCGCCCTCGGGTACAAACACAAATCGGTATTTCTTGGCGTAGTCGGTGAACAGCGGGGTGTTCAGGTCATAGATGACGCCGCCATTGGCATTTTCCAGCGGATTGCTGGCATCGGCAAATAGCCGGTAATCGGACAGATTGGGGCAGTCCGCCGGGTAAGCGTCGACATTGCGGCCAGGACCTGCGACATCGCAAAGCTCCAGCGGATTTGGCTCCGTCGGGTCTGAGGGGTCGACCGGTGGTTCCAGTACGATCGGCGGCAGTGATGCGTGACTGCAGTTGAACGGAGCAGGATCGGTTGAGGGTGGGATCGCGCCAGGAAAGCCGCCATTGAGTATTGACGTGATATTGAACTGTCCTATCGAGCCTTCGGGGCTGTTGTCCACGATACAGATCGCCTGGCTCTCGGTTAATCCATCGGGAAATTCCACCAGCAATCCCTGGTTGGTTCCGACACCTGAGCTGTCATAGAAGTTGGCCTGCGGTGCGCCAAGCACCAACCCGATCAGCGCGGCGTCGCCATCTGCGTCATAGCCGTTGTTACTCATCGTGTTGTTGTGGATATAAATTTTTTCCGGGACAGGGTCGTAGGTTGGCTTGCTGACGTTCAGGTTGACGAAGTAATAGCTGACAATCAGTGTCGCAAAGGACCGGTTTCCTTCAATGGTGTTGCCAAATACCTCGATGTCGTCGTTGGCCATGACCATCAGGCCGGTGCCGGAAGGTACGGTGCCAACGATATTCCCCGCAGGTGCAAAGTTTGGTTCGTTGTTGTCAATAATCCGGTTGTTGAAAACGCGGGTGGCTTCGCCGCCTTGAACCGGTGGTCCCGGCAGATCAAATACTAATATGCCGCCGGTGTTTCCCGTGGTGTAGTTGTCATACACATCGGCGAACTTGGAATTTTCGATCTCAATGCCCGCTACATTTTCATACACGTAATTGCGGCGCACGATAATGATTTCGGATTGTCCCACGTACACGCCGGCATCGCTGGCGCCGCGTACTTCTGAATCCTCGATCAGCACATTGCGGGTCTGTACTGGATACAGGCCGTACGGGCCGTTGTTTTCATCGGGGCCGTTGGTCCACTCTACGCGCACTCGGCGCATAGTGACTCCGTTGTTGCCCTCCATCTTGATGCCGTCGCCGGGCGTATCCTCCACGGCAAGGTCTTCTACTACGAAGTTATTGCCAGTGGCAAAGATGCCTTGTGCGCCAGTGGTCTGTCCGGCGAAATTGAGCACGGTGCCGCCGTTAGCCGTCATGCCCTGGCCGCGCAACACGATATTGTCGACGCTGACGCTGAGCTCCCCTTTGAAGTGGTAGGTGCCTGCGGGCAGTTCGATCACGGTGTTCGGCTGCGCATCTATCAGCGCCGCCTGAGTGCGTGTTTCCAGATCATCGCCTGCCGCAAGCTTGATCACTGTATAGCCCGGGAAGTCGGAGCCGCATCGGGGTTCGTCGCACATCGCAACGCACTGGCGTGCATCAAGCAGTGTAATCGTACCGTCGCCATCGATATCGCGAATATCGCCAGGGCCAGTAGCGAGTGAACCCTTGGCAAGCGTTATCGCGTGGATATCGTCGGAATCCACATAACGATCACCGTCGGCGTCGCACAATTTTGGCACCGGAGCACCGCATTGCGAGTAGGAGAAGCCGCTAAGTGACAGTAGAGACAGGGTGATCAGGGTTTTTGATAGATAACGCATCAACGTTCTCCCGGCTTGTAATTTTTATGCTCGAATTGTGATGTAAGCAAATGGCGTAAAGGCAGTTACCAATTAACTGCAGGACTTGGTCAATCTGTGGCTAACGCGCCAACTGAGCAAGCTGCCCAGCAGCAGTAGCAGTGTTCCTGGAAGCGGGATGGAACCCCGGTTCACAATCGTCGCTGACCCGGCATCAGTAAATTGTAAGCGCGAACCCGCTGCATCAGCGAGCAGTGCACCCTGCTGGATAGACAGCTCAGTGGCAGCGCCGACACCAAGACTGAGCACATTGAAGCTCAGTGAGGCCAGCACGAATTCGCCCGGCTGCAGGTTGTTCAGGCCCACTGCGGACAGCAAGCTCACTTCCGCGACGTTGACCGCGCCACCGCTGGCCCCGCCGCTGGCATCGATCGCTTCGGACAAACCGATGTTGCCGAGGAAATTTTCCAGGCTGTAACCGGCGAATGACAACACCGCGGCATCGTACGCCACGGAGATGTCGAACGCACCAAGTGAATCGGGGCTGAAAGCTCCCAGCCCGCTCACAATCAGGTCCAGGGACACCGTGTCACCCGTATTGGCCAAGGTTTCGCCCGGCTGCAGGCTAAGCATCGTGGCTTGGGCCACAGGCGCTTGCGCAATGCACGCGAGGAGTATCACAGCGGACAGTCGTTTCAGGGTTTGTAATGTAGGCACGATTCAGATTCTCCGATTATTATTGCTCTGGCCGTTATAGCAGCGGGTCGAACTGGGGTATCTTAAACAGATATCCTTGAAAAATCAGCAATTTGTGTACCACAGGAGCACAAGTCCTTGCAAAACCGTTGCTTAGGTCGAACCCGTTGTCGATTAAATCGGCGAAATGCGGGTAAGTGTAATATTTCCTGACACTGTGGTGATGGCCTGAGTGACCGACTGTCACGCTGCCACGCCAATCGCGATATCCTGTCGTCTTCAATGGCTGGCAGGGAACGGTTATGAGCATCGACGATCAGAAAGCCGGCGAAGCGATTCGCCGCGAAGTCATGGGCGCGGATTATGTTGACGCCTCACTTGGCAATGCCACAGCGTTTGACATGCCCTTGCAAGAGGCGGCAATGGAGCACGCCTGGGGTGGTGTTTGGACGCGCACAGGTTTGGATCGCCGCACACGCAGTATTGTCACAGTGTCTATGTTGATTGCCTTGCAGGCGCACGGTGAACTGAAGGGCCATGTGCGCGGTGCCCTCAATAATGGGGTCACTGCGCAAGAGATTCGTGAAATCATCATGCACGCGGCGGCCTATTGCGGATATCCGGCGGCACTGTCGGCGATGCGCGTCGCCAGGGAAGTCATTGATGCGCTCGGCGATAGTGCTACCTAGGCGAAACCCAGTGTGGGACTCGGAGATCCCGGGGAAGCTCGCCCTGCTCCTGATACCACCGCTAAAACTGGTATCGAATGATATTCCGTTCTCCTGCACTGTAACGAAGCTTTAATCCGGTGTCAGTGTGATCTCAATTGTGCAGTTGATACGAAGTCGCTGTTCGGATGATTCCGCCTGTTCAATAAGCGCAGTAATATCAGCTTTGGTTTGCCTCAGTTCAACGATACGCCTGGATCCCACGGTATCGGTTTCGCCAAAACGCTCGCGCCGGCTCCAGATGTTTTTCCTGTGGAAGTTGATCTTATCCTCAATCAGCGTCATCAGTACCTGATTCGCCTCATCAGGATAAAAGACACCGCTGATAAAAAGGTAGTCGTGCTTGTCTGAATCACCTGCCATGGTCTTCTCCCATTGTGCTGACGCTGAAAAATTTCGCAGATTGACGTCCGTTTCTCACGGGTTGCACCACTGGCATTGACCGGGTTCTGCAACTGTCAACCTGTTCGGTTTACTGATTTCAAAGTGACAGAATTTGCAGCGCCTGATGAATGCTCGCGGCAACTCTGTAGGCATATGGCAACAACTGCACGGCAGGCCCGGCACGATTGCAGCGTTCCAAAAATCGGGGGCAGCACATTGCGGACACAGCGATTTCAGCCGTTGCACAAGTTGTTTTGCTGCTTTGCGGATATAACCCTGCCGCTCTGGGCAGTGCATGGCGCGCAAATCCGGTTCCAGCGTGATCGTCGTTGCGCCATGAGCATGCGCGTCAGTCGCACCCAACTGCTTCAACTGCTGGATAATGGCTCGGTATCCGCGCAAGCCTTTAATTACCGGACCGGCGCCACATATCATCCAGGCCTGTGCTGGATCGCATGATGCGAGCTGTTGCTTTAACCGTGAGGAAGATTCCCAGGAAAACCTGGTCAGGTTTATCGGCCCCGCAGTCGACGCCACGATTTCCCGTTGTTGCCAGTTGTCCCATAACAGCAGGATTTCTTCATCCCAGTTGAGTAGTCCCGGCAGGGGGCCTCCGCCAAAACTACCTTCGCTGCCCAGTCCGAGGCGCAGCCCGGTAAGTTCGCAGGCAATCTGCGCCTTGCGACGCGCACACGCAACAGGCGTCAGTGTGCGCTCCATCTCGCCTGAAAAGGTGCCCAGTTGATCGGTATCGAAACCATCGGTCACCGTCAGTTGCCAGCCGAGTCTAGAAAGCGCTGGTGCGATCAGCTGCGCTTTGTTATGCCGGGTCAGCAGCGCCACTGCGCAGTGCTGCTCAGCCTGCGATCTGTGGTCTGCGGTGCCGCTCAAGCGGGACATTGCCACCTCCGGAACTGCCTGCCCTTACCGCAGCAAGACATCATTGTTCCTGGGGCCAGTTTTGCCATTGCCCATTCGCGTAGCTTTCAATTAATTCGCCATCCAGTCGCAGCAGGTACAGCCACTGGTTGTCCACCAGTTGCTTTACCGTGGGGTGTTTGGCGATGACCGCGTCGATGGCGGCCCGTGGCGCTTCGATTGCCACTGTTAAACGCAGGGGCGTGTGACACCACTGCTTTCCGTTGTGCACGGATTGCAGTGCCAGGCCTATGCGCAAATCACCGCCATTGCCCTCAAACAATCCGAGTCGTCCACCCGTCACGTTGTGCAGGGTTTTGTTGCCGCTGCCGTAGCGATGGTTGTCCACAGTGGACGCGTAGTACTGCATGTTGATCCAGTGAGTGACCACCATCGGTGCGGTCATGATCAATTCCAGCAGGGAGCCATCACCGTCTTTGCGGTAGTCATAGTCATGCAGGAAGCTGCGTCCTTCCAGGTTCACGCCACGTGTTCGTGATCGCGGCGCTACAATGAAAGAGGCGTTATTGGCCAGGCCCCATTCCGGTCGAGTCTGTGCCCAGTCGTTGGCGCGCTGGCGCACCGCACGCGTTAAGGCCGTCGGCGTATCGACAAGGGCTGCCAGTCCCAACAGTGGCGCCCGTTCTGCGCGAGCGGCCTGTCCTGCTGCGCCCAGTTGCGCGGTGACTTCCGCCAGTGCGTCGGCGTGGTGGGCCGGCATGGATTGCAGGTCGAAAAGCTGGACGTCGTCAGTGGTGGTGTTATGCAGCCCCGCCAGAAACCAGGTTTCATCGGGAACGCTGATTCCGTATTCCGGCAATCGCTGCCGTACTTCGGTGTCATTAAGCAGCCCGGCCAGCGCACGGGCATTGACCTCGCCGGTCTGTCCGCAACACGCGCCGCAATCCAGCCCGGCGCGCTGCGGATTATTGCGTGTCTGGCTGCCGTGACCGAGCAGCAGCACCAGAGGGGCAAGGCCGCTCGCAAGTCCCATTCCCGTCAACACCTGTGCAGCGATGCGCGCCTGAGCGTCAATGCCGCCTGCAGCTTGCGCATTGAGCGTGGGTCGAAGTGAAGTGACGCTGGCCTGACTCAGGCCTAGATCATCCTGAGACGCCAGCGGCGCCGTATCCGGTATGCTGCGCCGCACCAGCTTTTGCAGGTAACTGATCCCCAGGGTTTCCACCATGGTAAATGTCGATAACGGCACAGATGCAAAGGTGCGCCAGCCGAGTAGTCGCTTCAGGTAAGCGGTGCGTCGACCTGTAATCTGCTGATCCTTCGCAGCATCGCCGGCACTGTCAGTGATAGCTATTGATGGTGCCAGCAATCCAGGTAACTGCGGGCGCGTGGCAGCGGTTCCCAATGGGGCATAGCTGATCGGCAGTCCGAAGAAGCCTGCGAACCCCAGTGTCTGGATACGCGATGACTGCGCTTCAAAATGACGACGGAAAACCTCCGAGCGGACATCGATGCAGAAAACTGCCTGAACGGCCGGCGTCTCCCCGGTGTTGAGCGCAGGTGCCTGTGTCAACTTTTGCACCAGAGTGTTCTGGTAACTGATTTCCTCGGCGCGCTGCCAGAGCGACTGCACCTGCTGGCTGTGTGTATCGCTGTTGCCAAAATGCTGTTGCCATGAGGTCTGCCACTGGTGCCAGACCGACTGTTGACCACGGTCGCCATCATCCAGCAGCAATTCCCAGCTCAAACGTATCGCCAGCAGGTCGACCAGTGTGTGGTCGTCGCTATTTTCCAGACGTGCCTGCCAGCGCAGGTACGCGCACCATGCAGCCCAGCCGCTCAGGCGCATGATCACCGCTTCAAGGTAGGCAGGCCATGCATTCTCCGGCACGCCGAGGCGGTTGAGTGCATACTCGATCTGTTGTTCCGGCTCCTCTGCCAATGTCTTTGCCTGGGCAGCGATCCACGGCGCTTTCATCAGTAACGCGACACTGTGGTCCCTGGTAAGTGCACTGCGCCAACTGGCATAAAGTCTGCGTGATTGATCCGGCCGCCAGTCGGCCTGCTCACGATCGAAGTAGGCAGCACAAAACTGCGCGACCTGGTGGGTAATGGTGTCGCACCAGGCTGGCTCGTGGCGCAGGTCACGCTGTCTATCGAGGATGTCGCTCAGCAGTGGTGCTGGTACCGGCGCTGCAGCCTCATCATCCAATGCCTCCAGAAGTTGCTGTGGTGTCAACGGTGACTGTTGCTCACGCAGGGCCATTGCCATCGCCGTCTGGCTGATCTCGCCACGCTGCCACGCTGACCGATACCAGTCGCGGGGCAGGTAAAGTGCAGAGCCGGCAATTTTTGCCAGTGTCGTGCCCGCCTCGGCAAATGACTGATGGATGCGTCCCCAGTAGGGATTTACCGCAATCATTCTGTCCAGCGGCCAGGTGGGGGCTATGGTATTGATCGCGAGGTCAATCGCTGCGATTACCGCAGCCGAGGATTGTGCCGTTGGTGTAGCAGGTAAGGTTGCAGTCACAGTGCATCTCCTTCGTACGTCGGATGGCGGTTGGCCAGCGTTTGTGCCTGGGACGGACTCAACTTCGCAGGCCAGAGTTTGAAGGTCAGTCTGGTAAAGGTTTCGTCCAGGTAAAATCCGCAATAGGCCCATGGGTACAGCGCGTTGGCCAGTCGACCTTGCGGATGGCAGCGCAGCCAGACCTGGGCGATATACAGGACGCCGAAGCAGAGCAACACCCATGCCACCAGGACCGGAGATGCATCGGCCGCGCCAGGCGCCAGCCCCGCAAACAGCAGGTGCCACAGCAGGTACAGTTGGGTGAGTGCCAGTGTCAGGACACTACCGCGCAACAGCAGAGCTGATTCGGTTCCCTGCTCCAGCCACATCAGTGGCGCCAGACCCAGTGTGACGATCAGCAACGCCACGGTCGGAACACTGAAAGTCGGTAAAATCAGTTCCCATAGCGCAGCAGACACCAGCACAAGCGTCGCTCCAAGCGCGACACTTCCCAGGTACCACAAGGGCGAGCGCTTGGTCGCCGGTGCGGCAACAAGGTTGCTGCTGTTTGCCAACTGCACTGTGTCACCGGCATTGAGAAATGCATGCGCCTTGTACAGAGAGTGAGCTACCAGATGGAGCAGTGCCAGTTCGTACAGGCCCAGCCCCACTTCCATTAGCATGAATCCCATCTGTGCGCAGGTCGACCAGGCCAGCCGCACCTTGATACTGATCCGGGTCATCATCACCAGCCCCGCAAGTAGCGCTGTGAGACTGCCTGCAATCACCAGCAAGGCCTGCGCAGCCGGTGCCAGCGCTATCAGCTCTGCCAGACGCAGCAACACGAACCCGCCAATGTTCACTACCCCGGCGTGGAGCAGTGCGGAAACCGGCGTAGGCGCTTCCATCACCTGAATCAACCAGCCGTGCAGCGGCAGTTGCGCCGACTTCAGGATAGCGGCCAGTGCAATCAGCACGGCAGCCCAATGCAGAGCGGCATCAAGCGTTACCGACTGTGCGATGCTGGCACCCAGACCATCCAGCGCCAGAGTGCCTGTCGCCCGGTACACCAGTAGCAGCGCCACCACGAGGCACAGTTCCGCCAGGCGACTGACCAGAAACTTTTTATGGGCGACAATCTGGGCGGCCTTGCGCTCCTGATAGTGGGTCAGCAAAAAATGCAGTCCTATGCTGGTGCCGCTCCACGCCAGTACGATCACCAGCAGGTGCCGACTCACTAGCAGCACACTGACCGCAGTGAGGGTGAACAATATCGACCGAACGAAACGTCCCTGGTCAGCTTCTCCATCAAGATAGCGAGCCGAATAATTGACAATCACCCAGCCCAGCAGCGACACCAGCAGGGCAGCTGTAAGGCCCAGCTTGTCGACATCTACTGGCGTCAATAGCGACACTGCGATGGTCCCGAGCGCAACCGACAGCGTGGCACCCAACGCCAGTGCAACGGTGACGCGTGCAGCGGTCCAGGGGTTGTTTGAGCGGATGAACGCCAGCGCACAACCTGCGGCATAAACCAGTGGCAGTATCCAGACACTGAACAGCTCCGCCATCTTCGCTCTCCTTCACGATGCGTTGTTGCCAATCTGCTGCCGCCATACTCGGCATCATTTAATCTTTTGTAAAATATTTAGTTTGTATACAATCGTTCATATTTAGAGAACGATATATGAGACACCTCAATTTTCATCATCTGTACTATTTCTGGATTGTGGCTAAAGAGGGCCATCTGACCCGGGCAGCAAAGCAGCTGCATGTGTCTCAGTCGGCCCTGTCGTCACAGATACGCCAGTTACAGGAGCAGCTCGGTTACGAATTGTTTACCCGCGATGGTCGCTCGCTGCGTTTGACGGAAGTGGGCCATCTGGTGCTGGAATACGCTGAGAGTATATTCAATCTCGGTAGTGAACTGCTGGCGTTGACGCAGAGCGGTGAGCTGCAGCGGTTGCAGCGACTCCGTATCGGTTCGGTGGCGACCCTGTCGCGTAACTTTCAGGAAAACTTCCTGCGTCCGGTGATTGGTGAGGCGGAGGTCAAGTTGGTGATGCGCTCCGCCAGTCTGGAAGAATTGCTGGAACTGCTCAAGGTTCACAAACTCGACCTGATTCTGTCCAATCGCGCGGTTGCAGCCGACTCCTCAACGCCGTGGCGCTGCCAGCAGATTGCGCAGCAAAGTGTATGCATTGTCGGCCCACCCGGTAAGCAGGCACGCAAGTTCCGCTTCCCGCAGGACCTGGTGAATAGGAAGCTGCTGTTGCCCGGCCCCAGCAGTGACATCCGCAGCCAGTTTGACCTAGTATGTGAACAACTGGGCGTAGACGTTGATCCCTATGCCGAAGTGGACGACATGGCAATGCTACGATTGCTGGCCCGGGATTCTGGTGGTTTGGCCGTAGTGCCGGAGGTCGTGGTGCAGGACGAACTGCAAACTGGGCGATTAAAAAAATATTGTGTGCTGGACAATGTGATGGAGCGCTTCTATGCCATCACAGCAAAACGGCATTTTGAACTGGTGGCGCTTAACACACTGCTAAAGCAATCAAAGGCGAGTATAAGGCCCATTGTCCACTCCTGATTCTGCAGTTTTCTCGATGCCGATAGCGCTTCGCTGGCTCAAGCCGCTTGCGCACAGGGAGCAGTTGTGTCGCCGGTCAGTCAAACCTGGGGCTTTGCGCGCAAAGTTTGGGATGCCCGATGAGCCGTGACAACTTTGACTATGATTACGTCATTGTCGGCAGTGGCTTCGGTGGTTCCGTCAGCGCATTGCGTCTAGCGGAAAAAGGTTGGCGGGTGGCAGTCGTAGAACAGGGTCGCAAAATAGGTCCTGCAGAGATCAGCCGCGCGAAAAATAGCATGCGGAAATTACTTTGGTTACCGCAGTTGGGTTTTAAAGGATTTTTTGCCCAGCATGTTTTCACGCATCTGGTTGCCTTGGGTGGCGTGGGAGTAGGAGGGGGTAGCCTGGTGTGGGGGGCGGTCATGCTCGAACCCCGAGACAATTTTTACAATGACCCTGCCACTACGGATCTTGGTGTTGACTGGCGCAGTGAGCTGGCGCCGCACCTGCGCAAGGCTGCGCAAATGCTTGGCGTCACCCGCAATCCGCGTCAAAGTGAGCAGGATTCGCTGTTGCACAAAACCGCAGAGCGTATGGGCGTTGGTGAGACACATGCGTCGGTGCCCAATGCGATATTCTTCGGCAGCGGCAGGTCGACGGTGGCAGGCGCCACCGTCGCTGATCCTTACTTTCAGGGTCAGGGTCCAGAGCGAGTACCCTGCCGTTTCTGCGGTGGTTGTTTGACTGGCTGCGAGTACGGCTCGAAGAACAGTCTGGATTACAACTACTTGTATCTGGCTCAACGCAAAGGCGTGGAAATCATCGCGGAACGTCGCGCAGATAGAATCGAACCGTTGCCGGGTGGTGGTTATCGACTCACGCTGGTGTCCACGTCGGGGCGTGTGATACAAACCCTGACCAGCCAAAAGTTGGTATTGAGTGCAGGGGTTGTCGGTACGATCAATCTGCTGCTGCGCAATAGAGATCAGTACCAGACTTTACCTGCGCTATCCGCCACGCTGGGCCGGGTGGTTCGCACCAACTCGGAGGCTATAACGGCAGTGTTGCACCCGTCCGGTGCGGACATGTCTGATGGCACGGCGATTTCCAGTGATTTCCATCCCGACGGAAAAACGCACGCCACACAGAATCGCTTCGATCGGGGCTATCGTTTTATGCGGATTTATATGGGCCCCATGGTGGATGGTACGCATCGGTTGCGGCGCAGCTTGCAAACACTCGCATCGATTGTGCTGCATCCGAAATTACTGTTCGCCAACCTGTTCAGTCGAGATTGGGAAAAACGCCTCACTGTGTTCACCGTGATGCAGGATGTGGAGAATCACCTGTCACTGCAATTGCACAGACCCTGGTGGAACGGCTTCAGGCTTACACTGGTATCGCGAATAAAGTCTGCCCTGGCGCCCCCGAGCTACCTTCCTGTCGCCAATCGTGTCGCCCGTGAGTTTGCCAGCATTAGCGGTGGCACACCGATGAATACCGTGTTGGAATCCGTATTCGCAAAATGCACAACGGCGCACATCCTCAGTGGTTGTCCGATGGGCGCATCATCAGACACTTCGGCGATTGATATACATCACCAGGTTCACGGTTACGACGGGCTTTATGTGGTGGACGGCTCGAGCATTCCTGCCAATGTCGGTGTGAATCCCAGCCTGACGATCGCGGCGATGGCCGAGCGCTTTGCCGCGTATCAACCCGGTCGCAATGAAACGGAGGGCTAGTAAACGTTGCACCCCAGTATTGCGGTTTTATAGACTGAACAAGAAAATATAGACACATAATTCTAATAATTCAGAAAAGGTAGGTTCATGCAAAGTCTCAACGGTTGCGCACGTTATTTAACTCTCATCACAGCAGCGCTCGCCAGTACGGCCATCCATGCGCAGGGTGCCGGCAAGCTGGAAGAGGTTGTTGTTACCGCAGAAAAGCGTGCAACCTCGCTGCAGGATACGCCGATTGCGGTGACCGCGTTCACAGGTCAGGAACTGGACCGTGCCCAGATCAGCAAGCCGCTGGACTTGCAGTTCAATGTGCCCAACATGCTGATGAGCAAAGACAATTTTTCGACAGCGGTTATTACCATTCGCGGTATTGGCAACCTCGCTATCGGTTCGGCTGCTGATAGTGGAACCGGAACACTGTTCAACGGCGTGTACCTCAACAGCGCCAGAATTTTTGAACAGGAGTTTTTTGATACTGAGCGAGTTGAGGTGCTGCGGGGACCACAGGGGACACTTTACGGTCGCAATACGACGGCCGGTGTTGTCAACTACATCACTCGCAAGCCGGGCGATGAGTTCGGTGGCGATATCAACGTTCAGCTGGGGAATTACGACTTCGTTGAGACCAAGGGTGCCATCAATATTCCGCTGAATGATTCGGTTTCACAGCGTTTTTCGATGTTCTATATGGATCGTAACGGCTATGTGAAAAACCGTTACAACGGCGACAACATCGACGACCGGGATATGTATTCACTGCGCTCTGGAACACGCTGGACCAACGACACAACCGACGCGACGCTGACAGTGAATTATCTGAAAGAAGATGACTCGCGCATGCGCGGCAGTAACCAGCAGTGCTTGCGCGATCCCGACGGTATCATCGGGTGCATGCCGACTGCACTTGCGGACCAGACGACTAACAGTGCCGCCACGGCTTCAGGTTTTCTGATCAACACATTTATTGCGCCGCTTACCGGACTGACCTTTCCTGTCGATGACTTCATCAATTCGCCACACTCAAGCAATCCGCGCGAACAGTATCTGGATTTTACGCCGCGCTACCAGATCGAAGAGTACATCGTCTCGCTGGAGGCCAATCATACGTTTGGTGATCTGACGCTCAGCTCTGTGACCGGCTACCATAACGCCGAGGCAGATGCGTCCAACGATTACGACTTCACTGTGGCCTCAGAGCCATGGCCGCTTACTGTGGATGTCGACATGGGCCCTGATGGCTCGATCACCACCGACCGGATTTACAACGTTGACCGATCAACCAGTAGTCCGCAACAGTGGAGCCAGGAGCTGCGCCTGATATCCGATTACAGCGGCGACTGGAACTTCATGGCAGGTGCCTTCTATCTTACCTATGAAAGCAAAGATCGCTACTACATCTACTCTTCAGCGGTAGAGCTGACCGCGGAACTCCTTGGTCTGCCTGCAGCGCAGGCGCACTACGTTAATGATGCATCGCCTTACGAGTTGGATACGTACGCCGGGTTCGGGGAGATTTACTGGCAGGCCAGGGACGATATTCTGGTGACGCTGGGCGGGCGCTATACCTGGGAGAAGAAAAAGGTCAGTCAGCGCACGATCTACCTCGGCTTTCTCGACGATCCTTTTTCCGATAACGACGGTTATAACAACTTCGACGGCAACTGGGATGAACCCACCGGCAAGTTCAACATAACCTGGGATGTAAGCGATGATCTGATGACCTATGTGACCTTGTCGCGCAGCTACAAGAGCGGCGGTTTCAACCCGATTTCAGCCAACTCGCCCCTGCTTGATCCGGCAGTGGGCGGTGACCCTGGTCTGGCGGAGTTTGATCCTGAATATATCAACGCGCTGGAGCTCGGGGCAAAGAGCCGCTTTTTCAGCAACACCTTGCAGGCCAACGTGACGTACTTCTATTACGATTACCAGGATCTGCAGATTGGCAAAATCACCAACCAGACATCGATCAACGCCAATTATGATGCGACGGTGCAAGGTTTTGAAGGCGAGTTCATATGGCTGCCTGATACGCACTGGCGATTGTCTGCCAGTGTTGCCTGGCTGGACACAAAAATGGACGGCGGTGAAAGTGTTGATCCTGCCAATATCAATCTGCTGGGGACTACGCAGTACATTGTGAGTTCGCCTTTTGCCAACGTCTATGTCGGTCCGGATTGTCCTACGGGAACGGCTCAATGCGAGGGGCTACCAACTTCGCTCGATGGTAATTCGCTGCCCAACGCCCCGGAGTTCTCTGTCAATCTGGGCATCAGCTACAGTTGGATTCTGCCCAATGCGATGGAGCTTGTGGCGGCGACTGCGTATTACTGGCAGGATGATTTTTACACGCGAATTTTCAATTCACCCAATGATGAAGTGGATCAGTGGGAGGTCTGGAATGCGACTCTCACACTCAATAGCGCCGATGACACCTGGTATGCTGAATTGTGGGGGCGCAACTTGCTGAACGATGATTATGTCACCGGTCAGGCGTTGGGTGATCAGAACGTGGGCCTTGCGACCAACCAATTTTTGCTGGAGCCACGCACTTATGGTATTGGCGTCGGGTACAGGTTCTGATTGGGAAAACCGCGTGGCACATTGCGGCGTGAATAGCACAGCCCCGCGAGCCCTATGCCCAATAAGGTCAGGGAAAGCGGCTCAGGAACTGCGTTACCCGTTCTGGCGAATTGGGCGAAGGAGAAATAGTTACCGTCACTCCGTCCAGCACTGAACGGTCCATAGGTCGCGCCATCATAGTAGATCGTCATGTAGTCATACGTCGTGGCCTGGACCAAGAATGGGACACGCGTTCCTGAATACACAGGATCAGAGGGAACCCAGCTGAAATCCGGGAATGCTGCGTTCAGGGCAATGGCCGCCGCCGTCGCGGCAGCCTCAGTGGTAAAGGTAATGCTGGGATTGAGTATGTTGAAACTCTGGGAATCATAATTCGCCAGAGAGTCGTACAGGATGTCGACCCTGTATTCAATGCCGAGAATTGTTACCACGCCGACGCTGGAAGTCGTGGGAATTGCGCAGGCCGTTGCAGATGCGAATACGCATATGCCCGCTGCTGCAAATTGCTTTACACCTCTCATAGCCATGTGTTTTTGTCCCATGTGAGCTGCTGCCCTGTCAACACGCAAGAGCTATGCCATTTTACAAATGCCTTGCGAAACAGCCAGTTATTGAAGGAGAGCACGGCGATGATCATCGCCGTGTAAAAATCACTGACGTGGAGTTGTGGTCGCCCGTTGCAGTTTGCGCATCGGGGCTTCATCCATCCTTGGATTCTGGCGCCGCGCGCCTGGCCAGAGTCGCTTGCACCACCTCATAGCCCAGCAAGCCGATCAGAAACATGGCGAGGAAGGCCAGCGCTCTGCTGTCGAGTTGAAATGCCCCCACGATTGAAGGCCCGGGACAATAGCCGGCAAGTCCCCAACCGAGTCCGAACACTGCCGAACCGATAACAAGGCGGCCGTCGATGTGACTTGCCGACGGCATGTGGAATGTGGCGTCCAGTAAGGGAGTCGGCCGCCGTCGTGCTAGAAAGTAGCCCACGCTGGTAACAATTATCGCGCTGACCATCACCAGCAGCAGCGCCGGATTCCACGACGGACCCAGTGTCAGGAACGCCAGAACATTCTTCGGGTTTGCCATGCCTGAAACCGCCAGACCCAGCCCGAACAGGATACCCGCGATCAATGCAGCGAGCAGTTTCATAGCCCATACACCATTGTTGCTGTCAGCATGCCGACACAGAGGAAAGTAGCGGTGGCGACCAGGGATCGGAGTGAAAAACGCGCGACACCACAGACACCATGCCCGCTGGTGCAGCCGGATCCCAACCGGGTGCCAATGCCCACCAGCAGCCCGCCCAGTAGCAGTGGCACACTGATGGCGGCGGCGCTGTGAACCGTTTCCAGATCCACCCATGCTGCGCCCATCGTTCCGCCTATTCCGAGGCCGAGGATAAATACAAATGCCCAAGCCGAATCGCTTCCGAAGCGCAGTGCATTGGCAACGATGCCACTGATACCTGCGATGCGCCCCAGGCTGAGCAGCAACCACACCGCAGCCAGACCAATCAATATTCCGCCAATGCCCGCGTTAATCATCGTGTTCCCCCAAGCTGGTTAATCTATGTGCTGTTAAAAGCATCTTTTATGCCAAACAAGAAAATCCGTCTTAAATCAATCGTATGGGTATAGCCGCATAAACAATAACCGTCGTAAAGGCAGAAAATCGTCCCGTACATCCGCACAACGTTGTCAAAAATGACACGGGGAAATCGATTTAGCGGCTGATTTTCCGATAGAGGGAGCGCAAACTGATACCTGCGGTCTTCGCCACCCGGGTTTTATCGTTATCATAGGCTTGCATCAATCGCAGAAGGTACTCCCGCTCGGCTGTTTTGAGATCTGTCCAGGAGTCCCGGTCCGCGACTTGCTCTGGCGGGGGAGGAGGGAACTCTTCGTCCACCCGTCCTTCATCAATGCATTCCTCGATCAGTTTGTGGTCTATGAGATTGGTGTCGGCCAATACTATAGCTCGCTGCAGGAGATTGCGCAGTTCCCTGATGTTCCCCTTGAACGGGTGGTTGCACAATGCCTCTATGGCGGAGTTGGTAAAGTGAAACGACTTCTTTTTGCTCATTCGTGCCAGCAGTGCTTTTGCCAGCAGCGGAATATCCTCGAGCCGTTGCGCAAGTGCCGGCATCCGGATGGGGAAAACGTTGATTCTGTAATACAGGTCACGCCGGAATTCGCCGCGTTCGACCATCTCCGGCAGATTCTTGTGAGTCGCACAGATCAGCCGAAAGTCAGACGAGCAAAGCTTGGCGCTTCCCACCGCTCGAAAGGTGCCGCTCTCCAGCAGGCGTAGTAGCTTGACCTGCATCGTCAGTGGCACGTCACCGATCTCGTCCAGAAATAGTGTGCCGCCGTTCGCCAACTCAACCAGCCCCTTCTTGTTGAACTGCGCTCCAGTAAAAGCGCCTTTTACATGGCCAAACAACTCGCTCTCAAACAGGGAGTCTGTCAATCCCGCACATTCCAGTGTCACTAACGCTTGATCCTTGCGGTCGCTCGCCAGATGAATGGCTTTCGCGGCAAGTTCCTTCCCCGTTCCGGATTCGCCCAGCAGTAACACCGCGGCATCCGAAGGGCCGACGCGAGCGATCTTGCTGAGCATTTTGTTGAAAGGCGCGCTTTTGCCGACCATTTCTGCGTCATCGGCAATACCGCTGGCCAAAGGTATTGGCTTCAGTAACTCGATAAAAAAAATGAGTTCGCCGGCGGCGTCCTGTATCGGCACCATTTGCACATCGACATGCTCGGCACCTCTGGGCGTCTGGTGAATGTGCAAGACGCGCTCTTTGTGTCCGGAGGTATTCGCGGCTTTCAGTGGGCAATCTTCACCGGCCTGGTCACAGGGCACGCTATAGCCGTGTGAAATGGCGTAACAGCGCGGTGTCCCGGCGACATCAAAATCGCCGTAGGTCTCACGGTAGCGTGTGTTGGTGGCAAGGATCTCGTATTCGGCAGATACCAGAATGGCGGGGCAGTCGTAGCCTTCCAGCATGTGACCCAGTGTTTGCATGTGCGAACGGTCGGAGCTTGTAATTAGCACTGCGCGCCTCTGTCATTTATGACATTTTGATGGACAAATATGACGATCTTGGGTGGAGGCCGTCAAGCGGTATCGTCTTGCAAGCAACATTTATAGAATAATAGTGATATAAAACAATGAGATAGGAATATGTGCTGCATGTGGCACAGCAATTGCGATTACTCGGGTAACGCAAGGGTTTGGGCTGCCAAATCGTCAGCTGTCGCGCCAGGCCGGGCGTTGACTGGTCATCAGTCCACTGCAGTTAGGGAGAGTAGGATGAACTCAAGTGCAAAGAAGCCACCGGAAAACGCGGCACAACCGCAGGTCGTTGCATTTTTTGACAGTCAGACCAACACCTTCTCCTACATCGTGCGGGATCCCGGTTCAGACGCCTGTGCAGTGATCGATTCCGTACTGAACCTCGACTATCCCTCTGGCCGCGTCAGCTACGAGGGTGCCGATGACATTATTCACTGTGTGCAGAAACACGGTTTGCGCATCGAGTGGTTAATTGAAACCCATGTGCATGCCGATCATCTTTCAGCTGCGCCCTATCTGCAGAACGCGCTTGGCGGGAGGCTGGGTATTGGTGAGCACATCAACATTGTGCAGGACACGTTTGGGGCCATTTTCAATGCGGGCCCGGAATTTCGTCGCGACGGCACCCAGTTTGATCATCTGTTCACTGATGGCGAGCGCTATACCATCGGGAACCTGCACGCCACGGCGATGCATACACCGGGCCACACGCCCGCTTGTATGACACACGTGATTGGCAATGCGGCCTTCGTCGGCGATACGCTGTTTATGCCCGACGGCGGTACAGCCCGGGCCGATTTTCCGGGCGGGGATGCCCGTACCCTGTACCGATCAATCCACAAGGTGCTGAGTCTTCCAGAGCAGACCAGACTCTATATGTGCCACGACTACCCGCCAGAGGAGCGGGAAGTGGAATACGAAACCACGGTGAGGGATGAACTGGAGCACAACATTCACGTCAACCGCTCGGTGACCGAGAACGCCTTTGTTGCTATGCGCGAAGCCAGGGACAAGACACTTGATATGCCGCGGCTGATCTTGCCTGCGTTGCAGGTCAATATGCGAGCCGGACATTTTCCGGACGCGGAGGATAACGGTACGGTCTACCTGAAAATCCCCGTGAATATCCTGTAAGCGCCGGGTATACGCGCTGCGAGCGGGATTGCCGGCAGAGGCTGGAACGTACGCAAGCGTTCCGCTGCTTGGTAAACCCACCCCAGTTTATCCGATGCATATCCCGCATATATATTGACCTACAGCAATGCGGCGAATTTTTTCAGGATCGACAATTCGCTTATAGGTGTTGTTTTTGTAGGGGACTGATGTTCCCGGGAGAAACCAAATGAAAAGCTCACAATCAGACAAGAGTCCCAATGTTCGATTCTGTGACCAGTTCGGCGAGGCATTTGAACATTTTCAGGACCAAGTCAGAGAGAGGGCTTATCAACTCTCGTTGCTGCGCGACCCGGCTGCGGCGAATCCGATCAACGATTGGCTGGAAGCTGAAGGGCAGTTGTCACACGCCGATGAGCTACAGGTAAAGGAGCAGAAGAAAAATACGGTGGTCGAAGTAACGCTCAAGGACTTTTCTCCGCAAGACATCGAGATCGAAGTTGCGGGAAATGTTTTACAGATTTTTGGCTCTCACAGTGAAACGACCAGACAGAAGAACGGTAACGGTGATGACTCAGTCTCAAAAACACAGTCGTTTTTCCAATCCGTGCCGTTGCATGCTCCGGTGGACCTGAGCCATAGTCATGCAAAGCTGCTGAAAAACGGCAAGTTGAAAGTTGTATTGCCGAAAAAACTGGAAAGCATAGACTAAGTGTATGGAAGTCCCTGAAAGGGCTTGCGGCGAAAAAAGCGTTTCGACCACTCTTGCAGTTGTGGAAAGCGCAAGTTAGTCCTGCATTAGAGCTGTGGGTCTTTCCTACTGCATCTCGACCTGAGCTTTCTTGATGCGCTCGACATGGATAATCAATGTGTCGATTGTCTCACGCAACAAGTCGAGTTCATCCAGTGTCAGGTCACCCAGTTGTTCAAGGTTAATTTCTATCGTTTCTATTATGCGCTTGTGGGGGCGCTGCATGGGTCGCATAAAATAGGTGGTAATGGTCGCGACAATAGTCCCGAAGAACAGCATTGAACCAACGACTATCCAAACACCGCCTACTAATTTGGCTAGCCCCGATACCGGTGTATCAGCTATTCCGGCTGTGGAAAAAGCGGCGATACCCCAGTACAAGGCATCACCATACGATTGGATGGTTGTTGCGGATTCAACCGATCAACACAGCACAGGCATTAAATCGATCGGTTGGTTTTTCGTAGTCTAACGCCTTTCGCGGCATTTCATTAAACTGCGTCGCCACACGGCACCAACCTGATGATGCAGTAGTGCGACCTAGATGATATACGGCTCAATCTCATCCAATTTCAAGTCTTTCACCGCCTGGTGGTGGGTGAGATATACCTTGCCACTCAAGTGTTGCAGGAAGGCAGATTTTTTTAGCGCATCCATAACCGGACCCTTTACCTCGCTCAGATTGAGGGTCAAGCCCTGTTCGCGCAGGCGATGGTTGATTGCCTCCAGAGCCTCAAGCGCACTCAGGTCGATTTCGTTGATTGCGGTGCATTGCAGGATCACATGCTGCAGCCCCTCCTTTTCCGCGATGAGCTCGTAGATGTAATCCTCCAGATAGCTGGCATTGGCGAAATATAGACTTTCATCGATTCGCAGAGAGACGATATTTGATTGGGTGATCACATTGTGTCGTTCGACATTGCGGAAGTGCTCGGTGCCTGCCACTGCTCCCACCACCGCAATATGTGGCCTCGCGGTTTTGTAAAGGTGCAATCCCAACGACGACAAAATGCCGGCCAGTACACCCCACTCAACACCTAGCAGCAGGGTTATGCCAATGGTGGCCACCACGGCAACGAAGTCGGAGTAGGAGTAGGCCCATGCCCGCCGGATAATCTGCCAGTCCAGCAAGGAGCTCACCGCCACGATGATCGTGGCCGCCAGTGTTGCTTTGGGCAGGTAGAACAGGGCCGGTGTCAGCAGCAAAGCCACCAGTGCGATGCCGGCGGCGGTCAGTATGCTGGCAAGGGGCGTCTGCGCTCCCGCGTCAAAATTGACGATGGAGCGCGACAGGCCTCCCGTGACAGGAAAGCCCGAAGAAAATGCGGACGCGACATTGGCGGCTCCCAGCGCGATCAATTCCTGGTTCGGGTCGATGCGCTGGCGTCGCTTGGCGGCGAGGGTCTTGCCCGCCGAGACCGATCCGACAAAGCCGATGATGGAGATCAGCAGCGCCGACACCGCCATGTCGGACCACAGCTGGAAATCAAAAGGCGGCAGGCCCAGTGTGGGAAGCCCCCGGGGAACCGTGCCCACCAGCGCCACCCCGCGCGCACCGAAATCCCCCGCATAGCTGGCCACAGTGGTTACCAGGATAACCAGTACGGGCGCTGCCTTGGCAACTGCGACTGCCGCGCCTTCGCTCAGGCCCGCCCGCTGCAGCATAACTTTTATGCCACTGCGGCTCCACGCCAGGAACGCGATGGCGCCGGTACCAATGATAACAGTGAGTGCATTGGAGCCGGGAAGCGCTCGCCCGAGACTCAGCAGCAGTGCATCCAGAGTGTCGCCACTGGCGTCAACGCCGAGGATATGCCGAATCTGGCTGAGGCCGATAATGATGCCCGAGGCGGTGATAAAACCGGATATCACCGGCTGGGAAAGAAAGTTAGCCAGAAAGCCGAACCGCAGCAATCCCATACCCAGCATTATCAGGCCAGACAGCATGGTCAACGCGATCGCGGCACTGATGTAATCGCTACTGCCAGTTGCCGCCATGCTGCCCACGGCAGTGGCCGTCATGAGCGATGTTACCGCCACGGGGCCTACCGACAGTGTGCGGCTGCTGCCGAACAGGGCGTAGGCGATTAGAGGGAGAATGCTGGCATAAAGACCCATCTCTGCCGGCAGCCCGGCCAGTAGCGCGTAGGCCAGTGACTGCGGGATCAGCATGACGGTCACGATTGCCGCCGCCAGCAGATCGCTGGCCAGCAGGCCGCGATGATAGCCCCGCGCCCACTCCAGAGGCGGAAAAAAACGCGACAGTGGCTTACTCAACCAGGCGGCCTATGCTTTGACTGTTCCGGGTCAACCATCCACTCCTTGCCCTTGAGCATCGCCTTCCAGTAAATGGGCGGCAGAATTTTTTCCTTGAGAAACCAGGCCATCCGGGAAGGCTTCTGTCCGTTGATAACCCAGCGCGGAAAACTTGGCAACAGCTTGCCGCCGTAACCGAATTCGGCCAGTACGATCTTGCCCCGTTCAACGGTTAGCGGACAGGAGCCATAACCATTGTAGTGTGCCACGCCGTCGAGCAGCCCCATATCTACCAGCAGGTTGTTGGCAACAATCGGTGCCTGCATTCTGGCGGCTGCCGCTGTCTTGGCGTTCGGTGCGTTCATGGCGTCACCCAGGCCCCAGATATTGTCATAGCGCTTGTGGCGCAGGGTATTCTGGTCCACGTCGACCCAGCCCGCCGCGTCTGCCAAAGGGCTCTGGCGCACGAAATCGGGAGCGCACTGGGGGGGACATACATGAATCATGTCAAAGCCGGTTTCCACCTGGCGTTTGCTACCGTCAGTGTCGGTGACCTCAAACCAGGCCTGTTTCGCCTCGCCGTCTATCCTCATCAGGCGATGGCGAAACTGGAGCTTAGCGCGATAGCGCTCGACATATTCCATCAATGCCGGCACGTAGTCTTTCACGCCGAACAACACCTCACCGGCGTTAAAAAATTCGATGTCGATATTCTGTAGCACGCCACTGCGTCGCCAGTGGTCGGCAGACAGGTACATGGCTTTCTGCGGCGCGCCGGCACACTTGATGGGCATTGGTGGCTGGGTGAACAATGCGCGCCCGCTGCGCAGTGAACTCACCAGTTTCCAGGTATAGGGCGCCAGGTCATAGCGGTAGTTGGAAGTGACACCGTTCTGGCCAATGGTTTCAGGCAGCCCTTCGACGCCGTGCCAGTCCAGCTTGATACCCGGTGCGACAATCAGTCGGTCGTAATAGATTGGACGGGCGTCCTCCAGGGTAACCCGGTTCTGCTCGGGCTCAAACGCACCAACGGCAGCCTTGATCCATTCCACCCCCTCCGGTATCAGCGAGGCCATGGTCTTCACGGTATCGCGCTGCTGGAATATACCCGCCCCCACCAGCGTCCAGCCGGGCTGGTAGTAGTGCACCTCCGCCGGGTCGATGATGCCGATCGAAAGGTTTTTCACTCTGGCCAGCAGACTGGCAGCGGCGGCAATGCCGGCAGCCCCGGCTCCGACGATCAGAATCTGGTAGTGCGCCGCACTGGACTGTTGCACCCGCGAAGAAGCCGCTGTATCCAGTGACGCCAGCGCGCTACTCAGGTCGTAACCCAGCGCCCCGGTGACATCGAGTAGTTGCTGGCTCGCTACACCCTGGCGGTGCTGACCCATCGCCCAGAGTGTTATCGAGCGGGTACCTGTTCGGCAGTAGGCGTGGACCGGCGACGGTAGCCGCTGCAGTTGGGCGAGGAAGCCGTCCACATCTTTATCACTGAACTCGCCTGACACTACCGGCAGATAGGCCAGCGCAACTCCCGCCGCCGTGGCCGCCGCTTCAATTTCGGCCACGTTGGGTTGATCGGCGCCTTCACCATCGGGTCGGTTGCAGATCAGGGACTTGACACCCTGGGCAGCCAGCTCGGACACATCCTGGGCGGTAATCTGCCCTGAAACGGAGAACTGCTCTGTCACCCGTTTGATCTCGTTCATCGCGACGCTTCCTCAGTGGCAACCAGCGCCGCAATGTCTGCGCCACCGAAGGCGTTGACAGGTAACTTCAGGAACAGCTGTCCGCTAGCGTCCGCCGGTGGGAAATGACCGGCCCGCATGTTGACCTGCAGTGAAGGCAGAATAAGCGCCGGCATCCCCAGGGTTGCATCCCGAGCAGTACGCATCGCGACAAAAGCAGCCTCACTGACGCCTTCATGAACATGAATGTTAGCCCTCCGCTGTGCCGCTACCGTGGTTTCGTATTGCAGCGCACGGCCGTCGGGCAGGTAGTCGTGGCAGACAAAAATGCGTGTCTCAGTGGGTAGCTCCAGGATGCGCTGGATTGAACGGTACAGGGTGCCCGCATCGCCGCCGGGAAAGTCCGCTCGCGCCGTACCCCCATCGGGCATAAACAGGGTGTCGCCCACAAATACCGCATCGCCCAGTACATAGGTCATGCAGGCCGGGGTGTGGCCGGGTGTGTGCATAGCCAGCCCTGTCAGCTGCCCGATCTGGATGCTGTCGCCATCGCGCAACAGTACATCGAACTGAGAGCCGTTCCGGACAAAGCCGGGACCCGCGTTGAAAATCTGCCCAAAGGTTTCCTGCACGGTAGCAATATTGAAGCCGATGGCAGTTTTGCCTCCCAGGCGCTGCTGGATGTAGGGCGCGGCGGAGAGATGATCGGCGTGCACATGGGTTTCGAGAATCCATTCCAGCTGGAGTTTGTGGTCAGTGATAAAGGCGATGATCTGGTCCGCGCCGTCGAAGCTGATGGTCCCGGAGGGATAATCCAGGTTCATTACAGCATCGATCACCGCGCAGGCGTTACTGGCGGGGTCCCTGACGATATAGGACAGCGTGTTGGTGGGCTCGTCGAAGAACGTGGTGACTTGGGGCCTGGTGTCTGTCGGCGTGACTGGCTGGGCAGCTCGGTTCATAGGTGCTTCCTGTGGTGATGGTTAACGCTCTGATGGTTCCTCGAACGGACAACAGCAGTAGTAGTATCGCAAGCACCATGCCATCTCTGACTGAAGCGCGGTTATGCCTTCTAACCTGTTGTTTTGTCTGAATTAGTTCTCCCATTTGCTAAACGCTGGCAGGCAAATTGCGTGCCGGGCCAGCTAAAAATGCCAAATCTGGCGAAAGCCCTGACAAAACTGGCAGATACGCTAATTCTTGGCCAGCGGCACCCACAGAAACATCGGAAAGTTCAACCAGCCTATGAATCCGGCCAGTAAAATTTATCACCCTGAACTGCCCTAAGACAGTTGCCGTTATAAACAGGGAGTTGATAGGTGAAATGTGGAATTTCGTTAATTGCTTTCCCACAAGGTACACGACTAGCAGGTAGGCACTGAGCTGGGTATAGAAAACCGCTTCCGCACTCAGCATGGTTGAGATGATTGCATTAGGTAAGAGCGCTGCGTGTACATCACATCAATTTTTTCCACAGCCCGTCAGGGATGTGGAATAAGCGGGCGCAAGAATCTCCATGGATAGCCGGGTACTACTCCGGAGTTCCTTGCCTTGCTCGATCAGATCCACCATCTCACGGCCGGCCTGCAGCGGGAACAGCAAAGGGAAATTTTCCGATGTCGGGCATGATGTCGGTCATCACGAAGCCGGGCAGGATCTTGGTCACGCGGATGTTGTTGCGCTTGAGCTCGATGCGTGCGCTGTCCAGGTACATGGAAAAACCGGCTTTGCTAGCGCACTAGGCGCCCTGTGTTGGCATGCCCTTGAGCGAGGCCAGCGAGGATATCCCGACGATATGTCCGCTGCCCTTGCCAAGGAAGTACCCGGCTGCGGCGTCATTGTGGCAATACCGCCAATCAGGTTGGTTTGCAGCACGTGGCGTTCCTTGTCGAAGTTACCGCGACCGATCCTGGTGTATTCGTTGATGCCGGCATTCACCACGACGATATCCACACCGCCCAGTCGCTCGAACAGGGTATGCAGTATGGGTGCAACCGTGTCGCTGGCGTCAACGTCAAGGCTGATGATTTCGATGCGCTGGTGGCTTTTTGGAAGGCTGGCGAGTAGTTCGTTGCGCAGCGTTTCCAGAGCTTCCATGCGGCGGCCGGTAAGGCCAAGATGATAGCCGCGCTTGAAGCACTCCTGAGCCAGGGCGCGGCCTATACCGGCGGATGCGCCGGTAATGACGATGGTCTTGTTCATAGCTACTCCAGATGATCGGTGTGCTGACACTGCAAGGCGGCCAAAAAAACCAGATCAGGTCAGCTATTCCAGGGTCTGCCCGGAGCCAGGGAGCAGTCTGTCCTTCCTGGGATGTCTGATGGTCCACATAACGTAGAGTGCGCCTAAGATGCAGGAAAATCGTAAGACGAACAAGGGCAAAAGCGAGGGCGTGTCTGGATTAAAGTCTGGTGAACATTCACTGCCCAGCCGCCTCCGCACGACCTGGCCGTGATCCATCCCGACAGGACGTGTTCAGCGTATAGACCCCATTTTCGGCTGCCACTTGACCCGCATCAAGAAGCCCCGCAAGACGGCAACCTACAATCACATCGGTTTTTAACAAGGATCTCTCATTCACCGTGGTGACCGCAAAAAAACGACTAATGTCCCGCATGTTCTTTGGTTTTATGGTGTGGCTGGGGTTGCTGTCTGGCTGCGATGGCAATTCCAGTTCCCACAATTCGACACCCGCCATCGTGCTGGTCGATCTGCTCCCTGCCACAACGCGGGGCTTTCTCCAGCTGTCTCACCCGGCAGGGTCTGCGCAAACTGGTTGGGACGAACTGTCAGGTGCTGAGGGCGCGCCCTGGCGGCACAACCCGGTTGATATCCTGCGTTACTACAGCGGCGGCATGGACCTGGTGGCCACCGCCGACCAGCTGGTTCTGGCGCAGCCGACCAACGCCGGAGACGAGTATGTACTTTTGGTTGATATTGGCAAAAGTGAGGGCGAGGCCCTGCTTGAAGCGATTGATCTGGTCAGCGCCGGTGCATACCAGGGGGTTTCCCTGCAGGCGCTGCCGGGTATGGCGCTGTTGCTGGCCCGGCTCAATGACCGTACCTGGGTCATCGCACCCCGGCGCAGTCTGGAGCAGGTCATTGATGTTCGCCTGGGCGTGCTTCCCGGTATTCATGAGAGTGCCGTCGCAGGCCACCTCGAAGCCTTGGACGAGACGCAGCCTGTCAATTTTGTTTATGGTCTGCCGGCACTGTACAAGCCGGTTATCGCACCGGGCAGCGGCGCCCATAGCCTGGGTCAGTCTTCTGTGGTCAGGGGCGCACTGAGTCTGGCGGAAGGCGGGCTTGCAGGTCGCCTGCAGTTCGTCAGCGCCAATGCAGTGGGGTATACCCAGCGCCTCCTGGGTCTGCTCCCCGAGATGAACCCGGCCTCTATCACAGCAACCGATGACAGGATCAATATAGACCTGACCGGACTCTCCGCCGACGGAGATATTCGACCACTGCTGAAATCGCTGTTCATCGGTATGGATGCCATCGATTACGACGAGGCGGTTATCCACGGCGGCAACGTGCCATGGTTGAACTTTAAAGTGGGCGAGAATCCCAATTCTGTTTTTATCAATTTTGAGTTCAGGGACCGGGCGACACGCGAAGCCTTCGAAGTGGAGCACTTACCCGCGGGTTTACCCTGGCCCCCATCCGCATTCTGGATACGGATGTACCGCGCTATTTTCTGGTCCTGAATATATATCAGTCATCAGGCGGGCTGGTCGAGGGTGCCCGCGCAGAATGGTCGGTTTTTGTCGATGACCCGGTCGACGGTGAGCCCCGCTTTCTTGTAGTGCAGGCTGCGGCGGAGTCTATCTCTGCGGATCCGGTCAATTTACTAACACTACCCGAACCTGTCAGTCACGTGCTGTCATCGGATGCCATCGACAGCTATGTGGGTGTCGTAAATAAACTGACGGGCGAGGAGGTCACATATTTTTCATCCAGCATCCGCTGGCCGCAGCAGCCGGAACTACTGGTGGCTTTTGATCGCGAGTTCGCTGCCGCAAACGACTATATTTTCTGGGGTAACGGCGTGGCCGACCGCGGTCTGCACAACGCATCGGTACACAATCGCAAAGCAGTGTTGATAACAGGCAGTGGGATCACCTGACCGATAATAGTCCCTGGTCGCGATACGTCGGTCCAGAGCCCGTGCACGCGCTCGTTTACCGCAATTCCCTGGATATTGTTATTTCACCCTGGTGGAACCTGGATGCCGACTACCTAGCAGTCACCGAGGACTATCGACAGCAGCTTATCGGGTTCAAGAACGGTTTCTACCCCATGACTGTGCTGGGCTTGGCCGAGGCGGCCATGCGCGGGGAGGGTTCGGCCCTGACTGCCTTCACCACGGCCGAGTCGGTGCCCACCGCGCGCTATCACTTTTTGATCACAGACCCACAGGGGTTGTTCTCAAGCATTGGCATTGCTGACCAGTTCACACCGCTTGCGATTGCCCTGCACGAGGGAGAGTTGCCGGACTATTACCTGAGTCTGGTGGTTTCTGGTCGCGAGGACGATCCCCGTGCCCTGCGCGCGCAGTGGGCCACCTATGTCGTCCCGGAGCAGGGCCGCCCACAAACGCTGCAACTGGATGCGTTTGGCAGCGACGCCTGTCTCGATCCCGTTGCATTGCTGGGTCTGCCGGCGTTGGTGGAGCAGGATGCTCAGGGAATGTTACTACACACGCGGTTGACGTCACCCTTTACTCGCTTTGCAGCGCAGCTGGATCTGACGCGGGGCGAGGATGTCCTGTCGGGACTGGACTGGATAGAAGCCGGCGACCAGGTGTGTGCCCTGAACGCTGTGTGTGATCATTTCTTCTATGACGGACAGGTCCTGCGGCAACCGGTTACCCGAATCGACGGGGGTGGCGTTGTCATCGCTGAGCTGTCCACTCCCTGGGACGCTTTTATCCAGAGCCGTCCCTTCGCGGTGACAGTGCAACAAACCCCCTCTACCTATGCCGTTAACCCTTGGAAAAACGTTCCCGCATTATAATGTGCTGGTCTAAGGTCCCGTGCGCCAGGTGCGGATTCAACCGGTGGACGCAACACACGCATTAAACCTAGCAGCGCGTGTTTCATAATCCAAGGTCATGCCTGGTCGCTCATTTGGACCGCTTGCTGCCGCTTCGGGGAATTCCCGTTACAGGTCTGGCTGCCGCCGCTAAAGGGCAGGATGGCCTTCGTTGAATGCAATGTGTAGAGAGTCAGTTACGGGCAGCGAGTTAGTGGCTATGTTTGCACATTCAGCGCGCAGTCAGCCAGGGTGATCCTGGGAGCTGCGCACACTGCGCTCTTTTAACGTCTGCGCCCAGGCCTTGAACGGACCGGTTTGTGCATCCCACACCGATTCAATTTTTTCACCAGATGATAGTCCCGTCGGCGGGTATTCATCCACGCGTGGGCGGTAGTAACTGCCAAAGGCAATATCGAACAGTGGTAGCCAGATAGAAAAATTCTTGTCCTGGTGTTCGGGCATTCTGGAGTGATGTATCCAGTGGAATTGCGGCACAGAGAAAATGGGCAGCAAGCGGTTTAGTGCGTCTATTCTGACGTTGGCGTGTATGAAATAGTCCCACACTGCCGGAAGGAACCCACCCGCCACAATAGCGAGTAGGGTTTGCGGCGTCTCTGTAGTGTCGAAAATCAACCCAATGCTTAGTCCCTTGAACAGCGCCTGTCCGGCAGGTTCCAAAAAGTGCGAGCGAAAAATAGTGGTGGTATTGAGGTTCTCATCACTGTGGTGCAGTTTGTGCAGTTCCCATAGGAAGGGAATCTTGTGCTGTGCCCGGTGCCACCAGTAGTAGGAAAAATCGCCTAGGAAACACGCGGTGAGAAAGATAACAGCGCCCTGCAGGAGCACGTCCAGGTAGGGCATGCCGACCGATATTTCTGCTGTGGAAAGGCTGAGACCGGGCAGACCGGTGGCGCTGACCATGACTACGGTGGCCAGCACAATCATAGCCGCGAATGTGGGGCGAGCAGCAGGTTGCTGCAAGTGATTTTCCAGTTCAGCGCGTAATTTGAAGGCGGCGTGTTTGGCTGTACGGGAGACACTCTTTCCATGAGCAAAAAAAACGGCCAGGTAAGCAGTAATGACAAATAGGCAAAGAGCAGAACGGTGAACGCATCGGTCAACAGCGCAAGGTAGTCGGGTGCAAATTCCTGCATCGTATCAATCCATGAAGCAGCCTGAGGCTACGTAATCACATGCGGGACACATTGTATAGGAGGTACATATGAAACCCGGCAACTGCGCTCGATAACATGCTGGCCAGCTTATTTCGGTGCATCGCATTCCGACAATAACCGGAAGAAAGGTGTGGGTATATCCGGATTTAATGATGCGTATCAAGGCTTTTGCATCGGCATTGGCGCCTAGCATGAAAAAATGACTTATGTAGTGGAATTTCGGTCATTTTTTTAAAGGGTGAAAAGATACTCTTAAACGACCAGCGAGGTTTCCAGTATGCGCACAAATCTTCTATTAACCTCTGTGCTCGTGTCATTGCTATTCCTCGGCGGGTGTGGCGGTGGTTCCAGCTCAAACGACAGTACCATTGTTGTCGCGCCTCCAGTTGAACCTCCGGTTGACCCTCCAGTTGAGCCGCCGGTCGAGCCTTTGACCTGTGACGATCTTGTAACCACCGACGATACGAACACCGGATGCCTGGTTGCCCCTGCTTTCTCTGGTGTAGCCTACGAGACTGCAACGCACCGAGGCGTAACAGGCCCCCGGGGAGATTTTCAATACGAAGACGGTGAAACCGTTCGCTTTATGATTGGGGGCACTCTGCTCGGTGAAGTTACGGGGCAGCAACTTGTTACGCCGTTTGATTTAGCGGGCTCAGCAGTGGTTACCGGCGGCTCGAATATTACCGCTGCACTGGGCAATAAGGCTGACGCGTTCCAAGCGGTTGTCAATATCACGACTCTGTTGCAAAGTCTGGATCAGGATGGAAATCCAGACAATGGTGTCGAAATCAATCCCGAGGTAGTAGCTCTGTTTGCCGATGTAAACCTGGATGTGGGCCAGCATTGGAAAACATTTCGCAACCAATACAAGCTGCGTCACGCGCTTGAACAGGCAAATGAACTGAGCCTGTTCAGCGATAATCATGACGTAGCGAACCCTGCAGAGGCGGTACAGACACTCTATCGAACATTGAAGATCGATGACCGCATATTTTTCATAAGCAGTTGGACGTCCAGTTTCATTCCTTCAAATCTTCGTTGGAATTACGATGCTAACGGCTACCTCATAGATTACGGATTGGCAGACATTGGTTACGAGTATGGCAACGATGGCACCCTGGCGCGAGTTGCAAGCCCTGCCTCTTTCTCGGAGGGCGACGAGGGGCTCGGTAGTGTTAAGAAATACCGATACGAATACAATGAAGCAGGAAATCTAACGCTGTTAGAAACCGAGGTAGACGAAAAGCAGCAAATTTTATACCCGCCCCCGTTCGAAACCACAAGTATATCCACCGAGACACGCGAGTACGATGCCAGCGGCGCTCTTACCCAAATTGAACGGCAAGTGGAAACCGTGTCTGGAATACTCGATGGTGTGCCGACAACCAACGAAATCTGGAAGTATGATGTTAGTGGTAACGTGACACTGTATGAAAAAGATGACGATGGCGATGGTGTGCCAGACCACATCGAAAAGTCGGAATTCAACGCGAACGGAGATTTGACACTCAAAGAGGAGGGTAAGTATGAGTTCGATGAAGCCGGTAAGTATTGGGTTGTGACGATCTGGGAAAACCGGTACGACGATGAGGGGAGGCTGGTAAAAGTAACCTACGATTCCGGTTCCGTCGACGATGTTGTTGGCGATGACACACCATTGTGGACAGCAGATTATCAGTATGACGTTCAGGACAGGCCGATCCGAGTCGAATTCATTGGGGAGGAATTGTCTAGTGCTGCCGAGAAGCTGGGCATCTCATACATTGGTTATCTAGAGATAGCGGAGACCTATCTCGTAACCTATGAATATGATCCCGATGGCAATTTGTTACAGGAAATTCTGGATGGTTTTAGTTCCGTCTATGGCCGTCGCATCGTGACCAATACTTACGATGTGCGTGGCAATGTGAGGCGGGTGGAGGATCAGATTATGCCGCTGCCGGGAGTCATCCTCCCAGACTATGAAAAGCTTTATTCGCTTACCGAATACGGATACGAATATAACGATTTCGGGAATGTAATTAGCCGAACAACTGATGAGGGCGGGGACGGCACAATTGAACATACAGAAAGTTGGCAATACGAATACGACACAAACGGAAACTTGACCCATTATAAGTCGGACTTTTCAGACAATACATTCCAGTATGAGCCCATCGGATGGGGCCATATCTTTGCCTCTCCACCACCTGACCCTGATGTTGACTCGCAGTTTTCTTGGGCATGGCCAGGAGTCACATCCCCGCTTGATTGGTACCTGTTATAAAACGAAAGAAAAAGTTGAAGCGGGATGAGTCATTTGTTTAGGTGTGCGGGTCGAATGTGAAGGGAATGAGTTTGACCGTTGACGCTGATTGATGCCCGAAATGCCTCCCTGATCAACTTCAAGCGGACGTCAGGACGAGTCATAGTCTGGTAATAGGAGCGATAATCGACCGTAAGAGTGGTGTAATAATTGTTCACAGATTGAAACAGGCTATTTGCCGAAAATCCTATCTGCGATCCACATACCATGGAAGTCAAACTCCGGACAGTTCTTGTGAATGTAAGTTTTGAATTCTCTTATTCATTGCTCGTCGGATGGCCCGGCCGCCTTTATACGCTATTGAGAATCTGTTTGCTCCGGCAGACGGTCACCGAAACGAATTTGGCATTGCTCTTCAACCCACATATAAAGTTGGGCTGCTGCAATCTTGGTGATGTTGGTCGCAAGTGTCTGGCAGCAAAGATGCAAGTATCCACTATACTCAACGGTAGAACGGGTAAGACTATGCCACGGAGAGTGCTCTATGAGGTTCCTGCTGCCGCTGCTACTTGTGTTCAGCATAAACGCAAATGCGATACCTATTCGGTGGACACTGGAAGATACTTGCGGGCAGGGTTTCACAACGCTATGTGGTAGCTTTTTCTTCGATTCGGCGACGGGAAGCTATAGCAACATCGACATTGTATTTGTGATAAGCACACCGGATCTGAATAGTGTTACACGCTTTGATTACCTGACGGACGGTGACCAGTTCTTCCTGCGCTCTGGATTCGTGCAACCCTATCTTTTCGTGGGCGGTTATGACCTGCTGAATCTCGCGCCACAGCCTTACCGTTGGACGATCAGTTCACAGCCCATAACGTTCTCTGGGGGAGGCGAACTGACGCCGGACTATGAACCGACACCGACTGCTATTCCCGCAACGCTCCCCCTGGCAGGCTTGGCGCTAGCAGCACTCGGTTTCAGTCGCAGGAAGCGTAGGCAAGATATCTAGCCGCTGCTGTCGTCAATGGTTCCGGTGAGTAAGATAGTTGCCACTCAGGGCCCTTGCTTGGAACCTGTAATGACTTACGACTGCCCAGGCGGATTTGCAATATGGTCTCAGGGCTCATTGACTCTGTTCGAACGTGGGTCGTGTATGGCTAGTCTATGTGGATCACTTCCGACACGCCGTTGAAAGCATTGCCGTTGTTGTCATAGCCAAAATGTGTCAGTCGGTAATCCCCCGGAAGTGTGTCCACGGGTGTATCCCAGCTGAGCTGTGCGATGTAAGCATCGTCCTCAACCCGCCAGCGCACTCGGGTGCTCCAGTCGCTGTCACTGGCAACTGCCTGCCAGTTCGCTGCGACCTTTTTTTCCACCAGCAGGGTATTGGTGCCTGTGGTGTAGTGTGCAGTGGGATTAGCTGACCAGAACTCGGCGACGATCGTTTCGCCACCGTGGTATTGCGTCCTTGCCAGCGGCAGTGCATCACCGTAGCGCTTGCCCTCCGGGGGTGAGCCAGCCGTGCCGCCAGGCAATGGCTTGCCCACTGCCTTGCCGCGCCAGTCATCATACGCAACGTCGGAAGAGACGGTCGCGCGTGACTGCAGGGCACTGGCCAACTGGCTGGCAACCTGCTGATAGGCTGGCAGTGACCAGCGCCCATGTAGATTGTGGCCCCCTTCATATTGTTGCAGCATGTACTCCTGCGGTGTGGTGACATAACCGGCAAAGCCGTTGGCATAGCCTGCCACCACGATATACCGCGCCCAGTCTCCCAGTTCATTCATTACGCTGTCGCGCAGGCGCCGGCCGGCCATGGTGGTTACTTCAGCGGGCAGGGCGAGTATGACCAGTTGGCCAATGCGAGCAACAGTGACCGAATGAATCTGTGATTGCAGGGGCGGGTTGCCGGTGCCTGTTTCAAACAGAATCGGCTTGGGTGCCTGGCAAATTTTCACCGCCTCAGTCCATTTCGGGGCACCGGTCACCAGACGAATCAGCCAGTCCCGCCACAGGCTTTGTTCGGTCATGCCTTCCCTGAACAGGAAGTGGCCACCGCCGTCTTCGGTTGAGCCACCTGCAAAGGAATAACCGTATGCCGAGGGGCAGGTGTGTTGTGTGCCTGTCCCGGTGAAGTGATCCTCTACCTCATAGTGACTGAAATCGACATACATGCGGCGTGAATCGATTGGCCCGTGCAGCGTCTCCTTTGCCTGTGCGAATAAATTTCGGGCCTCCTGTAGCTGGCGCTCGCCCATGATGCGCGTGGTCTCCACGTCGGTTGATCCCGGGCCTGTATTATCCAGATTCATATTCGGAGTCACGTCGCCGTCATCGGACTGGGCGAAGGCGGCCACGAAGTCGTCAGCGGATTGATAGGTTGCGCCGTGTTGCCTCTCCATCTGCAACGAGGCATAACCCTTGTGGTCGCCGGAGATCAAATGGTTGTAGAAGTTCATGGCAGTGGGATGCAGGGCATACCAGTTAATCATGCCAATTGCGCCGGAGTCATCGACAAACTTCAGTAGGAGCATTTCGGTGTTGGTGTTTTCGCTATAGCGGGCACGTTCCTGAGGCGGATTTTCGAGATACGCCACGGCTGATCGGTTGGCTCCCGCATTGGCTACGTGGCCGCTGTTGATAAAAACAGTGCCCGGCTGCAGGTCGTCGGTGGCCTGCACAATCGAGGCGGTAATACCGGCGACGATGGCTTCAAAGTATTGTGGATAGAGTCCGCCGTCGAGGCCGCTGGGAGAGCGTGTTTGCCAATAACCACCGGGGGCCGCATGGGTGTGTGTGGCGCTGATAATGACATTGTCCAGGTTGTAGCGATTGCCAAAACGCTGCTGTAGATCCTCAACCACTGACAGCGTGATATGGTGATCGATGCTGCCCAAATCGGCGCTGACAAACACCAGCGTGTTGGCAGGATCGTCTGCCTCGGCGATGACAAAGGCTCGCGCGCGCTGGCGGATATGAATGCCTTCGTCTATCTGGTCAGGGCGTCCAAATCCCCACATCTGCACGCCAAATGCCGGACCGGTAATGTCGGCACTACCGCGCCCGATCAGGTAATGCTGCGCATTTTGTGCATGGGCCATTGATGCGTGTACCAGAGTACTGCAGCAAAACAGCAACAGGAGCCTGATGATTTTGTCGATTGACCTTACTGTTGCCATGCCAGCCACCACGATGGTCGAGTATCGGCCATTAATAACAAAAGGCAGGCCGTATTAGTAGCGGGAATTGAAGCAAAACACTACTCACAGCGTATCGATAGCAGCTGTCCAGCGCTAATGTGTTGACGGATTTCCTGTCCGTATCCAGGCCGCCCTTCATTCTTCTGCTGCTGTAGTCATCATGACATTGTGCGATGCGGTGTAGACACAAAAGCCGATCAAAAGCGCCAGCGATGTGCTATTTAAACGAATGATTTCCACCTTATCCCAGCAATTCGCCCGAAACCTGCTACCTTTAAACGAAGATCTGATGACAAGTCTTAGAATGGACGGCAAGCGAAGGAAAGCATTATCACTGTGTAGATGTTGATTTCGAGTTGAAACGATAGAAAGTCATTGTTTACTTGCTCCCGCGCGCCCTGATGGAGCGACACTTAAGAAATATTTGTGGAAAAACACAGTGATATCACGATTGGTCAACAGGAGTTTTTATAATGAATAAACTATTCTATTTTGTAATCTCGGTATATTTAGTTACAGCTATCGCACCTTCATCCGCGTTCGCGGTGGATGCGAAAGATCATCATGCTGCCGCCGTTGAATTTCGCGCCTGCAACTTTCTGGAAGGTAAAAGCATGGCTGACCTGGAAGCGGTCAATGAAAAATTCAGACAGTACGCGAACAAGAATGACTTTGACTATTCAGCGTGGACCCTGACGCCGCAGTTTCATAACGACACCGAATTTGATGTAGGCTGGCTGGGGGCCTGGCCCGACGGCGGTGCGTTCGGCGTAAGCATGGAAAAATGGCAGTCGACCCCGGCTGGACGCGCGCTTCAGGCTGAGTTCAATAAGGTCATAAATTGCAGTGGCCGACATGAATTGGCTGCGTCACTGCCCATCAATGCAGCTGACGGTACTCCCAAAGATGGCGTTGTGATGTTTTACCAGTGTAAGTTAAAAGAGGGCAAAACCCTCGCCGATGCATACGCTGCTCATCTGGAAGCAGGGACCGCCATGAATGCCATGGGTTCTCTGGCACTTTCCTGGTTTTTCCAGCCAGCCCTGGGCGCAGGAAACATAGATTTTGATTACTATCACGTAGTCGCCTTTTATCGCTACTCGGATATGGGCGCGACGATGGAAATGTTTGCCAACGGCGGTGGAAGGGAGAAGCAAAGCAGTATCCTATCTCCCGTAGCAGCCTGTGCTACACCGACGGTATTTGACGTGCTCAGCGTTCGCGCTGCCGACGAACGCTGACTAACGTGTGCGGCCTGCGGTCGCGCACCTGATCGGCGATACGTAATTCAGTGGCGATGTAGAAAAAATCGCAATGAAGTCGTAGAGACCGTTTGGTGACCGAGTCTGCAGGCGTGCACGCTGTGGGATTTACGTTTTTAGCTATTCGGGTAAGTTGCTTTGCCTTGTCTATAGCTAGTGCACTACTTCGATTTCTACGCTAATTAGTCCTGCCGCAGCATCGGCGATACTATCGAATGCCATCTTGGAAAGGTCAAGAATTCGGCCTTTCACAAAAGGTCCACGATCGTTAATCGTTACCACCACGCTTTTCCCATTTGCGGTATTTGTCACTTTAACCCTGGAGCCGAAAGGAATCTTTTTGTGCGCTGCAGTGTTCAAACCATGCCTGTATATCTCGCCACTGGCCGTCTTCTTGAACTCATGTTTGTCCGCGTAGTACGAAGCTTGGCCCGACTCGGTGTATCCGATCCAGTCAGCGCTTTCTTTAGGTAGCTGGCCGCTACAGCCGGCTGTCGCAACTGCAACGAAAGCCAGGAGGGTTCTTGCAAGGTTATACAAAATCATGGAGTCATATGAATTGCATGGCAGTAGCGCTTGTTGTCCGGTGTATCACAAATATCCCTATAGGCACGACTGTATTTGCGGCTCTGTTGGGATACAGTACAACAGTGGGAAAGCCCATGCAGATACTTACAGGAGACGCTGGAACCATGCTTAAGCCGCTAGTGATACATCCTAGAGGACGCGCGATTGTGCGCCCATTGATGCTTTTGGCTCTTTTTTGTCTGAGCGGCATCTCCCACGGCGTGCTGGCACAGAACGTCTGCGGCACGCCGATTACGCTGGTTGCCAACCAGTGGCGGATGGTGGGTATTCCCTGCAACCCGGGCGTGAATAACACGATAGTGGATGTATTCGGCCCGAGCTTCGGTGCGGGCAATTACGGCGTTACCTGGATCGCATGGACGCGTACCTACACTGCCAGTGGCGCCGACAAGTACGTCAAGCTGTCTGCCAACTCGACGGTAAAAGCCGGCGACGCATTGTGGTTGTACAGCACGATAGCGGGACCTTTACAGGTCGGCAGCGTGGGAAGGTTCAGTACTGCAGGCCCTAATTTTGACATTCCCGGGCCGCCGCCAATCATTAACAGCAAGCGCTATTTCATGTTCGCCAACCCCTACAACGCTACCTTGAACGGATCGACGCTTCAGTTTTCGGGGACAATCGCCGGGGAGAATCTTTTACCAATATCTCCGCCCAGGATGCTCGCTCGAAGCAAAAGATTCTGGATAAGAACGTCCACTTTTGGAATGGCAACACCTATTATACGCGCAATATCGCAGCGGCCCCTCAGTCTATCTTCTTGCCGCATGAGTCCGCGTGGTTGCAAATTTCCACAGAAGTTAACCAACTCACCAGCCTCACTATTCGAGTCACAAAACCCTAGCAGAACCCGACCCACATTCTGGAAATACCTGGAACACCGATATGAACTGGAAAAATATTGCTACCGCACTGATTGTTGCGGTCCTGCTACAAAGCGGGAACAGTGTATCCGCGCCCAAGCCCGGGAAAGACGATTGGTCGGTTCGGCTCATTCTCAAGTCCGATACTGGCGGCCTGGAAGACCCGTACAATGTGCTCGGCCAAATGGAGGGCGCCTCCGTACAAGCTGACGATTTCGACTTATATGAACTGGAGCAGACCTTCCCGGGAACGTATCTCAGCGTAATCTTTTACCGCCCGGAGTGGGGGCAGGAGGAAGAGACCTACAACACGGACTTTCACCCGGTTGATTCCAAGTCGGGCGATGAGTGGACCTTTGAAGTACGCAGCGATGATCCCACCCGTGACCTCAGTCTCACCTGGGTTGCCGAGAATACCAGTATGAAGAACATGGTATTGGTTGATCTTGAGGAGAACACGGTACTTGCTGCGGAGATCAAGGGCCAGCCGCAGACCTACTATTTCAGGATGCACGGCACAGTGCGGGCGTTTGCCTGGCGAGTGCTTACCGATAGGGAATTTAAAGACTTTGAGAAGGTAGCCCGTCGGGCTGCCTCGGAGTCGAAAAAAAGCGACTGGCTGCCACAGGGCTGGGGTCAGGGAAAAGGCAAGGGATACCGCGGGGATTCGATTCCAGAGGGGCTTCCCGATGATCCATTTACTGAATGAGCTGCCGACAAAGCGACAACGTTCTGTTTTCATTGATAAGGGTTAGTCTTGGTGTTACCCACAGGCCACGAGGATTGGATGCGACGTGCGCTGGCGCTGGCAGATCGTGCGGCGAATGAAGGCGAGGTGCCTGTAGGTGCTGTGCTTGTGCACGAAGGCGCGTTGCTGGGCGAGGGTTGGAATCAGGTCATTGGCGCGCAGGATCCCACCGCCCACGCTGAGATCGTTGCCTTGCGCGACGCCGCCCGTGTTGCCGGTAACTACCGACTTCCCGGCTCCATCCTCTATGTGACACTCGAGCCCTGCACCATGTGCGCCGGAGCGATGGTGCACGCTAGGGTCGCACAGCTGGTGTTTGCTGCCAGGGAACCGCGCGCCGGTGTTGTCTGCAGTACCTGCAAGCTGCTCGACGAACCGTGGTTCAACCATCGCGTACACTGGCTGGGTGACGTGCTGGCAGAGGAGTCTGCCGCACGATTGCAATCTTTCTTTCAGGCGCGTCGTTAACCTTTTCTGCGCTGCTTCGACGCCTCTGGTGGCAACCGTTATCACAATCATTCCTGACGCTACAGCGCCTGCAGCTCCAGGCCCTGGATTGCGCTGGGAAGATAGTCATCCGCACGCAGCGGCGGCGGGGGCTGGATATCGGGAATTTCCTGCCAGGCGAGAACGCTGTAATAGTGTCGAATATTCTGCACCAGAGTGACCGCCTCCATGCCGCGCGCGTAGCCGTAGCGGGTATTTTTGTAGTATTTGGTTTTTTGCAGCAGCGGTAGCCTCTGCATCACGTCCTGCCAGAGATCGGGATCTCCACCCTGTTGTCGGGTCAGTTTCCTGGCATCCTCAAGATGCGCCAGCCCGATGTTGTATGCCGCCAGGGCGAGCCAGGTGCGGTCTGGTTCCTGAATGGATTTCGGTAATCGACGTTTGATGTTCTTCAGGTAGCGCGCACCCCCGCGCAGGCTCTGCGCAGCATCCAGGCGATTGTCTACGTCCAGTTCGCGCGCGGTACGTTCGGTGAGCATCATCATGCCACGTACACCGGTAGGAGAAGTGGCTTTAGGATCCCAGTGCGACTCCTGATATGCCATGGCTGCCAGCAGATGCCAGTCCATTTGGTATTCTTCGGCAATTTTCCTGATCAGTTCTTCAAAGGGCGGCAGGGTTTGTCTCATGTTCTGGGCAAACGTGTAGGCGCTGGTGCGTGACACACCGTCAGTGTGGCCAAAGTATTGTTCACGCAGGCGCTCGAGCGTGCCGTCAGTCTGCAGCCGCAATATAAAGTTATCGATAAATGCCAGCAAACGCGTGTTGTCGATACCCGGTGCCAGGTACCACACCATATCCTGTTCCTGCCCGAGGTCGAACGCGACCTTCTGGCGCGGGTATAAACTCTGCTGCACGGAAAACTCATTGGAGTCGATGATGGCAGCATCCGCTTGCCCGGCGTTGATCAACTCCAGCAGTTGCGTGGTGTCTGCTTCATCGATTTCCTCCCAGTCAAGCTCGGGTATCTCGCTACCTTGCAGGGCGCTCAACATTTCGACGTGGCTGGAGCCTGCCAGCACAGCGATACTCAACTTCGGCAGATCAGCAATGCCGCGCGGCCTGAAGTTGCCGGCGGCATAGATGACTTGTGGGGTGAGCTTGTAGTACGGCACTGAATGTGGATACCTCGCTGCACGCTCTTCAGTGAGGGTCAGGCCCGCCGCTGCAAGGTCTGCTTTCTGGCGTTGTAGCACAGTGAACAGATCGCGCAGGTTGTACGCCGTGTCCATCCGCAGTTCGACGCCCAGCGCCTGTGCCAGTAGTGAGGTTAGCGCGAACTCAAATCCCGTCGGGCCATCCTTGTCGAGGTAAAATGTGGTGGGGCTGTTGCGGGTCACCACAACCAATTCGCCGCGAGACTGGATTTCGCCCAGAGAATCAGCTTGTTCGCAGCCTGCTGCCAGTGACAGCATTATTGTCGTCAGTATCAGTGTGCAAATTCGCATACTGTGTATTTTAGCTGGGCACATACGCCGCTTACAGCGACAAATTCCGTGGCATTTGGGGGCAAATTCGGTTAACCAGGGGAGTGCAAATGCAGTACAATGCCGCCTCCCTGCAATACCTGCTCATTGGAGCTCTTCACAGCATGTTATCCCTGCGCGGCGCCCCCGCTTTGTCTGAATTTCGCCTGGAAAAGCTGGCGCAGAAAGTCTCCTCCATCCATCCCGACATCCGGCTTATACACGCCGAATTTATGCACTTTGTCGCGGTGTCCCAAACGCTGGACAAGCAGAGCGAGGCCGTGCTCACCAGCCTGCTCGCATCCGGCAGCGCGGTGGAGCACAGCGGCGAGCCAGCGCTACCCGATGCAACCCTGTTGCTGGTCGTGCCGCGACCGGGCACTATCTCCCCCTGGTCCAGCAAAGCCACGGACATCGCACACAATTGTGGACTCGATGGCATCGAGCGCATTGAGCGCGGTATCGCCTGGTATGTGCATCTACCTGCCGGACTGCTGGCGACAGAACGCGAAGCACTGCAGGCACTGATTCATGATCGCATGACACAGAGCATTATGCTGACGCTGGACGCAGCGCAGCAGTTGTTCGCGCATGCGGCTCCTCCTGCAATTCGTACCATTGATGTGTTACGCGGTGGCCGGGAGGCACTCATTGACGCTGATCGCGCGCTGGGCTTTGCGCTGGCCGACGATGAAATTGACTATCTGGTGGACAGCTTCATCGCCCTGGGTCGCAATCCCAGTGATGTTGAATTGATGATGTTTGCCCAGGCCAACTCCGAGCACTGCCGGCATAAAATCTTCAATGCCGACTGGACCATCGACGGGCAGGCGCAGCCAGATTCCCTGTTCAGCATGATTCGCAACACCTATAAATGTGGTGGTGAGAATGTGCTCTCTGCCTATTCCGACAATGCCGCTGTTGTAGCGGGGCCTGTTGCGGGGCGGTTCTATCCGTCCCCCGACACCACCGAGTACACGTACTCGCAAGAACCCATTCACCTGCTGATGAAGGTGGAAACCCACAATCATCCCACCGCGATAGCACCTTTTTCCGGTGCCGGTACCGGTGCCGGTGGTGAAATTCGCGATGAGGGCGCAGTTGGACGGGGCTCCAAGCCAAAAGTGGGATTGACGGGGTTCTCCGTCTCAAATCTCAATATTCCCGGCTACCGGCAGCCCTGGGAAACGGACTATGGCAAACCTGATCGTATTGTCAGTGCATTGGATATTATGGTCGAAGGCCCTATCGGAGCGGCGGCTTTTAACAACGAATTCGGCCGTCCCAATCTCTGTGGCTATTTTCGCAGTTTTGAGTTGCTGGCCCCTGCTGCAGGCGGTGAGCAGGTGCGCGGGTACCACAAGCCGATCATGATCGCCGGAGGCTATGGCAATGTTCGCCAGGAACATGTGGAAAAAGGCAGCTACCGTGCCGGGGCGAAACTGATTGTCCTGGGTGGCCCGGCGATGCTGATAGGGCTGGGCGGCGGTGCAGCCTCTTCAATGTCCAGCGGCCAGAGCCATGCGGATCTGGATTTTGCCTCGGTGCAACGCCAGAACCCGGAGATGGAGCGCCGCTGCCAGGAAGTGATAGACCGCTGCTGGCAACTGGGGGAGGAAAATCCTATAGCCTTTATCCACGACGTGGGCGCCGGAGGATTGTCCAACGCATTCCCCGAACTGGTGAAGGACGGTGGGCGCGGTGGTCGCTTTGAACTGCGTCGCGTGCCTAACGATGAACCGGGGATGTCGCCGCTGGAAATCTGGTGCAACGAGTCACAGGAACGCTATGTGATGGCTGTGGAGCCAGAGAATCTGGCGCGCTTCGCTGCCATTTGCCAGCGTGAGCGCTGTCCCTTCGCCGTGGTGGGTGAGGCGACCGACGAGATGCATCTGCAATTGACTGACAGTGCGTTTGGCAACACGCCAGTCGATATGCCGATGTCGGTGTTGTTTGGCAAACCCCCGCGCATGAGCCGGGAGATTCTGCGGCAGCGCATTGCTCACCGACCTTTGCATCTGGAAATCTCTTTGCTGGAGGCAGTGGAGCGTGTACTGCAGATGCCCAGTGTGGCGAGTAAGAATTTTCTCATCACTATTGGCGATCGCTCAGTGACCGGCATGGTCGCCCGCGACCAGATGGTCGGTCCCTGGCAGGTCCCTGTTGCAGATTGCGCTGTTACCACGGTGTCTTACGATTCCTGTGCCGGTGAAGCAATGGCCATGGGCGAGCGCACGCCGCTGGCGCTGGTGAATGGCCCCGCGTCAGGACGCATGGCCGTGGCTGAGGCGATTACCAATATAGCGGCAGCTGCCATTGCCGATATTAGCGATATCAAGCTGTCCGCTAACTGGATGTGCGCTGCCGGTGTCGGCAGTGAAGATGAAATCCTGTACGACACGGTGCAAGCGGTCGGCATGGAGTTCTGTCCGGCGTTGGGTATCACTATTCCCGTGGGCAAGGATTCCATGTCGATGCGTACCACCTGGAAGGAGAGTGGACAGCACAAGTCCGTTACCGCGCCGATGTCCCTGATTGTCTCTGCCTTTGCGCCGGTGCTGGACGTTCGTCTTACGGTAACGCCACAGCTGCAACCTGCTGCAGATGCGGTGCTGGTGTTGCTGGACCTGGGGCGCGGTGCCAATCGTCTGGGCGGTTGCGCACTCGCACAGGCCTGCAATCAAATAGGCGATACAGTTCCGGACATTGAGAGTGCACGTGATCTCAAGGCATTTTTTGCCCTGATACAGGCGCAGCTGGCGCAAGGTGGGCTGCTGGCCTACCACGATCGCTCCGATGGCGGCCTGCTGGTGACGTTGCTGGAGATGGCTTTTGCTGGCCGCTGCGGACTGGATATTGAATTGGCAACGCTACCGGGCAGCGTGTTGGATAAACTGTTCAATGAGGAGGCTGGCGCAGTACTGCAGATCAATGCGGCGCAGGTGGAGGAGTTTCAGCTGCGCGCAGCGCAGTTGGGATTGGCAGATTGCCAGCATGTGCTCGGGCGCGCTGTGACTGGCGATGTGGTGCGCATCGCAGATGGCGCAAAGGAAGTGCTGCATGACAGTCGGGCGCGTTTAATGCAACTGTGGTCACGCACGAGCTATGAAATCCAGGCATTGCGCGACAATCCGGAGTGCGCGTTGCAGGAATACCAGCGACATACTGCGGACGATCCTGGTTTGTCAGTAGCGTTGAGCTTCGATGTCAATGAAAACGTTGCTGCGCCGTATATCGCAAGCGGGGTGCGTCCGGCAGTCGCCATCCTGCGCGAACAGGGTGTTAATGGTCATGTGGAAATGGCAGCGGCGTTTCATCGCGCCGGTTTTGCCCCCTACGATGTGCATATGAGCGATATTCTCAGCGGGCGTACTGATCTGGCTGAGTTTCGCGGGCTGGTGGCCTGTGGCGGTTTTTCCTACGGGGATGTGCTCGGTGCCGGTGAAGGCTGGGCCAAGAGCATCCTGTTCAATACGGCTGTACGGGAGAGCTTTGCGGCGTTTTTCGAGCGCGATGACACCTTTACCCTGGGTGTATGCAATGGCTGCCAGATGGTTTCTGCGCTGAAGGAACTCATTCCCGGCGCCGAGCATTGGCCGCGGTTTGTGCGCAATCATTCCGAGCAATTCGAGGCGCGACTGTCTCTGGTGAGGGTAGAGGAAAATCCCTCAGTTCTGTTGTCCGGGATGGCCGGGTCGCACCTGCCGATTACTGTTGCGCACGGTGAGGGTCGCGCCTGCTTCGTCGATACGGATGCGGCGGCAGCTTGTGAGGCCAGCGGTGTGGTGGCGCTGCGTTACTTGGAAAATGATCTGTCGGTGGCGCAGCGTTATCCGGCCAACCCCAACGGCTCAACCGGCGGCATTACCGGGCTGACTAGTGTAGATGGGCGTGCGACTATCATGATGCCGCATCCGGAGCGGGTTTATCGCACGGTGCAAAATTCCTGGGCCCCCTCTGAATGGGGCGAAGACGGTGGCTGGCTGCGACTGTTCCGCAATGCCAGGCTGTGGTTGGGATAAAAACAGCCGCGAATCACTGCTTGTGACCTTTGCCCGTTAATTTATAATGGCGCACTTTTCACACCGGGGTGGTTCCTGTTCCCCGATTCCGTTTTCCAGTTAGAGCGACGCTATGCTGAACAAGTACCCACTGTGGAAATACCTCCTCGTGCTGTTTGTGCTGTTGTTGGGTCTGTTTTACGCGGCGCCCAACCTGTATACACCGGATCCCGCCCTGCAAATTACCGGTGAGAGCAGCGCGCAACAGATTGATCAGAAAACACTGCAACGCGCGTTGACCGCATTGGATAAGGCGGGCATTGAACACTTCGGTGAAGTGATTGAGCCCAGTGGCCGCAATGCCCTGTTGCGCTTGCGGGACGCACAGCAGCAGCTGGTTGCTCAGGCCACGGTAGCCAAGGCACTCGGTGATGGTTATATCGTAGCGCTCAACCTGGCCCCTACGACACCGAAATGGCTGAGTGACTATGGCGCGCAGCCCATGAAACTCGGTCTTGATCTCAGTGGTGGTGTCCACTTCAAGTTGGAGGTTGATGTCGATGCCGCTATCGAGCGGCGGATGGAGTACTACTTCAATGCTACCAAACGCGCACTGCGTGAAGCGCGGATTCGCGGCTATGTAACGCTCAATTCAGACGGCAAAATTGACGCCAGCTTTCAATCTGAGGAATTGCGTGAACAAGCGCGAGCATTGATCAGCGAAGACAGTCCGGAGCTTGTCCTGGATCGCGTTGACGAGGGCGACAGTTGGCACCTGATTGCTGCGATGTCCGAGCAAACACGCAAGGAAATTGCCGATTATGCGGTCAGCCAGAATCTCACTACTTTGCGCAACCGCGTCAACGAGTTGGGCGTGTCGGAGCCGCTGGTGCAGCGTCAAGGACAGAACCGCATTGTCGTGGAGTTGCCGGGTATTCAGGATACTGCAGAGGCCAAGCGAATTCTGGGTAAAGTGGCCAACCTGGAATTCAGATTAGTCGCCAATATAGATGCAGCGCCCTCTGAGAAGCAGCGTTTTGAGTACCGCAGTGAAGATCGTGCCGGGGCCAGCGAATGGTTGGAGCGCGACGTCATAATTACCGGTGAACGGGTCTCCAATGCCCAGGCAAGTTTTGACCAGAATGGCCAGCCCAACGTGCAGATCAGTCTCGACAGCGAGGGCGGCACATTGATGTCGCGCGCGACGCGCAATAACGTGAAGCGCCGCATGGGCGTGCTGTTTATTGAGCGGAAATACCGTACACGTTATGAAACTGGCGAAGACGGCAAGGAAATTGTCGTCAAGGTGCCGTACGACGAGAAAAAACTACTGACCGCGCCCGTCATCCAGTCTGCACTCGGTGCCCAGTTCCAGATTACCGGTCTGGACAATCCCCTTGAAGCCTCGGAACTGGCGCTGATGTTGCGTGCCGGGGCGCTCGCCGCGCCGATCAGTTTTGTCGAAGAGCGCACGGTTGGTCCCTCCATGGGAGCGGAGAATATTCGCATGGGCCTGCAATCGGCCTACTATGGTCTGGCGCTGATTGTGGTCTTCATGGTGGTGTACTACCGCGTGTTCGGTGTAGCTGCCGTTATTGCACTGACCTGGAACCTGGTGATGTTGGTAGCCATCATGTCCCTGCTGGGGGCAACATTGACCTTGCCGGGCATTGCCGGAATCGTGTTAACCATGGGTATGGCTGTTGATGCCAACGTGTTGATTTTTTCGCGGATACGGGAGGAATTAGCCAGGGGCGTGTCGCCACAAATGGCTATTCACGCCGGTTTTGGGCGCGCGTTTGTCACCATTCTGGATTCCAACCTGACCACCCTGATCGTAGCGGTGATCCTCTATGCAGTGGGTACTGGGCCGATCAAGGGATTTGCTGTAACGCTCTCAGTTGGCATTCTCACTTCCATGTTCATGGCGATCATGGGTACCCGTTCGATAATCAATCTTTACTACGGCGGGCGTCGCGTGCGTAAGCTATCTATTGGAGGCCGTCAGTCATGAAAACCATTAATTTTATGGGGCAGATGAAACTGGCCCTGGCGTTTTCCGGCTTGATGTTGCTAATTTCAATCGCCTCTCTGGCGACGCGGCAGCTCAACTGGGGCCTGGATTTTACCGGTGGTACGCTGGTCGAGGTGAACTACAGCACCAGCGCGAATTTGGACTCCATTCGCAATACACTGGAGACACAGGGTTATGCCGGCGCCATCGTTGCTGGTTTTGGCAGTGACCGCGACGTGTTGATTCGCTTGCCCAAAGGGTATTCCGATAAGGACGGCGCGGCCTTGTTGGCCATTCTGCAGACGGCCTTTTCTGCTGAGTCGGCGCAGGGGCAGGTCGAGTTGCGGCGCACAGAGTTTGTTGGTCCTCAGGTAGGCGATGAACTGCGCGAGCAGGGCGGGCTGGCGATGTTGCTGGCTCTGGGGCTGGTCATGTTGTACGTGGCGTTTCGCTTCCAGTTCAAATTTGCTGTGGGCGGGGTGGTGGCCCTGGTGCATGACGTGATTATCACGCTGGGGTTTTTCTCCATAACCGGCATGGAGTTCAACCTCACCGTACTGGCAGCGGTAATGGCGGTGATCGGCTACTCGATCAACGACACTATCGTAATTTTTGACCGGATCCGTGAAAATTTTCGTCAGCTGCGTCGCGCCGACCCCGCAGAAATCATGAATATCTCCATTACCGAAACATTGGAACGTACGTTAGCTACCGCCGGCACCACTTTATTGGTAGTGGTTGCGCTGGCACTTTTTGGCGGCGAAATGCTGTTCGGGTTTGCGGTGGCCCTGATTGTAGGAATTGTCGCTGGTACCTACTCGTCGGTTTACATGGCTGCCGCCACTGCGCTGATGCTGGGTGTTACCAAGGAAGACCTGATGATCCCCGTCAAGGAAGGCGCGGAGCAGGACAATCTCACCCCCTAATGTACTGCCCAGGATAGATCCATGGAACCGATGATTACTATAGCGCTGCGCGCTGCCCGCAAGGCTGGTGAGGCCATTGTGCGGGCGTCCGACGAATTGCATCGCTATGAAGTGAAGGCGAAAGGCATCAATAACTTTGTCACTGAAGTGGACATCAACGCCGAGCGTGAAATCATCTATCACCTGCAAAAAGCTTACCCTGAGCACGCAATTTTGGGCGAAGAAAGTGGATTAATTGGCAGTGAGAACGCGGAGTATCGCTGGATTATTGATCCGCTGGACGGCACCACCAACTTTATCCGCGGCATTCCGCACTACGCTGTGTCTATCGCCTGTCTGTTTCGCGGCAAGATTGAGCATGCTGTTATTGTCGATCCAGTAAGGCACGAGGAGTTTACCGCGTCCAGGGGCCGTGGTGCACAGCTCAACGGTCACCGTCTGCGCGTTAGCGACCGCAGCAGTCTGGAAGGCGCGCTACTGGGCACAGGTATCCCATTCAAGGATCACTGTGACGAGAAGTTAGAGCCTTACAGTAAATGCCTGGAAGTATTGGCCGGACAGTGCGCTGGTATCCGCCGCGCCGGAGCAGCATCGCTGGATTTGGCCTACGTGGCGGCCGGCCGGTTGGACGCCTTCTGGGAGATTGGTCTGGCGCCCTGGGACATCGCCGCCGGCGTACTGCTGATTCGTGAAGCTGGTGGACTGGTGGCAGATATCGATGCCTCGGACAATTACCTCGAGTCAGGCAATATCGTCTGTGGCAACCCCAAGTGCTTCAAGGCGGTACTGCAGGTGGTCAAGCCCCTGTTGGCGTGAGCGGTCAACTTCGCGACACCTGCCCATGAATCCCGATAATATCCGCATCGTTCTGGTTAACACCACGCACCCTGGCAACATTGGTGGTGTCGCCCGCGCGATGAAGAATATGGGTTTGCAGCGTCTCTACCTGGTCGCCCCGCGTGATTATCCGAATGAGCAAGCCGTGTGGCGCGCCGCATCAGCTGTAGACGTACTGGATGACGCATGCACAGTTCCCACGCTGGAGGACGCCATAGGCGACTGCCAGTTTGTGGTGGGTACCAGCGCTCGTGAGCGTCGTATTCCCTGGCCTTTACTGGATGCACGCGATTGTGCACAACGCATCGCGGTCGCGTCCTCGACTGACCAGGTCGCGGTTCTGTTTGGACGCGAGGACAGGGGGCTGACCAACGACGAACTCAAATTGTGTAACCTACACCTGAATATCCCCACCTCTGACGATTACAGTTCGCTCAACCTGGCCATGGCTGTGCAAATTGTTGCGTATGAGCTACGTATGCTATTGGCCCCAGCGCTTGCGCCGGCCGATGAGCAGTCGCAATGGGATGCGCCCTTTGCGTCAGTGCAGAATATGGAGCGCTTCTACGCCCACCTTGAAGAAACGTTGGTCGACATTGAATTCCTCGACCCTGCGGCACCGCGTCAACTCATGGCCCGCTTGCGGCGCTTGTATAGCCGGGTACGCCTGGACGAGATGGAGCTGAATATCTTGCGGGGCATCCTCACAGAGACGCAAAAGTGGGTGGAGCGGGGGCGCGATCCTAAGCAGTAGAGGGTCTTTATCCGACAAATACAGTCAACTTTATAGTTGACCATTTTAGTCGGTTATTGCATACTTTGCGGCAAATGTCACAGGAGCAGAAGTATGCGACTGACCACCAAAGGACGGTACGCCGTGACCGCGATGCTCGATCTCGCATTGCACGGTGTCGATAATCCCGTCAGCCTTGCCGATATCTCCGGACGTCAGGATATTTCACTGTCGTATCTGGAGCAGCTGTTCGCCAAATTGCGCCGCAACAACCTCGTCAGCAGTGTGCGCGGTCCCGGTGGTGGCTATCGCCTTAGTCGTGGTGGCGACGAGATCTTCGTCGCGCAGATTATTGATGCAGTGAATGAAACAGTGGATGCCACTGGTTGCGGCGGTTCTGCTGATTGCCAACAGGGAGAAGTGTGCCTGACCCACCACTTGTGGTGTGATCTGAGTAATCAGATCCATGGCTTCCTGAGCAAAATCAGTTTGTCCAATCTGGTTGACCGGCGCGAGGTGCAATCCATCTCGGCGCGCCAGAACGCGCGGTCGCAGCGAGACAACACGCTCGCCCTGACCGAGCTTTAGGCTCGGCGCGCATTATTACGGAGTTAGAGCAGTATGCAAAAACCCATTTACTTTGACTATCTGGCAACGACACCGGTTGATCCTCGAGTCGTTGAGAAGATGGTTCATTGCCTGTCGATTGAGGGCAACTTTGGTAATCCTGCGTCCCGCTCGCACCTTTACGGCTGGAAAGCGGAAGAAGCGGTGGAGAATGCACGACGCCAGGTCGCCGACCTGATCAAGGCGGACCCCCGTGAAATCGTCTGGACCTCAGGAGCCACCGAGTCGGACAACCTTGCGATCAAGGGTGCGGCCCATTTTTATCAGAAGAAAGGCAAGCACATTGTCACCTCTAAGATTGAGCACAAGGCCGTGCTGGATACCTGCCGTCAGTTGGAACGCGAGGGATTTGAAGTTACCTACCTCGACCCCAACTCAAAAGGCCTGGTCAGTCCGGAAGTCGTTGCAGCGGCACTGCGCGATGACACCATTCTGGTTAGCATCATGCACGCCAACAACGAAATTGGCACAGTGAATGATATCGCTGCGATTGGCGAGGTCACGCGCAACGCCGGTGTATTGTTTCACGTCGATGCTGCGCAAAGTGCGGGCAAGATAGAGATCGATATGGAGCGGATGAAGGTTGATCTGTTGTCCATGTCCGGTCACAAAATGTATGGCCCCAAGGGTGTTGGCGCGTTGTATGTGAGACGCAAACCGCGCGTACGCCTGGAGGCGCAAATGCACGGCGGCGGGCATGAGCGCGGTATGCGTTCCGGCACCCTTGCCACCCACCAGATCGTGGGCATGGGTGAAGCCGCGCAACTGGCCGGTGAGGGTATGGCTGCAGAGGCCGTAAAACTTGAGGCACTGCGCAAGCGTTTCTGGGATGGCATCAGTGATATTGAGGAAGTTCACCTCAATGGCGACGACAAGCATCGTCTGCCGGGCGCATTGAATGTCAGCATCGCGTTTGTCGAGGGAGAATCCCTGATCATGTCGCTCAAGGATTTGGCGGTCTCCAGCGGCTCTGCCTGCACCTCGGCCAGCCTTGAACCGTCCTACGTATTGCGCGCGCTGGGTCTCAATGATGAATTGGCACACAGCTCTCTGCGTTTCAGTTTTGGCCGATTCACCACAGAAGCCGATGTGGACGCGGCAGTAAAGCAATTGCGCAACGCGGTGGAGAAGTTGCGTGAGCTGTCGCCGCTATGGGACATGTACAAGGACGGTGTAGACCTCGACAGCATTGAGTGGGCTGCACACTGATTCCAATTGGAGGATGACTGATATGGCATACAGCGACAAAGTACTGGATCACTATGAGAACCCCCGCAATGTAGGGAAGCTTGATGCGGATGATGCGAATGTGGGTACCGGCATGGTAGGTGCACCCGCCTGCGGCGATGTAATGCGACTGCAAATCAAGGTCAATGCAGAGGGTATTATCGAAGATGCCAAGTTCAAAACTTACGGCTGTGGCTCAGCGATTGCATCCAGCTCGCTGTTGACTGAGTGGGTCAAGGGTAAGAATCTCGACGAAGCTGAACAGATTCGTAACACCCAGATCGCAGAAGAGCTGGCGTTGCCACCGGTGAAAATTCACTGTTCAGTGTTGGCTGAAGACGCCATCAAGGCCGCGGTCAAAGACCTGAGAGAAAAACGGAGCCATAGCTGAAATGGGTGTCAGTCTCACACAATCAGCAGCCAGGCATGTTGCCGGGCAGTTGACATCTCGGGGTAAAGGTTTGGGTATCCGGCTGGGTGTGACTACATCTGGTTGCTCCGGCATGGCGTATGTGCTGGAGTTTGTCGACGAGGTACAACCAGAGGACCAGGTGTTTGAGGAGCACGGTGTCAAGGTTTTCATCGATCCCAAAAGCATGGTCTATCTGGACGGTACGGAACTGGATTTCGTGCGCGAGGGTTTGAACGAAGGCCTGCAATTTCGTAATCCCAATGTATCTGCAGAATGCGGCTGCGGGGAGAGTTTCACCGTTTAATGTTTGCGGTGTGACGCTCTCGGTATGCCCCTACCCGAATTTCAGCGCAACTATTTCCAGTTGTTCGACCTGCCCGAGTCTTTTGAGCTGGATCAGGGGCAGTTGGGTGCGCGCTATCGACAGTTGCAGAAAGAGTTGCATCCCGACCGTTACGCCGGGGCGTCTGCGCATGAGCAGCGACTGGCTGTTCAGTATTCCGCCCTGATCAACGAGGCCTATGCGACTTTGCGCAAACCTTTATCCCGGGCACTGTATTTAATGGAATTGGCGGGTATGAGCGGCGAGCGAGTGGCCGGCGAACAGTTGGACGGCGGTTTCCTGATTGCACAGATGGAATTGCGGGAGAAACTGGAGTCGATGGAAGATCTGGTCGACCCGGCGTCCGCATTGGACCACCTGACGACTGAGATTCGAGCGGATGTCGCCGAGCTGCAAACACATTTTTCCGAGGCGTATGCAGCACAGCGGATGTCAGTCGCAGCCAGTGCATGCGTAAAAATGCAGTATCTGGACAAATTGCTGCATGAAGCGGAACAAATAGAATCCCGACTGCTTGATCGGTAGTACGGACAGGGCAAATCATGGCACTTCTTCAAATCGCAGAACCAGGACAATCGCCGCTGCCACATCAGGTGAAACGCGCGATAGGCATTGACCTGGGTACCACCAATTCACTTGTAGCCACGGTGCGCGGTGGTCGTGCTGCAGTGCTGCCAGATGAACAGGGTGAGGTCATGTTGCCCTCGGTTGTGCACTATCGCCGAGACAGTGTGCCGCTGGTAGGTACGGCTGCGCGTGACTTGGGTGCGCAGTTTCCGGCGGACACGCTGATGTCTATTAAGCGCTTCATGGGGCGCGGTGCGGTGGACGCGAGCGATGATGCAAAGCGTTCACACTATCGTATCGCCGAGGGCGAGCAGGGACTGGTACGGTTTGTAACCAGTGGAGGAGACTTTAGCCCCGTAGAGGTCTCTGCCGATATTTTGCGCACTTTGCGCCAGCGTGCAGTTGCCACCCTCGGTGGTGAAATCGATGGTGCAGTGATAACTGTCCCGGCGTACTTTGATGAAGCACAGCGTCAGGCTACGAAGGATGCGGCAACACTTGCCGGGTTGCGCGTACTGCGTTTGTTAAATGAGCCAACTGCAGCTGCCGTTGCGTATGGTTTGGATGCGGCCGAGCAGGGCGTAATCGCTGTGTATGACCTGGGTGGCGGCACCTTCGATATTTCCATATTGCGATTACAACGCGGGGTGTTCGAGGTGCTGGCTACCGGCGGTGATACTGCGCTGGGGGGCGATGATCTGGACGCTGCTTTGGCCGATTGGGTGCTAGAGCAATCGAGTGCGCCGGCACTGACCGCCGGACAGTACAGGCAATTGCAGAGCGCTGCGCGCGCTGCCAAGGAACAGCTTTCGGTACTTGAGGAAGTGGATATCGACCTCAGCGGTGTGCTGCCTGGTGGCGGTACCCTGAAAGTGACTCGGGAACGATTCGAGAGCCTGATTCTGCCGCTTGTAAAGCGCACGCTGCGCGCCTGTCGCAAGTGCCTGCGAGACGCGGAACTTGAGGGCGGTGTAGACAACATCGTGATGGTCGGTGGTTCTACCCGCGTACCACTTGTACGAGAAGCGGTAAGTGACTTTTTCAAACGGACCCCGCTGATTGATATCGATCCTGACCAGGTGGTGGCGCTTGGCGCTGCAATTCAGGCGGATATCCTGGCGGGTAATCGCCCCGAGGGTGATCTGTTGTTATTGGATGTGATTCCGCTGTCTCTGGGCATAGAAACCATGGGCGGGCTGGTGGAGAAAATTGTGCCGCGTAATACCACGATACCGGTCAGCCGTGCACAGGAATTTACCACGTTCAAGGACGGGCAAACGGCGCTGGCGGTGCACATCCTGCAGGGCGAACGGGAGATGGTTAGCGACTGCCGTTCGCTCGCGCATTTTGAATTGCGCGGTATTCCCCCAATGGTGGCGGGTGCTGCGAGGATCCGCGTCACTTTCCAGATTGACGCTGATGGTTTGTTAAATGTATCAGCGCGTGAGGAAATCACCGGCGCACAGTCCAGCGTTACAGTGAAGCCCTCCTTCGGATTGAGCGATGCTGAAATTACCAGCATGTTGCAGGCCTCGTTCAGTCACGCCCCCGAGGATAAGCTGGCGCGCCAACTGGCCGAGCAGCGTCTGGCGGCCTGGCAACTGCTGGAAGGGTTAAAGGCGGCTCTGGCCGCCGATGGCGATACGTTGTTGGACAAACAGGAGCGCGAGGCCATCACTGCACAGATGAGCGAATTGCAGCGACTGGTAGATGGTCAGGATACGCAGGCTATTCGCATGCAAACTGATCGCCTGGGTCGCTTGAGTGAAGCTTTCGCCACAAGGCGCATGGATAAGAGTATTCGGCAGGCACTTGCTGGAGTCTCCCTGGATGCGCTCGACAACGAGGTGTCCCAGTGACAAAAATTGTAGTTTTGCCCAATGAAAAGCTGTGCCCGGAGGGCGCGGTTGTAGACGCCGAACCCGGAGAAAGTATCTGCCGCGCACTATTGCGCCATGACATTGAAATCGAGCATGCATGCGAGCTGTCGTGTGCCTGCACCACCTGCCACGTGTTTGTGCGCGAGGGCTACGAGACACTGGAAGCGCCTGACGAACTGGAGGACGATTATCTGGATATGGCCTGGGGGCTGGAGCCCGACTCTCGCCTCAGCTGTCAGGCTATTGTCGGTGAGGATGACCTCGTGGTGGAGATTCCGCGCTACACGATCAATATGGTCTCTGAACAACACTGAGGGGAGGAGCGCTGATGCGTTGGACTGACATAGACGATATTGCCATTGAATTGCTGGAGGCATACCCGGATATTGATCCCCTCACAGTAAATTTTGTCGATCTGCGCAGCTGGGTACTGGCGTTGCCAGACTTTGACGATGATCCCAGGCACAGTGGCGAGAAGATTCTGGAGGCCATCCAGGCCGCCTGGATTGACGAACGGTCCTAGTCCTCGCCGCCAACCCTTCCCGGCTTGCCAGGGTTGAAAAATAGTCCTGCTGTGATTGCGCATGCCGAATTTCATCCGCCACCCTCGCTTTCAGCTGGCTGCGTAGCCCCATTTCCTCCTTAATTCCCAATGCCCGGCCTGCGTATGTAGGGTAAATTGCTGATTTAAAAGAAAAAGAATCTGCTGGCAGAAGGGTTTTGCAGGTGAAACAGCCGCCTAAAATCCGTATAATCACGCGCTTCCCAAAATGAGCCTTACTGGAGATACCACATGGCTGTAGAACGCACCCTGTCCATTATCAAACCCGACGCAGTCGGCAAGAACATTATCGGTAAAATCTATTCGCGATTTGAAAGCAACGGACTGTGCATCGTGGCCTCCAAAATGTTGCAGCTCAGTGAGGTGGTTGCCGGCGGGTTTTACGCAGAACATCGGGAGCGTCCTTTCTTCCCGGCACTGATTGAATTCATGACGTCCGGTCCTGTTGTCGTCCAGGTGCTGGAAGGCGAAGGTGCTATTGCCAAGAATCGCGAACTGATGGGCGCGACCAATCCGGCCGAGGCGGCGCCAGGCACTATCCGTGCTGATTTCGCCTCGTCGATTGATGCGAACGCTGTACACGGTTCTGACTCGCCAGAGTCTGCCGTGCGGGAAATCGCATATTTCTTTGCCGCTAGCGAGCTCTGCGAGCGATAGACGCACCACGCCCGGTATTTAACTGTGACTGCCATCCCATACACCCGCTCAGTGTCAGAGCCGCAACCTGGCAAGGTTAACTTGCTGGGCTTGTCACGTGTGCAGATGGAGCAGTTCTTTGTGGATCTTGGGGAAAAGAAATTCCGCGCACATCAGGTACTGAAATGGATTCACCACAGCGGGCTCACGAATATTGAGGAAATGTCCAACCTCGGCAGAGCACTGCGCGAAAAGCTTTCTCTGGTGGCAGAGATTCGACCACCTGAAATTGCCAGCCAACAGGACTCCAGCGACGGCACGCGCAAATGGGCGATTCGCGTTGACGGTGGCGGGCTGGTGGAGACGGTACTTATTCCTGCAGGAAATAGAGCGACGCTGTGTGTGTCGTCGCAGGTGGGTTGTTCCCTGGATTGCAGTTTTTGTTCCACCGGGAAACAAGGTTTCCAGCGCGATTTGAGCGCTGCCGAGATCATTGGCCAGCTGTGGCTGGCGATTAAATCCTACGATGGTTTCCGCACGGGTAATGTCCGTATCGTCAGTAATGTGGTGATGATGGGTATGGGGGAACCACTGTTGAATTTTGATAATGTCGTGGCGGCGATGGATTTGATGCTGGAGGATCTGGCATACGGGCTGTCCAAGCGACGAGTGACCCTCAGCACCTCCGGCGTGGTACCTGCGCTCGATCGCCTGGCCGAAGTCAGCGAGGTGTCGCTGGCTGTATCGCTGCATGCCCCTAACGATGCCTTGCGTAACCAACTGGTACCAATCAATCGTAAGTATCCGATCGCCGTATTACTGGACAGCTGTCGCAGATATATGTCGGCACAAACGGATAGGAATCGGGTGGTAACCATTGAGTACACCCTGATCAAGGGAATAAATGATCAGTGCGAGCATGCGGTTGAGTTGGCATCGCTGTTGCAAGATGTACCCTGTAAGATCAACCTGATCCCGTTTAACCCGTTCGCACAATCCGGCTATGAGCGACCCAGTGGAAACGCAGTGCAGCGCTTCTGGCAAGTGCTGGTCGATGCGGGATATATTGTAACCATCAGAACCACCCGCGGTGACGATATCGATGCCGCCTGTGGGCAACTGGTCGGTCAGGTCGTGGATCGAACCCGCCGTAGTGAGCGGTACCGCGCCGCTGGCGATGCTGAAATAATCACAGTGGGGTAGGCATGTTTATCGATCTTAAAGGCAGGATGAAGCGGTCTGTCGTGTATTTGTGTCTGCTACTGCCCAGCCTCGTGCTGGTCGGCTGTATCAGCACTACTGAAAGTGTGTTTACCGAGGATGCGTCGCCGCAGAAGGCGCTCGAAAGGCGTGTTGGACTGGCGCGTCACTACATAGGCCAGGGCAATTGGGAGGCTGCCAAACGCAACCTGGAACTGGCCACCCAGATCGATGCCAAGAACGCGGAGGTTTATGAAGCGTTTGCACTCGTCTATCAGAGTACAGGTGAGTATGAATTGGCTGAAGAAAACTTCAAGAAAGCCATTGCCCTGGACTCGAATTTCTCCCGCTGCCGCAACAATTATGCGGTGTTTCTCTTCAGCCAGGCGCGTTATGAGGAAGCGGAAAAGCAATTGAATTATGTGGTAAAGGATACGCTGTATTCCGGTCGACCCAACGCATTCGTAAATCTCGGTTTGTGCAGGCTGAAACTGTTCGATACCCAGGGTGCTGAGGAGGCGTTCGTGAGAGCACTGGCAATGGACAAGACCAATCAGATTGCGCTGTTGGAAGTGGCTCGGATTCGATATGAGGCGCAGGACTACGCAACTGCAAACAAGTATTACGATACGTATCGCACCGTGGCCCGCCAGCAATCACCCGCAGGCTTATTGCTGGGGATTCAGTTGTCCAAGGTGAATCATGACCGCGATACGGAGGCCAGCTATGCGCTGGCTCTGCGTAACCTGTACCCCAAGTCTGCTGAGTACCAGGCTTACAAGCGGGCTCAGAAGTGACCGAAAGGGCAGTGCAGCTTGACGCGTTTACTACGCCGGGATCGCTGCTGAAGGCAGCCAGGGAAAAATCCGGTATGACTGAACGGGAGGCAGCAGATCGCCTCAACTTCATGCCGAACTACGTAGCCATTCTGGAGCGGGATGATTACCGGGCGTTGCGTAGTCCCTCGTTTGCGCGTTCTTACGTCAAGGCCTACGGACGTCTTCTGGGCCTCGACGAAGCGCATCTGCTTGGCATTTTTGATGAACAGGCCCAGGAGAAGCCATCCCCGCCGCAGCAACGCCCGCAACCTTTACAGCTGCAGCGTACGGGACTGGGTGTCGTAATCGGCTTGGGAGTATTATTGCTTTTGGTCGCTGCATTGTGGTGGTGGGAAGAAGGACGTGTTGCAGAGAAGCTGCCCGTTGTGAGCAAGAGTACGCAACTGCTAAGCAGTAAGTCTCCACAGTTTGCAGGAGGTGATGAATGAAAACTGAATCGCCCATCAAGCGCCGCGTTTCCCGGCAAATATTTGTGGGCGATGTCCCCGTGGGTGGGGATGCGCCAATCAGTGTACAGAGCATGACCAATACCGATACCTGTGATGTGGCTGCCACAGTTGCTCAGGTACAGGCCATTGCTGACGCTGGTGCTGATATTGTCCGGGTTTCTGTACCCACGATGGAGGCGGCCGAGGCCTTTCGACAAATTCGTGCCCACGTATCGGTGCCGCTCGTGGCCGATATACATTTTGACCACAAAATCGCATTGAAAGTTGCGGAGTACGGTGTTGATTGCTTGCGTATTAACCCTGGAAATATCGGTCGCGATCATAAGGTTCGTGCTGTTATTGACAGCGCGCGCGATAAGGGAATTCCTATCCGTATCGGCGTAAACGCTGGATCTTTGGGGAAGGACTTGCAGCGTAAGTACGGCGAACCCACACCAGAGGCCCTGGTTGAGTCTGCCATGCGCCACGTGGATATTCTGGATAAATTCAACTATCCGGATTTCAAAGTCAGTGTAAAAGCCTCCGGTGTATTCATGGCAGTAGCCGCTTACCGTTTGCTGGCGACCAGGATCGATCAGCCTCTACACCTTGGGATTACCGAGGCAGGGGGTTTGCGTGGCGGCACGGTAAAGTCCGCCGTTGGGCTGGGTATGCTGCTCATGGACGGGATAGGTGATACGCTGCGTGTCTCCCTCGCAGCCGACCCGGTAGAGGAAGTTAAGGTCGGGTTCGATATTTTGAAGAGTCTGCAGTTGCGCGCCAACGGGATTAATTTTGTCGCCTGTCCCAGTTGTTCCAGGCAGAATTTTGATGTTGTGGGTACCATGAATATCCTCGAGCAACGCCTGGAAGATATTCGCACGCCGATGGATGTCGCAGTCATCGGGTGTATCGTCAACGGACCTGGTGAAGCAAGAGAAGCGGATGTGGGTCTTACCGGAGCAACACCCAATAATTTAATCTATATCGACGGCGAACCGCACCACAAGATCGGTAACAGTGATTTTATCGATCATCTTGAAGAGGTTATTCGCAAGCGCGCAACCGAATTGGAACAGGCGCGCAGCGCACTGGAAGAAAAATTGATAGCCAAGTCATCAACGTGATTGGCGATATCCTGCACCGGAGTAGTTGTGAGTGAGATAACCGCCGTTCGCGGTATGAACGATATTTTGCCGGATAACACGTATTGTTGGCAGAGCGTGGAGCGCACTGTATCTGCGTTGCTGCAGAGTTACGGCTATGCTGAGATTCGCCTGCCATTAGTGGAAAAAACTGGCTTGTTTAAACGTTCTATCGGCGAAGCTACCGACATCGTCGAAAAGGAGATGTACACGTTCGACGACCGCAACGGTGACAGCATGACGCTGCGTCCCGAAGGCACAGCAGGCTGCGTTAGAGCGGCTATTCAGCATGGTCTACTCAGTGTGCCGACGCGCCTGTGGTATGCCGGCCCGATGTTTCGTTACGAACGTCCCCAGAAGGGTCGGCAACGACAGTTTCATCAGACCGGGGCAGAGGCGTTCGGCATCGCAACACCCGACATGGATGCTGAGTTGATTCTATTAAGTGCGAGATTGTGGCAGCAGTTGGGTATAGCCGATGCTGTGCATCTGCAGCTGAATTCGATCGGTAGTGCAACTGCGCGCAAGGCCTATCGGGCGGCACTGGTGGACTATCTTGGTGAGTGTGTCGACAGATTGGATGAGGACAGCCAGCGTCGACTGCAGACGAATCCGCTGCGCATCCTTGACAGTAAGAATTCGCAGACCCAAGCGGTATTGGATGGTGGGCCTTCGCTGGAAGACTTCCTCGATGAGGAGGCGAGAGCCGATTTCGCGCGCCTGTGCGAGCTGCTGGATGCAGCTGGTGTGAGCTACACGATCAACAGGCGACTGGTGCGTGGTTTGGACTATTACAACAAGACTGTGTTCGAGTGGGTTACCGATCGGCTTGGCGCCCAGGGTACGATTTGTGCCGGTGGTCGTTACGATGGCCTCGTGGAGCAGCTCGGAGGCAAGACCACGCCCGCGGTCGGATTTGCGCTTGGCATGGAACGCGTAGTGCTATTGCTACAGGAAGCGGGTATAACCGACTCGCCGACAGCGGACGTATACGTGGTTGCGGTGGGTGGTGATGCTCAGCGAGCGGCGCTGGTTGCCACGGAGGACTTGCGCGAGCGGCAACCACTGAGGATTGTGCAGCATGTTGGTGGCGGTAGCTTTAGGAGTCAAATGAAAAGAGCAGACAAGAGTGGAGCGCGGGTCGCGCTGATTTGGGGAGAGGATGAGGTTGCCGCGCAATCGGTTACAGTGAAATTGCTGCGCCAAGGCGATGGCGAGTTTTCCGGGCAGAACACAATCCCGTTAAATGAGTTGGAATCAACATTGTGCGCAGTATTTGCGCGCTGAGACTGGGTAAGGGGAAGATACGAAGTGGCACAATACAGCACAGATGAAGAACAGCTTGAAGCCCTGCGCCGCTGGTGGAATGAAAATGGCCGTTCCACTGTTGCGGCTGTGGTGATTGCACTGGCGGCAGGATTCGGATGGCAGACTTGGCAGGCCAGCCAGTTGCGTCAGCAGGAACAAGCTTCTGATATCTATCAGACAATGTTGCGTACCATCAGTGCGCAGGAATCCGCCGACGGTTCGCAGGCGGGTGTGGAATTGGCGGAACAGCTTAAGAGCGAATATAGCAACAGCAGTTATGCCCAATTTGCTGCCCTGCATCTGGCGGCGATGGCGGTGAGGAACGATAATCTGGCAGATGCTGAAGCTGAATTACGCTGGGTACTGGGTAAAGCCGACAGCGGCAGCGACATTGCGCAAATCGCGCAGCTGCGATTGGCACGCGTGATCGCAGCGGCCGGCGATTCAGATAAGGCACTGACGATTCTTGACAAGGCGGAGCCCGGCCCTTATGGCGCATCTTACGCATTAGCCAGGGGCGATATCCTGCTGGCTACGCAGCAGCGCGATGCTGCCCGTGAGGCCTATACGTTGGCATTGGCATTGGCCAGTACCGATGCGCAGGGTGTTAACCTTTTGGTTCTGAAACAGAAATTACAGAGCCTTACACCCATTCCTCCGAGTTCACCTGAAGCTGCTGTACCCACTGCTTCTGCTCCCAATGATGCGCCTGCCAATGACGATTCCGTTGTCGTCCCGGAGGAATAGAATTATGCGGCAGACATCGCGTTACTTACTCGCGCTCTTGCTATTTCTCAATCTCACAGGTTGTAGCACGATCTCGGGCTGGTTCGAGTCGGATGACAAAGAGGCAAACGCACCCGCAGAACTGGTGGATATTCAGGAAACTGTCGATATTAAGGAGCTGTGGTCAGAAGACGTTGGCGATGGCCAGGGTGAGGGGTTTTACCGCATACGACCGGTCATTCAGGGCGAAAATATTTATGTCGCCTCGGCTAATGGAGAGGTCGTTGCGTTGAACCGCATATCCGGTAAAACGCTGTGGGAGGTCGATCTTGAGACGTCCTTGTCGGGCGGCGTGGGCGTGTTTGGCGATGCGCTATTCGTAGGTAGCAGCGAGGGCTTCGTGCTGAAACTGGATGCCAGCTCTGGCGAGCGTATATGGGCCACGCCGTTGCGGGGAGAAATCCTGTCACCGCCACAAGGCGATGGCAGAGTGGTTATTGCCCAGACCTATGATGGTAAGTTGCAGGGTCTGGATAACGAGTCGGGACGAGTATTGTGGACATACGACAGCAATGTACCGGTACTGACGGTGCGCGGCACCAGTACCCCGATTATAGAAAACAATCTGGTCTATGCCGGGTTTGCCAATGGGCGCGTGCTGGCATTTGATACACAAACCGGCGCAGTGGTATGGGAAGTGCGTGTGGCGATATCCCAGGGTCGTTCGGAAATTGAGCGCATTGTCGATGTTGACGGCACCATGGAGTTGGCAGGCAATGAGTTGTTTGCCGCCAGTTACCAGGGCAGTGTGGTTGGTATCGATGTGCGCAGCGGCCGCAAGCTTTGGCAGCAGAAGGCTTCCTCGTTTTCAGGTGTTTCCCAGGGTTTTAGCAATATCTACGTGGCCGATGAGGACGGTACCCTCACCGCCTATATGCGCAATGGCGAAGGTGTGCGCTGGACACAGGGTGCATTGGCTTACCGCGAACTCTCGCGGCCTACCCCTGTAAGCAGCTATGTTGCAGTGGCTGATTTCGAGGGTTATGTGCATGTGCTGTCGCAGGTGGACGGTGAGTTCGTAGGCCGCGTGCGGGTCGACGACGATGGTGCGAGAGCTGACATGCTGAGCGAGGGCAATGTCCTTTACGTGTATGGCAACAGCGGTGAACTGGTCGCGTACGAGATCACAGCCAAAAAGTAATGATCCCGGTTATCGCCCTGGTTGGGCGTCCCAATGTCGGCAAGTCCACACTGTTTAACCAATTGACGCGCAGCAGGGATGCATTGGTAGCAGATTTCCCGGGCCTCACTCGCGACAGAAAATACGGCGAGTCGAGAATGGGAAACCGCCCGTTCGTGGTGATTGACACCGGTGGCATTACCGGTGAGGAAGCGGGTGTTGATACCTCAATGGCGCAGCAGGCGCTCACGGCGATAGATGAAGCTGATGTAGTGCTCTTTATCGTTGACGCACGCGAAGGCCTGAACGCCACTGATGAAGCGCTCGCTGCGCAATTGCGGCAGCGCAATAAGATGTTTCACGTTGTGGTAAACAAAATCGACGGGCTGAACGAGGATATTGCCACCAGCGACTTCTATGCGCTGGGCGTAGACAACCTGTATGCCATAGCAGCTTCCCACGGTCGCGGCGTTAGCCGCATGATAGAGCGAGTGCTGGAGGAATTTCCTGACGAGGAACAGGAGTCTGAGCGCGAGCGCTACCCAGACAGTATTCGTGTCGCTATCGTGGGACGACCGAATGTCGGCAAGTCTACCCTGGTGAATCGACTGCTTGGCGAAGAGCGTGTTGTAGTGTTTGATCAGCCCGGCACCACCCGCGACAGTATTTACATCGACTACGAGCGGGAGGGCCAGAAATACACGTTGATCGATACGGCTGGTGTGCGCCGCCGCAAGAATGTGAAACTGGTGGTAGAGAAATTTTCCATCGTGAAAACGCTTAAGGCCGTGGACGATGCGCACGTGGTTGTGATGGTGATGGACGCCCACGAGGGTATTGTCGACCAGGACATGCATCTGCTCGGACACTGCATGGATAAGGGTCGCGCGCTGGTGCTGGCTGTAAACAAGTGGGACGGTATCGACGCTGACCAACGCGATTGGATCAAGCGCGAGTTGGACAGACGTTTGCGTTTTGCTGAGTATGCAGATACACACTATATATCAGCCCTCCATGGAACCGGTGTGGGTCATTTGTACAAGTCAATCAACAGCGCCTATGCATCTGCCACACGTAAGTTGAATACCAACGCATTGACCCGGATACTGGAAGGCGCGGTGTTCGACCATCCGCCGCCAATGGTAAATGGCAGGCGTATAAAATTGCGCTACGCCCATGCCGGCGGACAGAATCCACCGTTGATTGTGATCCATGGTAACCAGACTGGTGATGTACCCAACAGCTACCAAAGGTATCTGGAGAAGGTCTTCCGGCGTGAATTAGATCTGGCTGGCACGCCTGTGCGGGTGGAATTTCGCACCAGCGAAAACCCCTTCGCCGACAAGCGCAACAAACTGACGCAACGCCAGGTGCAGCGCAAGCGACGTTTGATGGCACATGTCAAAAAGTCGAAGAAGAGTAAAAATAAGTAGCGTTATGCATACTGGCGAACAGCGGCCAGATATGGATTGCCGTGAGAACATCGAGTTCTTCGTTGATCGTTTCTACGAGCGTCTATTGGCCGATGAACAACTGGCACCCATCTTCGTCAACGTTGCAGAAATTGATCTTGCCGTGCACCTTCCCCACATCAAGGACTACTGGTGCAAGCTGCTGCTGGGGGAGAAGGGTTACCAGCGCCACACCATGAACATCCATCGTCAACTCCACAGGAAACGGCCCCTGAAAGCGGAGGATTTTCAGCGCTGGTTGACTTTTTTCACTGACACAGTCGATGCACACTTTGCAGGTGTGCGAGCCGAGCGGGCCAAGCAGGTAGCAGCGTCCATTGCCGCTAATATGGAGGGGAGTTTGTCCGCAAGCTGATTTTGGTCGCGCTGCTGCAATTAGAAGGAGTAGCGCATATCGATGCCGTACGTGAGGGGGTCCTCGATACTGGTTCGATAGACACCCAGGTTGGCGGCAGCGAGTCCGCCCGGATTGTCTGCAATTTCATTGTCCTGCAGGTTGCGTCCCCAGATGGCTATTTCGAAGTTATCCGCATCGTTGGACCATGCGATACGTGCGCTCAATATTTCCCTATCCTGGAAATACCATTCGCCAGTCGTATATATTGGCGCATTGGTATCGTTAGGGTTATCAGCTTCCTCAAACACGTAGTCTACGTGTACTAATAGATAGCCCATCGGAATTTCAGGTGTCCAGTCCATGCGCAGGGTATAGTCGGTGTTCGCATTCTCGCTTTCTTTTGATCCCCCTACCGCTTCGCCGCCGCTGTTGAAGTATGGCTGTGGTGTTTTCTCCGCACTGCGCACGGTGGTCATACCCGTGAACAGGAGTGTATCCAGTGCTCGCCATTGCAGAACAATTTCCGCCCCTTCTGTATCCACGTCCTGACTGATCACCGTAGGTGCAGCGGTAGGGTCTTCTGCATTACATTCTTCAACAGTTGCACCGGGTGTGCATTGCTTGGTATCTGTAGCGAATTGCTGGCCGTCAAGATTCTGGTAAAAAACAGACGCTTCTACGCGCAGTCGATCATCAAAAAAGTCGCCCTTCATACCCAGTTCGGTACTGGCCATTTCTTCAGGATCAAACGGACCTACCACATAGGCCGAAAAAATCTGTCCGTCGTAGCCGCCGGATTTATAACCGGTGGCATAAGACAGATAAGCCATTGCGGTGTCGATAAATTGCCAGTCGAGCACCAGGCGTCCGGTCACCTTGCTCCAGTCATTGGAGTCTTCAAATTTATTGAAGTAATCTGCCGGATCGGCGCCAGTTTGAGCGGGGTCGTAGGCAACCCTGGCAGGTGGAACTGGCCAGTTAACAGTTGTTGGGAACGTCTGCCAGGAGTACGTCTTTTGGTCTGCGCTGTAGCGTAGACCCGCAGACACGCGCACCGTTTCGGTCAGGTTGTAGGTAACGTCGCCAAAGATACCAAAGTTTTCAAAGTCTCCCGTATTGTCCATAGTTTCGGTGAAGTACTGTCCGGCAAAACTCGGAGGCAGCACCGCCACACCCGCCAGGTTGGAAAAGCCCAGCCAGAAGTCATCCGGTTCATTGGGGTAGATATCCCACAAGTTTTCATCCTGGGAGCCGGTAACCTCAGTGCTGACAAATTGCATGTAGGAGTCAGTCAACAGGCCGATGTCAGTACGCTGATAGACGTCCTCAACGCTGTAGTTCGCGCCTGCAATAACATTGAATTTGTCGTTTACGAAGTTGAAGCGTACTTCGCTGTACCATATGTCGGAGTCTTCAATATTGTTTGTATCAAGATACCTCCTTGGATCCTCGGTACCGTCTTCATCTTGCAGGTTGGTGGTATCCCAATCACGGTAGCTGATTATGCCAAACAGCGACAACGCCTGATTGAAGTCGTGATCCACCTGTAGCGACGACCCCCACATATTGCGGTTTTCCTCGCGGTTGTAAACGTCATTAGCTGCCTTGCTGTTGTAAGGGTCTGTGCTGTAAGCATATTTGCTGACGCCGATCGAGTAACCGGGAGACTCACTGCGATCTTCGTAGTCGCCCGCCAATTGAATACTGGTGTCCGGAGAAACATCCCATAGTATTGCTACTCTGGAAGCGACAAAGCCTTCGTCGCGCAGGTCATCGCCGATACCGACATTCTCGATAATGCCGTCGCGCTGATGCGAGAATATATTGGCCCTGACGGCAATATCATCGGTCACAGGCTGGTTGACCATGCCTTCTGCATTGAGCAGGCCATAGTTACCGATTCGAGTTTTGACAAATCCTTCGAACTCCTGCACCGGCCTGTTGGGGACAATGTTGATAACACCGGCGGTCGCGTTGCGCCCGAACAATGTACCCTGCGGTCCTTTGAGTACTTCAGTGCGGGCAATGTCGGTAAAGGGGATGGATGTAGCTGCCCGTGGCATGTAGGCATTGTCATAGAAGACAGCCACTGATGGGTCGCCGCCGGAACTTATATTTGGGCTTCTGATGCCGCGGATTTCTATACCGACTTGTGTCGCTCCGCCGGCATCAATTACAACGCCTGGCATGAAATCAGCGATGTCCTGAATATTGTCTGCGCCAGTATTGACCATGTCCTGGGCGGTGAATGCGTTGACGGTAATCGGTACCGACATCGTGTCTTCTTCACGTTTTTGCGCGGTTACCAGCACTTCCTCCAGTTGCAGGCTATAGCCTCTGGACCTCGCATCTTGGGCTGCCGCGCCTGCTGCAACCAGACCGATCAGCGTTGTGGCCAGCATGAATTTCGGGTACGGCAGGGTACGAGACTTCTTCCCGGGAATTCGTGAAGTGATCATTCGGGTCTTCCTGTAGGTTTTGATTTATTATCAGCTCAGATTCTGCGCATATATTAGTCAAAAGCCAACCCAATTTAAATACGGTAGTCATAATTAACATAATATGTTTTACTTGCCGCGCTCAACCCGAGTCCTATTTCTGATATTCATTCTCAGGAGACCCGCATCATGAATAATCTGAGTACCCTCGCTTTGCTGGCGGGTCTGGGCTTTTGCCAGCTTGGGGTGTTGGCAGAGGTGCATGCAGAAGATGTGTACCAGCCGTGCATCGCCTGTCACGGCGATAATGCGCAAGGCAAGGCGGCGCTGGGTGCTCCGGCGCTAGCTGGGCAGGGCTCGGCGTATCTGCAGCGGCAGTTGCAGCATTTTAAAACGGGCGTACGCGGCGCCGATCCGCGGGATACGCAGGGTGCCCAGATGAAAGCCATGGCCAGTGGCTTGTCGGAGGAGGATATACGCATTGTCGCAGAATATCTCGCCGCGCTCCCCACGCCTGAGATTGAAAATCCGGCGGAGGGTAATCTTAAGAACGGAAACAATTACTACCAGTCCAAATGCGGCGCCTGCCACGGAGGTCAGGCCGCCGGGAATCCAGGTTTGAACTCGCCTGGGTTGGCCTGGCTGGACGCCGCTTACCTCAAGCACCAGTATCGCAATTTTCAGTTAGGTGTGCGTGGATCGCATCCGCAGGACACTTATGGTCGCCAAATGAAAATGATGTCGACCAGTTTGCCATCGGACAAGGATCTGGATGACGTGATTGCGTACATCCAGTCGTTGGCCAATACCCGTTAGGCCAGTTTGTAATGACAGCGCGCGCACTGACGCTGGCCATCTCGGCTCTATTGCTTTTGGGTAGTGCCACCGTTACCGCAGCGATCGTCGCAGCGGAGCAGTTCATCCTGCGCGAGACGTGCCCGCCGAGCTTTGAACAGACAGATGCCGGGCTGTGCCAGTTGCGCACCCTGTATGACTTCTATGATTCGGTGCAAGGTGCCGGTCTGGGTGGCACCCAAACCTCGTTACCTTCGCACCGCGACGGGTTTACGCCGCAGCAGATTGATCTGGGTCGCTACCTGTTTTTTGACCCGGTGTTGTCCGCTGATGGGACGGTATCCTGTGCCAGTTGCCATCATCCCGACCGGGGTTTCTCTGATGGTCTACCTCGTTCCATTGGTATTGGTGGGCAGGAGTTATCACGGGCAGCACCCTCATTGTGGAACGTCGCCTTCCTCAACAAGTTTTTTTGGGACGCTCGCGCGAAGAGCCTCGAAGAGCAGATGGTGGGACCGTTATTTGCACCCGATGAGATGGGGACGACACCGTCGCAGCTGCTCGCTAACCTCAATGAGATTCCCGCTTACCAGGTGATGTTCCGACAAGCCTTTCCCGAGCGCTCAGGTGAGAGTATTGAGCTGGATGAGGTCTATCAATCCCTGGCGGCATTTCAAACCTCGCTGATTTCGCTGAATAGCCGCTATGACCATTACGCGCATGGATTTCACGCTGCGTTGTCGAAGCACGAGGTCGAGGGTTTGAATGTGTTCCGCTCATTCGTGGCGCGTTGTGCCGAATGCCATACGCCACCCCTTTTTACCAATCAGCAGGTGGCGGTGATCGGTGCCCCGGAGCCTGAGGGCCGCCCGCTGGATGTCGGTGCCGAAAAGACATTTGACGCGCCGCAACTGAAAGCGGGTTTCAAAGTGCCCACCTTGCGCAATATCGACCTGACCGCTCCCTACATGCATTCCGGAAAATTCGAGGATTTACACGCAGTCGCACAGTTCTACAATGGCGGTCGCGGTCACGCTGTGCCTGTCGGACTGTCGCTACAACTACATTGGCATATCTCATCGCCTAATCTCACCGATTACGAGCTGGACCGGCTGGTTGATTTCCTGGGAACCCTGACCGATGAGAGTCTGAAACCACAGATACCAGAACGAGTCCCCTCGGGTTTGACTCCGGTCAATCATTTACCTTCACTAGATTTAGTAAATTCAAAGAGAACATCGGGAGATGCTTCATGAAAGCGGGAAAAATAGTTGGTCTGATCCTGATCCTGGCAGCGTTTGCGGCAGGGTTGACAATAGGCAAGCGCAACGGTTCCGAGAGTGCCCCTATTATTTCATCCGGCAGCGCCGGTGCTACCTACAGCGGCGGTTTCAGCGCAAAGGATAATGCGCTGACGCTGAGTGGGAACGGCAAGTCAGTGGCTGGTCCACCCATGTCTGATGTTGTAGTTGTGGTGAAAGACGGAGAATCGATTCAACAGGCGGTGCAGAACGCTGAGCCCGGAACCACGATCCAGGTATTGCCGGGAACGTATCATGAAACAGTGTATATCGATAAAGATGGCATACGACTGATCGGCGTTATTCAGGGAAGTCGGCGTCCTGTGCTGGACGGTCAGAGCAGTTTGAACGACGCGATTCTGTATTCCGGCAACAACATCGTTATCGAAAATTTCACCATCACGCGCTACAAGGGCAACGGCATCATGAGCCAGGCCGGCAACAACTGGGAAATCCGCAACAACTTGATCATCGATACCGGGGTGTACGGTATTTTCCCGCAGCTGGGGCAGAACGGTGTCGTCGAGCACAACGTGGTTTCAGGAATTGAAGACGCTGCTATATATGTCGGGATGAGTGACAACGTACACGTTGCCTACAATGATGTTTTCGACAGTGTCGCCGGTATAGAGATAGAGAACAGCCGACACGCGATCGTTGAGGGAAACCGGGTGTTTAACAACACCGGTGGCATTCTAGCCTTCATTACACCGGGTCTGCCGATCAAGACTACTTTCGATGTGATTATTCGCAATAATTTCATTGAGGCAAATAATCATGTCAACTTTGGCGCGCCGGGTTCCATTGTGGCCGGTATCCCTGCGGGTACCGGTATTCTGGTAATGGCAGCGGACGATGTCGTTATTGAAGGGAATATAATCAAAGACAACAAGAATACCGGGATACTCATGACCGATCATGGTCACGCCGCGAATATCACGGTTGACCCTGAATCCGACCCCAACTCTGATCGTGTGAAAATCCTCAACAATACCATGATCAACAATGGCACCGATCCGATTCCCGAGATAAAAGCGCTCATGCTGACCGAGTTGAAAACCGGAAATCCCGATATTATCCGCGTGGGCCCAACTACCGATAGCTGCATTATCAATCGCCATCAGTACACCACGACGGGTGTAGGCGATTTTGCTGAGTGTGATTTCACCAATACCTACAGCATCGCGAATTATCTGCTTGCGCCTGTGCCACCGCGCGAGATCAGGGGTGAGGACAAAGGCAAGATTGCTTACCTCGGCATTTGTGCCGGCTGCCATACCTACACCGGGCGTATGATAGGGCCGCCGGTACAGGTTATTCAGGCGCTGTATATGGATAACCCGCAGGGTATTGCAGATTTCATCGCCAAGCCGACCAAGAAGCGTGACGATTATCCGGAGATGCCGCCGCAGGATTATCTCGACGAGCAAACCCGTCTAGCGGTAGCGAAATATATGCTTGAGGTTAAAAAGTAACTGCTGTGAGCAAGCGGCAACGGTGGGTTCTACGCAATACTGTGAACCCACATAGTGTGTATGCTGTGATACATAACAATAACGAATTGGAGGTGGTATGGCGCAACTGAAAGGTAAAGTCGCTATCGTCACGGGTGCTGCGCGCGGCCTTGGTCGGGCCTACGCTCAGGCCTTGGCGCGAGAGGGCGCTGCGGTGCTGGCCTGTGACCTTAATGACTGCGACGAAACGGTCGCGTCCATTGTCGGTGCAGGCGGAAAGGCACAGAGCATGCGGACCGATATTGCCAGTATGGCCAGTTGTTCCGACATGGCACAAGCAGCTATGAATGCATTCGGCAAAATCGACGTGCTGGTCAATAATGCAGCACTTTATGGCGGCCTGAAGGGCGCGCGTTTTGAGCAGTTGGAAGAGGCGCAGTGGGACGCGGTTATGACAGTCAATATCAAAGGGCTGTGGCAATGCTGCAAGGCAGTGGTTGAACCTATGCGTGCGGCCGGGGGAGGTTCTATCATCAATATTTCATCATTGGCTGCGGTCTACGGTCTGCCCTACGGGCTCGACTATGTTGCCTCCAAATCAGCTGTGATTGGTATGACCCGTGGCATGGCGCGTGAGCTGGGAAGAGACAGCATTCGCGTCAATGCTGTCGCACCTTCAGCGGTGATGACGGAGGGTACGGAAGAGTTTTTCGGGGAGAAATTGGAGAAAGCGAAGAAAGTTGTCGCTGCCGGTCAAATCATCCAGCGCAACCTGCAAACCGAGGATCTTACGGGTACGATTATCTACCTTGCATCCGACAGTAGCGCCTTCGTCACTGGACAGACCCATATGGTCGATGGTGGGTCGTGGTTTTTGTAGTGTACCTGCTACAGCTTGCCAGGGATGAATACCGTGGAGCCAGATAATACGTTCCCGGAGATTCGCGCGGCAGTCACTGCGTTGTGCGCGCGATTTCCCGCGCAATACTGGCGTGAACTCGATGCCCAGAGGGCTTACCCAACCGAGTTTGTACAGGCGCTCACTGCGGCGGGTTACCTTGCAACACTGATTCCGCAGCAATTCGGTGGCAGTGGATTACCGCTGTCAGCGGGTTGTGCGGTACTGGAGGAGATTCATCGAAGCGGTGGTAACGGCGCCGCTTGTCACGCTCAGATGTACACCATGGGAACCTTGCTGCGGCATGGCAGCGAAGAGTTGAAGCGACAGTTTTTACCCGCGATAGCCGATGGCTCGCTCCGTCTGCAGGCTTTTGGCGTGACCGAATCGGGCAGCGGTACAGATACTTCCCGTATTCGCACACGTGCGATACGCGATGGTGACGAATATGTGGTGAATGGCCATAAAGTATACATTTCCCGCGCGCAGCACTCCGATCTGATGATACTCCTGGTGCGCACAACTCCGCGTGAGCAATGCGTTAAACATACCGATGGCATGTCTGTGCTGCTGGTGGATATGCGGGAGGCAGTGGGAAATGGATTGCGTATAAACCCTATCCCCACCATGATGAACCACGCCACCACTGAACTGTTCTTCGACGAGCTGCGAGTCCCCGCGAGGTACTTGATTGGTGAGGAGGGTCAGGGTTTCAAATGTATTCTCGACGGCCTCAATGCGGAGCGGATACTGATTGGCGCAGAGTGTATTGGCGATGCGCGGTGGTTTATAGAGAAAGCTGCAAGTTACGCACGCGAGAGAATGGTTTTTGACCGCCCCATTGGCGCGAATCAGGGAGTGCAGTTTCCAATCGCCAGAGTCCACATTCAGACTGAGGCTGCCGCTCTGATGGTGCAGCACGCAGCGCAGCTTTACGATAGTGGAATCCCCTGTGGGAGCGCAGCCAATATGGCGAAATTGTTGGCTTCGGAGGCTGCATGGGCGGCAGCAGATACCTGTATCCAGACTTTTGGCGGTAACGGCTTCGCTACAGAGTACGACATTGAAAGGAAGTTTCGGGAGACCAGGCTGTACCAGGTCGCGCCGATCTCGACCAACCTGATTCTGTCTCACGTGGCCACGCGGGACCTGGATTTGCCCCGGTCATTTTGATGCTCGCTTCGCCCACACCCTTATGAGTACCGTCGACAGTGAGGACTGGCAGAACTGGGTAGGCAACACGCAAACAAATATTGATGCTATCTGTGCAGCACCCGCGGCAGCCCTCTCTGCCACACTGGACTATCCGCATACCCTGGTCGTACCGGGTCAGCCGCTACCAGTATGTTGGCATTGGCTGTATTTCCAGGGGCCGGTGGCAGGCTCGCAACTGGGTATAGACGGGCATCCTGGACGCGGTGAGTTCCTGCCACCGATAAGCTTGCCGCATCGCATGTGGGCGGGTTCTCGTGTGCGCATCGTCGCACCATTGATACTCGGAGTAACGGCTCAACGCCAGTCTTCGATCACGGCAATCGAGCACAAACAGGGTCGCTCGGGAGATTTGCTCTTTGTGACGGTGAGGCACCTTGTTTTTCAGGGTGAAAATCTGGTGATCGACGAAGAACAGGATCTGGTCTATCACCAGCGTCACATAGGGCAGCCCTCCCCTCCGGCACATCCAGCGCCAGCGACAGCGCAGTGGAGCCGAGAGCTGACGCCAGATCCTGTTCTTTTATTCCGCTATTCTGCAGTCACCTTCAATAGCCATCGAATTCACTATGACCGCGAGTACGCGGTGGGCGAGGAGGGCTATCCCGCGCTTGTTGTGCAGGGGCCATTGACTGCTACGCTGCTACTGGACCTGGTGCGGCGTGAGTTACCACTGGAGGAGGTAGTGAAGTTTGAGTTTCGCGCGCTACGACCCTTGTTTGAAGGGTCACTTGTGACGCTGCAGGGACGTCAGAACCAGCGCACAGTAACGTTGTGGGCAATGGACTCAACTGGCGCAATGGCGATGGAACTCCATGCACAACTGGCAGGCCATTAGCACATTTGGGGGAGTTGTGCGTTGAGGTTTCTGGCAGCGGTTTCAATTTGTCGTGTGAATAGTAAGAATCCCTACTATTAATTTCAATAATGCCCAGGGGGTAACTACACTAGCGCGGTGTTACCCGGTAGGTGCGTTAACGTAAAGCAACTACCCGCAACCCATCAACTGCATAACAACTGCGTTTCCAGAGGAACGACCATGTCTACATTTCAAAATGAACTCGCTGAATTGGCCCGGCTGCGTGACGAGAACGGCAGCGCCTGGAATGACATAAACCCCGAATCCGCCGCCCGTATGCGCCTGCAAAACCGCTTCAGGACTGGTCTGGATGTTGCGAAGTACACAGCCGCCATAATGCGTAAAGACATGGCGGAGTACGATGCCGACAGCAGTCAGTACACCCAGTCGCTGGGTTGCTGGCACGGATTTATTGGTCAGCAAAAACTTATCGCCATCAAGAAGCACTTCGGCGATACCAACAAGCGCTACCTGTACCTGTCCGGTTGGATGATTGCCGCGTTGCGCTCGGAGTTTGGTCCTCTGCCTGACCAATCCATGCACGAGAAAACCTCAGTACCGGCACTGATCGAAGAGCTGTATACCTTCCTGCGCCAAGCTGATGCGCGGGAACTCGGCGGCCTGTTTCGTGAGTTGGACGCTGCACGTGAAGCCGGCAATAACGTTGCCGAGCAGGCGGTACAGAAGAAGATCGATAACTTCCAGACGCACGTTGTCCCGATCATCGCCGACATCGACGCTGGTTTTGGTAATGCCGAGGCAACCTATTTGTTGGCCAGAAAAATGATTGAAGCCGGTGCCTGCGCTATCCAGATTGAAAATCAGGTATCTGACGAAAAGCAGTGCGGGCACCAGGACGGAAAGGTGACGGTTCCCCATGAGGACTTTCTCGCCAAGATCCGCGCGGTTCGCTACGCCTTTCTTGAATTGGGCGTGGATGACGGCGTTATCGTTGCACGCACCGACTCACTCGGTGCCGGTCTGACCAAGCAAATTGCCGTGACGCACACCCCTGGTGACCTCGGCGACCAGTACAACAGCTTCCTCGACATGGAAGAACTTGATATCGCGAAGATGAATCATGGTGATGTCATCATCAAGTACCATGATCAGTTGATGCGTCCGAAGCGCTTGCCCTCCAACCTGTACCAATTCCGCAAGGGTACCGGTGAAGATCGCTGTGTACTGGATTGCATCACTTCCTTGCAACACGGCGCCGACCTGTTGTGGATTGAGACAGAAAAGCCCCATATCGGCCAGATCGCTGGACTGGTTAACCGTATTCGGGAAGCCGTGCCCAACGCCAAGTTGGTGTACAACAACAGTCCGTCTTTCAACTGGACACTGAATTTCCGCCAGCAGACATTCGATGCGTGGAAAGCAGCAGGCAAAGACGTATCCGCCTACAACCGCGACCGGCTTATGAGTGTCGACTATGACGAAACTGATCTGGCAGCAGAAGCCGACGAACGTATCCGTACCTTCCAGGCAGATTCTGCTCGCGAAGCGGGCATCTTCCATCACCTGATTACCTTGCCCACCTACCACACGGCTGCGTTGTCAACCGATAACCTGGCCAAGGAGTACTTCGGCGAACAGGGCATGCTGGGCTATGTGAAAGGCGTGCAGCGTAAGGAGATTCGTCAGGGGATCGCCTGCGTCAAGCACCAGAACATGGCTGGCTCTGATCTGGGCGATGACCATAAGGAGTACTTTGCTGGCGATGCTGCGCTTAAAGCCGGTGGCAAAGACAACACCATGAATCAGTTTGGCTAAGTTCAGACCGGGAATCACTGTCTCATTCAGGGGCAGCAAGGGCGGGTTTATCCCCGCCCTTTTTTTGCCTTGCATTTGGTGCATGTCGTTGAATCGAGTGTGCTACCTTTTGAACAGCGGTTTGCACTGATGGCACCTTGTAGGGAGAAAATCCATGCGTTGGGATGATATTGATCAACAGACTTGCTCTGTGGCTCGTGCACTGTCCGTGGTTGGAGAGCGCTGGACCATGCTGATACTCCGCGACGCTTTTTTCGGTACGCGTCGCTTTGACCAGTTCCAGAGCAATCTGGGTATTACCCGACATCGGTTGGCCGAGCGTTTATCGAAACTGGTGGAGCAGGGTGTGCTGGTAAAGGTGCCGTATCACGACCGTCCTATGCGCTATGAGTACCGCCTCACGCGAAAAGGTTTGGGTCTGTATCCCGTTTTGATGAGCCTGGCCCGATGGGGAGATGACTGGATGGATAAGGGACAGGGCGCTCCACTTGAATACGTGCATCAATCCTGTGGTAAAAAGACCAGACCGACATTGACTTGCAGTGAATGTGGCGATCCGCTGCGGCCGGAAGGTGTGCGCCCACAAATCGGGCCAGCGCTGTACGATCCGGACCGACCGCAGGAGGCGGCTTCGTTGAAGGAGATACCGACGTTGCTGAAGGGCAGGGGGTAAGGGAAACTGGCAGCTATTTAGCTGCTGCCAGCGCCTGTTCGATATCCGCCAGGATATCGTCAATGTGTTCGATCCCGATGGATAGTCGTACCATATCTTCACTGACTCCCGCTGCGGTGAGTTCCTCGCTGTTGAGTTGTCGATGGGTCGTGCTGGCTGGATGACAGGCCAGTGATTTGGCATCGCCGATGTTGACCAAGCGTAGAATTAGTTGCAGCGCGTCGATGAAACGCATACCCGCTGCTATGCCACCGTCTATGCCAAAACTGAGAATGCCAGCCGCCTTGCCATCGCAGAATTTCTTACAATTCTCCCTGTAGGGACTATCGTGAAGGCCTGCATAGTTCACCCACTTCACCTGTGGATGCTGGGCCAGGTACTTGGCGACTTTTTTAGCGTTCTTGCAGTGCTGCTTCATACGCAGGCTGAGCGTTTCCAGACCCTGCATGATTAAAAAGGCGCTGTGTGGCGACAGTGCGGCGCCGGTATTGCGCAGCGGCACCACGCGGCAGCGGCCAATGTAAGCCGCCGGCCCCAGAGCCTCGGTGTATACCACGCCGTGGTAGGATGGGTCTGGCGTATTCATTACGGCAAAGCGATTGTTGTGTGCAGCCCAATCGAACTTTCCGGAATCGATGATCGCGCCACCGATGGTCGTACCGTGCCCGCCGATGTACTTGGTCAGTGAGTGCACAGCGATGTCAGCACCATAGTCAAATACGCGGCACAGGATCGGCGTCGCCACGGTATTGTCGACAATCAACGGTACTCCGGCAGCATGCGCGATATCTGCCCAGCGCGCGATGTCTACGACGTTTCCGGCCGGATTGCCGATGGATTCGCAAAACAAGGCCTTGGTGTTCGCATCGATCAGTGAGGCCACTTTGTCGAAATCATCGGCCGCTGCAAACCGGGTTTCAATGCCTTGTCGTGGGAATGTGTGTGCAAACAGGTTATAGGTACCGCCATACAGTTGTGAGGTGCTGACGATATTGCTGCCCACCTCAGCGATCGCCTCAATAGCATAGCGAATAGCCGCCATACCTGATGCCAGCGATAGCGCACCTACGCCGCCTTCCAGTTCTGTCAGGCGCTGTTCCAGAACCGCGTTCGTCGGATTCATAATGCGACTGTAGATATTTCCCGGGACGGCAAGGTTGAACAAGTCGGCGCCGTGCTGGCTGTCATTGAAAGTAAATGACGTCGTCTGGTAGATCGGAGTGGTCGCCGCGTTGGTGGTCGGATCTCCCGCATACCCGGCGTGCAGGGCGATGGTTTCTGGTTTCATATCGTTATCCTTGATGCACACTAATTAATAACAAAGGTGACATAGAGCTTAGCAAAGCGAGTGTATATGGCAAAGGAAAGGTAAGTATCGCCAGTAACTGCAGTTTACGGTTGGTCGGTCGCTAGCGAATTCCATCTAATTGCTCGCACAATTGGTGGGCACCGAGCAATATTCGGGCAGTGGGACGTTGGATCTGGTCCGGGTGAATAAAGAAAAGCGCGTCAGATTCCACGGCGGCAAGTGCAGGGTAGGTGCGCCATTGATCCAGCCATTCGGGTCTGGCTTCATCCATGCCACTGGCGACAATCGCATCCGGGTTGCGCAGCAGTACCGATTCAACGCTGATTCTCGGTGCTAGAGAGCGTGCATCGCCGAACACATTGTGGCCGCCGCACAGCGCGATGACTTCACTGATCAGGTGATCACCATTGATGGTTTGCAGCGGCTCGTTCCATATCTGGTAGAAAACGCCGAGCTGTTTTCGGTTGCTGTATTCATTGCGCAGGGTGTTGAGTGCGGTTTCGATTCGCGATGCTTCCGGTTCCGCGACCGCTGCCGTGCCTGCAAGCTCGCCGAGATTTCGGATGCTTTGAGGAATATCGGATAAATGACGCAGTTCGCTTACGTAGGTTGGCAGTCCCAACTCCTGCAATCTGGAAAGCGTTTGCATGCCGTTACCTGAGCCCCACATCACCACCAGATCAGGTTTCAGGGCAATAATCTGTTCCATACTGAATGCGTTGTATGTGCCTACGACCGGGACGGCATTTGCCGCTTCGGGAAAATTGCTGAAGCTGACTGCGCCTACAAGTTTGTTGCCGGCGCCTGCGCTGTACAGGTTCTCCACGATATTTGGCGCCAATGCTACGATGCGCTCTGCCGGATGAGTCAGTGTTACCGTGCGTCCCGCGAAATCCTGTACTGTCACTGCCAGCGTGGGGACGGTAACGATATAGAGCAATAGCAACATGAATCGCAGCATATTCATGGCGTCTCGCGCAATACAGTAATCATTGGATGGTCATCCAGCGGATGACGAGAGATAGAGACGCGAACGCCAAATACCTGCTGAAACAGTGCGCTTGTAAGGATCTGGTCTGGCGTGCCAAGAGCAACCTGCTGTCCTTGGTTCAATACCAGGATCAGGTCGGCAACGCTTGCTGCCAGGTTCAGGTCGTGTAAAGCGAGCACCACTGCACAGCCGCGTCCGGCCAATTCCTGCACCGCCAGCATAACTTGTTGCTGGTGTGCCATATCCAGTGCGGAAGTAGGTTCATCCAATAGTAATTGTCTGCCCTCCAGTGATGTTTCACCGCTGATCTGCGCGAAAATTCGGGCCAGTTGCGCACGCTGCTTCTCGCCCCCGGAAAGATGGGTGTAAAGCCTGTGCCTAAGGGATGTTATATCAGTCAGTTGCAGTGCCTGCTCGACGATCTGAGCATCCGTGTGCTGTCCACTGCTGTGAGGTATACGCCCCAGCATAACGACTTCTTCCACTGTATAGGGGAAATTGAGTAGAGACATCTGCGGCAGGAAAGCGAGTCTGCGCGCGCGTTCCAGCGCCGACCACTCCAGCAGTGGCCTGTCGCCAAAGGTTAACTGCCCGGCTGTTTGCGAGAAGTCGCCTGCAAGGAGTTTTAGTAAACTTGTCTTTCCCGCACCATTGGGCCCCGCGAGTGCCAGCACGTCGCCGGGGTAGGCAGTGAAGTTGATGTTCTGCAGCAATGAATTTCCCCAGGGTGCGGCATCGACTTTGTCCAGCTGCAGTGTACTCATGCATAACTACCTTTCTGTCGAGGGACGTCACGCATTACTGCATACCGTAGTGATGTCGCCTGCGGAGCAGGGAGATAAAAAAGGGCACACCAACCAAAGTGGTAATCACACCGACAGGCAACTCGGTGGGGGCGATCAATATTCGGGCCAGCGTGTCCGCAATGACCAGCAACACTGCACCGCTGAGTGCTGATGCGGGCAGTAGGTAGTGATGATCCGGTCCGATAATCATGCGCACCATATGTGGCACGACAAGTCCAACAAAGGCAATCGTACCCACCAGTGCGACTGAGGTGCCGACGCCTACTGCCACCCAGATGATCAAGGCAACCTTGATACGATCGACACGAATACCCAGGTGACGCGCTTCTGATTCGCCCAGCAGCAATGCGTTCAGTGCTTGTGCGTAGCGCGGCAGTGCCAATAACAGTGCAGTGCTGACTATCGTGCCCAGCAACAGGCGCGGGTAGTTAGCGCCGTCCATTCCACCCATCTTCCACACACTGATCCGTCGTAGCATATTGTTGTCTGCAAAATACTCCAGCAGACTGCCGAGAGCGCCCGACAAAGCCGTAATCGCTATGCCGGCGAGTAACATGGTTGCCACGGAAGTGCCATTGGGCGATGTGGCCAGGCGGTACACAAAGAGCACAGCGATAACACCACCCGCAAATGCGCCGGCAGATACCAGAGTCAAGCCGGTATAGTTTTGTAGCAGGCTGCCGCCGGTGACGATAACCAGCGCCGCGCCCAGTGATGCACCGGCCGTCACACCGATCAGGGATGGGTCAGCCAGCGGATTGCGAAACAGACCCTGCATAGCAGCGCCGCTGATTCCCAACGTCGCACCCATCACTGCCGCCAGTAGCACTCGAGGCAGGCGGATCTGGCCGACAATCAGCGACGCCTGGCTGATGTTCTCCTGCTGCAGTACATTTGTCAGCCCATTGGCAACATCAGAAATTGATAGGGTGACTGCGCCGGTGGCAAGTCCGACGACAATCGCGCAAGGCAGCACAAGCCACAAGGCGGCTATGAGCAGTCTCGCGCGCTGTTTGCGATTGGGGTGTTGGCCGCTTTTAATAGTCGACGCCCTTGCGAGCCATGATGCCGGCCCTGAAAGCGTGTTTGACTTCCCGAACTTCAGATACTGTATCCATCACACCCTGCAACGCAGAACCACCGCCGCGACCGGTGACGACAACACTCTGGTTGTCGGGTCGATCGCTGATAGCGTGGATGATTTCATCCTGGGGTAAATAGTCGAAGGCGATCATGTACGTCAATTCATCCAGCACCACCAGATCGTAGCCGGGGTCGCGCAGCATCTCCTTGGCTACCTGCCATGTCCGGATTGCGGCGGCTATATCGCCACTGCGGTCCTGCGTATCCCAGGTGAATCCAGTGCCCATTTGATAGAAGGTCACCTGTGGGCAGTGTTCCTTCAGGTAGATTTCCTCGCCGGACAATTGCTCGCCCTTGATAAACTGCACGACCCCAACTTTTTGGCCATAGCCCAATGCGCGCATCACCATGCCAAATGCCGAACTGGATTTTCCCTTGCCGTCACCGGTTAGCATTACAGCGACCCCGCGTTCGGTGCTGGCCGCCTCGATACTGGCATCAACGTTGGCCTTCTGCTTAACCATCGCAGCTTTGTGCTTGGCGTCTTTACGGCTATCACTCATAAAAGCTCCCTAAAACGAGTACTTCAGGCCTGCGTAGGCGGCGGCACCACTGGTATTGTATGTTGGAACCTCCTGGTAGTCTTCATCCAGCAGGTTCTCGACCCTCCCGTAAATATCCAGTCCATCCAGCAAAGCAAAGCTCGCGGTAATATCCACAACCTCATAATTGTCCAGCGCTTCACCACTCAATCCCTCTGCATCGCGTGAAACCCTTATAAACAGCCCGAGTACCAGGCGATCCGCCAGCGGCTGCCAGTTCAGGCCGAGATTCGCCAGATGTTTTGGACGAAAAATACGGTTGGCGCCGCTATTGGTTTCAGTTGTGTTGTAGGTGTAGTTGCTGCTCAGCCACACTGATTTCAGTAGTGGCAGTTGTCCTACCAGTTCGACACCCTGCGATGTAGTATTGCCGTTGCTTTGCAGGTAACCGGAGTAGTCGACCAGGTCGAAGTAAATCTCGTCGTTGACCGTCTGGTCAAAGTACACGGTTTCCAGATACAGACCGGTAGCATTGGACCATGACATGCCGACATCGAACCCTTCACTCTTTTCCTCGGATAGTTCAGTTCCCTGAGCGGGTGGGTAGGCGAATGGGCCTGCATTATAGGCCGCCTCGTACAGGCTGGGTGCACGGAAACCGGTACCGTAGGTCGTCTTCAGCTTCAATTCGCCTCCGGAGAAATCAATCAGGTAGGCGCCGCTGACACGGTAGGACGTGTGTGTGCCGAAATCATCGTTGTCGTCGGAACGTATTCCGGTGGTGACATAGAATCTGTCGTTGAAGCCACCCTGATATTCGAGATAGTAGCCCTGCTGGTTGCGATCTTTGTCCACGCTACCGTCATTCATCGATTCGTTTTCAAGATCCACGCCATATACCAGTTTCAGTGCGTCACTTGCCGCGAAGCTGCCCAGATAACCACTGCGCTCCAGCGAGCCTTCGGGCTTGAATGTGGAGACGCCGTCTGAGTAGAACTCGCGATCTGTATCACTATTGCTGTAGAACAGCTCGTGATTGAACCTTCCCAGTTCATAATTTCCCTGTACCCGCCAGGCCTGCTGATTGTAGTCGTCCCGGCAATTGTCAGTGCGATCAAAGTTGCTGTCGGAACACTCGTCGTAGTCGTTGGTGGCATCGATGCTGTGGATTGACAAACCCAGTCGCAACTTATCCGTGGCGTTCCAACCAAAGCGTCCATGTGCGGTAGTGTTTTCATAGCCGTCATCGTCGCGCAGCGTGATGTCGTCTGAGCGCGCATTGAAACCGTCAGTCTGGTAATCGGCTGCTGACAGATTGAAATCGACAACGTCATTGCCGCCACCGATATTGCCGGCAAACTGCCGGGTCCCGTAGCGACCACCTTCACCACTGAGCTCCCCGGCAAGACCTTCCTCGGGGGCCAGTGTTGTGATGTTGACGACACCGCCAGCGTCAGCACCGTACATCAGGCCCTGCGGACCGCGCAGAATTTCCACGCGCTGAATCCCGGAGCTGAGCAGTTGCTCCACCCTTGGGCTAACCTGTGGTGAGGAAGTATCAGAGATGTCGATTCCGTCCAGCAGCATCATCGTGCGGTAGCCTTCCTCACCGCGTATACGCAGTGAACTCGCGCCGCCGGCACCGCCTGCATTGGAGACTTGCACGCCCGGCTGAGTGCGAAGTATTTCGTACAGCGAGTTGAATCCCAGTTGTGAGATTTCCTCCTGTGTAATAACCGATACTGAGGTGCCAATTTCCCGCAGCGGCATGGGTACGCGGGAGGAGGTCACTACGATTTCTTCCAGCATGTCACGCGATGTGGCATTCTGTGCGCCTACTTGCAACGGCAGGACCGCTGTCAGCGCGAGCGCCGAGATTCTGGTGAATGAACTCATCTGGTTGTCCTCAATTGCCGTAGAAATAAATGGCGATTGAGGGAGGGGATCTGGGAACGCAATGCAAGCATTGAGCAACCGTGTATGAAGCCCTCCGCTCCATCGTTGCGTTAGACCAGGCAGGTATCGGGCTCACAGTCAGCGACTGTATACCGTTGCGGGGGCAGCGGTGGATCAGGCCTAAGCCATACCACACTTCCCATTTAACCCACCCAGCGATCCATACTCAGTTCGCGGCGGGCACCTGGTTCCGGGTCGCACTGTAGTGAGAAGAAGGGGTTGTTGTCAATGAAAGCAATTCACGCACAACCTCGCCGCTTTGCATATCTGGGAGCTATTGCTGACCGGTAACCTCAGATTACAGCTGCCTCTGCGCTCCGGTTTGCGTAAACTATTGCGCACAGATAATTGTGAGGTACAGGCGTTTGACTATTGCTCCGAAGATGGTTGAGCGGGTGAGTGTGCTATTGGGCAGGGATCCCCGCGGACTGGAAGAAATCGCAGTACAAAGCGCGGACGGCGAGCCTGTGGTTATTCGCGTCTCTTCGCTGGTGGACGACAAACCGTTTCCTACTCTGTTCTGGTTGGTCGATGCCGAGTTAACTTACCGCATCGATCAACTCGAAGCGTCCGGCTTGATTATGCAATTTCAGCAGCAAATTGATGCCGACCAGCAGATTCAGGTTCGTATGCACGCAGATCACGTCGCGCACATAGCACTGCGCGATCAGTATATGGATATAGCAGTGCGCCGACGCTTACAGCAGCTTGGTTACAGCGATGCGTTCGCGGGTAGAGGCATCGGTGGCATCGCGAATTTTACCCGCATTCGTTGTCTGCATACCTGGTACGGCGCACATCTGGTGGTGCCCAATACCGTGGGCGTGATGCTCGAAGAGTGGTGGCGTAGAAATTCAAATTGAACGGTGATCGTCAGGTTGCAGATTTAGCGCACTGACACTTCGCCCTTGGTTTACTCGCATGTGGTATATTACCCGCCGCCTGAAATCAGGATCCTTTAACAGGCAATATGCACCCAAACCACGTAACAGACAGCACACCGGAATTGACCATGACCGCCAGAACTGACGATCTTCGTATCCAGCAGATCAATGAATTGATTTCCCCGCAACAGCTGATCAAGGATATTGGCGTGAGCGAAGTAGCGGCGGAGACGGTGGCCCACGCACGTCAAACCATACACAATATTCTGCATGGCGAAGATGATCGCCTGCTGGTTATCGTCGGCCCGTGTTCTATTCACGACCCGATGGCCGCTCTGGAATATGCAGCATTACTGAAAGACGCGTCTGATGAACTGGCTGGCGAATTGTTCGTGGTGATGCGTGTGTATTTCGAAAAGCCGCGCACCACTGTCGGTTGGAAAGGGCTGATCAACGACCCGGATCTGAACAACAGTTTCCAGATCAATAAAGGCCTGCATCTGGCGCGCAAACTGTTGTCTGATCTTGCGGATATGGGTCTGCCATCCGGTACTGAGTATCTCGATCTGATCAGCCCTCAGTACTCTGCCGATCTGGTGTCCTGGGGTGCTATTGGTGCGCGCACCACAGAGAGCCAGACGCACCGGGAATTGACCTCTGGTTTGTCGTGTCCGGTCGGTTTCAAGAATGCTACCGATGGCGATATTCAGGTCGCTATTGACGCCATTCGGTCCGCTTCCCAGCCCCACCATTTTCTCTCGGTGACCAAACAGGGACACTCTGCGATTTTCCAGACCACCGGCAACGAGGATTGCCATATCATCCTGCGCGGCGGCAAACACCCCAATTACGATATGTTTTCGGTGCAGGACGCCGAGGCAATGCTGGCGAAGGCCGGTCTTCCCGTACGGCTGATGATTGATGCCAGCCATTCCAATAGTCGCAAGGTACCCGCCCGACAGGTGGACGTGACACGTGACATCGCTGCTCAGGTGGCGCGCGGCAGTACCAGCATTTTTGGCCTGATGATGGAAAGCAACCTGGTGGAAGGTCGCCAGGACGTTGTGGAAGGCCAGTCGCTGACTTACGGCCAGAGTATTACCGACCCGTGTATGAGTTGGGAGGACACCCTGACGCTGTTGCATGAGTTGGCCGAGGCTGTGCGTCAGCGCCGTTCGCGCGAGATTGCGGGCTAGCGCCGTCTGCGCAATCCCGCGTATGGCAATCTGTACCGCTGCCGATGTTTGGCTGCGCGCTCTGGAGCGTGCGGCGCATCAAGGTTAGTGTGTAGCGCTTCCCGATCACAATTTCTGTCAAATCAATAGCGCGAGGTACACCGGCATGCATCTTGGTTTCAGTTCGATGAACACAGCGGATGATCCCGCCCCGGATATTCTGGCACAAACCTTGGAGGCGGCCGGGTTCGAGTCGTTGTGGTACGGAGAGCACAGCCATATTCCCGTGGAGAGGCGCACACCTTATCCACCGGGCGGCGATTTACCAGAGCCCTATAAAAAAATGATGGACCCCTACATCTCGATGATGGCGGCGGCAGCAGCGACCACTACGCTCAAAATAGGAACCGGGATCGCATTGCTCATGGAGCGCGAATTGTTTTCCCAGACCAAGACGATTGCAACGCTTGATCGATTATCGAACGGGCGAGTGCTGATAGGTTGCGGTGTAGGCTGGAACCAGGAGGAGTTTGAGAATGCCACGCATCTGCCGTTCAATCGCCGCTATCTGGCCCTGAAAGAGACGGTACTGGCCCAGCGCGCATTGCTGACTAATCCTGAGCCGGAATTTCACGGCGAACTGGTGAAGTTTGACCCCGTGTGGTTTGAGCCGAAGGCGACGCAACCCGGTGGCCCCCCGGTTCTACTTGGTGCAATGGGGCCACTGGGGGTTAAACACGCCGCGCAATGGGCAGACGGCTGGATGCCTGTAGACGTGGCGATGGCAGATGTCGGTAAGGATATCCAGAATTTCAGGCAATTGGTGCAGGACTGTGGTCGTGACCCCGACAGTGTTGAGATCACGTTAGTGGTGATGGCGCCGGTAACCGCTGATCTGCTCAAATCCTATCGCGATATGGGCGTAGATCGGTGCAACATTGGTGTCGGTATGGAGAACTGGGACAAACCCGAGATCGTTATGCCGATGATTGAGCAGTTCTCCAAACTTATACCTGAGTTGTAATCAGTCGCCTGTCATGCGGGATACGTTATGCGTGTCCCGATGCGCTCATCGCGCTTCTTGCGCCAGCCACAATCCAATCAGCTTGTAGAGGAAGGACAGTATCACCGCGCCGACAAACAGGCCGATGATGCCGGATGTCATCATGCCGCCGATCGCGCCGATCAGAATGACGGGCATCGGGATGTCCAGCCCTCTACCCATCAGCAGCGGCTTCAATACGTTGTCACTGGCACCGGCGATTATCTGGTAGATGGTAAAGATCACGGCAGTGGTTGTGTCGGCAGTAGACCACACGTAAACCATGATAGGAGCCACCACTATTAGCGGCGGTAGTTGCGCGATGGCTAACACCAGAATGATGGCACTCCAAAGCGCAGCTCCGGGTATGCCCGCCACGAACAAGCCGATAGCGATGAGTGTTGTTTGAATCACTGCAACCCCCACCACGCCCTGCAGGACACTGCGTACCGTGGCTACAGCAAGCGGGGCCCACTCACCGCCCGGTGTGAGTCCGCCCACGCGCACAAAAAATCGTTTCGCTGCAGCACCGCAACTCTCGGCGTAGACCATGAATACCCCTGCGATGGCGATCGACATCACGAACATCAGGACGCTGAGCACGCCGCTGCCCGCTCGTTTGAGAAGCGACTTTGCCAGTGTCGTAATCTGCTGGGCGTGTGCGTGAATGAATGTTTCAAGATCCCTGCTTGCGCTGCTCCATCCTGCGAACAACTGCTCACCAACCACCGGCCATTGCGCAACCTGCTTGGATGGCGGCGGCACTTTCAGGCTCCCGCTTTCCAGCGCGGACGTAAGGTGTTTTATGCCTCCGAACAATGCTTCGCTGGCCGTCCAGGCCGGAACTACCAGTACCAGAATAAATGTCAGGCTGACGAGGGTGGCAGCCAGTGCACGGCGTCCGCCAATTTTCGCTTCCAACCATTTGACTAATGGAAATGTACCCATCGCAATGATCGCACCCCACAGGATTGGTACGGTGAACGGCGCAACAATTTCATATGACAGTGTCAGTAACACAGCGAGCAGGCCGATGCGCAGCGCAGACTCAATCATGTTCCTGACGAAACGGGGGTCGTAATTTGCTTGTGGACCGTCGTTTTCCATCTTTCTCTCCAGTGGCTGAAACGATTGCGGGTTAGTCTACACAGTAGGCGGTTGCTCAGCGACAAGTATGCATTGTGCGCAGACACCGCAAGTGGAGACGAAAATTGAAAGCGCGTGTGATACAACCTCGCGGCATGCTAGACTTCTTCCGGCTTTGCCAGTGGTCAACCTGTATAGAATTTTCCAGGCCCACTAGGCGGCGAAGAGTTTATGCCCTGGCCGAGATCCTCTGCCGGAGCAGCAGACCCGGAAGTAAGAGTATGGCGCTGGCGCACGCAATCATGACTGCCCTGATCGACAACGATCTATCGGGCTACGAATTAGCAAGAGATTTTGAAACCTCTCTGGGGTTTTTTTGGCACGCCTCGCATCAACAGATATATCAGGAATTGCACAAACTGGCAGAAAAGTCCTGGCTGAACCGGCGCGAAGTGCACCAGAGCGGTAAGCCCAATAAGATTGTTTATGGCTTGACCAAGGCCGGTCGTGACGCGCTGGCTGACTGGGTTTTTGCGGCCACCAAAACGCAGGCGGCCAAGGACGAGCTTGTTATCAAGTTGTACAACCTCAGCACGCGCAATGCCCCCCATCTGGCGAGCGAAATCAGAGAGCGTCGCGAGCAGATGATGCGTCTGCTCTATGTCTACGAAAAGATTCGCCTGCGTCACTACAATGATCCGCACGCACTACCGACGCGCAGCAAGGGAGCCTATCTGGCACTGATCCGCGGTCTGGGGCACGGCCAGCAATTTCTCGCCTGGTGCGATGAAGCGCTGGCGTTAATCGCTACTGTTGACGGAGTGGAACAGTAGTAAATAGTTATGGCTGAAGCCGACCTAAGGGGTGTGATGCTCACCCCAGAGTTGGTTTAGTCGCTGGTCGCGGCCGCAGTTCCAGCGATAGTATTTGTAGCGAACCGGGTTTTTCAGGTAGTAGTCCTGATGGGATTCTTCCACTGGCCAGAATGTACCGGCATCGCGTATTTCCGTGAATACTTCCCGGCCTTTAAATTGTGCCGCCACCGCGTCGCGTGATTGCTCTGCCAGTTTGTGTTCCTCGGGCGTTCCCGGGAAGATGGCGCTGCGGTAACTCGGCCCCTTGTCGCAGAACTGCCCGTTGTTGTCGAACGGGTCAATGTTGTGCCAGAACACGTTGAGCAGTTGCTGGTAGCTGATGATCGTGGGGTCATAGCTCACCTGTACGGCCTCGAAGTGCCCTTGGTGATTACCAGAGTAAGTCGGGTTTGCCATGGTGCCGCCAGTGAAGCCAGACACGACTTCGGTGACACCTGTCTGTTCCTGGTAGGCTGACTCCATACACCAGAAACAACCCCCCGCAAACAGGGCCTTGGCGGAGTCTGCCGAAGCGGGCCACGCAATACATAACAGGCATAAAAGAAGTGGTCTGGTTAGCGACATGGGAGCAAATCCTCATTGGGCTCGTCAGTGAGCGTAGACAGTGCAGTATGCAAATAGTTCATAGATAGGTAAAAACGTCACGTTAGATTAAAAAAGTAGAGAGTTGTACTACTTTTGGCTGAAATTGCGACCTTTCCCAATTATCTGGAGAAATCTCCACTTTTTAGTCGCCTCTACCTCACCTGCCAGACTATTCTGTGGCTAACCTTGATATAGCCAGGTTGAATGGAAGGTGAATAATGAAACAGTTAGTGGTTATGGCGCTATTGTTGATGTTGCCGCAGTTCGCTGCGGCGAGGGTATACATGTGTGTCGACCAAACGACGGGTCAAACCAGCTTTACCGACAAAGCCTGTGAACAGGCCAGCGTTCGCGAGGAAGTGCGCGTAGACCCGGCCAATCTCGATTCCGGTAGAAAGTACACCAAGCCGACAAAAGCCAAGACCTGGCGCAGTCAGGCTGATGTCAGGAAAACCGGCCTTGATTACAATGCGGAGCGGCGCAGCCTATACGAAAGTAAAGCGACGGCCAGCGCGAGGTGAAGCCAAGATTATGTTGATCCGTTACTGCACTGCCAACCGTGATCCGGGACCTGACTACCGGCACATTCATACGGCATCCTCATCCAGCGATGGTTTGCGCGCGAGGTAAATTGTTAACAGTCCGCCGAGTATAACCAGCACGCTCCCCAACACTGACCACACATCGGGAATCTGGTCCCAGAATAACCATCCCCAAAGCCCCGCCAGCACCACAGCGAAATAATTGATCGGCGCGATAGCCGCCGTTGGTGCCATGCCGTATGCACGGGTGTAGAGTTCCAGCGTTAGATAGATGGCGAACCCGATGTACAGCATGGCGAACCAATCCAGCGCGGCCAGCCCACTAAAATCGTGCACACTGAAAGGCGCGATGCAGGCCAGCGATATAACGCAGTAATAAAACAGGATACGCGCGGTAGGTTCTGTGGTTGCCAGTTTGCGTGTAGATACCATGGACAGGGCGAGTCCAAGCGCGGATAAAAATCCGCCAGCGTGCCACCAACTGAGGCCAGTGGGGGTCGGCCTCAGGATGATGGCGATCCCGACGAAGCCGATCATCAGTGGCAACCACGCGCTCGCGGACACTTTTTCGCGCAGCCACAGCCACAGTACCAGTGGTACGCTTAACGGTGCGCTCTGCCGCAGCATCATCGCGTCCAGCATCGGGATGTTGTCGAGCGCGGCATAAAACAGGTAAAAGCTCGCCACGCCGACCAGTCCGCGTACCATGTGCAATCCCAGTCGCTGGGTGCGCAGCGACTGCAATCCCGGTCGCAATATTCGCGGCAGGCACATCAAGGTGCCGACAAGATACTGCACGGTAACAATCGCCTCGGTGGTGACGTGGGCAGACACATATTTGGTCATGGCCGCTGCGGTGCTTCCCAGCAGCACCATGATTATCGACAGGAAAATGGCGTGGCGTACCGCGTGCCGCTGCGTGATCATTGGGAGGGGCTCGACAAAAGGAGACAGTGTAGTGCAAGGCTGTCGCTTGCGGTATGGGATGCGGGCAGCACGTCGCAGCAAAGTTTGCTGCGGTCGTTGCTGGTCGGCCGTCGAAGGATACGCTACCGTGACGCCTGACCGTGCGGCGTACTGATCCGACCATGTCTTTCTTTGGAGAATAATTAAATGAAAACACTCCTGCTACTGCTGTTCATTGTTGTTCTGGTGACGGCTCTAAGGAAGGTGCTTGCCAACCGGGTCTGGCCAGCGCCTGAGGGGGAGGAGATTCGGGGTACCTTGTTACGACTGGGCGAAAACCTGGTGTGTGTGCCCGATCGCTCGCATTTGCCAGAGGAAGCCGTTAACCGCACTACGCTGGTGTGTTTCCCGGGATTTCTGGAAGACATGCGCTACTTTCTCGACGTGCACCGCGACACTCCGGCGCGCTTGATCCTGATTAACAATGCGAATTACCACAACCCGTTTCGTGGCCTGACTGAAACTTCCCCCGCCTGGTTTTCTGGCAATCCTCACCCGGTGGGCACTATCGCCCACGATGCCTACTGCGTTAACCAGGTGATTGAACAGATGACGGGCCCTGAGCGCGTGGTCCTGCATGGCCACTCGCGCGGCGGTGCCGTAGTACTGGAGGCGGGAAATCAGCGTCCGGAGCTGACACACAATGTGGAAGCCATTCTGGAAGCACCGGTGGTGCCGCGTGGCCGCCTGTATAACAATGGCGAGAAAAAGTTACAGCCGGTGGGTTTTTATCTGTTCCCGTTCATCCTGTCGATTCTGCGAATTGTGCCGGAAACTACCAGGCTGAAATCTCCGCTGATGCGCCTTGCTACGCCGGTCAAGCGCCAGATCGTAGCTGCGATTCCATTCACTCCGCGTCAGTACGCTACAGCTGGCATCAACTCAGCCAATATCATCGATTGGCAGGCGCGCAGCAGCTACCAGAGTTACGAGCACTTCTCTCGCCTTACACTCTTCGTCGGAGAGCGCGATTGTGTATTGAGCCGTACTGCCATGCTCGCTAGTGCGGCGCAATCTGTTGCGGTAACTATAATTGAGACTAGCGGGACTGACCACTTTATCAGCGTTGAGCGTCCGGAGCTCATTCGCGCCTATTTTTTCTCATAGACGAGTCAGTCGCTGATGTGGTGACAGCCACAAAAGAATATTTTTCGGCGGGCAGTTGACGCTGTAGACTTTGTGCCGTACTACTAAAACAGGCGCACAGGCGCGGCAAAATGAGGCGACAACAATGCGAAGAATAGAACTGGCCGATGCTGCCTTTCTGATGGCAGAAAAACGGGAGACACCTATGCATGTAGGTGGCGTTACTCTCTACGATTTACCGAAGGGAATGGATGTGCAGGAGTTTGTCGGCGAGCTTTCATTCGACGGCTTGACCGCTGACGATTTTCGCGAGCCGTTTGGTGAATATGTGACCACCGGACGCGCTGGCCCATTTTGGCCGTTGTACTGGGCCAAGGATGAACACATCGATATTGATTACCATGTGCGACATTCTGCACTCCCTAAACCGGGCCGCTTCCGCGAACTGTTTGCGTTGGTGTCGCGGCTGCACAGTACCTTGCTCGACCGCAATCGTCCGCTGTGGGAGATCCATCTGATCGAAGGCCTGCAGAACCGTCAGCTTGCGGTGTATATGAAAATGCATCACGCCGCGATCGACGGTGTGGCGTCCATGCAATTGACGCAGGGTGTTACCTCAACAGACCCGAAATTCCGCATGTACGATTTGCCGGTATCGCAAGCAGCCTACGAGCGACACCTGGCAATGGTGGGTGCTGAAAAGGCGCGCCGTGTGGTACCAAAGGAGCATGAATTACGTGCGGTGGCGGAGGCGATCAAGCAGCAGTTTGACAGTTCTGCGCAGGTGTTCTCGGCACTGCGTCGGTTCGGTGGCGCGTTTATCGGACGCGGCGGCAATCTCGCGGTACCATGGCACAATGTGCCGCGCACCTCCATTAATACGCGTGTGGGCGGCGCCAGGCGTTTCGTCGCCCAGTCCTGGGATTTCGAGCGTGTGCATGCTGTGGGTAAGGCGCTAGGTGGCACAGTGAACGACGTGGTGCTGGCGATGTGTTCCGGTGCGCTGCGTCGCTATCTGCTGCTGCACCATGAATTGCCGCGACATTCACTAAAAGCCATGGCCCCTGTGTCGCTGCGTGAGAAGGGCGATTACAGTGCCGGCAATGCCGTAGGTTTTATCACCGCTGACCTGGCGACCAATATCGACGACCCTGAGAAGCGCTTACGCGCGATTCAGGAATCCATGCGGGCAGGCAAGGATTTGTTGAAGGGCTTGAGTCGCCGCGAGGCGATGGTCTTTATGCAGCTGACACAATTGCCCGGACTTTTGACCACGGTGCTGGGACTCGCTGCACGCTTTCCGGCATTCAGTACGGTGATTTCAAACGTCCCAGGCCCGCGAGAGGAATTGTATTGGAATGGTGCGAAATTGGGCGGTATTTACCCAGCATCTATCGTATTCGACGGCTTCGCAATGAACATCACCCTGGTTAGTTACGCCAAGAGTCTCGATTTTGGCATTGTCGCCTGTCGGCGATCACTGCCGGAAATCCAGCGCATGATCGATTATCTTGAGGAGTCGCTAATCGAGTTGGAAGATGTGGTGGGATTGCATGGCAGCGCGCGCAGGCGAGCTAGCAAAAAGCCAGCTACACGGAAATTGTCAGCTGGCAAGCAGCCAGTAAAAAGGGATGTAGCCAAAAAGCGCGTCGCGAAGAAGGTCGCCGCGGGGAAACCAGCGTCAAAACGCAGCGTTGGCAAGAGCGCGAAAAGCGCCACCTCCACTACCAAGCCGCGAAGAAAAGTGAAGAAGAAAGCGGCAGCAAGAAAAGCCACCGCCTGACACGTCCCGACGCAGAGCGCCTCGAATGATAGGGCCGCCGCCCGGCGGGAAAGACAACGTGTCCAGGCGTAGAATCTGGGTGCTGAATCTGGTACTGCCGGTTCGTTACGGGCGGGTTGTCACCGGACTATTGTTATTGGCGTTGCTGCTACCGGTGTTTTATTCCGGTACCAGTGAGTCCTCAGAGCACACTACGCCGGCGCTGTTTTTCAGCCTGATCATTGCCTACATCATTCCTGTGTTCAGTTTTATTACTGCGAAATCTTGCGAGTCACTGGCGGAGTTGCGACCGATACTCGATCTTGATGCAGAGGCCTTCGCGCGGGCCCGTGAGCGTCTGGATTCTATCGGTTGGCCATATACAGTACTTCTTCTGCTCTTCGGCGGTGTGGCAGGTAGTGCGCATATCAGTTTGATGCGCGGTTCGCCCGCTGCCGCTCTGGCCGAGACGTTGTCCGGTATCAATGGCGCACTGATCACGGTTGGCACACTGGTAGTGTGGGTCGTGATGACAACCGTCATTGTCATGTTGATTCGCCAGGCGGTGCTGTTCGGACGCCTGGGAGGTAGCAATGTGCGGGTTTCCCTTCTCAATACGCGTAAATTGCGCCCGTTTGGTCGGGTGTCGATCAGTTCCAGCCTTGCGGTTATCGGCGCTTTGGCGCTGTTCCCCTTGATTGGTCTGGAAAGCGGGTTGGACCTGATGGAGAGCCTGCCAGGCGCAATTGCCATTCTCGGTCCACTGGTGGTGATGTTTACTATCCCTGTGTGGCCGGTACATCGTCGGCTGGCGGCGATGAAGCTGCAGGAGTTGGCGTCAGTGAATGCCAGGATAGCGACGCAGTTGGATAGCACCGGTAGTATCGATCTCGATTCTGACGATCTGGAGAAAATATTGCCGCTACTCGCTTATAAACGTGAGATTGCGCAAGCCTCAACCTGGCCATTTGACAGCGACAACGTGACAACCCTGCTGTTTTACCTGATTATCCCGCCCCTGACCTGGGCCGGAGCGGCGTTGATTGAACACCTGGTCGACGCGGTGATCTGAACTTGCCGATGCAGTGCGATCGGCGGTTGTCTCCCGGCGCTCGAGCGGCCCGCTATTGCCTGACTAATTGCTGCAATCTTTTGACGTCGTCATAGCTTGAGGCAGCCATGCGAGGATTGATTAACTCTGGAGAGAGATCGCCACCGATATCCGTGTGCAGGGTGTAGGTAAATTCAACCTGTGCATCGTTAAGCGCTTTGAGCTGATAGTGTCCACTGGATTCGGCGCGCACATAGTCCTGTACAGGGAACGCGTCGGATGCGGAATCCAGGCGTACGTCCACAGTTTTCGCCTCGGGGTCGATCTGCGCTACCGAGTGAATCACCAGATCGCGGTCTGACAAGGGCCAGGGCATGTCCAGCACCAGATAGACATAGCGTTCTGTATCGGAGACAACTTTGAGTACTTCCGAGGATTTGCACATGGCACGCCAGGCACTGCAGCCATTGCCATCGCCAAGTACCTGCGCCACAGCCTGGATTGGCGCATCGATGCGCGCTACAACTTTTACTTCCAGAAATTCCGACCCGGGTACCGAGCGTGTATACAGCTGGATGCCAGACTCATCCTTGTCGAGTTGCCATGGGGTTTCGGCGGCAGCGGCAGTGCCAGTGCCAGCAATGCAACACAGTACGGTAATCAGCGCATGCCCTGTGAGTTTCTTGGCTCGCAGTAATGGTATGTAGTTTTTCAACTGGACAGCTCCCCGCTCGAAATTGTAGCTGTGAATGTAGAGTACGGCTTATTCAGGATAGCTCGATTGTTGGTCTTGCGCTGCATTCTCAACGACTGTAATTCAACTCTATCCTACTCAGCTCAGTTTCAGGTAGGCCATCTCCCCGAAATTCGAGGAGGGATCCAACTGGATGACCTGTTCAAAATACTGCCTGGCCCGCGCGGCATCGCCGGCGACCTCCTGCAATTGGCCAAGATAGAAACAGGCGTACACCTGGTACACGACCCTCACGCCCTCAAGCGGCAAGCCAAGTTCTCTGAAGGACTTGCTGGCAAGGCTTTCCAGCATCTCCTCAAGTGCTCTGGTTGCCTCCACGGCGGTGTTGATGGCGTCCGGAAAAATAGTATTGGCCCTGGCCTGCAGCAGGCAGGCTTCAAGCCGATCAAAGTTGTCTTTCGGCGGAACCGCAGTCGGTTCACGGAATAATTCCGCTGCCTGTTTGAGTAACTCCGTGGTATCGGACATGCCTCCGAGCTTTGCCGCCTGCATTAACAGTGTCAGCAAGCGCGCCTCCAGGGCGATGGCGGAGCGACTGTCTGCCGCTTCCAATCGTCTCGCATACAGGAGTGCCTGTTCCAGATTTCTATCCATGCCATACGCGAGGCATTTACAGGCTATAGCCAACTCATCGTCGCGCTCGATGGACTGGGCGATGTCGGCGAACGCGAGCGCGCGTTCAAAGTCCGCCAATAGCAGGCACGCCCGGCATGCATCGTGCAGCAGGGGGAGGTTGCGTCGGTTGGCGGTGATGGTGTTGCCTAGTCCAGCCAACTCCTGTTCGATGTTGAACCGCTGGCGAAAGACCTTGCTGGGAAAGTAGATCGCTTCATGCACAGTGGACAGCGCCTGTTCCGAATTGTCTATGATGCGCTGAAACATGCGCCGCGCCTGGCCGGTCTTTTCGCTGATCATCCAGCGGTTGATGATGCGATCAGTGTTGGTGACGCTGGCAACCACCGAATTGAAATCCAGTTGCGGTCGCGCGATGGCGATCAGCGCCTTGACCTCGATGTCTGCCAATGCACGCAGCTTTTCACGAGCAGCCTGGAAGAAACTGATTGGTACGCCCTCGTTGCGCGCTGCCCACAACAATCCTGCGATTTCAATCTGGCTTTCGTCGGTCCCGGCTCCCGCATCCAGTAGTCCGCTTGCCTCCAGCTCCTCGATAAACTCCTGCGGTACGCTGAGACTGACTTCGCTTCTTGTCTCGGCGGCGAAGGGGATGATGAAGTGCCTGCTTCCGGCACTGTACTTGTCGGATAACAGCTCGAGCTCGATAGTGGTCGGGTCGTAATTCGCCGCGCGAAATGCTGCGGATATCTGCGCGAGTGACAGGGTGGTCTGTTGTTGCAGGCGCAGAATCAGCCTGATCAGCAGCAGGTGATTGTGGGTATACAGCGACAGATTGGGTCTTGGTTTTGTCGGTTTGGGTAGCAGTTTGGCGCGCAGGTAGTATTTGATCATGTCGCGCGACACGCCGGAGGCGTCGATCAGTTCCGCCATGCGGTACTGCCGGTCCTGGGGTGCAGCTGAGCGCTTCGCGTGTTTGGCCATACATTGTGCCCTGGTGTGCGGGTGCGCCGGGGTGCGTCACCATAATTCGCGCTTAACGGCTTTTTTCTGCGCTTGCCTGAATGGCCCTGGATATTATAGATAATTTCTTGACACACTCAATGGATAATAATATTATCCAAACGAATCCGGGCAGAATACGCCCCATTGTGCAGGAGACCGTTCCCATGGGTGTTGCAGAGCAGATCAGGCAATCCAATACACCGGTCAGCATTGAGGTCAGAAAATTTGATCCGCAGGCTACCGCTGGCAGTGCTGAGTATTTTTTTGATAACGACCCGTTCAAAACCCACTTCATGAATGGTTTGTCGATACTTTTCCCGGAAGGCGAGCGCTTCTTCATACGCTCTGTACTGGCCTACCGCGATCAGATCAGTGACCCAAAACTGCTGCAGGAGATCAAGGATTTCTGTGCCCAGGAGGCGCAGCACACGCTGGTTCACGAAGCGATGAACGATCTGGCGGCCCGTCACGGCTATCCGGTCGCCATGCTGGAGTCTTGGGTGAAGCGCGATCTGCGCCGCTTCAGTAAGCGCGGTAAGACGCATGCCTGGGCGCGGCGTGCAGCGCTGGCCATGACCGTGTGTATGGAGCACTTTACGGCGATTCTGGCATATCAGCTGCTCACCAACGCCGAAGCAACGCAGCAGGGGCTGGACCCTGATGTAAAGGCCCTGTTCAAGTGGCATGCGTTGGAAGAGACCGAACACAAGGGTGTGGCATTTGATGTTTACCAGGCTACCGGCGGAGGGCCGGTGTATCTGCGTGTTGCGATGCTGTTCTCCACGTTCTTTTTCCTGTTGGGCCTGTTTGTGAACCTGACGACGCTGCTGATCAAAGATCGCAGCATCTTGAAACTGTCGACCTGGACCACCGGATTAAAGTTCGTATTTGGTCCGCGGCAGGGTTTTCTGGTGCGACCATTTCGCGACTGGCTGGCATTTTTTAAACCAGGCTTTCATCCTTGGAAGCAGCACCGCGATCTGGATACCGGCGTTTACACACAGCAACTGGGTGCCTATATCGCCTGACGGTTTGGTAGTGTTCCGTTGCAAAGATCAAATTTCGGACTGAAGGAGAGTGTGGCTGTGCCCATGCATGGCGCCTTCTGCCGACGTGGAAGTCGCGAGCGCACCGTGCATGGATGTGCACTTTCTGGCGTGCCTCACGCATCGGCACATTCGCATTCGCGGCCACGCGCTTAACTACTGGATACAGAGTACGCACGCTGAGCACGTCGTTTGCCAGCTGAATTTTGTGGTATAAAACATGCATGCATAATGTCAATACCGCAAGCCGTATACCTGCATGGATAGCCTGATAATACTCGTCGCATTTGCCGCCGGCTTTGCTGCAAGGCAGATCGGGCAGCCGCCACTCGTAGGGTATCTGGTCGCAGGTTTTGCTCTCGGGCTGGCCGGTTTTGAGTCTTCGGCGCTGATCGAAACTATCTCCAATATCGGCATTGCGCTGATGCTGTTTATTATTGGCTTGAAGCTGGATTTGCGCAGCCTGCTGAAGCCGGAAATCTATCGCTCCACCTTTGAACACACCGCACTTTTTGCTCCGCTAGCGTTTGCATTCCTGCTGGTACTGGGGGTGCTCGGTCTGCCCTTGGTGAGCGATATCAGCATACAGCACGCTGCGCTGGCAGCTTTTGCGCTCAGTTTCAGTTCTACGGTTTGCGCTGTTGCTATCCTGGAGGAGCGGGGCGAATTTCGCGTACGTCATGGCCAGATAGCGGTTGGTATCCTGATTGTTCAGGACTTGGTTGCAGTGCTATTTCTTACCGTCTCCATGGGCAAGGTTCCTTCGGTGTGGGCACTGCTGTTGCCGCTGTTGTTTTTTTGTCGCCCGCTATTCAGCTACATCCTGCGTGCCAGTGGCCACGATGAGGTGCTGATACTCGCCGGGATTATCCTCACCTTCGCCGGCAGCACGCTGTTTGAACTGCTGGGCATGAAAGCCGACCTTGGCGCACTGGTGATGGGCATGTTGATCAGTGGTGACAGGAAATCGGGGGAACTGGGTAAGTCGATGATGAGCTTCAAGGATATCTTCCTCATCGGCTTTTTCCTCAATATCGGGCTCTCAGTACAACCCTCACTGGAAATGCTGGGCATTGCACTGCTTTTGTGTCTGTTGTTGCCGTTGAAGGGGGCAGGATTTTTCCTGCTGTTGACGCGTCACAAGTTGCGTGCGCGAACTGCGTTACTCGCTGCGCTGGCGCTAACACAGTACAGCGAGTTCGGTTTGATTGTTGCAGCGCTCAGCGTCAAAGAGGGTTGGCTGTCCGATGCCTGGATGGCGGTACTGGCGATTGCGGTGTCGCTCTCCTTTGTACTGTCTACTGTGCTCAATGCGCGCTCGCACACGTTGTACAGCCGTTTCAAGCAGACGCTGAAACAGTTCGAGTCGGAAGTCCTCACCCAGGACAATCCCGAGAGTCCCGCCTGGAATGTCGAGGTGTTGATTATCGGCATGGGCCGCGTGGGCTCGGGTGCCTATGATACGGTAGAGTCGCAATACAACCTGCGCGTATGCGGTGTGGATACCGACAGAGTCAAGATCCAGAAGCACAAGGATGTTGGACGACGCGTCATTTACGGAGATGCGGAAGATGCGGATTTCTGGGAGGGTTTATCTGCAACCCGTTACCAACTGGTGATGTTTACCATGCCCTCATTGTCAGAAATGGTGGATGCGGTGCGACAGCTGCGCCGATCAGGGTATGCCGGCAAGGTAGCGGCGGTTGCCAAGTACGAGGATGAGCGGGCCCTGATGAAGGCCGCGGGGGCCAATGTGGTATTCAACTACTATGCCGAGGCGGGTGCCGGTTTTGCGGAGCATGCGCTTTCCAATATGCTGGATATCCTGCCAGCCAAGCCCGCTAGCACTGCTGCCTGAGTGGAGTTGTAGTGAAGGTATTACCTGACGGATGCAGTCGGGGATGGCTGGTGAATGCTGTTGGTCGCGAGCGCGACATAGCAATGGCGGCAACGCTTGGGCATAATGCCAGCAGTTCGTAACGCACAGGCCACTGGCTCACCACTGCATGTATCACCAATACTTTGGGTTGACGGAAGCGCCTTTTTCAATCGCGGTGAATCCCCGTTATTTGTTTATGAGCGCCCGCCACCGGGATGCGCTGGCGCACCTGCTTTACGGGGTGGGTGCCGGCGGTGGTTTTATTCTGCTGACCGGCGAGGTCGGCACAGGAAAAACCACGATCAATCGCTGTCTGCTGGAGCAACTGCCGGCGCACACAGATGTCGCCATCATTCTCAATCCGGCGCTCAATGCCATTGAACTGCTCGCCAGTGTGTGTGACGAACTGGGCATAGATTACGATACGCAGCACACCCTGAAAACGCTCACTGACAAGCTGCACAAATTCCTGCTGGAAAATCATGCGCGCGGCCGCAAGACCGTGTTGCTGATTGATGAAGCGCAGCATCTCGATTTCGACGTGCTGGAGCAAATACGGTTGCTCACCAATCTGGAAACCAACAGCGAAAAGCTGTTACAGATTGTGTTGATTGGACAACCAGAGCTGGCGCAGATTCTCGCGCGTCCGGAATTACGGCAGCTAAATCAGCGGATCACCGCGCGCTACAACCTGGAGCCGCTGAACCTGGATGAGACCGGCGCATACATTCAACACCGACTTCAGGTGGCGGGAATGAGTCCGGAACGGGTTATTTTCGCACCGTCAGTAGTGCGCGGCATCTATCGGGCGACCCGGGGGATTCCGCGGGTGATCAATGTGCTGTGTGATCGTATGCTGCTGGGTGCCTATGGCCGCAATACCTCGCGGGTGGATCACCGCATGCTGCAACTGGCCGTTAAGGAGGTGCTGGGAGAGCAGGAAGCTGAAGGTAACCTGTGGCGTTGGTTGGCGCTGGCTGCCGCGCTACTACTGATTATCTGGGCGGGCGGTTGGCTGTTGGGTAAGTACATGTCGTCAAGCAGTGACGGCGCTGAGCCTAACTCTGTGCCGGAGTCTGTCAGCGAAGGCGCACCTGTCCCTGCGCTGGTGGTGCCGGAGGCAGCCCCTTTGCCCGTGCAGAGCACTACTCCTGCAATGGCGCCGGAGCCTGCCTTGGCTTCTGGCGACGAAATCGCAGCGCCGTCGGCGCCTGAGGCAAGTTCCACTGCGACGTTGCCAACACAGACGAACTACATTGCCAGCGCGATGGAGGCTCCGGACGATAGTCTGGCACGCTTGTGGCAGCTCAACTCGAATCAACCGGTGCCGGAATTTCCCTGCAGTGATAAAGCACAGTACGGCCTGGCGTGTACGCAGGGCGAGGTGTGGACCTGGCAGGAGCTGTCGGTGTTCGATCGACCGTTGCTGCTGGATGTCATTACACCTGAACGTTTCTCTGCTGAGATATTGCTTCTGGGCCTGGATGGGGCCAGCGCATGGGTGCTGGCGCAGGACGAGGTGGTTCAGGTGAGCCTGGCAGAGCTGGCACCGTATTGGACGGGGCGCTATCGCTTTCTCTGGCATCCACCGGCAGGGTTCGTGAAACCGCTGGCATTGGGCGACGATAGTGCCGCTGTCGCCGTTGTCGCACAGTTGTTTGCAGAACTGGACCAACAACCGCAAGCGTTGACCGACAGTCGCTTTTCTCGAGGCCTACAACAGCGGGTGCGACTGTTTCAACAGCAGAACGGTTTGGTTGATGATGGTGTCGTAGGAGAGCAAACGTTGCTCAAATTGAATGAACAACTGGGGATAGATATGACCGCCGAACAGGCAAGGGAGCGACTGCTCGCAGCCGCGGTATCGCGGTCAGCGCCATGAACAGCAGCCAGTGTACAAATTCGGTGAGCGGGAGCGTCGCATGTCGTTGATACTGGATGCGCTCAACCGGTCCCGACAGGATACCAGTCCGGTGCCGGGATTGGGTACGCTACACCAGGCAGAACCGCTCCCCGCCGAGCGACGACCTTACCTGTTGTGGGCAGCGCTCGTGTTGGCGGTCCTGGTGATTGCCTGGTTGGTCTTCGATCGATTGCACGCTCCGCCAACTGAGGCAGAGGAGATCGGCGCTCCAGTGGCTCAGCTGTCGCGCAATATTGATAGCGCTGTCTCCTCCGTTACTACTGAACTGAAGGCGCGCGTTGCGGCAGCGGAGCAGGCACAGCAGGCGACCCCGGACCTACAGCCGGTAGTTGTCGAACGCGAGCAAAGCACGACGGCACAATTCAGTGCATCGGCCGAACCCGTGCCAACACCAACAGCACCAGCGCCAGCGCCAGCGCAAGCAGCCCAGGACGATGCGGTAGCGCGGCTATACCAGAATCGCAATGTACCTGAAGAGGCGAGTGAACCGAGGAAAGTATCGCGCCCTCAACAGACCAACACCGCGCCTGAAGAGAACCCCCTGGAGTTGGACAAGATACTGCGATTGGCGCAGGAAGAGATGAAAAATGCCAGCCTTGATGAGCACCCGGTGCCTTTTCTGGCGGACTTGTCGCAGCAGACTAAAGATGCGATTCCGACGATTTATTACCTGAAGCACGATTACTCCAGCGACCCATCGGTATCTTCTGTGGTGCTCAACGGTACCAGCGCCAGGGTAGGCGGTAGTCCAGTGCCTGGACTGAAGGTGGAGGAAATCCTGCCGGACTCAGTGGTACTCAGTTATCAGGGTACACAGTTTCGACTGCGTGCCCTGAACAGTTGGGTCAACCTGTAATCATTGTGGTTGACGCGATTCACAGCCCGAGGTAATCACGGGTGATCTCAAATACCTGGGTCTGGTGGAGGAATGGAGGTATTCGACCGACTCCCTCGCTATTGCTGAACAGCGGTACTGCAGCGCCGGTATGTTCTTCCATCTGGAAGTTGTTGGTGGCGTAATTCACAGCCATGTGACTGCCCTCTGGCGTGATAATCCGCGCCAGCTTGCCCGGGGTGTAAATGGGTATGGGAAACGCAGCAAACAGGCTTTCATAGGGAACGAGTTGTGCGGCCTGGGAGTGATCTGCTGTCACCATAATCAGCGTCTGTGGGTGGGCATCAGCGAATGCCAGCGCGCTGGCCAGTGCCTCCTCGAGTTGTGCCACTTCCCCGATGGAGCCACAGGGCTTGCGCTCGTGTGATTGCTTGTCGATAGAAGCGGATTCGATCATCAGAAAGAACCCCCGGTTGTTGTCGTAGGCGAGGTGTTGCAACGCGGCATCGGTCATCTGTTGCAGCGTGGGCACTGCCGCGAACTGCGGATTGGGTTCGCAGATCATGGGTTTGGGCAGGGTAACGCTACCGAGATAGGGGTGCAGGTGATTCAGCAAGCTCGGTTCCGGGGATTCAGCTTCGCGACCATCCTCGCCCTGTAGTCGCACCGGTAGGGTGCCGGGTGCAAACAGGCCGAGCAGCCTCGCGCCGGGATCTGCCGATGCCAGTTCAGCAGCGGTGGTAACGATTTCAAAACCGTTGCGCCGTGCCAGATTCTCTACGCTGATAGCCTCCCCTTCGACATTGGGTCTAAAGTGATCGCTGCCTCCGCCGAGTAAGACATCCAGCGACGATTCCGCAAGTTGCTCGGCGATGGAACCATTGCCGCCATTTGCTCGCAGATCGCCAGAGCAATCGCCGAGCGGAATATCGTGATAGGTAATGTCGACCATAGTTTCCGGATCTTCGCACAGCCTAAAGCTGATGTGCGCCGCAAACGCTGCCGGGGTTGCATCGGTGACACTGGCAGTAGTGACGATACCGGTGCGCAGCCCCGCAGCACTGGCCAGCTCGGCAATGGTCTTCAAGTTCTGGTCTGCACCGGCGCTGGTGCTGATGCGCCCTCGGCTGGTGATCACGCCGGACGCCAGGCTACTGGCAGTGTTGGCGGAGTCGGCGACGTACACCGGCGCGCCTTTGATCTCATCTGTGGTTGTTTGAATCTGCACCGCAGCGCGCAGCGGCATTTGATCCGTGAGCAACTGACCGGAGGCGCCCTTGAGATAGTTGCGAGCGATGGTGAGTTGCTGCTCATCCATGCCGTCGCCGATAATCAGGATGACATAGCGCGGCAATGCCTCGGCTGCGAGAGTGACTGGCGTCAATTGTGCCGCCTGAACCGGCAGCATACTGAACGTGGTGAGCAGCGCGAGGCTTCCCTTGACTAACCCTGGCCGGGCGGCAATATTGTGCATGCGTTTATTTCCGGATTCATTGCTTGGAAAGCGCTGTATTGATAGCGCGGCAACCGTGCCCGTGCACCACAAATCCAGTTGTGATCCAGGGGCTTTGACGAAGTCTATCATGCGCGACCAAAACCTGTGCTTTTGGTGATTTTCTATTTTGGTGCACGCCAATGTTAACCTTTGCACCACATTGTGGCACGATGCAGGCTCAGCTGTGCCGCGGTCTGCTCAAGCTGAACTGAATTGCTTTTAATACCAATAACACGCCCGTCTACAGGGCAATGTAATGCCCGAGGAAAAACTATGAAATTGATGACTGCAATCATCAAGCCTTTCAAGCTTGATGACGTTCGCGATGCACTGCAACAAATCGGGATCGCCGGTATGACCGTCGAAGAGGTTAAGGGGTATGGCCGACAGAAAGGCCATACCGAATTGTATCGCGGCGCGGAGTATCTGGTGGAATTCCAGCCCAAGGTGAAAATTCAGATCGGCATAGCGGACCATCAGGTGGATGCGGCAATCGAAGCCATTTGTAGCGCTGCCAGTACCGGAAAAATCGGAGACGGCAAAATATTTGTAACACCGCTGGAGCAGAGCATTCGAATCCGTACAGGAGAGACGGGCGAGGAGGCGCTGTAGGGATGGCGATTCAATTCAAGGTGTTACCGGCAGGTAGGCTGCTCCTCGTGCCGCTGCTTCTGGTTTCCACAGGTGTTCGCGCCGATGAACTCAGTGGTGCAGACACCGCCTGGATTCTGACCGCAACCGCGCTAGTGCTGTTCATGACCATCCCCGGACTTTCGCTGTTCTACGCTGGTTTGGTGCGGGTGAAAAACGTGTTGTCAGTGCTTATGCAATGTTTCGCATTAACGTGTCTGATGTCACTGCTGTGGTTCATCGCGGGTTATAGCATGGCGTTCGGCAGCGAAGGCGTTGAGCAGGGGCCGTTTATCGGTGATTTTGGCAATATATTTTTCTCTGCCATCAGTATTGATTTGATGAGCGGCACCATTCCCACCACTTTGTTTGCTATTTTCCAGATGACTTTCGCAATTATCACCCCGGCGCTCATCGTCGGTGCTTTCGCCGAGCGTATGCGATTTTCCGCGATGCTGATATTCAGTTCCATCTGGTTGCTCGCGGTGTACGCGCCGGTGTGTCACTGGGTCTGGGGTGGCGGCTGGTTGGGCGCAATGGGTCTGCAGGATTTCGCCGGAGGTACGGTGGTGCACATTACGGCGGCGGTAGCGGCACTGGTGGCAGCACTGGTGATGGGACCGCGCAAGGGCTATGGCACCGTGCCGATGGCGCCGCATAACCTCACCATAACAGTTGCCGGCGCTGGCATGTTATGGGTCGGCTGGTTTGGTTTCAACGCCGGTTCTGCGCTGGGTGCCAATAGTACAGCAGCGATGGCGATGTTGGTGACACACCTCTCGGCCTCCTGTGGTGCGCTGGCATGGATGACTATGGAATGGGTGCGCCATGGTAAGCCATCGGTACTGGGTATTGTCACCGGGATGGTGGCGGGGCTGGGTACGATCACCCCGGCCTCCGGTTCGGTTGGTCCGGCAGGCGCGGTAGTGATCGGTTTAAGCGCTGGCGTTATCTGCTATTACGCGACCAATCTGATTAAGAACAGACTGAAAATTGATGACAGCCTCGATGTTTTCCCGGTGCACGGCGTCGGAGGAATGTTGGGCACTCTGCTGGCAGGTGTGTTTTGCTCGACGCAGCTTGGTATTTTCAGCGGCAACGGTTTCTCCGACGGCATCGAGAGTATTGGCGGCCAGTTAATGGTTCAGGCCATTGGCGTGGCCGCGACCTTTGCCTACACTGCAGTCGTGACTTTTGTGATTCTGAAATTGGTAGACATGATGGTCGGATTGCGTGTTGATAGCGACTCCGAAACGCAGGGACTTGATCTTGTGCTGCACGATGAGCGTGGCTACGATCTCTAGCCTGAATTGAATGTTTAGCAGGCCACCACTGGTGGCCTTTTTTGTTAGCGGGGAAGGAACGTGAACTGGCAACACCGACATGCGACGATCAACGGCATACACACGCACTATGTGGAGCAGGGTGACGGCATGCCGGTAGTGCTGTGCCATGGGTTCCCGCACCTGTGGTTCAGTTGGCACCGGCAGATCAGCGCGCTGGCTGCAGCAGGTTACCGTGTCATAGCACCGGATATGCGGGGTATGGGGCAAACCGAGGCACCAACAGAGCTATCGGCATACGATATAGACCACATTACGGGTGACCTGTTGGGCCTTCTCGATCATCTGGGCGTGGAACGCGCAGTGTTCGCAGGGCTGGATTTTGGCGCTTTCGCTATTTACGACCTGGCACTGCGTCACCCGGAGCGTGTCATCGCGCTGATCGGTCTGGAAAATCCGGCCGCGCCACACAATCCCGACGAGCCGCCGCTCACTGAATACCGGCGTATGGGGCAGGAACATTTCCTGCATATTGAGTACTTCCGCGTACCGCCGCGGGCTGATGAGGAGCTGGCTGCCCAGCCGCGCCGTTTTCTGCACAAGGTGTTTCATACCCTCAGTGGTGCGGGCAATTATTTTGATGTGTTCAAGTGCCCGCCTGATGCGTCCTATATCGATGCGATGGCTGAGCCGCCGCCGCTGCCATGGCCGTGGCTGTCAGAACTGGAAGTGGAATATTTCGTGTCGGAGTACAGCCGCAGTGGCTTTACCGGCGGGCTCAACTGGTATCGCTCCTTTGACTTGAAGTGGGCGCAGCGCAGGCCATTCGAGGGCGTACAGAGCGCGGTACCGGCGTACTTTCTCGGCAGCGAGCACGATGTGGATCTGGAGGGTTTTCACGGTGACGATCCGATCAGCCTGATGCGCGCTATTTTCCCCGACTTGCGCGAGGTGCGCATGATTCCGGGTGCAGGTCATATGGTGCAGTTGGAGGCATCTGCGGAGGTGAATGCCATCCTGCTGGAATTTTTGCACGATATTCAGCGGCGTGATGCCCAGTTTCGCGCATAGCTGTTTTCTGACCGGCGCTTTTTTACGCTAGTTTATTTTCAGTTTCAGTCCCAGCTTGCCCAATATGGCGCGTTCCGCTAACAGTTCCCGGGCGGTAAGGGGATGATCCTCCAGCCAGCCGTTGGGGAATTCCAGGGTCAACGACTTGTCGCGGGCTTCGATGGAAAAATCCGGCAACTGTTCCAGTTTCTCGACGTACTTGAAGCAACTCGCCAAGCGTATGATAGTCAGTAGGTAAAGCGTTCTCCACGGATCTGTATCGCTGCTGTCTGCCAGGAAGTCGGCGCGCAGCTTGCCGCGCTGCCCCAGTGCCAGCACCGCGAGCAGTTCCTGCTCCTCCTGCGAAAAGCCAGGTAGATCGGCGTTACGCAGCACATAGGCTGAGTGGCGATTAAAATGCTTGTGTGCAATCGCCATACCGATTTCGTGGGTGCGGGCCAGCCAGTGCAACAGGTCCCAGTCGTAGGCCGTCAGTTGCCACCCTTCCTTTGTGCCTAGATATATCGTACGCGCCCGCCGCTCGACGATATCTGCCGTATCGCTATCCACCGCGTAGCGTTGCATCAATGCATTCACCGTGCGTTCGCGCACGTCTTCGTGGCTGAGGCGGCCCATCAGGTCATAGATCACGCCTTCACGCAAAGCGCCTTTCGAGGTGCGCATGTGCTCGATCCCCAGTACGTCGAACAGTGCGCTGGCAATTGCCACGCCCGGCAGGATGACGTTGCGCCGCTGTATGACGAGGCCCTCTATCTGGATGTCATCCATCTGTTTGAATTTGAGGAGGCGCTTTTCCAGTGCGGCCAGACCCTTGCGGGAAATACCGCCATCCGCCCAGTCGTTTTGCGTCAGAATTGTTTCAATCGCCTGTAGCGTCCCAGAGGAACCCACGCACTCCTCCCATCGTCTGGAATGGAAACGATGTCGTATTGGATATAGCTGCGCGCGGGCCTGCTCGTAGGCCTTGCGGTAGTTGCTGCGGCTGATTTTGCCGGACGGGAAATACGTGTGGCCGTAGGACACGCAGCCCATTTGCAGGCTTTCCAGGTACTGCGGCTCAAAGCGTTGCCCGATGATGCATTCGGTGCTCCCGCCGCCGATGTCGATAACCAGGCGCGATTGCGCGTCATCAGCGAGAGAATGCGCCACGCCCAGGTACACCAGTCGTGCTTCCTCCAGACCGTATATCACATCCACCCTGGAGCCCAGGATACGCCTTGCGGGAGTGGTGAACGCGCGGCGATTCTTTGCCATGCGCAATGCGTGGGTGCCTACGACACGCACGCGCTCAGGTCCGACGCTGCCCAATAGCTGCGCGAAACGCGACAGGCATTCAAGCCCACGCGCAATCGCTTCCTCGGACAGCAAATCGTTTTTCAGGCCGGCGCCCAGCTGTACCTTCTCGGCCAGCGCTTCCACCGGTCGCATCTCACCGTGCTCGATTTTGGCGATGATCAGGTGAAACGAATTGCTGCCGAGGTCTATCGCTGCAAGCTGGCTGCCGTCCGGGAGAATATCCTGTGTGTCTGCATCCAAGTGCGGACAGTTCCTTGTGTGTAGTGAATTGGCAGTATGTTAAAGGATTCTGCAGCAAGCGCCTATCCAGATTGCGCAGTTTACCTTGAAGTACCGTGTGGCAAGCTATTCACAGAATGTGAAGGGTGGTACCAGATTGGCGAAGTCCAGGCGCGCTCCTGAATTTGCCAGGGTAATTCGGCATCGCTGCAACTTGGCGGTCGTTGTGCCTCTGGCAATTGCAGGCACTCGAAGTGACTCCAGCGGCAACTGGGGTTCTCCAGTATACGCACGTAATAGACGGCAGCGAGTTGCGGATCAAATTCGGGGTCCTGCCAGCTGGCACAAAGCTGCGTGAAGCCGCGGCCTGAGACCTTGCAGGTTTGCGGATCAACGCTGGCCTCTCCAGGCACAGCGCCCGCGACATCGAATACCGCCTGATGACTGCGTCCTTGTATGTCGACCCAGCCTTTGATTATCTGGATACGCTGTAACAGATTGGCTTGGTCGCGCGGGTCACCCGCTGCCGAGGCGACGAACACAGGCCCGTGATTAATAGTGCGCGGGGCAGTTGGCAGGTCCGCCCCCATAGGCACACCATCGCGGTAGGCGTCTGCCAGGAAGGTGTCGCTCTGGCACACGTCGGGATTCAGTGACCAACCGGCAAAAAAACGCGGCGTGATGCGCGGGCCACTGGTGCCGAAGGTTTCTCGCCGACGCATCGCATCAAACAGAGCGCTGCGACTGTTTTCGGGTGCGTAGATTCCGGCGATGCCGCCGGGGTTGTAGCGTACGGGGGAGCCGGTGGCGATATCACCGGGTACTTCGATTTTACCCAGCAGACGCGACTGGACATCGCGGTCATTCCCATGGGAGCCCTGGTAACCTTGTTCCTTCACCGCACCAGGCGCGCCGATGTGCGTATCCGTGGAAGCGATTATTCCGAGCTTGAAGGGGTTGACCCCCAGTTTCTGTTCCTCGGCGAGTCCAGCGGTCAGCGCATAGCGCACGTAGCTGTAGCGCGAGGCGCAGCCCTTGAGCATCATGCCGCCGCTGCTGGTCGCTTCGCCGCAATCGGCGATCATTTCACTGGCAGGTCGCAGCTTTTCAAAATCACACAACTCGTCGGTAGCGCCCAATACACTGGCAATGCCGTTGCGACATTCGGAGTCACCTTTTACCTGCATGATTTCTGCCAGTGGTTCCAGTCGCGCGCGCAAATAGGCCTGGGTTCGCTGCTGGGACAACGGTATATCGCGATTGCTGTAGGGATACCACATGCGACCACTGCTCCAGTTGCTGTTGTGTGGGATCGCCAGCACATCGCAAGCCGCATCCCCGGTAATACATATTTTGTCCAGCCACTGCCATAGCAGTTCCGGTGTTGGTGCATCCTTGGCGCTAAGTGCTGCCTGGGGCACGGTATTCGATTTGAAAATGATATTGCGATGCAGGTTGGAGGCTTCGTCTGCCAACGTGTACTCGTATGCGTGGAAAGTGGTGAATTCGCAGTTCGCACTGTGGTCGTGGAACGCTTCAGTACTGCGCTGGTTGTCTTGCCACACAGCGATTGCCTTGTCACGACACAATGAGCCATCTTCACCGCAAACCCGCACAGAGCGGTCCTGGCCGAAGATAGCAAAGCTGGCCAGGCGCACCAGGGATTGTAACTGATCGCCTACCGGCAGGCGTACATCCCCACGATATAGCCCACAGACCAGGCTGTCGTATGCAGGCGTGCCCTCGGTGTAACACAGCCGTGTCTCACCGAGCGATTCTGCGTGATCCGTTACCGCGGTGAAATCCAGCGGTGTATCAATCTGCAGCACAGGCGGCTGGTAATCCTCGCTATCTCCGTGTAGTCGCAGCGGCATTGGTTCGCCGCGAGCGAATCGATAGGCGTTGTCCACGGTGGTTGTGACACCGAAGGAGGTGGCGTCATAGGAAGCTGCGGTGTGTACATGCAGGTCGCCGAACCAGGCTCTGTTGAAAGGGTATTGTTGCTTGCAGTCTGCCTGCGGTAGTGCGTCGTCCAATGTGCGTACTGTGACCTGGTTCCAGCTGGACATTCCTGTACCGTCATCCTGTACTCGTTGGAATTCGTAGCGCAGCCAGAGCAATACAGCGCCTACCAGGACAGCCAGCGCCAGGATCACCAACAAAGCGGATTTAGCAAGTCTTTTCATGTGTTCTACCGGGTACTAATGCGATGACTATCCTACCGTAGGAAGTATGGAAATTCGCGCCTGTGGTTTAGAATTGTTGCAGCGCATGAATAGGAGGTTGCACTATGAACAAATCAATGTTGATCGGAACAGTGTTTGGTGCCGGCTTGGCTACTGCAATCGGCGGTGTTGCAGGTTATCGTATGCTCAGTGGGCCAGAGTTTGCGCAAGTTGTGGCTGTAACGCCAGTGACCGAAACGGTCCGAACACCGCGTGAAGAGTGCAGTGATAAGGTCGTTACCAGGCAGAAACCGGTTCAGGACACGCATAAAATTACGGGTACGGTGATCGGTGCGGTTGCCGGTGGACTGCTCGGTGACGCCATTGGTGGCGGTGGCAAAAATACGGCGGCCAAAATAGCCGGTGCTGCTGCCGGTGGTTTTGCGGGTAATAAGACCCAGGAGCATCTACAGAAAGGTGATACCTACCAAACCACGGAGCGCGTTTGCAATACAGTGTTTGATGAGAGCGAGAAGACCATCGGCTACAATGTGAAATACACGATAGGCGACACCGCTGGTGAAGTGCGCATGGATCATGATCCGGGAGACACAATTCCGTTGCAGGATGGAAAACTGGTACTGACACGCGCCTCCGGGAGCGTTGATCGCTCCGGCGGATGACGATCAGTCGCAGCGTCAGGTCAGATTTTTTGGGTCCATTAGTCGCGCCAAGTGTTCTCTGGGCAGGTCGGTCATTTCCACTGCGACATCCAGCACCGCTCTCCCTTCGAGATACGCTCGTTTAGCGATTTCGGCCGCTCGACTGTAGCCGATTTCCCGATTTAGTGCTGTTACCAGAATCGGATTTCGCGCCAGATTCCTGGCGATATTTTCATTGTTCACCACAAAGTCTGCGATGCAGTTGCCGGCCAGTGCCTTGCAGCTACTAGTAAGCAGGGTAATACTTTGCAGCAAGTTATAGGCGATCACCGGTAGCATCACATTCAGCTGAAAGTTACCCGCCTGTCCTGCCACGGTGATCGTGCTGTCGTTGCCTATGACCTGCGCACACGCCATTGCTACTGCTTCGGGTATCACCGGATTCACTTTGCCGGGCATGATGCTGCTGCCCGGCTGTAGAGGTTTGAGGCTGATCTCGCTGAGTCCTGACAATGGGCCGCTGTTCATCCAGCGTAGATCATTGGCGATCTTCATCAGTGCCACTGCCAGCGCCTTGAGCTGCCCGGAGAGCGCGACAGAGATATCCTGACTGGCGATGGCTGCGAAATAATTCTCTGCGGGCACGAATGTTTGCCCGCAGCTTTCGTTGAGATAGAAACAGAAGCGCTCTGCGAACTGACTATCTGCGTTGATCCCGGTACCTACTGCTGTGCCGCCCTGTGCCAGTTGTCGCAACTGTGAGCGACAGCTGTCGATGCGTTCACCCGCCAGCACCAGCTGTTGCCGCCAACCGGAAAGTTCCTGCGCCAGACTAACAGGCATCGCATCCATCAGGTGAGTGCGCCCGGTCTTGATGCAGTCGACCAAGGATTCCTCTCGTGTGCGAATGACGTCCGCCAGTTGGTGCAATGCCGGACCGAGTGAATGGCTTAGAGCAAGTTCTGCACTCACATGTATTGCAGTGGGGATCACATCGTTGCTGCTCTGGCTGCAGTTCACATGATCGTTGGGGTGTACCGCCAGTCCCAATTCGCGCGAGGCGAGTGTGGCTATCACCTCATTGGCATTCATATTGGTGCTGGTACCCGAGCCGGTTTGGAATACATCGACCGGGAATTGCTCAAGGTGATCGCCCCGCGCAATCGCCATCGAGGCGTTGACTATACTCGTGGCCAGCGACTGATCGAGTAAATTCAACTCGGCATTGGCGCGCGCCGCTGCGGCCTTGACCAGGCCAAGGGCGCTGATGAAACCGGCTGGCAGCGGCGTGCCACCAAAATGAAAATTGTCGACGGCCCGCTGTGTTTGTGCGCCGTACAGCGCCGCCACAGGTACCTGCACTTCACCCAGACTGTCCGATTCAATGCGCATATCGCTCATGCTGCCACTCCTGCTCAGGCTTCTTCGGCGATGCGATTGAGTACGTAGGTGAGAACACCGCCACAGCGGTAGTATTCAACCTCGACCATGGTATCAAGGCGCGATTGCAGCTGAATTTCGTGTTGTTCACCGGAAGGGTAGTGGACGATTGCACGCAGCAGCTGCTGTGGTTTCAGTTCCCCGTCAAGACCGAGGATATCGAACGTTTCGTCGCCCTGTAGTTGCAGCGTCTTGCGTGTTTCGCCGGGCAAGAATTGCAGTGGTAGTACGCCCATGCCCACCAGATTGGAGCGGTGGATACGCTCGAAACTTTCCACGATGACAGCTTTCACGCCGAGGAGGAGGGTGCCTTTGGCTGCCCAGTCGCGGCTGGAACCGGTGCCGTATTCCAGCCCGGCGACGACCACGGTGCTGACGCCGCGCGATTGATAATCCATCGCGGCATCGTAAATGAACATCGGCTCGGTTTCGCCATTGAGACGCGTGTAGCCACCCTCCAGCGCAGGAGTCATTTCATTGCGGATGCGAATGTTGCCGAAGGTGCCGCGCATCATCACCTGGTGGTTGCCGCGACGCGAGCCGTAGGAGTTAAAGTCTGTCTCCTGCACGCCGTGCGCGCGTAAATACTGCGCAGCGGGGCTGTCGCCGGGAATTGCACCAGCGGGGGAGATGTGGTCCGTAGTGACGGAGTCGCCCAGCATGGCCAGCATCGGGGCGCGAAGAATGTTTTCCCGGTTGCCCTGGTACTGCGCGTCGAAAAACGGCGGCAACTGGATGTAGGTGGATTCCTCCGAAAAGGCATAAGTCGCGCCGCCGCCGGTTTCAATGTCCCGCCAGGCATTATCGCCGTTGAATACGGCAGCGTATTCTTTCCTGAACATTTCCTTATTGACGGTTTGCACCACCTTCGTAATTTCCGCGTTGCTGGGCCAGATATCGCGCAGGTAAACCGGTTTGCCGTCTGTGTCTTCACCCAGCGCATCCTGGCTGAGATCGATCCGGGTGGTGCCTGCCAGAGCGTAGGCCACGACCAGCGGTGGTGATGCCAGCCAGTTCGCTTTAACCAGAGGGTGAATTCGTCCTTCGAAATTGCGGTTGCCGGAAAGCACGGAGCAGGCCACCAGGTCATTGTCGGCAATGGCTTTCTCCACTTCATCCGGCAAGGGGCCGGAGTTGCCGATGCAGGTGGTGCAGCCGTAGCCGACCAGGTTAAAGCCCAGCGCATCCAGGGATTCCTGTAAGCCCGCTTTGGTGAGGTAATCAGTGACGACCTTGGAGCCGGGTGCCAGTGAGGATTTGACCCAGGGCTTGCGCCGTAAACCGCGCGCCAGCGCCTTTTGCGCTATCAGGCCGGCACCGATCATCACTGCCGGGTTGGAGGTATTGGTACAGGAAGTAATCGCCGCGATCACCACGTCGCCGTGGTGCAGCGATTGCGCACTGCCAGCAAGTGCAAATGGCGTATCCATCTGGCCAGCCTTACCGTCGAGTTCGATAAACGTCTCGATGGCGGCGCGCAGCCCTGTGACAGGCACTCGGTCCTGAGGGCGGCGCGGTCCGGCGAGATTGGGTTCGACCGTCGACATATCCAGATGTAAAGTAGCGGGAAAGTGTGGTGTGATATACGACGCATCGCGCCACATACCCTGTGCCTTGCAGTAGGCTTCCACCAGAGCAATGGTGTCATCGTTGCGACCGGTCAGTCGCAGGTAGCTGATGGTCTGCGCGTCAACCGGGAAGAAACCGCAGGTCGCCCCATACTCGGGGGCCATATTGGCGATAGTGGCACGGTCTGAGAGCGGCAATTCATCGAGACCATCGCCATAGAATTCGACAAACTTGCCCACTACGCCGTGCGCCCGCAGCATTTGCACCACCTGTAGCACCAGGTCAGTAGCAGTGATACCTTCGCGCATGCGACCGGTGAGTTCAAAGCCCACCACATCCGGAATCAGCATGGAGATCGGCTGTCCGAGCATGGCAGCTTCAGCCTCGATGCCGCCGACACCCCAGCCCAGTACGCCCAGCCCATTGATCATTGTAGTGTGGCTATCGGTACCGACCAGCGTATCGGGGCATGCAATGACAGAGTTCCCGTTGCCTTGTTGCCAGACCACCTGTGCGAGATACTCCAGGTTCACCTGGTGACAGATACCGGTGCCCGGCGGTACCACCCTGAAGTCGTCGAACGCGCCCTGTCCCCATTTCAGAAACTGGTAGCGTTCCAGATTGCGCTGCATTTCAAGCGCGACATTCTGTTCGAACGCTGTAGCAGAACCGAACTTGTCGATACTCACCGAGTGATCTATCACCAGGTCGACTGGCGACAAGGGGTTAATTTTCTGCGGGTCGATACTGCGCTTGACCAGCGCATCGCGCATCGCGGCCAAATCCACGACGGCAGGCACCCCGGTAAAATCCTGCATCAGCACCCGCGTGGGGTGGTAGGCGATTTCCTGGTCGGCGCCGCTGCCGCCACTGGTCGCCATGGTCTCGATATCCTCTGTGCTGCAGGTGATTCCGTCCTCGTGACGCAGCAGGTTCTCCAACAGTATCTTGCTGCACACCGGCAGCCGATTCACATTCTCCCGTCCCGCCAGTTTGCCGCCATTCACGGCATAGTATTGGTAACTCTTTCCGTTCACTTGCAGCGTGGAGAGTGTATCGAAGGAGTTATCCGAACTTTTCATACGCTTGTTCCTGTAAGTGGAGCGAACTTGAAAGTATAGAGGATTATGCAAGTCCTCGCTGAGTCTGCTCGCGATCGCCGAATAATGTCGTTGATAAACGCATACCTCCGGCACTTTCAGTGTTTACATTGGAATTTCAATCTGTGCCGGTAACTGTATTGGGCTGCCAAAACGGCAAAGAGTTCACCGCGGACTAGATTTCCAGGATGTTCATACCATCGCTTACGCGAACGCGTCCGCGGTGTCCGATCGGGTCTTCTGTAATAAGTTGCTGCAATGTATTCGCATCGCTCGCGGTGTTGGCGACTATGCGTTCTCCGGCAGCGTTGCGCGCCAGCACGATGCCGCGCTTGGGACCTTCACGACCGAAGCTCACTGTCCATGTTTCTATTGTCGCATTGCCACTGGGATCGGCCGCCACTGTAAGGCGAGGTGCCGCATCGATACGCTGTTGTAGCGCACCGTTGTCGCTATCCTGCCAGCGCAGGGCGGGTGGTTCCGTGGAATATACGCCCAGTGAATGTTTGGTCAGGTACATGCCGTTGGCGGTGATCAGTCCGTGCCCGCGGCCACCGCTGCGCAGTTGTGACACCATTTCAGCGATGGCGTGCAGAGAGTAGTTGTTGCCTGGCCCGCCGAAGTAGGGCAGTCCACCGGTAACCGTCACGCCCCTCGTATCCAGTGGCGCTAGTCCGATCTCGTTGCATGCGACCTGCACGGCGCTCGGGAAACAGCTGTAAATATCGAACAGTGACACCTCGTCCAGCGTGATTCCGGCTTGTGCCGAGACCGACTGCCAGGCGAGATTGATAGCGGGTGATGCGTGCAGTATGGGTCGCTCGCTGACGTACCAGATGTCGTTGACGTCAGCACCCCCGCGCAGGTAAATCCACTGGCTGGGATCAATGCCCAGCTCGCGCGCTTTGCCCACGGTTGTCATGACGACCGCCGCGGCCATATCTACCTCCAGAATCGGGTTCATTGCACGGGTGTACGGATAACCAATATAGCGGTTGTTTTGCGCCACAGTCGCAATCTCTGCTGCGCTCTGCAACTGTGGGCGCCACGCCAGCGGATTGTTGGCAGCGACGCCGCTCATGCGACTGCACAGCTGCGCGATATGTGCGGTGTGTTGCTGTGCGCTGACGCCCAGATGATGCCGCAGGCTTTGCTCGAACAGAGGGTAGGTATTGATTGGCTCGTACAACCCGTGTGCCAGTTCTGCCGTGGTATGGCCCTCGCGTTCACGCCCCAGAGTGGGAGGTTCCTCCGCGACATCACCGGCCCATGCGGAAATATCCTCGCCCGAACGCAGTACTGAAAACAGCGTTGCCAGCAGTTCAGCACCCGCCAGTAACACAGCCTCGTGTTCCCCGCGTGCGAGTTTACCGGCGAAATGATTGACCAGGTATTGTGGTGTGTTACCGCCGATAGTGCCCTGATAAAACGACGCACCGCTGATGCCCAGCCGCTGTGCCAGCTGCGAGCCGGGGTTACGGGGGAACAGTGCACCGACTCCCGGGGTGGTATCGGCGATAAACCGTACCATCGCCAGCGCGTCGATTGCCGTTTGCAATCGCGCGTTGCCAACATCCTCCATAGCCTTCGCACTGGCTGTATACAAGGCATCGATGGGTGTTCTGCTGGCATCGACTTCACGCCAGGTCGATTGACCGGTGCCGATGATGATTGGAGTATTGTCAAAGTCTGGCATAGGAGACCGGGTTTCTTTATGGCATATCTAGTGGTTCAACATAAACAGGATCGACAGTGAAATCTACCCCCGCTGCCGCCAGGCGCGACATTGATTTTTCCTGAAAAAGCTCTATGTTGGAGACCTCAGCAATATCCCACCCAGAGTACACTGCAGCATGAATAAGCGATTTGAAAGTGGTTCGCATCGAGTGGTGCTGCTGTTGTTTCTCGCAGTGGCGTTGTACGCCTGCTACTGGCTCATCAAGCCGTTTCTTGAGCCCATTATCATGGCGATATTGGTTGGCTTGCTGGCGTATCCACTGCACGAGCGAGTAGTGCGCTGGGTACGCGGGCGACAAAGTGTCGCCGCGCTGCTCAGTTGCGTGGCGTTATCGCTATTGTTCCTGATTCCCACGCTGATGTTGCTGGTGGCTGTGCTCAAGCAGGGGGTCGACTATTCAGTGATCGTCCACGATTGGGCGACGCAGGACAATATTCACCAGCTGATGACTCAACCCTGGGTGGTGGAGGTCAAGTCGCGAATAACACGCATACTGCCCGAGGGGGCGCTCGCTGCTGACAATATTCGGGAAAAGGCACTGGCAGCGGCCGGGCTGATGGGTCGACAATTTGCCGATGTATCAACGTCCATACTCGGAAGCCTGACCCGCTTTCTGATCAATATTGTGCTGCTGTTGTTCGTATTGTTTTTCGTATTGCGCGATCATGACAAGTTGATTGCGTTCCTGCACCGAGCGCTCCCACTATCGCGCAGCGAGGAAGAAGCGCTATTCAATGAGGTAAAAGCGGTCAGCAAATCAGCATTGCTCGGTTCACTGATGACCGCGATGACGCAGGGTTTTGTCGGTGGCTTCGGTTTGTGGCTGGCCGGCTTCCCCGGTGTGTTCTGGGGGGCGGTGATGGCGTTCACCTCACTGATACCCTTTGTCGGCACCGCGTTGGTCTGGGTGCCGGCAGCGTTGTTTCTGCTGGTTACCGGTCAGTGGGGCTGGGCACTGTTTCTGCTGATTTGGGGAGTGGTGGTGGTGGGGTCAATCGACAATTTCCTGCGGCCGCTGTTTATGCAGGGTGCCAGTATGAATACCGTGGTTATCTTTTTCTCACTGCTGGGGGGGTTGCAGGTGTTTGGCCTCATAGGGCTGATTTACGGACCGCTGATATTCTCGATTGCGCTGGTATTGTTCAAGCTCTATGAAAGCGCGTTTTCTGACTTTCTGGATTCACAGGACAACAACTAGGACGCTGAAGCAAACTGACGCCGCAGTAAGGGTTTGTCTGTTTTTCCTGCGGCGTTTAGCGGCAGTGCCTCGATGCGCAACCACCGCTTGGGCGTTTTATAGGCGGCCAGGAAATTGCGGCAGTGTGCCAGCAGTTCCTCGTCACCGGCCTCGTGCTTAAGCACCAGCACTGCGCTGACACTCTCACCCCATTTCGGATCGGGTAATCCGATCACTGCACAATCGGCAACCGCATCGTGGCGGCGCATTACCTCTTCAATTTCCCGTGACGCGATGTTTTCGCCGCCGCTGATGATCATGTCTTTTTTGCGATCTACGATGTACAGGTAGCCCTGCCCATCGAAATAGCCGATATCGCCGGTGTGCAGCCAACCGTCTCGCAGCGCAAGCCGCGTGGCTTGTTCGTCGTGCCAGTAACCGCGCATGCACTGCTCAGCCTTTACCAGTATCTCGCCGCATACTCCTTGCGCGCATGGCTTGCCTTCGTCGTCCGCCAGTTTGATAAGTGCAGTCGGCAGGGGTTTGCCCACGGAACGCAGCAATTCCGGATTCTGGTGCGCTGCCTGTTGGTGGTCATCCACGGTTAGGAAGGCGACGCTGCCGGATAGCTCGGTCATGCCGTAACTCTGGCAAAGCCCGACCCCCGTTTGCGCCAATAGCTGTTGTAGAAGTGATGCCGGCATTGCCGAGGCGCCGTAGCCAATGGTGCGCACCGAGCGCAAATCGTCAGCGTGGAATTGCGGATGAGCCAGAAGCATCGCAATCATGGTGGGCGCCAGGGACATCGTGGTGACCTGCAGGTCGCGGCAGGCGAGTAGCGTGTCGTTCGCGTCGAACGAGCGCGCGAGCACCACCGCAGCGCCATACAGGTGCTGTAACATCACGTTGTGCGCTGAGACGTGAAACAACGGGAACGGATAGTAGTACTTGTCTGTACGTGCCACCGGTCGTGCCAGCGCTGCTGATTTCAATCCGGCCAGGAACGAGCGATGAGTGAGGATCGCACCTTTGGGCCTGCCGGTGGAGCCGGAGGTAAACAGTATCCACACTGGGTCATCCGGGTGTATTGATACCTGTTGCACTCCGTTGCCACTCACTGGCGCTGCATCACGCCACTGGGTGTACTGCGTCCCCAGCAACACAGTGTGCATTTCGCGCAAGTTTTCATCATGGGACAACAGTGGCTGCAGCAGCGCGTTTTCCGCAAACAGCATGGTTACGCCGGAGTGCTGCAACTGGTAGGCCAGTTCAGCGGGTGCAAGTCTGGCATTGAGTGGCACCAGAATTCTGCCTGCCGCAGGTACACCGTACATCAGTTCAACAAACTCAGGGCTGTTCCACGACAGCACTGCAATGCGATCACCGGCTACACCGCTACCGGACAGTTGCGCTGAGACGGATATGATATTGCGTTGCAACGTGGCGTAATCAATCGGCTCGCCCTGCCACCACAGTGCCACGCCTGCCGGTTGGATTGCCGCTTGGTGTTCGATGATATTGTGCAGGGCTGTGCACAGTGGTGGCGTGTGCGTTGCTTGCTGGTCGGGTCTAGTCACTGATCACTGTTCTCGGCGTGCGCGCCGGCATGCGCGTGGTGAGTTCGTAGCCAATGGTGTTGGCGCAGTGTGCCACCTCTGCCAGCGGCAGACCGGCGCCCCAGAGTACCACCTGCGCGCCGATTTCAATGTTTGCCAGGTCGGTCACATCGACGGTGATCATGTCCATCGAAACGCGACCTGCCAGTGCGGCGCGCTGCCCATTCACCAGCACAGGTGTGCCATTCGCTGCGCCGCGTGGATAGCCGTCGCCGTAACCGATAGTGACGGTGGCGATGCGTGACGGGCGTTGCGCAACCCAGGTGCCGCCATAACCAACGGCTTCGCCTATGGCAACATCGCGCAGAGAGATTACTGCAGACGTCAGCGTCATTACCGGGCGCAGTCCCTGAGCGCTGGGATGTTCACCTGGCATCGGCGAGTTACCGTAGAGCATGTACCCAGGGCGCACCCAATCGAAGTGCGCGCCTGGCCAGGCCAGAATTCCTGCTGAGTTACAGGCACTGCGCTGCGCGCCGAAGGACAGCGACTCGAATATCTTCAGCTGCCGTTGTGTCTGTGAACTCTTTACATCTTCGGCCGCGGCAAAATGGGTGCACGTCACCACCTCATCGTGCACATTGTCACTGGCGCGCAGCCGCTGGTAAAACTCTGCCGCACGCTTGGGTACTACACCCAGACGGTTCATGCCGGTGTCGACTTTTAGCCAGCAGGTGACAGGAGTCTGTAAGTAGGCGTCTTCAAGCCAGCGCAATTGCTGTTCGTTTTCGATGGTGAGCCACAGGCTCATGCGTGCAGCAATTACCAACTCCGCCGCTTCGAACACCCCTTGCAATAACAGGATGGGGGTGTCGATTCCGGCGCTGCGCAATTCAATTGCCTCTTCGATACATGCTACGGCCAGCGCATCCACCTGTGTTCGCAGCGCACTGGCGATGGTGACGGCCCCGTGGCCATAGGCATTGGCCTTGACCACCGCCACTATGCGTGACTGTGGAGCCAGTTGACGTACCACACTGACATTGTGGCGCAGTGCGCCGAGGTCCAGCCTCGCCTGATTGGGTCTGGCCATCAGAAGTCGAACTTATGCTTGCTGTAAAGTGTTTGCGCGGCCAGCCATACGTCCCCGATCTTGCCGTCAGCCACTGCTATCCCGTCCACGGCGATCACCGGTACGATATCCTTGCTGGAACTGGACAGCCACACCTCGTCTGCTGTGCGTAATTCGTCCAGTGTCACTACCCGTTCCTCAATTTTGATGTTTCCGTCGCGGCGCAAAATTTCCAGCAGCATGTAGCGCGTAATGCCAGGAAGTTTGTGGGTATCCAGCAGCGGTGTTGCTACTACGCCGTTTTTGACAATGAACACATTGCAGGCCGCCGCTTCAGTTATCTCACCATGTTGATTGTAGAGTATTGTTTCGTTGTGGCCTCCGGCTTTGGCCTGCTGATAATGCATGACATTGCCCAGCAGCGAGGTAGATTTAATGTTGCAGCGCTGCCAGCGCAAATCTTCCGCGGTGGTTACGGTGAAAGGTGTGACTGATCGCTTGTCGGGCACCGGCGCAGCGGCAATCGGGTAGGCGAACGCAAACACTGTGGGAGCGATGTCAGTGGGGTAGGCGTGGTCGCGTTTGGTATCTGCGCCGCGACTGATGTGCAGGTAAATTCCCAGATTGCCGCCGCCGTTGCGAGCGCTCAGTTGTGCTGCAATTTCTCGCCACTGGGCGTGATCGAGTTGCAGCGGAATCTCAATGGCGTTCAGCCCGTTCTGCATGCGCTCCATGTGCGGGGTAAATCCCATGAGTCTGCCCTCGTATGAGGGGATAACTTCATAAATGCCATCACCGAACAGAAAGCCGCGATCCATTGGTGAGATACGCGCCTCACTCATTGGCAGATAGTTACCATTCAGATAAACCGTACTCATGTCAGCTGTCCATTTTTCATTGCCGAACCTACGATTGCGTCTCGCAGGACATTCCCGTTAGCCCTCGCAGTTGTGCAATCACTTGCAAGCCCTCGCGCGCCTGCAACCCATCTTCAGTCAGGGTGTTTGCCCGGGTAACCCCGTCGACGCTGCCGCGCGCAGACAGATAGTTTAATAGGTTTATCGGAGAAATCTCTGCCAACAGGTCTCGCTGCGCCCACAGGGCCAGGAAAGCAATCAGCCCGTAACTACCCCAGTTGGAGACATCCGACACCAGTAACTCATCGCAGCGGGTGATAGAGGTGCTGATATTCAAGGCCGAAAGTGCCTCGACGATATTACCCATGCCGATTTCATTGCCGCCGTCACCGATGGCAATCGTTGGGCAGCGGGCCTGAGTGATAAATGGGTCAAAGAACGAACAGCGCGCCGTAATGTCTTCCCGGCGCATATTATAGTAGCGGCCGTCTGCTGCAAGCCCTGGGTGCTCAATGGCTATGACAATTTGTGGTTGTAGTGTCTGCAATTGCTCGTTCGCCTCGGTGCGCGCGGACTGCATATCGCGGGCCTTCAGTTCAAGCACCCGGTATTCGCTTGACAAAGCCTGTGACAGCGGCGCGCCGCAGGCGATAATCGGGTGGGCTCCCAATGCGCTAAGACTCTGGTACAGCGCCATTGCGCCCACTGGCCCATCGGTTTCAAAGCTGCGAGATACCGGGAAGCCCGTACCGATGAGAACTGTACCTGTGCACTGGTACAACAGCCTTGCAGCACGCAGGTAGTATCCTGGTTGTAACGCGCTGCGAGCCAGCTGCATGTCGCGCAGATTGCGCGCAACAAGCAGTTGTTCTATGTTCTGGCTCAGTTGCTGGTCACTCAATTTTTGCGCTCCAACAGAGGCCGCTGCAGCGTAAACCGCTGCGCCAGTTGCAACGCCCGCCTGGCGGTGTGCGGCGTGATCGGCGCGAAATGCACGGTATTGCCTGGCACCAGTTGGCTCATGCGCGCGACATCGAGCGACAGCGCTGCGCCAATTTTTGGGTAGCCGCCGATGGTCTGGCGATCATTCAGTAACACGATGGGTTGGCCATTTGCGGGAATCTGGATGGCGCCGAAGCAGATGCCCTCGGACAGTATGCCGTCGACGTCGCAGCGAATCACCGCACCTTCCAGTTGGTAGCCCATGCGATCACATCGTTCCGATACCCGGTAGGTGCTGCCGAAAAAACGCCGCTGTTCAGTGCGCTTGAACAGGTGTTGCTGGTAACCGGGAATTACGCGCACGGTCGTGGTCTGTTGATAGCGCGGCTGATCCTTCTTTGGGAGATACAGACGTTTGCGTACAGGTGCAGCGGCGCACGGCAGTTCATCTCCAGAGAGCAGGCGATCACCGCGCAATCCACCGATGTGTTCGCGCATTACCGTGGCGCTGCTGCCAAAGCTCGGCACGATGGCGAACCCGTCGGCCACGCCCAGATAAGCGCGACACCCCGATGTGGCGTAACCCACCTGAATGATGTCGCCACTTTCGATCCTGTGTACCTCCCACAGCGCGCGCTGCTGGCCATTGATACTCAGTGGCATGTCGGCGCCGGTGACGCACAAATAGGTGTCAACGTGCGAAACCAGTTGCAGGCCGCCAACACTAATTTCCACTACTGTGCTGCCAGCGTTGTTTTGTAGCAGTCGATTGCAATAGTGGAAAGCTTCACCGTCCAGCGGGCCGCCGGTGGTCATACCCAGGCGGTGCTGTCCGTGTCGGCCGCTGTCCTGTAGCAGGCTCAATACGCCCGCGTGTAACACGGTCATGCTCACGCCAGTTCACCGCCCAGTGAAAGGAAACGTTCGCGGTTGACCGGTTCGAAACGCACGCTGTCGCCCACAGTTACGGGCATGCACGGTTGTGCACTGGCGTCGAACATGGTTACCGGGCAGCGACCGATCAGGTTCCAGCCGCCGGGTGACGGGGCGGGGTAGACCGCCGTCTGGCGATCCGCAATGGCCACAGATCCTCGCGGCACCATGGCCCTGGGCGAGGCCAGGCGCGGTGTCGCTATGCGCTCATCAACTTCACCAAGGTAAGCAAAGCCTGGCGAGAAGCCGATCGCATACACGCGATATTCAGTGCTTGCGTGCAGCTCGATGACCTGGTCGGTGGAGAGTCCCGCACGCTCTGCCAGCGAGGGGAGGTCTGCACCCACCTCGCTATGGTAATACACGGGCAGCACCACCGTGCGGCCGCTGCCAGCCGGCTGCACTTCCAGGGTGTCCAGAGCCCGATGCAGGCGGCGGATGATGTCCATTCGATTTGTCTGCAAGGGTTGCAACAGAATCAGTACTGACGCGTAGGAGGGCACCAGATCAAGCAGTTCATCGCCCAGCAGCTGTTCAATGACAACGACAGCGGCCTGCACACATGAGAGATTCTCTGCACTCGCGGTGTCGCCAACAGTCAGCAACAGCGCATCTTCACCAACGGTGCGTAACCTCACAGCGATTTATCCATCGCTTAGCAGGGCGCGAATCGCCGCGATGGACGCTACACCTTCCGGGTTATCTCCATGCACGCATAGTGTGTCAAACTGCAGGTGGAGTGTGTTGCCACTTATCGTGGTAACGGCTTGTTCATCCTGCAACTGCGCCACCTGTGCCAGCATTCGCTCGCGCGAGTGGACGGCGAGGGGCTGGCTGCGCGGCAGCAAGTTGCCATCGTCGACGTAGCAGCGATCGGCAAAGGCTTCAAACCATAGTGTTACCTCGGCAGCCGCAGCTTCCTCGCGCAGCGTATTGGCCTGCGCACTTGCTTGCACTATGAGTGCCAATGGCCGATGGTAGCTGGCCACAGCCTGGAGCATCGCTGTGCGCACTGTGCTGTTGGCCATCACATCGTGGTAGAGTGCGCCGTGCGGTTTAATGTATTGCAATGATAGCCCCAAGCTTTGTGCCATCCCGTCCAGTGCGGCTACCTGGTAGTGCACGCTGGCGATAATCTCATCAGTGCTCAGTGCCATGCTGCGGCGACCGAAACCGACCAGATCCGGGTACGCCGGATGGGCACCTACCGTCACACCGTGTTCCGCCGCCAGTGCCAGTGTGCGGCGTATGCATAGCGGGTCGCCCGCGTGAAAACCACAGGCGATACTGGCCTGGTCGATGTATGGCATGACCGCAGCATCATTTCCCATGGTCCAGTTGCCATAGCTTTCACCCAGATCGCAATTCAGTAACATTATTGCCTGCCCGCCCTACAGTACTGCCAGTTGGCTGTTGCGAAGATCGGTTACCAGCATACACCCTGGGCTGTGGGTTATCGCCAGCGGTAAGCGCGCCGCTGCCAACGCCACCTGCGGTGTCACTCCGCAGGCCCAGAACAACGGTATTTCATTCTCATTAACGCGCACCGCGTCACCGTAGTCGGGGCGCGACAGGTCGTCGATGCCGATTCGTGCCGGGTCGCCCAGATGAACAGGTGCTCCGTGCACCTGGGGGAAGCGGGTGCATATCTGTATCGCCCGGATCGCTTGTGCTGCGGGGAAGGGGCGCATGCTGACTACCATCTTGCCGTTGAACGGGCCACTGGCGACACAGTCGATGTCGGTGCGGTACATGGGCACGTTGACGCCCTGTGAAATGTTGCGAATTTCAAGGCCGTCGGCCAGCAACGCCTCTTCAAAGGAGAAGGAGCATCCCAGTGCAAAGGTGACCAGGTCGTGGCGCCACAGCGCTTTGATATCGCCAACTTCCTCGGTCACCTCGCCGTTGTGGAAAACGCGATAACGCGGTATATCGGTGCGCACATCCATATCAGTGCCCAGCCTGGGTAGCGCCCAGGCACCGGGTTCGCTCACTGCCACCAGTGGGCAGGGCTTGGGATTTTCCTGGCAAAACCGCAGGAAGTCGCTGGCGTACTGCACCGGCAGTATGACTATGTTGCACTGTACATAGCCCGGCGCGGAACCCGAGGTGATACCGGTATGCACACCGGTCCGTATCCTGCGGCGCAGTTCGGCGGGGGGGGAAGTGCTGTTCATGGCGGTTCTGTCCTGCTGTGACCGTTTGCCAGTGACCAGAGTACCAAATATCGCCTGTGGGCGGCACGCCGCAGCAGTAACTGGAGTTACACGCCATTTGGCAAGGTGGCGCAAATCTGGATAATAGCGGCTCCACGTTTAATGAAGCGTCCACCATGCTGTCCCAACTGCTTGAAGTACTGTGCCCCACGTCCCTGGGGGAAGACAGGTTCACCGCCCGCAATATGCATCCCGCCGCTTTCAGGGTTTACGGCGGGCAGGTACTGGCACAGTGCATCAGCGCTGCCGTAGCCACGGTAGATGCGGAGCGGATACTGCACTCGCAACACGCGTATTTCCTGCGTTCCGGCGATCCTGCGAAGCCGATTGAATTCGAAGTGGAGCGGGCGCGCGATGGCCTGAGTTTTAGTTCCCGACGAGTGGTTGCAATGCAGGGCGGGAAGCCGATTCTGGTGAGTTCTCTGTCCTTTCAGTTACCTTCCAAGGGGGATGACTATCAGAGCCCGATGATGCAGGTGCCGCCGCCGGAATCCTTGCCGAGCGAGCGGCAGCTGAGTCTGGAGTCAGGTAAACTGGATGAGAGTTTTATGATCACGACCGGCGAGGATCTCGATATACGTGTTGTAGAACCCGTGGACTGGGACAATCCGGTACCGCGCGAACCGGCATTGCAGGCCTGGATGAAAACTACTGCGCCGGTGCCGGGCAGCAGGGGATTGCAGCAGGCGTTACTGGCTTACATGTCCGACGCTTTTCTGATTGATGTCTGCCTGATCGCGCACGGACGCCATTTTGCCGGCGCCAATTTCCAGGTTGCTAGTCTCGATCACGCTTTGTGGTTCCACGAGGATTTTCGCGCCGACCAGTGGTTGTTGCACACTGTTGAAGCGGAGCGCATCGGCGGTGGGCGCGGTCTTGCCCGCGGCAACTTTTACACCCGCGAGGGTCGTCTGGTAGCGACCACCATGCAGCAGGGCGTCATGCGCTTTCGCTGAGCGGCTGTCACTTTGCCTGTTAACCTCTTATAGTATCGCCGTACCCCTAAAAAGAGCCAGGATTTCCCCATGCCGCATCCTAGTATTACTGCACAAACTTACCCGCATAAACCCGCCATCATTATGGGCGCCAGTGGCGAACTGGTGACCTATGCGCAATTGGACGAGCGTTCCAATCAGGGCGCCCAGTTGTTCCGCTCACTGGGTCTGAAGACCGGTGACCACATCGGCATGATGCTGGAGAACACCCGGCAGTTTCTGGAGATAGTCTGGGCGGCGCAGCGCTGTGGTCTGGTGTTCACGCCCATCAGTACCCATCTGAAGAAAAGCGAAACGGCCTATATATTGCAGAACTGTGGTGCGAAACTGTTTATCGGCTCGCTGGCGCTTGCCGCTGTGGCTGAACAATTACTGAGTGAGGATACCGGCGTAAAGCACTACTACATGGTCGGGGGGATCAAGCCCGGTTTCGAGTCCTGGGAAGAAACAATCGATCTGCAGCCGGACACCCCGATTGCGGATGAAAGCAACGGCGTGCCGATGTTGTATTCCTCAGGTACTACCGGCCAGCCCAAAGGCGTCTTCATAAGCGAGTACGCCAAGGATGTGAACACGCCGCCGGCGATCGCGACTACCATTGGCGCGGTGTTCGGTTTCGGTGAGGAGACCGTCTACCTGTCACCGGCACCGCTGTATCACGCTGCACCGTTGCACTACAACATGATGACGACCTACAACGGTGGTACCACGGTCATTATGGAAAAGTTCGAGCCGGAACTGGCGCTGAAACTGATAGAGGAGCACCGCGTAACGCACAGCCAGTGGGTGCCTATTATGTTCAATCGCCTGCTCAAGCTACCTCAGGAGGTACGCGATGCGTACGATATGAGCTCCATGCAGGTGGCTATCCATGCCGCGGCCCCTTGCCCGATCGAAGTGAAGGAAAAAATGATCGCGTGGTGGGGTGAGATCATCGTTGAATACTACGCTGCCAGTGAAGGCATCGGCTTTACCATGATCGATTCGGCAAACTGGCTCACGCACAAGGGCTCGGTCGGGCCTGCGCTGCTGGGAGAGTTGCATATTGTTGACGACGACGGCAATGAAGTGCCTCAGGGCGAGACCGGCACAGTGTATTTTGGCGGCCAGCAATCGCGTTTTCACTATCACAATGAACCGGAAAAAACGTCGCAGGCCTACAATGAAAAGGGCTGGGCTACCACTGGTGATGTGGGTTATGTGGATGCCGACGGTTTTCTCTATCTGACCGATCGCAAGAACTTCATGATCATCAGTGGCGGCGTAAATATCTATCCGCAGGAAGTTGAAAATATTCTGGCCAGTCACGACAAGATCGCGGACGTGGCAGTGTTCGGTATTCCCAACGAGGAGTTTGGTGAAGAGGTCAAGGCAGTGGTCGAACCGGTTAACTGGGCGGATGCCACTGACGAGACCGCCATTGAAATAATGGAATGGCTGCGCGAGCGTATTTCTCATATCAAGATGCCGCGCTCGCTGGACTTTCACCCTAAACTACCGCGCATGGACAACGGCAAGCTGTACAAGCGGCACTTGGTGGATGAGTATCGCAACGCCACACGCTCGGAAGACGGGGCCGCGCCCCGCGTCCCGGAATCAGACAGCAAATAACAGAACGCAGAATCTCAGGCGCTGATCGCCCGCAGTATGTTGCGGCACTCGTCCTCGTCGATAAAGCGAGGCGAGGGATAGTTGCCACCTTCGGCGATTGCCGCATCGACCAGTGCCTCGATATCTTCTGCACGAATTACGTCTGTGGTCCGCGGAATCCCGATTTCGTCATTGAGCGCACGCACCCGGTCAATCAGCTTTCCTGCCAGTACGGTGTTAGTGTCAGAGGGCTCGCCGATGCCGCAGTGCACTGCGATTTGCGCCAGTTTGTCCGCAGCATCATGCTTCATTAAATCCAGCACATGAGGTAGTACCAACGCGTTACCCAGCCCGTGCGGCACACCGTATTTCGCACCCAGGTTGTGGGAAATGGCGTGCACGTAACCAACAAGCGCATTGGTGATGGCCAGTCCACCGTAATGTGATGCCAGTGCCATCGCCTCACGCGCTTCAAGATTGGCCCCGTTGCGACAGGCTTCTGCCAGGTTGTCAAATACCAGACGGCACGCTGCCAGTCCGTAATAGTCGGTGTCAGCGGTCTGCCATGTGCCTATGTAGGACTCAATAGCGTGCGTGAGCGCGTCCATACCGGTCGCTGCCGTAATGTGTGCCGGCAGTCCCGCCATTACCAGCGGGTCCAGCGCAGTCGCCTTGGGTATAAGTGAAGGATCAATTACGGCGCCTTTCGCATGCGTCTCGTTGTTAGAGATCACGGCGATAAACGTGGCCTCTGAGCCGGTACCGGCGGTTGTCGGTACAGCGAAGAATGGCGCGGCGGGCAGCTTGCACTTCTTTGCACCGATGCAGGCGGCTGCTTTGCAGCTATTTGCTGCGCCCAGGGCGATGACCTTTGCTGCGTCGATGGAGGAGCCTCCACCAAATGCCAACACTGAGTCGCAACCTTCGCGGTCATAGCACAGTATTCCTGCATCCACGACCTGTTCGGTGGGGTCGGGCAGCACGCCATCAAACACTGCCGTCTGCACCCCGGCCGCCTGCAGTGCGCTCAATGTTGAGTCCAGTACGCCGAGGTCGCGCAGAGGCTTGTCAGTCACCACCAGAATTTTCTTGAGACCGAAACGTCCGATAGTTTGGCTCAGCTGTACCGTTGAGCCCGGCCCCAAATAGACCAGCGGCTTGGGCTGTGGCTTGGTGATGAAGCTGCCCATGAGCTTCTGGCGCAGCCGGAAAAGCATTTTTCTGTGTATGGCAGTCATATCGATACCCCTTTGCTGGCGTCAACTTCGATGCGTGGTTCAGTGTGTACTTTGCTGCGCCGGAAGGGCAGGTAGAACACCGGGATTACAAATAGTGTAAACAGAGTGCCGACAAGCATTCCAGTCGTGATCATCAGGCCAATGCTGAAGCGGCTGTTGGCACCGGGGCCGCTGGCTATCACCAGTGGCCACACGCCCAGCACCGTGGCAAAGGTGGTCATCAGGATCGGGCGCAGGCGCAGGGACGCTGCTTCCAGCACGGCGTCGTAGCGAGTGCTGCCTTGCGCAAGCAGTTGATTGGAAAATTCCACGATAAGTATGCCGTGTTTGCTGATCAACCCGATCAGGGTGAGCAGACCGATCTGGGTATAAATATTCAGCGTGGCAAAACCCAGGGCGATGGGCACTACGGCACCAAAGATTGATAGCGGCACACTCAGTAGCACTACAAACGGATCGCGGAAGCTATTGAACTGTGCAGACAGCACCAGAAATATCAGCACCATGGAAAGGAAAAATAGAATGGGAAAAGAAGCAGTCTCCTGCATAAACCGCTGTGAGGCACCGGTGTACCCGGCTTTGAATCCTTTGGGTGCAACTTCCTGTAACTTGTCGCGCAAAAATGCGAGGCCGGTGCCCAGGCTGTTGGGTGGCATCATGATGCCCTGTACAGTGGTGCTGTTCAGCTGCTGGTATTGCGTTAGTTCGTTGGGTTCGACGGTCGACTCCAGTGAGATAATGGCGGACAGTGGGACCAGATCGCCACTGGCCGCGCGCAGGTAGTACTTTTCCAGTTCCTGCTTGGTCAGACGAAAGTTCTTGTCGGCCTGAGGGATAACCTTGTAGGAGCGGCCATCCAGATTGAAACGATTGATTTCCGCTTCGCCCAGCATGACTGAAAGGGTCTGGCCGATATCGCGCATCGAGATGCCCAGTCGCGCCGCCAGGGTGCGGTCGATGTTGACTTTCACTTCCGGTCTATCGAAATTCAATGTCTGGGTAGCGAACAGGAACAATCCCGATTCATTGGCAGCTTTTACCAGTTCCTCTCCGACCTGCATGACCTGCTCGTAACCCTCTGTTGAGGCGACAACAAAGCTGACCGGCAGGCCCGCGTCGAAACCCGGTAGCGGCGGGGTGCCGAAAGCAAACATTTCCATGCCGGCAATCGTGCTGATTTTCTTCTGAAATTCCGCCTGTACTTCCTGCTGCGTGCGTTCCCGCTCCGCCCAGGGCCGCAATGTAATGCCACCAAAGTTCGTGTTCGGGAACATGACCTGCCAGGAATGGCTGAATTCCGGTATGCCTTTCCAGATTTTTACCACTTCATTGAGAAAGTAATCCACGTACTCCAGATTTGCATAGCGCGGAGCTATCCCTGTGACATAGACGCCACCGGTATCCTCCTCCGGCGCCAGCTCCTGCTGCGCGAGTGAAAAAAGAACCGGCAGGCTGGCCAGAATGCAGGTGGCGAAAAGGATGACTGCGCCGCGGTTGTTGAGGCTGACAGCGAGTAAGCGGCGATAATTCACGTTGAGCCAATCGAACCTTGCATCGAGCCAGGTGGCGAGACGGCCCTGGTGCTCGCTGTCCCTGAGTACCCGCGAACACATCATGGGGGTGAGTGTGAGCGCGACGATACCCGATACCAGCACTGCTCCGGCAAGGGTCAGCGCAAATTCGCTGAACAACGCGCCTGTGAGCCCACCGATAAAGCTGATTGGGGCATACACGGCCGCCAGGGTAAGTGTCATGGCCACGACCGGTAGCGCCACTTCGCGCGCACCCACCAATGCCGCTTCGCGCGGTGATGCCCCCAGTTCAATATGCCGGTGCACGTTTTCAACGACCACAATGGCATCATCCACCACCAGTCCGATGGCGATAATCATTGCCAGCAACGTCAGCAGGTTCAGGGAAAAGCCCATGGCCAGTATCAGGAAAACCACGCCGACCAACGACAGCGGTATCGCTACCAACGGAATCAGCACTACGCGAAATGATCCGAGGAACAGGAATATCACCATGATGACGATGAGACTGGCCTGCAACAGAGTGATCAGAACTTCGTGCAGGGCTTCGTCGATCACTACGCTGCCGTCCCAGTCCATGAACAGTTCCATGTCGGCAGGAAGACTTTCGCGGATACGCGGCAGCGCTTCGTGCACCACATGGGAAACATCCAGCGGATTTGCGTCCGGCGTTTGCGTAATCGACATAAACACGGCATCGCGCCCGCTGGACAGGGTTTTCAACTGTGTGGTCTCAGCAGACAGTTCGACGTCAGCGACATCACCCAGCCTGACGCGCTCCTCGCCCATCTGTCGCACCACCAGGGCCTCGAAATCTTCGGCACTTTTCATATCGGTGCGCGCATCTACAGTGGCCCGCACCAGATTGCCTTCGGTCGAACCAGAGGTCGCGATGTAATTGTCTCTCTGTATGGCCTCGCTGACATCGGTCGCGGTGACGTTAAGGGCGGCCATGCGCACCGGGTCAAGCCACACTCGCATAGCGAGGAAGCGACCAAAGATCTTGACCTTGCCAACCCCCTCCAGAGTGGCCAGTTCAGGCTGTACGGTGCGCACCAGATAGTCAGTGATCTGATAGGGCGTCATTTCTTTGCTGTAAAATGCCATGTACATCATCGCATCGCCACCGCTGGCAGTGGTGACCACCGGGTCGTCGATATCGGAGGGTAGGTCCGACCTTGCCTCGCTTACCTTGGCAATCACTTCTGACAGTACATCGCTGCTGTTTTCACCCAGTCTTACGTGTACTTCTATTTCCGAGCTGCCCGGATTGCTATTGGAGGTCATATACTCAATGCCGCGCGCACCGGCTATGCTCAGTTGCAAGGGTGTCGTCACAAATCCCTGTACTGTGCGCGCGCTGGCACCGCGGTAGATGGTTTCGACGTAGATGACGCTGCGTTCCAACTCGGGGAATTCGCGCACGTTCACACGTGACAAAGCGGTACCGCCCAACAGTAACAGCAGGCAGCTGATTACAATTGCCAGCACGGGACGTTGGATGAAATGGTCAGTGAAGCGCATGGCGGCCTAGAACTTCACTTTGTCGTCGATTGTCACCCGGGCATCGCGGTACAGTTTGTTCTGTCCGACGGTCACTACCCACTCGCTGCTGAGCAGTCCGTCAAGAATGGCGATCTGGCCATTGCGGGTTGCGCCGGTTTTAACCACTCTGGGTTGCGCCGTGGTCTGCCCCTGGCTTTGGGACAGCACGAATACCGTGTTGCCGTGGAGAGAGTAGGTGACAGCTGTCTCCGGCACTGTGACGACACGTTTTGATTGATCCAGGTCGATCACCATGCGTGCGAACATGCCCGGCAACAACCCTTCGTTCTCTTCCAGAGTAGCGCGCAGCATCAGATTGCGTGTGCTGGTGTCAACTTTCGCATCGATCGCACTGAGGGTCGCATGAAATTCCCGGTCCGGAAATGCTGCCACGTGAACAGCGATCTTCAGGCCTGGTTTGAGGCTCGGGTAATAACGGTCCGGAACCGAAAAATCGATCTCCAGCTCGCTCAGGTCCTGCAGGTTGGTAATCGGGGTACCGGACTCGATGTAGTCACCGACTTTGACCTTGACGATACCGGTTGTGCCAGCAAACGGGGCGACGATACGTTTGTTGTCGAGCTGTGCATTGGTCTCCGCCAACTGGGCGATGGCGCTGTCCAGATCGGCCTGCGAGCGGTCGTATTGGCTCTGCGGAATGGACTTCTTCTTGATGAGGTTGGCATCGCGTTCAAATAACAGGCGCGCGAGCTTCAGGTTAGCCTCCTGTTGATTGCGGCTGGCCTTCTCCACGCTGTCGTTGAGCGTTAATATCGGTTGCCCGGCTTTCACCATATCGCCTGACTTGACGTCGATGGCGATTACTTCGCCGCTGGTTTCGGCACTCAACTCCACACCGCGGGCGGCGCGTATAGTGCCCACGGCTTCCAGTTCCAGTGGCCAGACTGCAGATTGTGCTGTGGCCGCTGCGATCGTGATCGGTGGGGGGGTGAAATCCATGCCCCGCAGTGCGGAAAACTTGTTATAAAGATAACCCGCTATACCGCCGAAAATCAGCAGCAACAGGACAACGACGTACAGGTAAGCGCGCAAGGCCGGCCCCTTTGTGTTATACGAATGTCGTAGGCAATGCAATATGGCAGAACTAGCGCGCATTTTAGGTGCTTTACCGGTTGTGTGCACTACCCACGGCCAAATAGTGCCAAAACCCGTCGAATTCGCCATATTGGCTAAGAATTGAGCTAAATCAACGCACTGTGAAACAGCCCCACGGTGCTAGGCGTCATTCCCCGATTGGCTTATGCTAGTCTTAGTGAGCATCAAATGTCCGAGCGACGGGAGAGGTAGTCCCTTGAGAAAATCACGCAAACTGAAGGCCCTGCAAAAGCAGATGGAAAATGCTGCCAATTACGCGCAGTGGAGCGAGGCAGCCCAGGCGCACGACGAGTTGTCGGGAGAGAAGCGCTGGCGGCAGGTGGACCAGACCACCCAGTACGACTACGCGCAAATTCGCTTGCGCCTGGACAAACTTCGAAGTCTTCGCGCCCGGCACGACTATCCTGGGTTGTTGTTCACTCTCAATGAGGGCATTCACGGCAACATGGGCGGCATCGGGCGGCACAGCCTTTACAACCGCGCCAAGTTTGGTACCAAGACGTTGATAGAACAGTATATCGATGAGGTAGACGACTCCCTGCGATTTCTCGCAGAGCTGGACAGCGATGAGATCAATGTGCAGGAAAAGCTCGATTTCTTTTACCGGGCGAACATCTGTTTTGGCCGTTCCGCATTAATGCTCAGCGGCGGCGGCGTGCTCGGCTTTTATCACCTTGGTGTGGTCAAGGCGATGCTGGATCAAGGGCTGTTGCCGCGCGTCATATCCGGTTCCAGCGCCGGGTCACTGGTGGCCGGCGCACTGGGTACGCACACCGACAAGGAACTGGAACGCTTTTACGATCCGGCAAACGTGTTGACCGAAGCCGAGCGTGAGGCCAGCGTGTTCACCCGTATGTTCTTCGGTGCCAATGCGCAGATTGATGTCGCCGATCTCGAGAAGCTCATTGCACGCATGATTCCCGATCTCACTTTCCAGGAGGCCTATGAGAAAACCGGCAGGCAGATCAGTATCTCTGTTGCGCCCGCCGAGGTGCACCAGCGTTCACGCCTGCTGAACGCGATTACCTCTCCCAACGTGTATGTGCGCGCCGCAGTGATGGCGTCCTGCGCAGTGCCCGGAGTTTTCCCACCAGTGATGTTGATGGCTAAAAACCAACACGGTGAGCGTCAGCCCTATCTGCCCACACGTAAATGGGTGGACGGTTCCATCGCCGACGACCTGCCCGCCAAGCGCCTGCAGCGGCTTTACTCTACCAACCACTATATCGTCAGCATGGTGAATCCGATTGCCATACCGTTCCTGAAAAACGACGGAAAGCGCAGTGCACTCGGCGCTGCGCTGGGTACTCTGGGTGTCGGTATGGGAAGAGAGCTACTGAATTTCTACCGCGGTATGGTGCAGGATCGCAGTGAGACCTGGCCGCGTTTTAATATGTTGATGAGCAGTATCCATGCCCTGATGGATCAGGAATACAGCGGTGATATCAACATCGTTCCCAATTTCGGTTGGTACAACCCGGCCAAGCTGTTGTCGCACCTGTCGGAGAAAGATTTAATCGCGTTGATGGTTGGCGGTGAGCATTCCACTTATCCAGCAATCGAAGCTATTCGCACGTGTACCAAGATAAGTCGCACCATGGAAGAAATACTGCATCGCTTCGAGCAGGGTGACCTGCGCCCTGATGAATCGGCGTATCATCGCCCGCGCTCTTCGCGTCGGCGTCCGCCACCAACACGCGCCGACCGGGAGGCCATGCGCGAGTATCGTCTGCATTCCGATCAGGTACAGAAAGCGGCGGGCAAAAAAACGGCTACAGCGCGTCAGAAGAGTGTCGCGCGAGGCAAGTCTTCGCGTAGCGGGAAGCCGTCTACCAAGGACAGGAGCGGCGAGCGCAAGGCAGCCTAATGTGGAGCAAGCAGCTGCTGATCAGCATGCGTGCTTGTGTTGCGAAGTGGACTGAGGCACGCTGCCCCATAGTGCGTATCGCGTTGCAGTAACGGGTTCGATGAAATTCAGTATTTCAGACAAACATCTGGATCATGCCGAAGTCTATTTCACCAGACCGGCATTGTTTTACCTCGCCGCATCCATGTGCTGGCTCTGGCTGGAGAGCGACGATAAATTCAGTGCCTTTGATGCAATGTGGCTTCCTGGGATGATCGCTCTGGGAGTCTACTGGAATTTTGCCGCGCCGGCGCAGGGCAACCGTCGTCTCTATCAATGGCTGACGTACTTCATTCCTATCCTGATAGCGTTTCTGGGGTTAATCATCTGGTATATGTTTCTGTTAGCATGACCAGAATTTACAGTTTTTCCCCCGTGCAGACTCTGTCTGCTGAACGACTCATACTAGGGACTATGCCAGGTAAGGCATCGTTACGCGCGCAACAGTATTATGCCCACCCGCGCAATAATTTCTGGATTTTTGTCACGTCTGTTCTCGCATTGCCCGCAGGTCTTTCCTACGAGGAGCGCTGCGACGCCCTGCGCATAAATGGTATTGCGCTTTGGGATGTGCTCAAGGTGTGTACCAGAAGTAGCAGTCTCGATTCCGATATTGACGAATCTTCTATTGTAGCGAATGATTTCGAGACGTTTTTGTCATCGCATCCCCGCATCCGGCAGATCTATTTCAACGGCGCGAAAGCGGAAACGCTGTACCGCCGCCATGTGCAGACAGCTTTGCCGCCACATCTTGCAGACATTGAAACACTGCGGCTGCCTTCAACCAGCCCGGCGAATGCCGCGATCCCGCTTGCAGTGAAGTTGGAACAGTGGCGGGTGATCAATCCTGGCTATGTGCATAGCGGTTAATAACCTGCTTCCCCAAAGCCATCAGGTGAACCTGGTCCGGTCCATCAGCCTGTCGGCACCAACGCGCATAGTTAAACGCCTCTGCCATGCAATAGTCGGCGGTTAACCCGCCCGCGCCATGCATTTGCATGCAGCGGTCGATCACGGTCTGTGCCATCAGCGGCACCGAGGTTTTACTTGCAGCAATCATATCGAGTGCGCCCTTGGCGCCGACTGCATCCATTTTCTTGCAGGTTTTGAGCACCAACAGACGTGCCATTTCTATCTCGGAGAAGCAGCGCGCGATATCCTCACGCACCGACTGATGTTGACTCAGCGTGCGGCCGAATGTGGTGCGTGAGGACACGCGTTGACAGGCCAACTCCAGCGAGCGCTGTGCGGCGCCGATGAGGCGCATACAGTGGTGAATACGGCCCGGTCCAAGTCGCCCTTGCGCGATCTCAAAACCGCGGCCCGGCCCCAGTAGAACGTTTTCCAGCGGCACACGCACGTTGTCAAACACCAGCTCCGCGTGCCCCAGAGGCGCATCGTCATAGCCCAGCGTGGTCAGTGGCCGGATCAACTTGAGTCCTGCGGTCTCTTTGGGGACTAATACCTGGGTTTGCTGCAGGTGGCGATTGGGATTCTCCGGATCCGATTTTCCCATCACAATAAAAATGCGGGTGCGCTCATAGAGTGCCCCGGTGATAAACCACTTGCGACCGTTCAGTACCCATTCGTCGCCATCGCGCACAATACTCAGTTCGATATTGGTAGCGTCAGAGGAAGCGACCTGCGGCTCAGTCATCGCGTAAGAGGAGCGAATTTCACCTGCCAGCAGCGGTGTCAGCCACTGCGCCTGTTGCGCAGGCGTAGCGTACTTCATAAATACTTCCATGTTGCCCGTGTCGGGCGCATTGCAGTTGAACACTTCAGGCGACCACAATACGCGGCCCATGATTTCTGCCAGTGGCGCGTAGTCGAAATTGCTCAACCCTCCGTGCTCGCTGAACTCGGCTAGTGAGGGCGGAATGAACAGATTCCACAGGCCGGCGTCTCGTGCTTTGGCCTTCAGTTTATCCATGAGCGGCAGGTAGCTGTAGCGATTGGCAGCGGTGTGCAGTTGTTGCGCGTAGGCTTCTTCGTTCGGGTAGATGTGCTCGTGCATGAATGCTGTGAGCAGCGCCTGGTAGCGCAGGGATTTTTCACTGAACTCGAACACGGTGACCTCCAGGGAAATTTAGTTTGTCTTAGCTGTGTGACTTTCTATTGCTTGGTTACTTTCGAGCAGACCTGACGTCACTCTGAACCCGCTGCTCGCTGCGCCAGACCCACTGGCGGTTGGAACCCCACGCCCTTCAGCGGGTCTGGCGCAGCGAGCAGCTAGCGCGGTGCCACGCTAATAGTTTGAAAAGCTAGCAAGGTCTACGGCTATGACAAGTCGTTCCAGTGGTTAAGACAGTTAGCTAACGTCGCAGTGCTAATCGAATACTGCGATACAGCCAGCGTCGGCAGTGTATAACCCCACAAGGGCGTGGGGTTCCAACCGAGTGGGGTTATACACTGCCGACGCTGGCGGAATACCATCCAATTGCCAGCCCATACAAAAAACCAGGCTGGAAATGGCTGTGCTTTCAGGACATGCCGACTAGATACGCTCGATGATAATAGCCGGCGCCATACCACCAGCCGCACACATCGTGATCAAACCAAATTGCTGATCGCGCCGCTCCAGTTCATCCAGCACCGTGCCAATCAGCAGTGCGCCGGTTGCGCCGATAGGATGACCCAGTGCCATCGCGCCGCCATTCACATTCACCTTGTCGCGATCCAGATTCAGATCGCGGATGAATTTCTCGGCAACTACCGCAAATGCCTCATTGATCTCGAACAGATCGATATCATCGATAGACAGCCCCGCCTTTGCCAGTACTTTGCGTGCTGCAGGTACAGGTGCGTTCAGCATCAGGGTAGGGCAGTCGCCCATGTTGCACATCGCCTTGATGCGAGCGCGTGGCTTCATACCGTGCGCCTTGGCATAGGTCGGCGATGCCAGCAGGACTGCACCTGCACCATCTACCACGCCGGATGAATTACCCGCGTGATGCACGTGTGTGATATTCAGGCCGGGGTACTTTTGTAACACCATGGAGCGATAGGTGGTACCGGCTTCATCCAGGGGGTAGTCGGCGACTGGTTCAAATGAAGCCTTCAGTTCTGCCAGTCCTTCCAGCGTAGTCTGCGGGCGCGGGAATTCTTCCTTGTCCAGCGCCAGGGTGCCGTCAGTCGAATATACGGGAACAAGGCTCTTGCTAAAGTAACCATTGTTGATCGCGTTCGCCGCACGCTGCTGTGACACGTAGGCCAGCGCATCGAGCGCCTTGCGGTCTATCTTTTCCATGCTGGCGATGGCATCGGCGCATACACCCTGGTGAGGTTGCGGGTGCAATGCACGCAGCGCCAAGTTGCCGTTGTCCAGGAACATGCTCGGCATCGCACCATCTTCGCCATAGGTCGACATCATCTCGGCGCCGCCGCCAATGACCAGATCCTCGGTGCCGGACATGATGCTCATTGCCGCAAGGTTGACCGAGCTGATGCCAGAGCCGCAGAAACGGTCCAGCGTCATGCCGCTGGAGCGAATGTCATAGCCGGCTTCCAGTGCCGCCATGCGTGCCAGGTCGCCGCTCTGGCGACCGCGCTGGGAACTGGTACCAAAAATGACGTCATCGACGTCGGCAGTATTGAGGTCATTGCGCTCGGCAATCGCCCGCAACACAGTTGCGCCCAGATGTTGCGGATGTTGCTCAGCGAGCGCGCCCTTGCCCTTTTTACCAATGCCGCGCGGGGTGCGGCAGGCGTCTATAATCCATGCTTCTGACATTGTCTTGCTCCTTATTTACCTTTCCAGTTGGGGGCGCGTTTTTCAGCGAAGGCGATGGACCCTTCCATTGCATCTTCACTGCCAAAAATCGGCATTACCAGGTCCTGTTGTTTTTTCCACATCGTATCAGTGGACCAGTCTGCTGACTCTTCTATGACCTGTTTGCTTATGGCTACAGCCAGTGGGCCATTGGCCGCGATTTTGGCAGCCAGCACTTTGGCCGCTTCCAGCGCAGTGCCAGCGGGGACGATCTGGTTGACCAGGCCGATTTCGTAGGCGCGCTGCGCAGTAATAAAATCGCCGGTGATGGCCAGTTCCATCGCGATGCGAGAGGGTATTTGCCGGGGCAGTTTCATCAGGCCGCCGGCCGCTGCGGCGAGGCCACGTTTTACTTCCGGGATGCCGAATTTGGCGTTGTCAGCGGTGACGATCAAGTCGCAGGAAATTGCCAGTTCCAGTCCGCCCGCCAGCGCATAGCCCTCGATGGCCGCGATCAGCGGTTTGCGGGGTGTGGCCTCGGTAAGGCCGGCGAATCCGCGGCCCTCAACCATCGGCATTTCGCCGCTGACAAAGGCCTTCAGGTCCATACCGGCGCAGAAGGTGCCACCGGCGCCGGTGATAATGGCCACACGGATGCTGTCGTCACTGTCGAGTTGATCCATCGCTGCGGCCACGCCCACGGCAACTGCACGGTTGGCCGCGTTCTTCGCCTCAGGACGGTTCAGGGTGACGGTCATAATGCCGTCGGTTACGTCTACCAGTACTTCGTTTGCCATGAGCTGTATTCCTTGTAAGTGAAAGTTAGTAGGAGGCGCATTGTCGCGCGAAGGGAAATCAATCGGTCAGCAGCATCGCCAGGTCGGCCAGCTGACCCACTGCATCGCCCTCGGAATCTGCATCAGCGCTGGAAGCCGTGCCAATCTGTGCGCGCTTTACAATACCTTGGAGGATAGCCGCCAGTCGGAACAGTGAAAACACCAGATAGAAGTTCCAGTTGTCGATGCCGTCGCGCCCGGTACGCTCGCAGTACCGGGCAATGTACTCTTCATCTGTCGGGATACCAAGGGCAGCGCGGTCAACACCACCGAGGCCCTTGATGCGGCCCTCACGCGGCAGCATCCAGGCCATACACTGGTTTGCCAGGTCAGCCAGTGGGTGGCCAAGGGTAGACAGTTCCCAGTCCAGCAGCGCGATAACCCGAGGTTCGGTGGGGTGAAACATCATATTGTCCAGTCGGTAATCGCCATGTACCAGGCTGACGGTGCCATCGTCTTTTGGCATGCGTGCCGCCAGCCACGGCATCAGTGATTCCATCGACGCAATTTTCGCGTTTCCGATGCGCGATACTGCTTGCTCCAGCGGTCCAGCTGGCGTTCGAAATAATTTCCTGGACGGCCGAAATCGCTGAGGCCAACGGCGTTCACGTCCACGTTGTGCAGGGCGGCCAGGGTCGCATTCATGGCGTCGTAGGTGGCACTGCGCTCAGCATTGTCAGCTGCCTCCGGCAGCAGAGGGTCCCACAGTATGCGGCCCTCCTTGTATTCCATCACGTAGAACATGGAGCCGATGACAGTATCGTCCTCGCACAGTACGTAGGTGTTGGGGACTGGCACATTCGTGTCGCGCAGGGCAGTGATGACGCGAAATTCACGGTCTACCGCATGTGCCGATTTGAGCAGTTCGCCCGGTGGCTTGCGCCTGAGGACGTAGTGCTGACCATCGGCAGAGGTTAGTTTGAAGGTTGGATTGGACTGGCCCCCGGCAAATTTTTCCGCACTCAGCGGACCCCTGAATCCGGGGATATTGCGCGACAGGTAAGCGCTGAGGCTTTCGGTATCTAGTGTTTGTGTCTTCATAGCCTTTTCGTTTTTCTCGCCGGTGGCCGCTGTCGACCGAGGCAAAGTCTGTGCTGTGGGTGAGTGCGGAACAATGACAGATCGCAACAAATAAATGTACCGTAACTTACAGCAGCGTGGCACCCCTGTGGCATAGACAGGGCAATAAATCACTGTGTGGCCGCGCTCAAGTGTGATGCTTGCGGCGCGCTGCAGCGTGGAATCTGCCACCCGGTCACGTTATTATCCTGTGCTTGGGTGCGTCGCGGGGCGTCGATGCATTTGCAGTTCGCTTGAATGGGGCATCAGACAGCAATTGAACCAATATTGGCGCGGTACAGTGTGGTGCCTCCTGTTGCTGGGTATATTCTGCCTGTCCGGTTGCGCCAGCCAGTCGCCGCAGCCGGCAGATCCTGCCAAAAACGCACAGGCCAATGAGGTATTGTTTACCGCGCTTGGTCTCGTCGGTACGCCTTATCGCTACGGGGGCAGCTCGCCCGACAGCGGTTTTGATTGCAGTGGCCTGATTCAATACGTCTATGCCCACAGCGCCGATATCCGTTTACCACGCACTGTGTCGGGTATGTACCGAATCGACGCGCCCACAGTTACAGAGGGTGAGCTTCAAGCGGGGGACCTTGTTATTTTCGCTACCGAGTCACGCAGCCTGCCCAGTCATGCCGGGATATATGTGGGCGAGGGCCGATTCGTGCACGCGCCCAGCACTGGCGGCAGTGTACGTATGGATTTTTTGAGCGACAGCTACTGGCAGCGCAGCTATCTTGACGCCAAGCGTCCGTTGGCTGCGCGTTGACCTCCAATTCACGAACTCACGCCGCGCCGCACACGGTGGAAGGTTTTCCTGTGGTCCAGCCGATTGACAATGTGCAGCAGGCCGAGGTAGCGCTGGCAACCGAACACTACATCGCGCGCGCAGAAGCGCTGTTTGCGCGGCATTTCGACCGCGTGCCGGTGCTGTTCGATCTCAAGGGTCGTGCGGCCGGTATGTTCAAAGTCATTGGTAAACGCCGGGTGATTCGCTTTAACCCGTGGATTTTTGCCAAGTATTACGAGGAAAACCTGCGCGATACGGTGCCTCACGAGGTGGCTCACTTTATCGTGCACGAGATGTATCCCCGGCGTGGGGTGAAGCCTCATGGGCGGCAGTGGCAGGAGCTTATGGCACGTTTCGGCGCTGACGCCGGTGTTACCTTCGACCTGGACCTGGATGGGGTGCCGCAGCGTAGCCAGCGTACCCATGCCTATCACTGCGGCTGCCGACGTCATGACGTGTCCACGACGCGGCACAACAGGGTGCAGCGGCGCAGGATGCGTTATCACTGTTGTCGCTGTGACGGGCTGTTGGTGTACACACCGCAGCTCGCGTTTGATCATCCCGCGCCACAGCTACCCGGACTCTGCGACGATTAGTTGTCAATGCTCAGTTCTACGCCGCTGAATGCATTGTCGCTGTCTTTGAGATTTGACTGTCCCACCACAGCCCGTTCCTGGGCGAGCCCTGCTTCAGTTACCAGATAGCGTTTTACTGCGGCCGCACGTTTTCCCGCCAGGTCTGTCAATCGGGAATCGGGTATGTCGATACTGCGCCATACCTGCGCATACTGAGCGCTCGGCGACAGTGGCTCGGCGGCCGCCGTGGCAGAAGGTAAGGATTCGAAACGTTCTGCGATAGCCGCTTCCCAGTCCGGTCCCTTGGCCTTGATCTCCTCACTCGATAAACCCGCCTCCTGCAACTGGGCGCGCAGTGCATTGCGCTGCAGGCGTTCCCGGTCGGGAGTGATGTTGAGGCGCCCGGTGATGACCAGCGACAGCTTGGGACGTTGTTCCAGCGCTTTGGCCAGTTCGTTCAATTTCTCCCTGCTCTTGTCGTTTAACACAGACGAGCCGGACGTGAAGCTGAGGCGTTGCAGGTCTTCCTCAGTATCCACCAGACCTGCCAGTAGTGTGAATGGCGCCGTAATTGCCTTGGTAATGAGATTTATGAACGCTTTGACGATCACTCCGCCAACGTCAAATTTCGGGTCGTTGACGTTGCCCTTGACCGGTACTGCCATTTCGATCACACCGTTGGCGTCCGTCAGGATAGCCAGAGCCAGTTGCAGTGGCAGATCGACCGCTTTATCGCTTTCGATTTTCTCACCCAGTTTCAACTTTTCGATACGAATCGCATTGTCGCCCTTGAGCTTATTGTCCTTCAGCGCGTAGTGCAGGTTCAGGTCGAGCAGGCCGCGGTCGATGACGTAACCGGCATAGGTGCCGGAGTAGGGTGACAGCAGGGCCATGTCAACACCGTCAAATACCAGTGTCAGGTCCAGGTTGGTCGGCGTGGCCATCGGCGTGACTTCACCGTTGAGTGTTACAGGTGCATACCCGTCTACCGAGCCGTTGATGTCGACGGTGGCTGCGCTTTCAGGATCGGAGCCGAGATTGCGCACTTCGCCCTCAAGGTCACCGATGACAGTGCGAAACTTGATGGGTAGTGATTCATCCATAAAATCAACAGCGCTATCGCTGATGCGGATTATGGGAATGCTGAATGTCCAGGGTTTGTCCTCGGTGAGTTTCTCAGCAATCTGCTGCGCTTGCTCTCCCACTTCTTCCTTCCAGATGTTGGACGCATTGATGGACCCGTCTTCGTGGATATGCAAGCGCCCAATGTAGGTGTCGATAGTCAATTTTTTCAGCTCTACACTGTGCTGTGTCATATCCACAGCCAGGTCTTTGATGCTGACCAACTCAAAACCTGTGAGTTGGGTCTCTGTGTCCTGGCGACGGGCCGAGAAATCGCGAATCTTGCCGTCCAGCGCAATCGTGGTGGGTGCGTACTCCTGCAGCGCTACATTGCCTTTCAGTTCGACCTGTCCGCCGGTAATGGTGGCTTTGAGCGGTTTGGGTAGATTGGGGTTGAACCAGGTAAGCGGGAGTCCTTCAAGCGAGTATTCGATACTACCGTCGCCGGGGTCCAGCGCGAGCGTGCCGTCCACGACGATCTTCGCTTGCTCGTTTACTGCCAGGTTCAACGACAGGCGCGTCTCGCCGGACAGCGGCCAGGTGAGATGTTCAACTGATGCCTCCAGCGGGGCGATATTCAGCATTTGTGGGTCAGTGAATTCGGAGCGCCACTGCAGGCTGCTGTTGTGCAGCTGCACTGTGTTCAAGGCCACGCTCCACGGTGGTCCCGACGTGTCCGCGTTGGCGTCAGTGCCAGCGTCCGGCAGATTGACGGCAAACAGTTGCTGCAGGCTCACGGTGGCGTCTTCCATCCAGGTATTTACGGCGAGCTGGTCCAGATTGACGGTGTCGATACTCACTGCCTGACTCTCGCTATTGAGCGCAATATCGGCGATGTCCAAAGCTTTCAGGCGCACTGCTGTATCGGGCAGCGCCTCGGGTGATTGCGGCACGATATCGAGATTGGAAATGCCGATATGACCTTTGCTGACGCGATAGTTGAGGGCGTCTTTCCAGTTTGCTTCATACTCGCCCTCGACCAGCAGGCGCCCCTGCTTTACCTCAAGTGACAGCCAGTCTTCCGCGAACAGCCATACCTTGTGCAGATCGAGGTTCGAAAGCGATAACTTCCCCGAGCTATGGCTGCCAGGTACAGAGATATCGCCTTCCCATTGCAGCTTGCCGCCGCCTTCTGCCTCGACTGCCACCCTGAATGGTCGACCCTCCTCGAATACGGTGGAAATGTCATCTACTTGAATGTGTAGTCCATTCCAGCGACTCGTGTAGGGGCTTTTTCGCGCCTTGTCGGTGAGCACAATCGCATCTGAATGCAGATCCACGTTGTGGATGGTCACCCCGGGTATTGCCGTATTTTCCTTTGCCGCTGGTGATACTGTCGAGTCATCACTCATGAGGTCGGAGATGTTGTATTCGTCTTCGGCGATACGGGTGACCTCCAGATACAGATCGCTGATGGTTACTGCATCTAGCACCCATCCCGGCTGCCATAGACTTTCGGTTGACAGATTCACGGACGCGTTGCTGAACGCGAGAAAGCGCGCACCGGTGTCATCATGCAACTGTGCGTCCTTGATATCGAGGCTAAGCGTGAATGGGTTTAGCAGTACCCACTTGGTTGTAAACTCGCGCCCGTAGGTTTTCTTCATGTACCACTGCGGCAGGAAATTCAGGGCGGGCGTGATCACCAGTAAGGTGAGCGCCAGATATACAGCATAAATTATGGCCGCGCCGCGCAGAAACTTTCGCAAAACTGGAATTCCTGTAATGGCTGAAGGTGTCGGCAATTAATATAGAACATCCGGGGATAGATGCCCACCGTGTGGGCTGCTACTCACAGCCCCTTGCGATAGGTATACGGCGTTACCCCGGTCCAGCCCTTGAACGCACGAATGAACGCGCTTGACTCGGAAAAACCCGCGCGGTGTGAAATCTCCTCGATGCTCAAGCCCTGTTTGCCGAGGAAGTGCAAGGCTGTATCGCGTCGCACCTGGTTCTTGATGTCCTTGAAGGTCGTGCCCTCGGTCGCCAGCCGCCGTCGCAGCGTTTGCGGATGCACTTCCAGTGTGGTGGCCACTTCGTTGAGTTCCGGGATATCGCGCAGCTGCCTGCGCACCAGGTCTCGCACCTGCGATGTCCAGCTGTTGATGGCGTAGTCCTGGGTGAGCATGATCAGCGCCGGGTGTCGCAGAAAGTGGCGCAGCGATGTTTCATTCTGGGCGATACGTTTGTCCAGTAACGCGCGCGACAGTAACAGTTGTGAGTGATCCTGCTCGAACTCCACGGGGTTGGCGAGGAACATGTGGCGGTAGTCCAACGCCGGAGCCAGTGGTGACGTGCGCAACTGCACCAGTTGAACGGGCAGGTGTTCCTGCACCAGCCAACTGGCAAAGCGATGAGTATTAAACAATAGCAATTCGTGCAGGTAAGCATGCGGTATTGCAATGCTTGGGTCTACCTGCAGCGCAATACGTGCCAGTTCTCCGTCTTCTTCCAGCAGCGGTTGCACACCCAGATCAAACAACTGATAGAAGCGACAGTAGCGACTGAGTGCTTGCCCAAGGGTTTCGCTGCCGATGACGGCATAGCACATCATCGCCCAGCAGCCGATCGGCAGCGGCCGCTTACCGTAGCCAAGTGCCTCGTCGCCCATGGCCTGCATGGTACTGACCTGCAGGTCAGCGAAGCGCTCGATCGAGATACGCGCATTGTCTTCCAGCATCAAGCGCGGCGAGATGCGGTTCTTGCGTAGCAGGTGGATTGGGTCGAGGCCCTGGGCAACTGCGTTCTTCAACACTGCGCGTGCAAAGTATACCGAGATGGACAGGTCGCGCATGTGGCACTCAGGCCCGGCTGAATTGTGTGCTTAGGCGTATGGGTTTGCTGTCTACAGAGGCGACCCGGTTGCGCCCGCCGCGTTTGGCAAGTTGCATCGCGCGGTCTGCCTCCTGCGACAATTTATCCAGGTCGATCTCGCCAACGCTGCCCGCGACGCCGATACTGACAGTGACGGGAATGCGCTGTTGACTGACCACCATCGGCAGTTCCGAGATTTCGCGGCGAATGCGCTCAGCCAGTATGCGCGCGCCATCCAGCTCAGTGTACGGCAGGATCAACAGGAAAACATCGCCGTCTACCCTCGCCAGTACGTCGCTAGCGCGGCTCAGTCGCTGCAAGTATTGGCCTACCAGGCGTATCACCTGATCACCCTTGTCGTTGCCAAAATTGCTGTTCACTTCCGTACAGTGATCGATGCCGATCATTACCGCCGCCGTAGGCAATTGGCCGCGCGCCGTTTGCGCGAGAGTGATGTGTAGAGCGTTTTCAAGGCCGCGACGATTGAGCAATTGAGTAAGCGGGTCCTCCAGCGCCAGATGTGACAGGTTCTGTTGATATTCAATGAGTACGCTGGCCAGAAAGCCGATAGCCACCAGCACATACGCAGAGCTGTATACACCAAAAATGATGGCCTGGGCCTGTGCGTAGTTGTCCTTTAGCAACCACTGGTACAGCGCCATAGCCATACCCAGAAGCATCAGTAGCGCTGCGCTGGCGGTAATGGCGTCGCCGACATTGTTGCGTTTCCAGCAACGCCAAAGGCATAGCGCTCCTGTGACAGTAAAGTAAAAAGAGGCGGTAGCCGCTTGCATCACGAACATTTCGCGCGGTGTGAGAAAAAACACACTGAGGCAGGCAATAAAGCAGATCACGCCCATTAGATAGCGGCCACTTGAGATGCCTGCGCGTTGTCCTGCGGCCAGGAACAGGATATAGCTGTTAAGCACTGATGCAAAGGACGGCACATCCACGGCCATCAGGATGTTGGACCCCTGTTGCAGGGCGAACGCAATCCAGCCCAACAGCGCGGCCATAAAGTACACGGCGTACAGGCCCAGCCCCGGTGTCGGGTTGCTGGCGTCTGTCAGCACGTATACCACTACCATCTGCGCGCAGGTGATCAGTAAGATCAAACCAAAGTACATGATGATCCAGTTTTCGGTTTGAATCTGTTCCATAGTCCTTCCAGCGTCAGTCTGTATTCTGGATGTCATGTCCAGTCAATTATTTTGTCGGGGCGGGTCATTGTTGGCCTACCGGGTGCTCACCATACTGTCGGCCGCCTATTACAGCCATCCGGGGGATACACCATGTTGCAAAGAGACTTCACCGAAGAGCAGCGCATGTTTCGGGATGCCTACCGCAAATTCCTCGCTGCCGAGATTGTGCCACATATGGAGTCCTGGCGTGAGGCTGGAATTGTCGATCGCGCCGCATTCCGCAGGGCCGGTGAGCAGGGTTTTCTGATGATCTGGCCGGATGAGAAGTACGGTGGTACCGGCGACGCCGACTTCCGTTTCGAGCAGATCATCATCGAGGAGACCAATTACGCTCGCGCTGGCGATTGGTTCAATACATTGCACAGCCGCCTGGTGGGGCCCTACCTCACGCGCTTTGGTAACGAAGAGCAGTGCCAGCGCCTGCTGCCCAAATGTGTCAGCGGAGAGAGCATTCTCGCAATTGCCATGACTGAGCCCGATGCCGGCAGTGACCTGGCGGGCATGCGTGCTACGGCAGTGGAGCAGGCTGACCACTGGTTGCTGAATGGCTCCAAGACCTATATTTCCAACGGCATAAATAGCGATGTCGTAATCGTTGCTGCCAAGACCGATCCCGAGAACAATCCTCACCATATGACGTTGTTCATTGTCGAGCGCGGTATGCCCGGCTTCGAGCGCGGTCGTAACCTGAAGAAAATGGGTATGAAGGCACAGGATACGGCAGAACTGTTTTTCCACGACGTCAAGGTCCCCAAGGCGAACGTGTTGGGTGAGCCCGGAAAGGGTTTTATCTATCTGATGGAGGGGCTTGCGGAGGAGCGACTACTGGGTGCCGTAGGCTATCTCGCTTCGGCGCAATTGTCCTGGGATCTGACTCTGGAGTACGTCAAGGAGCGCAAGGCATTCGGCAAATCCCTGTCCGCATTCCAGAACACGCAGTTCAAACTCGCCGAAATGCGCACACAGTTGGATTTTGCGCAGTCCTACGTCGACCAGTGCGTCGCCGCGTTCAATGCCGGACGACTCACTGCAGTGGATGCTGCCAAGGCCAAGCTGGCCACCAGTGAACTGCAGGTCAGCGTGGCTGATCTGGGCGTGCAGTTGCACGGCGGTGCCGGTTATATGGACGAATACCCAATTAGCAGGCAGTATACTGACGCGAAGATTTCCACCATCTACGCAGGCAGTTCCGAGGTGATGAAGATCATTATCAGTCGGGACTTTCTCGGCGAAAATTATACGCCGTTCAATACGCGTAACTTTTAACCCAGCACATCTACCGCAATCAACCGACACTTCAGGAGAATTAACATGGATCTGAAAGACAAAGTAGCCGTTATCACTGGTGGCGCTTCAGGCCTCGGCCGCGCCACCGTCAAGCGCTTCGTGGCCAATGGCGCCAAAGCTGCCATCTTTGACATGAACGAGGAGAAAGGCGGCCAGCTGGTAAAGGAATTTCCCGGCAGCGTGATCTTCTGCAACGTCAACGTGACGGACGAAGCATCGGTCGCCGCTGGCATTGAAAAAACCATGAAAGAATTTGGCGCTATTCACATCTGTTGTAACTTTGCCGGCACCGGTAACGGTATTCGTACCATGGGCAAAAACGGCCCGTTCCCGCTGGCAGAATTCAACCGCATCATCCAGATCAACCTGGTAGGCACCTTTAACGTGCTGCGGCTGTGTGCTGAGAAGATGGCGGATAACGCGGTGCTCAATGACGACGGCGGCCGTGGCGTTATCATCAACACGGCATCCATCGCAGCCTATGAGGGCCAGATTGGCCAGGCGGCCTACTCTGCATCCAAAGGTGGTGTGGTTGGCATGACGCTCCCTATCGCACGCGACCTGGCGGTTCTGGGTATTCGAGTTAACACCATAGTGCCGGGTCTGATCGCCACGCCGCTGATGATGGGCGGTGCCGAGGAAATGACCCCTGAAATTGCCGAGTTCCTCAAGCCGCTGGCCAGCCAGGTGCTGTATCCCAAGCGACTGGGCAAAGCTGATGAAATTGCACAATTGGCACAGCAGCTGGTGGAGAACGATTACATCAATGGCGAGTGCATCCGCATGGATGGCGGCATTCGCATGCAGCCCAAGTAAGCGGCATTCTCGCAACATGCGCCGGAGAGCCTTTCGGCGCATCGCTTTACACCATCCAGGAGAAGACTTATGGGCCCGTTGCACGGTTATACGGTTATCGAACTCGCCGGCATTGGACCCGCGCCGATGGGCGGCATGATCCTCGCTGATATGGGTGCCGAGGTGATCCGCATTGATCGCGCGTCAGGCGCCAGTGCGCTGGTAATGAAGGATGTCAGCTCGCGCGGCAAGAAATCGGTGGTTATCAATCTCAAGGACCCCGGCGGTATCGAGACACTGCTGCGCATGGTGGAGAATGCGGATGTGCTGATTGACCCCTTTCGCCCGGGCGTCTGTGAAAAACTGGGTATCGGCCCGGACACCTGCCTGGCGCGCAATCCCAAACTGGTGTTCGCACGTATGACCGGTTGGGGGCAGGAAGGGCCTCTGGCGCAGAGCGCCGGGCACGACATCAATTATATTTCTATCACCGGCGCGTTGTACGCCATGGGACGCAAGGGCCAGAAGCCAATGCCTCCGTTGAACCTTGTAGGCGACATGGGCGGCGGTGGCATGCTGCTGGTCAGCGGCGTGCTGGCTGCGTTGCTGGAAACGGCAAACTCTGGCAAAGGTCAGGTCATCGACGCGGCAATGGTCGATGGTGCCGCGCAATTGATGTGGATGTTCTATGGTTTTCAGGCGATCGGGTTGTGGGATGCATCGCAACGCGAATCCAATATGTTGGATGGTGGCGCGCACTATTACGATACCTATGAATGTGCCGATGGTGAATACATTTCAATCGGTTCGATTGAGCCGCAGTTCTACGCGTTGCTGAAACAGCTGGCCGACTTGCCGGAGGCAGATTTTGGCAACCAGAATGATCAGGCGGCCTGGCCGGAAATGAAAGAGAAGCTGACAACTGTGTTCAAACAGAAAACACAGGCGCAATGGTGCGAGCTCATGGAAGCTACGGATGTGTGTTTTGCACCGGTGCTGAACTTTATGGACGCGCCAAAGCACCCCGCGAACGTCGCTCGCAACACCTATATTGAAGTGGACGGAATCACCCAGCCGGCCCCCGCGCCGCGCTTCAGTCGCACGCCGTCGCAGGTGCAGCACGGCGCGCACGAGTTGGGGCAGGATACTGAAGCGGTGCTCACTGCGATGGGTTTTGGTGAACAGGAGTTGGCCAGCCTCAGGGCTGCTGGCGCTATCGTATGACAAATACAGCTGAAGGAAGCATGCCATGAGTCAATACCAAACTGTGTTGGTGGAACGTCACGGGCCGGTCGCCGTAGTCAGCCTTAATCGACCCGACAAGCTCAACAGTTTCGACGGCGCACTGCGGCGAGAATTACTGCTGGCGGTGCGCGAGGTCAATGACGATGAGAGCGTGAGGGTAGTGGTGTTGACCGGTGCTGGTCGCGCCTTCAGCGCTGGCGCAGACCTGGCTGATATGCCCCAGGACAAAACCAACTTCCGCGTGGAAGACCAGCTCAATGGTGAATATAAACCTCTCCTGATGGAAATTCATGAGGCCACCAAGCCCTGGATTAGCGCCATCAATGGTGCCTGTGCCGGGATCGGCAGCGCGCTGGGCATGGTCTGCGATCTCACAGTGATGGCAGATGACGCGTATATTTATCAGGCGTTTGCCGCCATAAGCCTGGTTCCCGATGGCGGTGCAACCTGGCACCTGGTGCGCACGCTGGGGCGTAAACGGGCATACGAAGTAATCGTTACCGGTGAAAAAATCCGCGCAGAGAAATGCCTGCAGTGGGGTTTATGCAACCGCGTGGTGCCTGCTGCCACACTGCTGGAAGATACTTTGGCCTGGGCCAATGAGATCGCCGGTAAGGCACCCTTATCGCTGCGTTATGCCAAGCAGGCTTTAAACGCTGCGATCGAAGAGTCGGTGAGCGATACGATCTCGGGCGAGGCGAAACTGCAGCATATTTGTATCACCAGTAAGGATGCGCAGGAGGGCGTAATCGCCTTTATGGAGAAACGCGCACCCGTGTGGCAAGGTCGCTAACGGCAATAACGTTCATTGACTGCAGTTGCACTGCTTCTCGGCTGTAGCGAAGGCCCCCGAATCAAAGGACTCTGGCAGTCGAACCCTTCTGCGTTATAGTAATCCGTCGATGTTGTAGCGGGGTAACGGATGGACGCTGAGATCAGGCCTGAACTGCAGGCGTTGCGCGAACGCATCGCGCGCACCTTGGATGACGCGCGCGATGAGGCGCGGGCCAAGCGCCACGCCAGAGGATACCGCACCGCGCGTGAAAACGTTGCCGACCTGGTCGACGCCGAGTCTTTTCAGGAGTATGGGCAACTGGCAGTCGCCGCACAGCGCAGTCGCCGCGACTATCAGGATTTGCAAACCAGCACCGCCGGCGACGGCATCATTACAGGTACCTGTACCATTAATGCGCAAGAGGTTGGCGCGCAACGTGCCCGTGCCGCTGTGATCGTCAACGACTATTCCGTGCTGGCCGGCACACAGGGATTCTTCCACCACCGCAAACTGGATCGACTCTGTGAGCTCGCAGGCGAGCTCTCGCTACCGGTGGTGATGTACACCGAGGGCGGCGGCGGGCGTCCCGGCGATACCGATGTCACCACGCAAATTGCTGGGCTTAATATCAAGTCGTTCAGTAGCTGGGCAGCGCTCAGTGGTGTGGTCCCACGAATCGCAGTCAACAATGGCTACTGTTTTGCCGGTAACGCCGCATTGTTTGGTTGTGCCGATTTCTGCATTGCTACCCGCAACTCCTGGATTGGCATGGCAGGCCCGGCGATGATTGAGGGCGGTGGTATGGGCAAGCACGAGCCCACCTCTATCGGACCCATTGAAGTGCAGGAAAAGAACGGCGTGGTCGATATTGTCGCCGAGGATGAGTCCCACGCCACAGCACTGGCGCGCCAGTTGCTGTCCTACTTCCAGGGTGATGTGCCCTCATGGGATGTTGCGCCGCAGGAAACTCTGCGCGATGCAATACCCGAAGACCGGCGCTGGGGCTACCCCGTGCGGCGCATTATCGAAACGCTGGCCGACGTCGGTTCTTTCCTGGAAATGCAACGCATTTATGGGCGCGGCATTATCACTGGCTTTATACGTCTGGAAGGTAGGCCGATAGCGCTGATTGCCAATGATTGTCAGCAACTGGGCGGTGCCGTCGATGCGGTTTCCGCCGAAAAAGCCGCGCGCTTCCTGCAGATTTGCAATGCATTTTCCTTACCAGTGCTATCGCTGACGAGATACGCCGGTTTTTTATGGTGAGCCCCGATAGTGACGCAGGGCGCGGTCCGACGCATGTCATCGCTGTTCCTGGCGGGGTGCGTTTGCGCCAATGCAATGGTGGCGATGTTTTGCGCAAAGCCTATGGACTCGAATTACGTCGCGCAGCCGGCGATGGTTTTGTGCGCCGGTTTACGCTGGCCTGGCCTACAGAGTTTGGTGGCATGGGGCTCAGGGCGCGGTGCGACTTGGTTTAAAAGAATTGGAAGCGCAGGCAGACCCCGCAGCCCGGGAAGCGCTGTTTCAGCAATTGGTAGCGCGCATGAAGTCGGCAGGCATCAGAAGCGGCTCACTTCCTCGAACTGGATGCGGTCATTGATCCGGCGCAAACGCGTGCGGTAGTGCTGCGGGCGCTGGCGGCGCGCGGGCAAGCCTGATGCCTGCAGGTACTGCAGGCAGTGTGTATGTGATGTGCCTGAAGGCGGTGGTGCAGGCTGCTGCAGCGTTGGGTGTAGACAGCGCGCAGTTGTTGCACGATGCAGGGATTAGCAAAGAGCTGCTGGACGATCCCGGTGAACGTGTGCCCCTGGCACGTTACCTGGCTGTCTACCGGATGGCCGTCGAGCGCAGCGGCGATCCTGATCTCGGGCTGCATGTGGGACATGTGGTGTATTTCAGCGGTATGAACCTGCACCTTTACATGACCACTATCTGTCGTAATCTGAAAGAATATTTTAACGTCATTCCAAGCACTACCCGCATCCGCGGCGATACAGGGCGCGTATTGATCCGTGCACAGGGCGATTTTATTCGCCTGGAGTGGCACCCGTTGCAGGATGCTACTGCAACATGGCGACCGTTGGTTGATGAGATGTTGAAATCCTCTGCCGACATCGTCAATGCCATCTGTGCCCTGCCTGTGCCAGTGAAAGCTGCGGAGTTTTCCTACCCTGCGCCGGACGACACGCGCGCGCTCAAACGTGCATTCGGTAGCAATCTCAAGTTCAACTGTGACATTAGCTGCCTGTATTTTCCCCGCGAAGTAGTGCGTTACCCGCTGATCGATGTGGGTATCGAAATGGGGAGCGACTTCTGGGCAGGTGCTCGCTCGGTGTTTGACGAACCTGCAAACGTCGATCCATTTTTACGCGATACGCGCGTAGCGATTCGCCGCGCGTTACCCCAGGGTGCGCTCACCATAGATAGCCTCGCCGTGGAACTCGGAATTTCCCGGCGTTCTTTGCAACGGCGACTCAGTGCGCTGGGCACAAGTTTCAAGGGCATGCTGCAAGAGGTGCGTGAAGAGCAATCGCGGCGCTATCTGGATGATCCGCGATTGGCCGTCACCGAAATAGCGCTGTTGCTGGGGTACTCTGACCAGGCATCATTCTCTAACGCGTTTAAATCCTGGCGTGGATGTGCGCCCACGGAGTATCGCCAGCGCGGCGACACATAGTTTGCGCAGCGCGCACTTAGCACCGTGCCTTTGACCGTGGAGCAAGATAGCGAGCTTCAATACTGGATAACGCGTTCGGAGCCGCGATAGTGACATCAAGGGCACATAATACCCTTGACACATACCAACTGGTCGGTATGATTCATTCATGGGCGAAGTACACAGCAAAACTCCCGGTCAAGTTGATGCGCGCACGAGGCTGCTGGCTGCTGCGCTGAAAGTCATTCGTGAACGTGGTTACGGTGCGACATCGGTCGACGCACTGTGTGCGGAGGCTGGTGTGACCAAAGGCGCGTTCTTTCATCATTTTAAAAGTAAGGAGATGCTGGGTGTGGCCGCTGCGCAACACTGGTCGGACACCACCAGCGAATTGTTTGCCACCGCGCCTTACCACAACGAGAGAGACCCATTGACTCGCGTGCTGGCCTATATTGATTTTCGTACCGAACTGCTTGATGGACCGCTGGCTGAAATCACCTGTCTGGTCGGCACCATGGTGCAGGAGAGCTATCAGTCCAGCGAAGCAATTCGCAAAGCCTGCGATGCAAGTATCTCGGCACATGCTGCGACACTGGAAGACGACATCGCAGCAGCGGCGAAACAATACGGTACTGCCAATTGTATCGACGCACGCAGTCTCGCCTTGCATACACAGGCGGTATTGCAGGGTGCATTTATTCTGGCCAAGGCAAAAGGCGACGCGTCGATTGCCCGCGAGAGTACCGCGCACCTGAAACGATACTTTCAGATGCTGTTTACAGGCGACGCGCAACAGCGCGAACCAAACGGGGGTTAACAATGTCCGTCAAATCACAAGCATCGCTGGAGATTACTGCTCTCGCCTGGGTGCCACCGGGTGCGCAGGATCAGGTGCGCGCCCATTCAGGGCTGCGCTCGACCCACAATTGGCAACATTCAATATGAATTCAACGAAACACGGCTGTATCGGAACACAATGAGGAAAAAGGCTATGAACTATATCGACGGCTTTGTGATTGCAGTACCCACCGCCAATAAGCAGAAATTTATTCACCACGCCAAACGTGGAGATAGCGTGTTTCTGGAGATGGGCGCGCTTCGCGTGCTGGAGTGCTGGGGGGATGACATACCTGAAGGCCAGACCACCGACTTTCGCATGGCTGTTAAGGCGGAGAAAGACGAGAGCGTGGTGTTTTCCTGGATCGAATGGCCGGACAAAGCGACCCGCGACGCGGGTATGGCAAAAATCATGGACCCTGACTTCAGCGATCCGCGCATGAATCCTGCCAGCAATCCCATGCCCTTTGATGGGAAGCGTATGATTTACGGTGGTTTTGCACCCGTGGTGACCCTTGAAAAGTGAGGATTAGTGGCATGAGCAATAAACACGGTGATTTCATTTGGTATGAGCTCATTACGGACGATGCTGATGCCGCTCAAGCATTCTACGGTGCGGTTTTGGGCTGGACATTCAACAAGGCCAGTGGCAGTGACAATAACTATCGACAGTTTTCAATGAATGGCTTACATGTCGGCGGCGTACTGCCGCTCACAAAAAGCATGGTTGATGCTGGCATACGGCCGTGTTGGATGGGCTATGTCAATGTCGAAGACGTTGACCGTATGGCCGAGGCTATCGCGTCAGCGAATGGCACCGTGCATATGCAACCGCAGGATATTCCAGGCATTGGGCGTTTTGCGTTTGTGTCTGACCCACAGGGCGCGTTGTTTTATGTGATGACACCCACGCCCCCACCCGGTGGTGGGTACAGCCAGTCGTTCGCCGCTACAGAACCCATGCTTGGTCACTGTGCCTGGAACGAATTGGCGACGACCAATCCGCCAGCGGCACTGAACTTCTACCACGATCTCTTCGGTTGGGAAAAGGACGGCGACATGGATATGGGAGTGCTGGGTAAGTACGAGTTCCTGCGCCACGGTTTCATGCTCGGCGCTATGATGCCCAAGCTTGTGGAAATGCCAGCGCCAGTGTGGACCTATTACTTTCGCGTAGCAGATATCGACGCGGCAGTGGTGAAGATCAACGCCAATGGCGGAACGATCTTACAGGAGCCCACCGAAATTCCCGGTGGTGATTTTTCAATGAATGCGATCGATCCACAGGGTGCCCCATTCGCTCTGGTGGGAGCGCGCAAATAGTACCGATGGAGTAATGCCATTCACACAATAGCGCCTTGTTTGTAGTTTGACGGAGGTGCTTGACAAGCCGCGGAGAAAGGGGTGCGACACACTATTGTGGGCGCAATGCATTAGCAGATTCTCTTCCGTTGCAGCATCAAACGAGATACTGAGGTTACCTTATGGCACTGGAACTGTTCGCGCACCCGTTCTCCTCCTACTCACAAAAAGTACTGATCGCGTTGTACGAAAATGCGACGCCGTTTGAATTCCGTATGTTGGATGAGCAGCACGCGGACAATGTGGCGTTGCTGCAGTCGCACTGGCAGATTGGCAAGTTTCCGCTGCTGCTGGATGACGGTCAGCCGGTAATTGAGTCAACAGTGATCATTGAATACCTGTCGCGCAACTATCCTGGCACGATCTCACTTTTGCCTGATGCAGCGGAAAGCCTGATGGAAGTTCGACTGCTGGATCGGGTGTTTGATACCTACGTGATGACGCCGATGCAGGCCATAGTGAGCAATGCGCTGCGACCCGAAGAAGACAGGAGTGAACCTATCGTGTACAGCGCACGCGACCTGCTCGACAAGGCTTACAGCTGGCTGGATCGGCGCATTGCAGGACGCAGCTGGGCAGCTGGTGATACGTTCACGTTGGCGGACTGCGCCGCAGCACCTTCGCTTTTTTATGCCGATTGGGTGCACAACATTTCATCTGGATATCAGGCTTTGCGCACATACCGTACACGTCTGCTGGCGAGACCGAGTGTGAAGCGCGCGGTCGATGATGCGCGCCCCTACCGGCAATTCTTCCCGCCAGGCGCGCCCGATCGCGACTGAGCACACATAAGGAGACAACGCATGACAGCAACAGCAGAAAATGGATGGACGTTGTCCATCACCCGACATATAGCTGCGCCGCCTCCAGTGGTTTGGCAGGTAATGACCCAGCGCACCGCTGAGTGGTGGTGCCCACGGCCGTGGACCACGGAAATTGTCGCGCAGGAGTGGCGCGCAGGTGGGCGACATGCCATCGTTATGCACGGTCCAAATGGCGAGACCTCTGGAGGCGAAGGCATTTTCCTCGAAGTGACTCCCGCAGAACGTATTGTGTTCACCGATGCCATCTCCAGGGCGGATGGCGGCTGGATGCCGCAGGAATCATTCATGATAGGCTGCTTCGAACTCTCTGCAGAGGCCGGTGGCACGCGATACCGGGCCTGGTCGCGGCACTGGAATGAAGCCGCTTGCAGGCGCCATGAGGAAATGGGCTTCAGTGAAGGGTGGAAAGTCGTGGCCGACCAGTTGGCTACCCTGGCAGAGGGTGGGACAATCGACTGAGTGCAACCCATTGGACTCGCTATTTCCGGTGGCGCCAGTTACAACTCAAAAGAGCATAAGGAATTACCGATGAAAGATTTGTTCAATATCAGTGGCAAAGTCGCCGTTGTTACCGGGGGCTCGCGGGGTATCGGCGCGATGATTGCGCGGGGCTTTGTCGAGAACGGGGTAAAAACCTATATCACCGCGCGCAAGGAGGAAGAGTTGCGAGCCACCGAGCGCGAGCTTGCAGCACTGGGGGAGTGCATTGCTATTCCTTCGGACCTGTCCACGCTGGCCGGGGTCAGCGCCTTTGCCGCTGCTATCACCGCCGCCGAGGGTGCGGTGCATATCCTGGTCAATAATGCGGGTGCGACCTGGGGTGCTGAGATCGATGAGTTCCCCGAAAGTGGTTGGGACAAGACGATGGATCTAAACGTCAAATCGATGTTCTTTCTCACGCAGCAACTGCTCGGTGCATTGCGTGCAGCGGGTTCGCAGGGCGATCCCGCAAGAGTCATCAATATCGGTTCGATCAACGGCATTACGCATCCGCACATGAAGAACTACGCCTACTCTGCGAGCAAAGCCGCGGTGCATCAGCTGACGCGGCATCTGGGCGCCGATCTCGCGCCGCAGGGCATTAACGTCAACGGTATCGCGCCGGGCTTTTTTCCCAGCAAGATGACCGCCCACCTGCTGCCGCATGAGGCGGAAATGGCGCGCGGGTTTCCCTGTGGCAGATTGGGTAATGCCGAGGATGCAGCTGGCACCGCGATTTACCTGTGCGCCCGCGCATCCGCCTGGGTGACAGGACACATGATCGTGCTGGATGGCGGGGCAGTGGCGAACGCAGGTTGAGCGATACCCGTGGGCTGGATTCACAAACACCCTTGTGCGGATACACATTGAAGCAATCGATTTCTGAGCAGGCAGGTTTTGGCATTACCTGCGTCGATGCCGACTATGTGCAGCCCGGCCTGGCCTGCTTCTACCTGATGGAGCAGAAAGGTGAATACGCCGTACTGGAAACCGGTACCAGTCATAGCGTTGCGGCGTTGCAGCAAATACTACAGGTCAGGGGCGTCAGCCCCGAACAGATTCGCTACGTCATTCCCACGCATGTGCATCTGGATCACGCCGGTGGCGCCGGTGCGATGATGGCGCTGTTTCCGGCTGCGCAATTGTTGATTCATCCGCGCGGTGCCCGGCACATGGTTGACCCCACACGATTGGTTGCCGCTGCAAAGGACGTCTATGGCGAATCATTGTTTGCGTCCCTTTACGGCGAGATTGTGCCGGTTGATGCAACGCGAATTCGCCAGATGGCGGATGGCGAGACCATTCTGCTGGCAGACAGGCCATTGCAGTTTCGCCATACGCGAGGGCATGCAGAGCACCATTTTTGTGTGTGGGATGAAACCAGTCGAGGCTGGTTCAGCGGCGATATGTTTGGTGTCTCCTATCCGTGGTGCCGTTTTAGCGATGAAGATTTCCTGCTGCCGTCGACCACCCCGAGTCAGTTTGATCCTGCGGCCTATGTCGCCTCACTGGAAATGTTGGCCAGCTATGCGCCGCAGCAGATGTACCTGACGCACAGTAATGTCCTTAAATACACGCCGCAAAAGGCGCAGTTGCTGCGTCGCCAGCTTGCTGCATACTGTGAGTTCGCCATTTGCTGCGCCGGCGATGGACAGGCGTTGCAGCAGCAACTCAGTGACTACACCATCGAATTATTCAGTGAATTCGATGCTGCCAGTGACGAGATCGCGTTGCGCAAAAAACTGGCTTTCGACATGCAGCTGAATGCGCAGGGCCTGCAAGTTTGGCAGCAACGTAAGGAACGCTAGCATGTTTCGTATAAGGCAGGTGCACGATGCAGTCTCGCCAGAGAATCAACTGGCACTTTCCGCAGTCTTGAATATCTATCAGCAGGCTTTTTCCTACTACCCACAATACGCCGCCAGGATCGCTGAGTTGCTCAAGTTCACCAGCGAGAATGCGTTTGAAGTGATTCTGTTGGTGGCACAGGGAAGAAAAAACCGGATTCTCGGTTTCGCACTCAGTTTCTATTTTCCACGTCAGCGATACGGCTACCTGGACTATCTGCTTGCCAGTCCGGCGCGCAATACCCGAGGCTATGGAACGGCGCTCTACGAAGCGACCTGCGAACTGCTGTTGCAACGCAAAGGAAAAGGTCTGTTTATGGATGTGCCCACCGACGATGTGGCGCTTCTGGTCGACAAGTCCGAGTTGCGCGTCAACCAGCGTCGGCTGGCTTTCTACGAGCGCTTTGGAGCGCGTCCGGTCAGCAACACGCTTTACGAGAGCACCCGGACCAAGGCCAATCTTGGCTTCTATACCTATCTGGTGTTTGATGATCTTGAGCTTGGCAAAACACCTTCAAGGCGCGAAGCGAGAGAAATGGTATCGCGAATTTTGCTGGCCAAAGCAGGGATCGGGGCAAGCGATCCGCAATTGAAAATCATACTCGACTCGATCAAGGATGATCCGGTCAAGCTGCGAGCGCCGGTGTACAGCAAGCCTATCGTACACGCGCAAAGCACGGGTCAAAGGACGCTGGAGATTGTCAGCACCGGCGATGCCAATCTTATCCATCACTTGCGCGAAAAGGGCTACGTGGAACGCCCTGCCCGGGTCCACGCTATACTGAAAGGGTTGGCTGCAATTCCCGTCAAAGAGTTCAAATTGAAGGCGTTTGCGGAGAAGCATATTCTCGCAGTACACACCCACAGTTTGTTGCAATTCCTCAAGCAGGGCAGCAAGCAACTCGAAACTGGGCAGCTGTTATATCCCAACGTCTTTCCGATCCGTCATGCGCAGCGCATCCCGAAGTCCTGGGAAAGTCAGGCCGGGTATTTCTGCATAGATACCTTCACGCCGGTCACCGCAAATGCCTACACGGCGGCCCGACAGGCAGTGAATGCAGCGCTCACTGGTGCCGAACGCGTCGCCAAAGGCTCTGCGCTGTGTTACGCCTTGTGTCGTCCGCCGGGGCACCATGCAGAGGCGCGCGCCTTTGGTGGCTTTTGTTATTTCAATAACGCGGCGATCGCTGCGAACTACCTGTCTGCGCATGGCAAGGTCGCTTTCCTGGACATTGATCACCATCATGGTAACGGTTCACAGGACATTTTCTATTCGCGCAGTGACGTCCTGTTCGTCTCTATCCACGGACACCCGAGACTGTGTTATCCGTATTTCGCCGGGTATCGGGACGAGCGCGGGGAAGCACAGGGACTGGGATTTAATCGCAACTACCCGCTCTATCCCGGGGTTGATGACAATGCCTACTGTGAAACCCTGGCTCAGGCGATCAACAGGATCGCTCGCTTCAAGCCCGATTACCTGGTGTTGTCGCTGGGCTTCGACATCATGGCGGGCGATCCCACCGGGACCTTTAATGTCAGCGCCAGGGGAATGTACCGTATAGGGAAAATGTTGGCGGAAACAGGGTTGCCGATACTGGTAGTCCAGGAGGGTGGATACTCGCTGCGCAATTTACGTTTGGGTGCCACCGAGTTTTTTAAGGGAATCACCAGTTCCTGATTGAGTGCACCAGATTGACGCGCTTTAGAGCGGTCTTGGCTTGGAGTTCTGTTAGCTTGTTATAAAGTGGCAATCTATTTTAGAAATGCACCCTTCTCGTGCACCAGTTCGGTGCGAGTTGCCGCTTGGCCGGATTATAATGCACAGTGTTCGTCAACCCTACGCGTGCTTATCGCGGAGTACTCAAATTGCAGTGCGCATCCGCAACCAGTGTGTCTTTGCGCACATAGCAATGATTTTCTTAGCTACAGTTTTTTCCGCGACAGATTCAGCGATTTGCACTATTCTGTGTAGCGCAAGGCCTCCCGGTCTTCTGCGTTCACAAGTCACTGTTTGTGATGCTGGGCATGAGGATTAATGCGAGGCTTAAGCAAATTCGATACAGTCAGGAGAATGGTATGAACAGGTTACACCTCAGGAGTTTAATCACAGGTTTATTTGTTGTGGCGGTGGCTGCATGTAGCAGCGCCCGTTACACACCAGTAGTGAGCCAAGCAGACCCAATCGATACAGACGCGTACGCACGCAAAGTGGATACGTTCATTGTTCTGCTTGATGCGTCCGGTTCCATGAATACAGAAGATCCCGGTCGTCCGCGAATCGACACGGCCCAGGATTGGACCGCCAGCTTCAACAATGCCGTTCCGGCAATGGATTTTAAAGCCGGTATGATCACCTTTGGCAAGGGCGACACCGGCTCTTGTATCGGTTGCGGAATTGCATCCACGCTGTATGACCTGGGCACTTATAATTCAGCTGAGTTCGCCAAGGCATTGGGTTCGATCAAATGTGCCGCAAGCACTACCCCGATCGCTGAAGCCATAGATGCCACGACAGAGATGCTGGTGGATGATACCGGCCTCACAGCGGTCATCATTGTCAGCGACTTCAACTGGAACGATCCTGATGCGGTGAAATCCTCGCTCGCGGAATTGAAATCGCAGCACCCCAACAACATTTGCGTGCACACTGTTAAGGTGGGTAGCGACCCAAGCCACGATGCCATTATCGCCGCCATCACCGATAGCACCAGCTGCGACAGTGCCGTGTCCGCTGCTGATGTTGCGTCCGGTCCTGCGCTCTCAACCTTTGTGGCAGACACATTGTTGACGCCGCTGGAGAAAGCGTTGGAGTACACAACTCACACCGTTTCAGCGGAAGTGTTGTTTGACTTCGATAAGTATGTGATCAAGGAGCAGGGTAAAGTTGAACTGCAAAAACTCGCTAATTTGATCAGAAGTCAGGGCATGAGCGTTCAGGATATCGATATCGTCGGGCATACCGACAGCATCGGTACTGCAGAGTACAACCAGCGCTTGTCTGAGCGCCGCGCCATGGCGGTGAAGAACTTCATCGTCTCCAAAGGCGTCAGCGCCAGTATTATCGATGCCATGGGTATGGGTGAGACCAAGCCTGTAGCCACGAACGATACCGCCGAAGGTCGGGCGTTGAATCGTCGCGTTGATATCCTGGTCGGTGCCAAGAAACCCGCGCAATAGCCCGGACGCTTCCGGAAAGGTTCGGCAGCCTGTGTTCAGGCTGTCGAACCACCCCCACCCAATTCTATGAATATACTGCGGCACACAAGCGATTGCGCGCCGTAGTGCTTGCCTGAACAGGTTTGACCAAGCATAGTTGTCGCCGAGTGATTCCCCATCGGGGGGTTTGTGTGTCCGATAGTTAGGAAACAATCCCATGACATCGACAGCTGTTTCGGATTACGTAGATGTGCTCATTGTAGGTGCCGGCCTGTCTGGTATAGGCAGCGCGCGTCACCTGCAGCAACATTGCCCCGGCCACAGTTTTGCCTTGCTGGAAAGTCGCGAGACACTTGGCGGCACATGGGATTTATTCCGCTATCCCGGTATTCGTTCCGACAGCGATATGTACACGCTCGGTTATTCATTCAAGCCCTGGCTCCAGCGCAAGTCACTGGCTGACGGGCCCTCGATACTGAGTTACCTGACTGAGGCTGCCGCTGAAACCGGCGTCGATAAGCACATTCGCTACCACCGCAAAGTACTCAGCGCCAGCTGGTCCACAGAAACCGCCTCCTGGACGGTGGTAATTGAGTGCACTGATACCGGAGGTACTATTGAAATGTGCTGCCATTTCCTGCTCATGTGCAGCGGCTATTATGACTACGAACATGGTTACACCCCGCAATTTATCGGCAGCGAGGATTTTCGTGGCCGCATAGTGCATGCCCAGCATTGGCCGCAGGACCTGGATTACCGGGTAAGGAGGTCGTCGTAATTGGCAGTGGTGCCACCGCGATAACCCTGGTGCCCGAGCTGGCCAAGGACACCGCGCACACGGTAATGCTGCAGCGCTCGCCAACGTATATCGCCTCGTTGCCGAAGGAAGACCCGGTGGCAACACAGCTCAGTCGCTTCCTGCCGGGCTCCTGGGTTTATCGCCTAACCCGCTGGAAACAGGTGCTGTTCAGTATATTTGTATACCGCCTTTCGCGCAGAAGACCCGCGCAAATGAAGGCGTTTTTGCTCAACAAGGTGCGAGAGGCACTGGGTGATGATTACGATATCAAGACGCATTTTACACCCAGCTACAATCCCTGGGATCAACGGCTCTGTGCGGTACCTGAAGGCGACATGTTCACTGCTATCAGGGAGAAGCGTGCGGAGGTAGTCACCGACCACATCGAGCGTTTCACGGCGCACGGTATCCGTTTGCAATCCGGTAAGGAACTAGCGGCAGACATTATTGTGCTGGCGACCGGGCTGAACATGAAGTTCATGGGAGGTGCGCAGTTGACAGTTGATGGCAATGCAATAGACCCATCCCAGCTTTTTGTGTACCGCGGCATGATGTTTGGCAATGTACCCAATCTGGCGCAGGTCTTCGGCTATACCAACGCTTCCTGGACGTTGAAAAGTGATTTAACCGGACGTTTCATCTGTCGCCTGCTCAACGAGATGCGCAAAACAGGTGCGCGCATGGTCGTGCCGGTGCAACCGCAAGGCGGCGTCGAAGAGGAGCCGATGCTCAGTTTGAATTCCGGTTATGTGTTGCGCGCATTGGGAAAATTTCCTAAACAGGGGCGCAAATTTCCGTGGCGACTCTACCAGAATTACATCCTCGATTTCCTGCAACTCCGCTTGCGCCCGCTCAGGGATAGGGTGCTCGAATTCAGGTAACCACGCACCAACTCATTTTGTAATACCACTCATTGCCACAGGAGGAATGCCATGATTGCCGCCGCTATGCCCTATGAAAAGAAGTACCAGGAGGTGCACGGTAAACGCATCGCCTACGTTGAGGTGGGTGCAGGGGACCCCATTGTGTTGCTGCACGGTAATCCGACCTCATCCTATCTGTGGCGGAATGTCATTCCCCAGCTACAGGGTAGGGGGAGGGTGATCGCGCCAGACCTGATAGGGCAGGGCGATTCCGAGAAGTTGCCGGCCAGCGAAGGGCCTGAACGCTATTCGTTCATGGTGGCGTATCAGTATCTGGAAGGGCTGTTGCATGCGCTGGACGCCGACAGCAACGTCACATTGGTTATTCACGACTGGGGCAGTGCGCTGGGGTTCTACTGGGCGCAGCAGCACCCGAGCGCGGTGCGCGGCATTGCCTATATGGAAGGAATTGTTTGCCCGATGAGCTGGGAGGACTGGCCTGAGGGTGCCAGGGGTATTTTCCAGGGTTTCCGTTCCGACAAGGGGGAAGACCTGGTGCTGCAGCGCAACAAGTTTGTTGAAGCCGTGTTGCCCAGCTCGGTCATGCGCACGCTGGGGGAGGAGGAGATGCAATATTACCGTGCCGCGTTCAGTACGCCGGATGATCGTCAGCCGACGCTGAACTGGCCGCGGCAGATTCCGATCGCAGGTGAGCCGCCACAGATGGTGGAATTGGTAAGCGCGTACGGCAAGTGGTTGGAGGGAGCCACCAACTTACCCAAGCTGTTTATCAATGCTGAACCCGGTTCCATTCTCACCGGCAGACAGCGTGAATACTGTCGCAGCTGGCCCAATCAGCAGGAGGTCACAGTGAAAGGCACACATTTTATTCAGGAGGATTCGCCCGTTGAGATTGGGCAGGCGGTGGCACAGTGGCTGGATGCGTTGCCGGCAGGTGGTAGCCAATGATGATTTTACACGGAGCATCCGGTTCACCCTTTGTACGCAAAGTACAGGTAGCACTGGCAGTGAAAGAACTGCCTTACGAGCAGATTCAACAGATTCCATTCACCAAAGACCCGGAATATCGCAAGATCAATCCGCTGGGCAAAATACCAACGCTGCAGGACGGTGAGCTCATCGTTTGCGACTCTTCCGTGATCTGCGAATATCTCGAAGATACCTACCCGCAATCACCACTGTACCCTAAAAACAGCGCAGAGAAGGCTCAGGCTCGCTGGTATGAGGAGCTTGGCGGCACCCGCGTCGCAGAACTTGCAGCAGGTATTTTCTTTCAACGTTTCATGCGACCCATGGTGCTCAAGCAGGAAACCGACGAACAACTGGTTGAAAAAATTATCAATAAACAGTTGCCTCCTATCCTCGATTACCTGGAGAGTCAGGTTCCCGCGCAGGGATTTATTTTCGGCCCGTTTATGATGGCAGATATGAGCCTGATGAGCCCGTTCATCAACGCTGCTTACGCCGGATACAACATTGATGCCCAGCGCTGGCCGAACTTCGCTGCCTTTGTGGCGCGCGTGAAAGCCCATCCTGTTGTGGATCAGGTACTCACAGCAGAGGCCAAGGTGATGGGATTTGGCTGATCATTCAGCCAGGTATTATCACCCGTCGATTAAATGCAACATAGGATACTCCCGCAGTGAACACTGAAATCTGCACGCTGGCGCAAATCACTGATGCCGGCGCTGGCGGCAAAGCCTACGGGCTGGCTCGTCTGGTTGCGATGGGTCTGCCGGTCCCGCCCGCCTTTGTGCTACGCAATGCCGTGGCAGACCGTTTTCCTGAAACGCTGGACCAGATGTATTTCGATCTGGGCCATGCTGACGTCGCTGTGCGTTCGTCCGCACTCGGAGAGGATGGCGGTGACGCCTCCTTTGCCGGGCAGTATGACACGGTACTGAATGTTCGCGGGGTGGAGCGTCTGCGCGAAGCCATTGCGCACTGTGTCGCCTCCGCCTCGAATGAGCGTGCCCGCAGTTACCAGCAGGAACACAATGACGGTGCCGCAATCGTGATGAATGTGGTGGTGCAGGCCATGGTTAACGCGCGGGTTGCCGGTGTGGTATTCACCGCAGACCCGGTGAGTGCACGGCGTGATTTGCTGGTCATTGATGCAGTAGCCGGACTCGGTGAATCACTGGTGAGCGGTGAGGCGACACCCGACCACTACGGCGTGCACCTCAGTGGCAGGGTTGTGCAGCGACAATTGGTGGGTGCGCAGCCGTTGCTCAGCGACCGGGAGATTGCCGCGATTGCCACCCAGGCCAGGGCCGCAGCGGAACACGAGGGTCACCCACTGGACCTCGAATGGGCGATCGATGAAGACGGCACACTCTACTGGTTGCAAGCCAGGCCGATTACCACCCTGCCCGCCGACCTCAATGAGTTTGACACCGTGCTCCCTCGCCCGGGGGATGTGCTTACTATCAGCAATGTCAGTGAGATGATGCCCGGCGCCGTGTGTCCATTGACCGGATCCTTTACCGGCTGGGGTATTGATTACGGATTGCAACACATGCAGGTCGCAGTGGGCGCCAGACCAGCCATTGAGCGCGACTGGCAAATCACGGCCTGGTTCTTTGGGCACCTGTTTCTTAACCTCAGCGGCAACGTAGTGATGTCCTCCGCTGTATTAGGTTCCACGGTTGAGCAGACCGCACAGTCACTGTGCGGGCGACTGGTGCCTGAACTCAAAGCATTCCCGCCACAGCCATTTTTGCGGCGCGTATTGAATACCGCAAAACTGCTGCGCTACTGCCTGCGCGCGCCGCAGGTCGTCGACGACTTTGGCCGCGAGCTGGCCGCGTTCTCAATAGAGCTCAAAACCGATAGTGCTGCCATGTGGGCACAGTTGGAACAAAAAGCGGGATTTTTTGATCACGCTATGGCCGTGCATATCCAGTCATCCGCACTGTCCGGTTTTCTGTGTTCAATTGTTGAAAATATGGTATCCGGTCGCTCCAATGACAGCACCAGCGAGGAGCAGGCCGAGGCGGTGCGCCTGCTGGCCGGCGCCAGCGGCGTGGAGAGTGCTGTCATGTTGGAAGAACTGGACGCCCTGATTGATCGCGTGGTGGCACAGTCGGATGCGCCGCATGCGTTCCAGCAGGCAGCGCCTGAGGATGCCTTATACTGGCTGCGCAACCACAGTGACCTGGCGTCAGAGTATGGCGCGTTCATGACCAATCACGGGCATCGTGGCTACCGTGAACTGTGCATGCGCGATCCGGCATGGAGCGATGATCCGCTGCCGCTTATCCAGAGCATGCAGGCGGCGGTACACGCACGCATTGTTACGGGAGGGCACCGGCCGATGAGCACTGCGATCATCGACTGGTCCAGCCTGAGTCGCGGCTTGCGCTGGGCACTGCCCAAAGCGCACGACGCGATCCGTCGCCGCGAGCACACCAAGTCTCAGCTGGTTGACACCGCGCACCGCTTCAAACGGGGTTTCCGCCATCTCGGCGCGTTGCTGCAGCAGGAGGGTGTGCTGCCCGACGCCGATCTGGTGAACTTTTTCAGCATGGCCGAACTGCCAGAATTCATCGCTCGTCCGGATGCTGCTGCTATAGATCGCGCACTTGCGCGCCGCGAGGCATTGGCCTATCAGCAGCGTTGCGAATTTCCTGAAATTTCCGTGGGTGCGCCGCAACCGCTGCAAGAACATGTCGTCCACAGTCAGGATGGCATCCTGCGCGGTCGACCGGCCTCGCGTGGTGTCGTGGAAGGTGTCGCGCGTGTTGCGCATACCCTGGCTGAGGCAGCTCACCTGCAGCCTGGTGAAATCCTGGTGACGCCCATTACCGATATCGGTTGGACACCGTATTTCAGCTTGATCGGCGGGCTGGTGACCGACCTTGGCAGTTCCGTGTCACACGGTGCGGTAATCGCGCGCGAGTACGGGCTGCCCTGTGTGGTAAATACGCGGGAAGGTACGAGATTTCTCACGACAGGCGAGCGCATTCGACTGGATGGGGACAAAGGGACAATCGAACGCCTGTAACTGGCGCAAATGATTTGCCCCGATGGTCACGGCGCTTTGCCCGCGCGTTACAGGCACAAAAAAGGCCGCAACCTCTCGATTGCGACCTTGCGGCTACTGCAGGGTGTCAGAGCGGTGTGAAGCTGTATTTTTGTCCGCCCAGCGTGGCCTGGTACATCAGGCCGCCTTTGGCGACGGTGAAGATTGCCATGCCTTTGCGGAAGCCCATTGATTTGGTATCGGCATCCTTCTGGCCGCCGCTGATGCCCGCCGAGGCGCCGCCGCCAGTAGTTGCATGGGCGGAAGCGCCCGCAGTGATTGCCACCGCGCTGGCATCGGCGCTGAACTCAAAATTGCCGGAGGTGAAATCATCGAGCGCAGCCTGGTTCTCAAAAAAGATAATCTGGCTGAATGCTTCTGCGCCGAGCTGAAAACCGATGGTAACCTGCGTCATATCGGCTGTGCCGATGACGGTGCCGTGTTTGTAAACCTTGCCAGAACCGTGTGCACCACCAATGCCGATACCGCCTTTGCCGATGGTGGGAAATACGGCATAGCCGATGCTTTTCTCAAAATATGTGCCGCTCTCCCCGGCGTTCTTGAAGTTAGCAATCGTATCGTCATATTTATCGGCCTGCGCCATCGCGCTGGCCATGCTGACAACTAGAAACACAAGGGTTGATTTGATTAACGTTTTCATTGCTGGGATTCCTTTGCGGGAAGTGGGTGTTGGGCTGATGTGGAGCTTTAAGCGTCAGAAGCATGGCAAACGCGCGCAGCAGCGTCAAGTCGGCCGGAGCGAATACCCGGTGCAGACTAGACGTAGGCGATGGCGCCACCGTCGATGCGCACATTCTGTCCGTTGATAAAGCCGGCTTGTTCGCTGCACAGGAACAGTACCAGGTCGGCCACTTCCTCGCGCGTGGCCAGTCGGCCACAGGGATTGGGGAAGTCTTCTGCCACGATGCGTTGCTCAATGTCCTGCCAGTCGTCACCCCAGCCGCGTTTGCTTGCCCGCAAGCGGTAGCCGGCCTCCAGATCGGGGGTGTGAATCAGGCCGGGCGATACTGTGTTGACGGTAATACCGGTACCTGCCAGATGCTGCGCCAGACTCACGCCGAGGTTGGCTAACGCGGCCTTGGCGGCGTAATAGTGTGGCATGATTTTCCCGGGGCGGTGTGAGCCGATGGTGCCCAGGTTGACGATCCGGCCCCAGCCCCTGTGCGTCATGCCCGGCGCAATGCCCTGTACCAATCGCGCAACCGACAGCACATTTTTCTGGTACATATCGAGCCAATCTGCCGTTGTAGCACTGCTCCACCTGGCAAACGATGCTGTGCCGTAATTGTTGACCAGTATGTCCACCTGTAGGGATCTCTCCTGCAATTGCTTCAATACCGCCGCGCAGCCGGCTTCCGTGGCGATATCACCTTCCACTGCCCCGATGCATCCCAGTTCGCTTGCGACACTGTCCGCAGAGCCGTCGACGCTATTGCTGTGCACTATCACTGCAGCGCCACTGCGCGCCAGTTGCTGTGCTATCACGGCGCCGGTATTACGGTCAGCGCCGGTGACCAGAGCGGTTTTATTGTCAAAGGTGAGGTGCATGGTAACGTTTTCCCTGAAGGCTTCCCTGTTCCCTTTAGCCGATGTTACATTGTGGCACGCAAATCCCATCCGCTTCGACCACCTTGAGGACATTCAATGATCAGCAAGATACTGCTTTCGATTCTGATTTTTTGCTGCACAGCCAGCGCCTTTGCGGACGGCCTCAAGGTAGGGGTATCGGCTGATTACCCGCCAATGGTCTATCAACAGGAAGGACAGATTGTCGGTGTTGAGGCGGACAATGCCAAGGCGGTTGGCGGCATCATCGGGCAGGAACTGACATTGGTGAATATGCCTTTTGAGAAATTGATTCCCGCGCTGCAGGCCGGAGAGATAGATGTGATTATGTCAGGCATGACGATCACACCGCAGCGTAGCGAGCTGGTGCTTTTTACTACTCCGTACGTGGAGATCGGGCAGATGGCTATTACCACCATCGACAAAGCCGGGCGTTATGCGCAGCCCTGGTCTCTGCGCCGCGATGGCGTGCGCGTGGGTGTAGAGCCGGGTACCACCGGCGCGCAATTTGTCGAAAACGAGCTCAAGAATGCCCAGGTGAAATTTTTTGACAACGCTGCAGCTGCCTTTGCGGGACTGCGCAACAACGACATCGACGTATATATTCATGATGCACCCACCAGCTGGCAGCTGGCCACTTCCGCAGAAAATAGTGATCTGATAAGCCTTTACCATCCGCTTACCAAGGAGCAGTTGGCCTGGGCAGTGCGCAAGGACGATGAGCGCCTGGCCGCGATGCTCAACGACGCACTGCAGACCATGAAGGGCAATGGCACGATGCGCTATATTCTCAACCGCTGGATTCCCGTCACCATTGAGGTGCAGTGAGAATCAGCATTCTGCGTGAGTTTCACACTACTTAAGAACGCAACGGCAGGGTCAAAACCATGCTTCCTACAGAGTTGGCCAGCCTCAGCAGCGATTGGCTGACCGAAGCATTACAGGCACCGGTCTGTGCGTTCACTGTTCTGGATGCCCATGCAGGCACTACGGGTCGCGCACTGCTGGAACTGCAGTATGCGCACACAGTGGATCTGCCCACGCGACTTTTCGTCAAGCTGCCGCCTACCGATGAAGGTCAGCGCGCTTTTGTGACAGCCAGCGGCATGGGTCGTCGCGAGGCGACTTTTTACCGCACCTTGTCGTCAGAATTACCGGTTCGCGTGCCGCGCTGCTATTTTGCCGACAGCGATGCAGGGGGGACTGCGTACATCATGCTGCTGGAGAATCTGGTGGACAGCGGGTGCACCTTCAGGAATGCCAGTCGCCGCTACTCGATACATTATGTGCGCGAGATACTATCGGCGTTTGCGCGTCTGCATGCCTGCTACTGGAACTCACCGCGTTTTGCGACAGACCTTGCCTGGGTGCAACCGCCGGTGCAGCATGATATCGGCAAGCGTTTGATTGCCGTGGCACTGGAAAAATACGCCATGAGTATGCCGGCTGTTTTCACCCAAATGGGCGAGTTATACCTGGCCGATACCGATGCCATCCACCGGCTGTGGTTGCGCGGCGAGCCAACACTGATTCACGGTGACGTGCACGATGGCAATATGTTCTTCGACGCGGATGAACCCGGCTTCCTCGACTGGGCCATGGTGGCGCGCGGACCGGCGATGCGCGACGTTGGCTATTTCCTGGCCGGTACACTGGCACCTGAGGATCAGCGGAAGGAGGGTGCCCGGATGGTGTCTTACTACCGTGAGCAATTGCTCGCGCTCGGCGCGCCGGCACCCGCTGTGCAGGAATTGTGGCAGCAGTATCATTGGCACGCTGCCTATGTGTGGCTCGGTGCGGCTGTCACTCTGGCGATGGACGATGCCTGGCAGCCGGTCAACTATCTCAAGGCGTCAATGGCGCGGTTGCATCTGGCGCTGGATACTCTTGGTTCGGTAGATGCCATTCGTGAGGCGCTTTAGCAGCCTAAGCTGTTTTTTTAACGCGCTGGAATTGGTGCTTGCCGGGGTGTTTCCGCTGGTGCCGCGTTTGGATGTGTTCTGATGGCATAACCTGCTCACTCAGAAAGAGAAGGCATTCGCGCTCAGACCCTCAGCCCTACCGACGCCGACAACACCGCGACAAATTGAGCTGCCCCTACGCATCTACGCCGGCAAGCGGGCAGGATTGCCGATGCACAGGCACGCGTATGCCGGCAATTCAGCGCTAAGCATTCACCCCGGGAAAATTGTACTCATGCCCCCACAGATCGCCTTCAACACTGACGGTAGGAACGTAGTTTTCCCAGTCGATCAGAACGCCGTCATAACCGTACTCGACAGCGATGCCGCCCGGCGCCAGAATGTAGATTGAACACATATTGTCGTTCACATGGCGGCCCAGCGTGGCCAGAAAGTGCGTGCCGGCCTGCTTCGCCCGGTCCATGGCTCTGCCGACTTCGTCCAGCGTCTGGACCTCGACCATAATGTGCACGACACCCGCCGGGTGCGGCCCGTTGAACAACGCGACCGAGTGCTGACGCGGGTTGTTTGCATGCATGAAGTTGATTTTGATGCCATCCATACCCGGCGGGAAAAGTGTGTCGGTGAGGCCGGTGCCGATAAACCGGGTGTAGAAAGCAGTGGTGGCATCGATGTCCGGCGCGGGCAGTACGCAGTGGCCGAAGCCCATGTCGCCGCTCTGTCGGTAGCTGGTGACAAAACCGGAGACACCAGCGGGCGAAATCATCGGTGTGTAGTCCAGCTTGCGACCCCAGTACAACTCCAGCGTATTCCCCGCTGGGTCGAGTACCGTAGCGAATGCGGTCACGCAGCGGCGTGCGGCTTCCTCGGCGGAGAGTGGAACGGCACTGTGGCCGGCGGCGGTGAGTGCATCCAGCGTGCTCTGCCAGGCCTGTTCAGTGGGGAATTCAAGGCCCACTGCCAGCAGTCTGTCGGCGTCGCCAGGCTCAATCATGAAACGGAATGGGTGGTCATCCATGCGCAGGAAATGTGCGCCACCGGCGTCTTCACGCTTCGCATCCATGAGGCCCAGTACATTGGTGCCGAAATCCATCCACGCCGCCGGATCGGTTGACGCAATTCTCAAATACCCTGTCGCGCAGACTGACATCGTTTAACTCCTGTAGTTAGTGCAGATAGCTGATTGTAAGTTGCTTCTATCGACGTTCATTATGCGGCATTTCTGCTGTAGTTGAAGGCGTAGGAGCGTATTCTGGTGCTGCTGGTACAAGTTACGCAACCTCACTGCAATGGATCCCGGCCCGATGATCAGAAATGTCATGTTCACATGATCCTTTGTGTCATTGAGTGATTGCTGGGGCTCAATGATACTGGTGCACCAAATTCCATCCCTCAGGAGGGCTGTGCCTGTGTCGCAACCGGAAATCCTCAATCAGGCTTTCGAGCTCGGTTATACCTATACCCGTTCTACCGGTCCGGTGGTGGGTCGTTTTCTGACCGCACTGAAGAATCGCCATATTGTCGGCATCAAGGCCAGCGATGGCCGCGTGGTGGTGCCGCCGATGGAGTACGACCCGGATACGGCCGAAGAACTCTCGGAATTCGTCGATGTGGGACAGCAGGGCGAGATTGTGAGCTTTGCCTGGGTCAAGCATCCACGCGAGGCGCATCCCCTGCAGGAGCCTTTCGCATGGGCGATGATCAAGCTCGATGGTGCCGATGTGCCGATGATTCATTGCGTGGCAGCTGCCACTGAAAATGACGTTGCCACCGGCGCGCGCGTAGAAGCGGTGTGGGCTGATGAAACCATCGGTTTCATCTCCGATATTCGCTGCTTCAAACTGGTATAGGAGAGAGCCCACCATGAGCGAAGAACTGGATATGATCACCGGCATCAAGGCGCCGGTATACCTCAAATACAATTTCACGGCGGGCGCGGCAGCGGCACGCTTTCTTACCCAGATCAAGAAGGGTGTGCTCACCGGCCAGCGCTGTCCGAAATGTTCGGCGGTGTATGTGCCGCCGCGCGGCTCCTGCGCAGCGTGCGGTGTAGCCACCCAGGAAGAAGTGGAGTTAGCGGACAAAGCCACAGTGCAGTCTTTCACTATTGTGTCTATCCCAATTCCAAATAACCCCATCCAGCCGCCCTATGTCATTGCCAACCTGGTACCTGACGGTGCCAATATTTCATTTATCCACCTGCTGAGTGAGTGTGTGAACGAAGAGGTGCATATTGGCCAGCGTGTCCAGGCTGTGTGGAAGCCGGAAGGCGAGTGGGACTACGCGATGGACAACATCCGATACTTCAAACCGATCGACGAGGCTGATGTGCCGGTTGACCGGATTGGCAAATTACCTGTTAGCGGCCTGGAGGGTTGAGCAATGAAAAAAATTGCAATAGTAGCCTACCAGCAGACTGACAGCGTTGCGGACGCAGGTGCGGTTAACGAAGTTGAACTGATTATGCCGGTGCTGGCGCGTACCTTTAAACAAGCCGGTCTGCAAAGTGCGCAGGATGTGGATTTCGTGTGTTCCGGCAGTTGCGACTACCTGCAGGGCGCTGCCTTCGCATTCGTAGCCGGTGTTGACGCGCTGGGCGCGGTGCCGCCGATCAAGGAATCGCATGTCGAGATGGACGCGGCTTGGGCGCTGTATGAGTCCATGCTGAAGATCAGCATGGGTCACGCTGATTCCGCGCTGATCTACGGGTTTGGTAAGTCCTCGCCAGGTGAGTTGCCCATTGTCTTGTCACAGCAGCTCGATCCGTACTACCTGGCACCGCTGTGGGTCGACAGTATTTCGCTGGCGGCAATGCAGGCGCGCCTGATGCTCGACCAGGGTTTGATCACCGAGCGCGATATGGCAGAGGTAGTATCGCGTTCGCGTCGCAATGCCAGAAACAATCCGCATGCGCAGTTGTCCGGCGATATTTCGCCGGAAGATGTGTTGGCCGAAGAGACCTATTTGTCACCGCTGCGCAAATCGGATTGTTGCCCGGTGTCGGACGGTGCCAGTGCCATGGTGATCGCTACCGTGGAGAAAGCCAGAGAGTGGGGCCTGCCCTACGCGGTGATCAGCGGCATCGACCACTGCATCGAAACGCACAACCTCGGTATGCGCGACCTGACTGATTCGGTTTCCACGCGCACCGCCGCAAAGCGAGCCGGTATGGATACAGGCAAGGTGGATGTGGCGGAGCTGTACGCGCCGTTCAGCCATCAGGAGATTATACTGAGCCACGCACTGGGTCTGGGCAAGGAGACCAGTATCAATCCCAGCGGCGGCGTGTTGGCCGGCAACCTGATGATGGCGTCTGGATTGTCGCGCCTCGGTGAAGTCTTCAACCGCATACTGAGCGGCGAGGCGCAGCGGGGCATAGCGCATGCGACTTCCGGCCCTTGTCTGCAGCACAACCTGGTAACCGTAGTGGAGAAAGCGTAATGGCGAACTTGGCAGCAGTGGTCGGCATCGGCCAGACCAAATACACCACCAAGCGGACAGATGTTTCCATCGCCGGCCTGGTGCGCGAAGCGGCGGTTAATGCATTGCAGGATGCGGACCTGACCTGGAATGACATCGACGCGGTAATCCTGGGTAAGGCGCCAGACATGTTCGAGGGCATTATCATGCCCGAGGTCTATCTCACTGATGCGCTGGGCTGTAACGGCAAGCCGATGCTGCGCGTACACACCGCAGGATCCGTGGGTGGATCGACTGCTTTGGTTGCAGCTTCACATGTGCAGAGCGGTACATTCAAGCGCGTGTTGACGGTGTCGTTTGAGAAGCAGTCAGAATCCAATGCAATGTGGGCGCTGTCCAACCCGCAGCCGTTCTCCACGCACCTGAATGCCGGGGCAGGCGGCTATTTCGCGCCCATTATTCGCGAGTATATGCGCCGCTCCAATGCACCTTACAACGTTGGTATCAAAGTCGCTGTGAAAGATCGACTGCACGGTGCACGCAACCCGCTGGCGCATCTGCAGAAGCCGGATATCACGATGAAGGAAGTGGAAGACTCCTTCATGCTGTGGGACCCGATTCGATTCCTGGAGTCCTGTCCGTCATCGGATGGCGCCTGTGCGATGGTGATCGTCAATGAGGAACTGGCCACCAAATCGCCCAAGCCACCTGCGTGGATTCGCGGCGGCGCAATGCGCTCCGAGCCGACCATGTACGCCGGTCGCAACGAAGTGAATCCGCAGGCCGGTCGCGACTGTGCAGCGGATGTCTACCAGCAGGCCGGCATCACCAATCCGCGTAAGGATCTCGATTGTGCCGAGGTGTATGTACCCTTCAGCTGGTACGAGCCGATGTGGCTGGAAAACCTCGGTTTTGCACCAGAAGGCGAAGGCTGGAAGCTGACCATGGAAGGCGCTACCTCACTGGATGAGGGCGGAGATATCCCGTGGAACTGCTCTGGTGGTGTACTGTCTTCCAACCCCATTGGTGCCTCTGGCATGATTCGCTTTGCCGAGGCGGCCAGGCAGGTGCGCGGTGATGCCGGCGCTCATCAGGTGGAAGGCGCAAAACTCGCACTCGGTCATGCCTACGGCGGAGGTGCCCAGTTCTTCGCCATGTGGGTAGTCGGCGCCAACAAAGCATAACCAGTACAGGAGATTCATCAGCATGGCCAAGCACTACAATATCGCTGACCTCTACGAGATGGTCGCCGACAAAGTACCCACGCGCAGCGCGTTAGTCTGCGGTGAGCAGCGGGCCACCTATGCGGAACTGGAACAGCGTGCCAACAAGCTCGCGCACTATCTGTCGTCGAGGGGCGTAAAGGCGGGCGATCACGTCGGTTTGTACCTTTACAACTGCAATGAGTATCTCGAGGGTATGCTGGCCTGCTTCAAAATTCGAGCCGTGCCGATCAACGTCAACTACCGCTATGTCCAGGAAGAGCTGTTGTACATTTTCGACAACGCCCACATGGTCGCCTGTATTCACAATCAGGAGTTCATTCCTCACATCGATGAAGTGCGCAAGTCCACGCCGGATCTGAAAACCTTTATCTACGTTAAAGACGACTCCGGCTGCGACCCTGCGTTGATCGGCGCTGTAGAGTACGAAGCGTCCATGCAGGGGCAGAGCGACAAGCGCGATTTCCCCGAACGTGCGGATGACGACCTGTTCATACTCTATACCGGCGGCACCACCGGTATGCCCAAGGGCGTAATGTGGCCGCACAAAGCCGTGTTTTTTGCCGCGATGGGCGGTGGCGGCTGGTTTCATCCCGACGGTGCAATCACTGATCCAGAGCAGATCGCAGGCCGTGTAGCCGACTTTGCGATTGTCGGCATGGCACTCGCACCACTGATGCACGGCGCCTGCTGGTGGTATGCGTGTATCCAGTTGCTGGCGGGTAATTCCGTGGTACTCAATCCAGGGCGTTCGCTGGTGGGCGAAGAGGTATGGGAGATCGTTGCTAAGGAGAAGGTGAACTCCCTCTCCATTGTCGGCGACGCAATGGCAGTGCCCTTGTTGGACGCGTTGGCCGCGAACCCCGACCGTTGGGATCTCAGCTCGGTGTTCAATATTGGTTCTGGCGGCGCAGTCTTTTCCGAGAGCAAGCAGGAAGCGTTCCGCCAGCATTTCCCCAATGTATTTATCTCCAATTCCTTCGGTTCATCCGAAAGCGGCAACATGGGCTTCGATGGCGGTGGCAAGAAAGGGCAGGGCCTGGGTAACGTCGTTAAAAGCGAGTTCATGTCGGTGATCAGCGATGTGGAAGGTGAACCTCATCGCCATGTGGAGCGCGGTGAAATGGGTATTTTCGCCCGCAGCGGACACATTCCAGTGGGTTACTACAATGATCCGGTAAAGACCGCCAAGACGATCGTCACCGTGGATGGTAAACCGTGGTTGTTGCTCGGCGACGAAGCGCGCCGCGAGGACGACGACAGCATCACTGTGTACGGCCGTGGCTCTAATTGCATCAATTCCGGCGGAGAAAAGATCTTCCCCGAAGAAGTGGAGCAAGCACTGAAAGCCAACCCCGACATTTTCGATTGTCTGGTAGTGGCAACGCCAGACGAGCGTTTCGGCAGTCGCGTAACAGCGGTGGTCGCGCCGCGTGGCGATGCCAAGTTGAGCCTGAGTGCGGTGCAGGAGCATGCGCGCCAGCATATTGCCGGTTACAAGGTGCCGCGTGAGTTGCACATTGTGGATGAAGTGCCGCGCGCGCCGAGTGGTAAACCGGCTTATCCAAAGGCGCTTGAGATCGCACTGTCCGGGGATTTCAAGGTTGCCTGATTTGGACTTTGCACAGTCCTGGCATCGTGGCCCGGTGGGTGCGCGCCACACAGGATTCGGGGGGCTGGGATACTCACCCTGTGAGGCGCGCACCCACCTGGCCTGAGGCTGGAGGGGAAGTGCCAATTGCTGAGTGCGGTCGCATTGAAAAAGATCGGCGACTCAAAGGCGGATTCTCGCGAGATTCCAGGGGGTGGTTGGCTGAGGCCCCCGGCGACGAGTATCTCAGCCTTCCGAGGAGCTGGGGGCCTCAGTCAACCACCCCCGCAACAGTGCAAAGATAATCACACACTCAATAACGCAAATAACGTAATCATCAAACTTTAAAGGTAACGACATGGCCGAACTGAATATCAGCACCAAGAACTGCATCGTAGAGCAGGAAGGCAAAGTGTTGATCGTGACCCTCAACCGTCCCGAAGCCAAAAACGCTTTCAGCCCGGAAATGCTGTTGGGTCTTTACAAAGCGTGGCGCTTGCTCGACGAAGACGACTCGCTGATGTGCGCGATACTCACGGCCAATGGTGACACCTTCTGCGCTGGTATGGATCTCAAAGCCGGTGCCGACGGCGATCACAAGTCCACCGAAGAGTTCATGGAAGTAATGGGCAAAGTGCCCAATGTGCATTGGCAGGCCCTGTTGCGCGACAGTCGCCCCAACAAACCGCTGATTCTCGCCGTAGAGGGTTACGCGCTGGCCGGCGGCACCGAGATTCTGGCGGGTACCGACATCCGTGTTGCCGCTGAGGACGCCACCTTTGGTGTCACTGAAGTTGCCCGAGGTCTGTATCCAATGGCGGGTTCCAGCATCCGCCTGCCGCGGCAGATTCCCTATTGCCTCGCCGCAGAAATGCTGTTGCTGGGCCGTCATGTCACCGCGCAGGAAGCGTCGGACTGGGGTCTGGTAAACCGCATCGTACCGAAAGGACAGGCGTTGACCGAAGCAAAGAAAATCGCCGCCCAGATCTGCGAGACAGGGCCGCTGGCTTTGCAGGCGATCACCAGGTCGCTGCGTGATCTCCAGACCGATGTGCAGGAAGCGGACGCCATGCTGGCTTCCGATGCACTGGCCGGCCCCGTGTTTGCTTCCGCGGATGCCCGCGAGGGCATGAAAGCCTTCAAGGAAAAGCGCAAAGCGAATTTTACCGGCAAGTAACCTGTTTGCAGCGGCGCATCATGTCCGCTGCCTTACAGACTTCTTATGGAATTTGGTAGTCTCTAACACCACCTGATCATCTGGAACTTCCCATGACCGAGCGCGCTGCAATCTTTGATGAAATCGTCAACTCACGCCACTCACTGCGTGCGTTTTTGCCGCAACCAGTGGATGCTGCTACGCTGACCAACATTTTTAGTGTGGCACAGCAGGCGCCCAGCAATTGCAACAGTCAGCCGTGGGTAGTGCATGTGGTCTCCGGCGAGAAGCTTGAGCTGTTTCGTAGGGAAATGCCACAACGCTTCGCAGCCGGCAACTTCAGCATGGATTTCCCCTATGACGGTGTGTACCAGGGTGTGTACAAAGAGCGTCAATACGGGGCAGCGCAGGCACTGTACGATGCTGCAGGTATTGCGCGAGAAGACAAGGCCGGTCGCAATGTGCAGTTCATGCGCAACTTTACCTTCTTCGACGCGCCGCATGCCGCCTTTCTGTTTCTGCCGGAACCTTTCGGTTTGCGTGAAGCCGCGGACCTTGGCATGTACGCCCAGACTTTGATGCTCGCGCTGACCGCGCACGGCCTCGGTAGCTGTCCCCAGACCGCGCTCGGGTTCCAGGCTGATTTTGTACGCGAGCAGTTAGGTCTGGACACCAGTAATAAACTGGTGTTCGGTATTTCCTTCGGTTATCCCAATCCTGATGACCCCGTGAATGCCTGTCTGACTGATCGCGCCGCACTGTCTGAAACGGTGACTTTTCATTCCTGATTCGCAATAGGTATTACCATGTCTGATTTGATCTGCACCGAGAACCGGGATGGCGTACTTGTCGTCACACTCAATCGGCCGGAAAAGAAGAACGCCATCAATACCCGGATGTGGATTGGCCTGCGTGAAGCGTTTAAGGCCGCTGCTGCCGATGATGATGTGCTGTGTGTGTTGCTGTGCGGTGCAGGAGAGAACTTTTGTTCCGGTGTGGACCTGGCAAGTTTTGGTGAGGTCGGATCCGGCGAGGAGCACCCGTTTGAGTCTGCTGCCCGTGCCGTGGTGGAGTTCGATAAACCACTGGTCGCAGCGGCACAGGGAGTCGCCATCGGCGGTGGCGCGACGGTGTTGTTTCACGCTGACATTGTTTATGTAGGCGACAGCCTGCGTCTGCGTTTACCGTTTGCCAGCCTGGGGGTGGTGCCAGAGTGGGGTAGCAGCTATATGTTGCAAGCCAATATCGGTGCGCAGCGCGCGGCAGAACTGTTCTACACTGCGCAGTGGGTCGATGCGGACAAAGCCGTGCAATCGGGGATCGCTGCCGCTGCGCTACCTGACGCGCAGTTGTTTGATCACGCTTTAGCCAAGGCCCGCGAAATAGCCCAGTGGCCTGTCAACTCGCTGCGTGAAATAAAGCGTTCGCTGCGCCTCCATCATCTTCCGGCGATTGATAAGGCGATCATTGCTGAACAGGCCGGTATGCGGCGCCAGGTTGGCTCGGCGGAAAATATCGAGGCGATTACTGCCTTTATGGAAAAGCGCCCGCCTGACTTCAGAAAGTGTTAGCTCGCTGAATAGACCTCTGCCAGTGGCCGCTCGCAAGCGGCACTTGTGCAGGGTCTTTTGCCCGGCATAACGAATGAGTAAACTGTGGCTGCAAGGGTTCGCACAGCGCTCACATTACAATAATGAGGTAGCCCATGAGATTTGTACCCCACAATTGGCTTCGATGGTCCCCAGTCGCAGTACTGTCTGTAGTGATGATCACCGCCTGCAGCAACAGTTCCGACAACAATAATGATTCCCGGTCGACGTATTCAGCCGACATCGTCTGGACACAGTACGGTATCCCGCACGTCACCGCACAGGACTATGGTAGTGCAGGTTATGGTGTGGGCTATGCGTATGCGCGCGAAAACTTCTGTACGCTGATGCGCGAGTATGTGTTCGCCGCTGGCGAGTCAGCGCGTTATTTCGGTGACGACGGTGATCTCAATTCCGACTTCGTGATGAAGCTCTACAACAGTGACGAACGCGTTGATCGTATGATCGCGGAAGACCTGCAGGATAACATCGTCGAGAATCTCACAGGTTACGCGGCAGGTTTTAATCGCTATCTTAAAGAAACGGGTGTCGATAATCTCGCTGAGGGTGATGAAGGATGTCGCGGTGCGGCGTGGGTACGTGAGGTCGACCTGCGCGACGTGGTACGCATGCTGCACAAGACGGTACTGATAGGCAGTGCCGGGCCGTTGACCGACTATATTGTAGCCGCGCAGCCCAGTGCCCAAATGGCGAACGTGAAGGTGCCTGAAGGCGTTGCACCTGCAGCGATGATGGTGGCTGGTCTCAACCAGGCTCAGTTTGATAGCCGATTGCCGTTGCCCAAGGGCGGCGCGCTCGGCAGTAACGCCTATGCGATAGGCGGCGATGCCTCACAGACCGGCGCGGGTATTTTGTTTGGTAATCCGCATTTTCCGTGGCAGGGTCCGCAGCGGTTTTTCATGTTTCATCTCACCCTGGGAGAGGAGTACGACGTGATGGGAGCAGCGTTAGCCGGTATTCCTGCACCGGTGATCGCCTTCAATCGCGACCTTGCCTGGTCGCACACGGTAAGTACGGCGTCGCGGTTCAATTTTTATGAACTGACGCTGAATCCTGATAACCCGATGGAGTATCTCTACGACGGCCAGTACCGGGAAATCACCAGCGAGGCAGTCACCGCGCAGCGCCTGACAGCGGGCGGCGAACTGGAAACCGTAGAACACCGGTTCTATTTTTCCCACTTCGGTGCGATCGTTAATCTCGGCGGTGTCAATGAGTTGTTAGACGGCTGGCCGACAATTAATGGCTCAGTACTGACGTACTTCGATGCCAACCTGGAAAACCTGCGTGGGCTCAACCAGTGGATCAACATGGGCAAGTCGCAAAACCTCGGTGAATTCAAGAATGCGTTGCGCGACATGGGTATACCCTGGGTGAATACCATTGCCGCGGACCGCTACGGCGATGCGTTCTACGGCGATATTTCAGTAACACCTCACGTGACTTCGGCGCAGTACCAGAACTGCGTGCGCGGACTGCTACAAACCGCCGTTACCGGTTTTGGCTATCCCACGCTGGACGGTTCCGACTCTGCGTGTGAACTGGGCAGTGACGCCGGTACAGCGGAAAAGATTTTTGGTTACGATAGCATGCCCAAACTGGAGACACGCGAGTACGGTGCGAATGCCAATGACAGCTACTGGTTGTCCAATCCGCGTCATTTGTTGGAAGGCTTCTCGCCGATCATCGGCAAGGAGCGGGTAGAGCAGAGTCGTCGCACACGAGCGACGTTCTCGCAAGCCGAGAAGCGGCTTGCCGGATCGGATGGGTTGGGTTCACCCAAGTTCAACATCAATAACATTCGCCAGCTGCATTACAACGCCACTAACCATACTGCGGCGCTGGTACTCGATGCTGTGCTGGGTGTCTGCCAGGCGTGGCCTGAAGATCCCTTGGCGGGCATTTCACAACAACAGCAGGCCTGCGACATCCTGGCGAGCTGGGATCGGACCCACCAGATAGACAGCGTTGGCGGACACGTATTCTATGAATTCTGGAAAATCATGCGCTCGACACCCAATATGTGGGTGATTCCTTTCGACCCCGCCGATCCGGTCAATACGCCACGCGAATTAAATATTGCCGATCCCGCTGTCGTTACCGCCGTGGAAGATTCTCTGACAGCAGCGGTAGATGCGCTCAATACTGCCGGTATTCCTCTGGATCGCCCCTGGGGACAGGTACAGTTTGTGGAAAAGAATGGTGAGCGCATTCCTATTCACGGCGGATCGGGCGATATGATGTTCAGTGTGATTACCTCCAACCTGATCGACGGGGAAGGTTACTCCAGGATACGCCATGGCAACAGCTACATTCAGGCCATCACCTGGAACGAGAGCGATTGTCCTGATGCGTACGCCATACTGACCTACTCACAGTCGACCGATCCTGCGTCGGAGCATTATGCGGATACGACCAAACTGTATTCACGCGGCGGTTGGATTGATATGCCGTTTTGTGAGGTGGATCGCGACGCACAGGAGATTGGACGGGTAACGATTACCCAGTAGCTTGCCCTCAAGCGGCCACAACCGTCACCGGCACCCCGTTCACCACACTGGTGCCGGATGGCATATCCATCTCGTTATCATCCACCAGGTCATTCGCAGACACGCCAGGCGTTTTGCTGCTGGCGATAGACTGTTGCGTATTGTGATAGTTGTGCCCGAAACCGTGAGGCAGGCTGACCACTCCAGGCATGATGCGATCGGTGATCGATACCTGGGCGCGAAATTCTCCCACCCGTGATTTGATGGTCGCCATACCGTCATCGTGCAATCCGAGACGCTGGGCATCCTGCGGGTTGATGAGCAGTGTGCAGCGGTTTTTGCCGCGCGCGTAATTGTTGAGGTTGTGCAGCCAGGAATTCATATCGCGAATGTGGCGTCGGCCGATCAGCAGCATGTGTTCGCTTGGGCCTCTCTCCAGTGCCGCCTGCAGGCGCGCCAGATCAGCGGTGATAATCTCAGGCGCAATATTGATGCGCTTGTTTTTGGTTGCCAGCAGTTGCGGAAAGCGCGGTTCCAGAGCGCCAAGGTCGATGCCGTGCGGAGCCTGCTTGAGCTGCGCGAGCGTCAGGCCCTCACCCTCAAACTTGTCACCGTAAGGGCCGGCGCGCAGCATGATGTCTAGCAGCTGTTCCGGCCCTTCATGCTCCATCGTTCTTTGCTTGATATCTTCCGCCGAAAGATGTGCAAGCTGCGGTACATTGGCCTGTAGTTGCGCAATCATGCCGTCAAGCATCATGGCTTCCAGATCCTGTCGCGTCATGCCGTTCATGCGTGCGGTCACTTCGTTAATGATCTGCCACTGGTCCAGTGCGCCGGGCTCTGGCGCAAATATCTGCGGTGAATATTGTGCGAAATTGCGCACGCAGGTAGAGGTGAACATGAAATCGTAATTGCTGTGTTCGAGCTGCGTGGTGGAGGGGATGATAATGTCCGCCTGGCTGGTGGTCTCATTGATGTAAAAATCGAAAGCCACGGTGAAGTCCAAATCTGCCATCGCTGCGTGAATACGTTTGCCATTAGGTACACTTAGCACCGGGTTGCCGGCGACGGTGATCAGCGCGCGCACCTGGTGCTCACCCTTGAGCTCCATTTCCTCAGCCATCAGCGATGCCGGGAGCATGCTCATGTATTCAGGAAAGCCGCGCGCCTTCGACTGCCACCGGTTGTAACCGAGTTCGGCCGGGGCAGAGGCAGGATCGTTGTGCGCGGTGGCTGGGCGGGGGAACATGGCACCGCCTTTGGCATCGAGTCGGCCGGTGAGAATGTTAACGACATCAACCAACCACGAGGCCAGTGTGCCGAACTGTTGCGTACACAGCCCGATGCGGCCGTACAGGACTGGCGCGCCGGCGTTGCAGAAATCATTCACCAGTTGGCGCAGGCGCTGGGCGGGAACACCGGTAATGTCTGCCACGGCTTCAGGTGAGTGGGGTGCACTGAGCGCGTCCAGTTGTTCAATGCCGTCGGTGAAGTCCAGCAGCCTGCCGGGTGTGACGCGATTGCTGGCGAATAACTCATGCACAAACGCCATCAGCATAAACGCATCGGTACCGGGGCGAATGAACAGGTGTTGATCCGCAACGTCGGCCGTCTCCGTACGTCGTGGATCGATGACCACCACTTGCCCACCGCGCTGCTGTATCGCTTGCAAGCGGTTCTCGATGTCCGGTGCCGACATCAGTGAGCCCTGCGAGACCATCGGGTTACCGCCCATGCAGACAAAAAAGTCGGTGTGATCAATGTCCGGTATCGGGAACACCCAGCCATTGCCGTACAGCAGTTCACAGCTCAGGTTTTTTGGTTGCTGGTCTACCGAACCGGCAGAGAAAAAACGCTCGGTGTTAAGCAGGGTAATAAACATCTGGGTGTAAATCTGGGTACTGAAGTTATGGCCGTTGGGATTGCCGTAGTACATTGCAATGGCATCTTTGCCATATTGGTCGCGAATGGCGGCCAGTCGCTGCGCGGATTCTGTCAGTGCTTCTTCCCAGCTGATTTCCTGCCACTTACCATCGACTTTCTTCACCGGTTTGGTCAGGCGCTCGGGATCTTCGAATATGTAGCAAAAGGCCTGCGATTTGGCGCAGACGTAACCTTTTGAGCGGTGATTGTCCGGGTCGCCCTTGATCGACACAACCTGCCGTGCGGTGCGGTCGACTTCCATTACCAGGCCGCAGCTCGCCTCACAGGTGGGGCAGCTCCGATACACAGTTTCGATGGCCATGCTGATACCTCATGCATAATAGGTGTGGCAGTGCTTCGCAAGATGATACAAGAAATATTGCCACGCACAGGTGTGTGGTTTTGAACCGCAGGACGTTAAAAAGTGTCTGCTGTCGCCTCCGGCGTCGTTGCAAGCCTGTCCGCACCCCGACATAGCCGGTGTGGTGCGGGATACAATTCGAGAGGCTATGATCTGTTCGGTTGCATCCGTCGTATAATGGCTAGCGACAACAAACAACATAACGAGAATACAACCTACAGGAATACGCCATGAAATTTGCCTACCATGCCACCATGTGTCCACCCGACCAGTATCTGCCGCTTGCTCTGGCCGCAGAAGCCGCCGGTTTCGATACCTTTACCTTTCCCGACAGCATCTGCTATCCGAAGGAAGGTTCAGATGTTTACCCTTACAACGATGACGGTACGCGTGAATTCCTTGACGGCGTGCCGTTCCTCGAACCGTTTATTGCCATTCCCTATCTGGCAGCGAAGACCGAGAAGCTGCGTTTTACCACTTCCGTCGTCAAGCTGGCGATTCGCCAACCGGTGATTGTGGCCAAGCAGTTATCCACCCTTGGGGTGATGATTGGTGATCGTTTTGGCTTCGGTGTCGGCATCAGCCCCTGGCCGGAAGATTTTATGGCCTCGCAGATTCCGTGGGAGAAGCGCGGCAAGCGTATGGATGAAATGATGGAGATCATCAATGGTCTGATGAGCGGCGATTATTTCGGATACGACGGCGAGATTTTCCAGCTCGAGCCGATCAAGCTCACCCCGGTGCCGGACCACCATATTCCCCTGTTGGTGGGGGGGCACGCCAAACCAGCGCTGCGCCGTGCGGCGCAACTCGGAGACGGCTGGATCTCAGCCGGGTCTTCCATCATGGAACTGCAACAGATGATCGATACCATCGAAGAGTATCGCAAGGACTGTGGCCGCCAGCACCTGCCGTTCGAATATCACGCAATGACTGAGGCGGCGTATTCGGTTGACGGATTGCACAATCTGGTCAATGCCGGGGTAACGGAAGTCATCATCGCGTTCCGCAACCCCTATGATGCGCAACCGGATACCCAGACGGTCGAGGAGAAGATCGGCATGATCAACTGGTATGCCGAGAATGTAATCCAACCTTATCGCGCAGCTTGAGTACCACGACGGTCAGCGCTGGCAGCATGGTCAACGTTACCAGCGCAGCGCCGAGAATACCGAACATCACAATGGCGCCCACACCCCGGTAGAGTTCCGTGCCCGCGCCGGGGATCAATACCAGCGGTGCCAGCCCGACCAGGGTGGTGATGGTGGCCATCGCAATGGGGCGCAGTCGAACCTGGACCGCTTCGGTGACAGCTTCCTGCGCCTCCATACCCTGTTCGACATTCTGCACTGCGCGGTGCACCACCAGAATCGGATTGTTCACCACCGTACCCATCAGTATCAGAAAACCCAGCATGGAGATCATATCGAACGGCTGTACGATGGCACTCATTCCTATCCACGGCAGCAGGCTACCGACACCGTTTAGCAGCGCCAGTCCGATAATACCGCCAGCGATACCCAGCGGTATCGAAGTCATTATCAGCAGTGGGTAACCCCAGTGATTGAATATCGCGACCATTAACAGGTAAATCACCAGCAGCGCAACCAGGTAGTTGCTGACCAGTGCTTCGCGGGTTGCGTCGAGCTGATCAGCGGCGCCGGAAATCACCACATCGACATTTGCCGGAATCTGTCCTTTGTCTCGCAGGTAGTCGACCAGCGCATGCCGTACGGTTTCAACACCTGTCTCCAGTGCGATGCTGCGCGGCGGAATGATATTCAGCGACACGGTGCGGCGGCCATTGACACGGCGAATGGAATTGGTGTCAACACTCTCCACGATGTTCGCCAGTGCACCCAGCGGCAGTACTTTTCCGGTCGGGGTGTACACCGGCAGTTGCGACAGTTTGTCCAGTTCGACTTCGCGTCCTGCATCGCTGTAAAGGTAAATGTCGATTTTATCGTCAGCGAGAAAGAACTCATCGACATAACTGCCGTCGGTCAGCGCCGAGACTATAAAACCGAGATCGTCGCTGGACAGCCCCAACTCCGCCACCCGCTCCCAGCGTGGTCGCACTTCGATCATTGGTTGCGCCAGCGACAGCGAGGAGGGTTGGCTCTGTATGCGCGGATGGTCAAACACTTCCCCAGCGCGTTGGTAGGCAGCCTGCGCGACCCCATAAAGTGTGCCCAGGTCAGTGCCGGCAATGTCCAGGTTAATACTGCGCGTGCCGCCATCGTTGCTGGTGATGATCGAGCCGCGCGTGGCAAAGGCGCGCATGCCTGGATACTCGCTGATTTTGCGCGACAGCGCTTCCATCAGTTGGTCCACGTGCGCTGCATCCAGCGGCTCGGAGATAATGCGCATGGAATCAGCGCCGACCCTCAGGTTGTAGTAGGCCATCGGTGGCATATCGGTTTCACCGCGCTCAAATGGCGCGGGATCAGCCTGCACATGCGGCAGCAGAAACGTTTCCAGATCGGCCGCAATCTCCGACATGGCGGCGAGGTTGTAACCCGGTGGCGCATTCATTACGGCAAAGACTTTTGGCTCCTCGCCCTCGGGCAGGTACTCCGCGGCGGGTGTCAGCAGCCAGATCACTGCAGCGCTGAGCAGCGTCGCCACCGCAATGCATACGAACCTGCTGGTCGGTGTGGCGAGTACCGCGCGCACCATCGCCATAGTGGCGTCGCTCGCGCGTTGACCAAAGCGCTGCAAACGATCAGGTGCGGCAGCGTCCTCAGGCTGACCTCTGGCGAAGTTCAGTCGCGCTGCTGCGGTTGGCAGCACGGTGATCGCGACCAGCATCGAAGCGAGAATGGCCGCCGAGATCGCGATCGCAATATCGGAATACAACTGGCCCGCCTCCTGTTCCACAAAGGCCACGGGTACGAACACCAGTACCGTGGTCAGGGTGGAGGCAAACACTGCCGGCCACACCTGGCGTACGCCCTCGGCGGCAGCGCGAAAGCGTTCCGCTCCTTTGCGCCTTTCCAGCGCAATGCTCTCCAGTACCACAATACTGTTGTCCAGCGTCATACCGATCGCAAATGCGATACCGGCGAGTGAGATCACATTGATGGTGCGCCCGGCCAGCAGCAAGCCGAGAAAGGCAACGATCACACAAATTGGAATGCCAATAACACCGGCCAGCGTCGCCCTGAATGAACGCAGGAACAGGTACATGACCAGCGTGGCCAACAACGCGCCGAGAATGAGATTCTGCCAGACGTTGGCTACAGACTCCTCCACGTACACCACATCGTCGGCAATGCGTTCCATCCGCAAACCGGCTGGTTCCAGTACGTCACGGTTGATAGCCACTACCTCTTGGGTGATAGCTTTCTTGATATCAATGACATTGGCCCCGGACTCTTTACGCAGCATGAGAAACAGAATGGGTTTGCCATTGAAGGTCGTCAGTGCTTCCTCCTCAAAATGATCCAGCTGCACCGTGGCCACATCTGAGAGCCGGATGACGGTATCACCGCGACGCGCCAGAACCAGTTTGGAAAGCGCCTGCAGATCTTCGAACCGCCCCACCGTGCGCAGCAGATACTGCCGTTTGCCCGCGTCGATCGTGCCGCCGGACCGGTCGCGATTGCGGCTGCGCAGTGCCTCGCGCACGTCGATCAGGCTCAGTCCGCGTTGTGCCAGCCGGGCAGGGTCAACCAGGATTTGTACCTGTCGCTCGACGCCTCCGTAGACGCTCACTTCGGAGATACCGGCTACACCGGCCAGTCGCGGTTTGACGGTGTCCTCGACAAAATCCAGCGCCAGGCCCATATCGCGTTGCTGGGGATTGCCCGGCTGCGGCGCAATGTTGAAAAACATGAACGCATTGCTGGAGAACGAGTTGGCGTAGATACGCGGCTCATCGACCGCCTCGGGATAGGAGGGCACCTGGCTAAGTGCATTGTTCACGCGAATCAGCATCTGCGTGATGTCGGTACCCAGCGGAAACTCCAGTTCGATTTCTGCGCGACCACTGTTTGCAGTGGCCACGATGCGCGACAGGTTGGGCAGGTTGCGCAGGTACTCTTCCTGCTCGACCACTATTTCTTTCTCAACATCCTGTGGTGTGGCGCCGGGCCAGTTGGTGCGAATGCTGATCACGCGCACGTCGAGGTCGGGAATCATCTGCACTGGAATACGCAGCGCTGCCACAATCCCAAGCACACAGACAATGAGCACAGCGACTGTCATCAGGGTGCCGCGCTGGATAATTTTTTCGAACATACGTCTGACGCCGAGCTAGCGGGCTGTGCCGGGTAGCAGCATTACGCGTTGACCATTTTTCAGCGCTTCGTTGCCCTGGACAACCACCCGGTCACCAGTGTTCAGGCCTTCGAGTATTTCTACAGCACCGTCAAACTCGGCCCCGGTCCTGACCCGGGTTTCGGTCGCTGTTGCTTGATCGCCACTGCCATTGATGACCCAGACCATGACGCGACCATCGGGAAATTTCAGGATCGCATCGCGCGGCACTGTCAGGCCGGGATGTCCTGTATCGAGGGACAACTGCGCGCGTGCAGACATGCCGGGTTTCATGCGCGCATCCGCTTCGACAGCCTGCACGCGCAGCAGGAAAGTGCGGGCGCCGGGGTCGGTGACAGGGACTATCGTGATGATTCTTGCAGTGCGCGCATCGCCAGCGTTATTGGCCAGTGTGTAGGACACCGGTGTGTCCATCGTGACTTCCGGCAGGTAATCCTCGGCAACCGGAAAATCCATGCGTACCTCTTCGGTCGCGACCAGCGTGAGCACCCCCTCGCCAGGGTTTACCCACTCGCCCAACTCCGTTTGCTTGCTGCTTACGATACCGGCGAACGGTGCGCGCAGCTGGTGTCGATCCAGAATGCCTTTGCGATATCCAGCCTCGGCCTCCGCCCGCTGCAATTCTGCCTTATCCTGTTCCACTTCCGCTTCAAGATCGCGTACCGCGGATTCGGCGATGGTGAACTGCGTTACCAGAGTGCGCGCTTCATCGAGCCGACGCTGCGAGTCCGCTTGTGCCACTCGCGCTGTCTGTGCGGTGGCTTGCGCGCTTTGCCACTGCCATTGCGCCAGCGCTGCGTCCAGTTCCAGCAACACGTCGCCCGCAGCGACCTGGCTGCCAGCATCGACGTGCAGCGCTGTCACCAGGCCACTGGTAGCGGTCGACAGCATTGCCGAGCGCGCGGATGTCACAGTGCCGGTCAACTGCACAACGCGTTGAATCGTTTGTTGTTTGACAGTTTCAACCTTGACTGGCACAGCTTCTGCGGATTGCGCCACGGCCGGTGCGACGTTAAAGATTGTCAGTATAAGCAGCGCAGCACAACAGGCGCTGCTTGCGTGGTGAGACATAGACACGATCAGACCCTGCATGGCATAAGCAGTAAGAGTAACTTTGACGAGATGGCAATTCTACCTTTCTGCGCACGAAATACCGCGCGCATTACACGGAGAATGGCAATGCAATCGCTCAGGGTTGCACGAAGTCTGTCACTTCAAGATTAAATCCTGACAGTGCATTAAAATGCACCGGCGCCGACATCAGGCGCATCTTGCCCACGCCCAGTCGCTTGAGGATTTGTGAGCCTGTTCCAATGACGCGATAGTTTTGTACGCCTGCGGTCCTGCCCGGGCCAGCCGTGGTCGAGGTCGCCGGGAATTGCACCACATCGGCCAGCTGTTGCTGCGCACTGGTTGTTTGTCCGATCAGCACTACGACGCCATTGCCTTCTTCTGCAATCCGTTGCAGGGCGCGGCGATAGGACCAGCCCGGATTGCCTTCGAGGCAGGTACCGAGTATGTCGCGCAGGGCGTTGATTGTCTGCACACGCACCAGTGTTTCCTTGCTTTCATCAATAACACCAAGCGTCAGTGCATAGTGAACGTTGTCGTCGACCAGATCCAGGAAGGTGTGTAGCTCGAATTCGCCGAACTCAGTAAGAACGGTTTTCCGATCGCGCAACTCGATGGATTGCTCGTGTAATGCGCGATACTGAATCAAATCAGCGATAGTGCCCATGCGTAAATCATGCTTCGCGGCAAAGGTTTCCAATTGCGGGCGGCGTGCCATAGTGCCGTCTTCATTCATGATCTCCACGATGAGTGCTGCCGGTTCAAACCCCGCCATACGCGCCAGGTCCACTCCTGCTTCAGTATGCCCCGCCCGGCGCAGCACACCGCCGGGTTTTGCCACCAGCGGAAATATATGCCCCGGCTGCAGGATGTCAGAGGGTTTGGCGTTTGCCGCTGCGGCCTGCAATACCGTGTGCGCGCGCTGCACGGAGCTGATACCGGGCCCCTTGCGCTCTGCGGCGTCGATGGAAACGGTGAAGTTGGTTTCATGCTGGGAGCGGTTGTCGCGCACCATCAGAGGCAGTTGCAATTGCCGTGCCCTTTCCACGGTGATTGGCATGCAGATCAGGCCGCAGGCTTCGCTGGAAAAAAAGGTGATCGTTTCTGGCGTTACCGCTTCCGCCGCGATAATCAGATCGCCTTCATTTTCGCGGTCTTCGTCATCCATCAGAATGACCATCTTGCCTGCGCGAATGTCGTCGAGTATGTCCGGAACGCTACTCAGGGACATGGTGCTGCCTCCAGTGGGTTTGTGTGTCGCCACGTCTGTGTCATTGCAGCCAGCATAAAAATCGTATCGGCTACAGCATTTCGATCGCAACGGCCGTGGCTTCACCGCCGCCGATGCACAGGGCTGCGATGCCGCGCTTTTTACCACGCTGTTGCAAGGCATACATCAGGGTCACCATGAGGCGCGAACCAGTGGAACCGATAGGGTGCCCCTGTGCACAGGCGCCGCCATTAACGTTCACCCTGGTGTGGTCGAGGCCGAGGTCGTCAATCGCCATCATGGTAACCATTGCGAACGCCTCATTGATTTCAAACAGATCGACGTCACCTACACTCCAGCCGGTTTTGGCCAGTAATTTGTTGATTGCGCCGATCGGCGCAGTAGTGAATTCACCTGGTGCCTGGCTGTGACGCGCATGAGCCAGCATGCGCGCCATGGGCTTCACTGCGCGGGTTTCGGCCTGCGCTGCACTCATTAGCAGCAGCGCGCTGGCGCCGTCGGAAATAGAGCTGGCATTCGCGGCAGTGATTGTACCGTCGGCGGCAAAGGCCGGGCGCAGCGCAGGGATTTTATCCACTGCGGCCTTGTGCGGTTGTTCGTCGTCAGTGACGATGGTGTCACCTTTGCGAGTTTTCACGGTAACCGGTGTAATTTCCGCGCGCAGCGATCCGTCTTCGATGGCGCGCTTGGCGCGCGTCAGCGATTCGATTGCAAACGCGTCCATCTGCTCGCGCGTGATACCGCGCTGGTCTGCTGTTTCCTGAGCGAAGCTGCCCATGGCGCGACCGGTGTACGCATCTTCAAGGCCGTCCGTGAACATATGATCCAGCACATTTTTGTGGCCCGAACCGATACCACCGCGCGCACCCGGTAGCAGATGGGGCGCGCGACTCATACTCTCCATGCCGCCGGCGATGACAGTCGTATTGGTGCCTGCGACGATGCTGTCGTAAGCGAATATTGCCGCCTGCATACCGCTGCCACACGCTTTGTTCACAGTAACTGCGCCAGCCGAGGTGGGAATGCCAGCGCCAATTGCGGACTGTCTGGCAGGGCATTGCTTCAGCGCCGCAGGCAGTACGCAGCCCATAAATACTTCGTCGATGTCGCCCGGTGCAATGCCGCTGCGTTTCAGCGTTGCGGCGATCGCGGTGGCGGCGAGGTCAGGTGCAGGTACCTCACTCAGGCTGCCCAACAATCCGCCCATGGGAGTGCGGGCACCAGCAACAATGACGACTGAATCTGTATTCATAGGGCAGGACTCCATTGTGGATCACGCAGGATGAGGCGACTCAATCGATGCATTTCGCCGTAGTGAGGCAGGAGGGGAACGCCAGTCGCTGCGCGTAAAAGGTGGCCAATTTAGCCACACGCAGCCGCTTTTCTCAAGGCAGTCCCTCTCAGTCAGCATTTGGCGCTTCTGTTCATGGGCACTATCCGGTTACTGCAGGTGCAAACAGCTTGCCCCGCACCGCTGCGCGATACTGCAGAGGACTCATACCGCAGTGACGGCGGAACAGCTGTGAGAAATAGCTGATATCCGCGATACCCAGTTGCCAGGCAATATCACCCACCGGCAGATTGCTGTGGCGCAGCAGTTCCTTGGCGGCGTTGATGCGCAGGCCTTGCAGGTACGACAACGGTGTTACGCCGGTGGCGCGCTTGAAGCGTCGATTCAGGGTGCGTGGACTCAGTTGTAACAGCGCGGCGAGGTTTGTCATTGCTACCGGCGATGACAGGTGAGTTTGCAGCCATTGCTGAGCCTGTGCAACGACTTCGTCGTGATGTGAACTGTCCGCTTCATTCTGGTAGGCAGCGGCGCGAAAACTGCGGCGGATTTCAGGCGAAAACTGGTTCTCGACGGCTCGCGCGATACGACTGCCAAACCAGTCTTCCACCACGTGTACCATCAGGTCGGCGATAGAGTTCACGCTGCCCACACAATAAATGTTGTCGCTCTGGGTAATCAGGTGGCGCGATTTAAGGTCCACATTGGGGTAGCGACGTGCGAACTGTTCGAAGTAATTCCAGTGGGTTGTGGCGGCTTTGTCTGCGAGTAGGCCCGCTTCGGCCAGCAGGAAGCTGCCGGTACCGACGCTGCAAATGCGAGTGCCCGTCGCTGCGTGTTCGCGCAGCAGGGGAAGCCATGCTTGCGCAGCTGCCACGACCGGCAGGGGATTGCGCCAGATGGCGGGCAATAACAACAGATCCAGTGCCGGGAGCTCGGCCAGCGCGACATCGGGCTGCAGAATTATCCCACTGCCCAGCATCAGCGCAGCGCGTTCGGGTGCGGCAAGCAGGAAGCGTACCGGCGATGTGTGACTGTCGTGGACGCTTGCCATCTGGCTTGCGGCCTGAAGAATCTCCATCGGCAGTGTAATACTGGTTGCCAGTGCCTGCGGATACAGTATGGCGGCTGCGGTGTGCATGGTGCTGTCATCTGTTGCCCGAGTTGTGTCCAAATTACCACAAAAACTGTCCCGATTTACATGGTGTCTGCCCGATGGCAACCGTACACTGTTTGCTGACAGTGACTACGCAGAGACAGGGGATACATGGGCAGGCAGCGGTTACCGGTGATTGTGGGTTTCGGGGGCGTCAATGCTGCAGGTCGAGCCTCGGGACACCACGCCTACACCCGAATGACCTATGCCGCCCAGCCTGACCACCGGCGCCTGCGCACACTGGAAGATCTCGCCACGCTGATGGGGCTGGAGGGTGGCGCGCAGCACGAACAGTTCATACTCGACCACACCCTGATACGCCGCATAGAAGACAATCACTTTGACGTGGATGCAGTCAGCTGGAACCAGCGCCTGCCGACCCGCAGCGATAATCGCCCCACCAGTTTCGATATGGAGCGCAAGTACCTGCCCGATGTCATTCCACCGCAGTGGATTGTTACCGGCACTTCGGTAACGCACGTGAACGTGCAAATCAGGGGCGAACAGGATTTTTTGCTGCCAACCGTACGCGAATTCGACGTCAAGTCGGCCGGCCAGTTGCCCACCGGATTTGAACCGGGGAAACTGTATCCATCGCGCAATCACCCGCGCGGTTTGCAGATGACGGTGTTCGCCGCCTCTGATGCGCTGGGCAATCTCGGGCTGGACTGGGAAGACATCTGTCGCCGTGTAGCGGTAGATAAAATCAGCGTCTATGCCGGCAGTGCCATGGGTCAACTGGACGCGGCAGGGGCGGGTGGCATGCTCAAGTCACGCTCCAACGGACAGCGCATTACCTCCAAATACTGTCCACTCAGTTTCGCAGAAATGCCCGCCGATTTTATCAACGCCTATGTACTGGGTAGCCTGGGTTCAACCGGTGCCAGTCTCGGCGCCTGTGCGTCTTTCCTGTACAACCTGCGTCACGGTATTGATGACATTCGCAGCGGTCGCGCCCGTGTCGCATTTGTCGGCGCCGCCGAAGCGCCGATCACCGTCGAGGTGATGGAAGGCTATTCGGCGATGGGCGCACTGGCCACGGAAAAAGGGCTGCGCCAGTTGCAGGGACTGCACGCGGCGCAGCAACCGGATTTTCGTCGCGCCTGCCGTCCGTTCGCACAGAACTGCGGGTTTACCATTGCCGAGTCGGCGCAAATGTTAGTGTTGTTCGATGACGAGCTTGCAATGGAAATGGGAGCGACAGTTTGGGGTGCGGCTACCGACGTATTCGTGAATGCAGACGGCTATAAAAAATCCATCTCCGGGCCGGGTGTGGGCAATTACATCACTATGGCCAAGGCGCTCGCAGCAGCGCGGGCGATTCTGGGTGAGAAAGCGATCTGTCACAGCGGCATGGTACTGGCGCACGGAACCGGCACCCCGCAGAACCGTGTTACTGAGTCGGCAATTCTGAGTCGCACCGCGCAGGCATTTGGCATTGAGAACTGGCCGGTCATTGCACCCAAGTGCTTTGTGGGGCATTCCATTGGCGCCGCCTCGGGCGACCAGATCAGTACCGCGCTGGGCATCTGGCAACACGGCATACTGCCAGGCATCACTACCATCGATGACATCGCCGACGATGTCATGCAGGATCACCTGTCGTTCAGCAACGGACACCGCGAAGTGGACATCAACGGCCAGTACTATGCGATTATTAATTCCAAGGGCTTTGGCGGCAATAACGCATCGGCAACGCTGCTGAGTCCGGTGATTGCGCAGCGCATGTTGCAGGCGCGCTACTCTGCGCAGGCGTTCAGGGAGTGGGAAAGGGCTAACGAGTCTGTGCGCGAGCGGCAACAGGCCTACGATGACGGTATGATCGCCGGCAGCATTTCTCCGGTCTACAAGTTCGATCACGGTGTGATGCACGACAGCGATATCGAGGTGGGTTCTGCAGTGCTGAGCATTGGCGGCCATCGTGTGCAACTGGACTGCGAATCGCCTTACGACGATATCAACATCGATTAGAACATGATGCCAGGGACTGTGTAGTTTGAATCCTGTCGCCGAAGTCAGCCTGCGAATTCCCGATCTGCCCGGTGTACTGCGTCTGTTAGTGCACGGCGAGCAGGATCAGTGCATTTCCCAGCGCATTCGTGAGGATGGCATATGGGAGCCTTTCGAGACCTCGCTACTGTTGCGTGTGTTACAGCCGGGCGACGTAGTCGTCGATGTCGGTGCCAACATCGGTTATTTTTCGGTATTGGCGGCCAGCAGGGTAGGCGCGCACGGGGCAGTGTTTGCCTTCGAGCCGGAGCCCGATAACTTTCGCCTGCTGTGCGCCAACGCCAAACTGAATGGGATGGAGCACTGTATCCACTGCGTGCAAGCGGCATTGTCTGATCACAACGGGAAAGGGGATCTGTACCTCAGTGCAGACAATTTCGGCGACCACCAGGTGTACGCTGGTGATGAACAACGTTCCAGTGTTCCTATCGTTCTGCACCACGGCTGTGAGTACCTGGCAGATCGTCTGGTACGCATCGATCTGTTGAAAGTGGATACCCAGGGTTCGGAGTACCAGGTGATCGTTGGGCTGATGCCGTTGCTGCGGCAGTTGCCGCATTGTCCGCGAATACTGATCGAACTGACACCGCATGCATTACGCCAGGCCGGTGCCAGCGGCCGGCAGTTGATTGAGCTGCTGGCCGGCCTGGGTCAGCCGATGTGGATTATTGATCATATTGAGGGTCGTCTGGCACTCAGTAGCGCTGCGGAACTCGCCCTGTGGTGCGACAACTGGGATGCTGTGGCTGAGGCACGCGGATTTATCAATATTCTGGTGGGCTCCCTCGATTGAGGTTTGCGGCCGCCGCATGCAACGCAAAATAAAAATGCTGCTATCATTGCCCCTCATTTTACCAGGCAACGCGTTTCGATGAGCGATATCCTCCGGTTTTTGCAGCAGCGTAATTCTGCCCCCAAACTCATAGCTCCCGCACCTTCTGCGGCGCAGATGGAAGACATATTCCGCGCAGCATTGCGCGCCCCCGACCACGCCTGGCTTCGACCCTGGCGCTTTATCACCATAGCAGGTGAGCGCCGCGTGGCCCTGGGTGAACTGTTTGAACAGTGCCTGCGCGCGAGAAATCCCGGCGCCGACGATGCCGCGTGTGCGAAAGCGCGCAATGTACCACTGCGCGCCCCGCTGCTGGTAGCGGTAGTGGCGTCATTGTCCGAGCATCCAAAGGTCCCAAAGCACGAGCAGCGTCTGTCTGCGGGCTGTGCCGCGCACGCCATCCTGCTGGCCGTTGAGGCATCCGGTTTTGCGGGTATCTGGCGAACCGGTGACGCCGCGTCTGATCGCGCGGTAATGAGTGGCCTGGGACTGTCTGAGAATGAGGAGATTACCGGTTTTGTGTATATTGGCTCGCGCGATGGTGCAACCAAAACCTTACCCTCGCTTGAGGTGGGTGACTTTGTGTCCACCTGGTAACTGCCGATCACCGTTCCTTTACTGAATGCAAATGAGAGAGCGCAAATTATGATTCCCAGTTTTGAGACTCTGGAAGTATCCATTGAAGAGCAGGTAGCGACCGTGTGTTTGAATCGCCCTGACAAAGCCAACGCGATGAATGGTCCGATGTGGAATGAATTACAGGACTGCTTTGAATGGCTGGATCAGGAGCCAACAGTGCGCGCAGTTATCCTTGCCGGAAACGGCAAGAATTTCTGTGCGGGTCTCGACCTTACCGTGTTTGGCGAATTGCAGGGATCATCCTCTGACCCGGCGCGACGAGCGGAGCACCTGCGGCGCACTATCCTGCGTATGCAAGACAATCTGACCGCGATAGAAAAATGCCGGGTACCGGTGCTCGCAGCGATTCACAAGAGCTGCATCGGTGGCGGTGTCGACATGACCTGTTGCGCCGATATGCGTTACGCCACAGAGGATGCCTATTTCTCGATTCGTGAAATTGATATCGGCATGACGGCAGACGTCGGAACCCTGCAACGATTACCCAAAATAATCCCAGACGGCGTGGTGCGCGAACTCGCGTATACGGGTCGTAACATGGATGCCGAAGAGGCCCGCGAAGTTGGCTTTGTGAACAAGGTATTTGATAACCGCGAGTCCATGATGCGTGAAGTGACGACGATTGCCAGAGCGATTGCCGCGAAGTCTCCGTTGGCGGTGCGCGGCAGCAAGGAAATGTTGCTGTATTCGCGCGATCACAGCGTGGCTGAAGGTCTTAACTACATCGCCACCTGGAATGCCGGCATGATGAGCCAGTTGGATTTACAGGCCGGTATGCAGGCGCAAATGAGTAAGAGCAAAGCGGTTTACGAAGATTAGTTGATACAAGCCCGCCAAGATATGACAGTCCTCGCCGCTGTGCCAGGCCACTCTAACAACGTGTTTGTTCTGGAGACATTTGGATGAAGTTTCTTGCCCGGCTTAATCGGCCGTGGGTGCATTTTATTATTCTCGGTAGTGTACTGTTTTATTTGCAGGGTATCGTTTTCCCGCAACCCAAGCCGGTGATCGGCCCGCTGGGTGAAGCGCGTATTGAGGCGCTGCAGCAGCAGTGGTTTGCAAGCGTGGGGCGCCTGCCGACCGCCGAACAACAGGCGCGCATGGTAGATGCAGAGCTGGACAGGGACATGCTGTTCCAGCGCGCCATTGAGCTCAATCTTCATCTCTACGACTCTGTGGTTAAGCAGCGGCTGTTACTCAATATGCGTTTCCTGCAACTCGGCGGTGATAAAACCGATGAGGAGCTGTACCAGATGGCGCTGGATATGCGACTGCATCTTGGAGACGAAGTGATCAAACGCCGCATGATTCAGGTCATGGAGCAACTGCTGCTTGCCGCCAATCCACCGCGCGCAATAAGCGACGACGAAATTGCTGCTGAGTTCGAAAAGCACCGCGAAGAGCTGCGCCGACCGCCGCGCTATTCTATCGAGCACATCTACTTTAATCGCGAGCATGAAGCGGGCGCCGATGCCGTCATCGCCAAAATCCAGGCTGAGAACCTCACACCACAGCAAGCGCGGGAATTGAGCTCGCCGTTCCTGCCCGGTTACGAATTTACTGCGCAGACGCCAGACCAGTTGGCGCGGCATTTCGGCACGTCCTTCGTGGAAAACCTGCAACAGGCAGAGCCGAAAGCCGGCCATTGGTTGGGGCCGATACGTTCAACCTACGGGCTGCACTATGTGTGGGTGGAAGCGATTGAGCCCGCCAGGGACGCCACACTGGATGAGGTTCGCATACAATTGCTACGTGACCTTGAAGCGCGCGCCAAGGATGCCGCACTGCGCGACAGCATCGCTACCTTACGTCAGAACTACGAGATACGACGATGAAGCGCCTACGGATTTTACTCGTTCTGCTATTGGGGTTGAGCGTTGCGCAAACAGCGCTGGCCCACCGTTTCGCACCCTCATTGCTCAACGTGCAGGAGATTGCCCCGCTTGAATACAACGTCGTGTGGAAGACACCGGCCCAGGGGGTCAGCAATGTGCCATTGCGTCCGCTGCTGCCTCAGTCCTGCGAAGTAAAAAACGCGAGCGAGCCGCAGCTGGAAGATACCGGCGTAGTGACCAGTTGGCGGTTGCAATGCGTGTCGCTGGGCGAGGGCGGACTGGTCGGTCAGACCATCGGTGTATCCGGACTTGGTGCCAATCAGGCTTCAGCCATGGTAATGGTGAGTTTGCTCGATGGACGCCAGTACCAACAGGTACTGAACACGGACGCCCCGGACTTTGTCGTTCCGCTGGAATCCAGCGCCGGCGATGTCGCCAGTGACTACACCTGGCTGGGTATAGAGCATATCTGGGGCGGTTTCGATCACTTGCTGTTCGTTTTCGGATTGCTGCTACTGGTGGGCGGCGGTACGCGGCTGCTGTGGACCATTACCGCCTTCACCGTTGGTCATAGTATAACGCTGTCACTGGTGACGCTGGGTTTCTTTGACTACCCAGTGGCTCTGGTAGAATTTGCGATCGCGCTGAGTATTTTTGTGCTGGCGGTGGAACTGACGCGAACTGAGAAGCACGATGCGTTGTGGCGTAATCCCTGGTGGCTGGCTGGAGGCTTCGGCCTGTTGCACGGTATGGGGTTCGCCGGAGCATTGGCTGAAACAGGACTGCCCCAGGACAATCTGCCGCTGGCGCTGCTGTTTTTTAATGTAGGCATCGAAATCGGTCAGCTCGCTTTTATCCTGCTGGTGCTTGCCATCTGGTATGTCATCAGAAAACCGATTCTGCCCTGGAAAGACCGGTTGCTGCCCGTTCCTGTTTACGTGCTGGGCGCATTGTCAGCGATGTGGTGTATCGAACGCGGGTTGGCGGCGTTGATGGCGTAGGCGATACACCGGACAGTTCGAATCATTTCCGCTCTGCGAGTATCTGCATCATTACATGTGCGGTTTCCAGACCAGAGTTATGGTTCTGGCCGGTCACAAAACGCTTCTCATCGTCTACCGTCACGTGGGTTGCCAGGAAATCCCGAAATGCAGTCCGGCTTTCAAAGTTGACACCGGCCTTGCGCAATTCGGTTTCCGGATGTAGCGGAGTTACCTCAATCCCCAGTTCCTTGATCTGCTTATCCGTCACGCCTGTCATGCGCCGATCAGTGATAATCGGCGCGCGTTTGCCGGGTAGCGCCACACTTTCGCCAGTGTATTGCGGATGCAGGCCAGCCTTGTGCAGAATAGTAGGCAGAGTCAGCAGGAGAATCCCCACCAGCACCGCAAAAGTAAGCAGGACATAAAGCAGCTTTTTCATAAGTAACCTTGTTAATTGCAGGAAGGGCAAAACCGGAATCTACGGCACAGGGTATACACAAAGTCATATTGCTGGCAGATTTAGACAGGTTTTGATTGTGAGTAGAATTATTATTTCGGGGTTTTTATCAGAGGATTAAATATGAAGTGCGCGATCCACATCAGCCTTGCCTTGGGTGCATCCTTTTTTGCTGCAACGTACAGTCATGCCACCGGACCGGCATTTACCGGGTTGTTCGCAAAGGCCGATAGCGCTTCAACTGTTTTCGCCAATCCTGCGGGTATGTCCCGGTTGCCTGGCACACAGATGAGCGCTAACGGCATACTCGTGGTGGACTTTTCCGAGTTTGAAGTCGACGAAAACAAAACCACAGTTGATGGTGGCAATCCGCGTGAGCCTGATCCCACACTGATCCCCTCATTTTTCTATTCGCGGCAGTTTCATGACGATTGGCATTTCGGCGCTTCCCTCAACGTGCCTACCGGCTTTGGCGCGAGCAACGGGCCGAACTGGGCAGGTCGCTACTACAATGACCGTTCCTCACTTGTCTATATTGCGCTCAGCCCGGCAGTGTCCTACCGCATCAACGACGATTTTTCGGTGGGTGCAGCCACACGCATCATGTACAGCGAGTCTGATATTCGTACCCGGGTCAACAACAATCTCATCGGCGAGCGCTATGCCGACGGCAAGCTGGAGGCGCAAGCCGACGGATTAGGCGCAGGATTCTCGATCAGTGGGCTGTATACGATCTCGCCCGACACCCGGGTCGGCCTGGTCTACAACTCCCAGGTCAATATCGATATGGACTCCGAGGTCGATCTTGCCAATGTGCGACGTCCGCCGGAGGTGATCGCACGTATCCAGAGCCAGACCGTGCAGGTTGCCGACAATGTACCGATGAATGTAGGTGCTGGTGTATATCATCGCCTGCAGAATGACTGGGACTTCACCCTGGACGTGATGTGGATGGACTTCTCCAAGTTCGGCGTAACCGAAGTCTACCTTGAGGAGACTGATGTGAACCTGCCGCAGGGCGAGTACAACGATTTCTTCATGGTGACGGCCGGCACCAGCTGGCCAATCAACTCCCGCATGCGCGGCGCAGTCGGCGTTATGTGGATGGAGCAGCCCATGGATGAGGCCAGTCGCACTTTCGGCATGGCTCTGGATGAGATGTACGGTGTTGGTGGCGGTATTACCTACAAGCTGGCAGGCGGCAATGACATTGAGCTCAGTATCGACCTGCTCGATACTGGCAGTGCTCGCATCGACACCGGGGATTCGCTGCTGAAGGGTCGCGTGGCTGGAGAGTCGAAGGATCCCTATTCGCTATTGTTCGACTTCACCTACAACTGGCGTTAGTGGAGCGGGTGCAACTGCAGCGGTCCGTACGCATGGAAACGCCCCCGCGCGGACTATTTCGGGTCAACAGCAGTTAGCCTGGAGCGGGATTGGCCTTCTCCCATGCCCTTACTTTTTTGGCCGCTGCATCGAACAACCTCGCGAAGTTTCCTTTGCGTACAGCTTCGCTTGCTTCAGGTGACAACGCGTCCCACAGCGGCTGATACTGGTTGAAGACTGCAAACACCGCTTTAGGATCTGTCAATGCAACGTTGTCAGTGCCCATCAGGAAACGATCGGGATATTTTTCTATTAATGTGGCCGTCAATTGTGTTGCTTCCGGTGTCGCCACAACATATTTGGCTACCTCGTCCCATGAGATGTCAAAGTACACATTTTTCAGTTCAGGATCGGCCAGAATTTCCTCCAGCATCGCCAGGTGACCGGACACCGGTTGGACTACACGTCCGAGCCCGGTGTGTGCCCAAATGATGATTGCATCCGGGTGGCGTTTGAACAATGCTTTGGCCTGATCAAAAAATACCCGGCGATTTTCCGATTTCACGAATGGCATATGGATGTCGTTGTGCATGATCGAAATAAGACCGCTTTCTGCAGTGAAATTGAAAATACGGTCCAATGCAGGGTCAATCAGGCTGGGTACATCGCCTGCTATTTTTGCGGAAACGAATTCCTTATGGATAGTGAATTCGCCAATTCCAGTGAATACTCCGGGAAAAGTTTGCAGTACGCGGCGTATATGGTCGGCGGCGTACATATCCGCCGGGTTGAACCCGATGATCATCGGTTCGAAACGTGCCTGCTGCTCAGGTGAAAGTTTACGGTATTGCTCGGCGATGTATGCGTCCGAAAAAGAGTAGTAGTAGAGGTCGGTATCGGCATCAAGATAGTAGGTGGGGGCGATGTCGCCGGTCACACGATCTGACCATTGCATTTGTAGGGGAATGCCGAAGAGCACGGAACGTTGTACTCTATCGCCAACTGCTTTCAGGTATTGTTCTGCAGTGAGTCCCTCCTGTATGTAGTTGGTGAGGTGAACGTGGCTGTCATAGTACTCTTCACTTTCATCGGCGAAACCGAATGCTGAGTGCGTCAGTGCTGCGACAGCCAGCAGCTGCATGAGGCGGCGACTATTCATGTTTAACCTCCGGAAAAACTGGTACACACATTCAACAGTGTGAGCTAGAACTTCATCTCGACGTTGGTGTTCAATATTGGGCCATTGCCGCCGATAGCATAGGGAATGCTGGAGTAACCCACCGGAGAGTTGTTGAGGTACAGGAGTTCACCATTCACCCTCAGCAATCGTTGTTTCATCGGGAACCAGTTGATTCCTACTGCGGTATCCCAGGGGTTTCCGTATTCACCGAATATCTTGGAGGACGCTATGTAGCCCTGCAGCATTCGAGGTATGAACATGTAGCTGGTCTGTAGTTCTACCCCCTGGTCGAACAAGTTGTCTACCGGGACTTCCCCCTCGGTTTTGAAATCGTTTACCCAGCGCACGTAGTAAGCGCTCGAGAGTGAGAAACCCTGGTATTTCATTCCTGCATCAGCAGAGACCATTTGATAAGTCGCATTATTGACGCGACCGTCGGTATCAAACGCATTGGGTACAAACAAGCGGGTTCCGTCGGACAGTCGAATCTGGCTGTTCTCGATATCGTCAGTGCCGGGCTGGCTCTGGCGGTTCTCGCTGCTGTACGTGGCAGAGAGCCCGAATTCGGTGGCCAGGTGTTCATGCATCTCGAAATCGCCGTATCCGCTCTGGGGTCCAAATTCCCCAGTAGTAGGCTCCCATTGCAAGCGACCGGATATGGTGTTGAGACCTCCGTCCAGCTGCGCGGCATTAACGCCCAGTTGGGAGAGATTATTGCCCAGCATTAATTTGTAGCTCATGCGGTCAGCGAGTTCGCCTGAGCTCCAGATGCCGGTGGTGTAACTGGGCCGGAAGAATTCATCCGCCATGGTGCGCATATCAACTTTGTTGAAAAAAGGGAACGTGCCGTACATGCTGCGCGTTCCTGGCAGTGCGTCGATGCCCAGGCCGATATCAACGGCTTTATTGAACCGGTACCTCATATTGCCTGCCACAACCACCTGAGCGCTGTCGCCCTGGCTGGTATTTGCGGTCCAGGTATACAACAAATAGCGAAAGTCAGGATCGAACAGCCAGCCGGTGAAAGTGAGATTGACCTTGTTCACCTGGAAATCATTACGCCTGTCGATTTTAAAAGTACGGCCAAAACTGTCGGTGTAATCCTTGTCCAGCGCGTCCTGGTTTAGATAACGTGTATACGCCCATGCACCGAAGTTGACCGAGCCCATAGGAGTATCTGCGATGGTGAAGCCACCACCGCCCGGCCGAAAGCGACCGATGTCCTCCTTGTCGTCAGACTGCTGCGCGGGCGCGTTTTTCTGAGGAGGTGCTGATGCTATGGAAGGCGTTGCCGCGCTTGGCGGTATTGCGATGGTTTGCGCATCGTATTGTTGCGCTGTGGGCTGTTGTTGCAGACGCGTCTCCAATTCTTCAATGCGTGCATCGCGAGCCCTCAACTCGCTCTCCAGTTTACGTTGGTTCGCTTCAAGTGCTGCGAGCCGTTCTAAAATCGCCTGTTCAGTATCCGTAGCCGCTTTCGCCGGCATGTCAAGTAACGACATGCCGGCGAAAATCAAACCAATGGCAAGCAACCACCCTGTAAACGTATTCAATGGATAGTTCCATGATGATGGAGGTGACAACAAGCAACAGTTATAGATGAGGTGTGCCGCTAGGTCAATCATCCGCAGGCTGATGTGAGCGCAGGCCATACGGTTACCGCCACAATCACCCCTGCGGTGTAGATATAGTCACCGCGTCCGCGATCTGAACAGTTGGTGCAATGATGTTTTGCAGCTACACTCTTAAGGGTTTTGCCGCACCCAAGTAGATACTCATTGATCATGAAGGAAGAGCTGCCATGAAATTTCCATTAGTCGCGCGAACAGCCGTTTTACTGTGCTTGTGTGTGTTTACCGGCGGACTCCAGGCCAGCGAGCCGCTTGGCAAAGCTGAGATCGAAGCGGCACTTAACGCGGCCTTCACCAAATATAAGGGGCTGCAAGAGGGTGCAAATGCGGACTACATTCCGGCGCTTGCCAAGGTAGACCCTGACACGTTTGGCATCGCCCTGGTGACAGTCGACGGTGCGGTTTATGCCGTGGGCGATGTTAAGTCGGAAGTCTCCATACAATCAATTTCCAAGGTGTTTACCATGGCGCTGGTGATGGAGGAACATGGGTCTGACGCGATTTTCAATAACATGGGTGTCGATGCCACCGGGCAGGTATTCAACTCCATCGTTGCCGTGGAGCAGTACAAGGGCGCTGAGATGAACCCGTTGGTCAATGCTGGCGCAATCACTGCTACGAGTATGGTGTCTGGCGATTCGCGGGATGAAATCTGGAACAAGATTCTCAAGTATTACGAAGACTTTGCCGGTCGCAAACTTGCTGTCAACGAGGATGTTTTCAAATCCGAATCTGACACCAATCAACGCAATCAGGCGATTGCCAGCCTGATGTATGCGTATGGCCACATTAAGGAAAATCCGGCACAAGCCACTGACATTTACACGGAACAATGTTCCGTTAACGTCAATGCAAAGGACCTTGCCACGATGGCAGCCACCCTTGCCAATGGTGGCAAAAATCCGGTAACCGGCAATGTCGTTCTCGATAGCAAGTATGTACCTAAAGTACTGGCCGTGATGGCAACTGCGGGCCTGTACGATGATTCGGGCAAGTGGCTCTATAAAACCGGCCTTCCCGGCAAGAGCGGTGTGGGCGGTGGCTTGATAGCCGTGTCTCCCGGTCGATTTGGTATAGCAGTGATTTCTCCGCCGTTGGATGCGGCAGGCAACAGCGTGCGAGCGCAGAAAGCGATAGCCGACATATCCAACGCGCTCGGTGGTAACCCCTATGCGGTGCTACCGGCAAACCAATCGCCATAATTATCTGACTCTGCTCGAGGAACGCGCAATGACATGCTTCAGGAAATCGCTGTTAGCGACAGCAATCTTTTCCGCCGGTTACATGCTCAATGCTGAAGCGGCGACCGATGCAGAACGCATCGCTGCGCTGGAGCAACAGCTCAATCAGCAAAAGGCCGCCATGCAGCAGCAGCAGATGATGATGGAGACTATGCAGGCTGAATTGCAGCGGCTGAAGGCGGATAGCACCACCACAGCAGTGAATGCAGACGCTAATATGGCGGAGCCGTTTGGCTCAGCACCAGTACCTGCGCAGGTGCCAGCACAGTCAGCGACGGTAGCGGGTGGCACCGCCGCGCCGACGGCTGCTGCACCGAAATTTACCGCGCAGGTCTACGGCTTTGTGATGGCCGATGCGATTTACGACTTCAAGCGGGTAAACCCCGACTGGCAGGACACATTAAGAGTCACGCAGGTCCCCACCCAAAGTGGCGCGTACGGCAACGATGGCAACTTCGTGTTCAGCGTGCGCCAGTCGCGACTGGGCATCAAAGGTGGGTATGGTGACGATATCACCTACAAGCTGGAGGGTGAATTGTTTGGAGTGGGCTCGGATCAGGGCCAGACGACACTGCGAGTGCGCCATGCCTGGGCAACCTACAAGGACTTTGGCATGGGCCAGACATGGTCCAACTTTATGGACATCGATATCTTCCCCAATACCATTGATTACTGGGGTCCGACCGGCATGGTGTTCTACCGTAACAAGCAGGCACGCTACACCTTCCCGATGGGCGAAGATGAGCTGTCGGTGAGCCTTGAAGATCCAGATACTGCGCTCAGCGTCGGACAGTTCACCGACAACAGTAACTGCAGTCTCCCCAACTCGGCCCCGGACTGTGAAGCGACGGACTCCACCGCAGAAGAGGTGTTCCAGGCCTATAACGACATTCCCGATCTCTCAGTGCGCTTCCGCGACAATGGTGATTTTGGCCATTATCAGGTTGCGGGTATTGTCCGTAAACTCGGCTATGAGCGGCTTGATACGGGTTCCAAGGACTATGAGATTGGCTGGGGGGTAAACACCAGTGCCGGGCTCAAGACCTGGGGTAGTGATGTGCTGAAGCTGCAGGTCGTTTACGGCGAAGGCATTGGCAACTACATGAATGATGGTGGTCTCGATATCGCGCCCGATTCCGCGAATATTCTGGAGGCCGGTGCTGAGACGGTGCCGATCGTCGGTATCAGTACCTACTACGACCACTACTGGAACGAGCAGTGGTCTACCTCAGTCGGCTGGTCTATGATTGATCTGGATACGACGGACGGTCAGGCTGAGACCGAATTCAAACAGGGGCAGATCGCCCAGATCAACCTGCTGCACTATCCGGCCGACCATGTTATGCTCGGTAGCGAATTCATCTGGGGTGAGCGCGAAGACATCTCCGGTAATACGGGCTCGGACTATCGAATACAGTTCAGTTTGAAAGTTGATTTTGATACCGGCGATCTGATTCGCAGTTACTGAGCGGCACCGTAAAGTACGCTACAGGCAACACAAGCTGAAAAGAGCCGACACAGCGGCCGCACGACTCTGACTAATACAATGCAGTTGAACACTTACGAGGTAATGCTTATGCAATCATCTGGCAGACAAAATCGAAGACGTAGTATCCTGTGCACTGCGGCGCTACTTTTTAGCACGTTTTTACCTCTGGCCAATGCGCAACAGGTTACCGGTACACTGGGTTCGCCCAGTGCCACCACCACCATTAGCAATAAGCAGTTACCCGCTCCACAGCCGCCATTTGGCGGTGTTATCAAGGACGATGCGCTCAACTCGAAACCCTGGTGGGCACCGCGCATTGTGCCGCCAAAAGATGCACCCAATGTACTGCTGATCATTACCGATGATGCCGGCTTCGGCGTGCCCAGCACCTTTGGTGGCGTGATACCGACGCCAACCATGGACAGCATTGCAGATAATGGCTTGCGGTATAATCGTATTTTTTCGACCGCGTTGTGCTCACCGACACGCGCTGCGCTGATCACCGGTCGCAACCATCATTCAGCGGGGTTTGGCGTCATTTCAGAACAGTCGACCGGCTTTCCTGGGTACAACAGCATTATCAGCGACGAGAAGGCTACCATCGGTCGCATTCTGCTGGATAACGGTTACTCTACGGCGTGGTTCGGCAAGGATCATAATACGCCGGCCTTTGCCGCCAGCCAGGTTGGCCCGTTTGATCAGTGGCCTACGGGTATGGGTTTTGAATATTTTTACGGTTTTGTCGGCGGCGATTCCAACCAATGGCAACCGAACCTGTTCCGCAACACCACGCAGATTTATCCATTCGACGGCAAGCCTGGCTGGAACCTTATTACCGGAATGGCTGATGACGCCATCGACCGCATCACGCAGATTCACCAGACCGATCCATCCAAGCCAATCTTTATCAAGTACGCACCCGGTGCCACTCATGCACCGCATCACCCGACCAAGGAGTGGGTGGATAAAATCCATGCTATGCACCTGTTTGATGACGGCTACGAGAAATTGCGAGAGCGCATTTTCGAGAACCAGAAGAAACTGGGCGTGATTCCTGCGGATTCGCAGCTGACACCCTGGCCCAATGACGTGTTAACACCCTGGGACAAACTGACGCCTGAGGCGCAAAAGTTGTTCATTCGCCAGGTTGAGATTTTTGCTGCCTACGCGGCGTACAGCGACCACGAGATTGGTCGTGTCATCAAGGCGTTTGATGATCTCGGCAAACTCGACAACACGCTGATCATCTACATTAACGGTGACAACGGCACCAGCGCCGAGGGCGGTCCACTGGGTACGCCCAATGAGGTCGCGTTCTTCAACGGTGTGAACGAGATGCCGGTGGACGTGCAGATGAAGTGGTATGACGTGTGGGGCACGGAGCAGACCTATAACCACATGTCGGCTGGTTGGTCATGGGCGTTTGATACCCCGTTTGACTGGTTCAAGCAGAATGCGTCCAGGCTGGGCGGCATCAACCAGAATATGGTGGTGTCATGGCCAAACCGTATCAAGGATAAAGGTGGTTTGCGCGACCAGTTCATCCACGTTATCGACGTGGTTCCCACGATTCTGGAAGCAGCAGGTATCAGCGCGCCCGAGATGGTCGACGGTATCAAGCAAGCGCCGATAGAGGGGACCAGCTTTGCGTACACCTTCGACAAGGCTAATGCGAAGGAACCGTCACACCATAAAACACAGTACTTTGAGATGATGGGCCAATGGGCGCTGTACGATGAAGGCTGGCTGCTCAGCACCAAAGTGAATCGCGCACCGTGGCAAGCGTTTGGTGTCGCCAATGCGGATCCGCTGAACAACCAGGTGTTCCAGTTGTACAACCTGAACGAGGATTTCACGCAGTCGAACGACATCGCCGCGGAGTATCCGGATAAGGTCAAGAAGATGCGCGGGCAGTTCCTTGCCGAGGCTAAAAAGTACCAGGTGCTGCCGCTGGATGCGTCGGTGGCGGCGCGAATCGTCGCTCCACGCCCGAATATCACGGCGGGGCGTACAGAATTCGTGTACACCAAGCCGATGGTCGGCCTGCCGCAGGGCGATTCTCCGTTTCTCCTGAACAGTTCATACACCATCACAGCGGATGTCACCGTACCTGACGGCGGTGCCGAGGGCATGATACTGACCTCGGGCGGGCGCTTTGCCGGATACGGATTCTACCTGTTAGACAGTAAACCGGTGTTCCTGTGGAACTTGATAGACCTCAAGCGCATCAAGTGGGAAGGTCCCGCATTGTCTCCTGGCAGACATGTGCTGGAGTTTGACTTCAAATATGACGGGCTAGGTACGGGTACACTGGCGTTTAATAACATGAGTGGCCTGGGCCGTTCCGGTACGGGTACGCTTTCTGTCGATGGCAAGGTGGTACAAACGCAAACCATGGACAGGACGCTGCCCATGATTCTGCAATGGGATGAGAGCTTTGACATCGGCTCCGACACACTGACGGGGGTTAACGATGCCGATTACACGCCGCCTTTCGCGTTGACCGCAGCGCTCAATAAGCTGACATTGAAAATCGACCGGCCGACGCTGACGGAGGAGGATATCAAAAAGCTGGATAACGCCGCAGCGCTGGCTGTTGATGGCAACCCGATCCACCATGTACAGGGCGGACCGATGTAGGGCTGTCAGTTTTCGCCAAAACTGTATTACAGTACACAACCGAACGGGCCGCTTCTCAGGAAGGGGCCCGTTTTAGTTGTAGGTCGACTGCAACTTTAAGGACTTGGGCACAATCACATGACGCAAGCGGATAGAAAGCAATGCAGGAAGTAGCGCAACTGGTAGCTGGATTGGTCCTGTTGATAGTGGCCGCAGACCTGCTGGTCAAGGGAGCATCCTCGGTCGCCTTTCGTTTTGGTGTGTCGCCATTGATGGTCGGGCTGACCGTGGTCTCGTTTGGTACCTCCATGCCCGAAATGCTTGTCAGCATGACGGCTGGATTGCACGGCAGCGCAGATCTGGCGGTAGCCAACGTGCTCGGCAGCAACATATTCAATGTGTTGGTAGTGCTGGGGGTGGCCGCAATGATTTGTCCGCTGCGTGTAGGCAGTTCCACTGTGGTTTCGGAGATTCCATTTTCACTCAGTGCTGCGATCCTTTTGGGTTTCCTGGCGAACGCAGCGCTGTTTACCTCAAAGCCAGAATTGAGTATCAGTCGTATCGACGGTGGCATTTTGTTGCTGTTTTTTGTGTTGTTCATGCTTTACATTTTTTCCATCTCGCGTGTTGGACACGCTGACGACACTCCGGTGTCGCCCGTTCGCACACTGTCGCGTTCACTGGTATTTATCGTCATCGGCATTGCCGGTTTGTTCCTGGGGGGCGAATGGGCGGTGCAGGGCGCCGTTGCGCTGGCCCGGGGGTGGGGTGTGGACGATGCCCTCATCGGCTTAACCATCATCGCTGTCGGTACTTCGCTGCCCGAGTTGATGGCCTCGGCTGTGGCGGCCTATCGCAAGGAAGTCGACATCGCAGTGGGTAATGTCGTGGGATCTAACATTTTCAACATTCTCTGGATATTGGGTCTAACTTCCAGCATACATGAGTTGCCGTTTGCCGCGATCAGCAACATCGACATCATTATGGTGATTGCCTGTACCATGCTGATTTTGCTTGCTGTTGTCACCAGTCGTAGCGCCACGATTTCGCGGCTCTGGGGCGGCATTTTCGTTGCGGTTTATATTGTGTATCTGGTTTACGTAGTGCAACGCAGTTCAGCCCTCTAAAGGAATTGGTCTTCATGTTTGCAGCTATGTCAGCGGATGCCTGGACCACAGTGCTGGTTGTGCTGTTGAGTCTGGGCTTCCTTATAAGCAACCGATTTGCGCCCGAGATCGTGTTGGTCGGAGCGCTGAGCGTATTGCTGCTCGCCGGTGTGCTCGATACCACACAGGCGCTTGCCGGTTTTGCCAATCCAGGACTGGTGACTGTGGCCGTGTTGTATGTCGTGGTGGCAGGGTTGGTGGATACCGGAGCGGTGCAGGCGTTTGGTTCCCGGCTGCTGGGGAAGCCCCGCAGCATCACAGGCGCGCAAACACGTTTGATGCTGCCGGTGATGGGATTCAGCGCTTTCCTCAACAATACGCCGGTCGTGGCGATGCTCGTACCTGTCGTAGAGGAGTGGTGTCGGCGCCATCATCTGTCGGTTTCCAAGTTGCTATTGCCCCTGAGCTACGCAGCGATTTTCGGTGGCTGTTGTACCCTGATCGGTACCAGCACCAATCTGATTGTGCACGGTCTGGTGCTCGAACAGACCGCGCTGGGCCCCATGGGTTTCTTTGACATCGCTGCAGTAGGCCTGCCGGTTGCACTGGTCGGGTTCACCTATGTACTTGTCACACAGCGATGGTTGCTTCCCGAGCGCATTCCACCACTGCAACATGCAGACAGTGCGCGTGAATACACGATTGAATTCATGGTGAGCAAGGGCAGCCCACTGATCGGTAAAAGTATCGAGCGCGCGGGATTGCGCCATCTGCCTGGTGTGTTCCTCTCCGGAATCTGGCGCAACAATAGTGTCATTGTCGCGGTTTCGCCGACCGAAGTATTACTTGCCGACGACCGACTGGTGTTTGTCGGTGCGGTGAATTCGGTGGTCGAGCTGGTGCGCCAGCCAGGCCTGACGCCGGCACCGGAAAACCTGTTTGACCTCGCCACGCCGCGCAGCAACCGCCAGCTGATCGAAGTTGTCATTTCTGCAACCGGACCCCTGATAGGGCACACCATTCGCGACGCCCAGTTCCGCTCGCATTACGATGCAGTGGTGATCGCCGTGGCGCGCAATGGTGAACGCATCGAGGGCAGGATTGGCGATATTGTGCTGCGCGCCGGGGACACTCTTTTGCTTGAGGCAAGACCCACATTTGTGCAGCAGCAGCAACACAACCGCGACTTCCTGCTGGTGCACCCACTGCAGGGTGAGGCAGTGCCACGCCATGACCGCGCCTGGCTGGCCGTCACTGTATTGTTGACCATGGTCGTCTTGGCGACTGTCGGCTGGCTGTCGATGCTGGAAGCTGCACTGCTGGCCGGTGGTTTGATGTTGCTGACGCGTTGCACCAGTGCGGCGTCTGCGCGTGCCAGTGTCGATTGGTCAGTGCTGGTGATGATCGGTGCCTCGCTCGGTTTGGGCAGTGCACTGGAAGTGAGCGGTGCGGCACGCGCGATCGCCGCGAGCGGGCTGCAGCTTGTCGGTGACAATCCCTGGTTGGCGTTGCTGGTGATCTATGGCTTAACCACCTTGTTGACGGAAATCATCACCAATAATGCAGCGGCGGTATTGATGTTTCCGATTGCGCAATCAGCAGCGCAATCGCTGGATGTATCGTTCTGGCCGTTTATCGTCTGCCTGATGATGGCGGCCTCTGCCAGTTTCGCCACCCCCATTGGTTATCAAACCAATCTGATGGTGTATGGACCAGGCGGCTACCACTTTGCCGATTACCTGCGTATCGGTGTGCCACTGAACATTCTGTTGGGTCTTGTTACCGTGGCGCTGGCGCCGCTGGTCTGGCCTTTCTAGCTGCGGGTTAAGGGGTCGATCGACGTACAACTGTGCTTCGCTCGACCATTAGTCCTGCCGCGCGGCTATCCGGTAAGAGCCTTATAGATTTCCGAGAAGGAGACTGCCCGTTCACTGATGAACACAGGCGCGTGCATCCGCCGGGCGATCCCGTGCGCGGAGACAATGCCGCGTATAGAAGCGCTTTCGGTTTCCACTACGATCATGTGCTGCTCACCGTATTTCTGCATTCTTGCCAGTACATCGCCGATAGTGGCGAGTTGATATTGGCCAAAATCGATAGCCCGTAGCTTGCTTCTGGGCGTCATCACATGCTCCACAGTCAACTCATGGCGCGGTAGTCGCGAGCGGTCCATCGCTTCCATCACTTTCTCCGACACCAGGTCATTCAGCGTGATGACGCCGCGGAAAGATTCCTGTGCATCAATTACCAGAAAGAGTTTGGTATGCGTGCTGCGCATGATGGCGCGCGCATCGTCTATCGACGTGTTTTGCTCCAGCATAAGCGGATTTTGAAGGGAAAAATCGGTAAACACTTCCATCGCCGGGCTGTGCAGGTGCAGCTGCTGGACAGTCGAAGGTCTTTGGATATCGCAAATAGTGCTGGTAATTAGCGGATTGAGATCCTTGAATACGATCATAATTTAACGCTCCATGCCACAGGCAGTGGCACCTAAAGCGCCGCTGTCTATCAGGTCAAAGTTCAATAAGTTGGAAGTGCTCTGTTGCCTGGATTCAGAACGAGGGTGGTGCGCGAGCCTGGCTGACGGTAAATGTGATACTTGGTCCCAAAATGGAGTTCGGGAGCGCGATGGTGCGAATCGATACCGGCGCAACGACCGAAGTAGTGGCCGCAACCTGAAATTTTTGCGTCTCGCCGTCAGTTGTGCCCGGCGCATCGCGCTGTATGCCTGGCAGTGACAGACTTGAATCTGAAAGTGATACGGCCTTGGTGGTGAAGCTGTTGTAACTGTCGGGCAGAAGCGCCACAGACAGAAGCAGGCAGAGCGCTGCTGGCAGCAGCAGTTTGATAATGTTGTGGTTCGCTGTCACTGCAGTGTTTACCTGGCTCCGAAGATGCCTGCCTAGCGTTGACTGTTTCAAGTATAGGTCAACGTACAGGGCGGTACAGCGCGGCGGCGATGATTTTATTGGCACTTTTGCAGCAGAACGGGTGCAAACATTCTATTGTTTCATTGATAGGCAATTCATTGTGGTGCGCGGTGAAATTCCCGAATGACTTCGTCGAATAGCGCTAAATAGGAAGGTGCTACGTTTGGCAGGGTATACGCTGCTGCGCTGGCTTTGGCATTGTCGCCCAGTTCAATGCGTTTCTGCTCGTCCCAGAGCAATGTCGCAACGGCCTCACCCCACTGCGCAGGCGAGTCGCCCGCAATGAGCACACCATTGAACTGATCGGTGATTATCTCTGGTACATAGCAGCGGTCTGAAGCGATCACCGGACGTCCCCTGATCAGCAGTTCCATCAGACCCCAGTTACCGCTGCCGTATTGCACCGGGTAGATAAACAGGTCGACATGGTGCACCAGATCGGAAAACTGATCGTACGGCAGTTTACCCGTCAGGGTAACGCGGCGTGGATCAATCCCGCTCTTCGTCATCAGGTGCGAGACAAAGGTGACCCCGCTGTCCTTGCCGTAGATGCGATCCAGAAACACCTGCTCATAGCCGTAGGTCGTGGACTTGGGGTCGCCGATAATCACGCAGTGGATATCGTTGTGGCGTTCCAGCAGCCAGGCCGCAGTCGCAATAAAAATCTCCAGGCCCTTGGCGGAGCTCAAGTCACGGGCAGCGAAGCCAATCGTTCTCATGTCCGGTGGTAACTCCACACCGGAGGGCTCACGACGCGCAATCGCGGCTGGGTCAAATCCTTCAAAGCGCGGCACTATCTTCGGCTGCAGGTAGTCGGGGAACATGCGCCTCGCATACTCACTGGGCACCAGTGTGCGCTGGCTTTTCATCGCCTGGTAGAACGACAGCATCTGCATGTTCTTGTCCGCCAGACGCTGTGACTGGGTCGGTGGATAGCGTGGGTCCCACCCGTGGTCGGCGTAGGAGGGAAACTCGATGTAGGTGATGACCGGAATATCGAATTCGTCGAAGATCAGGTGGGGCGAGCCCCAACTGCCGTGTGCTACGATCAAATCCAGCTTGACCGTCTCGTGTAACGCGGTGATGGCGCGATATAGCCCGACGCTGATTTTTCCAGCGCGTTCTACCTTGCCGGAGAAGTAGTAACTGTTTCCCGCCATGATGTTTCCATCCGGCGTGAACGGCAGCAGGTTGCTAAAGCGTTGTTGGTTGCGCTCCAGGTTTCCTGGCGTCGTCATGTAGTACGCGTTGGCTGCGCCGCTGAGATTCAGGTATTCGCATAAATCACTGAATTGTGCGGGGCACACAGCGTGCACAAAAAGAATATTGGGTTTCACTGCTGGCCTTTGAAATCACACCACGCAGTCAGCGTTACCCATTACCGAAATACTGTCAACACGATCTTCCCTGAGTTTGCAGGCTCGGGAAAGCTGAGATGGCAGCAGAATCGTGCACCGTGCTACATCACCAAAATGAGTACATAACCAACCGCATAGGCGAGCATCAGTTGCGGCGTGTAGCGCAGGTAACTGATGAACCCCAGCCCATCGATCTTGCTCATCATTAAAACGCCTGACGCTGACCCGATGGCGAGCAGCGATCCGCCGACACCCACGCAATAGGTGAATCCCAGCCAGTCGGTCAGTGGCATCTGCAGATTGGACTTCAGTACTGCTGCAGTTAACGGTACGTTGTCAATCACGGCCGACAGGCAGCCGATCAGGAAGTTGGCGATATTCGGGACAAACACATCGTAGAGGCGTGTAATCGTGTGCAGTGCCCCGATTTCCTTCAGCATGCCCACAATCAACAGGATACCGAGGAAAAACAGCAGCGTATCGAACTCAATCTTGCGTATGTAGTCGATGATCGGCAGTTCGGCTTCCTCGCGACTGATAAATCGCGCTAGCAGAAAAACCAGTGACAGGCCGAAAATGAATATCAGAAGCGGCGGTACGTAAACAAACAGATTAATCACCAATGTGAGCACAATGGTGCAGACAAATATCACTGCAACGCAGATATCAAACGCCGACGCGCGATTGACGCTTCGCTGCAGTGTGAGGGTGCCTTCAAAACCCGGCATCAGCGTAAATGCCAGCACGAAGCAGGCGAGCAGACCGGGCAGCACAATCGCAAAAAGGTCACTGATGCCAACGTTGCCGGAGGTAAAGATCATCAACGTGGTGACGTCGCCGGTAATCAATGCGGCGCCGCCGGAGTTGATTGAAAACACCGCCAGCACCGCGAGCTTGATGTTGCGTTTGGCATCCAGGCGCAGGGAGTGAATAAGCGCAATGGTGACCAGCGTGGTGGTGATGTTGTCGCAAAACGAGGAGAGGAGGAACGCGAATAGCGCCACCGCCGGCAGCAGCGCTTTCTGTGGCATGGCAGTGGGCCAAAATCGGTACACCAGGCTTTCTACCATGCCGTGCTGGTTCAGGTAGGCAACAAAGGTCATGGCGGCAAACAGGAACAGCCATAGTGACGCAATATCGAGAATGTTTTCCGAAAATGCCTGTTGAATAGTCTGGTGGTCGCCAGAACAGGTAAATAGCAGAATCCAGCACAAGGTACCCAGAAACAGTGTGGACTTCGCCTTGTTTACATGGATCACGTCTTCCAGTGCTATGGCCAGGAAGGCCAGCACTGCCAAGAAAATCAAAAATAGGTCCAGCATCACTCCATACCCTGACTCAGCCCGAGTCCTAGTGCCCAGGCGCGGCGATTCTATACGGTAATACCCACACGCCGATACTGGTCAAATGTCACACGCAATTCACCGCGGAGTGTGTTTGTTCAGGTGTGGGATACATCGTTTGCGCAGTTAACCACGTGTATACTTTCCTCCACGTAGACACACGCTGCGAAGGCCACTGGTGCGATGGCGGCTCTTGAACCCAATGAGGACAAACCCATGACCGATACCGGACTACAGCTGCGTTCAACGGTACACGCCAACAATACCCTGGAACTGTGTCTTGTAGACGAACCCGTGCCAGTGCCGGGCCCGGATGAAGTGCTGGTGCGGATGGAAGCGGCGCCGATCAATCCCTCTGATCTGGGGTTGTTGTTTGGCCCCGTCGATCTGACGACAGCGAGAGTATCCGGTAGCGCCGCCAGACCTGTTATCACTGCGGATATTCCCGCAGAGATGATGAAAATGGTGGCTGGACGAATCGGGGAATCGATGGCCGTCGGCAATGAGGGCGCCGGGACAGTGATCGCCGCTGGAGCGTCAGACGCGGCGCAGGCGCTTATCGGCAAGCGCGTTGGTCTTATCGGTGGTGAGATGTACAGCCAGTACCGCTGTGTCAACGCATTCATGTGCCTGCCATTGGAGGAGGGAACAACGGCGGTACAGGGTGCCTCTTGCTTTGTAAACCCACTCACTGCACTGGCCATGGTGGAAACCATGCGGATGGAAAATCACTCGGCGCTGGTGCACACGGCGGCGGCGTCCAACCTGGGGCAAATGCTCAACCGAATCTGTATCGCCGATGCGGTCCCGCTGGTGAATATCGTACGCAAGCCTGAGCAGGAAGCGATACTGCAAGCGTTGGGTGCGAAGTACATCATCAACTCATCCGTTGAAGGATTTTATGACAAGCTTACCGATGCGCTGGCCGAAACCGGTGCCACCCTGGCATTCGATGCGACCGGTGGCGGCAAGCTGGCCAGCCAGATCTTGACCTGCATGGAGGCGGCGGCAGTGCGCAATATGACCAGCTACAGCCGCTATGGTAGTGACGTGTTCAAACAGGTGTACATATACGGCGGTCTGGACCGCAATCCGACAGTACTGACCCGCAATTTCGGCTTTTCCTGGAGTGTGTCCGGTTTCCTGCTGACGCCCTTTCTGCAGAAAGTCGGCATTGAGAAGAGCCTGCAGATGCGGGCCCGCGTGGCGGCTGAAATCACCACCACATTTGCCAGTCATTACACCAAAGAGGTGTCCCTCGCTGAAGCATTGTCACTGGAAGCGATTGCTGTTTACGGCAAGCAGTCTACCGGTGAGAAATACCTGATCAAGCCACAGGACTAGCGTTTACGCTGGTCTAGCGACCGGCATCCAGCGTCCAGGGGTCGAATTCAGCGCAGCCCAGCGCGTCGTAGTCGGCCTCGTCCCACACGTCGTCACCGGCGTTCGCGTGCATAAACAGTTGCACATACAGGCGGCAACGGGCTCGAAGGTCGGGTATTGCTTTGTCCTGCGCGACCCGCTGCTTGAGCATCGTCACAGTCATCGGTTCTTTCACCATGCGCAGGCCGCCGCCCGCAGCGGTGTCCAGCAGCATCAGGTTGGGGCCGCTGGTATTCCAGGGTAGCCACAACGGCAGTACGCCATTGCGGCCTCGCCCCGGGGTGCCGTTGTGTGCAAATTCTGACCAGTAGCTGCGCATCTGCGCGCCCAGCAAGTCGCGTCCGGGTGAGTTGTCATCGTTGTACAAGCCCGGTGCTCCGATGCCGCCGGCAAAATCATTAAAGATATAGGCAACTTCGAGACCGTGCGCAGCGCCGAGCAATTCGCTGTAATCCACCAGCAGGTTCTTGCCGCCTTCATCCCAATCCCAGCGGTAGGCGAATACAGGTTGTGAGCCTGAAGCGGCGATAATGCTGGCAGCGCCATCCACCGCCAGCGCTTTCCAGTTGTCGCTGAGGTAGGCGGCCGCGCTGTTGAATGCAGCTGGGTCCTTGATGTGCGGAATGAACCCAAAACGGCGTTCAACGTAGTCCGGGTTCTGTGCCAGGAATAGCTTCATCTCGTCGCGATTGGTGCCGGTGATCAGTGGTACGCTGTTATACCGTGTCGGATCGCTGAATACGGTGTACAACGTCGCTTCGGGTAGCACTGTACCATCCCGGAATCCATAGGGTGCAGGGTACATGCCGGCTCCTCCGCTTACACCCTGAGAACTTGCTGCGCGCTGCGGGCATACATAAATTCAGCAACTGCATGGTCCGACATCGTCGCTTGAATTGCCTTTGCGCCTGCCGGGTCGGTGGCGAGGCCTGCATTTTGCAGTTGCGACGAGAGCCATTCACGTGAACTAAGTGTCTGTCCTGGTTGCGGGTCGTCGCGAAAATTCTCTGCGCGCCAGCGCGGCGTAGTGGCAACTGAGCCACTCTGTGAAATTGCCCGGTGAAACAAGCCCTTGGCCAGTGGCGAGGCGAGCAGTGCGAACACGTTACGGCCTCCGGCAGACTCGCCGAAGATGGTAACGTTGTCGGGATCGCCGCCAAAATTGGCGATATTGGCCTGCACCCACTTGAGCGCGGCGATCATATCCAGATTGGCATAGTTACCGCTGGAGTCCAGCGCATCGCGATCCATGCCGCGCAGCGCCGGGTGGCTCATCCAGCCGAAAAAGCCGAGACGGTAGTTGATGGTCACCACCACAACCTGTTCACCGCCAGCCAGGTGATTTCCTGGATAGGTGTTGGCTGTGCCGATGGTATTGCCGCCGCCGTGAATCCAGAACATCACCGGCAGCTTGTCGTCGCCAGCGCTGCTGTGAGCGCGCGGTGCCCAAACATTGAGATACAGGCAGTCTTCGCTGCCGACTACAGCCCGGTCGTCGTCGGGCAGGCCGTCGAGCGGACCGGACAATTGTACGCACGGCTCGCGAAACGCGATCGTCTCGCGGACAGTCTGCCACGGTTTAACCGGGCGCGGTGCGCGCCAGCGCAAATCGCCAACAGGCGCCGCCGCAAAAGGAATGCCCAGCCAGGCATACGTATTGTCAGCATCGGCAGCGCCTACAATTGGTCCGCTGTGCGTATCGCGCGCGGACGACTGATCCAGCGTTAGTGCCGTCCCTGTCTTGCTAGCGTCGGGGGCAAAGTATTCAACAAGCAGCGTGACCACAAGCGCGGCGGCAAAAAGAGGCAGCAGTACATGGCGTTTTTTCAAGAGCACCTTCCTGTTTCAGGGCGGCTGGAGCCATCAAGCATAGCGCAAGCGTGCCTGGCGGCAACCGTGCGCTGTCAGATAAGCCCCTTGTCGCGCAATTCCGATTTCATGTAGGCGTAGTAGATCGGTGCCGCAATCAAACCCGGTATACCAAAGGCTGATTCCAGCACCAGCATTGCCAGCAACATTTCCCATGCCTTTGCGCGGATCTGGCTACCGATGATGCGTGCATTGAGGAAATATTCGAGTTTGTGAATCACCACCAAATACCCCAGCGCGATAAACGCCACGCCCAGCGAATGACTGAGACTCACCACGAAGATCACGGTATTGGATATCAGGTTGCCCATAATCGGTAACAGGCCGACCACGAAGGTGAGCACGACCAGGGTTTTCGCGAAGGGCAGCGAAATTCCGAACATTGGCAGAAAGACAAGCAAATAGAGTCCTGTCAAACAGGCGTTGATGCCCGATATCCATAACTGGGCAAAGACCACTTGACGAAACGCTACACCCAGGCGGCGACTGCGTTCGGCAATTTCATGGGTGAGTGGTCCGCCACCGGGAGTAGCGACGGCCTGCTCGAGTGATAGCAGCGCTCCGATCACCATGCCGAGTACGACATGCATAAATATGCGGCCCAGATCAGCGCCGGCAACCTGTACGAGGGATGCCTTGCTGCGCAGCCATTCCACCAGGGTATGTCGCAGCTGCTCGGCGTCCGCAGGAATATAATAGAGCGCCCAGCTCGGCATACTATTGCGGGAATGTTCGATAATTTCCGCCATGCGATTGACGAGTGCAGGCAATCGGCCAAAGTTTTCGCGCAGCACCGAGGTGGCCAATACGCCAAGTAATATGATCACACCGATGACAGTGGCGGCGATGATGGAGACGGCGAGCAGCCGCGCGCCATCGCCCCAAAGCATACGATTGTCCACCAGCGGTGTTAGCAGATTCACCAGAGCAAATACCAGCAGACCAGCCAATAGAGCCGGTAGCAGATGTAAATACAATACCAAAAGCAGTAGCGCTGCGCTGATGCACCAGCCAGCGATATCTGTTCTCTTCAGGTGGGTGTTATTCACGGTCGTAAAGTTACCCGCAGTTGCGGTTCAATCACCCTGTTTGATGGCAGCGGGAAGGAGTTAAACGGTGTTGCAGCATTGCGCACCATCCCCGCGAACAGGTGCTTGCACCGCAGTTGCAGAAGTGCTCTACCTGCTGGCAGAACCCGGAAGCGGTGAGGGGTTGGCAGGGTAGGTGACACCTTGTCGCTACTGCCGGACCCAATGCATCGATACGCTTTAACCGGGATTACCCGGCCAGCTTTCCATTGTAATGAAGGGGTGAAACGCCAGCTCTATACCTTCCTGTATGTAGGTGTCGTTCTCCAGGATGCTGCGACGGCGAATATAACGCCCTTTGGAAGAGCGGCTATCGATAGCGTCGGTAGCGTCGATACCGCCACGACTGGAGAACACCGGTTCCAGATCCATATTGTAGATAGTGACCTGTATTGACGCCACGGCGGCCAGCATGTTCCAGTCAAAGTCGGTGCTCACGCCGTCACCAGGGCCCTGCATGGTCGGTGTTCGCGATACGCCATCCCAGCGCGCAATGTGCTTGAGGCCGCCACTGAACGCTACTTCGAATTCCACCAGGTCGGTGAAGATGAACGCATCCAGTTTGGTGGTTTTGGCCATTTCATCGCGTACCTGGTACATGATCTGTGCGAACGTTTTACGGTTGAGCTTGCCGCTGGTAGGGTCTACGGGATTACCATAGGCGCGTACTGCGGCGTTCCAGTGTTGCTCAAAGTCGCGTTGCGACAGTACTTTGAAGCCATTGTCCTTAAGGTAACTGGCGATTTTGGCATCGATGCGAGGCGCTTCTTTCTCCAGGTAGTTACGCGATTGGGTGCCCAGGTTAACGTGGGCGATGACCACCGTTTTTATCGGATGTGCATCCAGTTTGGCCTGGTCGATCTGGTAGGCGAAGGTGGTCGCATTGTAGGTCGGAGTGCTGCTACAGGCGGCTAAAATCACACACACCGTAAGCAGGGTGTAGAGGGGACGATAATTGGTAAAACGCGACATGCTGAATTCCGATCCTTTATAGTGGCGCTTATGTTAGCAAAAACTCATACGGGACACAGCGCTAAATGACGGCCGAGTTATTTGTAAGGCGCGCTGGAGAAGGCCCGGCAGTGGTATTACTGCACGGACTGTTTGGCTCTGGTGGCAACCTGGGAGCGTTATCGCGCGCGCTGCAGACCGAATTTTCGGTGTACAGCGTTGACCTGCCCGGCCACGGTCGCTCTGGCTGGCTGCTTGATCCAGACTTGCCGGCAATGGCAGACAGCGTATACCGCTGGATGGACGGGGAGGGGCTGGCGCGCGCCCATCTTGTGGGGCATTCACTGGGTGGCAAGGTCGCCATGCAGTTCGCGCTGCAACATGGCGCCCGCGCGGACTCGCTGGTGGTGGCCGATATCGCGCCGGTGAGTTACATGCGGCATCACGATGCCGTATTCACTGCGCTTGCGGCGGTGGCCGCGCAGCAGTGCAGAAGTCGCGATGAAGCCGCTGCGCTGCTGGCCAGGCATTTGCGCGAACCAGGCGTAGCGCAGTTTCTGTTAAGCAGTTTGCAGCGCGATGACAACGGTGTTTACCGATGGCGTTTTGATCTGTCCGGTCTTGAATCGGGTTATGCTGCTCTGTTGGCTGCACCTGAGGCAGAGCACGCTTACGCCGGCCCGGTGTTGTTTATCAAGGGTGGCACGTCTGATTATATCCAGGAGCAACATTGGCCCGCGGTGCAGGCGCGCTTTCCCAATGCCGCCATCAAAGTGATGCCCGATTGCGGGCACTGGTTGCACGCCGAAAAGCCGCAACAGTTCAATGGTATTGTGCGACGCTTTCTCGAAGCGCAGGAACAACGTAAGCTGGCGCTGCAAAGGGCAGGCAGAGAGAGCTAGACTACCGTGTATTTTTCGCTGGGTGATGTGCTGATACTGCTGGGACTGATTGTGCTTTGCCTGCATTTTTTGTCGGCTGTGAGAGTGCGGGAGCTTGCCGTGCAAGCTGTGGGTCGTGCCAGCTCACAGGATGATTTCCAGTTGCTCGACCAATCCGTGCACATGCAGCGCATATCGATGAGCCGGGACCACTCAGGGCGCTGGCGCATTTGGCGGCAGTACCGGTTTGATTACACCTTTGATGGCGTCGAGCGCCGTCAGGGTTTCGTTATCATGTTGGGCAAACGATTGCAGTCCATCGTGGTCGCTGAAAGGTCGCCAACACTGCACTAATGAGAGCGACTGGTTATTTTTTGATCTGAGACTCCAGCATATTGGCCAACTTCTGTCCGTAGGGTGGTAAAGTTCCGGCGAGTTTCGCCATGTCCACGAAGCCTTCGCGGTACACGCCGCGGCCGTGGCTGAAGGTACGGAAGCCATCGCGACCTCTGTAGCTGCCCATGCCACTGTGACCGGTGCCGCCAAAGGGTAGATCATCACAGGCCACGTGCAGCGCGATGGCATTGATCGCCACGCCGCCTGACTGTGTTTCGTTGATCACTCGCTCCTGCTCCGCCTTGTCTTTGCCAAAGTAGTACAGCGCCAGTGGACGTTCTCGAGCGTTGATGAAGTCAATCACATCCTGCAGGTTGTCGTAGGTCTTGATGTTCAGCATTGCGCCGAAGATTTCATCCTGCATGCAAGCGAGTTCGTCGTTGGGATTGACTACCAGGTGCAGCGCGATCTTGTGGTCTTTGCTGCTGGAAAATGCCTCGCCCTGAGGGCACAGAGGAATAACTCGCGCGCCTGCCTTGGCGGCCTCATCGATATAGCCCTTGACGCGATTAAAGTGTCGTTCGTTGATGCAGGCAACAAAATCCGGATTGCCCTGCACCGTTGGGAATTGCTCAGCCATGACAGCCTTGCAGCGGTTGATAAAGGCCTCAAGTTTGCTTTGGGGAACGAAGCAGTAATCGGGGCTCACGCACAATTGTCCGCCGTTCATAGCTTTGCCGGTGATGATACGTTCCGCCGCCAGATGAATATCGCAGTGCTCGCCGACGATGACCGGAGACTTGCCGCCAAGCTCCAGCGTGACGGGTACCATGTTCTCCGACGCTGCGCGCATCACCAGTCGACCAATGCTGGTCGCACCGGTAAATATCAGGTGGTCCAGCGGTAATGCGGAAAACGCAGCGCCGATTTCCGGCCCGCCGGTGATCACGGTAATTTCCGATTCTTCGAAGTACTGTGCAAACAGCTCGTGCATGATCTGCGCTGTGTGCGGAGTGTATTCCGATGGTTTGATCATCGCGCGGTTGCCAGCTCCCAACACATCTGCCAACGGACTGAAGATCATATTCACAGGCACGTTCCACGGCGTCATGATGCCCACCACGCCCTTGGGCTGGTAGTAAACGTGGGCCTTGGCACCAAGGAAGTTCATCGGCATGAAGGCGCTGCGTTTCTCCGGTTTCATCCACTTTTTCAAGTGCTTCTTGACGAATTTGAGACTGCCAATGGAATTCATTACGTCGGTCATAAGCGTGACGTAGGTGGAGCGGCAACCGAAGTCTTTGTTGACTGCCTCGCAGATGGCCTCCTTGTTATCCACTAACAGGGCAATACAGCGGTCGATGCGGTCGATGCGGGTTGCGAGTGCCACTGGGCCTTCGGCGCGAAACGCGCGGCGCTGGTTGTCGAGTATTGCCTGCAACTCGGCTGCGGCGGAGCTTTCCTTTACAGATGCGTTCATACGTATTCCTCTTGAGTCTGTTACTGCGCGTCAGCAGTTGTGCGGGCTTTACGTACCTTGCGCGTGGCTTCTTCGCGCAGACCCTGCGGCAGCGTGACTTTCACGCCGGCGTCCTGCAACACCATGTCGGCGCACTTTTCGGCGATCATTATGGCGGTTGCATTGGTATTTCCGGAAATCAGCTGCGGCATGATGGAGGCGTCCGCTACGCGCAGTCGCTGCACACCGTGCACTCGCAGCCGTTCGTCTACCACCGCCATGTCATCTGAGCCCATTTTGCATGTGCCCACCGGGTGATAAACCGACTCGGCCTCGGCGCGCACGTAATCCAGAATCTGTTCGTCAGTTTGCGCCAGTGGCCCCGGCCTGAATTCGCGGCCAAGGTACTTGGCCAGTGCCGGCGCGGTGAAAATCTCTCGTACCCGACGGAACGCTGCGACAATCGCATTGCGGTCATTCTCCGTGTTCAGGTAATTGGCGCGAATGGAAGGAGCGACGGTGGGATCTACGCTGCGAATATGCACACTGCCACGGCTCTCGGGACGCAGGTAGCACACCGTGGCCGTGGTGCCGGGTGTGGGTTTCAGGTTGCCTTTATTGTCGGGTTCACTGGCCGCAGGGGCGAAGTGGATTTGGGCATCCGGGCGTTTCACTTTGTCACCCGTGCGGAAGAATACGCCTACCTGGGCCGCCGGGTGAGCCAGCAGGCCGGTGCCCTTAAAGAAATATTTGAACAAATTGCCGAGCATTGCCAGCGGGCGACTCTCTTCGTAGAAGGTTGCTACATTGTGCAGGCCCTGCTGCACGTTGATAGTCAGATGATCCTGCAGGTTTTCGCCCACGCCGGGCAGGTGGTGATTGACCTCCAGACCAAGAGATTGCAGATGTTGTTGGTCTCCGATCCCCGACAGCTCAAGCAACTGTGGGGAATTGATGACGCCACCGCAGAGAATGACTTCGCCGCTGGTGTAAGCGCGTTCCAGACGCGTCTCCTTCCTGGAGGACACGCGGTATTCGACGCCGACGGCCGCACCGTCTTCAAGCAGAATACGTTGGCACAGTGCGCCGGTGATGATCGTCAGGTTGGGACGGGTTTTGCAGTCGCGGAGAAAGGTTCGCGCAGTACTTTGGCGCCGACCTTTGCGGATATTGGCGTGATAGTAACCGGCTCCCTCCTGGCTGGGTCCGTTGAAATCCTCGTTGTAAGGCAGCCCGCGCTGTATCGCCGCTTCGATAAACATATCGGCCAGTTCCAGTTTCTGCTCGTCGGCCACACCCTCTACCCAGAGGGGCCCACCGCTGCCGTGAAACTCATTGGCACCTTCGGCCTTGTGTTCGGAGCGTTTGAAGTACGGCAGTACTTCCTCGTATGACCACCCGGTGTTGCCAAGTTTGCTCCAGTGGTCGTAGTCCTCGCGCTGTCCTCGAATGTACACCATGCCATTGATACAACTGGTTCCGCCGAGTACTTTGCCGCGCGGCCACGCGATACGCCGGTGGTGCATGTTGGGTTCCGGCTCCGTCTCGTAGCACCAGCCCACCTTGGGATTTTTCATCAGGAAGGCAAAGCCCAGTGGTATGTGGATGAGCGGAGAGCTGTCTTTGCCTCCTGCTTCCAGCAGCAGTACTTTGCGACTTGCCTCCCGCGACAGGCGGTAGGCGAGTGCGCAGCCGGCAGAGCCTGCTCCCACGATGATGTAGTCATATGAGGTCGTGGATGTAGTCATGGTGCTGCAACCTGTATTCGTGGTTGGTGTTGAACTGCAGCGGCAATCGCGCGCAGCTTTGCCTGTTAAATAGACAAATGAACAAAAAGTGATTATTGTTTATTGCGTCATTCCGGTCAAGGCGATGGTGCCCTGCATGCCCGACAAGCAGTTCAATGCGCTGAACTACAGTGATCCCATGGTGACCAGAATACTTGATGCCGGAGAACAGTGTGTGCAGCGCTTTGGCATCCGTCGCACCTCGATGGGTGAAGTGGCGCGGGTCGGCAGACTCTCCAGAGGCTCCATCTATCGGCATTTCAATGATAAAGAGGCGCTGGTAGAGGGTATTTTCCGGCGCCGTCAGGAGATGTTTCTCAATCGTACGGAAGCGCAGTTGCTGAAAGAGAAAACCCTGGTAGACAAGCTTACCGAGTCAGTGCTGGCCGGTCGCCGCGATATGCGCGAGGGTATCTTTGCCGCGCTGGCTGAGATTGAGCCCGAGACCATGGCGGTGATGTTTCTGGATGCGCGCTTCTACCAGCGCAGCGCCGCTTTCTGGCCACCGCATGTGAGGATGGCACAGCAGGCGGGTGAAATCAGCGCCGCGGTGAATGAAGCCGTGGTCACAGACCTGGTCCTGCGTCTTGCAGTATCGCTGGTGATGTTTCCTAAAATGGGGATCGAATTGAAAACCCGACGCGCACTCCGGGACTATTTGTACCATGTGTTTCACCGCGAGTTGGGGGTGCACGACTAGCGCTGGGTGCAGCTTATCGAAATCACTGGTGCAGGCCCGCGGCAGTGCCAATCGAGAGAATACGTAACACTCCTGACGATCATCTTTTTTCCACAGAATCTGTGGATAAATCAGTGTGTAAATTGTTCAGCCAGGCCTCCAGAGCGGTTGGCTTGGCTATTGTGACAGATTGGTTAAAAAGTAAACAATAAGACAATATACATAAATAACAATGAGTTACGTAACTAACTTCAGTTTTTGATTGCAAAGGAAAAGCTAACTGTGCGAAAACGTCATATACACCGTGGCGTGTGCATAACATTTCTGACTTTGCTACCGGAGGTAACTTTTGGAAATTGACAGGGAACAATTTGTCGGGTCAACAGTAGCAATCATTTTACTGGAGTTCAGCAAAGTACTGGAAGCGTAGTCTTTGCGCTATCGTCAAGTGTTTTTATCTGTGTTACCGCTTTATGACAACGGTGCGCCTTTACCATTACTCCGCACTATCATTCGCCCCGGTAAATGCATCCGCTGGTGCAGGTTTCCCGAATTTCAACACAGCTCAGTAATGGCAGCTGTGGTTTGAGTCGCTGCCAGATCCATCGCGCGATGTTTTCACTGGTTGGATTTTCCAGCCCCTCGACATCGTTCAGGTAGTGATGATCAAGTTGGTCGTATAGCGGTTGAAAGCATGACTTCAATTCAGCGAAGTCCATCACCCATCCGGAAGGTTCAGGTGCATCGCCCGTGACTGTCAGGCGAACATTAAAAGAGTGACCGTGCAACCTGGCGCATTTGTGCCCTTCGGGAACATGGGGCAGCCGATGTGCGGCTTCAAAGTGAAACTCTTTGTAGATATCCATGGCGGTCTGCTCAGTGTTCAGGGGTCTAATGGATCGCGCATACTGCTGAAAAAACAGGCACTTCTCCACGCGGATTGAGCGACGATTTTACTACTAAAATCAAAGGCTTTTAATATCTCCGTTTTTTTGCAAATTAGCGGAGGAGGGATTGACCAACTAAGTAGAATCTCTATAATGCGCGTTCTCGGTTTTGGGGTGGTTAGCTTGGGGTAGTTGACTCAATACAGCTGGGAGAGCATCTGCCTTACAAGCAGAGGGTCGGCGGTTCGATCCCGTCACCACCCACCATATCGAGAGTTAGTCTGCCGTGGAGCGGTAGTTCAGTTGGTTAGAATACCGGCCTGTCACGCCGGGGGTCGCGGGTTCGAGTCCCGTCCGCTCCGCCATCGATTGCCCAGCGCGGTCGAAAAATACACTAGCAGTTCACCATCGCCTGATTGACTCTCAACCTGCCCAAGCAAATTTCTTTGCGCCTGTTTTACTCGATCGTTGTTGAAAAATCCTGTCATTCCGGTTGGGTGCAACCAGGTTAACCCCGGCGTTTTTAAGCGTTTTGCTGCTTCTCCAACGATTCCAGCCTGCCCTGACGGATAAACAGAAATAGCGGAAACGCAAACGCGTAGGCGATACCAAACGTAAGGATGATGTAGACCCAGAAGAACCTCAGGCCCAATCGTTTGGATTCATAGAATATCCACAGTAGTCCCGCCAGACAGGCGATGGTCAGATCCCAGGTCAGGGACTGTGATGCCGCATTCGCCGAGCTGGCTGCCATAAATTCACCGACGTCGAAGCTGCCGCCGGACTCCTCGATGAACTGCAGGTTATATTTCCATGTCATCACTAGTCCGGCTATCGTCAAAAGCAGATAAAGCATTCTTGGGATACTCATAATGTGCTCATCCTGTTGTGTTTGTTTTTTTCGCGGTTCGCGCGGGGCGAATTAACGGCGCAACTTCCCGGTAGACAGCAAGTTAGCGCGTTATCGCAAGCATATAACGCAGTGTTCAGGCATGCACAGAAATAATACAATCCATCCTGATTGTTTTTTATCGTCATTCGGTTAGTATCGGTGCTCCCAGCCAAACGGCGTAAATACCACAAGCGAGAGGAAAACATGGATCTTAATCTGAAAGGCAAGAACGCGATCATTGTGGGCGGTGCCAGAGGTATCGGCAGGGCGACGGCGGAAATTTTGGCGGCCGAAGGCGCCAATGTCGCAATCTGTGCGCGCAACCAGGAAAACGTCGACGAGGCGGTGGCATCTCTCTCGGCCAAAGGTGTGAAGGCTACCGGGAGTGCCCTGGATGTTACTGATGGTGATGCCTATAGAGCGTGGGTAGAGGCGGCAGGGAATGAACTCGGCGGTATCGATATCTTCATCGGCATGGCCAGCGCCGGCGGCGGCGTCATGGATGAGAGCGGTTGGCGCGCGAATCTGGAGACGGATATTCTGGGAACAACACGCGGTATCGAGGCGGCAATGCCGTTTCTGAAGAAGTCCGGCGCGGCAGCGATCATCATGATGAGTTCCACTGCGGCAGTGGAGACCTTCATCATGCCTCAGCCCTATAACGCGTTAAAGGCTGCACTGATAACCTACGGCTCGCAGTTGAGCCAATCGTTGTCAGCCGACGGTATAAGAGTGAACACTGTATCGCCCGGCCCCACGTTTGTTGACGGCGGCAGTTGGGACATGATCAAGACCCACGCCCCGGATATATTCAACAGCACGGTCGCCAGCGCTCCCACTGGTCGCTTGGGCACTGCCGAAGAGGTTGCTAATGCCGTCGTGTTTCTGGCCAGCCCCGCTGCCGGTTTCATTACCGGTGCCAATCTGGTCGTCGACGGTGGGTTTACCAAACGGGTGCAGTTCTAGTCGGATACCACGATGAATGGCGATGACATGGACGATGAGCTTCAATCTGAAGCATATCGTCTGGCGTTTGCCGACAATGACTTTCTGTTGCGAGAGGAACTGCGATCGACGCGATTGCAGCTGGAGTACCTGAAGCCGGAATTAATACAGCAGGATCAGGGTATAAACTCGACCGTGGTGGTGTTTGGCAGTGCGCGAATCCCCGATGCGAATACTGCAGCGACTGCGCTGGCCCATGCCGAGCAGGAGGCTTCAGCGAAGCCTGACAACGCGGATGCGCAACGCGCTCTGGTGTCAGCACAGCACATTCACGCCAACAGCCTCTATCACGAGGAGGCGCGCAAGCTGGGAGAGATCATTACCCGCGATACGTTGCTCTGCGACATGGTTGTCATGACTGGCGGTGGTCCGGGCATCATGGAGGCGGCCAACCGCGGCGCATCGGAGGCTGGCGGTAAAAGCATTGGGCTAAATATACAGTTGCCGTTCGAGCAGCTTCCCAACGCCTATATCACACCTGAGCTGTGCTTCCAGTTCCACTATTTTGCACTGCGCAAGATGCATTTCATGAAACGCGCCAAGGCTCTGGTCGCCTTCCCCGGCGGCTTTGGTACGCTCGATGAATTGTTTGATGCTCTGACCCTTATCCAGACCAGAAAAATTGCGCCGTTGCCGGTCATACTAATAGGCAAGCGCTACTGGCAGCGCATCATAAATTTCGAGGCCATGGTAGAAGAAGGTGTAATCTGCCCAGCGGACTTGCAACTATTGCAACTGGCAGAAACAGCAGAAGAAGCCTGGGCGACTATTCGAGCGTTTTACGGCATCTAGACGTTTAGAGCGTCGATGTACAATTCGGGCATTTGGTCGCGTTGATGTTGATGCTGCTGATGCAATAGGGACAGTCCTTGGTGGTTGGATCTGGCTCGGGCTCGGCAGTCTGCAACTTGTTTATGCTCTTGATCAGCAGGAAAACGGCGAATGCAACGATAAGAAAACTGATCACCGAGTTAAGAAACAGGCCGTAGTTGATAGTCACCGCACCAGCATCCAGTGCCGCTGCCAGGTTGGTGTAGGGGCCAGCCGCCGCACCGTCTTTCAGTGTCACGAACAGGTCAGAAAAATCAACACCACCCAGCATCAGGCCGATAGGAGGCATGATGACATCAGCGACGAGACTTTTAACAATTGTGCCAAAAGCACCGCCAATGATGATACCCACGGCCATGTCCACTACATTGCCGCGCATCGCAAACTTCTTAAATTCCTGTAACATGCTATGGCCCTCGGGTATTCGCGAATTAAATAATAGGGTTGCGGATTCGCCGTAGCATCATTCAGCCGCGTAACAATGTCAATCCTGAGGTCGTTTCGGTATGTGCCCGATTTTAAGCATACAGTTCGTTTGCTAGTCTGTTGTTCACGTGATCTGTCGTGTGCAAAATTCGCTGGCTCGTGCAGCCCATGTGCGAAATCATCCTCGCTTGCACGTTATTGCTTTATGGTAGGTGCCGCGTTCGCTTTCCCGTCTCGCAGGACATTCCTCATCCTCTGGGTTGTTGTGGTGTTGTTGTGGTGTTCGCTTCCTGCAGTGGCCAAGGGCCAAGGGCCAGTCGGCCTGTGGCCCGTGTCTGAACGCTATGCGCTGGTTGCAGACACCAGTATTCCTGGCCTGCTCCTGGTCGATCTCCAAACAGGGATTGCCAAAGAACGTCTGGTTACTCCCATGGTCCGTCCGGTGGGCGTGGCCACCTGCCCGAACTGCCGTTTTGCATTGCTCTCATCAAACAAAAGCGATCATTGGCTATTGCACTTCGAGGACACCGTTTCCAATCTGCTGGAAACAAAGGGGAGGCTTGGATTGAGCAGCGCACGTATTGAGCGGTTCCCCATCCACACTGCTGGTGGGAAGCTGATGGATGGGCGCATGTGTTTGGTGAGTACGGACGCTCAAACCGCGTTCGTGGCTTCCTCGTACGATCATCTGGTGGCACGTGTAGACCTCAGCCGACCGTCGAATGCAGTAACCCTGTTCAGTGATAAGAAGGCGAAACCCTACGGGCTGAACTGGGGCCGCAATGGTGACCTTCTGGTTACCATGCATAAAAATGAGATCCGGCGAATCACCACTCAGGGGAAATTGCTGGCGAACTACGATATCCGCACTGCAGCCTGTCCTGGTGTGCATGAATTAAACCCGAACCTGCGCGCTGCGTTGGATGATCCGCTCAACGAAGGTAGCTTGCTGGTACTTGCATCGAACCCCAAGTCGTATGATGCGGTGGTATGGCGCTTGAGCATAGATGCTCAGGGCAAGCAGAGTTGCGTCAACGTAGCGGGAAAAATTGGCCGAGAGTCAGGTTGGATAGACGCTACCGGTGAGGCAATTGAGTTCAGCCGGCCACACTATTTCGTGCAGCGCCCCGATAGTCAGCCGCCGCAACTCATACTCAGCGACATTGATAACCGCACGCTGCGGCTGCTGGACATCTCGACCTATACTACTAGTTCACTGATGTACTACACGGACCGTTTGATGAATGATGATGCGAGGCCGGAGCAGCTGAGCAGCGTCTCCTGTGCGCAGCTGAACTGGCCGATAACATCCTTCCTTGATGCATCGGGTGAATTTCAGTTTTGTAGAAAGCCGGCAGCGGGTAAGACGCTGCGTCTCACCGATGCGCAGGCGCAGTGCACTGCCGACGGAGCGCGCCTGTGTACGCCTGCCGAACTGATGTCGGTCTCAGGAGTACCGGCAGGTACAACATGGACTTCGGCAGAATGTGCCAGTTGCTGGCAGCGAAAAGCGGGCGAGCGTTGTGGGATTGGTCCGGACCACAAAACATCGAATATGGTGCATGCAGATAAAGCTTTTTCCCAGCGTTGGCACTCGGGCCAGGCGCTGGTCGTCACCGCGTCTGACAGTCTCCCGGCGCTCACCGTATGCCGACCCGTGCTGGACGCCGATCGGGCTGTCGCAGCCTGCTGTGCCGACGTATTTCCGGTGTCGGCGCCTGGTGTTTCCGATGCCGGCGATGGCTGACCGCAGTGAAAGCTAAACTTTCAGGAACAGCCCTACACCATCCGATCGGCAAGGTTTGTCGCACAGCGAAAGCTTATGTACTTCAGGTCTATCGACTACTGCTTGATCTGCTAGAGGTGTTTGCAGCCGATGTCGTGAAGGTTCTGCTAACTGCCGGTGCCAGTCTTCTGTGCCAGGCTTTTGCCTTGGCTGTGCTGTATGCCTATCTGCGAGCGTTGGAACACAACGAGCATTTGCTGGGTCTCGTGGCGCGGGGGTCGCCGTTACTTTTTGTCCTGGTAGCCATTGTCACTTTGCTCCTGTTGGTGGGGTATTCGCTGCTGGAGTATCGAGCAAGTGTTGGTATTCTCCGACTGTGTCGCCGTTACCAGTATCTCGGTACGCAGGAGGCGGTTGTGCTGTGTAGTGCGTTACCGCAGTGGTTTAGCCAGCGTGAAGATAACCACATATCGATCCGCCACCTGCGCCAGATACTTTCTGTTGATGCCCATCACCGCAGCCGTATGGCCCGAGTGTTATTGCTGGCTCTGATCCCTGCGGCGCGGCTGCTGTTGTGCGCAATCGCGCTGGTGTATACCAACCCGCAATTTTCGATCGCGATTCTTTTTGCTGTCGGTATTCCAGTACTGGGCCTTTACTCTGTGGGTCGCAAGGTGGCCGATACCATCACTATCCGTGAAACCGGCTCAGCACCGGTATTCCTGCGGCAGCGTGAAATGCTGGAGGAGAGCTGGCATAAGGATACTGCGCTCGGCTCCGTCAGTGTGAACTGGGAAGAGACGCTGGGTCAGCCCGATTCCCGCTACCGGCAGTACTTTCGACGGCTGCGGGCCAAAGCCCTTGGCGATTTTCTGATTAATTCCGCCAACACTGTGGGGATTCTGGTGCTCGTTGTTGCGCTGGGCATATGGATATTACGCGAGCAGCAGGGCAACTGGAGTCTCTGGCTAACCTACCTGGTGGTGCTGCGCTATTTTCTCGCCAGTTTGCGCAGTTTTGCTCAGTTGCTGGTGAGGTCAACCCGCTTTTCGCGTCAGGCCCAACGATTCACTGAGTTCCTCGCAGCGGCGCGACATGCGGTGAAAACCGGCGATCCAGCCGCTTCCCAGTGCCCGACACACCTGGTAGTCGCTTACAAGGGAAGTGGTGAAAGACCCGGTGGCAGGGATGATGTGGACGACGATCTTGACGATGACTAATGTCGATTCGCTCTTCATAACTGGCAGGGGCAAGAGATTGGAAAAAGCGCTTCCGTGCAGCTATTCCTCGAAGCGGTAATTGAAATACTCGATATCTTGCCGGCAGATCTCCGCCACCATGTCTTTTGTCGATGTGTTGTAGAACTGAGCATAGTGACCTTTGCGAGTTCCGTTGAGGTGGGGCATTTTGATTGGCTCAATACCCAACTGCTCTGCTACCCAGTCGAGTGTGGATTGTACGTCCTCAAGTTGGCCGACATGGTCTACCAGTAATCGGCCGTCCAGATCGACAAGTTTGGCCAGTTGGCTGTTCTTTCGACGTCCGAGCTTGTGTCGCTTCCAGATATTCTTGATCCAAATATCGAAATCCTTGTCGTGAAATCTTCGCGTTGTGCCGCGGCGCAGCTTTTCAGATTGACTTGGCTCCGATTCGACATGAGTAAAAAAATAGCGCGAAACCATTCTTGCCCAGGGATTGCGCACCACGGAAAATTTTGTGCAACGTGCAAATTCAGTCTCGCCGAGAATGTACTTGATCTGTATTGCAGACAGGTGTTTCGCCTTGCCGGGCTTACTATCACCTATTTCATTCAGGTTATATTTGTCGCGAAATTGCGCATCGATGTCCTCCTTAACTAGCCGCAGTGGATTTTCTGGCGGACAAATGCGGTGTAGAGCATGCGTGATGCTGGTAGTGCCCGTCTTGGGAATGGCGACATACACCAGGCCCAAAGAATCCGAGTAGGGCATGGAAAATTGTCCTCTTTTTTTGGGTAGATTATTTGTTCTGGCAGAAGTCACCAAAACTGTAAGGACCGCATTATATCGCTGTCTACGTTCCGGTACAGTCTCCGCTCATGTGAACATGTGATACGAAACTTTGGTGGCATAACTTGCGCAACGCTGTGAGGTGACCTATACATGAAGCTAGCGCCGCTAATTTATTGTGACGTCGAATAGATACTCTTAATGCTGCCAAGGCAGGCGGCAAGGCAGGTAAATTGCTATGAAACGGACTTCTAACGGTTCCTCTACACTATCGGGCTTATTGTCGTTTTTGCGAAGTAAGCCCAGGAAAAACAAAACCAGCGCAGCGAGACAGTCCGCAGCGCGTGTACAAATCCAGAAAAAACAGGATACCTCCACAAAGTTCAACCCTTATAGAGCCGCTGAGATCGCGTGTCATGAGAGTGCGTGCCCTGCAGCGGCTGCGTTGGCCGGCAAGCGATTTCTTCTGAGTGAAGTCCCTCACACCCCACTGGCTGACTGTACTTCTCGAAACTGTGCCTGCACCTATATACGCCATATAGATCGACGCAGCTGGTCTGGCAATCGTCGCGCAGTGTTCAGCATGCACACCAAGTTGTACCCCACAATCGGACACGATGAGCGCAGAATGAGGATTGGCCGACGCGCTGACGATAAATCCGAGTTTGAAGGCTACGATTTCGAAAATTGGGATGTCTGAGCAATGCATCGCAGAGTTTCTCTACTTTTCAACAGTATTCGATTGACCCCCCGCACCTTGGAAGCCTAAATAAAGCTGAACGCGGCGACATCTGCCGCGCTGTAAATCACTTTAACGGGAATGCATATCCTGGGAGTGGGGAGGGGCAATAGATTGGGTTATCTTCGAATTTTAGTGTTATGTACGTTGGGGGGTTATCTCTTCGCTACTGTGTTTATGACCTCAGGTGGCGCGTCTGAAGGCGCGGTAAAAGGTTTTCTTGTGGGTAGCCTGGTTGCCTGGGCCGAATGGAAATCACGGCGTGCCAAAGCGGTGCGTGTTGAAGAGATAAGATTGCTTTGAGGGCAGCGGCGCCGCGAGGCAGACAAGGTCAGCGACCTATTTTGACACGGGTGTGGCCGATCATGCTTCCGTTAAACAGTTGTTCCAGAGCCTGAGGCACCTGCTTCAGCGTAATTTCTTTATTAATCGCTGCAATCGTCGACAGATTGGCATGCCGCGCCAGTTGTTTCCAGACAGCCTGTTTGTCCGTCAGTGGAATGTCTACCGAATCCACACCGAGCAGGTTAACTCCGCGCAGAATGAACGGTAGCACCGTTGCTTCAAATACGGCTGATTGCACCAGGCCGCAACAGGCCACGCTGCCTCCTGCCTTGATCGATTTGATGACGTTGCCCAGCGTAGTGCCACCGACCACATCCACGGCAGCGGCAAAACGCTCCTTGAGCAAAGGCCGGGAGTTAGCTTCACTAAACTCCGCACGGTCGACTACTTCGACGGCACCAATGGATTTGAGCATGTCGGTCTGGCTGGCCTTGCCGGAACTGGCGACTACTTTGTATCCCGCATTGGCCAGCAGGGCGACCGCAATACTGCCAACACCACCGGTGGCGCCCGTTACCAGTACCTGCCCTTTCTCCGGCGTCAGCCCCATTTGCCTGAGCTTGTTTATGCACAGCTGCGCGGTGAGCCCGGCAGTGCCGAACAGCATGCTGCGCTTGGGATTCAAGCCCCTGGGACAGGGAATCAACCAGGTCGCCGGCACTCGGATGTACTGCGCCAAACCACCGGCAGTATTCATACCCAGGTCGTAGCCCGTCACGATGACTTTGTCGCCAGCCTTAAAATCTGCACTGCTGCTGTGCTCGACAACGCCGGCCGCGTCAATACCAGCCTGGTGTGGAAATTCGCGGGTAACGCCTTTATTACCGTGCGCCGACATCGCGTCCTTGAAGTTCAGTGAAGAGTACTGTACCCGGATCAATACGTCGTTGGCGGGCAGGTCATTGGTATCGCGCTGCGCTATGGTGCGCTGGAAGCTGCCGTCGTCGGACTGTTGAATGTAAAGCGCTTTATAAGAGGTCATCGTATTTTCTCCCTGAGTGAACAGTGTCGCCGGTTAATGACACACGCTCCCTATACGTTGTGTGCAGAAGCTAGCATCAGCGGTAGCCGCATTTCAATCAGCGATGCGCTGGTGCCGCTGACGGGTTCTTCGCGGACGGCCAATGTGAGAGGTGCTAACAAGGTTATTGTTAATAAATTCAACAAGGTACTGGACATTCGTGATAAATCACGAGAATATTATGCGAAAGTACAACTCAAGCGCGTCGTAAACGCCTGAAAAATAAATCGCCAGGTTGTTACGAAAGGGGGCCACGACTTGAAACGCTTACTAAAAATCCAGATGATTCTGGTGCTTGCCTTATGTGGGAGCGTGGTGCAGGCGCAAACGCTCAAGGGTTCTCGCACTTCCATCGAAAAGCAGTACCGCGCCGCAGTCAGCTATGGATTTGCCTTCGTTAAAACAGCAAGTTCGCTCAAGTCACACATGAGTACGAACCAGTTGATCCGGGTGACGCCCGATCGCTACATTGAATTGCATGACGTCTCCTACCCTTACGCGGTGCCCGGCACCAAATTATTTTTGTCTCGCCTGAGTGCGCAGTATTACAACGTTTGCGGTGAGAAACTCACCGTCACCAGCTTGTTGCGTCCCAGAGATCGTCAGCCTGCGAATTCGGTCGCGCACTCAGTACACCCCACCGGCATGGCTGTCGATCTGCGAATTCCCTCGAAACCGCAGTGTCGTTCGTGGCTGGAAAAAACATTGCTGTCACTGGAGCGCGAGAATGTATTGGACGTGACACGTGAACACTATCCGCCGCACTATCATGTGGCAGTGTACGCCCGCGATTACGAAACACGCGTAGCGACGCTCGCCGGCGGCAAAACCACATCAGGTCTGCAAAATGCTGTACTGCAGGTCTCGGATGCCGACGAAATGAGCGCGCCGCATTCAGGGTCCTATAAACGCTATGTGGTTCGCAAGGGCGATACCCTTTCACAGATTGCAGCGAGGAACGGGGTTCGCGTAGCGCAGCTGCGTTCGTTTAACAATGTGCGTGGCAATCTGATCAATGTTGGCCAGAAACTGCGCATACCCTCAGCGCATTCAGTCGCCAGTACTGGTAGTCGCCAGGATGTCATGGCCGCGAACGAGATAACACATCGCGTGAACCGCGGGGATACCCTGTGGCGTATTGCTAACCGATACGGTACCAGCGTGCAGCAATTGCGCCGGGTGAATGGCAAGACGGGCGATTCATTACGGGTTGGCCAGGTACTGAAAATATCCAAGGGTTAGCGTGTGTAACTCCTGGGTGAGCAGTGGCAGCGACCGTGACGCGACAATGCGTGCGCTGCCAGAGATTGCCACCCGTTTCGAACAACTTTATCAATCCCTGTGGACACAGCCGCATATTCCTGCGTCAACGCTGGAGCTGTGCCGTCTGCGACTGGCGCAGTTGCACCGATGCGATGTTGAGTGGCAGCGTCGCGACCATGCTGTACCGGCACCAAAGCGCGATGCTTTGCAGCATTGGCCTGATGATGAGCAGTTTTCTGCTGCTGAGCGAGCGTGTCTGGCCTTTACAGAAGTCTACGCCATGGATACACAGTCTATTACCGATCAATTGGCCGATGCCGTCAAGGCGCATCATGGCGATGCAGGTTTGGTAATGCTGGTTGAGGCGCTGGGTATCCTTGATGGGATGACACGACTCAGTCTGTTGTGGCAATTGCCGGTGCCGAGTGCGATGCGCAGCCCAATAGGAGATTGACTATGGCAAGCAAAGCTCGTGCGCGCAATACCTCTGCACCTTCCGGCAACATGATCCGAGACTCCGCTCTGGGGCTGGTGCCTGAAACGCTTGACCATTACATGGCCCTCAACCGGGCTATCTGGGAGAGCGGACCGCTTAAGCCCGCAGAAATAGAAGTTGCACGACTGCGCAATGCGCGCACGGTTAATTGCGTGTTCTGCAAAAGTGTGCGTTACGACATCGCCAAAGCCGATGGACTCAGCGAAGACAGGGTGGCGATGATTGACGATGGCTTCAGATCCAGCAGTCTCAGCATACGCGAAAAATTGATCATCGCTTTCACTGATCAATTTCTGCATGATCCCAACGGGCTCAGTGAGGAACTCAAAGCTGAGTTGCTGGCGTCTTTCACTTCGGCGGAACTGGTGCATCTTTCGATGCTGGTAGCACATTTCAGCGGATTTTCACGCTGTGCCGTGTCGCTGGGCGGTATGCCCGATTCACTACCGGTGATTGAAATATCCCTACCGCAGTGATTCGGTGGTACCTGTGAGTGCCTTACGCTTCTCATTAATGGTAGACACCGCCGAGTACAGGAAAGTAATCTACGGCTCTCACTGAATTCAATACAGGAAAGGCCGATATGCCCGCTTTACGTTTTAACCATATGGAACTGACAGTGCCGCCGGGAACACTGGCGCGTGATCGTGATGCGATTTGTACTTTTTACGGCGACGTGTTTGGTTTCGATGCGATCGACGTTCCTTTGTTCGATACCAGTGGATTATTGTTGCGTTCGGACGAGGATACCAGTCAGTTCCTGTTGCTGATGGAACAGGAAACACACCTGCACTCGCCGGGTTATGATCATCTGGGTTTTTTGTACAACACTCGCTCCGAGGTAGACGAAAAACTGGCCCTGTGCAAACAGTGGCAGCAACAGGATGATAGGCTCCTGATCAAAGAGTATGACGACCTGGTCATTCCTCCCACAACGACCCATGCATTTTATGTGCAATACCTGCTGCCAATCTGGTTCGACATCCAGGTAATAGAGTACGAACCAGGTACCGCACCGGCTAAAAGCTGGGTATACCGCTAGAACAGACTGACTGGACTTTAGCGTGATGGCGCACCTGATCGGGTTTGAAATTACATGGGCCTGTCACCCAAGGACATGCAAGCCACTATTTTCGCCATTTCGACAGACAGATTCCGGATGTCGTTATTCTGCGCAACGATCAGCGCTTCAAGTTCCATCATGCGCAGTCCATCGATCTTCTCATGCAGGTTCATGATCTCCAGTTCCGCTTTCAGATTTACCTGATAGTCGTTGGCCTGCGCCAGTCTGTCTTTGGATGTCTGCCTGTTCTGCGACATCATAATCACGGGTGCCTGGATTGCCGCCAGCATTGACAGTATCAGGTTCAGGAATATGAAAGGGTAGGGGTCAAAGATATCCCGGTTGGGTAGCATCCAGGTGTTGAGCAATACCCACGCAGCTAGCGTTGCGCCGAAAATCATAATGAATGCCCAGGATCCGCCAAAAGCTGCCACCTGGTCTGCCAGACGCTGGCCAAACGTCAGCTTGTCGTGGAACGTTTCATTCACATTCTCGGAGATGACCGCGCGCTTGGTCAGGCGTTGTAGCACCCGCTTTTCACGGTCTGAGAGTTCCTCGTAGCCAGATTTCAGAAATTTGGTGGCCAACTCCTTCATTGTGTGCGGCATGAGCGTTCTCCTGCGGTGCGGTTGGTGATATTTTGACTGTGTCTGCTAAAACTGAAGTATGTCGATGCAACTAACGTTGCGAGCAAGCCAATCCAATACCCACGCAGAGTTACATACAAGCCGGCAACCACACAATCACTATACTTCGCAGTTAGCCGGGTGACTGCTAGAGTAGATGTCGAGTTCAGCCAGTGGAGATTCACACTGATGACGAGCAATGAGGAACCTGCGAGCGATACACCGATCTCACCCAGTCGCGCCGTGGTTGTCGCTGCTCTGGGTGTTGTGTTCGGTGATATTGGCACCAGTCCGCTTTACGCATTGCGCGAGAGTTTTTCCGGTATCGGTTCGACGCCGTTGGATCGACCCGACCTCTTGGGTGTGATGTCACTGATACTATGGGCGTTGGTGCTGGTGATTTCCATCAAGTATCTGGTGTTTATCCTGCGCGCTGACAATCAGGGCGAAGGCGGTATCATCGCGTTGGTCGCACTGCTCAATCCATGGCGAAGTAATCCACGCCAGTCGCGGTACTGGTTAATGCTGCTGGGTCTTTTCGGTGCATGTTTACTGTACGGCGATGGCACCATTACTCCAGCGATTTCAGTACTGAGCGCGGTGGAGGGCCTGCAGGTAGCGGCGCCTGGGCTGACGCAATTCGTAGTGCCGATTACCGTCGCGATTCTGATTGTGCTGTTCAGTGTGCAGCGTCATGGCAGTGGCCGGATCGGCGGCTACTTCGGTCCGGTAATGCTGGTGTGGTTTGTGGTGCTGGCAATGCTGGGCGTGCGCGGGATTGTGATGGAGCCGACGATACTCGCGGCGCTCAACCCGCTCTATGCAGTGAATTTCTTCATCAGCAATGGTTGGTCCGCGTTCCTGACACTCGGCGCGGTATTTCTGGTGGTTACTGGCGGCGAAGCGTTGTACGCCGATCTGGGGCATTTTGGTATTTCACCGATTCGTCGCGCTTGGTTTTATCTGGTTTTTCCTGCGCTGAGCCTGAATTATCTCGGTCAGGGTGGCTTGCTCCTGCAACATCCGGAAGCAATTCAAGCGCCATTTTTCCATCTGGCACCCACCTGGGCGACATTGCCGCTGGTTGTCCTGGCCACCGTTGCCACGGTGATTGCCTCGCAGGCCGTAATCAGCGCGACGTTTTCCCTGACCCGCCAGGCCATACAATTGGGGCAGCTGCCGCGCATGCGTGTCATCTACACCCAGGCCGAGGAGGCAGGGCAAATCTATCTGCCGCTGGTTAACTGGTTGCTCATGGTTGCCTCTATAGCGCTGGTCGTGGGCTTTGGCAGTTCGGACGCTTTGGCATCGGCCTATGGGGTGGCAGTGTCAATGGATATGGTGGTGACCACAATTCTGGCCGTGGCAGTGGCCAAGCGTTTCGGCTGGCACCCCCTGCTGGCGTTCGGGATGGGTATGCTGTTTGTGATCATAGACGGCGCGTTTCTCGGCGCCAATCTGGTAAAGATTCCCGAGGGAGGTTGGTATGCTTGCGTGATTGCGGCTGTGATTTTCCTGCTGATGTGGAGTTGGCGTTCAGGCGAGCGGAAGTTGTCCGAAGAACTGCAGAGTCGTTCTATTGCACAAAAGGCATTCTTACAGCAGATCGAGGCTCAACCTCCCATTCGGGTGCCCGGTACTGCCGTGGTGCTCACCGGTCGCAACGGGCCTAGTATTCCGGCGGCATTGGTGCACCACCTCGCCTGCACCCAAGTACTGCATGAGCGGGTTGTACTGCTGAATGTAGCGATCGCCGATACACCGCACGTGCCAGCGGCAGAACGGCTTGAAAGCACCGATTTGGGGCTTGGTCTGGTGCGCCTGCGCGTGCTGTACGGGTTCTCACAACCGCCCAATATTCCGCTCGCACTGAAACTTGGCGAACATGTGGGTTTACCGATAGCCACTGGAGAGGCTGTTTACATTCTCAGCAGCGAAACACTGATTCCGCGACCCGGCTTGCGCGGCGTGGAGTTTGTGCTTAACCGAATCTACCTGTGGATGGCGCGCAACGAGGCCCGGGCGACCGCGTATTTCCGGCTGCCCGAGGAGCGGGTGCTTGAACTGGGATTACAGGTCGTATTGTAAGCGATGGGGGATCCGGTCGGGCCGCAGGAACTCCATGACGAATTGGTCTGGCGCTTTCGCGAGTTGGTGGAGAGCTACAATGGGCGCGTGGCGTTTTACCAGGTATCCGATAGATCCCTGGGTGTATATGTTGACCTGGGTCTGACCCTGGCAAAAATTGGAGAGGACGCCAGAGTATCTCTGAATGGCTTCTCACTTGAGGGCAGTGCACGCGCCGACCTGCGGCAGGCGCGCAATCGAGCCAGTAAAAATGGAGCCGGTTTCGAGGTTATACCACGTGCGCTTGTGCCTTCAATTTCGGCAGAGTTGCGCGCGGTTTCTGACCAGTGGCTCGCTGACAAGTCGGCCGCTGAAAAAGGTTTTTCACTCGGTGCGTTTTCTGAGACCTATATCGCTAATTTCGACTGTGCTGTGGTGAAAGTGAATAACCGAATCGTCGCCTTCGCAAATCTGTGGCCAGCACCCTCTGGCGGGGAGTTGTCCATCGACCTGATGCGTTACGACCAGAACGCGCCCAAAGGCACGATGGATTACCTGTTCACTGAATTATTGCTTTGGGGCAGTACCAACGGTTACCAGTGCTTCAATTTGGGCATGGCACCGTTGTCGGGTTTGGAACAACGTCGGTTCGCACCGCTGTGGCACAAACTGGGTAATCTTATCTACAGTCACGGGGAGAGCTTTTATAATTTCGAAGGGTTGCGAAGTTACAAAGAGAAATTTTCTCCGCAGTGGGAGTCGCGCTATCTTGCCTGTCCTGCGGGTTGGGTCAACCTGTCGCTGGTACTGGTTGATGTATCTAGCTTGATTTCGGGAAGTGTCGCAAAGACGGTGCATAGATAGTATGTAGGCAGTCTGTTGCGATTCGGGGATCGGATGATCATGTTTGAACTGCCTGAGCGTCGGCGGACGATTGGATTTTTGCTTGGACACCTGCTGTGTCTTACAGCGATCTGTGTGGCGAGCAGGGCGACTGCCTCGGCATTTGCGATTATCGAAAACAGCGCAAGCGGGCAGGGCATGGCGTTTGCTGGCGGTGGCGCAATCGCGCAGGACGCCAGTGCCGCGTGGTTTAACCCCGCCGGTATAGTAAGGCTTGATGATCAGTTTCAAATCTCAGGTAGTTACATCATGCCGGCTCTTAAATACCGTGATCGCGGTTCAATGCTGGAGACACCACTGGGGAATTTGGCATTGCTGCCAGATAGCGAGCATCAGGATCACGGTGCAAAGGATGCGCTTGTCCCCAACGTGTATCTGGTCAAGCGACTGAACGACCGCTTCTCCCTTGGCTTGGCGATTAACGCGCCGTTCGGGCTGGTGACGCAGTATGACGACAACTGGATAGGGCGCTATCAGGCAGTGGAGTCTGAAGTGAAGACCATCAATGTGAACCCCAGCGTTGCCTGGAAAATTGACCGGCATTGGTCGATTGCTGCCGGGGTGAGCGTGGATTATATGGATGTAAAACTAACCAACGCTCTGGATTTCGCCACGATCTGTGCGAGTGAGATTCTCGCCGTCTGTCCTAATGGCGCATTGCCTGGCCAGGGAGGTTTCGACGGTTTTGTTAGCAACACGGGTAACGATGTCAGTTTTGGGGCAAATCTCGGTTTGTTGTGGTCACCCGGTGATATGCGGGTTAGCCTGACCTGGCGCTCAGAAATCGAGCATCACCTCAAAGGAGATGCAGTATTTTCATTGCCATCTACGCTCGGCGGTTTGGAAGCTTTGCCCGATCCGCTGGGCAGTGAGCTGGCAGCGATATTTACCAACTCAAACATAAAGGCCAACGTTACGTTGCCAGACTCTGCGGCATTCGCTATTTACTATCAACTGACACCGCGCCTGGGTATCGCCAGCGACGTTGTCTGGACCGATTGGGCTGATATCCAGGCCATTCAAATTGAATTCGACAATCCGCTGACACCGACTGGTATCGAGGAGCTAGGCTTCAAGTCAGTCTGGCGCTACGCATTGGGTGTACAGTTTGAGTTGGACGACCACTGGACATTACGAACCGGCACTGCGTACGACGAATCTCCAACGCCAAATGATCGCCTGCGCTCGGCGAGACTGCCTGACACCGACCGCACCTGGTTGTCAGTCGGAGCATCGTATCAACTCAACGAGGATTACAGCATTGATTTTGGCTACTCGCATTTATTTGTGAAGGATACAAATATTAATCGGCTGGGAGAGACCAATGATCGCTTGTTGGGCGAATTCGCAGCGTCTGTGGATATTTTGAGTTTACAACTGAACGGCCGTTTCTAGGTTGGCGGCAAAACAATCTCTGGTAGTGCTATTTTGTAACTCATGAGGTAGTTACTTCGGAAGATCGCGCCATGTTCCCACAGCACAGTATTGCCTGAGTTGACATTTGCGGACGCGTCACGCACCTTGATAGGTTAATTTTTCGGAAATAGAAGCAGATGCACGACACCCTTTTGTATGTTATCGCGGCAATCATTGTTTTGGGGTGCGCGGCGCAGTGGCTTTCCTGGCGGCTCAAGCTGCCTTCCATTCTCGCTCTTCTGGTGATCGGTATTGTAGCCGGTCCTGTCACCGGTCTGTTACGTCCCGATGAAATGTTTGGCGACATACTCTTTCCCCTGGTGTCGCTGGGCGTTGCGTTGGTTTTATTTGAGGGTGGGTTAACACTTCGGTTAAGCGATTTGCGCGGCCATGGCGCAGCAGTCAGTAATTTGGTGAGTTGGGGAGCACTGCTCAATTGGGTGCTGATTGCGGGAGGGACCTGGGTAGTGGCGGGGTTCTCCGTTGAAATGGCATTGTTGTTCGCGGCGTTGGTGATTGTCACCGGACCGACGGTAATCAACCCGCTGTTGCGTACCATGCGCGCAACGCCTGAAGTCGCTCAGTTACTACGTTGGGAAGGCATACTGATTGATCCTGTAGGCGCCCTGTTGGCGGTATTGGTGTTTCAATTCATCGTTGCGGGTACCGAGTCCTATGTATTGTTCCTCACCAGTATCGGTGTCGGCGCGCTTGCCGGTGCGCTGGCAGCTCTGTCACTTGGTTTTATCATCCGCCAGCACTGGATACCGGAATACCTGCTCAATGTCGTGGCGCTTTCCTGGGTTGTAATGACTTTTGCCGGGAGCAACTATCTGGCGCATGAATCCGGGCTGCTGGCAGTCACGATCATGGGCGTTTGGCTGGCGAACACACGCGGTGTGGATATGACTGAGGTGCTAAGTTTCAAGGAGAGCCTGTCTATCCTGATTATCTCTATGTTATTCATTGTTCTGGGTGCGCGTATCAATCCCGCAGATATCATCGCCACCGGGTGGAGCGGCTTGGGCGTGCTGCTGGTTGTGGTGCTGGCGCGACCGATTGTGGTCTGGGCCTGCACCATGGGCGGCAGCTATAACTGGCGTGAACGAGCACTTGTGGCCTGGGTAGCTCCGCGCGGTATAGTGGCTGCAGCAGTTTCCTCGCTGTTTGCGTTGCGCCTGCAGGAGGCGGGTTATCCTGAAGCGGCGAAGCTGGTGTCGTACACGTTCCTGGTCATTATTGTCACCGTCGTGGTGCAGAGTTTCAGCGCCAGATACGTCGCCCGAATGTTGGGTCTGGTGGAGGAAGAACCCCGCGGCATTTTGATTGTCGGTGCCAACCTGGTGGCGAGAACAATCGGCAAGGCATTGTTGCAGCAGGGCTTTCGCGTAAAGCTGACTGACACCACCTGGTCGGAGCTGCAGAGCGCGCGCATGGACGGCCTCGAAACGTACTACGGAGAGCCAGTATCTGCGCACGCGGATCGCCATTTGGAATTGGAGGGAATTGGGCGTCTGTTCGCTATGTCACGCCGGCCCGCGCTCAATACCTGGCGACAATCAAGTTCCGTCGTGAGTTTGGCCGCAATCGCGTTTTCACCCTGCGTACCTCCAAGGAAAAAGATGCGTCCGATAAACTTCGTGTTGCAGAGAATTTTCGCGCTCCTCGCCTGTTCGGCGAGGATGTCACGCAGCAAAAGCTGGCCAGTCTTATCTCTCAGGGCGCTGAGATTAAAGCGACCTTACTGACAGAAAATTTTGTGATGGACGACTATGTGAAGGTTCGTGGCAATAACCATATACCTTTGTTTGCGCTGGATAATAACGGTCATCTGCGTGCGTTTACCGACGACTACCATCCGGATGCAAAGCCCGGCTGGACGATGTTGTCGCTGGTCTCTCCTGCGCAGAACAGTACAGAAGAAGCGATAGCTCAGGCTGGTAGTGAGCTCAGCACAAACGCCGTTACCGGAAACGGGTAAACAGTGCGGACCAACATTGTCTATAACTACAAGCAGTGCTTCGGTTGTTACGCCTGCACTGTCCACTGCTACTATTAAACCCGATGTATACCCAGGAGTAGATGTATGATCGTCGAGCAAATCTGGACCGGAAACGCGTTCCGCAACTTCAACTACCTGATCGCCTGCGGTGAAACCGGTGAAGCCCTGGCGGTAGACCCGCTGGATCACGAGAAATGCCTGGCGCGTGCGAAGGAGCTTGGCTGGGATATTACCCAGATACTCAACACTCATGAGCATCCCGATCATACCGGTGGCAACACCGCAATGATCGCCGCAACGGGGGCGCAATTACTGGCACATGCCAACGCGCGGGACTCCATCGCAGGGATTGATCGGGGCTTGCAGGCCGGTGATGTGATTAAAATCGGCAAGACCGTCGAACTTGAAGCCCTGGACACTCCGGGTCACACTATGTGTCACATTTGCGTGCTCTCTCATGCCGAGACGTCTGCCCTGTTTTGCGGTGATACGTTGTTTAATGCCGGTGCTGGAAACTGTCATCACGGTGGTCATCCGGTCCAGCTGTTTACCACTTTTTCCGAGCAGCTAGCACGCTTGCCGGACGAGACACTGATCTATCCTGGACACGATTATCTCGCTAATAACCTGGCATTTACACTGGACCGGGAACCAGACAATAGCCGTGCCAGCGCATTGCTTGCGCAGGTAAAAGACCAGGATCCTAATCAGGCACTGGTCTCCAACATGGCGCTGGAACGAGAGATCAATACATTCATGCGACTCTCCAGTCCGAGTGTTATCGCGCAGCTGCGCGAAAGTTTCCCCGGGTTGGGAGCGGATCTCGACCCGCAGACAGTGTTTCTGAAGTTGCGAGAGCTGAGAAATACCTGGTAATTCAAACACGCTGTTGCTTATGTGCAAGTCGCGATGATTGGCATGGATCCTGCACCACTTATAGGGCATATGGCTCATCTGCAAAATATGCGGTGAGCCGCAAACGTTACAGAGGAGCTACTATGAACTTCACTTTACAACCCTTGCCATTTGCCGAAGATGCGCTCGAACCCTATATCAGCAAACGTACCGTACATATCCATTACAACAAGCACCATCAGGGCTATATGTCGAAACTGGACAAAGCACTGGAGAAAGATGAGCGGCGTGAAAGGACGTTGGAAGAGATTATGCAATCTTCCGACGGACACGTTTTCAACTGCGCCGCGCAGGTGTGGAATCACAGCTTCTACTGGAGCAGTATCGCACCCGGTGACGGCACGGCACTGCGCAGTGGACCACTGCAGCAACAGATTGAGACCGATTTTGGTTCACTGCAGTCGCTAAAAGATAAACTGCGAAGTGCTGCCGCTGGACAGTTTGGCTCAGGATGGGCCTGGTTAGTCTGGGATAAAAAAAGTAAGTTGCTTTCGGTGACCAGCACTTCAGATGCAGAGAATCCCTTATCAAGTGGACATCTGCCGCTACTTACTATTGATGTATGGGAGCATGCGTACTACCTCGATTACCAGAATGAGCGCGACAAGTATCTTGATGCGGTGATTGACAAATTGATCAATTGGAATTTTGCCAGCCGCAATTTTGATACGTCGAGCGCTTAATTGCGACCACAGTGCCCGATTGGTTGGTGCGCATTTTTACATGCAAAATGTAAGTTTTGCAGAGCGCGCGCAATTTTCAAAGCAGACCATTGGCGCTGAATGGGCGAATCTGTATTTCGACGACTCCGAGCAACCGTTCAGAATGAACAAAGAGGCAATAGCGACTCACCGCCAGTGTCAGTCTTCGGCGGCTGAGCCGGATACTGGCGCGTCAGACTTGTAGTCCCTGAGCCGGTTATACAGGGTTTTTAAGCTGATACCGAGTTCCTCTGCGACGGCTTTCTTGTCGCCCTCATAGCGTTCCAACGCTGCCAGGATAAGTGTTTTTTCTGCCTCGGCAAGGCTGATCCCGGTCGGCAGTGAAATTCGCTCCCCCGTTCCGCCGCTGGGGATTTGCTGCGACATAGGAAAATCTCTTTCAGGTAAATCAGAGATTTCGATGATCGCGTCCGACATGATATAAGCTCGTTCGACATAGTTTTTGAGTTCACGGACGTTTCCAGGCCAAGCCTTTCGCGTGATCAGCTCTAGTACATCGCTGGAGAACGCTATGCTGGTGCTGTGATGTTCATTGAGCGCGTTCAGGAAGTATTGCGCCAGTCCCGCGATATCGTCCCCGCGCTGGCGTAAGGGCGGAACAAACACAGGGAATTGCGCCAATCGGTAATACAGATCTTCTCTGAGTTTGCCTTCACGAATAGCCAGCTCTGGAGACAGATTCGTGGCAGATAGTACACGGACATCGACGGCGAACGTTTCCTCCGAGCCCAGTCTACGAAACTCTCTGGTTTCGAGCACGCGCAGCAATTTGGTTTGCAGTTCCACATCCATCTCAGTGATTTCATCCAGGAACAAGGTGCCGCCAGCGGCCTGCTCAAAGAATCCCTTATGCCGTGCATGCGCGCCGCTAAAACTACCCTTCTCATGTCCAAACAACTCGCTTGCTATCAATGATTGAGTAATAGCAGCGCAGTTCACTGCGACGAATGGTTTGGCGGCGCGCGTAGAAAGGGTATGCACTGTCTGCGCCACTAGTTCCTTACCTGTTCCGCTTTCACCGATAATCATCAGGCTGGCATCAGTCTGGGAAACTTTGCGCAGCAGCCGGTACAGTTTACGCATGCTTTGGGATCTGCCCCGCAAAAAGCCAAACTGATCGACTGCACAGAGCTCATGATTGGCGTCTTCATCCGCACTTTGCTGACTTTCCTGGACAATGTCCCTAAATATCGGGGTGATGACATTTGGATCGAACGGTTTGCAGAAATAGTAGCTCGCGCCCTTGCGAATTGCCTCGTCTGCCGATCTGGGATTGTCATGGTCGCTCATGCACAGAGCTTCAACGCCGTACTCAGACGCTTGATCAAGCAGCAACAGGCCACTGTTCGGGTCGTCGTCAACTCCGCCATGCAGGTCGATAAATGCCACCAGAACTTCGCGTTCGATAAATGCCGCCTTGGCTTGTGGCAGACTGGTTGTTATCAAGGCCTGCAGTCCAAACTTACCGCAAAATTCGGACAATTGCTGAGCGTGGACCGGGTCCTGATCAAGTATGAGACAGTATGTCGTCAATTATCTCTGCTCCTGTTGCACGTTAGAAAGCTACAGCGTCCACCACTAGTCAGGATTCTGCGGTGGCATGGAAGCAGTGCCAGAGGAGCCGCCCAGAAAACCTCTGATGCTATCGACAAGCAGGATGGGGAGTAGTTTCGCGAATTGGCCCATAACGAAAGACGAGAGGATTGTGGGTTTTCCTGATTGCCGCCGCGCCTCGCGGCCTGGAGGAATCAGTACAGCGAGAATGAAGCCGGAAAATGCCGCCTTCAAAAGAGTAGAGGGTTGTCTGCAGTAGTCCAGGGATCGGTTCCGCAGTTCAAGCCTGTGCTGAAGCATCTTCTGCTGACGCAACGAAATGGCCTGTATCTTTAGCGCTATTTGCTGATCAAGTTTCGACATTGGAACCTGGCTTGGCCTTGGCTAACAGCTGCCGCAAATTTCTAAAAACCATTTTTCTTGATAGCGACCTTACCGCGACCAGTAAAATACAGGCCAACACTGTGTTGACCGCACCGCAGATCAGCATCACCACAGCGGCCGGTCCACTATCGATAAACAGCAACACTGCAGCTGACACAATGAATGTGAAGGCCAGGATGCTACTCGTACACAGCATAACCATCGCCAAAATCCACCACTTGGAGGTGGTGACAGCTAATTCGAATTCCATACAGGCTAGATCGCCGACATCCCTGAATTGGCTGGTAGTTTCTGTGATGAGTTCACGGCATTGGTTCAGCAGCTGTTCCACCGAAACTGGCTGTGGGCTGCATTCTTCGCTCCTGGCCGGAACTTCGATTTCTGAAAACGGGGGTGCCTCGTTCGGCATACCGGTTTACTTCCGTAGCAGTGCTGAAAGTAAGTATCCCGTAGCCAGGGCAATGCCTACCGAGCGTAATGGATATAACTCAATGTATGCCTTGACCGTTCCCAGGGCATCCTCAGAAAGGGATTGTGCCTGTTTAACCGTTTCGTCCACGTTGAGCCCAGCGGAGGCACGTGCTTCACGCAGCGCCTTCTCTGCCTGTTCAAGATTTGCGGCCGCAATATCGACAGCATTGTGTGCTGCGATTGCTAGCTTTGCGGTGGTTGAGCTCTCGGCTTCCTTACTATCGGCTGTGCTGTTCTCTACTGCTGATGCTGTCATTACGCTACTCCTGATCTTTGGGTTGGCCTACAAACCGTCCTGAATAGTGTACCTCACGTAACAGCCACTTAGCGCCTATAGCACAGAAATATCAACGTAGCCCACAGTGACTGGCTTACTGTTAAGATGAGGGAGAAACTGAATTGGAGAGGGAACTCGTGAAGGAGCCTGAAATTGAAGTGTTGTCAGTTGAAGCGCAATTAATCGCTGCGGAAGCGGAGCATCGTAAGATGGTTCGACGAGCGCTCTACATCCTGTCAACTCTGGCAGTTTTTTGTGCCCTCTATTTATCCAGAGCACTACTTCTGCCCATTGTATTGGCGCTATTGTTTTCGCTTCTTTTGAGCCCTCAAGTTGCCTGGTTTAAGCGTTTTCATATCCCTCGTCCTATATCGTCTGTTTTTTTGGTCTGCATGCTCGGTGGCCCCTTTGTTGTACTGAGTATTCAACTCGCAGTACCGGCACAGAAATGGTGGGAACAGTTGCCAGAATTAACCGTGCAGGTGACGCAGCAGTTAACCGATCTCGGAGAGACACTCAGTCCGGAGACACCGCCACCGCCGGTGGCGGCAGCACCTCAGCCAAAGAAGGGATTTGATCTGTTTGGGCTGTTTGCCGGCGATGAGCCCGTGGCAGCACCTGTTGTCGCTCCTGAACCGCCTGCAAAGAGCGCGTTGGTCGAAGGCGTGAAGAAAGGTGGTGTCGCGGTCATGCTGTCAATACTAGGTGCCGCGCCCTTCATCGCCGCGCAGGTTGCCGTCTGGTTGATCCTGGTTTTGTTCCTGATGATTTTTGGACCGGGGGTATACGACAATGTCATCAATCTGTTTCCCGTGATTCGCGATAAGCGTCGCACCACCGTTTTGACCGGCCGACTCCGGCATGAGTTGTCGCGTTACATATTGATGGTGACAATCATCAACGCCGGGTTAGGTCTGGTGACCGGTTGCGCGCTGTGGCTGCTGGGAGTGGAAGATGCGATGTTATGGGGGGCGCTGGTCGGGTTGCTGAACTATGCACCTTATGTTGGCCCGGTGATCGCCATCTGCATGCTTGGTATCGCTGGTATTGCTCAGTACGGGCTGGATTTGCAGGCGCTACTGCCAGCTGCGGTCTATTTTGGCATCAACCTGTTGGAATCACAATTTGTGACACCGACAATCCTCGGTCAAAACATGCGCCTCAATCCCTTGATTCTGATCCTCTGGTTGTTGCTTTGGGGATGGCTGTGGGGCCCCGTTGGGGTGTTGATTGGTGTGCCGCTGTTGGTGTGCCTGAAACTGGTGGCCTCACAGTTGAATGTATTACCCTACTGGGTCGAACTGGTCGAAACACAATCATGAAATTAGCACGGCTCCAATTGCGCGAGCTTTTCATGTTCGCAAGTCATTTTTCACGAGTATTTTACGAAGCACACAGACTCGACTTTTGTTAATTGCGGGTCGCAAAATGTCAGGTCCATTCTCCAGATGAGGGCACTATTATGCTGATTACCTTAGTCCTGTTCGCATTTCTGCTCGGTATCGTGTTCTATTTCCGGCCGACGATGGAAGCTGGTTCAGCAGTGATGCTCGTCGGTGCATTTTTTCTGACAGCAATTAGTTCTTTTGCCTGGATATTATTGCTGTTGACAGCGGCTGTGATATTTCTGCTGAACATTGCGTCACTGCGCAGCGCGTATTTGATCGAGCCGGTTTACCGTCAATTGCAGAAAGTGCTGCCGGCAATGAGTGAAACAGAAAAGGCCGCACTGGAAGCGGGTACGACCTGGTGGGAGAAAGACCTGTTCAGCGGTGATCCTGATTGGGACAAGTTCGATCGCCTCGCCCTGCATCAGCTCAGCGCAGCCGAACAGTCCTTTATCGATACAGAAGTTGAGGGCTTGTGCAAGCTCATAGACGACTGGGACGTGCAGCAACGTCAGGATCTGTCGCCGCAGACCTGGCAGTATTTGCGAGAACACGGCTTCTTTGGCCTGATTATTCCTCAGGAGTACGGTGGCAGGGGCTTCAGTCCGTATGCCCAGAGCAGGGTGATGAGTAAGATTGCCAGCCGTTCCGTCACTGCTGCAGTCACTGCCATGGTGCCTAATTCACTGGGACCGGGCGAGCTGCTGGTGAAGTACGGAACGGATCAGCAGAAGCAGCGATGGCTCCCTGGTTTGGCTGACGGCAGCGAGCTTCCGTGTTTTGGGCTGACAGGACCGGAAGCAGGTTCGGATGCGGGTGCGATCCCGGATATTGGTACTGTGTGCCGCGGAGAATTCGAAGGCGAAGAGATACTCGGTCTGCGACTCACCTTCAGCAAGCGCTGGATTACGTTGGCACCGGTCGCTACGGTGGTAGGGCTGGCTTTTCAGTTGCGCGACCCTGACGGATTGCTCGGTGATGCCGAGAAAGTCGACTACGGGATAACCTGCGCACTGCTGCCTGCCAACCATCCCGGCGTTGAAATTGGCAAACGTCACAATCCGGGCGTGCCCTTTATGAATGGTCCAATCAAGGGGGAAAACGTTTTTATTCCGGTGGACTGGATTATCGGTGGCGCAGAGATGGCAGGAAAGGGCTGGCGTATGCTCATTGAATGCCTTGCCGCCGGTCGCGGTGTTTCGCTACCCGCGTTGGCGACGGCCAGCGCTGAGATGTGTTATCTCACTGTGGGCGCATTCGCGCGGGTTCGTCGTCAGTTTAACCTTGAGGTAGGCAAGTTCGAAGGTGTGCAGGAAGCTACGGCAGAAATTGCGGCAGGGGCTTATGCATTGGAAGCGATGCGCCAGCTTGTTACACGTGGATTGGAAGAAGGTGCCCCCAGCGTTCTAACCGCGATGGCCAAGTACCACGCAACCGAGCGGATGCGGCGTATTGTGAATCACGGTATGGATGTGGTGGGTGGTCGGGCAATCCAGCTGGGCCCACGAAATTTCCTGGCCTCCGCCTATCATGCTTTACCTGTGGCGATAACCGTCGAAGGTGCCAATATCCTGACCCGCTCGCTGATGATATTTGGTCAGGGCGCGCTGCGTTGTCATCCTTATCTGTTCGACGAGATGCAGTGCCTGCAGCATGAGGATGAGCAAGCCGGCATTGATGCATTCGAACCATTGTTTCTTCAGCACCTGAGTCATGTGGCAGGTAACATATCGAGGTTGGTGCTGTACGGTATTACCGCCACGCGATGGTGTCCTGCGCCAGATCAGTCGAGTAGCTTCAGCAAGCGCTGGTACCAGCGCATCACTCAGCTGAGCACAGCGCTGGCCAGTTGCGCCGATTTTGCACTTGCCATACTCGGTGGTGACCTGAAGCGGCGCGAGCTGCTATCTGCCCGTTTGGGTGATGTGCACAGTGAACTGTTCATCGCCTGTAGCATCCTGAAGTACCACGATTCGAATGTCTTGAGCGCGGAGGCATCTGCGCACGCCGAGTATGCGCTGCGCCGTTCGCTCAATAGCGCGCAGCAGTCACTGGCTGCGTTTTGCAATAATTTTCCGCTGCGCTGGCTGGGGGTTGTACTGCGGCTGATGTGTCTGCCTCCCGGCAGCAGGGTGCGTGCACCGGATGACGACCAAATCCGCAATCTTGGCGAACTGATCATGGAGCCCAACCCGGTACGTGAGGCGTTGGCTGCCATGGTCTATGTCAGTACCGATCCGAGTGACGCGACGGGGCGACTGGAAACCACCTATGAGATGCTGTTAGAGGTTGATAGTGCGTGGCAGACATTTTCGCGGGCCCGCAGCAAGGGCGAACTGGGTGCTCTGGATTTGTCGGGTGCACTGGCGGAGGCTGTTGCCAAAGATATTATCACTGCAGAAGAAGCGACGGCATTGGCGGCGTATGATGCCAGGCGTTATGACTGTCTGTTGACTGACCACTTTGACCAGCTGTAACCACTTGCAGATCATTAACCCGCCAACGCCGTCTTTACTCAACATGCTCGCCGAGGGCGAGCATCGGCGCAGCGTCCAGCGCTTCGGCATCCATCATCGCTGCAACTCTTTGCAGTGATGCTACGATGGTGTGTTGCTCCCAGTTTGCCAGTTGACTGAAACGTTGTGTAAAACTGTACTGTAACGGTTCGGGTGCACTTTTCCATAGAGCCTTGCCGGCAGCGGTGAGACGCAGGTTTACGGCGCGGCGGTCGGTCTTGCTGCGTTGACGAATCAACAATCCCTTTTTCTGCAGGCGATTGAGAATTGTAGTTACCGTCGCCTGGCTTAGACTGACAGCACGCGCAATAGCAGTAACCGTTGGCTTGTCCATTTCTTGAATCGCCCGTATCACCATCAATTGCGGTGTAGTTAGCCCCGTGTCTTTATCGAGTGCACGAGAGTGCATATCGGTCGCCCTGATGATGCGCCGCAATGCGATTAATACCAGCTCCTGTGTTTCGTTCATGGCTTCATGTGTCTCGAAATGGTTAGGCTCGTTACTTGCGATCCGGTGCGAATGAAGATCGCTTAAGGGCTAAAAATAATATACAACACTAATTATAAAATCGCATTTTGCCAAGAGTTAAAAATATCAGGAATGACTATGAAAATGCACATATATACGCAAGATGAAATTTGCTTAAAATTAATATAATATATACAGCACTATGTAATATTAGTTCGATCCCTGCGGGCAGTGGCAAGACTGTATCAGGCTGCAATCGCCTCAGTTCAGGGTCGGAGGTGCGTTTCAGGGAGATGTAAGACCAGTGTGCGGGATTTGCGGCGAAATTCGATTCGACGGTCATGCGATAAATCCACAACGCTTGCAGGCCATCAATGACAAAATGATGTCGCGTGGACCGGACGACCAGGGCATAAGCCTGCAGGGCAATCGCGCATTTGGCCATCGTCGTTTGCGTATTATGGACCTGGCCGCTGCATCGCAGCAGCCTATGGTGGACCCGCTGCTGGGCATGGGGATCGTATTCAATGGCGCGATCTATAACTATCCGGCACTGCGTACCGAGTTACAGCAACTGGGGCACCGCTTTTACTCAGATGGTGATACCGAAGTTGTGCTGAAGGCCTACGGGGAGTGGGGCGAGTCCTGTGTTACTCGTTTTGAAGGTATGTTTGCCTTCGCCATCTGGGAGCGTGACAGCGGCAAGACATTTCTGGCGCGTGATCGCCTGGGTATCAAGCCTTTGTACTACAGTCTGGATGAGCGCCGCATGCGTTTCGCCTCCAGTCTGCCTGCGTTACTGGCGGGCGGGGATATCGATACCGCGCTTGATCCACGAGCGCTGAATTTTTATATGAGCTTCCACGCGGTAGTTCCGCCGGGTGAAACCGTCGTCCGTGGTATCAGGAAAATGGCGCCGGCAACGACCATGACGATTGAATCGGACGGCACTGTACATGAACAGCGCTATTGGCAGCTTTCATTCGATCGTAGCCAGGACGATGCAAATCGGAGCTTTGAATCGTGGCGTGATGAACTGCTTGAAGAGTTGCGACTGGCGGTACGCAAGCGCCAGTTAGCGGCAGTGGATGTAGGCGTACTCCTGTCAGGCGGTATTGATTCCAGTTTGTTGGTAGGGCTTATGGCCGAGACGGGAACTGCCGGATTGCACACGTTCTCGGTTGGTTTTGAGTCAGTTAATGGCGAACAGGGCGATGAGTTCAAGTACTCGGACATTGTCGCGCAGGAGTTCTCGACCCAGCATCACAAAATCCATGTGTCATCGAGTGAGTTACTCGATGAACTGCCCGCTGCAATAGCTGCGATGTCCGAACCGATGGTTAGCCACGATTGCATCGGTTTTTATCTGTTGTCACGCGAAGTTGCCAAAGCGTGTAAGGCGGTACAAAGCGGTCAGGGCGCAGATGAGGTTTTCGGTGGGTATCACTGGTATCCGCCGATGGTGGGAAGCAAAGAGCCGTTCGATGACTACAGCACCGCCTTCTTTGATCGCGATTATGCAGACTATTGCCGATTGGTCACTGCTGAATTTGCTACCGGGGATACCGCCGGCGACTATGTTCGCGCACATTTTGCAAAACCTGGCGCCGATGATCCGGTGGACAAGGCGTTGCGCATCGATACTGACACGATGCTGGTCGACGATCCGGTCAAGCGTGTTGACAATATGACGATGGCCTGGGGTCTGGAAGCCAGGGTGCCTTTTCTGGACCACAGACTGGTCGAGTTCGCCGCGAGGATTCCCGCCAGGCACAAACTGGATCAGGGCGGTAAAAAAGTATTAAAAGAAGCTGCTCGCTCGGTAGTACCGGCAGCGGTGATCGATAGACCAAAAGGGTATTTCCCGGTTCCCGCCCTGAAGTATTTGCAGGGGTCGCTGTTGGATTACGTACGTGATGCGTTGCTCAGCGACGCCGCCCGGCAACGCAATCTTTACCAGTCAGACTATATAGCCAGCCTTCTGGATGCGCCTCTCGATCATATAACGCCGCTGCGTGGCTCCAAGCTATGGCAGGTGGGCCTACTGGAACTGTGGTTGCAGGCGCAGGGCCTGTGACCACCAATCGAGCACACTGGAGAAAAGCGATGCGTTTTCCAGATCAGCCGCCGTCCTATCAACACCTGGAAGCGATGCAGAAAAAGGCCAGCGCGGACGCAGCGCTGCAGGAAGACGTCTGGATCGACTGCGGCTGGGGCCGTGTCATTATGGGACACACCTTCCGGCAGCCAGAGAAAATAGCCAGCGAGATGTTGCGGGAGTCTCCCGGTAAACGCGACATCGCAATCTATGTCGCCGACCCTCATGTCGCGCTGGCAGCAGCACCGCAGACACTATTTCTGGACCCTTCAGACACCTATCGACTCGATCTGGGGTCAACGTTGGTAGATGATTCGCGTTCACGCGGGATATCGGTCGGCCAGGTTTCGACCATGGAGCAGGCGCACGCGGTTAACGCGCTGTACCTGAAGCGGCAGATGGTGCCCACTGATCCCGAGTATATCTGGGCGCAGCGAACGTCTGACCAGTTGATCTGGTTGGTGGCCACCGACGACACCACGGGGACAGTATTGGGCACGGTGATGGGGATCAACCACCGCACGCTGTTCAATGATCCCTCGGCAGGTTGCAGTTTATGGTGCCTGGCAGTGGATCCGCAGGCAATTCAGCCCGGAGTGGGTGAACTGCTGCTGCGCCATCTGGCGGATTACTTTCTCGAACACGGCTGTCGCTATATGGATCTCAGCGTACTTCACGACAATGCGCAGGCGAAAACGCTGTATGAAAAGCTGGGCTTCAGGCAGATTCATACCTTCGCCATTAAAAACAAGAATGCCTACAACGAGACGCTGTTTCTCGGCCCCGAACTTGAGGAACAGCTCAATCCCTATGCCCGCATTATCGTCGATGAGGCGCGAGCACGCGGTATCTCAGTGGATGTGCTGGATGCCGAGGAAGGGTATTTCCGTCTCAGCCGTGGTGGCAAGCAGATCGATTGCCGCGAATCCTTGAGTGAGCTTACGTCTGCAGTCGCCATGAGTCGCTGCCAGGACAAGCTGGTAACGCATCGCTGGCTGCAACGCGCCGGCCTGCGCACGCCCGCTTACCGCGTGGCAGGAAGCGCCGATGAGAATGTGGCTTTTCTGGAGGAGCATCGGCGTGTTGTGGTCAAACCTGCTGTAGGTGAGCAGGGGATGGGTATTACTGTCGGCGTTGACAGTGTGGCCGCGCTGGAAAAGGCGATAACAGAGGCAAGGCGCCACCACGAGCGCGTGATTCTGGAATCATTTCATGCCGGTGAAGATTTGCGTGTCGTTGTGATTGGCTACAAAGTGGTGGCGGCAGCCATTCGCAGGCCACCGGAGGTGATCGGTGACGGACAACATAGCATCGAACAATTGATAGAAAAACTCAGCCGACGGCGGCGTGCTTCCTCTCAAGGAGAGAGCACTATACCGCTGGATAACGACACGCTCACCTGCCTGGCTGAGCAGGAGCTTGAATTGACCTCGATACTGGATCTGGGCCAAAGCGTGCGTGTACGACGGGCGGCAAATTTTCATACTGGCGGGACTATCCACGACGTGACTGCACAGTTGCACCCTAACCTGGCGAAGGCTGCCGAGCAGGCGGCGCGTTATCTGCACATACCCGTAGTGGGGCTGGATTTTATTGTTCCGGACCCGGCAGCGGCGGAATACGTGATTATTGAGGCCAATGAACGCGTCGGGCTCGCCAACCACGAGCCACAGCCGACAGTGCAACGGTTCATTGACCTGTTGTTTCCGCTTTCCACCAGCGTGTATGACACCAGAACTTCGGGGGTTAAGGGCCGTGCCTGATAGAGATTACCTGCAAGCAACCTTACTGGAATTGCTGGCTATCCCCAGCCCCAGCGGATTCACTGATGAGGTGGTGCGCTATATCAGCAAACAGCTTGAAGACATGGGTGTCAGTTACGACCTGACTCGCCGCGGTATGCTGCGGGCGCGACTGCCTGGCACCGGTGCCGCTGCAGGCGAGCCGGCCCGTGCTATTGTCAATCATGTTGATTCCATCGGTGCCATGGTGCGACGTATCAAGAGCGATGGCCGTTTGCTGGTTGCACCTATCGGTTACTGGAGCAGCCGATTTGCCGAGGGCACCCGCGTCACATTGTTCGCCGAAAATGCTGTCTATACCGGCACTCTGCTGCCAACGGTGACCTGGGGTGTGCATCGTGATTGCGGGGTAGAAGAGGTACCTGCAGATTGGGATCACATCGAATTGCGTCTTGATCAACCCGTGCTCAGTGAGGAGGCTACCAGGGAACTGGGTATTGAGGTGGGTGATTTCATCGCTTGCGACAGCCGCCCGGAAGTGCTGGACAGCGGCTACATCGTCGGCCGCAATCTCGACAACAAGGCTGGCGTCGCTGCCGTACTGGCGACCATACGTGCTGTTGTCGGGCAACAACTGCAACTGCCCAGTGATATCTATATCCTATTTACTGTGACCGAAACCGTTGGCAGTGGAGCGGGCAGTGCAATGCTGCCAGAAGTGAGCGAACTGGTCACTGTGGACTTTGCCTCGGTCCCAGCCAGCGAAGCGCTTTCATTTGACAGTCTGACCATCGCCTATGGCGACGCATCGGGTCCCTACGACTATCACCTCACCGCACATTTACAGCAACTGGCGAATGACAACAACATACCGTGTCAGCGTCGCGTTCTGGCCGCATCACACAATGATGCGGCGGCTGCGCTGGCGGCCGGACACGATGTTCGAACGGCGGTGGTAGCCTACGCCGGTGATGCGACGCACAGTGTCGAGCGTACGCATTTCAGCTCCCTGCAGAATATGGTGCAGTTACTATTGGGATATCTTTGTAGTCAACCGACGTTTGCGCACGACACGTCAACAACCACCGTTTCCGATTTCAGTCGCCAGATCGATGCCGATAGGCTTCCCATGCGCACACGCAATGAGCCGGATGCTGTTGACATTATTCGGCGCAACCGATGAAAGGCCGACTTCAATCGCTCCCGATAGACGAGAGCTACCTGCACCGTTGTTTGCAGGAAATGCTCGCAATCCCAAGTCCCACCGGGTTTACCGACGAAATCGTGCGCTACATTTGCCGTGCACTTGAAGACCTCGGCGTTCAGTACACGTTAGGTCGGCGCGGGACGATCAAAGTCTGCTTGCCCGGCCGGGACAACAGCCGCGCACGTGCCATTGCCAATCACATCGACACCATTGGTGCGACGGTTGCGTCCATCAAAGCCTCGGGGCGTCTCACTATCAAGCCTGTGGGCACCTGGTCGAGCCGCTTTGCCGAGGGTGGTCGCGTAACCATCTTCTCCAGCAATGGCAGCTATCGCGGTCAGGTATTGCCGCTGCTGGCGTCAGGGCATGCATTCAATGAACAAATCGACCAGCTTCCGGTGGGTTGGTCGCAGGTTGAGGTGCGTATCAACCAGCCGGTGCACAGCGCTGAGGATACCCGCGCATTAGGCATTGGCCCAGGCGACTATGTCGCGTTCGATTCCGATCCGGAGTGGGACAACTCAGGCTATATTACGGCCAGACACCTCGACAACAAAGCGGGTGCAGCAGCCAATCTCGCAGCGCTTAAGGTATTGCTGGAGCACAATGTAAAGCCGCCGGTTGAGCTACAAATGATGTTCACTGGGACTGAGGAGGTCGGCACCGGCGCGGGCTCGTCGCTGGATGAGCGTGTGTCGGAGTTTGTCGGTATTGATATCGGTCCGGTTGCGCCAGGCCAGAATGCACAGGAGATCGGAGTGACATTATGCGCACAGGACACCAGTGGTCCTTTTGATCGCTTGTTGACGCGCAAATTGCGGCAACTATGTCGTGAGAACGGGATAATTTGCCAGACCGACGTGTTTCGCTATTACTACTCCGATGCGAATTCGGCGATTGTTGCCGGACACGATGTGCGTCACGCGTTGATCACCTTCGGGACGGATGCCACTCATGGGTATGAACGCACCCATCGCGACAGCCTTACCAGTGTTGCACAACTGCTGGTGCTGTATGCGCAGGCGCCACTGCTGGATCAGTCGGAGAGGGTTTAAGCTCAAACTTGCGAATTGTTCAAGGACTAGGTCGTCATACCCAGAGCAGCAATGACGACACCCATCAGGCTTTCACCCGCCACCAGGCCGGCCGCACCCGCCACCAGATAGGCCGCCGACCAGCGCGGCAGGAATTGCGTCAGCAGGTAAGCGAGCAGTGCACCATAACACAGGCCGAGCGAGGTGGAAGCGGGAATGACGAACGCCAGGCCGAGGGCGCTCGCACTGGGCAAAAAGCGCCGCCGCGACTCCGGCAGCAGCCCATCGAGAATACCCAGTAGCGCGCCGATGACAGCAGCGGCCAGCGCGGTATACAAAGCGTAACGCGGGACCGAGTCGAGTCCTGTCACCAGAATCTCGGCGACCGCTTTCCATGTCGCCACTGCCGGTGCCGGCCACTCGGTGGTCAGCAACATGCCCTGTGGATCGGGAATCAGCGCAAGATAAACCAGTGAGCCGACAACGCTACCCGTGGCGATACCAAAGCATTGGGCGACAACTTGTCGTGCGGGTGTTGCCCCAACCAGCATTCCACATTTGAAATCATTGAGTAAGTCAGCAGTCTGTCCTGCGGCGCCGCCGGCGACGTTGGCTGTCATCAGGTTAGTGGTGGCCTGGGCAGGCGCGATGACCGCGAAGCTTAACTGAGAAAGCTTGCCTACAGCGCCGATCGGTGGAATGCCCGTTTCGCCCACTACGCGTCCGACCACAGCCGCAAGAAAGAATGCCATTGGCAGCGCGATGAGCGCCGCAGGCAGCGCAATGTCGAACAGCACAATCTCCAGTATGACAACCAAAGCGGACGCGAGTGCCAGCGCGGTAATGCGGGTTGTTCGGTGCGTGGGTTCAGCGGGTGATGCAGCAGTGGAACTGCTGTTGTGCCTACGCTGGTATAAACTGGTCGCGAGGTTACTGAGCGTGGCTGCAACCATCAGCGCCACACCGGGCCACAGCAGCCACTCCACCAGGGGCACGAACAATTCGCTACTGCCCGCGTCTGCCATTACCTGACCTGTATCCAGAAGCCAGGGTCCCAGCATCGCCCATGCCAGCAGTGCACCCAGCAGTAAAGACAGGCCGGCGCGCAGTCCGATAATAGCGCCAAAACCGAGCAACAGCATTGACGGGTCGAATACAAAGGTCAGCTTGGCAGGCAGTGCACCGGGCGACCAGCGTGGGATAGCCCACAGTAGCGCGTCAGTAAATTTCATTGCCGCTGAAATCAGTGCTGCACCCAACAACATCCTGACCCTTTGCATTGCGGCTTTGCCGTGTGCGAACAGATCGAGCATTGCTTCGGCGGTGACGGTGCCGGCGGGGTAGGTCAGTCCTGATCGGTACAACAACGGCGTGCGCAAATACCAGGCTACCCAGACACCGAGAAAACTCACCGCAAATACCCAGGCCATCAATGGGCCAGGTGCCAGTACTAACCCTGATACTAGCGCCAGAGCTGGAATCGGCGCGACCAGTCCCCCGGAGATAATCGATGCCGCTGATGAGGCGGTCGTCTGGGAGATATTGCTCTCAAGCATTCCCCAGGGGCGTTGTGTCAGAGAGGGCAGCACCACACGCCACAGCATAAAGCCCAAGAGCAGTGCGGTGATAGACATGTTGAAAGACCAGCCAATTTTCAGACCGGCGTAGACATTGCAGGGTGTCAGAATTGCGCCGATACACATGCCAGTAACTATGGAGCGCAGGGTCAGTTCGGGTGCATCGCCTGATGATTGGGCTTCTGTTGCTTGCATGGGGAAACATTATTGCAAGACTGGCGCACAGAGTCACATATTCCTGTCGCAGGCGATCATCAGGACTGTTTATTTTGCCGTTTGCTATTTTCGACTATATATTCTCAGGGCGTCGATACAACAACCATAGTCGAGCAATCCAGGATCAGGGCAACAGGAGAGCGAAAATGAGCGACACGACAACACTGGTAGCCGGATTGTATTTTGGCGAGGGCCCACGCTGGCATGAGGGGCGATTGTGGTTCAGCGATTTCTACGCCCATGCGGTGAAATCGGTGAGTGAAGCAGGGCAACTGCGCACCGAGGTAGAGCTGGACGACCAGCCTTCCGGTTTGGGTTGGCTGCCCGACGGCCGAATGCTGGTGGTGGCGATGAAGGCGCGCGCTGTGAAGCGACTGGAGTCGTCCGGACTGGTGCTGCACGCAGATATCAGCCATCTGACTGCGCACCTGTGCAACGATATGGTGGTGGATGCACAGGGCAGTGCCTGGGTTGGCAATTTTGGGTTTGACCTCGATAGCGCGTTGAAAGCGCGCGGACTGGAAGTGCTTGATAACCATCCTGTCACTAATCTGGTGCGGGTCGATAGTGATGGTTCCGTACACTTGGCTGCAGCGGATATGCATTTTCCTAACGGTAGTGTGATTACGACGGATGGACAAACACTTATCGTGGTCGAAACACTGTCAAGTTGCCTGACAGCCTTCACCATCAGGCCTGACAAGTCACTGGGGAACAGGCGAGTCTGGGCAGCGCTGCCAGGCGTGGCGCCGGACGGTATCTGTCTCAATGACAGCGGACAGGTATGGGTGTCGAATGCCATCGCCCCTGAAGTTTTGTTGGTCGCGCAGGGCGGCGAGGTAGTGCAGCGCATAGCGACCAGCCAACCCTGCTATGCATGTATGCTCGGCGGTAGCGACGGCAAGACATTGTTTGCAGTTACTGCGGAATCGTCAGATGGAGCGCACGCAGCCGCAAGCCCAACAGGGAAAATTGAAACGGTGCGTGTCAGCTCGGCGCGTGCCGGTTGGCCGTAGCTGCTGCAGGCAGGATCGATGCTAGTCCATTTGCAGAGATTGTTGCCCAATCGCTGTTGGTGTCCCGCGTTGCTGTAGCCCGCTCTGTCCGGAATCGGGACTGGAACTCATGTTCAACATGTCCGGCAATTGCTGCAGGTATCCTCCGCCCCATACGTGCTGCGGCAGCGGTCCCAGCAAGTCATCGACATCGACTACGGAGACGAATCCGGCAAGGGGTTGAATCGCTTTACCACCGCCACCATGGTTGTCCCAGCTGGAACGGGTGGCACTCGTCAACAGGTGTGATTTGTTGAATGTCAGAAGCAGGAACTCGCCTTTGGCGCGCATTTCACCCCAGTCCGCAGACATAAATTTTGCGCCCACAATACCCAGGCTGAAGCCCACGGTATCCTCGCGGATGTGCCAGTGTTCCCAGGCCAGTACATAGCCAGTGTCAGTAGCAGTCATGCGCAGCGGTGGCCCCAGCAGGTCAAGCACCTCGTGCAGCGGCATATCTTGCGGTGGCAAGTCAGTTGCAGACAGCGGCATGCCCAGATCGTAGCGCCACTGCGAGCATGCCGACAGCAAGGCAGCAAGCAGCAGCATGGCCGGAAATTGTAGGTGTTTAGCCCTCATCAGCCGGATACAGGCGGGTAGAGAATTCTGATAGCACGTCGTTCTTGTCAAAAAAGAAAATTGCCCGGTCGTAGCGCGTATCAATGCGCATACGATTGTAGACAATCAGGATCAGGCCCTCGCCCTCGGAGTGTTCGAACAGATAGTACAAAACTGATTCGTCATCGAGGGCAATTACCTGCGAGGGAGGCCCCAGTAACGCCAGAACATCCCTTCGCGTGCTTTTGCCGGTCTCAAGATTTTCCGTTACGGCTGACTGCCAATTCACCTCGACTCCGCGTTTGCTTTCAAATTGCGCGCAAGCACTGAGTAAAGACGCGCATACTGCCAGGCAGGTCAACTTGGCCAGAACTTTCATTTTGTGCGATTCCACTGTCATAGAGGGGTCTACAGGATAGGTCATTCGGGTTGCTGGGGCCAAGCGTTTATCAACCCAATGCAATGGGCCTGCCAGGCTAAACAGCCTTTAGCCGCAATAAAATGCTAGGTGAGCCACAGTTTTTCTGTTTTCTACAGGCTCGTTTAGTGCACGCGGGTAACATTGCAGCGGACGATGTTCTATATTGGAAACCAGTTGAACTGGCGAAAACTCACCGCTGTGTGGTGATCGAAACCGTCGGTATCAGTCATTTGGTCACACCAAACACAGATGCAGGAAGGATTCACGGTATGGCAGAAGATCGCGTAAAGGATCTGAAGGAAGAAGTGGATGGGCAGTTGCCGGCGCGATCAACCTATGCCGATTTTCCGGGTAGGACTATTTCGTCTTTAGGCAGGACCCTGGGCTCGGTATTGGATGTTGGTCGAGAACTATTGGCCAGACGCCGCGCATCGAATCCCGCACTGCCAAAATCCTCTGCCAGCCTGATTGCGCTTTGTAAGGACCTGCTCGACCACCGCGGGGAGGCTTCGGGACTGGCGCTGGCCAGCGAGGTCGCGATGGGATACCAACAATTGCCGGAATCCCAGCGCCAGGCTTTACCAGCCTGGCGCTGGACTTTGAAGTCGATAGTGCCGCGGTCCTGGAGGCCGCTGAACGCTATCGCAAGGATGGGCGACTGGAAAATCTGTGGGCCATTAATCACGCGGTTGAGGCACCGCGACAGAAACTGTTTCGTCGGATCAATATGGCGCCCGAGGGAACTCGCACGCTGGTAGGTATGCGCGGCCACCTTTTGCAGATGTTGCGCGCCAACCCTGAGCTTCGGGGTGTTGACTCCGACCTCAAGCATCTTTTCATATCATGGTTCAATAAAGGATTTCTTGAGCTGCGTCGTATCGACTGGTCTTCACCTGCGAGCGTGTTGGAAAAAGTGATTCACTATGAAGCCGTGCACGAAATCAACGGCTGGGATGACCTGCGTAGTCGCCTGCGGGAGGATCGCCGCTGTTTCGCGTTTTTTCACCCCGCGTTGCCCAACGACCCACTGGTGTTCGTTGAAATTGCTCTGACTGACAGTATTCCCGATGCGCTGGCACCGCTGTTGGTGCAGGAACGACAGCAGCCATTGGCTGAACGGGTTAATACAGTTGTGTTTTATTCCATCAGCAATTGCCACCCCGGTTTAGCCAGTGTTTCGTTCGGCAATTTCCTGATCAAGAATGTGGTAGAGGAACTGAAGAAGGAAATCTCCACGCTCAAAACGTTCGTCACATTGTCCCCGGTACCCGGGTTTCGCAGTTGGTTGCTTGGTGCCGAGTTGGAGGGTCTGGTGCCCCCCGAAATGGTTGACCGGGTGCGGGAACCGCTGGGGCCTGTGGTGGACACGCAGGTCTACGAGACATTGCTTAAACTGTGTGCACATTATCTTTTACGAGTGAAAACCGGTCAGTTTCCCCGTGATTCGGTAGCGCGTTTTCATCTGGGCAATGGCGCACAACTCCACGGGCTTCACGGCGGTGCCGACCTCTCGGCCAAGGGGCGCGAGCAATCAGCTGGAATTATGGTGAACTACCTATACGATCTGCCGAAGATAGAGGAGAACCACGAAGCGTACTTCGACCAGGGCAAGATTGCTGTGTCTCGTGCGGTCAGTCGTCTTCTGGACAAAACCTGAACGCTCTGCCCGGCGCATCTACGCCGCATATCCGCTATAATTTTTGCCTTGTGACATCACTTTAGGGTTGGGACTTATGTCCGATAACGATCTCATTCCCGCTGTGCAGGTAAGCAGTGGTGAGAAGTTCGTCAATAGACAGGGCATCACCGCAATCAAGGACGGGATAAAGGCCTCCAGTTCGGACGGCGATCGTTTGGCGAAGCCGGATTGGCTGCGGGTTCGCATTCGCGGTGGCAGCAGCTTTGAGAAAGTGCAGGGTATCGTGCACCAGCACGGGCTGGCCACCGTTTGCGAAGAGGCAAAATGCCCCAATATGAGCGAGTGCTGGAGCGCCGGCACCGCCACGATAATGTTGATGGGCGAGGTCTGCACACGCGCCTGTCGATTTTGTGCAGTCAATACCGGCAACCCCAAAGGTTGGCTTGACACGCAGGAGCCTGACAACGCTGCACGCTCCGTGCAATTGATGAACCTCAAGTATGTCGTGCTGACTTCGGTCAACCGTGATGACTTGTCCGATGGTGGTGCCGGTCACTACGCAGCCTGTGTCAAACGGGTGAAAGAGGTCAATCCCGAGACGGCGGTCGAAGCGCTGACGCCGGACTTTCTCGGTGTGCTTGCCGACGTAGAAACCGTGCTCGATGCCGGCATCGCGGTGTTTGCCCAGAATGTTGAAACTGTCCGTCGGCTGACACATCCGGTGCGTGACCCTCGTGCCGGCTACCAGCAGACACTGGATGTATTGGCGCATGCCAAAAGATATCGCCCCGACGTGTTGACCAAAACCAGTGTCATGCTCGGCCTGGGTGAAACCGAGGAAGAAATCCTGGCGTGTATGGATGACCTGCGTGGAGCGCAGGTGGATATTCTGACTTTAGGTCAGTACCTGCAACCGACCAAAAACCACTATCCGATCGCTCGCTATGTGACGCCGCAGGAATTTGAGCAGTATCGGCAGTGGGGGCTGGAAAAAGGATTTTTGGAGGTTGTGTCCGGTGTGTTAGTGCGGTCAAGCTATAGAGCGGAACAGGTACTGGCGAAAAACAATGTGGGATTGTCCTAGCAGAGCAAGTTCTGCCAGTTCGCTGTTGCACACGCTGGGTCATTCGCCGGTGCTGGGCGTTTCGCTGGGCAATGTGTCTGTACTGCGTCTCGATCAAACAGGTGGTCCGGCACCCGGTAACAAGTCTTTCAAGCTTAACAACTATGTTCTGCAGGCTGAACGGACCGGTATATCGCGCCTGGTCTCCTTCGGGGGCGTCTGGTCAAACCATCTACACGCGTTGGCTGCGGTGGGTCATAACTGCGGTATCGAGACTGTTGGCATTGTCAGAGGTGCAGCGAGCGAGTGTGAAACGCCGATGCTGATAGATGCGCAGCGTTGTGGCATGCAAATAGTGCCCGTCAGTCGCCAGGAATACCGCAGGCGTCAGGATGCGGACTACCAACGTGACATTGCAGAATATTTCGCCCCCTGTTTGCTCGTTCCCGAAGGTGGCGCCTCTGTTGTGGGTGCCCAGGGCTGCGCTCCGATCGCAGAGATGATCCTGTCGCTGGCGCCGCAAGTACGGCACGTTGTTGTACCGGTCGGTACCGGAACTACATTGGCCGGGCTTGCTGCGCAACTGGACGATTCATACCAGCTGCACGGTATTTCGGCGCTCAAAGGCGCCATCGACATGCATCAGCGAGTGCAGAACCTGCTGCGTGAGTTATCGCCAGTGTGTGGTGCGCGCTGGCGCATCCTGCACGACTTTCATTGTGGTGGTTTTGCCCGGGTAAATACTCAGCTGCGGGAATTTATCCTCGCGTTTGAACACGTTCACCGGATTCAGCTTGAGCCTGTCTATACCGGAAAGACACTGTTGGCTATTCATCAATTACGCCAACGCGGTGAGTGGTCCGAGGATGAGGCGGTGCTGGTCATCCATACCGGCGGTTTGCAGGGGCGCCGAGGCTATGCCTGGCTACCGTGAAACCGCGGTGGATGGATTCGGTCAGTTACTGCACGTTGCACTGCAGTCGGATCTGGGCAATCTTTTCATCGAGCTTTTTGTTGTACTCGCCGGTGCCGATCTCCAGTGATTGTGACTCACTGCCGCCGAACAAGTGCGCTACTGCCCCGATGGGGATGATGGAGCTGGCACCATCTTCAATTTCCTGTGAGGTGCGGGCTTTCTCGCTGGTCAGATTCTGGATATCCGTTGCTGCGGTGGCGCAATCGATCGGCGCTGCGAGATTTGCCTGCACCTGAGCTTCTGGTGCCGGCGCTTGTGCGGAACAACCTGCTATCAGGGCGAGCAGGACGGCTGTTGAGGCAAGTGCTTTCATGTAGTGTCTCCGAATGGTTGGGGGATAAAATACGGCCGGGCATCGCCACTGTTGCGGGTCAAACCTATGCGGCCGGTGTAATAGTGGCACACTTTCAATGGCACGCAAGGGAAACACCGATCCGCTGGCAGAGACAGCGCTACCGCCGTCGCCAGCTCGCTGGTGATGTGCCGTACCAACGACGGAAGGCGCGGGTGAAGTTTGCCGCTTCACGGTAGCCGAGGATTTCTGCCACATCTGCTATTTTCAGCGCGGCGTTGCGCAGCAGTTGCTGGGCATAATCCTGCCGTAACGTTTCCAGCAAATCCTTGTACGCAGTATCTTCACGCTGGAGTTTGCGAATCAATGTCCTTGAGGTCAGGTGCATTGTGTTGGCGACCTGTTCCAGTGTTGGAGGTGGGCGAGAGGGGCCTTGATTGAGAAGCTGCGAATCGAAATGATTGGTCAACAGATTACGCACGGCGTTGGCGACACTGCCCGATTGCTCCCGCGCCGCAATCAGCTCGCGACATTTAATAATATTGGTTCGGTAAACAGATTCGTCATAGAGCGGGGAGGGTAGATAGCGCCAGGCCAGCGGCACGGCGATGCTGTTATCGACAGCGGCGAAGCTGACCCTGGCGTCATAACTGGATACCAACTGCTCACATTCAGCGGGCGCAGCGTGAGCAAAATTGATAAGGACATTCTTGCCCACCGGATGTCCCAAAATGGCGGACAGCAATGACTCAATAATCTTGAGCACTACTTCCATCAGCCAACAGGCAAAGTCCGCCTCACCGGTCGCATCTTCGACACGCATGATGTAATGGCTGCTGGTGGCGAGGGTTTCGGCGCGCATCGCCGTGTTGCGGCTGGCATACAGGCTACCCATTACATCCATGGCGTCACCCAGTGTAGGCGCGCTGAGTGCGGCGAATCCCAGGGGACCGTGCGCGGCAATATTGAATTGTGAACCCAGGCGAGCAGTCCACCCACGATCACCCACACAACGATGGTAATTTCGAAATAACACAGCAAGTTTTGAGGCTTCTATAAATTCCATCTCCGCCAATGCCTGCACAGTAATGTTTACATCACGCAGCAATTCTTCCGGCGGAGCAACGCCGGACTGCAGCGTGAGCCGGGCATAGGCGGCGGACAATTCAAGGCTTCTGGGCATATGCAGACGCTACCGTACCCCATCGGAAAAGTCACTAAATGACAATAATTTTGTCTTTTGGTGAAAAGCACGGACTGTGGCAGTTAGGATACGCTGTGCCACACAATTTATTAGGAGGCTATCGTCATGAGTACAACCTATGTAGTGGACACCCCTGAATTGGGCCACATTGAATACACGGACAAAAAACGCTACCTGTGGATGTCCTCACTGGTTATGCCACTGTTTCCGCTGTTGGGCATCGCGCTGTATTTTGCGTTTGACTCGCAGTGGCTGCTGTGTGTTCCGTTGCTCTTCAGTTATGTAGTGGTTCCGTTGCTGGATTACGCCTTTGGTTCCGACCAGAACAATCCGCCTGAAGAGATAGTGCCGCAATTGGAACAGGATATTTACTACCGCCTGCTCACCTGGTTCACAGTGCCGATGCATTTTATCGTGCTGATCGCTATCGCCTGGTTTGTCGGTACCCAGAGTCTCTCTTTCTGGTCGGTAATCGCATTAGCGCTTATCGCAGGAAGCTACAGTGGTCTGGGTATCAACACAGCGCATGAACTGGGACATAAAAAGCCGGAGTTTGAGCGCCTGCTCGCCAAGATCGTGCTCGCGGTACCGACCTACGGGCACTTTTGTATCGAGCACAATCGCGGTCATCACCGCGATGTGGCAACCCCCGATGATCCAGCCAGCTCACGTATGGGTGAATCGATCTACAAATTTGCGCTGCGCGAAATTCCCGGTGCTTTCAAGCGCGGTTGGGCCGTAGAAAAGGAACGGCTGGCGCGATTGGGCAAGAGCGAGTGGAGCATTCACAACGACATCCTGCAGTCCTATGCGATCAGTGCAGTATTGCAGGGTGGGCTGATTATCGCTTTCGGCTGGATAATGATTCCCTTTCTGGCGATACACAACTTCTGGGCCTGGTACCAACTCACCAGCGCTAACTATATCGAGCACTACGGTTTGCTGCGCATGAAGGAAGCGAATGGCCGCTACGAGCGCTGCCAGCCGCACCACAGCTGGAATGCCAATTATATTTTCAGCAATATCCTGCTGTTTCACCTGGAGCGTCATTCGGATCACCACGCCAATCCGACGCGTCGCTACCAGAGCCTGCGCAACTTCGATGGTATCCCCGAACTGCCTAACGGTTACTACGGCATGTACCTGCTCGCGTATGTTCCATGGCTTTGGTATAAGGTAATGGACAAGCGCGTACTCGCACTGCCGCACATCAACGGCGATTTGAGCAAAGTGAATATCGAGCCGGACAAGCTCGCTGAAATTTACGCAAAGTACGGCCACGTACAGCACGCGTCACTGGCCAGTTAGGGAGAGATTACCATGGGTAAATACCGTTGCCCCGGCTGCGAGTACACCTACGATGAAAGTCAGGGGGATATCCACGAGGGATATCCTCCCGGCACGCCCTTCGAGTCACTGCCTGAAGACTTTACCTGCCCGGATTGTGCTGTGCGTTATAAAGAAGACTTTGTACCACTGCAGAACTAACGCACGACTTCAAGTTACTTCGTGCCCGGTATCCGCCGGGCTATTCACCAGCCTCTTCCGATAGCAAGCGCACCAATGATTGCAACCCGCGGCCTTTGTTGCTGATTCGCCAGGCGAGAAAGTGGCCGTGGCTATTGCTGGTTTCGATATTCAATTGCACCAGTTCTCCGCTCTCCAGTTGGCTCTGAACGCGGCTCCTTGGCAAGTTGCCAATGCCTGCGCCGGCTGCGATAGCGTGGATTTTTTGATCGATATTTTGCACGTAGAGCATACGGCCATCGCTGCTGAGCCCCTCGCTCCGTGTAATGCCAAGCTGCGATGTGTCGTGGGTCACCACGCGATGCATTTCGTGCATGCGACTACTCAGAGCGTCCCGGTCGCCGGCGATTGCCGCAAGCGGATGACTCGACGCGATCACGGGAATCAGATCAATGTTCGACAGGCGGATGGCGCGAAAACCTTTTTGCTGCGGTACCGGTCCTGGGCCACCGACCAACAGATCAGTGCGGTTGTGTTCCAGTGCCTCCCAGCCGCCGTTGAGCACACACTCATTGATATCGATTTCGATACTCGGAAATTCGTGGAGAAAACGAGTGATCGCGCTGAAGAACGGTTCTGGCGCAGTGATGGATTCCAGCGCAATGCGGATCCGTGTTTCCCAGCCGGTGGCAACTTCCCTGGCTTGCCTCGCCAGACGCGTCGAGGCCTGCAGGATCAGTCTGCCCTCCTCGAGCACCAATTGACCGGCAGGTGTTAACACGGAGCGTCTTCCCTGGCGCTGGAACAGGGGGATATCCAGCTGTTCCTCCAGTTTTTGCACAGCGTAGGAAAGCGCGGAGGTTGCTTTGTTCAGTTCCTCCGCCGCTTTAGCAAAGCTGCCGCGTCGGTCAATGGCGTCCAGCATGTCCAACACCTCTAAGGTTATGGGATTTCTGTTGGCCATGGCGCTGTTCCAATGTTCTAAAAATCCGAACATTTTAATCATAAAGTGGGACTTATTGGAAAAAATTACAGCGCTACACTGGCGTCAACAGTTCACACAAAGGAGTACCTCCCATGAAAGCAGTGAAGCAGGACCACAGTGAATCGCGGTATGTAAGACGCAGCGGTAGAGTATTGCACATTGACAGCAGTGCCCGTCTGCACGGTTCGAATTCGCGGATTCTGGGGCAGTATCTGGTTGCACAGTTACGACAGCCGGTGACCTATCGCGATCTGGCAGCCCACCCGCTGGCTCCGATCAGCGCCGAGGATCTTATGGGGGTGCACGGCTCATCCGACGCGCAACGCCCCAGTCTGCTTGGCCAGCTGGCGGTATCCAATGGCCTGATAGAGGAACTGCGCTCAGCAGACACGCTGGTACTGGGTGTTGCCATGCACAATTTTGGCATTCCCGTGGTACTCAAGCAGTGGATCGACGCCATCTGCCGTGCGGGTGTGAGCTTCCGCTATACCGAACAGGGTCCGGTGGGGCTGCTGGGTGTGTCACAGGCCTATATCATCACCAGCTCAGGCGGTACACCGATTGGCAGTGAGGCGGATTTCGCCAGCCGCTATCTGGAGCATGTCTGCCGTTTCGTGGGTGTGCGCCGGGTGCATCACATCGATGCCAGTGGATCGAAGCGCACTGCCGACCAGGTCATTGCGCGCGGTAAGGCACAGATCGATGCCGCACTTGCAGACAGGGAACTCGCCAGTACAGCGCAGCAGCACACCAGTCTGGCGCTGTGAAAACGCAACAGGAGGAATGTATGCGACACCTTGAACAGATTGTAACGGCCAGCCCCGCCAGCGATGGGGCCGGCGTGCGTATCCATCGCCTGGCGGGTCCGGCAGTACAGAAGTTGCTGAATCCGTACCTGATGATTGATGAAATCAATTCGGACGATGCTGCGGACTACGTCGGCGGCTTTCCTGAACATCCGCACCGGGGTTTCGAAACCATTACCTATATGAAGGCCGGTCGTATGCGGCACCGCGACCATATGGGTAACGAAGGAGTGATCGGTGCGGGGGATGTCCAGTGGATGACCGCTGCGGCAGGCGTGTTGCATTCAGAGATGCCAGAGCAGGAGCAGGGCCTGTTGCACGGGTTTCAATTGTGGTTGAACTTGCCGGCCAGCGAAAAAATGAAACCAGCGGCGTATCGCGATCTACGCGCGGCGGAGATCGCAACGCACCTTCTGGAGCACAAGGTTGCGGTGTCAGTGATAGCCGGGGAGGCGACAGTCGACGGACGCGCGATGACGGGCCCCATAGCAGGACTGTCGACGGCGCCGCTTCTGCTGGATATTCAGCTGGCTGCCAACCAGCAAGTCGAAATAGCGCTCAATGGTGACAATCGAGCCCAGGTTTATGTTTACCGGGGTTCTACCGATGCACTGCGGCGGCGGGAACTGGGGGTCTACAGTGCTGATACGGTGTTACACATTACAGCGGGAGACGAGGGCGTCCAGGCGCTGGTGCTCAGTGGGCGCCCACTGCACGAACCGGTGGTGCAGTACGGCCCCTTTGTGATGAACACGCAGTCCGAGATTGACCAGGCGGTGCGTGACTATCGCAACGACCAGCTGGTTGTGCCGCGCCACGCACCACCGCTGTAGCGCTTGGCACTCCGGGTTATGCCGCGATCACGCCACGGCGTTGACGGCGTAGGGCAGCGCCGCCTGTGAGGATTTGCCCAGTAGCTCCATATAGCGGTGTTCCAGATCACGACTGGCGTTGCGCACGTTGCGGATGGATTCCGGTGCTACGGGTGGTAGCACGGTAACCCGTATGGTGGCCGGTCGTATCAGCCAGCCACCGTTGGGTAGTGCATCCTTGACGTTGTGCAGGACAATCGGAACGATCGGTACGGCGGCCTTGCGCGCCAGAAAAAAGGCGCCGTGCTTGAACGGTTGAACATCTCCCAGGGTGCTGCGACTGCCCTCCGGCGCAATCACCAGTGAGCGTCCGCTCTTGAGAACATCCAGCGCGCGTTGTAACACTTCACGCTGATCGCTGCCGTCGCGGTCCACGAAAATGGTATCGGCCTGGCGCAACAGGAGTCCGACCACTGGCGTACTCGCCATCTCCTTTTTGCACAGCGCGACGACATCCTCGCGCAACAGGTGTGCCAGTACCATGGAATCCAGCAGACTCTGGTGATTGAACACATACACGGTGGGACCCTGTCGGCGCAGGTGATCGAGGCCTTCAATCTCAAAGTCCAGCCCGGCAAATGCGCTTCCGATATCACCAAACATTCGCGTGAGCTGGTTTGCGGTACGGTAACTGGCGCGCCCCAGTCGTTTGCTCACCATGCCGATGGCTGTGGTTGCGACGATGGTTTGCGCTGTAAGCAAGGTGCGAGCGATGTTCTCTGCACTGGGCATGCCGCGCGAAGCAAAATTAAGCTGTGGCCATTTGTGTGTGCGCGCGTGTGCTCCGAGTTTGTCGGAGGCATTGACCGCTACCGGATAACCCACCTTGCGCAATAGCGGCAGGTCGGCACTTGAGTCGGAGTAAAACCAGCAGTGTTGAAGTGACGCCTTGTGCAGACGCACGCTGCGCTGGGCTGCCAGCAGTTTCCCTTCGCCATAACACATGGGCACGATGACCTGCCCGGTGAATCGACCGTCTACAACTTCGAGTCGGGTGCAGTAGATTTCCTCGATGCCTAGCACGCGCGCTATCGGTTCGATCTGGTAGCGACTGGCGGAGCTGATAATGGCCAGTTTGTGTCCCGCTGCACGGTGCGCCTCGACCAGTGCAATGGCCTCGCGATAGAGCGACCTGGCGATATACTTTCGATACGCCTGTTCGCCAATCTCGCTCAGCGTTGACTCAGACACGCCTGAGAGCGCCTTGGTGGTGCGCTTGACCAAACGGTGGTAGTTACTTCCGGAGCTGTACACCTTGTGTTTAACAATGTCCTGAACAACCTTTGTCGCCTCCCGCAATTTGCCGCGTCGCGCACCCTGTTCCGCCGTCTCGCGGGCGATGGACAGTATCGAATAGCCTGCAATGAGTGTTCTGTCCAGATCAAAAAACGCGATAGCGGTCTTGTTCCCCTCGGGCTTCGCAATAGTTTTCAGATGTGATTCCAGCGCTGTCATGCAATTTCCTTCCACGCTACGACGTGTCGTGGTGACTGTTGATATGAACTGAGCTGTCGCCGCCAAGTAGTAAATGCAAGAAGCTGGCCAGTAGTGAGGGTAGACAATGTCGATGCCAATTTTGTTGCAAAAAAACTAAGGTATTATTGCAACACGGGGCGATGGCGAACTCCGCGCGGGAGCACATAGAGTTGTTTTGGTGCGTTCTTGCACTGCGGTGGCGCGCAATTTCTGCGAGTAATGACTAGCCACCGCTGCGCGTTGGGTGAACGGATGCAGGATGCGGAGCAGGCTCTCGGTCTGGCGACAGTCTAGTAGACTATGGGGCTGTCCTCAATGCGATCCCTGCTGTCTCATCATCCCTGGTCACTGAGAACGTTGTATTGTAGGTAATGCCGTCGACTGTCCAATAGGCGACATAATCACCATAGAATGCATTGATCTGGAAGCGACCATCATTTCCTGATGTGACGGTGACATTGGTTCGCCAGCGGTCGTTAAGCAGTGAAAATACGGCATCGCCATGACGCGTTATGTTGCGCTCATTGTCCCAGAAGCCCACGTTGAATTCGTCGCGCCCCGCTACTTTATTCCACGGGCCCCAGAACACGATCATCTCGACGGCCGGGTGCCCCCACCAGACCCTCAGTAAAGCCTCGGCCTGCGCAGCGCGCAATTCCGGCTCATCCGGCGCGATGAAGTTGGTCTCAGTAATATGCACGGGCAGGCCGGTCTCGGCCAGCAGGTCCAGAGCCTCTGCGTAATCGTCGATGCGAGTGCGGCCACTGATATCCTGGCTGGGGTCGACGAAAGCGAGTGTGGGTGCGAAATGTGCCTGTTGTCCCAGCGCGTTGATGGGCGCACCTTCCGCCAGCAATTGCAGTATACGGTCGCGTACATCGGCCGCAGTGGGTGCATTGAGGCCGGTGAAAACCTCAACAATCCATTCGTTGAATATCAGGTCTACATCCGGGTCGATCTCCCTCGCCCAGGCGAATGAGTCATTAACGATACCGGGTCCGAGTCGGTCGATAAACCACTGTGCCAGAGGCTGCAACGTTTCGTTGGTCACGTCCCAGTAGGCCAGGCGACCTTTGAAGTGTTGGACACTGTCCTGAATGAATGACTTGAGAATTACCCGTAACTCTTCCTGCTGTTCGTTTGAGAGTTGGGTGGATGGGAATTTCTCCTCCGCCCACTTTGGCAGTGCGGAACTGGACAGCGGCTTTGGCAGTCCCCACAGCAGCGTGTGTCCCTTTACAGTGAAGTTGTTTTCCTCCGCCCAAGCCACGTCCGCGTCGACACGGCTGAAATCGCGGACGCCTTCACTGGGTTCCACTACCCCCCATTTTGCATCACTCTCGATAACTGCAAGGCTGAAGTGTTCAGACATCCGCTCGGTATACCACTGCAGGTCGGCCGGCTCCTTGAATCGAGTCAGCTCGATAGGAAAGCCAAATGTGAAGCCGTGCCTGATTTCCCGGATCGTCACATCAACTTGCGGTTGATCAATCCAGAATTCCACATTCCTTGAACGCAAACTCTCAGCACGGTCATCGGCCGCTGCAACCACGTCTCTTTCGGCCGGCTCCAGAAGCGAAAGATCAGCGGGGCGTCCCATTGGCAATTGTGGCAGCAAAGGCATGCCTTCCACTGCTAACGTTTCAACAAATCCTGATGGCGGCCCTCCGGCGTTGAAAGATTCATCTGAACCGTCAGAACTGCAGGCGGTAAGTCCGCCGAGTAGCAACACCAAAAGGGATAAAGCAACGAGGTTGCGAGGGTTTGAAATGATCAAGCTGCTGCTCCTGGTTGTTATAATACGTGGTTCTATCAGTGTGTCATCGCACCGAACTGGTAGCTGATCTGTAAGTAGGCACCGCGAGGTTGCCCGACAAAGTAACGGTACTCACCAAAGCCAAAATCTGCCCGTTCGGCGTACTCTTCGTCCAGTAGATTGGTGAGGCGCAATCCGGCTGACCAGCGCGATGTCAGGTCACTGGTAATTCGCAGGTTAAGCAAGGAATGACCGTTGTACTGGTGCGCGTTCTCCGGGTCCAGATAGTAGGAATCCATATAGACCCACTCCAGCTCGGCGCGGCTGTTGTGGTTGGTCAGCGTGGAGAAATCCCAACCCAGGCGTGCACTGCCAAATAACTTTGGCGAGGTATCGATGTCGTTGCCCTTGATATCACCGCTGCTTCCTAGCAACTGCACGCGGTTGTCGTAGGTGTGGGAGGCGTAGTTGGCGTCAATACCCAGTGACCAGTTATCGGAGAGAAAGTAGTCGATGCTGAGCTCGGCGCCGTAGTGACGCGTCTGTGCGCCGCTGACATTCTGTCGGTCGGCATCCTGGAAGATGACATCATCTTTGTGCATAAAGTAAATCGCCGCATCATAGCGAAGGATTTGCTGCCAGTTTCCGCGCAGACCAAGCTCTACGTTGTCGAGTTTCTCGGAGTCCAGATCCGCGCTCTGTTGCCCCGACTGCAGCCGGTACAGTTCCGACGAATCCGGTGCACGAAATCCGTGGGCATAGCGCAGGTAGGCGATGTGGTCCTCGCTCAGGCTATAGCTTGCCCCTGCGTTCAGCGACCAGTCGCTGAAGTCATCCTCGCGATCAGCCGGTCGATAAAAACGGCATGCGGTGGCCTCGAGCGCGCAGGGTGCGCCATCGCTGGTATGGTTATGGTAATCGTAGTTGGTGTATTCGAAGCGTATGCCGGTATCGAGCTCCCACGGCGAGCTCCACTGGGTACGCAACTGGCTGTACAGCGCGGCAACGGCAGCATCAACCTGATAATCATAGTGCACGCCGGCCGGTTGGTTGGGGCTGAAGTCATTGTCCTGGGTTTCCTTCAATGTGCCATCGGTGTATTCGAGGTCGGCGCCATTGATCCAGCGCAGTTCACCGGTGTCGGTTTGTATTGTCGTGCGCAGGCCCAGGCTGTCATGTGCGTTTTTTTCCACCGGTTGCCACGCGAGAAAGTGCTGCAGGAATTCCATATCGTTGGCGCGCAGGTAGGGTGTGAGCGTGAGTGTATTGTGATCATTAAGCGCCAGGCTCGCGGCAGTGTACAGGCGCACTGACCAGGCGTCACGATAGGCATCAGGATTGGGGTTGGACTTGCTGATGCCACTGTCACGGTAGGCTTTGTACCCGGAAATATACCCTGCGGTGTCCTGCTTGAGATTGGCGGTATCGAGCACGGTGCGCAGGTCCCATTGCTCGCCGGCATAATCGTGACGCAGGATCGCTTTTTGCTGGTCGTAGCCCGAATCATCCTTGTAACCGCCGTCGGTGGTGGCATTGGCGCTCACGCTGATGCCATGTCTGCCCACGGTGTCACTGTAACGGTATTTGGCGCGGTAGTAGTCATAGGGACCGGCTTCTACCGCCAGGCTGTGATCCAGTTGCTCGGTAGGTGCTGCACTGATTACATTGATCACACCATGCATGGCGCTGGAGCCATACAGTGCAGTGGCGGGACCGCGGATTACTTCAATGCGACCCGCCTGTTCGAAATTAGCGTCGAACAACTGGTTGACGTTACAGAAACCGGGTGCGCGCAGGCTGATACCGTCGGCGGCGGAGAAGAACGCCCCGCAACTACCGCTGCCGGTGAGCACTGGCGAGCGCAGCGCGATGATACTTTCCTGGCCATTGCCGCGACTTATCCAGGCCCCCGGCACGCGCTGCATTACCTCGTTAATGTGGACGGGATCGACCAGTGCCAATGTTGCACTACTGACCGAAGACCAGGCCAGCGGCAACTGCAGCGCTTCTTCCTGAACGCGATTAGCGGTGACCAGGATGTCATCCTCTACGGGCTCGGCTGTCGCCGGCCCGCTGCACAGCGTAAATGCGAGCCATATCAGCGTTGCGATAGCGAGGCAGCTCAGATGCAGGCAACGGCAGGCAACCATTGAGGACGCTCGAAGAAAATGATGCAAAAGTGTAGCGGATAACAGAGGGTATCCCAATGCTTATAGCCTCACGATGCAAAAGTTTCCGAGGCTCTGGGCGCTGGAATAAATATGGGTATACTTGCCGCCAGCAGCAAGTGGGCTAACGAGAACTTCAGTTACACGCTGCTATACCACACCATTTAAGGAATGCTGCATGTCGAAGAAACCTCTACTGGCACTGTGCTGTGTGCTGCTGTCGCTTGGTGGCTGTGCCCAGTTCGATGACCTTATGTCCGCCTCTGCACAAGATGATAACGCTGCCACTGGTGCAGAGCGTTCTGTGCGAACCGACGCGCCATACATCAATGTAGACGCGCGACCCGGTACGGCGCACTTGCGCAATGTCTACATAGAGCCTGCGAATCTGGCCAATATGCAGGTGATACAGCCAGAGGGAGCGTCCGCGGACGGTGAGTGGTGGGTGACGGACGAGGAAGCCGCTATCCTGCAGCGGACCATCGCGTACGAGTACACCATTGCGCTGACGTTCAGGTCGGCCTTCAATATCGTCACCACACCCCAGCAGGCGGATCTCCTGATCAGCACTGCGATTGTCGCGGTGCACCCGCACGAGAGCCGCGCCAGCGCTGCAAGGGACGGTAACTCGGGGGGGGCTATCACCGCCAGTGTCGTGGTGGTCAATGCTGCCACCAACGCAGTGCTGGTGCGTGCGGTGGACACGGTGCCGAGCGACGATATATGGGCGTTTAATCAGGTGCAGCGAGAGAATGAATCATTGAGCCAGGTGTTTCGTCTGTGGGGAGAGAATATTCGCCTCGGGCTATTACAGTTGCAGGGCCGCAGCGACGATCCGGCACTGCAGTAGCAGGCTCACTCGCGATGCTTGCTGTCTGGAAGCCGCGTCCGGCCTGCCTGCTAACCGCTGGCGATGATATTGGGGTTGGTGGCAGCGCTGCTGGGACCGTGTTGGTTGCGGACTGCATCGGCAATGCGATACATCGGGATTTTCAGCATCTGCACCAGTTCATCGCTGGCTTCAATTTGCTGTAACGCCAGATCCATGCAGAGCAACCATTGATCGCGCTCGTGCGGGCCGATGTGATAGTGAGCGTGTGGTGTGGTCATACAGACGGTGCCGTGCGCTTCGGCATAGCGAGGTGGTCCGCCCATCCAGCCAGTGAGGTATTGCGCCAGTTTCGTTTTCATAGGAGACAAGTCGGCGGCGTGCATCGCTCGGATACCGGCCGCCTCCGGCAGTGTGTCCATAATGTTGTAGAAGGTATCGGCCAATTGCTGGATACCGTCCTCCCCAAGAATCTGGAAGGGTGTTCTTTCTGCGTCACTCATGCAGTTTGCTTCTCTGGTGTTGACGTGTGATGGCATGTTACAGAATTTATTATAGTCTGTGGCTTGCCAACATTGTAAGCGCCGGAGCAACTGCGATATTCTTCTCTGGCCCCCAGCGCAGCCATTGCAGGCACACCAATGATAGAGAGCACCGATACTTTTTCCTTTAGTGGGCGTATTCGCAGCACAGTGCATGCACTGCGCGGCGTATTCGAGATGCTAAAAAGTCAGCACAACGCCTGGGTGCACGCTTTTGCTACTGTCAGCGTTGTTGCAGCGGGGCTGTTGTTTGGGGTGGATGCCGCGGAATGGTGTTTTCTGATTCTGGCGATCATGGGCGTATGGGTTGCCGAAGGTCTCAATACGGCGTTTGAATTTCTGTGTGACGTCGCTGCGCCGGAATTTCACCCGCTGGTAAAAAAATCCAAGGATGTCGCCGCCGGAGCTGTGCTGATGAGTGCCGTGGGTGCTGCAATTATCGGACTGATTATACTTGGACCGCATTTGTTACATTCTATATAAACTGCAGAGGCAATGATCTGGTTGTATCGAAAGTGCCAAATATAAGACCGACAGTTGCCATGCAGACTGAGAACCGCAAGCCGAGGCCCGGGCGATGATTCACAAACCTGTCACTCTCGTAGGCAGCTATCTTTCACCTTATGTCAGGAAAGTTCTGGTCTGCCTGGCCGTGAAACAGATCGATTATGTGATTGATCCTATAGCGCCTCTTTTGGATCGTGATGAGTACAGCCGTACCCCCAGAGTGCGCCCAGTGCCTGTGTTCATTGACGAAAATGTCACGATCTCTGATTCCACGGTAATTTGTGAGTATCTGGAGGAGCGCTATCCGCAGCCCGCGCTGTATCCCGCGACGCCGCAGTTGCGCGCTCGCGCTCGCTGGCTGGGCGAGTATGCCGATACGCGGATGGGTGAGGTGTTTATCCGGCGGATGTTCGACGAACGGGTGACCAAGCATTTCGTATCCGGCGAAAAAGCGGATGCCGCAGTTGTATCCCGCGCAGTTGATAAACAGGCGCCGCAGATACTGGATTACCTGGAACACGAATTCTCATCGCATCATCCTTTTCTGTTTGGTGAAATGGGGATTACCGAAATTAGCATCGCCTCATTCATGCGCAATGCGATATTGGCCGGCTATGAGATTGACGCGCAGCGCTGGCCAGCCATGCATTCGGTGGTGCAATCCACGCTACAACACACGGCATTTGTCGCGCTGCGCAACTACGAGGAAATCTCCCTGTGCAATCCGTTGGTCGAACAGCGCGAGGCCCTGCTCAGCGCGGGCGCTCCGGTGTCATCGGTCCCCAGCCAAAGCGCTATCTGCCAGCGTGGATTGTTGGCGGGTTAATCCAGCAGTCGCTGCGCGGAGGTGTCTGATAGCCATTCCTCTGTTAGAATTCGACGTTTCCGGCGCAGACCGATAACTGCCCCGTTAGCCCTGAAACCATTACAACGCGCTTGAACAAAATACAGGACGCCTATTATGAGTCTTGCCGACAAGGTATTGGCTGTTAACGACGATTTACCCATCCGCACCGATAAGGCGGTCCATTCCGGGAAAGTGCGCTCAGTGTATTGGTTGAACGCTGCTGATAGCGCGCGTCTGGTTGCCGAACGTGGTTACAACGTCGCGGCGGATGCGCCGCTGGCCATTATGGTGATTTCCGACCGTATCTCGGCCTTTGATTGTATCTGGCATGGCCAGGGTGGTCTGCGCGGAGTGCCTGGCAAAGGCGCAGCGCTGAATGCAATCTCCAATCACTGGTTTCGCCTGTTCCGCGAACGCGGTCTGGCCGATAGCCATATTCTGGAAATCCCTCATCCGCTGGTGTGGATTGTGCAGAAGGCGCGGCCGGTGATGATTGAGGCGATCGCCCGGCAGTATATTACAGGCTCTATGTGGCGCTCCTATGAAAAGGGTGAACGCGATTTTTGCGGTATCACTATCCCGGATGGATTGCAGCGCGACCAGAAACTGCCGGAATTGTTGATCACTCCGTCCAGCAAAGGCATATTGCACGGTATACCGGGGGTGCCTGCGGTGGATGATGTGAACATTACGCGCAGCGACATCGAACGCAATTTTGCTGCGTTCAACTTTCGCAGCATTGATGATATCGACAGGTACGAGGTTTTGTTGCGCGAAGGATTCGATGTCATCAGTAGTGAACTGGCGAAACTCGACCAGGTCTTTGTCGACACCAAATTCGAGTTCGGCTATGTGACCGACAAGGCGGGAAACGACAAGCTGATCTACATGGATGAAGTTGGTACGCCAGACTCCTCTCGAATCTGGGACGGTGCCGCCTTGCGCGAGGGCAGGGTGGTGGAGAACTCCAAGGAGGACTTCCGCCAGCTGCTGCTACAGCATTTTCCCGACCCGGATATCCTGCTCAACAAGTCGCGCATGCCCGAGCGTCAGGCACTGGCGCGCGACAATGACCTGCCTGTCGACATGCTGATGGCAGTCTCCAACACCTATGTGGGGATCGCCGAAAAGATCACGGGCCAGAGTTTGCAACTATCGGACAATCCCAAGGCGGAAATCATCGATGTCCTGCACAGTGAATTCGCCCTCGTTGACTGAGTCCACTGTTGTTTACTGACCCCTGGTTCTACCTGGTCAGCGTGCCTGCGGTGCTGTTATACGGTATCGCTAAAGGCGGCTTCGGTGGTGCTATCGCCATCATCTCGGTACCGCTGATGGCGCTGGTTATGCCTCCTACCCAGGCCGCTGCCATTTTGCTGCCTATACTGGTGGTAATGGATGCACTGGTGGTGAAAACCTACTGGGGTGTATTTGATCGCAAAGCGCTGCTCATCCTGTTGCCAGGAGCGCTGGTGGGCGTGGGCATTGGCTACGCATCGGCCGATGCGATGAATGAGCACTATATGCGAATCCTGATTGGCTTACTGTCGCTGGTGTTTGGTATCCAGTATTTGCTGGGCTGGAAGTCATTTGCCGGTCGTGAACACCACCCCGTCAGTGGCTCTTTGTTCGGGACGCTCGCCGGCTTCACCAGTTTCAGTATTCATGCTGGCGGACCTCCGCTGACCATGTATCTGATGCCCAAGCAATTGCCACCGTTGTTATTTGCAGGCACAGCGGGTATTTTTTTCGCCGTGGTCAATCTGGTGAAACTGGTGCCTTACTATGTGCTCGACCAGTTCACAACCGATAACCTGTTGTATTCCCTGGTCCTGGTACCGCTGGCACCTCTGGGCGTGAAGTTGGGACACTACCTGGTGCGCCGCTCTACCTCGTCATTCTACTATTCAGTAGTCAGTATCGCGTTGGTAGGTGTTGGAATAAAGTTGTTGTGGGATGGTATCGCAGCGCTACACGTCGCATAGCATCTGTCGGGAGAAAAGTATGCACGCCATCATTTTTGAAAAACGTGGTCATCAGGCCTGGATTACACTAAACCGGCCCGCACAACGCAATATGCTCAATGGTGAAATGTTTGTCGAACTTGCCGATGCGTGGCAGGAAGTGCGCGAGGACAACGCGATCCGCGTCGCTGTGTTGACCGCCGCTGGAACCGAGGATTTTTGCTGCGGCGGCGATTTATCCGAGGTGATTCCGCTGTGGAGCGGCGCAAAAAAGCCAGAGACACGCGCTGAGGAGCGCCTGCTGGCTGATCCGATGATCGCAGATAAAATCATGCTCAAGGGCGAGCCGTTATACAAGCCTGTGATTGCGGCGATCAATGGCCGTGCACTGGGCGGTGGCACAGAACTGCTTCAGGCTACAGATATACGTATCGCCGCAGAGCATGCCCAGTTTGCACTGCCGGAGCCAAAAGTCGGCATCGTGCCAGGTGCAGGCTCCATGGTGCGCCTGGCACGGCAACTTCCCTGGGCGCACGCGATGAAAATACTGCTCGGCGGCGAACCGATCAGTGCGCAGGAAGCGCTGGCGATGGGACTGGTGTCTGAGGTGGTGCCTATGTCGCAGCTGCAGGCCCGTGCCGAACATTATGCAGACAATGTTTGCCGGCAGGCGCCGCTGGCTTTGCAGGCGATCAAGCGCACTGCTCTGGAAACTCACACGCTACCCTGGTCTGATGCTTTTAATTACGAGATGCAGCAGGCGGGTGCGGTGATGATGAGTAAAGATGCCAGGGAGGGGCCGCGCGCGTTTAAGGAGAAACGGCATGCGAATTTTCACGGTGAGTAAGTGGACTCCCGACTGGAAAAGCGGCCGTGAGGATCACGGCCAGAAAAAGGTACTATTGAAAACTCAGTCAGTTTACGCCAGGAAATGAATATGAAAATCGTCAAGTTGTCCGATAGTCTTGCAGTCTCAGGGCAGATTACAGAGGCTGATATTGAAGAAATCGTCGCGGCAGGCTACAGGGTGTTGATCAGTAATCGTCCCGACGGCGAGGAAGGTAATCAACCCCATAGTGCCGCCATCGCTGACGCTGCACGCGCAGCTGGCATGGAATTTCATCACCTGCCCGTTACTGCGATGGATTTCCCCGGGCCGCATTACCAGGCTATGAGTGATTTGCTGGATGACCCCACGCGACCGGTGCTGGCGTTTTGTCGCACCGGCACGCGCTGTACCAATTTGTGGGTAGTCGGGTGCGAAGGTGCTGATCGTGATATTGCCATTGCAGTTGCACGGCAATTGGGCTTCGATCTGGCTATGGCCGAGCGATTTCTTGCCAGTTGAGTACTGCACTGTGCGAGCGTCGATAACTGGCTTACCCATCCGTAGGAGTACCCATGCTAATTCCTGAGGCTAAACCGGCCAGTACTGTGGTACTGCTGCGAGATACACCGTCCGGACTGCAGACGTTAATGCTCAAACGCAACAAGGCCCTGGTCTTCGCCGGCGGTGCCTGGGTATTTCCCGGCGGTGCGGTGGAAACACAGGATATGGAACTCGCCCAGGGTGATCTCAGCGCTGCGTCGCGCATTGCGGCATCGCGTGAGGCGCGGGAAGAGGCAGGATTGACGCCACGACCGGAAGATATGGTGTTGCTCAGTCACTGGACCACTCCGATCGGTGAGCCCAGGCGATTTTCCACCTGGATCTACGCCGCGCCGCTAACGGCTGACATTGAGGTGGTGATCGATGGCAGCGAGATACACGATGCCCGCTGGCTGGGAGTGCACGACGCCGTTGCCCTGCACGAGGCGGGAAACCTGAATATGCTACCACCGACTTACTTTACGCTGCTGCGTTTGTCTGACTATGACTGTGTCGAGCAAATGGTAGCCGCTGAGCGAGTGTCGCCGGTGCCGGAAGTGTTTCCTGTATTTGCCAGTGAAGGCGATGAGTTGCTGGTTATGTTTCGTGGTGATGCCGGATATGAAAATGGCGATAGCAGTAAACCGGGCGCCCGGCACCGCGCAGTGTTGCGCGGGGCATGCTGGCGCTATCAGTATCAGGATGTAGAGGCCCGGTATCCACCACTGATCAAGATGCGCGTTATATGAACACCTTTTCGCGCAATGTACATCCTCTGTGGGATATCCCCACACGCGCGTTTCACTGGCTGATTGTCTGTTGTGTGCCGCTGGCTTGGTGGAGCGCGGAACAGGGGTATTACAACGTGCACACCTGGACTGGCTACACGGTACTGGTGCTGGTGGGGTGTCGCTTGGTGTGGGGGTTTATCGGTAGTCGCCACTCGCGCTTCACCGACTTTTTGGTTGGACCGCGGGCAGTCATCGCCTATGTGCGCGGTTATGGCGGCAGGAGTGCAGGCCATAACCCGATGGGCGGTTGGTCTGTCCTGTTATTGCTTGCGCTACTGTTGCTGCAGGCGGTAAGCGGCCTTTTTAATTCCGATGATGTGCTGTTTTCCGGCCCCTTCTACTACTGGGCGGATGGCGATTTCCGCGATGCGATGGGCGTCGTGCACGACCTGGCGTTTGACGCGTTGCTGGCGATGGTGGCACTGCACATCCTCGCTGTGTGCTACCACCAGTGGCGGTTGAAGGAGAGGATTTTGCAGGCAATGGTGCACGGCAGTGCTGTGGGGCGGCAAGGCAGCGAGGCACCTGTGGGTTGGTGGTGGGCCGCGCTGGTGGCGTTGCTGCTATCGCTGACACTGTGGTGGGGTGTAGAGCATGCCCCCAAGCCCACAATGCTTGGCTGGTAGCAGTTGTGTCTGTGGCGATAAATCCATCTGGTGTGTAAAAGCGGGAGTTCGCTATGACTGAGGGCGCTTGCCTGTGCGGTAATGTACGATTTGCGGTTGCTCGATTCAGCTCGGCGATCTTCAAGTGCCACTGCTCAAAATGCAGGAAAGCATTCGGCGGTGCCTCCAGTGCCGCTGCGCTGGTATCCGAAGCGCATTTTTCCTGGTTGGCGGGTGCACAGGAGGTGCGGGAGTATCAATGCGAAAGCGGGTTCAGGCGACGGTTCTGTCCAGAGTGCGGTTCGATCGTGCCGCAATTCATTGAGGAATACCAATTGGTGTGGGTACCGGTAGGGCTGCTGGAGTCAGACCCCGGCATTGCGCTGAAGCGGCATATTCATGTTAACTCCAAGGCGCCGTGGGAAATTCTCGATGACCAGGCCAGGCAGCACGGCGAGGGTTTTGATTCCTAGTGCACTGTGTGCGTGGCGGTTAACGCTTAGGGATAGAAAGCAAAAGCGCACCCACTAGCTACAGGGTGCGCGATGACGGAACTCAGTACAGATAGTCTTTTGATTTGTACTCGTCGTGACAGGCTTTGCAGGCGTTGCCTGTAGCGGCAACCTGCTCGGCGATGGCCTTGCGATCAGTACCCTGATTGGCGACAGTCTGTAAGGCGTCAGTTGCTGTTTGCAGGTCCTTCAATTTCGCCTGAAAGTCCGCTTTATTTTCCCAGATGCCCGGTTTGGCGCGGGTGGTACCCTTTTCGGAGCCGTCGGCGAAACCACGCATGACATCCAGATTGGCCAATGCCGCTAATTGATCAGCGTAGGCTGCCATCTGGTCCTCCTGCCAGGGCATCTCGCCCTTGACCATGCTCACCATCGGGCCAAAATTTGCGCCGATCATGGCGAACCAGGATTGTCGATAGGACTGTGGGATCTGCTGATCGTCAAAGTGGGAAATGGCCAGGGGCGAGAGTGCGATACCCGCGATCAAAGCGATTGCCAGAACGGTTTTTTGTGGCGTTATATGCATAGTGTCTTCCTGTTGCTGGTTCATATTGCATCATGCCAACACAGTGTATTCAGCCTGCTGTGGGACTGACAAGGAAAATTTCCACAGGCCAGATTGGCCTCCAGATGACATTACGGCCAACTTTTTAAACCTTTCACTCATTACGGCGTGTGCGAGGCTGCTTTGCGCCATGATTGCGCTACCATGATCGCACTAGTCGGGGATTGGATGAAATGAGTACAGAGCAGCAGTGGGATTACAGTTTTGACGTCGTTGTTGTCGGCTCCGGTAACGGTGGTATGACAGCGGCGCTTTGCAGCTACGAGATGGGCACCCGCGACGTGCTCGTGGTGGAGAAATCCAACCTCTACGGCGGCACCAGCTCCATCTCCGGCGGCGGTGTATGGATTCCATGCAATCGTTATGCGAAAGCGGCGGGGGCAGAGGATTCTACGGACAAGGCTAAAACGTATTTGCGCCAGCTGATCTCTGAAGAGGAAGTGCCTGAATACCAGCTCGACGCTTATCTCGAGAACGGCCCCAAGATGGTCGATTTCATGCACGAGCGCACGCTCATGCGTTACGTGACGCTGGAGCACTATCCCGATTACTACACTAACCTGGACGGGGCAATGCACGGCCATCGCTCGATGGAGCCCGAGACATTCAACGCCGATCAACTCGGTGAAGAGTGGCGACGCCTGCGTCGCACTCACCCGATGATGCACCTGGCAGGAGTGATCGGATTTACCCAGGTTGAGGCAGCGTTGCTCATCGGACAGCAGCCTGGGTGGTGGAAAACAGCAGTAAAACTCGTATTCGACTATTTAATCGACATTCCCTGGCGGCTGCGTGATAAATTTCATCGCCGCCTTGCGACCGGCTGCGCCGGTGTTGCTCGCTTGCGCGCATCCATGCAGGACAGGGATATTCCGCTGTGGCTTAACACCAGCATGACCAGGGTGGTCGATGAAGACGGCAAGGTGTTGGGTATTGAAGTGCTGCGCGAGGGTAAATTATTGCGCATACAGGCGCGCAAGGCTGTGATACTTGCTGCAGGTGGTTTTGAGCACAATCAGGAAATGCGCGAAAAGTATCTGCCTCAGCCCACCGACCACCGCTGGAGTGCCGGTACCAAAGACAATACCGGCGACGCCATTCTCGAGGGCATCCGCCTGGGTGCAAAAATGCATCGCCTCAACGAGGCGTGGTGGTGTAACACCATATCCGTACCTGGTGAAGAGATTCCGCGCCTGAGTATTATGGAGAAGTCCTATCCCGGTTCCATTGTGGTGAATCCGGCGGGGCAGCGCTTCAGCAATGAATCACAGAACTATATGGCGTTCCAGCAGGAAACATTTGCAAAGCATACTGAAGAGAATCCCTGCAACCCGAGCTGGCAAATCTTTGACGCTAACTTCCGCGCCACCTATTTTGTAGGGCCGCTTTATAACAGCAAGTTTCTGCCGGACTGGGCCATACCCAAGCGCTATGAGGCAGAAGGTTTCTTTGCAAAAGCCGGGACCATTGCGGAGCTGGCGCGCAAGATTAATGTGGACGTCGCCGGTCTGGAAGAGACCGTGCGCAAAATGAACGAGTACGCACGCAGTGGACACGACCCTGACTGTCATCGAGGTGAATCGGCGTACGACCGCTATTACGGTGATCCGCGCGTTACACCCAACCCCTGCCTGGGTCCTGTAGACAAGCCCCCTTATTATGCGATGAAAGTTGATCCGGGTGATTTTGGCACGCAGGGCGGTATGGTGATCAATGCGGATGCGCAGGTGTTGCATGAGGATGGGCATGTGATTGAAGGCCTGTATGCCATTGGCAACTGCAGTGCGCCTACGTTGCCCTGCTATCCGGGGCCTGGTTCCACTTTAGGCCCTGCTATGACGTTTGCTTACCAGGCGGCCAAGGCGATTACTGGATACAACGACTAGTATTCTGGTCATGACCTAGGTCGCCGGCACTGCTGGAACGCGCACTCGCCGCTACGGGCGCTTTCAGCGCACGTCGCGCTGCTGCGGAACGCGACAATTTTTGCTGCGCAAACATCTGGACGCGGACAGTACCTGCAGACTGCCCCCGACATGCACTGCAAGCCTATGCACGCTCTAGAAGCCGCTAGCGCGCCCCGACACACCGCCTCCCCGTCCCATGCTGCCCAAATACCGATTTATACCAGGGTGGTATAGCATTAATATGAACCCCAATGGATTGAGGTACAGCGCCATGCCCAGGACCAAGTCGAACAAGCTCACCCGCAAACAGCTTGAAGCCCATTGGATGCCCTACACCGGCAACCGCCAGTTCAAGCAGGACCCACGAATGATTGTCGCCGCTGAAGGCGTCCATTTCATCGATGATAAAGGTCGAAGAATACTCGATGGGCTCTCCGGCCTGTGGTGTTGCGGTGCCGGCCACAACCGGCCAGAGATTTCCGCAGCGGTGCACGCACAATTGCAGGTGCTGGACTATTCGCCAGCGTTCCAGTTTGGTCATCCCGGTGCATTCAGGCTGGCCAACAGAATCAAGGCATTGATGCCGTCAGGGCTGGACTATGTATTCTTCACCAACTCCGGTTCCGAATGTGTCGATACTGCACTGAAGATGGCGCGCGCTTACTGGCGACAAAAAGGGCAGCCCAGCAAGACCAAGCTTATCGGTCGCGCGCGTGGGTATCACGGGGTCAACTTCGGCGGCATTTCAGTTGGCGGCATTGGTGCCAACCGGAAACTGTTTGGCCAGCCGGTGGATGCCGACCACCTTGCGCATACCATACTGCCTGAAAACGCCTTCAGCCGTGGATTGCCGGCCAGCGGGTGGCAGTTGGCTGACGAGTTGAATGAACTGGTTGCACTGCATGACGCATCCAATATTGCCGCAGTTATTGTCGAGCCGGTAGTTGGCTCCGGCGGCGTGATTCCTCCACCGGCAGGGTATCTGCAGCGCCTGCGTGATATATGCACCGCTAACAACATACTGCTGATTTTTGATGAGGTGATCACGGGTCTGGGGCGCTGCGGCGGCTTTACCGCGGCGGCGGTGTTCGATGTGGTGCCCGATATTATGACGCTGGCTAAACAGTTGACCAACGGTGCGATCCCGATGGGAGCGGTGGTCGCAACAGCCGACATCTACCAGACGTTCATGGACAAGGGCGGCCCGCATTACCTGCTCGAGTTTCCGCACGGCTACACCTACTCGGGTCATCCCGTGGCTTGTGCGGCAGCGTTGGCAGCACTGGATATTCTCGAGCAGGAGGAACTGCCGCAGCGCGTAGCGAAAATGGCGCCGTATTTTGAAGATGGCCTACATCAGCTCAAAGGTATGCCGCGTGTCAGCGACATCCGCAATTTCGGATTCGCCGGCGCAGTGCAGTTAGAGCCCTATCGCAATGAGCCCGCGCGGCGACCCTTTGAAGTGGCAATGCGTATGTGGGAGAAAGGTTTCTATGTGCGCTACGGCGGCGATGTAATCGCTCTTGGTCTGCCGTTTGTGATGGAGAAAGCGCATATCGACAGTTTGTTGAGTGCGCTGGGCGACACACTACTGGAACTGGAGTGAAAGTTGCATAAAGATGTTCCGCCCTGATTTCGAACCTAGCGCCTGTGTCTTTTGCTGAACCCCTTTCACTGTTTTATGCCGCGTTGGCGGTGTCATTGCCGACCTTTGGCTGGGTGGTGCTGGGTGTAGTGCTTGCGCGCCTGGGTTTGCTGCCGCCTGCGCTGAACGACCGCTTGTCTCGATTTGCTTTCAAAATCGGTCTGCCGGTGATGCTGTTTTGCGGCGCTGCTCGTGTCGACTATTCAGCCCTGAGTAGCGCACGCTATTTGTTAGCTGGCGTGCTGGCGACCTTTCTGGTGCTTGCAGTTAGCTGGAACTATTCACGCTGGCGCCAGCATCCGCGAGCATTGCGGGGTATATTTGTGCAGGCGGCTTTTCGCTCCAATCTTGCTATTGTTGGCGTTGCGCTGACCTATTCCGCATACGGGCAGCGCGGACCTGTGCTGGCGGCATTGCCCATTGCGTTGATGACCGTGCTGTACAACATTATCGCGGTGTGGGTACTTCATGTCACTCTGGGTGCCAGTACCACCGCGAAGGACGTGGTATTGGGTATTCTGCGCAACCCATTGATCATCGGTATTTCTGCTGGCGTCTGTCTGTCAGTGTCCGGATTGCCGCAGCCAGACACTCTTGCGCTGGTGGGCGCGGCGTTGTCGAAGTTCTTCCTCCCCCTGGTACTGGTCTGTATCGGTGCTGCAATGGATGTGTCGCGGCTGTATCGTGCCGGTGCGCTGACGTGGGAAGCGAGTGTCTGGAGGCTGTGTATCGCACCTTTATTGGGCGTGTCACTGGCACTGGCGCTCGGCGTGCGCGACGAGGCCTTGGGTGTGCTGTTTCTGTTAATTGCGTCGCCTGTCGCGGCGTCCAGTCATGTGATGGTAGTGGCCGCACGCGGCGACGGTACGCTAGCCGCCAATATCGTGGTGCTGACAACGCTGCTTTCGCTGGTGACGATCACCCTGGGTTTTTTCATTCTGTCCATGCTGGGATTGGTCGGACGCCTGCACTGAACCAGACACATCGTACCCATCAGTACGTACTACGTAGCCATTGCGGTTGTCTTACTGAAGGCAAACTGTCAGCGCTTCCTGCAGTTTCAGCAAATCGTAGAGCGCGTCACTGGTCAGTGGATCGGTGTCGAATATCTTCTGGTGCAGTGGTGCCAGCGTCAGGTAACCCAATAACATGCTGTGAAAGGCCATTGCTGCCACCGGTGTAAATAGGGTGCTGCCTTCGGCCAGCATAGCGCGTGTGTGACTAAAGAACGGGCGATACCAATGCTCTACCAGCAGTGCCAGATCTTCACCTTCTGACAGTGTGGCCTGCGCGATGATGCGCGCGATATTGGGGTTTGCCAGATGCTGCTCCATGATTGCGCGCTGGCTGCCACCCATGGTGACCTCGTCCGTCAGTAAAGGTGTAAAGGGTGCAAAAAGCCGCTCCAGTACCTCCTCGAACAACGCGCGCTTGCTGGCAAAATGCTTGTACAGTGCCGGCCCCTGCACACCAACCTGTGCAGCAACCTGCTTGATGGTGGTCGCCTGATAACCCTGGCGGGCGAACAGCGATTCGGCCGCATCCAGAATCAGGTCGCGCGTTTTGGTTTGCATGAGCGCTGCAGGCATTGACTGTCCTCCTGTCAAACGGTAGGTTAATGGTTATTAACCAATAACTCAATGAGGAAGGCATTCATGAACGCGAGAGTCGAAAGTGCGGGGTTGAGGATGGCGCGGTCTATCGAAACTGTTGCCTTACAGGAAGCCGGACCCTCAGAGCAAAATCGCACGCTGACCGCGCCACTGGTAGACGCATTGTGGGATAGTGGCCTGATGCAGTTTATGAACCCGACGGCCGCTGGTGGACACGAGCCGGGTTTTGCAGAACTGATCGAAACCTGGATCGAAATGGCGCGACAGGACGGTTCGCTAGGATGGATCGGCATTGCCAATATTCCGTCGTCCAGCTTCGCCGCCGCCTATTTGCCCGATGAGGGCTTCAAAGCCGTGTTCGGAGCACACAACAATCGTGTCACCATGGGCGGGCAGTTTTTCCCTAACGGTGTCGGCGATAAAGTGGAGGGCGGTTACACCCTGAACGGTGCGTGGCAGTTTGGCAGCGGCACAGGACATTCGCAATACGTGTGCGCGGGCTTTTTGCCGATGGACAACGGGCAGATGGTGATGGCAGATGAAGTAATGCCGTTGATGATGGTGGCGATTGTGCCACGCGAAGATGTGACGTTTACTGACGGTTGGCACGTGCAGGGCTTGAAAGGCACCGGCAGCTATAACTACGAACTGAAAGATGTATTCGTCCCGGCCAGTCACACCTACCCCCTGATGACACGCCAACCGCTGCGCGGCGGGCCGATGTACAACTTTGGTGTGATGCCGGTAACCGGGTGTGGACATGCGGCCTGGGCATTGGGCGTTTCACGCAGTGCGATTGATGATGTGGTGGAACTGGCGAAGTCGAAAACACGCATGGGCGATGACAGCTCCATCGCACACAAGCTCACTTTCCAGCGCAACCTGGCGCACCATGAAGCGATGTGGCGCGCTGCACACCGCCTGATTGTCGATACCTTTACCGATATTGAAGCGCGTGTAGGAGGCGGTGAGGAATTCACGGTGCAGTTGCGCTGCGATATGCGCATGGCAGCCACCTATGCGACAGAAGCGAGCCGTGAAATTGTGCAGTGGGCGCACCTCGCTGCCGGTACCAGTTCGATTCGCGAAGGCAATCGACTGGAGCGCGCATTCCGGGACCTTTATACCGGCACCCAGCACGCGTTCATCAGCGAAAAAATCTATACTGAATCTGGCAAGCTGATGCTTGGGTTGATTGAAGACAGCCCGGCGCTTTAGTGTTGCGCTGCAGGTTGAGTTTTTGCCAACGAATAATCATCCAAACGCCACATCTTCAGGATCCCGGGTATGAAAGAATTCAAAGATAAAACCGCGGTGATCACCGGCGGTGCCAGCGGTATCGGACGCGCCATGGGCGAGTTGTTTCTCGCCAAAGGCATGAACGTCGTGTTGGCAGATATTGAGCAAACGGCACTTGATGCCACGGTGTCGGCACTCGCCACTGGCGGCGCGGCATGCATAGGCGTTGTCACTGATGTCTCCAAAGCGGAGGAAGTACAACGTCTGGCGGATACGGCAGTTGCCGAGTTCGGCGCTATCCACATCGCCTGTAACAATGCCGGGGTGTTTGCCGGCGGCCTGTTGTGGGAAGAGAGCCTCGCCGATTTCCAGTGGCAGCTGGACGTTAACGTGTGGGGCGTGATTCACGGCATACGCACGTTTATACCGATTATGGCGGCGCAGGACAGTGACTGTCATATCGTCAATACAGCCTCAATGGCTGCCGTTACAGCGATGCCTTATTCCGGTATTTATCATATGACCAAGCACGCTGTTCTAGCGCTGAGTGAATCGCTGTACCACGAGCTGGCGTTTCACACACCCAACATCAAAGTGTCTGTGTTGTGTCCCGAAGCAATCAATACCGGTATTGCGGCATCCGAGCGCAATCGACCGAGTACCTACCGCCGTGAAGGTGATATCGTCGAATCCGATGCGCGTACGCTGGTGAGTCAGGCGCTCTCCGACAGTGTTGCTGCGGGTATCGGACCGGAGGTGATGGCGCAGCGCGTATTCGACGCCATAGTGTCTGAGCGCTTCTACATTCTCTCAGACGATGCCTGGCGCGACAGCGCCAATACACGTCTGGACGATGTGCGACTGGGCCGCAATCCCACGTTTGCACCGCCCGTCAATCTTTAATCCCGGCCCTCGCCGCGTACTTTCGGAGTTTCTATTATGGCTGGCAGTTCCCTCCTCAACTTTTCGATACCCGACGACGACGCGTTGATCGCGCGTGCGTTGGAGGATGCCAGCATCCCCACATTGATGATGAGCATGATTCACATGAGCGGCGATGCCAGTCTGCTTGACGGCGCTATACGACCTGCTGGAGTGTTTATCAATGAATATCAGGGCTATATGTCCGAGGAGGACAAAGCGACCGTGCGCGCCATGGCGCTGGAGGTGATCAGGAAGTTTCGTGCCGGCGGCTGCAAGTTGCCTCCGCCTCCGTCTAACGACACCATTCACCGCATGATGAATTTCATCGTGGCGTCGGACGTTCCGCAGGACTATGTGCCGATGATGCTCGAAGAAATGGAGCTGGACGGCACTGACCAGCGCAGTGACGCCTGGGGCAGTGAAGTGCCGTCGCAAAACCGTGCCGGGCACCAGGTGCTCGTTATCGGCGGTGGTATGTCAGGTGTTCTCGCGGCGTACCGGCTGCAGGAGGCCGGCATTCCCTTTGTGGTGATTGAAAAGAATGCATCGGTTGGCGGTACCTGGCTTGAAAATAGGTATCCGGGCGCACGTGTCGATGTAGGCAATCACCTGTATAGCTATTCCTTTGAACCAGCACATCACTGGACCCAGTTTTTTTCCCAGCAAAAGGAATTGCAGGCGTATTTCGAAGGTGTAGTACGTAACCACAGTCTGCATCCGCATTTTCGTTTCAACACCGAGGTTACTGCTGCAACCTTCGATGAGCAGCGCAACCTGTGGACAGTCGATACAATCGACCAGAACGGTGTGACCGCGCAGTACACAGCCAACAGTGTAATAAGCGCGGTAGGCCAGTTGAATCGCCCGATTTTTCCAGACATACCGAGTGTCGAGTCGTTTGCCGGGAAGTGGTGCCATTCGGCTGCCTGGGATGACAGTATCGATTACCGTGACAAAAACGTGGTAGTCGTAGGCTCTGGCGCCAGCGCATTCCAGCTGGTGCCAACCATTGCCGGTGATGTAGCACATCTTACCGTTTTCCAGCGCTCGGCACCGTGGATGTTCGAGAACCCGATTTACCATGAGAACGTACCGCAAGGTAAGAAGTGGTGCCTGCAGCATCTGCCGTTCTATACACGCTGGTTCCGGTTTCTCATTTTCTGGCCGGCTTGCGACGGTGCCTACGATACAGTGTTTATCGACCCCAACTGGCCGCACCAGGAACGTTCGATCAATGAAATGAACGATGTCGTTTATCAGATGTTCTCCGACTACATTAAGGGGCAGGTCGGTGATAATGAAGAGCTGCTGAAAAAAGTGATCCCCGATTACGCACCGATGGGCAAGCGCACGCTGCAGGACAATGGCAGCTGGTTGTCAGCGCTGCAACGGGAGAATGTCGAACTGGTGACACACGGCGTTGCGAGTGTCAGCGAAAACGGCGTGACTGACGACGCCGGTACGTTTTACCCGGCTGATGTTGTTCTTTACGCCACCGGTTTCGAAACGGATCGCTTTCTGTGGCCCATGGAGATTCGGGGCAGGGGCGGTAAGCTGTTATCTGAGCAGTGGGGTATCGAGCCGTCTGCGTATCTGGGCATCACTGTGCCCAACTTCCCTAATTTTTACTGCATGTACGGTCCCGGCACCAATCTGGCGTTTGGCGGCAGTCTTATTTTCAATGGGGAATGCCAGATCCGCTACATCATGGAGTGTCTCAAGGCACTACTGCAATCAGGCGGACATACCCTGGAATGCAAAGAGAGTGTGCACGATGATTACCAGAGACGCTTTCGCGAGTTGCACGCGAGGCTGATCTGGGAGCACGATTCCATCAAAACCAGCTTTTACCAGAATGCAGAAGGCAAGGTAACGCTGCTATGGCCGTGGAAAATTCTCGACATGTGGCGTTGGACGAAGAATATCAACAGTGAAGATTATCTGTTTGACTGAGAAACGGAGGACTCTATGTCCAATCTGAGTAATAAAGTTGCCATAGTTACTGGCGCTGCCTCTGGTATCGGTCTGGCTTGCGCTCGCCGTTACGCCGCAGAGGGTGCTGCGGTGGTGGGTGTCGATCTGAAAAAGTCGGCGGAGTGGGGCTCGGTAGAAGCACTGGCACCCAGCAGTCGATTTTTTCAGCTCGATGTTACCGATGGTGCGGCGCAAAAAGCGGCAGCCGACGAAGTTGCCAGGGACTTCGGCAGCATTGATATCCTGCTCACCGCCGCTGGCGTGGGTGATGGCGGGCCGGTGGGTATGCTTGACGAAGCATCGTGGGATCGTGTGTTGAATATCAACCTGAAGGGCACCTTCCTGTCTATCAAGGCGGTGCTGGATGCGATGACGGCGCAGCGCAGAGGCAGCATCATCACTATTGCCAGCGTCGAGGGAATCAATGGCACCGAAGGTGGCAGCGCTTACAATGCTTCCAAGGGCGGCGTTGTGTTGCTCAGTAAGAATGTGGCGATGGACTATGGTCGCATGGGAATTCGCTGTAACGCGATCTGCCCTGGCTTCATCGATACGCCGATGCTCAACGAGGTGATGGGACTGATGCCGGAGCTTAAGGCGGATGTGGTGCGCGAGACCAAAATAGGTCGACTGGGGAAGCCTGAGGAAATTGCCGGTGCGGCGTATTTTCTGGCATCAGATGATGCCAGCTATGTCACTGGTCACGCACTGGTTGTCGACGGCGGTTATACCGCAGGTCACAGCCACGGCATCGTGCAGTTGATGGGACTGGTGTAGCCCAAATCGCTATCGACCCAGGATCGACCTCGCCACCAGTTCGCGCATAATTTCCGAGGTGCCACCGTAGATACGCTGGATACGTGCATCGGTATAAAAGCGTGAGATCGGATATTCGGTGGTGTAACCATAACCGCCAAACAACTGCAGGCATTGGTCGATCGTTTTGCATTGCATCTCGGTGCTGGCATATTTCAACATCGCCGCATCCTCAGATGTGAGGCTGTCCTGCGCATAGGCCTGTGCGCACTTTTCATAGAACGCGCGATTGATGGAAATTTCGGTTTTCACCTCGGCCAGGGTAAAGCGTGTGTTCTGGAAACTGGACACTGTCTGTCCGAACGCTTTGCGCTCCAGTACATAGTCGATGGTTAACTCCATCGCGCCTTCGGCGGCCGCTACGGCTTGCGCCGCGATGCCCAGTCGTTCGCGCGGCAGCTCGGTCATCATAATGACGAAGCCCTTGTTCAGTTCACCCAGCAACGCGGAGGCGGGCAGGCGTACATCCTGGAAAAAAAGTTCTGCCGTATCGGATGTGTGCTGCCCCATCTTCTCGATTTTTTTGCCGCGCGCAAAACCGGGAGCGGTGGCATCTACGATAAACAGCGAAGTGCCCTTGGCACCTTTGCCCGGATCAGTTATCGCCGCTACCAGCACCATGTCTGCGAGCATCCCGTTGGTGATGAATATCTTGGAGCCATTCAGAATCCAGCCGTCGCCATCCTTCACTGCGCTGGTGCGAATGCTCTGTACGTCTGAACCAGCACCAGGCTCGGTCATGGCCAGTGCGCCCAGTACCTCGCCGGTAACCATTTTTGGCAACCATTGCTCTTTCTGTTCCTGGGAGCCGAAGTGCTCGATGTAGGGCGCGACGATATTGCTGTGAATGCCATAGCCTGAGGCGATGCCGCCAAAGCCCATACGCGACAGTTCCTCGATCACGGTAAAGGTGACCTGGGGCGTGGTGCCGGCGGCGCCGTATTCCTCCGACAAATCGGGGCACAACAATCCAGCCTGCCCCAGTTTGTGCCACAACTCGCGCGGCACCGCATGTTGCGCTTCCCATTCTTCAATATGGGGAGAAATTTCCTGCTCAAGCGCGCGACGGGCCATGTCGCGAAACAGGGTCAATTCTTCAGTATCCATAGTGAATGATCTCCGGGTTACGGGATAAGGGACGGCAATTTTGCTCGATTATCCGGCTGGAAACAATGTTGGCGGTACAGTAAACGGAAAAAGCAGCTGTCGATTGCGTGTGGCACTGGTCAGTGTGGCCCGGAGTGCTTACACTTGTCCTCCTTTGATACAACCAAACCGGAGAATAACGATGCGTGACTACAAACAGTTTTATATCAATGGACAGTGGGTCGATCCCGTTAAGCCTCACGATTTTGACGTCATCAACCCCGCCACCGAGGAGGTTTGCGCCAGGATTTCGCTGGGATCGGAAGCCGACGTGAATAACGCGGTTGCCGCTGCCAAGAACGCTTTCGAGAGCTACAGTCGCACCAGTCGTCAGGAACGCATTGAGTTGCTGGAGTCGTGCATTGCTGCCTACAAGAACCATTACATGGACATAGCCAACGCTATTCGCGAAGAGATGGGGGCACCGCAAAGCCTGGCCAACACGGCGCAGGCCTATTGTGGCCAGGGGCACCTGGAGGAAGCGTTAAAGGTGCTGCGTACGTTTGAGTTTGAGGAAGAGTTGGGTGATCACCGCATTTTCAAAGAGCCTATCGGCGTATGTGGCCTTATTACACCGTGGAACTGGCCGGTTAACCAGATTTCCTGCAAGGTGGCACCTGCGCTCGCGGTTGGCTGCACCATGGTGCTCAAGCCCAGCGAGGTGGCGCCGCTGTCTGCGTACATATTTGCCCAGGTGATGCATGAGGCAGGCGTCCCCGCCGGCGTTTTCAACATGGTCAATGGTGACGGGCCGACTGTCGGTACGGCACTGTCCAAGCATCCCGATGTCAGCATGATGTCTTTCACCGGCTCTACTCGCGCCGGCTCAATGGTAGCCCAGAATGCCGCGCCGACCGTGAAGCGTGTAACCCAGGAGCTCGGCGGCAAGTCACCCAATATCGTGCTTGACGATGCTGACCTGGAAACAGCGGTAGCGCGGGGAGTGATGCATATGTACACCAACACCGGGCAGTCGTGTAACGCGCCCTCGCGTATGCTGGTGCCGGCCGCCAAGCTGGCTGCCGCCGAGGCAATCGCGGCGAAGGTGACCGAGTCTGTGGTTGTTGGCGACCCGGCTGCGGAGACGACGACGATGGGCCCGGTGGTGTCCGAAGTGCAGTTCAATAAAATCCAGGGCCTGATCCAGAAAGGGATAGATGAAGGTGCCAAGCTGGTGACTGGAGGGCCCGGCCGTCCCGAAGGTTTGGAGAAAGGCTATTTCATCCGTCCCACCGTGTTTTCACAGGCCAACAATGAGATGACGATTGCGCGCGAGGAAATCTTCGGGCCGGTATTGACGATGATTCCTTATGAAACAGAGGAGGAAGCCATTCGCATCGCCAACGATACGCCTTATGGACTGGCAGGTTACGTACAGAGCGGCGACCTGGAGCACGCTCGTCGGGTGGCTTCGAGAATCCGTGCCGGTAATGTATCCATCAACGGCTCTGCCGCTGGCTTTGATGTACCGTTTGGCGGCTACAAACAGTCCGGCAACGGACGTGAGTGGGGTAGTCACGGTTTCACCGATTTCCTGGAGATAAAGGCAGTACAGGGTTTCGGCAAGTAGGCATGGGAAAGTTTGTACTGGCCATTGATCAGGGTACAACGGGTAGCACCGTTGCCCTGATGGATGCGCGCGGCAAACTGCGCGCCAGCGTCAACTATGAATTTCCCCAACTGTATCCGCAACCTGGCTGGGTAGAGCATCGCCCAGCCGATATATGGGCATCGGTGGGCAAGGGTATTCGCGCAATTTTGCGCAGGAGAATTTGCCAGCCGCGCGACATCGTGGCGATAGGGATTACCAATCAGCGCGAAACAGCGTTGCTCTGGGATAGGGAGACCGGAGAGCCTTTCAACAATGCCATCGTATGGCAATGCCGACGCACCACGGATTTTTGTGAATCACTGCGCGTGGCAGGGCATGAAAATGCGGTCAGGCGTAAATCAGGCCTGGTACTCGACCCGTATTTTTCCGGCAGTAAATACCGTTGGTTGCTGCAGAACACGCCTGGTATTGGCGGCGCGCTCAAGCGCGAGCGCGTAGCCGCCGGTACCATCGACAGCTTCCTCATTTTCAAGCTGACCGGGGGAGATAGTCATGTCAGCGATGTGTCAAACGCCTCCCGCACCTCGCTGATGAATCTGAAGACCGGCCGCTGGGACCAGTTCCTGCTCGATCTGTTTGAGGTACCGCGAAGTATTCTCCCGACCATCGCGCCATCCAGTGGGATACTGGGCTATACGCGGGACGTGCCCGGCCTGCCGAACGGAATTCCGATAGCCGGAGTGGCCGGCGATCAGCAGGCGGCCCTGTTCGGCCAGGCTTGCTTTGATATTGGCGATGCCAAGTGCACCTTTGGCACAGGCTCATTCATTCTGATGAATACAGGCGGCGAGCGCTTGCACTCACACGCCGGTTTGTTGACTACCGTGGCCTGGCAGTTGGGCGAGACTGGCAAACGCGTGTACGCGCTTGAAGGTGGCGCGTTTGTTTGCGGCGCGGCGGTGCAGTGGCTGCGCGATGGACTGCAAATGATCAAAAAGGCGCCGGAGATAGAACAGCTGGCGCAGCAGGTTAACGATCACGATGGCGTCGAGTTTGTTCCTGCGCTTACCGGGCTAGGCGCGCCGCATTGGGCCCCCGACGCGCGCGGAACACTCTCCGGGATTACCCGGGGTACAACGCGCGGTCATATCGCACGCGCCACTCTGGATGCTATGGCCCTGCAAAATGCCGATATTCTGCGCGCCATGGAAAGCGACCTGGGCAAACGCATGAGACCTTTGCGCGTCGATGGTGGAGCCGCCGCCAATAATCTGTTGATGCAGATACAGGCAAATGTGCTGGGTAGAAGATTGATTCGACCACAAGTGATTGAGACCACGGTGGCTGGCGCTTGTTATCTGGCGGGGCTGGGTGTTGGCCTGTGGCAAAGTACTGCCGACATAAAAGCGATCTGGCAAGCCGAGCGAGAGTTTGCAGTTCAGATGAGCGCTGCAGCGCGACGCAAGCGTTTCGCCTCGTGGAATTCTGCTCTGCAACGCACGCTACTCTGAGCTCGCGCCACTACTATGGCCGACGTTATCCCTTTTCGGAAACCCTCACTCAAGGAGAAGCACAAAGGCAACACGCTGTGTCGCCACGGCCATCACAAGTGGGCAGTGGATAAAAGCAAGCAGTTTGATGTCAAGGCAGGGAAGCTGGTTACTGTTTACATCTGTTCACGCTGCGGCAAACGCAAAGTGCAGGCGCTCTAACTTGCATTGCCGTCAAGTATTCTCTATCAGCCACTTCTGGTAGTCAGCTTGTGCTTGCGCACGAGTCCGCGCATCTGGTCGTAGCTGAGACCCAGTGCGGCAGCAGTGCGGCGTTGGTTGTCGCCATGCTGCCTCAGTGCAGTGGACAGAAGGTGCATTTCAAACTCGCGTACCTGCGTTTGAAAATCTGTAGCGCCAGCTGCTTCGGTTGTGTTGTCTGTCGCAGTGAGCTGCTGTTCCAACGCTTTGCTCGGAAAGGGTGATTGGAAGGGGTCGATGTTGATTTGGTCCAGTGCGCTTTCAGGGTCACCCCAGCGAAACAGAGAGCGTTCGACGGCATTTTTCAGCTCTCGAACGTTGCCGGGCCAACTGTGGTTTTGCAGGGTCTGTATCGCGTGCTCGGTAAAACCTGGAAACAGATCCCAACCCAGTTCAGCGCAGAACTGCACGGCAAAATGCTCTGCGAGCAGGGCGATATCCTCGATTCGGTGGCGCAGCGGAGGCAAATGTACGACGTCGAAGCTGAGTCGATCGAGCAAGTCCGCGCGAAACTTGCCTTGTGCCACCTGCTGTTGGAGATCGCTATTGGTCGCAGCAATCACGCGAACATCCACGCGCAGCGTCTCCTGGCCGCCCAGACGCTCAAACTCACCGTATTCCACCAGGCGGAGTAGTTTTTCCTGCAACCTTGGTGACATGGTGCCCAATTCATCCAGGAACAGGCTGCCGCCGTCGGTGCGTTCAAATCTACCGCGGTGAATACGGGTAGCGCCAGTAAAGGCGCCGGGTTCATGTCCGAACAACTCCGATTCCAGCAGGCTATCCGCCAATGCGGCGCAGTTCACCCTTGACAGTGGGGCCTGCCAACGGGAAGAGAGAAAATGCAGGCGCTCGGCAGCCAGTTCCTTGCCTGTTCCGCGCTCGCCTAACAGCAGGATAGGGCGATTGATTCGCGCGAGGCGTGACACCTGCTCCAGCACCTCGGTGAGAGCGGCGGAATTCCCGATGATACTTTCTGGTGTTCTCATAAGGCCATATATACCGTTTATAAGGTTTAGAAAGCCACAAAGGTGGTAAATAAGACCATTTTTATGACCCAATATCTATAGCTTCATTGCAGCATTCCGAATAAATACCTTATAAAACAATGAAATACCAAATCTGGCACGTATCCTGTATTGCTCTACGCGAGGTTGAAGCGGCTCGATGCTCGTAGCCGTTGTACCACAGGGTATTAATTGTCGCGCGCTGATTGAGCACAAAAGCGCGTTGGGCGACCGACAGGAGAAGTAGCATGGGAATATTTTCACGCATGACGGACATCATTAATTCCAACATCAATGCGATGCTGGATCAGGCCGAGGAGCCTGAGAAGATGGTGCGACTGATCATCCAGGAAATGGAAGACACCTTGGTAGAGGTGCGCAGTTCCTCTGCTCGTGTACTGGCAGATCGCAAAGAGGCGGCGCGTCGACTGGCCCAGGTGCGCGATGAGGCGGGCAGCTGGGAAGAAAAAGCGCGACTGGCCATTAGCAAAGGCCGAGAAGACCTGGCCCGCGCTGCGCTGCAGGAAAAGCGGGCGATAGAGGAAGAGGTGACAGTGGTCGAAGCAGAACTGGCGGCGACCGACGAACACATTGCTCAGCTCAACCAGGAGGTTGCCCAGTTGCAGCAGAAATTGGACGATGCGCGAGCAAGGCAGAAAGCGCTGACCATGCGCAGCAAGACGGTAGAGTCGCGGATTAAAGTGAAACGACAGATTCACCGCGAGGCACTTGACGATGCATTCCACCGTTTCGAGCGATTTGAACGACGTATGGATACCATGGAGAGCCAGCTCGAAGCGATGGATCTGGGGCGAGAAGTGCCACCGGATCTGGCAGCCCAGATCAATGCTTTGCAGGACGACGAGCGAATCAGTGATGAGCTGGCACGCCTCAAGGCGGAGATGGGTGGCAAGGATAGCGCATAGATGCCGCTGTACTCAGTGCTTTCCGTGCACCCCTGCTATAGTGCCGTCAGTGTGACGCGACGCCAGCTTATCGAGGAAATGAGTCAATGGAATTCTGGAAGTTCATGTTTGTACCCACGATATTGTTTTTGGTCATCGTGGCCCCGATGTGGATCACGATGCACTATCGTAGCGTGAACCGCTCGTCGCGCTCGCTGAAGCGAGAGGATAAGGAGTCCATCGAGCACTTGCTCGAGACGGTGGATAAATTGACCGACCGCATTGGTACGCTCGAATCCATACTGGATGCAGATCACCCGCAGTGGCGGCAGCAGGTCAATCGCCGTGAACGGTCCGCGGAAAAGGAGTAAGCAATGACCCAGGGTTCGTATCGTAGAAGCAGGTCCGACATGCACAATCTGGAAGAGGCAAGCCGCAGTTTCAAGGCACGCCGTCGCGGTGGTTGGGGTCTGAATCTCTACCGCAATTCCCGCGATGGCAAGATTGGGGGTGTGGCCGCCGGGCTCGCCGATTACTGGGATGTCGCTCCCTGGGTGGTGCGTCTGCTGTGGGTTGGCGCTTTCCTGTTTACCGGTACGCTCGCGCTGTGGGTGTATCTGGCTGCCTGGGCATTGATGGCACGCAGACCGGTGCGCACTGACGCGCAGGGAACTGTTGGCGATGAACTGGAATTTGACGCTGCGGAGGTCGAAATGGAGTATGACGAGCGACACCACGACTATCGCCCGCGTAAGGTGTTTCGCTACAGCGACAGCAGTACCGTGCGCTTGCAACGTGCGCAGGAACGGCTCGAGGCAGCACTGCGCCGGGTTGAAAATATGGAGTCGTATGTCACTTCCCGTCAGTACGAATTGAACAAGGAATTTTCGCGCCTGTAACTGTTGCGAGAAATGTGATCGAATTCGCATTACACACCAGCATGCCCGTCTGGTTTGCACTGGATGCCTATCACCTCCGGCCGGTCTTCGCTACGCTTCGTCTGAACAGGGGTATTCAGTTTCAGGGCGAATGTGATGCTGCAACAGCAGACGTATGTACCACCACCGAGTCTTTTTCTTGCACTCACAGAAGCCCATCGGGCGGTGATAGAGGCCGCGATACTGGGTCTCACACGGCGCACATTGGACACTATCGTGCCCAAGGGGGATGGCCACGCAGTGATGTTGTTACCGGGATTTCTTGCCGGTGATGGTTACAACGGCGCCCTTCGCCGGTTTCTTAACGGTTTGAACTATTCGGTGCACGGTTGGGGTCTGGGTCGTAATCTGGGTCCGCGAAACGGTGTGCAGGAGAAGCTGGAGAAGCAGCTTGCTCGACTGGTCGAGCGCTACGACGGCCCGGTATCGCTGGTGGGGCACAGCCTGGGTGGAATTTTTGCGCGCGAACTGGCGCGTGAACACCCTGAAAAAGTGCGGCAGGTGATTTCACTCGGCAGCCCTTTTGGCGAAGGACGAATGACGGCATCCATACCCGCACGCCTGTTCAGTGCTTTAAACCCACCGGATGAACTTACCATTGATCAGAACTTGTTGTCCCAGGCTCCTCCCGTGCCAACGACCGCGATCTATTCCAAGGGTGATGGTATCGTAAATTGGCAAACTACGTTTCAACAGGACGGTCATGCGCTAAGCCAGAGTATCCAGGTGCGCGGCAGTCACTGCGGCATGACGTTGAATCCTTCGATTTGGCTGTTGCTTGCCGAGTGTCTCGCTATGCCGCCGGGGCAGTGGCAACCCTTCCAGCGTAGGAGCTGGCGCAGTCTGGTATACCCCGCGGTCAATTGAGTACACACAGTTGTTGGCCCTTTATTCGGGCTCACGCAAACAAATCGATCTGATTGGTGCTCTCTTCGGCAACGCCATGCATCGCTGTGCGTGCTGGCGGAACAAACAGGTCTGTGCGCAGGTTTGCCTGCTCACGCTGATTCAACGATAGACGTTTGCAGCAGAGCCGGAAGCGCTGCGCCAGCAGGTCAGCAAACGTACCGGTGCCGCGCATACGGTGCCCGAACCGACTGTCATAATCAGCGCCGCCGCGGCTTTGTCGTATCAGACTTATGACGTGTTCGGCGCGCAAGGGATAGTGTTGGTGAAGCCATTGAAAAAACATATCGCGTATTTCCAGCGGCAAACGCAATAGTATGTAGGCGGCAGCTGTCGCGCCGGCGGAGTTTGCCGCACGCAGAATGTTTTCCATCTCCCCGTCGTTAAGTGCTGGAATCACCGGCGCAAACAGCACAGTGACCGGAATGCCGGCAGTATTCAGTGCCGCGATCGTAGCAAGCCTGGCCTGATGTGACGCTGCGCGTGGTTCCATTACACGTTTCATTTCGCTATCGAGCGTTGTGATGCTGATAGCGACCGAGCACAGATTGTCTCTGGCCATGTCAGCGAGGATCTCGATATCGCGCGTAATCAATGCGCCCTTGGTGATGATCGATACCGGATGACGGCAGCGCTGCAGGAGCTGCAGGATGTCGCGTGTGATACCGAGTCGCTTTTCCACCGGCTGGTAGGGGTCTGTATTGGCTCCAAGGGTGATGCTGGCGCAGCGATACGCGGTTCGACCCAGTTCGCGTTGCAGCTGCTGCGCTGCATTTACCTTGTAAGTCAGCCTTGTTTCAAAATCCATCCCTGGCGACATATCGAGGTAGGCGTGAGTGGGGCGCGCATAGCAGTAGATGCATCCGTGTTCGCAACCCTGATAGGGATTTATCGACTGCGCAAATGGGATATCTGGCGAGTTGTTGCGGGAGATAATACTGCTCGCTGTCACTGCCCTGCATTCTGTGACAGGTGTGGGGCCCTCTATCCCATCGTCCCATTCCACACGGGTGGGCTGGTAGCGATTGTCGGGATTGCCGGGGGCACCGCGACCCTTTACAGGGTTCAGTGGCGTGTTGGTATTTAACGCGTGCTCCGCCATATTAGTTCCAATACTGTACAAATAAACAGTATATTGTCACGCACTGCATTGCAAGTAACGCTTCGCGTGGCAGTTGCCGTTTGTGGCCCCAGTACCCGAACCTCAGGTGGTGATATTTTTTTTTGCAATCGCCTTGCTATCTAGCAGATTCCGTCTATTTTTCTCTACAGCACGTTGCATTCCCTGCACGTGCTGACACGTCCCCTGGCCGATGTTTCTGCCCCGAAACATACGGCTATTTTGGCCCGCTTTCATTTCGTGAGATGCGGGCTTTTTTATGATTTTCAAAATGATATCAAAAAGTATTAAAGTAGTTTCTTAAGAGATACGCTGTTGAGATTCCTGCATTGGGATGATTCGGCAAGCTGCTACGCCTATAGTTGTGCTGTGTAGCACCCTGGTGAACTCGGTGAGTTGAACACAGTCTGAACGGTCATATTGCGGTCATGATCCCGCAAAACTGTAATCTCTCGGTAATATACTGTCGCTAGAGTGCTCCGTGACCCGATTATTCCCCCACGGCGCCCGAGCGGCGACTGTGTCGAACCGTGCGGTTGCCGCAACAGTGTAAACGCATACCGTTGTGCAATTTGGAGCTGAGATGGCCAATCCGATCAAAAAACGACTCGCCGATCTGCTTGACCATGATCTATTCATGCCCCGCGAACTCAGCTGGCTCTCTTTCAATGCGCGCGTATTGCAGGAAGCCGGGGATGAATCCGTGCCGGTGATTGAACGCCTGCGATACCTGGGCATCTTTTCCAATAATGCAGATGAATTCTTCCGTGTGCGAGTGGCGGAAGTCAGACGCTTGATTTCGGTCTCGACCGGGGACAACAAGCAACAGTCCAAGGACCTGCTGCTTGCCATCCAGAAGCGCGTGGTAGAACTGCAAAAGGAATTTGACAGAATTAATCACGACATAATGGAGGAGCTCGCCACCCATCGGATTTATCTTGTTAACGAAAAACAGATTGATGACCGGCAAGCCGCATTTGTGCAGTCATACTTCACCAGCACGGTGTTACCTGAGTTGGAGCCAATACTTCTCAGGGATGGACAGGCCATTCCCGCGTTGAACGATGAGACCATTTATCTTGCAGTCGACATCCAATCGGGTGACAACTATCACGCAGCCGTGGTTGGTGTCCCCACTGATCGCTTGGCGCGGTTTGTGCAAATTCCGCGGCGCAAAGGCAAAGGTGGCACAGTGTTTATTGTGCTGGACAATATTATGCGGGCCTGTCTGGTACAAATGTTCCGGGGTGTATTTCCAATTGATTCTGCCGAGGCTTACTGTTTCAAGTTTTCCCGCGATGCTGAGCTCGCTATCGATACTGGCATAACGCAGAGCCTGATAGACAAAATGGCGTTGAGCCTGAAACAGCGGCGCAAGGCAGATACGGTACGCATGGTCTATGACGGTAAGATGCCACAGCGGCTGTTGGATCAGCTGTGCCATCGTTTTGGTTTTGGCAAATACGACAGCCTCATTGCAGGTGGCCGTTACCACAACTCCAAGGATTTTATGGACTTTCCCAATGTCGGTCCGCGGTCACTAGAGTTCAAGCCATTGCCCCCGGTGCGCATCGACCGACTGGATGAGCACGCGAGCATTTTCGACACAATTCGCGATAAGGATGTGTTTCTTTACTACCCCTATCATCCCTTCGACTATGCAATCGATCTGCTGAAAACAGCAGCGCTGGATTTACATGTCACCAAGATTAAAATCTGTCTGTACCGCGTGGCCAGAGATTCCCGTGTCATCGACGCGTTAGTCAACGCAGTGCAAAACGGCAAGAAGGTATTGGCGGTGGTTGAACTTGCCGCGCGCTTTGACGAGCAGGCCAATATCAACTGGGCACAACGGCTTACTGAAAATGGCATTGAAGTGATTTTTGGTATTCCAGGCCTCAAAGTGCATAGCAAGCTCCTGTTGATTGAGCGCCGCGAGGGCAACACCTCGCGTTACTACAGTCACATCGGTACCGGCAATTTTAATGAGAAGACCGCCACGCTTTATACCGACTACAGCCTGATCACCTATGACCAGAACGTGGGGAAGGATGTATACAATGTGTTTGAGTTTCTGCAGTACAACTATTTGCGCCCGAACTACCGACTGCTTCTTGTGTCGCCACATACCACACGCAGTGGCCTTCTGGATTTGATCGATGTGGAAATCGCCAGTGCCAGAGCAGGCCAGCATGCATTTATGATGCTCAAGTGTAACAACCTGGTTGATAAACAATTGGTACTGAAACTGTACGAAGCCAGCCAGGCCGGTGTGCAGATACGCCTGATCGTGCGCGGCATGTGTTCACTCCTGCCAGGTGAAAATGAAATTTCAGAGAATATTCAGGCAATCAGCATTGTCGACCGCTATCTGGAACACGCCAGGGTGTATGCATTCTATAATCGCGGAACACCGCGTTATTATATTGGTTCGGCGGACTTGATGACGCGGAACCTGGACTATCGCGTGGAAGTGCTTTGTCCGATCTTTGACGAAGATGCACAGCGCGTACTTCAGGATACGCTCGATCAACAGTGGAACGACAATGTCAGGGCGCGAGTGTTGGACAAGGCGCAGTCGAACACTTATGTTAAGGCCGCGAAGAAGGCGAGGCGTATACGCTCACAGGAGAGCATTCATCGCTACCTCCTATCGGGAAAATTGCCGCGCTATCCGAAATCGCCAATGAAAACAAAGATGAAGCGGCGAAGAAAATCCTCAGCCTGACCACCTCTTGCGCGCCACGATAAGCGGTGTACACTTCAGGCCTTCTCGCACCACAGCCTGTGCGGGCTGTGTCTTTAAAATAGCTTTATTGCCCGGAGATAACACATGATTGCATATGTCACTATAGGTACATCCGATATAGAGAAAGCCAAGGCCTTCTATCTGTCACTGCTGGAAGATCTGGGTATTTCTATCTTTATGGATACTGGTCGATTGGCCGCACTCGGTACGCCAGAGGGCGGGGCCATGCTGGCAGTGTGCACCCCTTACAACGGGGAAGCGCCGCAGCCTGGCAATGGCAATATGGTGGCAATTGCACCCGGATCGAAAGAGCTGGTCGACAAGCTCCACGCCAAGGCACTGAGCCTCGGTGGCAGCGAAGAAGGTGCGCCCGGTCAGCGCATGGATGGCTTTTACGGTGGTTATTTCCGCGATCATGACGGAAACAAAATTTGTTTCTGTCATTTTGGATGATTCCGGCGAACCCGGCTTAGATGCTAGCAGATACCGGCTACACCAGTTGTTGAAACGGTATTGCTGGTGATTCTGCCTCCTACATCTTTGTTACTATTTGCTGCGTCGCTCGAGGTTGGATGTGGCCGGCGGTAGTTTGCTGTTATTGCTGGATGATATTGCTGCGGTACTCGACGATGTCGCGTTGATGACCAAGGTCGCCGCAAAAAAGACGGCTGGTGTACTCGGCGATGACCTGGCAGTTAACGCCGAGCAGGCCAGTGGCGTCAGGGCTGACCGCGAGTTGCCCGTGGTTTGGGCTGTGGCCAAAGGTTCCTTGCGTAATAAATGTATTCTGGTACCCGCGGCGCTGGCTGTTTCTATGGTCGCACCAGTATTGATTACACCAGCATTAATTCTCGGTGGACTGTTCCTCTGCTATGAGGGATTTGAAAAAGTCGCCCATAAATTATTGCACTCTCCACAAGAAGACTCGGCACACCATGAACAACTGGTGAAGAGCCTCTCAGGCTCTTCGGTTGATTTGCTGCAGTTCGAGCAACAGAAGATAAAAGGAGCGATACGTACGGATTTTATTCTGTCAGCCGAGATTATTGTATTAACACTCGGCATTGTTGCTGACATGGAGATACTTGGCCAGGTGCTGGTGCTGTCGAGCATCGGTCTGGTCATGACAGTGGGCGTTTACGGCCTGGTGGCGGGCATAGTCAAGCTGGACGACGGTGGTTTGTACCTCATGCAACGAAAGGGCGACGGTCTTTTACCCGGTTTTCTGCGTTGGCTTGGCGCGCGCCTCGTCAGTTTTGCTCCGTGGTTAATGAAATTTCTGGCAGTGGTAGGTACTGTCGCGATGTTTATGGTTGGCGGCGGTATTCTGGTACATGGTTTCCATGTATTAGGGGATGTAATTGCTTACGGCACTGCAATTTTGGAACAACTGTCCTTCATAGGCAGTTGGTTGGCAGCGCTGGCCCCGACTGTCGGCAATATTGTGATCGGCATGATCAGCGGAGCGCTGGTTTTGGTCGTGATCACTTTGTGGCAACAACTGGTCGTGCGCTTAAAGCAGTGACAGAATTGGTCCGCGGCGGGTGCGGCTTTGCGATGGGTGATTACTCGATTGTTAGTATCGGCAGATCCTGCTGATCGCCTATCACTTCAGCAGTGAACCTAGTACGCCGCGGAACAACTTTCTTCCCAAGCTGCTGCCAGCTGCGCGAGCAATACTTTTCAGAAATGCCTCACCGGCACTTTCACGACCTCTGGAACGCGGTTTGGATGCATTCTCAGTTTTCGCGGCACGTTCAGCCAATTCCTGTTCTTGCGCTGCCTTCTGGCTGGCAGCTATGCGTTCAAGCAGAATTTCGTGCGCCGATCTCGGGTCTATAGCGGTGGCATACCGTTTTTGATTCCCATCACTATCCAGAATGGCCTTGCGCTCGGCGTCGCTTGCCGGACCAATACGCGACGCGGGTGGTCGCACCAGAATGCGTTGTACCGGGGCGGGAATACCCTTGTCCTGCAGCATCGAAACCAGGGCCTCGCCTACACCAAGTTCGCTGATAGCCGCTACAGTATCGAGATCGGGATTGGCGCGAAAGGATTGCGCCGCCACCTTGACGGTCTTTTGCTCGGCGGGTGTATACGCGCGTAGCGCGTGCTGTACCCGGTTTCCCAACTGAGCGAGCACTTTGTCTGGCATATCGCCTGGACTTTGTGAAATAAAATAGATCCCCACACCCTTGGAGCGTATCAGGCGTACAACCTGTTCGACTTTTTCCAGCAGTGCTTTTGGAGCATCATTGAACAGCAGATGTGCCTCGTCGAAGAAAAATACCAGCACGGGTTTCTCCGGGTCTCCAAGTTCGGGCAAATTCTCGAAAAGTTCCGACAGCAACCACAGCAGGAAAGTAGAGTAGACCCTTGGAGACATGATAAGCGTATCAGCTGCCAAAATGTTGATGGTGCCGCGACCATCATAGGTGGTGCGCATGAAATCCTGTAATTGCAGTGCCGGCTCACCAAAAAATTTGTCCCCGCCTTCACGCTCCAGCATCAACAGCCGTCGCAGGATGGCGTTGACAGAGGCCTTGGAGACGCCAAAGCCAGTACCCAATTCCTTGCTGTTGTTGCCGAGGTATTCAAGGGTGGTGCGCAAATCCGCCAAATCCACCAGTAACATCCCTTCATTGTCGGCAAATTCGAACACCAGGGTGATGACGCTTTCCTGCGTTTCATTGAGATCCAGCAGACGCGATATCAACTGTGGCCCCATTTCCGAAATGGTGGCGCGAACAGGTGTGCCTTTGGTGCCGAAGACATCCCAGAACGCTACTGGATAGCCGTGCTGGGTGTAGTTTTCCATGCCAATTTTCTGGACGCGTTCATCCACCTTGGGGTGTGGAGCGCCGCTTTGGCTCAGCCCGGATAGATCGCCCTTCACGTCTGCCAGAAATACCGGCACGCCCAGGTCTGAAAATCCTTCAGCCAGGCACTGCAGGGTCACGGTTTTCCCGGTGCCGGTTGCACCGGCCACCAGCCCATGGCGATTGGCATAACGCGGATCGAGGAATACCTGGGTTGTAGACGAGCCGCCTATCAGTATGCCATCAGTCATTCAGAGTTTTTCCTTACGGTGAACGGTGCGGTGATGCTGTTCTGGCAGTATAATCAAGCCTCAAGCCGGTATCGACAGGAATATACCATGCGGTGGCAAGGTGGAAGACGTAGCGATAACGTAGAAGACAGGCGTGGACAGGGTGCTTCCATTGGAACTGCCGCTGCCTTGCCGGTGGTGTTGCGTTTTCTGCCAGCACTAATCCGCACAAAAGTAGGGCGTTTTATACTCATAGCAGGCATTATTGCGATCGTTGGCGGCAAAATGATGGGCATTGATGTGCTGTCCCTGCTCGCCGGCGGCGGTATGACAGCAGGGCAGTCCACTGCCACCCTGAGCGAAGCGGATAAGCAAAGCGCTGAGTTTGTGTCGGTTGTGCTGGCCGATACAGAAGACACCTGGCACCCCATTTTCAGCAAGCTCGGGCGACAATACCGCGAACCTACACTGGTGTTGTTTACCGGTAGTGTGAACTCAGCCTGTGGCTACGCCAGCGCGGCAGTCGGGCCTTTTTACTGCCCCGGTGATCAAAGACTCTATATAGATCTGTCCTTCTTCAATGACCTCAAGGAGCGTCACGGTGCTCCCGGCGATTTTGCTCAGGCCTACGTTATTGCGCACGAGGTGGGTCACCATGTGCAGACACTGCTGGGTATCAGCCAGCAGGTGCAGGCGGCAGGAAAGGGTGCCAGCAAGGCACAGGTAAATGCGCTGTCAGTCAAACAGGAATTGCAAGCCGACTGCTTTGCCGGTGTCTGGGGGAATGTCGCCAACCGTGAGCGTCAGTTGCTTGACCCCGGTGATCTGGAAGAAGCACTGCAGGCAGCCACGGCAATCGGCGATGACCGCTTGCAGCGCGAGGCGGGCGGGCAGGTTGTACCTGACAGTTTTACCCACGGTACTTCGGCGCAGCGCGTAAAGTGGTTCAGGACGGGATTTGAATCGGGCAATATCGACGCCTGTGACACCTTTGCCGCTGCTCCCTGAGGGTACCGGTATTTCAGGCCTGAGACAGCCGTGTGCGCTGGAACTGCCACAGCAGCAGCGCCAGCAAAATCGCCATCGGCAGCAAACACAACAATAACAATGTATGCCAGTTTACCGAGCTGATAGCCCAGCCTGCTGACAGCGATGCGAGTGCCTGGGATGAAAAGATCACAGAGTCGTTCAGCGCCTGTGCCTTAAATTGCTCACCGTCCTGGTAAGCCATGGGGAGGAGCGCGGTGCCCGACACAAACAGAAAATTCCAGCCGATGCCGAGCATCACCAGCTGCCCCCAGAACCCCATTACCGATGCATCAATCAGGCCGATAGTAATAGTGACGCAGTAGCAAAAAAGTCCAGCCAGCATCAACCCACGGATATTGATCAGCCGAAATAACCAGGGCGTGAGCAGAGAGGGCAGGAACATGGCCGCAATGTGGCTTTGAATCACCCACTTGGTGTCCTCCATGCTGTGGCCATGGTGCATGTGCATGCTGATTGGTGTGGCGGTCATCACAAATGACATCACCATGAACGCGCTGGCGCCTGCGATGATCGCCAGCAGAAGGGTTGGACTGTGCAGCATGACTATTACGCTGCGACCACCGGCAATTGCCTTCGCTGATGTCTGCCTTGCGGGTACATACGCGAATAGCAGGCAGCCGGCAAACAGCAGGCAAACGCCACCAAGCCAGAATGAGCCCTGAAACTCGACAGGCGACAGATGGCGTCCGGCCAGTGCGAGTTCAGGACCGACAACTGCGGCTATGATACCGGCGCACATGATCATGGATGCGGCAGTTGGCCCATCAGTGAGGGGCACGCACTCCATTGCCGCGAAGCGGATCTGCTGTAGTGCGGCCGCTGTGGCACCGAGTGCGAAGGCGCCGGTACAAAACAGGATAAAGCTGTTCAGCGCCAGTGCATGGCCAATGATGGCGCAAGCGCCAATGCCGAATGCGATAAATAGCGCAAACGTTGCCTTGCGACCGAGGCGTTGCATGCACCGAGTGGCAGGCACTACCGCGCACGCCGTTCCGATCACCATCATCGCTATCGGCAGAGTCGCCCAGCGTTCGGCAGGCGCGAGTTTTGCGCCGATGATGCTGCCGATCAGCATCATCATAGGTACGCTGCTCATGGCAACTGCATTGATAAGCGCCAGCAACCAGACAGTTGTAAATCGACTATTCATCGACGCAGCGTAATGGAAAAGGACTGCAGTCGGGACGGTTTTTTAAGCCCAAAAGTTGGCACTGCCATAACGGATAGCTAGACCTGTCGCTTTTTCAATGTGCCTGAAATATCGACAGATGGTACGCCGCCCGCGCTCCGGTGATCATGCTGACAACATCCAACGATTTTTACAGGGAGCACGATGATGACGGCGGCAAAACTTATTGAGTACAGAATTACCCGACAATTGTTACAGCTTCGTGAGCAAGCCGACGAGTGCGTGTGGGGTTCCTGCACTGATATAAACCCACAAGCGAGTGTTCAGGTGTGGGCGGATCGCTTGATTGCGATACTCGCGTTAACTGCCGGCATGTTGGTAGTCGGCAGTTATCTGGAGGAGTTACTGTGGGTGGTGTTGGCGGCCGCGACTGCCCTCAGTCTGCGGGAGTAGTCCCCCGCGAACTAACTCCAGCCAACTGGTGCTGTTGTCCAGGGGATCGCCGTTTCAAGTTCGAACGCAATGCGCAGCAATACATCCTCGCGATGTGCAGCAGCCACCAACTGTATACCCAACGGCAGACCGGCACTGCTGATCTGCACGGGCAGGGATATCGCTGGCTGCCCGGTGATGTTGAAGGGCGCCACGAAAGGTACGATCTGTGCCGAGCGAATCAAACCTGCCAGAGGATTGTTGTCGTCGTGAAATTGTCCCAGTGGTGGCGGTGGTTCAGGCAAGGTGGGCGTCAGTAGCAAATCAAACCCGTCGTCAGACCAGAACTTTGCCATTTCACGTGAGCCCTGGTGGAAAAATTCGATTGCGGCAAGATAGGCAAGACCGGTCACAGAGCGTCCCGGTTCTGCGATCAGCCAGGTGCCCGGCTCCACGTCGGCCTCGGTCAATGGACGACCAATCATGGCGCCAACGCGATCCAGTTCCGCAGCGGTCCATACCCCGTAGGCGGTCATGAAATGCGCCATCGTGGTTTCGAAGAACGCGCTCGAATCCCACGCGGCGGGGCGGGCCTCCTCAACATGGTGGCCCAGAGAAGCCAGTTGCCGCGCTGTTTCTGTAACCGCTTGCGCACATTCTGCTGAGGTGATGCAGGAAGCGTCAGGGGCATGAGTGGTAAAGCCGATTCGCAGACGCGGACCCGGCGTCAGGCGTTCCTCGGGATACGGGCGAACCGGCACAGGCGCGGTATAGGGGTCTCCGGGCATCTCGCCCTGAATCGCCTGTAGTACCGTTGCGCAATCGCGCACGGTGCGGGTTAGCGCCATCCGCGCAACCAGCCCGCCCCAGGCTTCTCCGGCTTCCGGACCGAGCGAATGTCTGCCCCGTGTTGGCTTCAGGCCCACCAGTCCGCAGGCTGCCGCTGGAATGCGGATCGAGCCGCCGCCATCGCCAGCGTGCGCCATGGGTACAAAGCCTGCTGCCACTGCTGCAGCCGAGCCGCCACTGGAGCCACCTGTGGAGTGCGCGAGATTCCATGGATTGTGAGTCGGGCCCTTGGCAAGCGGTTCGGTGGTTGGCATCAGGCCAAACTCGGGGGTATTGGTTCGACCGAGAATGACCAACCCTGCACTGCGGAATTTCGCGGTCAGATAGCTGTCGCTTGGCGCCACATAACCAGCCTCGGCCAACGCGCGATTGCCACCGTGGTAGGGATCGCCCGCCGAGTACCCGTCCAGGTCCTTGAGCAGAAATGGCACGCCGCGAAACGGGCCATCGGGGAGTTCACCTTTCGCTTCTTCCCGCGCGCGCTCGAAACGCGGGTGAATAACTGCATTCAGTGCAGGATTTCCACGCTCTATCCTGGCGATTGCCGCGTCGACCAGCTCCAGCGGAGATACCTGGCCGCTGCGCACCAGCTCGGCCTGGGCCGTAGCATCGAGTGCAGCAAATTCGTCAGTCGGATGTTGGTTTGCAGCCATGTGTTTTCTCCACGATGCGGTGTTATTCGATTGCAATCACACCAGCCTAAAGCAGACGCAGGTCGGCAGGCAAGCCGGTTCGCGGATAATCATGTTCTGCTGGAGTCGGCAGTGAGGTTTATCCGAACAGGAAACGAACAGCACAGGTCACCTGTCGTTCCAGTTTATCGGGCATGCTACATTAGGCCCCTTTTTTGGTACGAGTGAACGGCAAATGTTGAACTGGAAATTCTTTGGCAAAGTGCATGCGCTTTTGTATCGCCTCAGTGGTGGCCGACTGGGTTCGCGAATGGGTTGGATTGATGTGGCGTTGGTAGAAACCACTGGTCGAAAAACGGGCCAGCTGCGCCGCGTGCCTATCGCCTGCTATCCCTACCGGGACTCGATTGTGGTATCGGCTTCCAACAGCGGCAAAGAGACTCACCCTGTCTGGTATCTGAATATGCAGGCCAATCCTGAAGTCACTGTACAACTTGGCAGGGAGCGTTTTGCAGCGATTGCCGTAGATGTCGCCGATGAGGAACGCGATGCTTTGTGGAAGAAAATCGTGGAACTGAACAAACACCAGGGCGAATATCTGGCAACGGCCAGTAGAAAAATACCACTGGTGTGGCTGCGACGAAAGTAATCACCGCGCTAGTCGGCGTCTTTGCCCACCTTGTGTGTAGTGGGCTCTTCACCCGGAGTCTCCTCACCAAACCAGCTCTGCATTCGCCGACGCGTTTTTTCACGCACATCGTCATTGATATAACGCGATACCGCAGCAATCGCCAATACCAGTACACCCAGGTCATCGGCATAACCCACTGCCGGTGCCAGATCGGTTATGGCATCCAGCGGCACGATGAAGTATCCCAGCGCAGCAGCAATCGTGCCTTTCGCCCAGGCGGGTGCCTTTTCCTCCTGCGCAGCGTAGTAAAGCAAAAGCGCGCGTTCTACCACCTCGGCACCAGCAGCCTTGGCATAGCGTTTCAACTTGTCCCAAAAGTTGCTTTCGGAATACGCGACCTCGAACCTGTTGTCATCGCTCACTGTTGTTAACTCCTATGCAAATAGCCATGGTGCCAGCTCGCTGCGGTTTGCGACCACCAGTTGCACTGCAGCGGCGTCTGCAGCGACTTCATTTGCTTCGATATGCAGTAACTGCAGTACATACGGTACCAGTCGGGCACGTGTCGAAATCTCCAGCGCGCCGTTGCGCATACCGTAGTCTACTTCGATCACTTCGCGCTGTTCACGCGTCAATCTGGGGTCCGGAACAATGCGCACTGTGACCTGCGTATTCCACTCGGTATCACCGTCTACGCCATGCGCCGATTCATCCATGATTTCGGGCAATCCGCGAAAGCGGCTCAGTACAAAATCGCGATATTCACTGTTTTTCTCGCACCAGGCACGCACATGCCAGCGCAGCCCGCTGTAGACGAGGGTGTGGGGTACGATGATGCGGCCCTCTCTGTCGGGATGATTCAGCGAGACATAATCAACTTCCAGACGCTTTTGTTGTCGCGCAGCCTGCATGATCGGCCGCAGGACCTCTGGTTTTACATCTCTCACCGGATGCGACAACACCTCGACATTGGCCACATTGAGCGACAATGACTCGAATACATTCATCAGTTCGTTATTGCGCGCCATCAGGTGCAGGTATTCGTCAGCCAAACCCTCTGTGACCTTGGGTGAAAATGCCGGAGTCGGTTTATAACCCTTGAGAAACTTGTCGTATTCCAGGTTCCCCGGGCCAACGTCCTTGATGTAATTATTGATATCCTTGCTGGCCTGTTGCCGCCCAATACCAAAGGTATCGCACAGGTGACGAGTGGTGAGGCGTCCCTCCCACAAGGCTAGCGTTTCGATAAAGCGGTAGCGAAGGAGCAAATCCCAGCGAAACGGCCATTTGGGTTCCTGCGGGCTAGTCATGAATGCTGCTCATGTAGTTGTCATTGATCGCAGTATAATTTGCTGCGCTTAACAATTGTACCGCCATCGGTCGATTTGCCGCTGGGTCGATAGTGATGTGCTGCGGTGTGCAACTTTGCCACTGGCATGCGCAAAAATTTCCAGGGCGCCGTTAATGTTGCCGCTCAGGCCAAAAATTCGGGGTAACAAAAAATCGACTCAGTTCTGAGCCGTCGCGATTCAGCGCAACGATCAAACGTGGGTAGCGATCTTGCGAAAAATCCTGCGCAAGCTGTTGTACTAAGGCGCTTGGGCTGAGCCGCGTTATTGCAGTAGCGCACTGCACTTTGCTTAGCCAGCGCATTTTGGGAAGAATCAGGGCAGTCTGTGCGTCGATTGTTGCCATGTGAGCTGCAAGTGCGTCAAACCGCAACCAGATGTTGCGGGCACACGCGTTGTTGTAGCCAGCAGGAGCGTGCATTGTGGCATGGCCAGGCCAGAACAAATATCCCTTGAGCGCAATCTCTCGTGCAACCTTACCCATGTTAAGTGCACTCAGTTTTGATTGTGCGGCAGGGAGATCTCCCAGCAGAATCTGCCGTTGTAGTAGCTGCTCCAGCTTGGTATCAAGGCGGTCGCGTCTGTCGGGACCCCACCAGTCTTGTGCGTTGATACCCGCAGTCTCCTTATCTTTGCTCGCCACACCAAGATAAAATTTCACGGCGAGTTCAAGATGGATATGGGTGTCGCGTTGTGTGCAGTAATAAAGGCAATCGAATTCTCCCAGTGTTCTGCTTTCATCGCGAATCGCCAGATTGTGTGCAATGAGCTCGGTATGTGGGTCGTGCTGGAGGAAAAAATGCCACAGCTGCTCGAAATACACACCCAGGCGGTGACTTGGACGCCTCGACAAGTGTTCCAGCAGCGCGGAGTCATCGCAATCAAGGGCTGCAAGCCACTGTTGTCGCGCCGTTGTCATCTGTAGCGGGCAGGTTGCAATTCCCGATGCGGTGCTGACCAATTGCTCGATGTACAGCAGCGGCGGGGAAAAGCAGGCCCAGGCGAGGTCTCGCACAGCCTGTGTCTGGTAGGAATTAAAAATGTGCGCTGCTCTATGAGTTGGGTTCGTGTTTATAATAGCAGTCCTTTCCAGTCAGGAATCAGGCACCATGCAGGCAGCATTCAGAAATATCGGTTTGGCCGGTCGCAGCCGACAGCGCGGTCTGACCACGGTCCTGCGCGAGCTTTTGGCTCTGTTGCAGGCGCGCGGGCTGAATGTATTGCTGGAGGAGAACCTGGGGGACGTGCTTCCCGATAGCGGTGCCAGTCTTGCTTCCCTGGATGCTATTGGTGAAACAGCAGATCTGGTGATTGTGGTTGGTGGCGATGGTAGCCTGCTGGGTGCCGCGCGAACCCTTGCCAAGTATCATACACCGGTGGTAGGGGTGAATCGCGGGAGACTGGGTTTCCTCACAGATATCTCGCCCGATGAGATTGCGGTACAGGTGGCCGCCGTACTGGACGGTAATTTTGTAGCGGAAAACCGTTTTTTGCTGACCGCCGAGGTGCGCCGCGACGGCCAGTCTATCGGGGGTGAGGACGCGCTGAACGATGTTGTGGTCAACTCCGGCTCCTCTGCGCAGATGATCGAATTCGAGTTGTCCATCAATGACACCTTCGTCTATCGCCAGCGCGCCGATGGCTTGATTGTGTCAACCCCGACCGGTTCCACTGCCTATTCGCTGTCTGGTGGTGGTCCCATCATGCACCCCACGCTGAACGCCATTGTGCTGGTGCCAATGTTTCCGCACGCGTTGAGCAGTCGGCCCATTGTCGTGGATGGAGATTCGGAGATTCGGCTGGATGTGCTCGCGCGCAACCGTATTCACCCGCCGGTCACCTGCGACGGTCGCGCTATTATGAAGGCGCGGCCGGGGGACTCGGTATATATCGCCAAGAATCCCCATCACCTGACACTGCTTCATCCCAAGGGGCACAGTTTTTACGCCAGTTGCAGGGATAAACTGCACTGGAGCAATGCGCTGGTTGATTGATGACAGAATTTCATCAAGCAATTAGTGTGCCGGTGGAAGAGGATCTTCTGCCGCTGAGTGTGCTGTTACATCAGCATGCCGTGGTGCACCGGGTATTCGAGGAGGGCGGCCGCCAGGTTGTCACCGTGCAGCGCGAGGAACAGGTACAAAAGGTCCAGTCCCTGTACAAAGCATGGCGGGCGGGCGATGTGAAAATTGAGCTCTCTAAAGCGCCATCGACGGCGACACCCCGGGGCGCACGGTTGCAATGGCGCAGCTCGCCGGTCACGCTGTTGCTGGTTGTGCTGAGTATCTGCGGTTTTGCACTGGTGTCACTGCCATCGGCGATGCCGCTGGTAAGCTTGCTGACCTTCACCCCGTTCAAAGCAAGCAGTGGACAGTTACTGTTTGAGAGTATGAACCACGAGTACTGGCGCCTCGTCACGCCGGCATTTTTGCATTTTAGCTGGTTGCATATTGCGTTTAACTGCCTGTGGTTGTGGGATCTGGGGGCACGAGCAGAACGGGTCATCGGGCATTTCAATATGTTTATGCTGTTCCTTGTTATTGCCATCGTATCCAATTCCAGCCAATTTGTTTTTGGCGGCAGCGGGTTATTTGGTGGCATGTCCGGCGTCGTTTACGGCCTTCTCGGATTCTCCTGGGTGGCTCCGCTGCTGCAACCTGCATGGGACATAAGACCCTCAACACCGATCATGTTACTAATGGTCGGGTGGTTGGTGGCCTGCATACTGGGCATGGTCGAGGTGCTGGGTTTTGGCGCTGTGGCTAATGCTGCGCACGTTGGTGGACTTATCTGTGGCGCTGTTCTGGGTGCATTGGTCGGCGGGCTCTCACGAATCAGCAGCGACAAGCGCTGACCCACGCGGTTATAATCTGCAACGTCAATAGCATGAAACTTTCGATGGAATACCAACAACTGATCGCTACGATGACGCCTGACGTTTACCAGCGCCTGCTACGCGCGGTGGAATCAGGGAAGTGGCCCGATGGAAAACGCCTTACAGAGCGCCAGCGCGGTAATGCCATGCAAGCTATCATTGCCTGGGGAGAGCAGCATCTTCCCGTCCATGAACGGGTAGGCTATATCGAGAAAAAGCCACAGGCAGGTGACTCGTGTGACACACCGCAGGAAACGCCGCTGCATTGGAAAGACTAGGGGAATTTGGTGACGCAGACAGTGCTCGCTGGCGCAGTACGCAAAATGAAAACCCGCCTGGACAACCCGGTGCGCTATACGATGCTGCTTGGTGACCATGAAATTGCTTTAAACGATTACCTTGGAAAATCGCTGCAGCTTGTCTATGAGGGTGCAATCAATTGCATTCACTGTGACCGTAAAACCAACAAGAGTTTTAACCAGGGTTACTGCTATCCCTGTTTCCAGCGACTGGCCCAGTGTGACAGCTGTATCGTCAGTCCGCAGAAATGCCATTATGCAGCGGGTACCTGTCGCGAGCCCAGTTGGGGCGAGCAGCACTGTATGATCCCGCACATTGTTTATCTGGCGAATACTTCCGGGCTAAAAGTGGGCATTACGCGAGAAACACAGGTCCCGACGCGTTGGATGGACCAGGGTGCTACGCAGGCCCTGCCCATTTTTCGCGTCGCCACCAGACTGCATTCCGGACTCTTGGAAATGGTGTTAAAAGCGCATGTCGCAGATAAAACCAATTGGCAGGCGATGTTGAAAAGCAGTGCGCAAACCTGTGATCTAAAGCAGGCGCGACAGACCCTGATGGCACAGTGCACGTCCGAGTTGGATGCTCTGGTACAACAGCATGGTTTACAGTCTTTCACGGCGTTGAGCGAAGAGGAGGAGATACAGATTGAATACCCCGTTTTGCAATATCCTACCAAGGTCAGTTCATTTAACCTCGACAAGACGCCTGCAATTGGCGGCACTTTGCTGGGCATTAAAGGCCAGTACCTGATTTTCGATACGGGGGTTATCAATATGCGTAAATACGGCGGCTACCAGCTGTCGTTGCGAGTGGCGGACTAATACCATGCGCGATGCGAGTCCGACGACCATCTACCTCAAAGACTATCTACCTCCAGCCTACCTGATCAGTCGTACAGAGTTGCATGTTGAACTGTACGAGGATTGCGCGATTATATCCTCCAGATTGCACCTGTTGCGCGACGGCTCAGTTGCCAAAGATCACTCACTGCTACTGCATGGTGAAGCGCTGGAACTGATATCGGTGTCTGTTGACGGTTTGGCATTGAACAGTGCGGAATATGTGGTTAGCGATGAATCGTTGCTGATCCACGCGGTCCCGGAGCAGTGTATAGTCGCTTGCAGGACGCGCATTTACCCGCAGAAAATACGTCGCTATCCGGTCTGTATAAGTCACGAAAGTTATTTTGCACGCAGTGCGAGGCCGAGGGCTTTCGCAGGATTACCTACTACCTTGATCGCCCCGATGTGATGTCGGTATTTACCGTGACAATTGACGCCGAGCAAAGCCGGTATCCGGTTCTGCTGAGTAACGGCAATCTCTTCGAATCAACAACTCTTGATGAGGGGCGTCATCGAGCGGTTTGGCACGATCCCTTTCCCAAGCCAGCGTATTTGTTTGCTTTGGTCGCCGGCGACCTGGCCCACATTGAGGACAGCTTTACCACCTTCAGTCAACGGCGGGTCACACTGCGAATTTATAGTGAAGAAAAGGACTTGGACAAATGTGGCCACGCGATGCATTCCTTGCAGCAGGCGATGTGCTGGGACGAGGAAGCGTATGGTCGGGAGTACGATCTGGATATCTTCAATATTGTCGCGGTTGATGATTTCAACATGGGCGCAATGGAGAATAAAAGCCTCAATATCTTCAATACATCCTGTGTCCTGTGCAATCCACAGACTACCACCGACAGCGGATTTCAGCGCGTGCAATCCATCGTCGCGCATGAGTATTTTCACAACTGGAGCGGCAATCGAGTTACCTGCCGCGACTGGTTCCAACTCAGCTTGAAAGAGGGCTTCACGGTATTTCGTGACGCACAGTTTTCCGCCGACATGGGCTCGCCCACGGTAAAGCGGGTTGAGGATGTCACAGTGTTGCGCACCGCGCAGTTTGCCGAGGACGCCGGCCCGATGGCTCACCCGGTGCGGCCACAGTCGTTCATTGAGATCAACAACTTTTATACACTAACCGTGTATGAAAAAGGCGCTGAGGTCGTGCGCATGATCCACACGCTGCTGGGCGAAGACCGATTTCGCCGCGGCTCTGATCTGTATTTCGCTCGCCATGACGGACAGGCGGTCACCTGCGAAGATTTTGTGCGGGCGATGGAGGATGCCAGCGGAGTAGACCTGCAACAGTTTCGACGCTGGTACGATCAGGCGGGTACTCCATTGCTTGCGGTGCGCGACGAGTACGATCAGGCAGGGCAGCGGTATACCCTACACGTTGAACAATCCTGCCCGGCGACGCCGGGTCAGTTGCACAAACAACCCTTTGTCATCCCGCTGGCACTAGGCTTACTGGGGGAGGCCGGCAACCTGCGTCTGCAACTGGCCGGGACTGCACCGGACCTGGACACTGCAGACAACACACACATGGTGTTAACCGTGGATCGGTCGGCGCAAAGTTTTGTATTTGACGGTGTGTTGGAGCGCCCTGTGCCGTCTTTGTTGCGCGGCTTTTCTGCTCCTGTGCGCTTGCAGTACGACTACAGCAAGTCTGATCTATGCGCACTTATGCGTCGGGACGCCGATGGCTTCGTGCGGTGGGACAGCGCACAGGCTTTGTCGACCCGCGTGATCTTTGAAGTGCAGTCGCAATTGCTTGCAGGCGCCGCGGCGGAGGTTGATCCGTTGCTGGTCGGTGCCTGCAGTGACTTACTCCATGATGAGTCTCTTGATTTGGCGATGGTGGCGGAAATGTTGCGCCTGCCTGGAGAGGATTATCTGGCACAGTTGTCCAGCCACAATGGCGGCGCCGACGTCGACACCATTCATTGCGCGCGTAATCTGGTTTGCAGCACGCTCGGCAATGCTTTGGCCGAACCTTTTCTGGCGCGTTATCTGTCTCTGCGTAGCACAGCACCTTATGCACCCGATGCACAGCAAATTGCGCAACGCAGCTTGCGCAATGTATGCCTGGGCTATCTGGTCAGCGCCGATCGCGCTAATCTGCAACTCGCCGACGAACAGTATCGTCTGGCTGGCAATATGACTGATCGACTGGCTGCTTTCAGAGAGATTGCCTTCTGGGGTGACCGTGCCATGCGTGAATCTGCGCTGGATAGCTTCTACCGCGATTGGCAACACGAGGTACTGGTTGTCAACCAGTGGCTGCAGGTACAAGCGGCGATCCCCGATAGCGAGGCGCTGGCAAGAGTACAGGCATTGTTCGGCCACGCGGCTTTCGATCTGCGCAATCCCAATAAGGTACGTGCTCTGGTGGGAGGTTTTAGCAACCTGAACCCGACGCAATTTCATCGACTCGACGGCGCCGGCTATCGTTGGCTCTGCGATGTGGTGCTACAGCTAAACAAGCTGAACCCACAAATGGCCTCGCGCCTCCTTACGCCACTGACCAAATGGCGCAATTACGCCGGCAGGGCAGATTTAATGCGGGCAGAACTGCAGCGCATCGCCAGTGAGCCAGGGCTGTCCCCGGATGTCTTTGAAATCGTCACCAAATCGCTGCACTAAGCAGGAATATCGCACCAGGATTTTTGGGCTGGGAACTGTGACAACACAGCATTTGTTCAGCGGGTGTGCTAAATTGAGCCAACTGCAGTCTTTCCGCGCGCCGCTGGGGAGATTGTCGCAGATGAGGCAGAGTGATGGCTAAACCCAATTACGCATTTGAAAAGCGCCAGAAAGAGCTTGCCAAGAAGAAGAAAAAGGAAGAGAAGCGCCAGCGAAAGCTTGCAGAAGATCCCGCCCCGTCTTTGGATTCCAGTACCAACCCCTCAGTGGCAATAGATTCCGATAGCAGCGGTAAGCCGAGGTAACCCGATATTTGGTAAATTCCCCTTCGTACCGGTGAATGCGAAGATGGAAACTCACAATCATTCACCCATTATGTCGAGTAAGTAATATGAGTAAAGGCACGGTTAAGTGGTTCAATGCGGACAAGGGTTTTGGCTTTATCACGCCTGAAGATGGTGGCAAGGACCTGTTCGTCCATCATTCGCAAATCAAAAGCGGCGGTGGTTTTGCCACGCTCAAGGACGGCCAGGCTGTGGAATTTGAGGTCGGCCAGGGCCAGAAAGGCCCTTGTGCAAATAATGTCATTCCTAAATAGCGCGCAAATGCAAATCTAGGCTGCCGGGACATTCCGGGTGTCGTACCCGGTTTGACCCGTCAGGGTCGGGTGCTATTTACTGCTTCCTGCACCGGCTTGTTTCCGGTTACGCTTTGGTTACTTCGGTGTCGGGATAGAGTTTTAACTGTTCGCTTGCGTCTGGTCGCTGACCGTCATGGTGCCTCCGCATGCGTCTTGCGCAGTCGGCCAATGCATCACCAACCCATGTTGCGCTCTCTGGGCGATACAAAGTGGCATCCAAACTCGTCAGTTGGGCAGTCAGGTCCTGATCACGAAATAACTCAGCCACTTGCTCAAGTGATACGATTTTCCTTTCTGGTGCCAATGCATTCGCCCAGCTGACACATGCGGCACGGGCCTCCGGCGCGTTCCCGGCAGCACAGGCTAACAGGAGTTGCTTGAATGCTTGTTTCTCGGCAACATTTTCCACGGCGCGCGGATACGTTGCGTCAGTGGGTGCGCGACGGCGCCACAGGAACAACGCGGTAACCAGCCAACCCAGCGTGCTGACAGCAAAGAGTATTTGCCAGATAAGCGGCTGCTGCGGCAGTGCGGCAGGGTAGGAGGGGGTTGCTGGTACAACGGTATTCACGTCGCCTGCAGTGGCGGGAATTGCATTTGACGGCGCGTCATGCCCGGGCTGCGCGGCCAGCACTGTAATCGTACGTTCAGGCAATACTGCATACTGCAACTGGTCAGTCTGTGTGTCCCACCAGGGTATGCGAATTTCCGGAATGACGTAGCGGCCTGCCTGGGTAGGCACTACAGCGGCACTGTCTTCTCGAATACCCTCAAGACCATTGCTGGTTTCCTGTTCACTGATGTTCGGTTGATCGGGGTAATACTTGAGGCCTTCAATAGGTGTAAACATTACCGGCGGCAACTGGGCGCCCTGCAACCCCTCTCCCACGATGCGGATTGTACGCGTTGCAGATTCCCCAACGTGTAGTTTGTCCGGCTCAATAGACCAGTTTTCCTGCAGGGTCAGATTGCGCGCTGGCAACCAATCCGAGGTGCCGAAACTCGCAGGCTTGGGCAATACCGTGATGCTCAACGGTTGCGTGCTGCGCCGCACCTGCTGGCCACCTCTGCCGATGTCAAAGAAACTGCGCCGGCCCTGATCGATTCTGCCCGAGAAAACCTGCGCCGGAATTTCCAGCGTGCCACTGTGTTCAGGAAAGATCGCGTACCGCAATTCATCAACCAGCCACGGTACCCCGTTAATTGTGCGTTGGAATGAGTGCTGCTCCAGTGGTTTCACGAATGCGTTGTCCAGCTTCAGTTCAGACACACTGCGTCCTTCCAGGTTGACTGACTGTTGCACACGCAGGGTCAGGATTATCTGGCCCTGCACGTACACACTGTCGTGGTCCACTTCTGCTTCGAATACAACTGCCTGTCCATCACTGTGCGTGTCTGTAGCGGGAGTCACTGCGATGGTGATGGGTGAGGTAGTCTTTCCGTCTATTTGCAAGGCCGGGACCTGAAAGGTGCCTTCCTTTCGCGGCGCAAGCTCGACGATCATCTGCCGGGACTGAGATATGCGACCATTGATAATACTGGTATTGCTGCTGGTTGAACGATTCAGGATTTCAAAATCCGTCTGCAGCGGGTTCAACACCTGGTCACTGATCTCTTCATCATCGGTGGCCGTAATCGTCAGTCGTAGGGTATCGCCAAGCGACACTCTGTTGCGGTCCACATTGGCGGTCACTGCCCCGTGAGCGAGCCCGGCGGCCAAGGTTACAAGCATAACCAGGCTCGCAAATAGCGTATTGCTAATAAATTTCATCGTCTCTCCCTGCACCCTGTTGCTGCCTTTGGCGACTTTCGTAGCGGAATTTCTCTCGCAACAGACCGGAGGGATCATCTGGCACGCGGCGCAGCCACTGCTCCATCGCCTGATCGCGCTCCTGTTCGCCAGGTCCGGCTGTAGCCTGTTGACTCTGTTGTTCCTCACCGGATCTTTCCTCTGCTGATTCTGCCGCGCTCTCACCTTTAGTGTTTGTCTGATCCTGCTGCTGTTCCTGGCCCTGCTGCTGTTCCTGGCCCTGCTGCTGTTCCTGGCCCTGCTGCTGATCCTGGCCCGGCTGCTGGTCCTGGCCCTGCTGCTGTTCCTGGCCCTGCTGCTGTTCCTGGCCTTGCTGCTGGTCCTGGTTTTGCTGCTGGTCCTTGCCTTGCTGCTGGTCCTGGTTTTGCTGCTGGTCCTGGCCTTGCTGCTGATCCTGGCCTTGCTGCTGATCCTGACTTTGTTGCTGATCCCGGTCCTGCTGCTGGTTTTGGTCCTGTTTCTGGTTCTGATCCTGCTGTTGTTGCTGCTCCTTGAGCTTGCGCAGCAAGTCCAGGTTGGCCTCGGCATCTTTCTGATCAGGTTTCAGTGTCAACGATTTTTCGTAGGCTGCTATGGCCTTGTCCAGCTCACCCGCACGGGCCAGCGCGTTCCCTCGATTGTAGAGACTGTCGGCACTATCGGGCTCAGCGAAACGCTCGATAGCCGTTTCGTAATCACCGCTCTGGTAGGCGGCTGTCCCCGCCCAATCCGGACTTTCAAACAAGGCAGCAGCTTTCTCATTGTCACCCTGCTGCAGTGCTCGCTGACCCTGTTGATCAGGTGTCAGCCAGAGGTTGTCCCAGGTGTCGGCATGCACGGTATCCGGTTGCGCCAGGATCAACAGCGGCAATAAGGTGAGCAGCCAGCCGCGTCGAAATGAGCACAATGCCAGCGGTAGCAGCGCCAGCACAAATAGATAGCCCTGGTCTTCCCAGGTGTCAGCCGTGCGCTCCAGAGCCAGGGTGTCTGTGGATTCGTTTGCAGCGCTGGCCTGCAGCAGAGGTTGCAGATCGCTGTCGTTCATCTGCATGCGCCGATAACTACCCCCGGTATCATCGGCAAGCGCGCGTAAGCCCTGCTCGTCGAGTCCTGGCATGACAATGGTGCCTTGTTTGTCTTTTAGAAAGCCGCCATTGGGTAGTGGAATGGGAGCGCCGGTTGTGGTGCCCACGCCCATTACACTCAGTTGTACATTGCTACCCGAGAGCACTTGGGCAATTCCTTTACGATCCTTCTCCGACACGCCATCGGTAACCAATAGAATTCGTCCGCCGCGAATGCCCGCAGAGCGCAGCAGTTCGAGCGCCTGTGTTACAGCGCTAACCGGTTCACTGCCTGGCAGCGGCATCATATCGGGGTTGAGTGCCGGGAGCAGGTTGGCAATCGTCGGCGTGTCATCGGTGAGCGGCGTCACAATATGGGCGTCGCCGGCGTAGGCTATAAGGCCGGTTTGTCCCTCGCGCCGCTGTTGTAACAGATCCAACAACTTTTGACGGGCGCGATCGAGCCTGGAAGGTGCCAGGTCTGCCGACTTCATGGAGTAACTCAGGTCGAGCAGGATCACCAGCGCATCCTGCTTCTGGTGCACGGGTTCGGCGATTTTATGCCAGCTGGGGCCACTGGCCGCAAGGGCAGCCAATAGCCATCCCAGAAAGACCAGCGGCAACAGATTACTACCGCGCGCGGCGCTGTTGACTTTGACCAGATGACGCAATAGTTGTGGCGCGATTACTGCTTGCCAACTGCCGCTGCGCTTTCTTTGCCGCCATAGCATTACCAGCAGAATAAATGCCGGTACCAGTGTCAGCAGCCACTGGGGACGCATAAGATGAAACTCCATCATCGCGCCTCCCGGTAGTCGGCACTGCTATTCTGCGAGCGACCGCGCAGCGCCGGGTAACCGCGTTCCAATGCCAGCAGGAAGCTCAGCAGTAATGCGCCCAGCAGGGGAATGTAGCCCAACGATTGCCGCGGACGATACAGTGTTTTGGCCTGCTCTACCGGTTCCAGCTTATCCAGAGTGTCGTAGATGTTGACCAACTCCTGTGGATTGCGTGCCCGGAAGTATTGACCACCCGTTAACCTTGCAATTTCCTGCAATCCCGCTTCGTCCAGTTCTGCCGAAGGATTGACCTGCCGACTGCCGAAGCTGGAGCCAAACAGGCCCGGTAGCGTGAGCGAATCCGCCCCGATCCCGATGGTGTAAATGCGAATGCCCAGCTTGGCTGCTAATTTCGCGGCGTCCAATGGTTTCACTGAACTGGCCGTATCCTGTCCATCGGTCAGCAGGATCAATACCCGGCTTTCCGCTGGTCGTTCCTTGAGGCGCTTCACCGCCAGGCCGATGGCATCGCCGATGGCTGTTTCCTCGCCGGCGAAGCCGATCTGGGCCTCTGCCAGAAAGCGTTTGACCGTGGTGGTGTCGAAGCTCAGTGGCGATTGCACATACGCATTGCTGCCGAACAGAATCAGACCCAGGCGATCGCCGCTGCGCTGACTGATGAACTGTGCACCTACTTGACGCACTGCATCGACGCGCGATACCAGCGACTGACCTATCTGCATATCTTCGATGCGCATAGAACCGGAAATATCCACCGCCATCATCAGGTCGCGGCCGCTGTTGGGAAGCTCGATCGGCTCGCCAATCCACATGGGTCGCGCAGCGGCGACGAGGAGCAGCAGCCACAGCATCCACAACACCAGGTTGGAGAAAACCCCACTGCGGCGGGTTCGTCCTTTCTGAGTAACGCTGATCTGTTGCCACTCATCGAAGAAGGGGGCACGCAGCGCCGCTTGCTGACTCTGTGCCGCTGGTAGCAGGCGATGCACTAACCAGGGCAGCGGTGCCAGCAGCAACATCCATGGCCAGATCCATTCGATCATAATGCTGCCCTGTGTTTCCTGATCCAATGCCGCGCTGCGAGTTGTAACCGGGTCACATCGAATTCCGGGGCAGTCTTTTGATAGGCCGCCGCATCAAAATCGTTCTGCAACTGCAATGTCGCTGGCAGACTCTGATTGAGGAAATCTCGCCACTGTTTGCCGTGCACTGCGGCAATCATCTGGTGTGGATAAGCTCGAAGCGCAACGGACTTCAGCAGTGCGTTGATCTGTGTGATGTAGTTGCTGACATCACCGTCGGCAGTGTACATGGTGTCCAGAGATTCAAGTTGCAGCAGCGCCGCGCGACGGTAGGCATTTCGCTGCCGGCGCTTGCGCCACAGGTAGGCGAGAACTGCCAATATCACCACAGCGAGTGCCAGCAGCAGCCACCAGCCAGGTGCAGGCGGCCACCAGCCGATGAGTTCGGGTTGGCGCAGCGGTTGCAAGTTCGCCAAAGGATCCTGCTGATTCACCGCCGCGTGTCTCCATAGTAGTTCTGCAGCAGGGCAAACGGCGCGCGATCTGTGCCCGCCTGTAGTAGCGGCACCCCAGTCGCAACAGGTAAGCACTTAACTCATCGCGCTGTTGTTGCTGCTTTTGCCGATATTGCTGCTGTAACTGTCGATTACCGGTATGCAGTTCGCTCCTATGAATCCCGTCTGTCACAGCATAGTTTCCCGCGCGAGGGAGTTCGAATTCCAACGGATCGGTGCACGCTACAGCGGTAAGTTCGGTGTGTTTTGCCAGCTCGAACATATGCTCTTGCGCATGTTCCTGTGCTGCCCCGCGAAAATCGCTGATCAAAAAAAGGCTGCTTCCCGGGCGCGTGATGCGACGCAAATTGGACAGCATCTGCGAAAAACTGTCTTGTTCGTTGGCCGTGTCCAGCGGCAGCGCAGCGTTGTAGCTAATAATCTGCGAGAGCAGCGTAAGTACAGTTTTGCGGCTGCGACGGGGCCTGATTTCCTGATGGCCCTGTTCGTTGAACACCAGTCCTCCCACACGGTCGCCGCCGTGCAGAGCGCTCCAGGCAAGGAGACTGGCAAGTTGGCCAGCCAAAACGGATTTGAAACAGTGACTGGAGCCGAAGAACATGCTGTTGCGCTGATCTACCACTACCATGACAGGGCGTTCACGTTCCTCACGAAATAACTTGGTATGCGCGCTGCCCGTTCTGGCGGTCACGCGCCAGTCGATCGTTCTGATATCGTCGCCAGCCTGGTAACTGCGCACCTCCTCGAAATCGATGCCCCGGCCGCGGAAGTTCGATTTGATCGGTCCGGCCAACTGGCTCAACGCGCGATTCTTGCGCCCCAGTTTCAATTGCCTTGCGGGAAAGCGCAGCGCGATCAGGTCGGGAAGCTCCAGGTAGGCGCCACTAGCGGGGGAATTGAAGTCGGCCAGTTGCATGTTCGGGCTCAGCCCACCGGTACGACGGTCAAGAGTTCCTCGATTACACGGTCGGGCGTGACGCCATTAGCCTCGGCTTCAAAACTCAGGATCAGCCTGTGCCGGAGTGCGTCGGCGACCACTGCCTGCACATCGTCCGGGCTGACAAAATCACGCCCCTTCAACCATGCGTGTGCTCGGGCACAGCGATCGATGGCAATGGTAGCGCGGGGGCTGCCACCGTATTCAATCCATCCTGCAAGCTTCTCGTTGTAGCGTGCAGGAGAGCGCGTAGCGATAACCAATTGCACCATGTACTGCTCTACTGCTTCAGACATATGCATAGCCAGCAATTCCTGCCTGGCGCCGAATATACTCTGTTGTGGCAACACGGCGGGTGGGTGATTGTTGCCGCGGCTCGCCTCGGTCCGCGTGAGTCGCAGGATTTGGGTCTCGGCTGCGGTATCGGGGTAATCGACCCGGACGTGCATCAGGAACCGGTCCAACTGCGCTTCGGGAAGTGGGTAGGTGCCCTCCTGCTCAATGGGGTTTTGCGTCGCCATCACCAGGAACAGGTCGGGTAGCTGGTAGGTTTGGGTGCCGACACTGACCTGCCGTTCCGCCATGGCTTCCAGCAATGCTGACTGCACCTTGGCAGGCGCTCGGTTCACCTCGTCGGCCAGCACCAGATTGTGGAACACCGGGCCTTTCTGAAAGTGAAAACTGCCTTCCTGTGGCCGGTAAATTTCCGTTCCTGTGACATCGCCGGGTAGTAAATCGGGGGTAAATTGAATACGGTGAAAGCTACCTTCGATGCCGTCAGCCAGCGACTTGATCGCCCTGGTCTTGGCAAGTCCGGGAGCGCCCTCTACCAGCAGATGTCCGTCTGCCAGCAGGGCGATGATCAGTCGTTGTACCAGGTGAGCCTGTCCAATAATTTGCCCGCTCAGCCATTCTTCGAGTGCCCGGATGTCTGCGTTTGCCACGAAATCTCCTGTGGAATACTTTTGAATAGTGGTGTGATGACACCCTGCTGCAATACCAAGACCCACCGCCGTACTTGAGCAGTAAGAGTGCAGCGCATTGTAGCGAAAGATGTCGCTTCGTCCAGCGCGAGTGCTGGAGCGTTTCCTGTGACTGATCAGCGTAGAAAAAGTTCCTCAGCTAGCCGTATCATAGTTGCAATGCGCTACACTGGCGCCATACATAAAATAACGAGCACACGCTCGTCACCTTGATTACTTGGGGATTGCTCGCATGGTAGCAGAGGGATTGAAAGAAAGCTTATTGCACGAATTGGCTGCGCGCATCGATGACATAGCCGATCCTGCGCAACAGGAGTCGCTGCACAATCTTTCGTCTGCACTTTTCTGGCGTTTTCAACCGGACGATATCCGTGACCGCAGCGTCGATACACTATGGGGATGTTTGCACGGAGTGCTGGATTTCATCAGTCAATGGCCCAAGGGTGGGTCACGGGTGCAACTGTTCAATCCGGACAAAAAAACCCACGGTTGGGATAGTCCTTTCACTACCTTGGTAGTACTGTGTCGCGGGATTCCGTTTTGTACATCATCAGTGCGCGGCGAACTGAACCGACGCAACCTGGGTATCCACACAATTGTCAGTTCCAATCTGGCGACGCACAGGAACGGTGCCGGCTCGCTGCTTAAAGTGCTACCTGCAGACAATGCGACCAAGGGAAATACCGCGCTGGAAGCTGTTCTATTTTTTGAGTTGAGCCGTATATCCAACGTGTCTGAGCTTGAAGAACTGCAACAAACTATTGTCGATATCCTCGAAGAAGTGTCCCTGGTGGTGCAGGATTTTCCACAGATGTGTGCGCGCATGCAGGACGTGGGACAGGTGGTAGCAGACAGCATCTGTATCGCGCAGGCCGTACGAGAGGAGGCGGTGGCATTCCTGCAATGGTTGCAGCGCGATCATATGATATTGCTCGGCTACGAGTATTATGCGGTGGATACATCGAGCGATGCTGCAGTAATAGAGCCAAGGCCGCAGCGCAGTTTAGGCTTGTTGCGTCGCATGGGCACTCGCGGTGTGCAGGATCAGCAGCTTTATATGCAGACTCTTTCTGAGCAGGAATTACTCGATAATCCTCTGGATTTTTCCAAGTCGGGTCACTGCTCTCGTGTTCATCGTGTGGCCTATCCGGATTATGTTGAAATCAGGGAATTTGGTACGGCGGGACAAATTATCGGGCAGCATCGGTTCCTGGGTCTGTACACATCCATGGTCTACTCAATGGACCCGGAATTAATTCCAGTGCTGCGGCGCAAGGTGCAGCATGTCCTGGAACTGTCGAATCTGCACTGGTCAGAGCATGAGAGCAGGGAACTGGTGCGCGTGCTGGATGAGTTTCCGCGAGACGAACTATTCCAATCCAGTGCGCAGGAATTATGCGTTACCGTGAACGCGGTTAACGCCATACAGGAGCGAAGACAGACCCGCTTGTTTGTACGCAGAGACACACACGGAAAGTTTGTAAACTGTCTGGTGTACATTCCGCGGGATAGCTACAACACCGAACAACGTTTGAAGATCGAGGCGATTCTGAGAGCCGCATTTGGCGCGCAGGAAGTGGAATTCACTGCTTATTACTGCGAGTCGATTCTGGTGCGCTGCTACTTTGTGTTGCGAGTGGACCCCGCTGTTCAGTTGCAGTTTGACGTCGATGCCATAGAGGCGCAGATCGTTAAGGCTCTACTGGCTTGGCAAGACGGTCTACACACCTGTCTGATCGAGGAGTTTGGCGAAGAACTCGGTGGGATTCTGTCTAGCGATTACGCTGGTGGATTTCCACCGGGTTATCGTGATGACTTCGAGCCCCGTGTTGCGGCGGCTGATATCCGGCATATCCAGCGCCTCACAGACGACGACGCACTGGCCGTTGATTTTTATCGTCTGGACTCTGCCGATGACGACAACCTTCGACTTCGACTGTTTCAACGCGCAAACAGTTTGCCACTCTCGGATGTGCTTCCGATGCTGGAGAACCTCGGGCTTCGTGTGACCACAGAACGGCCGTACTGTATTCGCAGGCGAGACAGCCAGACAGTATGGGTACAGGAATTCAGCCTGATATACGCCTTGTCGCGCGATATCGATATAGCGGAAGTGAAAGAGGAATTTGAGGATGCATTTGCACGCATATGGAACGGCGAGGCCGAGGATGACTGTTTCAACAAATTGCTGATTGGTACCCAACTCAATTGGCGTGAGATCGCATTGCTGCGAGCGTATGCTCGTTACCTGAGACAACTTCAGTTTCCCTACAGTGTGCAATACATAGCGCAAACGCTGGCTAATCACCTGCATATCACTGCCGCACTGGTCGAATTGTTTCTCACGCGTTTTTCACCCGACTTTGAAGGCGATCAGGACTTTCGGGAACAGCGCGAGAGCGCCATTGAAGAGCAGGTGTTACAAGCGCTCGATGCCGTGCCAAACCTCGGTGAAGATCGGATTCTGCGTCAGTTCGTACTAGTGATAAAGGCTACGCAGCGAACCAACTTTTTTCAGCAATCCGTGGACGGCGAGCTGAAACCCTACTTTTCATTCAAGTTGTGCCCTGCACAGATTCCTGACGTACCAAGACCTGTGCCGATGTTTGAGATTTACGTCTACTCACCCCGGGTTGAAGGAGTTCACTTGCGCGGTGGCAAGGTAGCGCGCGGGGGCCTGCGCTGGTCGGACAGATTCGAGGACTTTCGCACTGAGGTGTTGGGGTTAGTCAAGGCGCAGCAGGTTAAAAATGCAGTTATTGTCCCTGTTGGTGCAAAAGGGGGCTTTGTTGCGAGACAGATACAGCCTGGTTGGTCGCGAGCGCAGAGGCAGGAAGAGGGCATCGCCTGCTACGAATTGTTCATCCGCGGCCTGCTCGATATTACCGATAACCACTCTGCCAACGGCGTGATCAGGCCGGCACAGGTTGTCGTTAAAGACGAAGACGATCCCTATCTGGTGGTGGCCGCTGATAAGGGTACCGCATCGTTTTCCGATATTGCCAATCGCATTGCCGCGCAGTACCAGTTCTGGCTTGGTGATGCTTTTGCCTCGGGCGGCAGCGCTGGCTACGACCACAAGAAAATGGGTATTACTGCGCGCGGCGCCTGGGTATCTGTGCAGCGCCATTTTCGCGAAATGGGTGTGGATATCCAGGCCACCGACTTCACAGTGGTGGGTATTGGAGATATGGCCGGTGATGTATTTGGTAACGGCATGTTATTGTCGCCGCACATCCGCTTGCTTGCTGCATTTAATCATCAGCACATATTTATCGATCCGAATCCTGAACCCGGCAGCAGTTTCGCCGAACGCAGCAGGTTATTTGAGATGGAGCGTTCCAGCTGGTCGGATTATCGACAGGAACTCATTTCCGAGGGCGGCGGAATTTTCGAGCGCTCGGCCAAGTCAATTACCTTATCGAAACAAATCCAGCAATCCTTCGATATTGATGCTGCCTGGATTACGCCAACGGAACTAATTACCTACTTGTTGCAGGCGCAGGTCGACCTGCTGTGGAATGGCGGCATTGGTACCTATGTTAAATCCTCAGCCGAATCGCATATGGTGGTGGGTGACAAATCCAACGACGCACTGCGTATCGATGCGACGCAGTTGCGTTGCCGTGTGGTGGGTGAAGGCGGCAATCTCGGGATGACGCAATTGGCGCGCGTGCAATACTGTCTGGGCGGAGGCCGCTGTAATACCGATTTTATCGACAATGCCGGTGGCGTTGATTGCTCTGACCACGAAGTCAATATCAAGATACTGATTGATTCTATAGTGGCGCGCGGTGATTTGTCTGACAGCAGTCGCAACCAGTTACTCGAGGAAATGACTGATAGCGTTGCGAAGTTGGTGCTTAAAAATAATTACCGGCAGACCCAGGCGATCAGCCTGGCTGAATATCAGGCACAGATGCGCAGTCTTGAGTACCAACGCTTTATCGAGGTTCTGGTGGCGGCAGGACGCTTGGACAGGTCATTGGAATTCATTCCAACCGATGAAGAGTTGCTGGAAAGGCGCGCGCAGGGTAAAGCGCTGACACGCCCGGAGCTATCGGTGTTGGTGTCCTACAGCAAAGCTGCCCTGAAAGAAATCCTAATGACGGCGGAGTTGCCGCACGACGAGTGCTTATTGGCGCATTTATACAGCGCATTCCCACAACAGCTGGTGGAGCGTTATCCTCAGGAAATTCAGGCACATCGACTGCACCGCGAAATTGTTGCCACGCAACTTGCCAACGACCTTATCAACCGTATGGGTCTGAATTTTGTGTCGCGCCTGCAAAAGGCCACCGGTGCCTCGGTGGCGGATATCGCCTGTGCCTATACCGCTGCCATGGCTATTTACCGATTGCCGGATTTATGGGATCAGATAGAAAGCCTGGATCACAGCGTAAACCCAAATGTGCAGGCTGATATGATGCTGGCGCTCGTTGGCCTGGTAAAACGCGCAACGCGCTGGCTGTTGCGCAATCGTCGTAGGCAACTATCGCCGACCGCACTGATCGAGCAATTCAGAGCGGGTGCCGTGCAGTTACCTAAAGCACTCTCTACCTTGTTGCGCGGGGGTGCCGCGCAGCGGTATCAACAAATGTGTCAACACTACAAAAGCGGCGGCGTCGATGCAGCGTTGGCAGAGGCAGTCGCCGGTAGTTATTACAACTACATGGCTTTGGGTATCATACAGACTGCCACGGAAGCAGGCGCACCGGTGATGGAAATCGCGACCCTCTACTCGGCGATTGGGGAAAAATTGCAACTGGATTGGTTTACCGGCCGCATTCTGGACACCCGCGTGGAAAATGAATGGCAGGCACAGGCGCGAGATACCTATCTGGAAGACCTGGAGTGGCAACAACGCACTCTGGCCGTCGGTGCCTTGCACCATCTTGGTGAAGACCGAGACTTGCTGGAATGTGTGCAACGATGGGAAGCCCGAGAAGACCAGCTGTTGCAGCGCTGGAACAAGATGCTGAGCGAATTGCAATCCGTAGCGGTGCCGGATTTTGCGATGCTGGCAGTCGCCAATCGCGAGTTACTGGATCTCGCCCAAAGCACCGCGCGCGCTGCCGCCAGCGACTAGTCGGCGGACATTGATGCTAAATGGAGGTTATAACGCATGCGACTCGACAGTACTGAGAGAATTGTCAGCAGACGTTCACGCGATTCAGAACTTGAATTCACGCTTGCCAATTAGCGTGTGAATAGCCCTGGCTGAATCGCCAGGGCTCGTGGTTATTTGGTCAGATCGCGCGCAATTTATGCACACCTGAAACGCCCGTAAGACCATCCCATTGATCGCTGCGCCCTTCGCGCCACCCCGAAACCCAATGTTGCCTGTGCTCTTCTTCTTCATGCGGGCAAAAATCGATACTGCGACCGGAGATACCGGCCTGATAGCCCCTGTCGAATGCTCTGGAGTTCATATCGCGCTTCTGTCTTCTCATAGAGTGTGCCCCCGTGGCAGACTGTGCCGCCTGACGGTCGCGTGACAGAGTCACTGGCGACCGCTGGCGACAGGTAAGATAACGATGTGTTGCGTGTATAAGCTTGTCTAATGGCGAAGCAATACAGCGAAGGGTGCCCAGAGGGCACTTTACAGATAGAAACAAATACCGGCGCGTAAGTCGACAACTCTTTTGTTCTGAGTAGTAGAATTCATATAACAGCTCAGGCAAGATTCGGCTGTAGTTGGTCGAATCTGGCCACAATGAGGCTAGCGCCTTCGTTCCTCTGCAAGGCTGATACACGGTGTGGCAGGTTTGCCGGTCAGGCTTGCGGTGCCGCAATCGAGTCAGGAATAAACGATGAGTACATTACCCTGCTGCCCACAGTGCCAGTCTGCTTACACTTACCAGGACAGGAACCTGTTTGTCTGTCCCGAGTGTGCGCACGAGTGGAGTGAGGCGGGAAGTAGCAAGGAATCAGAGAGTCACGCCCAGGTCCGCGACGCCAATGGCAACGCGCTGGCCGATGGTGACACAGTGACCGTGATCAAGGATTTAAAGGTCAAGGGGTCATCGTCAGTGCTAAAGGTGGGCACGCGTGTCAAGAATATTCGCCTGGTGGAGGGCGACCATGATATTGACTGCAAGATTGACGGTTTCGGCGCGATGCAGCTGAAATCTGAATTTGTGAAAAAAGTGCACAGCTGAACACTGTGACTGTTCTGTTCGTGAGTTTTATGCAATCTGTTTCTTACCGCCTATAATTGCTTGCTACCGCTATTGCTGGGCGCCGGTTTTTGTTTGCGCGAACCCTGTATAACTTTCAAGTCCGTTGCAGTTGAGGATTAAAAAATATGAGAAAACAGATAATGACAGGTGTAGCGAGTGTCATTGCAGTGGTATTTATCGCATTAGTCGGCGCATGCGGCGAAGATGCCGCACCCCCAGCCAGTGCGCAGCCACCTCCTGCTACGGTAGCAGCAGAGCAATCGGCAATAGATTCAAATGCGGTGGCGAACAGCGATCAACAGGCAGCAGTGGCGCCAGCATCGACCTATAGCGCTGAGTCACTCGAATCCCTGCTGGCTCCGGTGGCACTGTATCCCGATCCGGTGCTGGCCCAAGTACTTGCCACATCAACAAATCCCCAGGAAGTGCTGGATGCCGGTAACTGGTTGATAGAGAACCCAGGCTTGAACGGTCCCGGGCTGGAGTCCGCCGCGATAGATATGGGATTTACCCCACCGATGGTTGCGCTGGTCCAGTTCCCCACTGTGGTCGATATGATGTGTATGGAAATGGACTGGACCACCGAGCTCGGTTCCGCCTTCATAGAAGACGAGTCTGGTGTTCTCGAAGCTGTGCAGCGACTGCGCAAACAGGCAGCAGATATGGGCAACTTGCAGAGCTCTGATCAACTGAGAGTTGCCACTGAAAGCGTGAACAACCAGGAAGTGATTGTGGTGCAGCCGGCAAAACCCGAAGTGGTGTATGTGCCGCAGTACGATCCAGCAGTGGTCTACACCACACCCGCGCCCGCAACTACCACACAGGTTACTACTGCGACATCGGAGGGGTACAGCGGCGGCGAATTGATTACCACCGGACTACTCGCGTTTGGTGCCGGCATACTCGTCAACGAAGTGTTTGACGATGATGACGACGATTACTATTATCCTCGTTGGGGTTACGGGTACGGTGGGCCGCCTTACTATCCACCGCCGTATCGCCCACGCTATGGTAATGGCTATCGACCTGCGCACAGTTATCATCGACCGCCGAATTACCAGCACGGTTTCAACAACAATAATATTTACGTCAATACAGACGGCAAGAACTACTTCAATCGCTTCGATAGTGGCAAGAACAACTATCGCAAAAATCCGAATAGCCCGATCACCGTCGCGCGCAAAGAGCGGTCTGACTTGACGGCGTTGAATAATCGCCAACCAACACTAAGCAAGCCAGTGCAGGGTAGCTATGCTGGCAAAAAGCCCGAATTGCGAGAAGCTGGCGGACTTGCCAAACGTCCCAATGCGACGGTGAAGGCACCCACGGGCTCTTATGCCGGAGCCAAACTCGCTAACAAGGACAGGCCACAAGTCGGTGGTACGCGCGATCGTGGATTCGGGAACGCGCAGGGTACCACCCGGCCTACAGGCGGCGGGAAACTGGCAGGCGCTGCAAATAAACCACAGCTCAAGAAGCCCGCAGTGAAACGACCCGGTGGCTTTCAGGGCTCCCATGACAGCGGCCGGTTTGAGCGGGCAGCGAGCAAGCGTGGCCGTGACAGTATGGCTAATCGTCCGCGGCCGTCCAAGGCACAGTCCGGTGGAAAATTGAGGAAAATGCGATGAGAAAACAGTTTCTAAACCGCACTGCTTGGGCGATCTTCCTGGCGTTGGTGCTGATCCCTTGTTCACATTTCGTCGCAGCGCAGGAGCACGCCTCGTTTAACACCGCTGACGAGGCCGTCAGCGCACTCATTATGGCACTGGAGAAACGTGACACCGCGATGCTGGCTACCTTGCTCGGTCCTGATAGCGAAGATATTTTTGATTCCGGTGATGAGGTGGCCGACGCCAATGCCCTCGCCGATTTTCTGGCGCGATACGAGGCCGGTCATTCACTGGTGGAGGAGGGTGAGAACACAGTGGTGCTACAGGTTGGCGACAATGACTGGCCGTTGCCGGTACCCATAGTAGAGCGCGATGGCAAATGGTACCTGGACGGAGCTGCGGGCGTCGACGAGATAGTCTATCGTCGTATTGGCCGCAATGAGCTTGGCGCTATAGCGGTATGTCGGGGTTTTGTCGATGCCCAACTTGAATACGCTGCTGAGGGGCACGACGGCAACCCGGCGGGCCTGTTTGCCGCCAAGCTACGCAGTGATCCAGGGCAGCACAATGGCCTGTTCTGGCCAGCGCAGGAGGGTGAACCGCAGAGTCCCGTAGGGGAGGCAGTAGCGCGTGCTGCAGCGGAGGGTTACCGCGCGGTGACAGGCAAGCGCAATCCTTACCACGGCTACTACTACCGTATGCTTTACGGCCAGGGCAGCGCTGCGGATGGCGGGGCACAGGAATACTACGTTGATGGCGTGCTCGCGCAGGGCGTGGCACTGATCGCCTGGCCAGCAGATTATGGAGTCAGCGGCGTGATGAGCTTTATGGTCAATCACGACGGTGATGTCTATCAGAAAGACATGGGCGAGGATACCGCAATCGCCGTCGATACTATCGCGGTGTTTGATCCAGATGGCAGCTGGTCAAAAGTGGACCCGGATGAAGACGAGTGAGGTCATTGCCGCCTGTTCGGCTGACTCAACGAGGGTCGAGTAACTCTATCCAGTGAACGACAGGAACATCGGCGGCTGCTTGCAGATGCAACTGGCAGCCGATGTTTGCCGTCGCGATCAGTGCCGGTGAATTGCCGGTCAAGGCGGCAAGCGCTGCATTGCGAACTCGCCCGCTGATCGTTGGTTGCAGAATCGAGTAAGTCCCCGCCGAACCACAACACAGCAGCCTCTGAGTCGGTGAGACGATGTCGAAACCCAGGCTTGTTAGCACAGTTGCAAGGAGTTGGGGCTGTTGCAGGGCATTCTGCATGGTGCAGGGCGGGTGAACGGCCACCTTGCCGACCTGTGTGTTGACGACGAGTTGACTGAGATCCTCCTGCTGTAAAACCTCCGCAAGGTCGCGGCTCATTTGTGTTACCCGCTGAGCTTTTTCTGCGTAATCCGGATCATCGGCCAGCAGCCTTCCATACTCAATCAACATGGCACCGCAGCCGGTAGCGGAGCTGATGATGGTTTCTGCGCCCGCTTCGATGTAGGGCCACCAGGCATCGATGTTGCGACGCATATTGTCCAGTCCATCGGCCTGCGCTGCGAGGTGATAATTTACAGCGCCACAGCAGCCGGCTTCAGGAGCAGAGATCAATGTGATGCCGAGTTGGTCCAGTACACATTGTGCAATAGCGTTTGTATTGGGTGTTGCCGCGCGTTGCACGCAGCCCTGCAGCACCAGCATTTTGCGTGGATGTTGCCGCAGCGGGACGGTCTTTCTGATCTGGCGCGGCGGAATACGCCGGCGTAACCGTGCCGGTAGCAGGCCACTTATGCTTTGACCAAGCCTCAACGCAAAGCTGATCAGTTGCGGCCTTACCAACACAAAACGCAGCCCCCATCGCAGGCTGCGCGAGAGAGGGCTGCGGGGTGCTTCCTGTTCAATCAGTCCTCGCCCGATATCCAGGAGCGCGCCGTACTGCATGCCCGATGGGCAGGTCGTTTCGCAGTTGCGACAGGTCAGGCAGCGATCCAGATGCAGGCGTGTCTGGTCGCTGGCTTCGCCAGTTTCCAGCAGGTTTTTGATTAGATAAATACGGCCGCGCGGACTGTCTCTTTCGTCGCGTTTATCGATATACGTGGGGCAGGTGGCCAGACAAAATCCGCAGTGCACGCAGGCATTGGTAAGAGCCTGCGCAGTCTTGCCATCCTCAGTATTTGCAAATCGCGGGTGCAATTCAACGAACATGTGCGTCGCGCTCCACGAGATTGTTACAGTGATCGATCGCCACTATAGCCAACTGTACAGGCGACCCGGGTTGAGTATCCCGTTCGGGTCGAAAGCCTGTTTCAAACGCTGTTGCAAGCGTTGTTCTACTGCGCCAAGTGGCGAGCGAACTTCAGCGTCGCGGTTGCCGCCCCTATACAGTGTAACGTGGCCTCCTGAGATGGCAGCGGCTCGCTGCATGGTTTGCCACTCATAATTGCCACGCAGCCAACGCTGTGAACCGCACCAGTCAATCAGCATTGCTGCCGCGCGGTTGTGCACCGGTGCACTCGATTGCAGTGACAAGCGCCACAGTGGCGCGTCCCCGGCAAAGAACGGGAGTGACATTTCCCGCAATCCTTCCCACGGTGTCTCACTCTGCGCAAGGACACTGCCGCCCCATTGCTTTGCCGTGCTATGTACGGCGCTGGCGGCACCGGACAACCGCAGATAGAGATGGCCGTCCAGCCAGCAGGCGCCCGAGAGTGGTTTTGGTTCGCCAGCGCGGCGATTCATACAGCTGATTGCTTCTGTCATAGACATGGCGTAGCACAGTGTCAGCGTCTCCTGTGGCTTTGGCGCGACCTTGACGCTGACCTCGCACAGTACGCCTAGTGTGCCGAGGGCGCCGGCTTGCAAGCGCGAAACATCATATCCGGCGACATTCTTCATCACCTTACCGCCAAAATGCAGCTGCTCGCCTTTGCCGTTGATCAATGAAACACCCAGTACGCGATCGCGGATAGAGCCACCCCAGGGTCTGGCGGGACCTGATATGTTGCAGGCCAGGGTGCCACCCAACGTGGCCCTGCCTCCGAACAGCGGCGGTTCAAACGACAATTCCTGATTGAATTGATCAAGCGCTGCTGCGATTTCCGTAAGCGGTGTGCCTGCGCGTGCGGTGATGACCAGCTCTGAGGGTTGATAGTCGACGATGCCGCGATGTCCGGATACGTCCAGTTCCTGGCACTCACAGTCCCTCCCCATAAGATGCCGCTTACTGCCACCAGCAGTAATGTATAGCGGTTGCCGTTGCTTTTGTGCAATCTGCAAGGTACGCAAAAATGACGCGCTGTGATCAGCGGATTCTGAGCGTGCATTTTGTTCAGTCATGCTGGTGTCGAGCTGGAAGTGCGCGGTATTCCTGGCAGCGCTTGAGTATCGGTATTCCTTTACCCGGATTCAGATTCAGGTAAGGGTCAAAAGCGTGTTTGATATCTTCGAGTAGCGCAAGTTCGTGCGCGTTGAATTGGCTCGACATCTTGCGTAACTTTTCCAGTCCGACACCGTGCTCGCCGGTGATGCAGCCGCCTACTCGCACTGACAAGTCCAGGATGTCACCGCCGAACGCACGAGATTTCTCAATTTGCAAAGGATCACTGGCGTCGAACAGGATCAGCGGATGCAGGTTGCCATCACCGGCGTGAAATACGTTAGCCACTGCCAAGCCATATTTCTGTGACAGATTGTAGATCTCGTTGAGCACATGGGAAATTCGGGCGCGAGGTATCGTGCCGTCCATGCAATAGTAGTCTGGTGAAATTCGCCCCACTGCCGGAAAAGCGGACTTGCGGCCTTTCCACAGGAGGGCACGGTGGGCTTCATCCGTCGATACGATAAGTGAGCTCGCGCCGTGTGTCTCAAACAACAGCGTTATTTCTGCAATGTACTGTGCCACTTCCTCGCGTGTGCCGTCCACCTCGCACAGTAGGATCGCGGCCGCATCCCGGGGATAACCGGCGTGGGCAAAATCTTCCGCTGCCTGTATCGCCAGGCGATCCATCAGTTCAAGTCCAGCCGGAATGATACCTGCGGCAATCACTGCGCTCACGGCATCACCTGCGGCGCTGACACTGTCGAACCCCGCCATCAACACTTGCGCGATTTCAGGCATCGGTAGCAGTCGCACGGTGATTTCGGTAACGATGCCCAGCAGACCCTCTGAACCGGTCAGTAAAGCCATCAGATCGTTGGCCGGACTGTCCAGTCCCGTGCCGCCCAGCAACAATTCTTCGCCCGATACAGTCAGTACCTTGAGCGACAGGATGTTGTGTACGGTCAAGCCGTACTTGAGACAATGTACACCGCCGGAGTTTTCCGCCACATTGCCGCCGATGGAACAAGCGATCTGCGAGGAAGGGTCAGGCGCATAGTACAGGCCGTGTTCAGACGCTGTCTCGGAGATGGATAAATTGCTTACGCCAGGCTGTACGCGGGCAGTGCGCGCCAGCGGATCCAGCTCCAGTATGCGGTCCAGCTTGCTCAGTGCCAGCAGAACGCCCTCCGGATGTGGCATTGCGCCTGCCGACAGTCCGGTACCGGCACCCCTGGCAACGACCGGAACGTCGAGCGCGTAGCAGATCTTCAGCACCTGTTGCACCTGCTCAGCAGTCTCCGGCAGCACTACGACCAGTGGGAGCTCACGATACAGTGGCAGCCCGTCGCATTCATACGGTCGCTGCGATTCCGGTTCGACGATAATGCAGTCTGGATGCAGACACAGCCGCAGGCGGCGCAGCAGTTCCTCGGTTGGCACCGCACCGATCTCAGCGACAGTGTCAGTCACGCGGATGTCACCACTTGCACTGGCGTCAAGCCATTGTCTAGCGCTAAGGTCAGGATGTACGTCTGCTTGCTCAAGATTGCTCCTTCAGTGGTGCCGACGCGGATTTTTAGCTGAAGTCCGGTTCAGACATTTATCCTACTTTATACACCTTGTCACCGATAGAGGCTCAGTGGCAGAGAAACCTTGCCTTGGGGTGGAGTCACCTTACGAAATATGGCATAACGGCTGCCCAATCACCTGATGGAGCCGGAACGAATGAAAGATTTTAAGGGAAAAGTAGCCGTAGTCACGGGGGGCGCAAGCGGTATCGGGCGATCGCTGGTAAAGGAACTGCTGGCAGCCGGGGCCAAGGTCGTTATCGCGGATGTAGAGCAAAAGGCACTGGATCGGGTTCTCGGTGAATTCTCAGGGGCTGGTGAATTGATCGGTGTTATCACGGACGTATCCAAGGCCGACTCAGTGAACGCACTGGCCGACAAAGTCTACGATACGTATGGCGCCTGCCACCTGCTTTTCAACAATGCGGGTGTGGCTGCACCCTCAGCCAATGTGTGGGAGACCACCGATAACGACTGGAAGTGGGTGCACGGCGTCAATGTGCTCGGTGTGGTGCACGGTATTCAGGCATTTGTGCCACGTATGATCGACTCCGGTGAAGAGGGTCATGTGATCAATACCTCCTCCGGCGACGGCGGGATCTCTCCGCTGCCCTACCAGTCGGTATACGCGTCCAGCAAGGCGGCCGTGTCCTGTATCAGCGAGTGTTTGGCTGCGCAATTGCAGAGCGAAGGCACCAGGCTCGCGGCATCGGTGTTCTATCCTTCCGGTGGCCTGCTTGATACCGGCATTTGGACAACGGACCGCAACCGTCCCAAGGAACTGGCCAGGGAAAAGCCGACCGCGCCGGTGCCGACAGTGCAGGACTTCAAGGTTGCGGCAGAGAAAGCCGGCTGGGAACTGCAGTTCCAGGATCTCGATGAACTGGCTCGCTACTGCCTCGACGGGGTGCGGGAGAAACGCTTTGTGATCATGATTCGGGTTGAGGAAGCAGAGGCAACACTACAGGATCGTGCTGCGCGTATCGGGCGCTGTGAGGTGCCGATAGACCAGGCTGAGATTCCCCAGCTGTAATCGCCGTTTGCTTGGGGCAGCACCGCAAGGTAGCTGGCCCCTTTTTTTCGATCCGCGCTCAGGATTTGGGGTGCAGTATCACCTGCATTCGGGTGAACCCGTGTACAAAGGAAGATACGGTCCTTTCTGGCTCACCCACCACTTCCACGCGGGCAAAGCGTTGCAGAATTTCCTCCCACAAAATACGCAGTTGTAATTCTGCAAGCCTATTGCCCATACAACGGTGTATGCCGAAACCGAACGACAGGTGTCGTCGAACATCAGGTCGATCAATGATGAAGGCATCGGGATTGTCCATGAAGCGCTCGTCCCGGTTGCCCGAGACATACCACATAATGACTTTATCTCCCGCCTTGATCAGCTGTCCGCCGAGTTCTGTATCGACCTTGCACATGCGCCGCATATGTGCCAGCGGCGTTTGCCAGCGAATGGTTTCTGCCACCATCGAGTCGATCAGTTGCGGACTGGCCACGGGCTTTGCAAATTGTTGGGGATTCTGGTGCAGCGCGAGAGCACTGGCAGTCATGGTAGAGCGGGTGGTGTCGTTGCCGCCGACAATCAACAGGACCAAATTGCCCAGATACTCCATTGGCGGCATGTTGCGCGTTGCCTCGCCGTGGGCCAGCATTGACACCAGGTCATTCTTGACCGGTTTCTTGACGCGTTCATTCCATAGTTCGGTGAAGTAGGCGAGGCAGCCCATCAACTCATCGTGTCGTTGCTCGTCTGAATCAATGACGCCGATACCGGGAATGGCGGTGGCGACATCGGACCAGCGTGTCAGTTTGCTGCGCTCCTCGAATGGAAAATCAAACAGTGTAGCGAGCATGCGCGTGGTCAGTTCTACGGATACGCGCTCAACCCAGTCGAACGGTTCGTTACGCGGTAGTTGGTCCAGCACATCGATAGTCCGTTCGCGGATAATCGGCTCGAAGTGGCGCAGGTTTTCTGCGCCGGTAACCGGACTTACCACCCGGCGCTGTTCATCGTGTTTCGGGCGGTCCATGGCGATAAACATCGGCAGAGGAAAGGTATCCTGCGTATCGCCAATAGTGATTGCCGGTTCTGATGAGAAGATCTCATGTGAGGTGTCGACGGTGACGATGTCGGCATAGCGTGTAATGGACCAGTAGGGACCGAAGAAGCTTTCCGGGCAGTAGTGTACCGGAGCTTCATCGCGCAATCGTTTGAACCAGCTATAGTGGATGTCACGCGCGAACAGGAAGGGATTGGCGATATTAATTTTTTCCAACGGCAGCGAGTAGGGGTCCTGATCAGCCCGTTGCGCGGCGTCAGTCAAAAGCGTATTCAAGTCCATATACGGAGCCTCTGGTTTACGAGTAGCGGGAAGTTTATGTCATCTGGTTGGATTTGACCAAGCGGCAGTTGGCAAGTGCACGTTCGGTTCTGGCGCAGCCAGCATCTTGCGTTATCATCCACCGCATAACACCATCAGAGTTTCAATCAGTGGGGGGTGCATGGTTGCTGCAGGTATCGAACGCGAGAATACCGCGATGTGGCAAAGGGCGGTGCAGGATATTTTCTGGTATCGACCGCCGTCGGTGATGTTGGACAGCTCTAACGCACCCTTTGATCGTTGGTTTCCCGATGGTGTGACCAATGCCTGCTACAACGCGCTGGATCGGCACGTTGCGCGCGGAGCGAGTGAGCAACCGGCACTGATTTACGACAGCCCTGTGACCGCAACCAGGCGTAGCTTCACCTACGCGCAGCTGTTGCATGAGGTGGCGCGTTTTGCCGGGGTACTGGCTGCTCTGGGTGTAGTGAAGGGCGACAGGGTATTGATTTACATGCCTATGGTGCCGGAGGCAGTTATAAGCATGCTTGCCTGCGCGCGTATCGGTGCTGTGCATTCAGTGGTTTTTGGCGGATTTGCCAGTCATGAACTGGCGGTGCGTATCGATGACGCCACCCCGAAGATTGTAGTGGCCGCAAACTATGGCGTAGAACCGTCCCATATTGTGCCTTACAAACCATTGCTCGATGCCGCGCTGGCGCAGGCGCTGCACCAGCCCGCGCATTGTATTGTGCTGCAAAGGCCAAAGCTGGCTACTGATATGCTCCCGAGTCGTGATCTGGACTGGGGAGAACTGATGCGCGGTGCAACAGCCGTAGAATGTGTGCCGGTCGATGCCAATGATCCGCTCTATATCCTGTACACCTCAGGCACGACCGGGCAACCAAAGGGCGTGGTGCGCGACACCGCCGGGGGGATTGTCGCGCTCAACTGGAGTATGAAGCACGTTTACAACGTGCACGCGGGTGACGTTTATTGGGCCGCTTCAGATGTCGGTTGGGTGGTCGGACATTCCTACATTTGCTATGGGCCACTGTTTGCCGGCTGCACCACAGTATTGTACGAGGGCAAACCTGTGGGTACGCCGGATGCCGGTGCTTTCTGGCGTGTTATCGAAGAACATGGAGTGAGCGTATTGTTCGCAGCACCCACCGCATTGCGCGCAATTAGGAAGGATGATCCCGAGGCAGAGCATCTCACTCGCTACGATGTGTCGAGCTTGCAAGCACTGTTTCTCGCCGGTGAGCGCTGTGACCCGAACACCCTGGCTTGGGCGCAGGAAAAGCTGCGCGTGCCAGTTATCGATCACTGGTGGCAAACAGAAACCGGGTGGCCTATCTGTGCCAATTGTCTGGGTATCAAACAGTTGCCGATTGTTCCCGGCTCGCCGGCGCGACCTGTTCCCGGCTACGACGTGCAGGTGCTGAACGTGGAAGGCAAGCCTGTCGCGCCGGGTGTGATCGGCGCGCTGGTGCTGAAGACACCGCTGCCGCCCGGAACATTTACCTCGTTATGGAACGCACCCGAGCGTTTTGTCTCGTCCTATTTCTCTCGATATCCGGGGTATTATGAAACCGGCGATGCGGGCTATATTGACAATCAGGGCTATGTCTTTGTCATGGCGCGGACGGATGATGTCATCAATGTTGCCGGGCACCGCTTGTCCACAGGTGCGATCGAAGAAGTCCTGTCCGATGTAGACGGGGTGGCTGAATGTGCGGTCATCGGCGTTGCCGACGCGCTGAAAGGGCAGCTACCAATGGGACTTCTGGTTCTCAACAGTGGTTTGCACGCAACACCGCATCAAGTTGTCGCCGCTGCTGTCGCCAGAGTGAGAGAACTCATCGGCCCGGTAGCGGCGTTTAAACTGTGCGCGGTGGTGCAAAGACTGCCGAAGACCCGCTCCGGCAAGATCCTGCGTGGCACAATGCGCCAGCTTGCCGACGGGCAGAGTCCCAGGGTACCGGCAACCATCGACGATCCCACTATTTTGCAGGAAATTGCAGTGGTGCTGAAAGAACTGGGGTACCCTGTGCGAGGTGCTGGGTCGGGCCCGGCCGAAACAGAATAATTAAAGACGCAGGTCTCGCCTGAGAGTTTGACGATGGATATTCGCAGCAAGGTCATGTCTGCTTTGCGCTGGAGCGCGGCTGCGCGTTTTCTAGGGCAGGCGATGTCTTGGGCCATCACCATTGTGGTGATTCGCCTGCTGTCACCCGGCGACTACGGTTTGATGGCTATGGCCATGGTAGTCGTCTCGCTGCTGGTGTTGCTCAACACCCTGGGGCTGGATGCAGTGCTGGTGCAAGAGAAAGCGCTGGATGAGTTCCTGCGCCGGAAAGTGTTTGGCATCGTGATCCTGATTAATACGTTCTTTTTCCTGCTGCTGTTGTTTGGCGCCGGCACCATCGCGGAGATCTACGGTGAGGCGACACTCACATCCATCCTCCAGGTATTGTCGCTGCAATTTGTCATTTTGATCTTTGAAACCCTGCCGCAATCGAAGCTTGAAAGGGATATCGACTTCGCACAGCGTTCTATAGTCGATTTTGTGACGCTGGTGATCGGCAGTCTTGTGACGTTGGTGCTGGCCTTGTACGAACAGGGCGTATGGGCGTTGATCTGGGGCGCGCTGGCGACTAACGCCACACGTGTGCTGGGCCTCAATCTGATTGCAAAGTGTCTCGTGTGGCCGAGCTTTTCCTTGCGCGGGATGCGCAGCTACCTCGCGTTTGGCGGGTTCGTCACAACCGATCGTGGGTTATGGTTTGTGTTCAGCGAGTCGGACAAATTTATCGGCGGCAAAATTCTTGGCAACCAACTGCTGGGATATTATGCGGTGGCAAGTCAGTTAGCATCGCTACCGATTCACAAAATCAGCGGCTTGCTGAATTCGGTCGCCTTTCCGGCGTTTTCCCATGCACATGCAAACACCGATGCCGTAACTGTACAGGGGTACTTACTGAAGGCGACACGGATTCTTGCGATTGCTGCGTTCCCGGTATTTTTTGGTATGAGCTGTACTGCAGAGCCAATCATTGCCTGTCTTTTGGGCGAGAAGTGGCTGCCGGCTGCCCCTTTGCTGCAACTGCTCGGTGTGGTTATGCCATTTCGCCTGCTGAGCAATATATTTCCGCCACTGCTTTGGGGCACAGGGCATCCGGCAATTAGTGCATCCAATTTCCTGATTGCCGCTACTTTGATGCCTCTGGCATTTTTTGCCGGCACACACTGGGGCGTAATCGGATTAGCCTATGCCTGGCTCTGTATGTATCCGCTGGTGTTCTTCATTACTGCCTATCGCAGCAGTGCAGTGGTGGGGGTGCGCGTGGTGGATTATTTGCGGCAGATGGCCAGGCCCGTTGCTGCCGGGATGATAATGTATGCCACGGTGTATTTTCTTCAGAACTTCGCTTATGGCAGCGTTGGCCAGTGGGTATATTTATTACAACTGGTATTGCTGGGCACGGTTGCCTATGCCGGCGCGATGTTCGTAATCGACCGTCACGGTCTGCGTGAAACCTTGGAGCTGATTCGCAGTTGACATCTGGCGGAACAGCCAGGGCAGAACGTTAATTATTCCGCCCAACGGGAAGCTTTAACACTGATGAATATTCTGCACCTGGAAAACCCCAGCGAACGACATCTGGGACGGGCAATACAGGTTCAGGCTGAGCAGCACGGCCAACATCCCTTTATATTGTTTGGCGATGAGGTATATACCTTCGCCGAGGTCAACCAGCGCGTGAACGAATTGGCTGCGGGTCTGGCCAGTGCAGGCTTGAAAGCAGGGGACCGTCTGGCGTTTTACATGGGAAGCTCGCCCGAGGTGATTTTCCTGGTGTTGGCGACCAATAAACTCGGCGCAGTATGGGTGCCGGTGAATACGGATTACAAGGGCGCCTGGTTGCTCGATACGATTAACGGCAGCAGACCAACGATACTGGTTAGCGACGCAGCTCATCTGGAGAGATTGCAGGAGATTCAGCCCTCGTTGAGTGATGTCACAGTGGTCATGCACGGCGGTCATGAGTCCCTTGCCGGATCGCGCAGCCTCAGCTCACTCTATGTGTCGGGGGCCGGGGAGCCGGATATGTCAGCGCTGAGTACCGGCGACACGTGTGCGGTGTTGTGGACCTCAGGTACTACCGGCAAATCCAAAGGGGTGATGCAGAGCCACAATGTCTGGTTCAACGCTGCACTGGCAGTCAATGAGCCGCACCAGTACGGCATCGCAGAAGATGATGTCATCTTTACTGTGTTGCCGATGTACAACTCTGCTGTCTGGGTGACTGCGATTTTTCGCGCGTTGTTTGCCGGGGTACCGCTGGCCATTGATCCGAGCTTTTCGGTATCCACGTTCTGGCAGCGCGTGGATCACTATAAAGCTACACAGTGTTTTACGCTCGGAGCCATGCACATGTTTCTGTGGGACGCACCAGAGCGGGACGATGATGCGTCTCACAGTTTGCGCAAGCTGATGGCCATTCCTATGCCACCTGCGGTAGTAGAACCTTTTTGCCAGCGCTTCAATCTTACGCTTGTGCCGCAGGGTCTGGGCCAGAGTGAGGCGATGCGTCTGGTTGCGCCGGTTGCCGGGCGCACACAACCGCCGGGCAGTTGCGGCAGTCTGGTGCCGGGTCTTGAAGCGCGGCTGGTGGCAGACGACGGACAGGATGTTGCCGACGGTGAGGCGGGCGAGCTCTGGGTTAAACCGCTGTGGCCGCATTTTATATTCAATGGCTATTTCGATAATCCGGAGGCTACTGCAGCGGCATTTGACGGGCCCTGGTACAAAACAGGTGACATGTTGAAACGCAACGCTGAGGGCTACTATTTTTTCTCCGACCGGAAGAAAGACGCCGTGCGTTACAAGGGCCGTAATATCTCTACATTCGAAGTTGAACTGGCGGCCCGCAGGCACCCGGCAATTGCCGATTGCGCCGCATTTGGGGTGCAAAGCGCAGAGCTGGAGTCGGAGCAGGAGATCATGCTGGATGTGATTCTCAAACCGGGACAGTCGTTGACAGCTGTCGAACTTGCCCGGTTCATCAACGACAATGCGCCGTATTTTTTCGTACCGCGCTACATACAGTTTGTCGATTCGCTACCCTATACCCCGACCAATAAAGTGCAGAAATTCTTGTTGCGCGAGCGGGGTGTCACACCTTCCACGTGGGATGCTCGTGCCTCCGGATTTAAGGTGCAGCGCTAACAGCGCGGCCCCTTACTGCGAGACAGGCATGGCTGTGCAGGGGGATCGTCCTTTTGCCAAATTCACATTTGACAGCTTAACTAATGCCTAGTAGCCTCTAGCTATCTGACCAAATGTCACTCTGGAGACGATTACGATGAGTCAATGTCCCTTTGCCAATTTCCCCAATCTGATTGACCCGGAAACCTACGTGAATGGTATGCCGTATGAAACACTGGCGGAAATTCGCAAATCCGGCCCTGTGCATTATATGGACGGTTCCTACCAGGGCGTGCCGTACTGGCTGATCACAGGCCGGGATGAAATTGACGCAATTTCAAAGAATCCGAAAGTGTTCTCCAGCGAGGCCCGCTCCGCGCTGGCCGAGGAGTACAGCGAGGATGAACTCGTTCTGATTCATCGCAACATGACCATCAACCAGGACCCGCCTGGCCAGATGAAGTCGCGCAAAATTGTGCGCGCTACCTTCACCCCTGCTGCGGTTAACTCTTATGAACCGAGCTTCCGACGGCACGCCAAAAATATTGTTGATCGTGTTGCAAGTCGCGGAGAGTGCGAATTTGTGGAGGAAGTCGCTGCCGAATTACCACTGCTGGCAATTCTTGAACTGTGCGGCATCCCTCCGGAGGATCGCAAGGATTTCTTCGAGTGGACAAACAAAATGATGTTCAACCAGGACCCGGAGATGGCTGCAGATCCGGCCGAGGCGGAAGCAGCCTCTTTCAAGGTGATCGAATACGCAATGAAGTTGATGGAGCAGCACAAGACTGAGCCTAAAAAGGACATTATCGGAGCGCTTATTGAAGGCAACGGTAAGGACGATGGGCTCAGCGATGAAGAGTTTGTCTGGTTCTTCCTGATGCTGATCGCTGCCGGCAACGAATCTACGCGCACAGTAACCACCCAGGGTATGCGCCTGCTGATGGAAAATCCTGATCAGTTACAGTACCTGGTGGATAACCCTGACAAGATTCCCGGTGCCTGTGAAGAGATGTTGCGCTACAACACGGCCTTCACCCTGATGCGCCGCACCTGTATGGAAGATACCGAGATCGCCGGTCACCAGATCAAGAAAGGCGACAAGATTATCATGCACTACCACACCGTGAATCACGATGAGACCATCTTCGGTGAGGATGCGATGCAGTTTGATGTACGCCGCGCTGAGCGCATCCCCGACCTGTACAACCAGCACCGCGCTTTTGGTATCGGCCAGCACTTCTGCCTCGGCACTCACCTGGCCCGATTGGAAATGCGCATCATGTTCGAGGAGATTATTCCGCGCCTGCGTAATCCCAAGCTGGTGGGTGACATCGCTTACACGCGATCCAACCTGGTAAACGGTATCAAGCGCATGCACATTACCTTTGATCCGGAATCAAAAGCCACCGAACAGGCCGCCTGATCCTGATGTGAACAGTGATGCCCCCGGTAGTTTTACCTACCGGGGGCGTTTTGCTTTTCGTCCCTGGCAAATTCCCACGCATTGTTCGATAAAGCCGTTGGTCGCCCGGTGTAAGCCGTTCCACTACTCGATTTTCCTGTCCATATTTTTTACATGCAAGCTGTATTGCGTCTCCATATAGTTAACAATCATTATTAAAAAACTATTGTAACTAACTGAAATATATCATCAAAAAAATCCAACTTATGCAGTTGGCCCCTTTTTTGCTTTGTACTGGTTAAGGAACATTGATTGACACAATGTTTTCGGTGGTCGTAAGGGATCTACCCGCAATAAGAATCAGGAGACAGAGTATGAACTTCAGAAAGCAGATTAAGACAGTGGCGTTTGCCCTGACGGCTTTGGCCGCCAGTGGAGCAAATGCAGCAATTATCACGCAGTGGACGGTTGGTGTGGATGCAGTCTTCCTGCCGGATACCATCGTTGACTCAAACGGTAATGCCCCGGGCGGCGTAACCATCAGCAACAGCGATCGGAGGCTGCGCTGGGGTACCGGTGGCCAAAGCGGGCTGGATATCACCAATTCACCGATCGACACCGTCGTGAACACAGGCATTGGCACAACGCTGCCGCCCGTGCCGAATGTCTCTTTAACGCATACCAACAATCCGATCAATGGTGCCACGCTGGATAAGGTTTCATTAGCCATCGCACTGACACTGACACCGTTGACTCCGCCACTCGGTGCATTGCCTGCGACCTCGACCACGTTCCTGATCGATTTTCTGGAAACACCAAACAACGATAACCCTTGTGCCAATGGGGGTGCGAACAATTCTGGCGTGAATTCGAATGGTTGCGGCGATATTTTCGTAATCGGTAGCGACGCACTGAACTTCTCGTTCTTCTATGACACGGATGGCGCTGGTGGTGATCCTGAACAGGAATACTTCCTGAGTTTTGTAGAAGCAACTTCGGGCCTTAACGCTCTGTCTCCGGCCGCCTGTCTGGCAGCCACCGGCAGCAACGAGCCGTGCCTTGGATTTATTACTCCAGAGAAAGCCACGACTACGTTTGAATTTGGCGCTCTCATAACTACCGAGCGTGTAGTGATTGATCCAGATCCAGATCCAGATCCCGATCCGAATGATGTGCCGGAGCCTGGTATTCTTGCACTGATAGGTCTTGGTCTGGCCGGGCTGGGTGGCATGCGTCGCCGTCGCAACGCCTGATCTCTAACGCAGCTGTGCGAAAGGCGACCCTCGCGGTCGCCTTTTTTGTTGGTACCGATACTGCGATAGCCCTGTTGATAGATTAATCAGTAGGGTTTCGCCGTAAAAATGAGCAATCGATTTGATGACTGCTTCAATACCGCGCATCAAGTTCCCTTCCCTGGCCAATGTGGTATGTTTATCCTCAATAAACGCTTCAGGGTGGTGGTCTGCCTGGAGGTAATCCAAGCTTTTCAGCGGGTGCTGTCTATGAAGCAACAGGTACTTTTATCCCTTCTTCTTCTGCTCGTGGTGTCCTGCAGCAGTGACACTGTCGAGGACTACCTTGCGCGCGCACAGACTTCGATTTCAAAGTCTGACTATGCCGCGGCGACAATCGATCTGAAAAATGCACTGCGCTTGCAACCGGACTCTTCACAGGCGCGTTGGTTATTGGGTAAGTCGTATCTGGCGATGGGCGATATGCCGTCAGCTCGCAAGGAGCTGCAGCGCGCGTTAGAACTCGGTGGTGCTGCGGAAGATATCAAGCCGGCGTTGGCGGAAGCGCTGCTGGCGCAAGGGGAGTACCAACAGGTTCAGGATATGAGCCTCGCTGGCCTGAATACAGCCGGCCTTGCCACCGTGCTCGCAATGCAGTCCCAGGCGGCGTTGGCGCAGGGCGACAACTGGAATGCGCAGGAGTTGATAGACAGGGCATTAGTGGCTACGCCGGATTCTACCCAGGCGATGCTGGCCAAGGCGCGCCTGCAGGCCTCGACCAGCGATGTTGAGGGCGCCAGCGCAACGCTCGACGAACTGCTAAAGCTCGACGCATCCAATGCACAGGCGTGGAGCCTGCGCGGAGATCTTTTGCAATATCAGAAAGATTTTGATGGTGCGCTGAGCGCATACAGTAAAGCGGTAGAACTGGGTAAGAATAATTTGAATGACCTGTTCAAACGTGCATTGATAAACCTGCAGTTGGCTGATTACCAAGCGGCGCAACGCGATGCCAGGACTCTGCTGGTCGCGTCAAAAAACAGCCCACAGGCAAACTACGTACAAGGTCTGTTGCATTTCCAGGCTGGCAGATATCCCGACGCGATTGCCTCACTGTCCCTGGCAGAGCCGGTATTCGAGCAATATCCGCTTGCCTTGTTTTTTCTGGCCAGCGCCAATCTGAAGCAAGGTAACTCGGATATGGCCTCCAGTCAGGCCGAGCGTTTTTACGCTTTGGCGCCAGGCAGCGTGCAGGGACGCAAATTGCTGGCGACCATCCGCTTGCAACAGGGTAATTACAGCGCTGTGCTGTCGCTGCTGCAACCGGTCCTGGAGAACTTGCCTGATGATGTGGATGCACTCAATCTCATGAGCAATGCCTTACTCAAAACCGGACGCATGGATGAAGCGATAGCGATGCTGGCACACGTCGCGAAGTTGCAACCAGACTCCGCCGGTGCGCAGATCAGGCTCGGTGCCGGACTGCTGATAGAGGGAAAGAATGACGACGCAGTGCATCATATGGAAACCGCACTGGAGCTTGACCCGCAATTCCAGTTGGCCGATATCCTTCTGGTATTCAACCACCTGCAGAACGGTGACACTGCAGCGGCAATTGCTGCCGCCGAGGCCTATAGAGGCCGTCATCCGAAAGAGGTGACAGCACATAACCTGCTGGGCAAGGTTTACATGGATGCTGGCGATAATGACAAAGCAGCGACAGCATTTGAGGAAACGCTGGTACTGGATAAAGCAGATCCGGCGGCGAACCATTATCTCGCACAGATAGCGCTTGCAGGCAATGATGTCGCAGCCGCCCGCAAGCGCTACGAAACTGCATTAGCAGGACACCCTGATTCCACTCCAACACTGATCCAACTCGCTTTGCTGGATGCACGGGAGTCGGATAAAGTGGCTATGGTCGCCCATCTGGAACAGGCGCGCAAAGTTGATCCAACTGCACTGCACCCGCGTTTACTACTGGCGCGATACTACCTGTCCGAGGGCAAGCCCGAACAGGTTGCGCCGCTGTTCACTGATCTGGATATGAAGCAGCAGCAATCACCGGAAGTTCTCCCGCTTATCGCAATGGCACAGCTGTCGACCCGTGATTCCAGTGCCGCGCAATACACGCTGGAGCAACTACTGAAATCCACACCCGACAGTGCTCCTATCCGCCATGCAATGGCTATGGCGGCAGCAGGTAATGGCGATCAGGCGCGAGTGATCGAAGAGTTGAATCGGGCGATTGCGCTGGATGAAAACTATATTATTTCGAGAATCGCGCTGGCCAGAATTGCGCTTACCAGTAACGACAATGAACAATTTGAGACACAGCTGAAAAAACTGATCGAGCTGGCACCGGAGAACTCGGATGTCGTGTTGTTACAAGCCGCCGCAGCGCAACGCAAAGGTGACCAGGGTGAGGCAATAAAGCTCGCCGAAAAAGCGTATTCGCTATCGCCATCTACAGGTACCCTCGTGTCGCTCGCTAATTACGAGATGGCGGGAGGCGAACACAAGAGTGCACAGCAACGCTATGTTACCTGGCTGGAGAAAAATCCAAATGACGTTGTTGCTCGTTTGGCTTATGCCAATGACCTGCTGGCGACTGCGCAGGAGAACGAAGCCGTCACCCAGTACAAAAAAATCTTGCAGGATGAACCTAGAAATGTCACCGCGCTCAACAATATCGCATGGCTAGAGAGGGAAAAAGACCCTGCACAGGCGCTGGAGTATGCGCGCCAGGCCGCTGCCGCTGCACCGGATGCAGCTGAGGTGCTGGACACGATGGCGGTGATAGAATACCTGAACAAGGATTACCCACGTGCGCAACGCACTATTGAGCGTGCGCTGGAAAAATCACCGGAAAACCCTTCCTTGATTTACCACAGTGCAATGATTGCCGCCGCTCTTGACGACAAGTCAGCAGCGCGCGCCATACTGGAAAAGCTGCTTGCTACCAATCCGGACTTTCCAGAGTTGGCTGAGGCGAAAGCGTTGTTGGCGAAGCTTGGAAAGTGATGGTGCAGATAGGCTGTCAGCTTTGGCTGGCAGCCGTTTCCTTCTCATATTCGCCAATGGCTTGCTCCAGGGGTCCCAGCATTGAAGCCGCGCGAGGATAGCCTGCGTATTGGGCGATGAATAGCAGTAGTTCGCGAGCTTCCTCCGGGTTGATTTCTCCTCGCTTTAACGATGCCTTGATCTGAATTTTGAACGTGGTTGGCTCTCCTTTTTCTGCAATGATACCAAGCAGCAAAATGCGTTTGTCGCGCATTGACAAGGTTTCACGTGTCCATAATTCGGCGAATAACTGCTTCAGCATAATATCGCTGAAGGCATAGCCCTCAGGTGGCACTACAACGTCACCGGCGTATACATCTTTAATAGTTGCCTCGCCCAGGGCGCGGCGTTCCTCGTCATTCATTTTTTATCTCCCGTTAATCAGTCGAGTGTGCCGAAAATTTTGTCGTAGAACAGCGTGATCGTCGCGTAGTTACCCTTGTGCATGTTTTCGTGATGAACGTGATGTTTCGCTACAATCCAGTTCACCGTCTTGTAAGGGAAATAGGGCAGGTCCAGGTAAATGTGATTAATCTGGTTGATATGCGTAAAGATCAGGTACGTCAAAACAATGGTGACAATCTGAAATGGGCCCATGATCGCTGCCAAAAATACTATTGAGCCAATAAACAGCCCGAGTCCGATAAACGTTTCCAGCGGATGTACATAGTGCGCATCGAGATAGGTTGGATTACGCGCCTGGTGATGTACGGCGTGTACTTTACGCATGGCACCCTGTCCGTGAAACCAGAAGCGGTGTGACAGGTAATACAAAAAGTCATAAAACATCAGGATAATGAAAATATCCAACAGTACTTTCCACACCGGTTGCGCGTTCAATGTGATGCAAAATGGCAGCAGCAGGAAGAAAAATACCAGATTGCAGTACATGCCGACCTTCTGGGTAGCACGCACAACCGGTGGGTATTTTTCCGTTTGCCACTTCGGCTTGTCCTTCTCCTTGTTGAGGGCGCGCATTTCTCCCAGAGCGGGCACGCTAAACAACAGCCGCTTGCCGACCACGGTGATACCGATAATTGCAGCAAGCGCCAGTACCGCACCAAGTATGTTGTAGTGTTGCCACACATAAGACAGCCACTCGTTGTTCATTTTCTATTACCTCGTATTAACGGAAGGGGTCAGCAGTAGTCTGGCCAAGGCCCGACTGCCCTGAGGTCCCAATTCTTGCTGTAGTTGGTGCGCCAGGTGCCCGATATCTGACGAATTGTGTTTTTCAAATACATCCGGCTCCAACTGCAGGCCAAGATAGAGCTGTCGCAGGGTAATGTTCATGCGCTTGAGCGCTGCCTGTCCGACGATCGCGGCGAATTCGTGTTCCAGTTCCTCGACGCTGAGGACTGAATCTGCAATGAGTTGGTTTCCCCGAGGAGTAAAGTTGAGCACAATCTGCCGCGCGTCAGTAGGGTCCGGGTTGCGTTGGAGGTAGCCTTGTTCCTCTAACTCTGTCGCGATGACGCTGATCGCTTGCTTGCTCACATCGTGGATGGTCGCGATCTGTTGAATGCGTCCACCGGAAGGCCCGATCAGGGTCAGCACCTGACCGAAGCGCAACTGCAGTCTCCGATGACCCTTGTCGCGAGTCAATTCCATCAAGCGATGCAGGATATAGTCCGCCAGCGCAGGCAATAATGCACCCATACCGACCTCGGGAGGACGAGGGACGCGCTCCTGCGCCGGTCCCAGCGCCAGGTGGTGATAAATCTTTCCCAGCGTTTTGCTGGTGTCGGCGATCGCATCATTACCGACAATAGCGGCAAATTCGCGGTCGAGTTCGGTTACAATCCGCGTACCATCACTGCGCAGTTTTACACCAGCGGGCGTCAGGTAGAGCGTTTTTGCCCGGCCGTCGGTTTGGTCTGCTTTGCGCGCAATGTAGCCTGCGCTTTCAATTGGCTTGACGGCCTGGTTGCAGGCTTGCCGGGAGATACCGAGGACCTCTGCAATATCAGTCAAGCGTCGACCGCGTTCTCCTATCAACGAGATATACGGTGTGAAGCCAAGGCGCAGGTGCTTGTGTCCGCACTGCGTTTTAAGTGTGTTCATCACACGGGTTTGCAGGTAGTGAGCCGTGCCCAGCAGGTGTCGGCACGAGTTGTCGCGGTATCTTTTGCGGATACTTTCAGATTCTGCCGGTTTGGCTATGATTTGGTTCATGGCGTAGATAGTAAACAGAGATTGACGACTAGTCAATTTGTATTGACAGTGCAGTTTTGGAATAGCTACACTGCTGCGCTCTGGACCGTACCCCGCTACAACTGAGAACGCTAAAAAGGGAGCAGTGCATGAGTGCGAAAATCAATGTCGGCTATATAGGGCTCGGCAATATCGGCAAACCCTCTGCGAAGCGCCTGATCGTTGACGCATACAACGCGCATGTCTACGACGTCTTCACTCCTGCTGTCGAGGACTTAGTGGGCGCCGGTGCGTTAGCCTGTGCGACTGTTGCCGAACTCGCCGGTAAGTGCATGCATATTGGTGTCTGTGTGCGTGATGATACGCAGGTAGAAGACCTGCTCCATGGCGATGACGGTATTTTCGCAAACGCCAAACCGGGTACGCTAATTGCAATTCATAGCACGGTCACGCAAGCCAACCTGCTGCGCTGGGCACAGCAGGCTTCCGACCTGGGTTTCGACCTGATTGATGCACCCATTACTGGTGGTGCCCACCGCGCAGCGGAGGGGACGTTATGCTACATGGTTGGGGGCACTGACGCTCAGCTCGAATCCGCCTCTCCCGTATTTCTCACCTCTGCGGAAAAGATCGTGCATGCCGGCCCGATTGGCTCTGGTATCGCACTCAAACTGTGTAATAACTTCATCCAGTACGCGGAGTTTGTGGCGATGGTGGAGGCCACTCGTCTGGCTGAAGCCTGTGGGCTCTCGCCTGATGTGTTGCGCGCGGTGGGCCTTTCGAATGGTGTCGTCAACGAACAGATGTTCATGTTTGCAAGCGGCCGCAATGCCGTGGCTAAAACCAGTACCGAGGCAGACATGGATCCGTATTTTGGCGCTATGGGCAGGCTGGCCCATAAAGACCTGGAGTGTGCCATTACCACGGCCGCCGAAAAGGATGTAGTGTTGCCCACTGCTGAATTTATTCGCGACAGGATTGTGAACGTGTTCCTGGCCAAAGATGAATCCCGACCCCCGATGTAGCAGGAGTAAATCAAGTGAATCCGGAAACCAGACTGTTTATCAATGGCGAACTCTGCGATGCCGCCTCAGGTAAGACCTATGCAAATATCAACCCGGTGACTGAAGAAGTGATGGGGCGGGTCGCCGATGCCGGTACCGAGGATATGGACAGGGCAATCGCAGCAGCCCGTCATGCGTTCGATAGTAGCGACTGGTCCACTGACCATGCATTCCGGCACAAATGTCTGCAACAGCTGCAACATGGGCTAAAGTCGGTTGTCGAGGAATTCAAACAGCAGATCGCCGCAGAGACGGGTGCCCCGCTGGGTATATGCGGCGCGATGGGTCCGCAGTGTGAAATACCTATCGGTTTTATGGATTACACGCTCAGTAGCTTGCCGACCTATGAATGGAGTCGCGATATCGGGATATCCGAAATGATGGGCGGTAAGAGCAGACGTCTGGTCGAGAAGGAAGCCATTGGTGTTGTGGCCTGTATCACGCCCTGGAATGTGCCACTGCAGATCAATCTTGCCAAATGCGTCCCCGCACTTGCTGCTGGCTGCACTGTGGTGCTTAAAGCGGCGCCGGATACTCCGTGGTCCGCGACTATGCTCGGGCGCGTGGTGAAGGAATACACGGATATACCCGCCGGGGTTTTCAACGTCATCACTGCTGAAGACCCGAAAGAAGTGGGTGATCAGCTGGTTGGCGACCCGCGTGTCGACATGGTCTCGTTTACAGGCTCGACCGCTGTGGGCAAACACATCATGGCGCGTGCGTCGCAGACTGTGAAAAAAGTGTTTCTCGAACTGGGCGGCAAGTCCGCCAATATTATTCTCGACGACGCGGACCTCGGTTCCAGTCTGCTCAGCTGTCTCGCCGTCTGCTTCCACGCCGGACAGGGCTGTGCGATTCACACCCGCCTGTTGATACCGCGGTCCAGACAGGCGGAAGTGGAGGCGTTGTTACCGACCTACTTTGGCTTTATCCAGTATGGTGATCCTGGCTCCGACAGCCAGATCATGGGTACACTCATTAATGCCCGTCAACGCGAGAGGGTGTTGGCGTATATTGAAAAAGGTAAGGCACAGGGCGCGCGCCTGTTGCTTGGTGGCGGAGTGCCGGCACATCTGGAGAAGGGCTATTACGTTGAGCCGACCGTGTTCATGGATGTTACCAACGACATGACTATAGCCCGGGAAGAAATTTTTGGGCCCGTACTGGCGGTTATTGCCTACGACGACGAAGATGACGCTGTGCGCATCGCGAACGACTCGGACTACGGCCTTTCAGGTGGCGTCTGGTCGGCCGATGAGTCGCGTGCATTGGCTGTGGCCCGCCGCCTGCGGGTGGGCACAGTGAATGTCAACGGCGGCAACTTCTACGGTGCCGATGCGCCCTTTGGCGGTTATAAGCAAAGTGGCGTTGGCCGCGAAATGGGTCGTGAGGGTTTCGAGGAGTATCTGGAAACCAAGACGATTGCCATCGGCGTATGAGTTCTCTGATGGAGAACAAGGTCTATATCGTCACTGGCGCCTCCAAAGGATTCGGGTTAGCGATTGCTAAAAACCTGGTAGAGCAGGGTGCATGCGTCGGCTTGATCAGTCGGACGCAGAGTGCACTGGATCAGGTGGTGGAGGAGTTGGGCGCGGGCCGTGCTTTTGGCGTGGCTGCAGATGTTGGCTCGCGCGCTGCAATTTGCACTGCGTTCGAGACTATAAGAGATCACTTCGGACGCGTCGATGGACTGGTCAACAACGCAGGCCTGGCGACGCCCAACAAGATCGAGTCGCTGGTAGAGGCAGAGGTAGTCCTGCAAGTGCACACCAACTTCCTCGGCACTGTGTACTGCTCGCAAGCTGCCATTCCGCTGCTGCGCGGCGGTGAAAATCCCCGCATCATCAATATCTCCTCAGCCAGTGCCTGGCATTACGACGAGATCAGCCATCTCTCAATCTATGCGGCCACCAAAGCGGCTGTAGAGCGCTTTACTCGCGACCTGCGCGTGGAGCTACAGCCGGACAATATCGGGGTCACCTGCATCCGCCCCGGCGGAGCATGGACAAGCTTTTCAGAAGGCTGGGACAAACACGCCTTCGATGCGGCAATAACTGCCTGGAAAGATGCCGGCAGCTATCTGGATATGGGCATGGATACAAGTCACGTGGCAGAGGCGGTGAGCTACGCCCTGTTGCAGCCCCCGGGAGTCGCTGTCGATCTGCTGGAGATTCGTCCCAATAAACTCACTTCCAAAACGATATTTTAACGAGGATTTCTGCATGGACTTTACTGGCAAAACAATTATTGTAACGGGCGCTGGCGGCGGTATTGGCGAGGGCTATGCAACGGCCTGTGCGGCGCGTGGCATGAATGTGGTGATCGCTGAGCTGAATGAAGAGGGTGGTCAACGCGTTGCTGACGCGATCAGCAAGAATGGTGGCAGTGCACTGTATGTAAAAACGGATGTCGGTTCTGAGAGCTCCGCCAAAGCCTGCGCCCAGGCCACTGTGGAGAAGTTTGGCGGGATCAACTACCTGATCAATAATGCTGCAATTTTTGGTGATATGAAGATCGAAGGTTACATGAATGTCGATATGGACTATCTGGAAAAATTCATGCGTATCAATGCCCACGGTTGCGTCATTATGACGCGAGCGGTAATTGAGCATATGACAGCCGCCGGTGGTGGCGCGATTATTAACCAGTCATCCACCGCTGCGTGGATGAGTACCGGTTTTTATGGTGTTGCCAAGCTTGCCGTTAATGGCATTACACAAAGTATTGCCAACGAATTGGGCTGGCGCAAGATCAGGGTAAATGCAATTGCTCCCGGCCCTACGGATACCGGGGCGCTGGCCAAGACTGCCGGTGATTATGCCAAGGAAATGATCAAGAGCATGCCCATCAAACGCCTTGGCACGCCCCAGGACATGGCGGATGCGGCGCTGTTTTTACTGTCGGACGAAGCGAGCTGGATTACTGGTCACATCCTGAATGTCGACGGTGGCCAGTTCATGCGACCTTAGAAGGAATTTATAGTGGCGAATATATTGTTGGTTGGTGGCACGGGGCTTACCGGGGCGCATGCGGCCATGCATCTGCGTGGTGCAGGGCATCGCGTGACACTGATGTCGCGTTGTGCACCGACACTTGCGTGTCTGCGTGAGTTTCCGCATCTGGTCGGTAACTATGTCGATGGCGACGTATCGCTCGCAGCCTTGCGGGAGTTTGATCAGCTGGTGTTTGCCGCTGGCGCCGATATTCGCCAGTTGCCGCCGGGCGAGGACGCTGATGCTTTTTTTACACGGGTCAATACCGAGGCAGTTCCGCGGTTCTTTCAACAGGCGAAAGACGCCGGTATAGCGCGGGCGGTGTATATCGGCACCTACTACCCGCAGGTGGTTCCAGAAAAAATTGAAACCGACGCGTATGTGCGTTCCCGTCACCTGGCTGACGAAGGTGTGCGAACACTTAACAGCGCCAGCTTTTCGGTGTGCAGCCTGAATGCGCCATTTATTCTAGGCAGTGTGCCGGGCCTGTCGCTGCCGCATCTGGAAGTGTTGGTGCAGTATGCAGCCGGCCGGCTCGAAGGCATGCCTCTGGTCGCCCCTGCCGGTGGTGTAAACCATATCACCAGTACCTCGATGTCCGAGGCGATTGCCGGCGCATTGGCGCGTGGCGAAGGTGGTAAGGCATATCTGGTGGGGGATGAGAACCTCAGCTGGAAAGCGTATCTTGAGATGTACTTCTCAGCAGTTGGAAATCCAATGGACCTTCCGGTTTCTGAGGCGGAGCATCCGCTGTTCCCCGACGTCATTCTTTACGCTGGTCGCAACGCCCTCATCAGCTATGAACCGGACAATGGCGAACTGGGCTACAGTCGCAACAATGTGCGCGCCACAGTAGAGGCTGTAGTGGGGGCATATCTGTAGTACTTGTTCAGCACCATGATAACAACACATTTTCGGAGGATAGCATGGCCACACTCAGCGATTTGGTGCTACGCGATACTGCAGACAAGCTGATAGCAGCCCATGAGGAAGCATCAAGAACCAATGACTGGATCTTTTTTGTAGACGAAATATACGCCGCTGATTGTATCTACACCTGTCAGTATGCCGGTGTAATGGATGTGACGGCCAATGGCATCGACGAGATCAAGGCAACACACTATGGGCGTGACATGAAAGTCGGTTGGGAGGGCTGGACCTTTCCCTATATCGGCGTGTACACCGGAGTCGGCAACAGCTTGATTACACATTGGATGAACCGCGGCCCCGGGACGCGTGCAGACGGTTCATTTTTTGAATCGCCCGGCGTCTCTTTTCTTACCCTCAATGATCAGGCCAAAATCTGCCGACAGTTCGATATGTTTGATCTCGCTCACCAGATGAAACTTTGCGATGACCTGGAGGATGCCGGTTTGTTGTCAGCTCAACTGAAGGCACAGTGGGTATTACCGATGAAGGACAAGCTCGCGGCACAGCTCAGCCGCAATCGCTAAACTCCTCAATCCGGTAAATGGCACAAGTGTTGTTTTCGCGGTAGTTCAGTTGCCCGCAGGAATTGGTATGAAGTCGAGAGTGCGGAATCGAATAGCTGCAATTGTGGCGTGGTTGATGTATGCCGCCATCGCGGGCGCCACCCTGGCGGCAGACATCGACAAAGCGTACAACGTGCGCGCAATAAAAAACGTGGCCAGTTGTAGTGCGCTGAACCGGGCTGTCGTCAGTGCAAAGAAATAAGATGACTGTCGCGCGTTGTATGCGTTATCGCTATATACGATGGGTTATATAACAGGCATCAATCGGTTGGCGTTCGATACCTATGATATCGGCGGCAAGAAAAACAGTAAGAATCTGATGGTGTGGTTGGAGCATTATTGTGCCGAGAACCCTGACGATAGCTTCGATGTCGCCTTGTACCGCCTGACGGCTGAGCTATTTCCCACTCGCCTTACCACTAAACCCAAATAACGCAAACATCTTATGACGTGGAATGTCTGATTCACAGGGAGTACAACTCTGCGTCCTTCAACCAGCCACTTGATCCAGCATTACGCGATTTTTGCCTGCTTTCTTAACCGAGTACATTAACGCATCCGCTCTTTTTAGCATCTCGTTCGGGTGTTCCGGCGCAATGACATAGGCGATAGCACCTATGCTTGCACTTACTGCACTAGTCTTCAATTCGGGTATTTCGATTAAGCGCTGTCGCAGCCTTTCCAGCATTGCGCCGGCGTGTTCGGCTTCTGTCTCGGGAAACAATACTGCGAATTCATCGCCTCCAAGGCGCGCGATAATATCGCTGGAACGAAAGCTGGATTGCAGAACGCTAGCCACCTTTCGCAGCAATGCGTCGCCTTGGGCATGGCCAAGGGTATCGTTTACATTCTTGAAGTTATCAAGGTCAATAAAAGCGAGGGTCACCGGCCGTGAATATCGATGACACAGTCCCAGCACCAGATTGGTCTGCTCGTTGAAAGCTCTCGTATTGTAGAGCTGGGTGAGGGGGTCTGTTCTGCCAAGGACCTGCTCGCGTTCGATGAACTCACGTAACTTTGCCACTAGCAGTGATACCATCAAAAAGGCTACCCCTTGGGTAAACGTGTTTATTACCCAGATGTAACCGTTGGAGTAGCCATTTCCCGTTTCCAGTAGCGATATCAGCCAGGCGAATGACGCAAGCAGCGAGGCGATCAACGCACCAGGCCACCTGAAAACCCAAGCGGCCAGAATTATCGGCAAATAGTACAAAGGAAAAATGCGTATTTCGTTTCCGCTTAGATAATCCAGGTATCCGACTACAGCAATGCCAACAAAAACGAGCATGGCTGTTAGCGCTCGCGGAGGTGCTGCTTTCAAGGGGTGTTCTCCTGTCAAAATGATGGCCAGCGGAACATTGGCGCAGTAATTATACCGGTTCGCTGTGACACCATTCACCGCGGCGTTGCTTTGGCGCTACCGGCGTTTGCATTGCGTTGGTCGGAGAACTGGCAGCGTGTGGTCTAGACTTTTGTCCCTTCGGTGAGTGGTATCACAACCGTTGTCGGGCTGCCGAGAGTGTAGCCAATTGCCATTCCCAGAAGAATCCCGAATACCAAACCGAGGCCAACGCCCAGCCAGTAGGAGCGGGTAGTTGCTTTGCGGAGGTGCTTCTTAAAGATGTCTTGTTGTTCCATGTGATAACAGTACACCACTTTACCCAGAGCATAACGATGACCAGCAAAAGTCCTCTGCTCCGAGGGAGGCCCGTTTATTCAACAATCCTGTTCTGGTTTAAATAATCTCTCACTAATTGATGTAGGTCAGTATGTCTTCGTACAGATATGGGATAAAATTCCCATAATTATATAATTTTGAGTTTGTCTCCAACGAGGTAACGCCATGCAATTGAAGAGCAGTTTTTCCCTGGCAGGTGCGGTTTTGATGTTCGGCACACACCTGGCGAGCGCCAGCACGGCTTATGGCACGTTGAATAACTTCGATACGGTGAACGATACGGAGCGCGAATGTCATGGATTCGAGATTGAGATCGACGACATACGCAGCACAGATATTACCTATACCTACGACTGGAACCATTACGGCCATCCGCGCATTACCGAGGACCTTACCGATCCTGCGCATCCGAAAGTCATTATCCGCTACGAAAGCGCCAGGAATCCTGACGGCACCTGGGCAGCCTATACGGCCATTCCCAGTGCGCCGATGACCCCTACCGACGGGCACAGTTGTACCAATCCGTCTGTGAATGAGGGATGTGAACACTTTGGTGTGGGATTCTATGGCGCACCGACCGCAATCCGTTATAACTGGCTGGTGGACAATGGCGGAAGTCTGGTCCATCACAGTTCGCCGGTCATGGTCTCCGCCCCCAACTGGAATTACCAACCACCTGCTGCTGGGCAGGCCGCGAGGGTAGTTGCGGTTATCCCCGCCCCAGAGGTCGAAATCAGGGTAAACAAGCGCTTTGGCGAGCCCAGCTTTGTCAAAGTCATCAAGACTTCCACCCATAACGCCAACAAAGTTGCGCTTGATGATCTCGTTTCCGAAGACGCGGACGCGGATGGAAAGCAGGATTGGCAGAACGGTGAACCTGCCGAAGTGGAAGCGGAGTTTAAACTTTTACAGACCAACCTGGATGGCAAAGCGAATAAACAAGAGCTTGAGGGCGCCCCGGACGATATGGGCGACGGCGACAAGAATGTTACGCGCCGATACGAGTTCTATAAGTATGCGGCAGCAGCCAATACGATTGACGCTGAAACCGGAGAGGCTATGTGCGATGAGGTCAATCCGACGAACAACCCCGATTCTCCGCTGTACCTGCACGGTGTTGGCACCGCTGTTGAAGTGACCGATCTCAATGGAGACTCATATTATGTCGATTGCGAGTCGCAGGTGGTGGTAGGTGATTACATCGGCGCGCAGATGGCGGGATTTGCGGCGGACCTGCCACTGGGTCTTATCGACCATTTGCAGGAAGGTGAAAAAGACGTGGAGTATCTGCCGCGTAGCATCGTTATTGGTGGCAGCGCGCCCTATGTCATTGTGCCACCGATTGGCATGCCTCCGGGTTTGTCGCTGTCTGACGACGGCGTCCTCTCTGGAATTCCCACCAGTGGGGGCGTTTTTACCTTTACCGTTGATGTGACCGACGCAGCCAATGTTACGGCCAGCAGTAGCTACGAGTTGACGGTGGCAGGTGAAGTCGTCACACCGCAGTACTCGATGGTCGTTAGGCAAGCTCGGCGCGGGTCTAGGTACGGTGACGGGAAGTGGTATCGACTGTGGCCACACTTGTACGGTAGATCTCGATTCTGGCACCCTGGTTACATTGACCGCGACACCCGCTAACGGCAGCAAGTTTACCGGCTGGGGTGGTGACTGTGCGGCAGCGGGTACCGGAAATTGCGAGCTGACGATTGACGCCCAGATGTCTGTCAGCGCGACCTTTGAATCCACGTTGCCTCCGGGTTGCTGAGCGGGCGGAAGGTCGTTGTTTCCTTTTCAGGGGCAGGCTGTCCGCCTGAGGATAGATAACCGGCCCTAACCCGGACCGTACCAGAGAAGGGGCAGACACATTATTGAATGGTTCTGCCCCTCGAGATGTGAACGATGCGTCGTCCAGTGGGCAGTGGCCATAAGCTCTTATTTCTGGAGAGTTCTTGTTCTGCATCATGGCACTATGGTTCGACTCCTGTCGAATAGTCAGTGAAGAACCACAGTAACACGGTAAGGGGCATCGTATGTCGCAGCGAAAAACAACCACTACCAAAAAGCCGCACAAAACACATAAAGTAAACGACGAGCAGAAGTTGACACGCTTGATCGAGGAAATAATTGATCAAGGTGCCGATACAGCGAGGGTATAAATCGCGCTGTTTTGGATCTTCCGGTCACAGTGCTGGAAAGGCTTGGCCTGGAAGATACTGCCGATGGCGTAAAAAGAATTCAGGACCTCTCCATTGGCGCGATCTATAAGCTCATTCATGATATTAATCACCAGGTTGCCGATATAGCTGACGATCTGCTCCAACAGCCGCGGTCAAAGAACAGTTAAATTTACTGCGCGCTCAGCTTTTGCATATTCACCTCGGGTTATGGCAGATTGATTTCGCCGGTAGCAGCAAAGCAGCCGACTGGAATCCTGTGAAATCGGTCCGCGTGTAAAATGTCGTTGAGCGTGAGAAGGAGTCAGGAATGATCTTTAAGACATCCAGGACGATGGAAAAGCTGGAGCAACGCATGGCCAGCGCTGAAACGTATGGTGAGTGGTGCGAAGCGGCCCGCGCTCATGATGAGCTTTCGGGTGCCGAACGTTGGAAGCGGGTGGACCAAACCAAGCTCTACGATTTCTCGCAAATTCGGCTTCGTCTGGATGAACTGCGCCGGCACCGCGCGCGACAGGATGATCACGCCCTGATGTTTGCCTTGAATGAGGGTATCCACGGCAATGTGGGCGGCATGGGCAAGTCTCCTCTGTATCGACCAGCCAAATTTGGCACCAAGCGACTGATTGAAGAGTATGTAAATGAGATCGTGGATGCACTCGAACATCTCGCACAACTGGATGAGAGCGTAATCAGTCGCGAGGAAAAACTGGACTTTTTTCATCGCGCCAAACTTTCCTATGGCCGCACCGCGTTGATGTTAAGCGGGGGTGGTGCCTGGGGTCACTTTCATATCGGTGTGGTAAAAGCCCTGATTGAGAACAATTTGCTGCCCAATGTGATATCGGGTTCCAGCGCGGGATCTCTAGTGACAGCAGTGATCGGCACTCATACTGATGAGGAACTCGAAGCATCAAACCATCACGAAACTCTGGTAACAGAGGCGAAAAAGGAAGCCAAGTGGATTAATAAACTACTGCTTGGAGAGCGCTCGCAGATCAATGTTCGCGATCTTGAGCAAATGGTGGAGCGACTGGTGCCAGACCTGACCTTTCAGGAAGCGCTCGAACTTACCGGTCGACACATCAATATTTCGGTTGCCCCCGCCGATTTGCACCAGACCTCTCGATTACTCAACGCCATAGCATCCCCCAATGTGTATATACGCACTGCTGTTATGGCCTCGTGTGCAGTGCCTGGCATATATCCTCCGGTGATGCTGCAGGCAAAAAATATACACGGTGAGCACCAACCCTATTTACCAACCAGACGCTGGGTCGACGGATCTGTGACGGATGACCTGCCTGCGAAACGCCTCGCCCGGCTTTACAGTGTAAATTTTTATATTGCGAGCTTGATCAACCCAATTGCTCTGGTAGGCAAGGACATCGACGACGATCAGACTCCGATACCCAAGGCATTGCGCGTTTTTCTCCATCATGGCGCCACCAGTCTGGCAAAGTTGGCAAAAATCGTGAGTAAGAACTATACGCAGGATTGGCCGCGCGTCAGCCTGGTGATCAATATGTTCAACTCACTACTCAGCCAGAAGTACAAAGCCGACATCAACATCTATGCGGATTTTCGCAAGTTCGATCTGCGCAAAATATTGAGTCATGTGTCTGATCTGGAACTCATGGAAATGGAGCGCTATGGGGAGCTCGCTACCTGGCCGCACCTGGAGCGCATCAGACTCAGCAGTAAAATAGGACTGGCGCTGGACAAAATTCTCGAGCAATACGGTGAAGATGAAATGCGCCACGTTGCACGGAAGAGAAAGACGAAAAAGATACCAACAAGTCGTAAAGCGGTTAAGTCCAAAACGGGCAGGCCGAAAACAGGTAGATCCAAAGCGGCGTGATCCACGCCGGATGTTATCGACGAGTACGCTTTTATCCAAGCGGATAAATAAAGTCAGGCAAAATAGCGGTGTGATGGTCCGCCCTTCAGGATTTGAACCTGAGACCTTCCCCTTAGGAGGGGGACGCTCTATCCAGCTGAGCTAAGGGCGGCAAAGTTGGAGCTGCGAATTATTCCGCTTCGACCACTGATTGGCAAGCCGCTATTTACTCAACTGGTACTCGGAGTACACGGGGTTATGCATTTCCTTCAGGTAACGCACCGGAAACCATGGATAAAGGTTCGGGACGCCGGTCTTGTCGATGTACCAACTCTTACAGCCACCGGTTGCCCAGGTCGTGGTTTTTATCGCCTCACTCATTGCGCCGTTGTATGCGTCGTAGGCAGATTGCTTTACTGCGATGGAGGATAGGCCGTCAGCCTTCATGCGCTCGAGCATACTGATAATGTAATCCACCTGGTGTTCGGAAATTGCAATAAGCGACAGGTTACCTACGGGTCCGGTCGGGCCTTCCAGCATCCAGAAGTTGGGAAAACCTGGGATGGCGACCGCGCGATGGGCTCGCGGTGCACCGTCCCATACGTGTTCCAGGTCCAGGCCGTTTTCTCCGGTGACGCGCGTTGGCAAAATGAAGGCTGCGGCATTGAAGCCGGTCGCTAGCACCAGCACGTCCAATTTGTGTAGGACGCCATCCGCTGTAAGCACGCCTTCCGGTTCCACCTTTTTAATGCCCGCAGTTACCAGCTGTGTATGTGGGCGACACAGCGCCGGGTAGTAGTCGGAGCAGAAAATCATCCGTTTGCAAGTGGCCTGGTAGTCGGGCGTAAGCTTGGCCCGTAACTCGGGGTCGGGTACCGTATCTTCAAGGTGTTTACGACAGATGCTGTCCATCCAGCGTTGCATAAGTTTATTGCCGACAGTGGCGGCGCTGAATGTGCGCACTAACAGTTGATAATAGTAGTTGTAGATCACGCGCTGCATTATGGGAAAGCGGGCCAGGAAACTATTCCACGCGGCGGAGTAGGCCTTCTGTGGCAAGGGTGATATCCAGTGAGGCGTGCGTTGAAACACATGCATCTCTGAAACCCGATCGGTGATCGCGCCGACGATCTGGCACGCTGTTGAGCCGGTGCCGATGATGCCTACACGTTTGCCGTCCAGCTCAATGGAGTGATCCCAGCGTGCAGAATGGAAAGCAGCGCCAGCAAAATTCTCGAGTCCTTCAATATCGGGGTAGACCGGTTGGTGCAGGATGCCAGTGGCGGAGATGACGATATCAAACAGCGCCTGTTCGCCACTTGAAGTCGTCAGGCGCCAGCAAGGCGGCTCGTACACCAGATCGGTTACGGCGGTGTTGAATGTCACTTTTTCGTTGACACCGAAGTCACGCGCGACAGATTCCATGTAAGCCTGTATATCGGCACCGTAAGAGTAGCGATGCGGCCAGTCGGCTTTAAGTGCGAAGCTGAACGAGTACCAGCGCGATGGAACATCGCAGGACAAGCCGGGGTAGGTGTTCTCGCGCCAGGTGCCGCCGACTTTGTCGGTCTTTTCATAGACGGTGATGTCGCTGTAGCCCGCCTTCTGCAATTTCACCACGGCGGCAATGCCGGACATACCTGCGCCGATTATGGCAATCCGTGGTTGGCGACCAGCTTGAGCCCAGGGTTGGATCGAGCCTGTGGCACTAGGGTTGTGGTGTTCTGTCATGATGGCGACCTTTTTATTTTGGACACTATGCGCTAGCGCCTGTGGTTCGCAGAATAATGCTTATCGTAAGCGTGGGCCAGTATCCAGACTCACGCAAAGACAAACGGTGACCCATCTAACTTGGCAATCATCCTTTTGCAGTATCGCATTGCGGTCGGCATTCGTTGCTATTGCAACTGCATAGTTTGATCTGTATCAAGCCTGTTGATTTTTCACCCATAGCGCCACCTTGAAAATCTGTGCCAGAAACCCAATTCATAACCTCAAAGGCAGTGATGCCTATCAAATGAAGGAGATGAATTATGTCTTTAATACCACGCAACAATTTGTTCGATATAGATCGTTTTTTTAACGATTCATGGCCGCAGTTATCCGAGTCACAGACCGGTACGTTTCTCGCACCCCGGGTTGACATTAAGGACGTTGGTGAACACTACGAGATTACGGCGGAACTGCCCGGCGTAGACAAAAAGGATATTCACGTGCACGTCAAGGACGGCATTTTGACGCTGGAGGCGGAAAGCACCAGTGAAGATCAGGAGAAGGTAAAGGGCAAGGTGATTCGCCAGGAACGACGCTACGGCAAATTCATGCGCAGCTTTAACCTCGGAGCGGATGTACAGGAGTCCGACATCAAGGCGGCATTCAAGGATGGTGTGCTGACACTGGAAGCGCCTAAAATGGCGGAGAAGGTGCCGGAGCGACGTCGGATCGAGATCGACTAGCTGATTAACATTGCGCGGATGACCTTGTGCAACAGCCGTTTTTGCCGCGCAATATTTTCAGGCGCCAGCAAATCGCCTTCCGCGAGGGAGGCGAAGGCGCGTTGCGACAGGAAGTAGCCTGTCGTGAGATTGAACATGGCGATCAGGTTCAGTGCCAGTGACGCCCGATTCTCTTCAGTGATGTTTTCTGTTCCCAGTCCACCAAACATCTCCAGGTTTTCCATGCCCTGGTTAAATAATTTCTCCAGCCATGTGTAGACCAGTTGATTGCCTACCGATGCGCTGTCGCCCTGCATGGCGCGTTGGAACAATGACGCCATTTGTGGGTGTGCCAACAACAGATCAGTGATAATTGCCGGCAGGTCCGTATACTCCCTCAGGCTTGTCGCGCGCTCCATGTGTTGTGACAACGCTTCTGCCATCGGATTCAGCGCGCGAAACAGGACCGCTTCGTACAAGGCTTGCTTACCCGCAAAATGGTTGTACAAACCGGGCTCCCTGATGCCAGAGCGCTCAGCGATCTGGCGCAGACTGGTGCCGTCATAACCCTGTTGTGCGAACAGATCCTCGGCGGCATCCAGAATCCGCTGGGAGGTGCGTTCTCCCTTGGTCAGCCTGGGTATACCACTCGTATTCTCTGTCATAAATGATCATCTGATTGCTAAACATTAGCCGAAACCTACCATAAGAGGCTTCTTTTTTCGATTGAAACGCGTTTATACTCAATAAATATTAACAAGTGATCATATATCGGTGGGGCAGTGATGGTGCGAGTTGCAGACCTGGTGAATGCGGATGCGTCATTGATCAGTCGACGATGCTGGTCGGATGCCGGCGTTTACGCATTGGAAAAGCAGGGAATTTTTGGCAAATCCTGGCTGTTCCTGGGGCATGAATCGCAGATCAGTCAGCCGGGTGATTTCGTGCAGGCCTACATGTGTGAAACACCCATCATTCTCTCTCGTGGGCAAGACGGCGGCATCTACGCCAATATCAACAGTTGTACCCATCGCGGCCTGCCGGTGTGTCGCTCTGATCACGGCAATACCAAACGCTTCGTGTGTCCCTATCACAACTGGTCTTACACGGTTGAGGGGGAACTGGTCACGATCCCGCAAGAGAGTGAGGTCTGCAACAAGCCCGACAAGCGGCAGCTCGGCCTCAAGCGCGTGCCGCGTGTTGAATCCTGGCGCGGATTGATTTTCGGTAGTTTCGATGCGCAGATTATCCCGTTACAAGAGTACCTGGGTGACATGCGCTTTTACCTGGACGCATTCATGGATCGCTTTCCGGGAGGTATCGAGTTCATGGGCGCGCCGCACCGCTGGATGATCAACGCCAATTGGAAACTACCGATGGAAAACCAACTAGGGGATGTGAACCACGGGGCGTTCCTGCACAGCGCGATCATTCCGCGGGAGGCCCAGGAGACAATTGAAAAACTGGGCTTCAGCGTGGTGACCACGCCCGGCCACGGCGCCACATTTCGGCTGATGCCAACAGACGCTCCGGTGGATGAGGTGGCGTGGGGCATGGAGGGGCTGGGTGCCATTTTCGGTGGTGCCGAAGTGCAGGCGTATCTGCGCGATGTTCAGGCACAGGCAGCGCAGCGAGTAGGCGACCTGCGTGCGCGAATGAAGGGGCTGACGTACGGTATCTACCCGAACCTGTCGTTCCTATGGTCTAACACGTCTTTCAAGGTGTCACACCCACGTGGACCGGGCAAAGTGGAGTACTGGTCCTGGGCGGTGGTGCCTGCCGATGCACCGGATACCGTCAAGAAGGTTCTGCGCACCAACTACAGCTCATTCTTTGGCCCGGCAGGAATTCTGGAGCAGGAAGACTCGGAGGTATGGAGCCAGCAATTCCTGGGAAGCAATATCGATTTCGCCGACGATCGGCCTTATTTCTACGGCCTCGGGCTCGGTGAGGAAAAGCCGCATCCGGATATGCCGGGGCTGGTAAGCGTGACTGCCAATGAGTTTTACGCGAGGCATTTTTTTGCGCGTTGGCGAGATGAATTGCAAGCTGTGGAGAAATCATTGTGAGTACGCAGTCCTTGACAGTCAGCGCTGACGAACAGCGCGCGCTGGAGCGGTTCTATTTCTTTGAGGCGCGCTTGCTGGACGAACGGCAATACCTGCAATGGTTGAAACTGCTCACTGAAGACGTACGCTATATCATGCCTTCGCGAATCAATGTACAGGTGGATAACCGTGAGCGTGGACAGGAGAGTATGACCAGCGTCGACCGCGAGTTGGAGGGCGAGGACTCCATGGGGTGTCCACACCGGGAGGAGAGCTACATTCACTTGATGCTTCGAGCAGAGCGCGCATACAAAATCAATTCCTGGTCTGAACACCCGCCGGCGCGCACGCGTCGCATCGTCGGTAATATCGAATTGATGGCGCGTAGCCACGATTCCCTGTCAGTAATCAGCAACTTCCATTTGTATTATGCTCGGCCCGGCTGTGACAACGTGAGCTACAGCGGCCAGCGCCGCGATACGCTGGTACCCAATGATCCTGAATGGCGCATAGCTCGCCGTGAAGTGGTGTTGGATTACGCGAATATACAGTTGCCGACGCTGGGGTTGTTGTTCTAGCGAAAGACGTTTGGTAACACGGCCACTGCGGAAAATTCTATTGCTGCTATTGCAATCAGTCAGTGCGCATATCACTCTAGCCACCATTGTCGTTGTTGCGCACATTACGCTGACATGCCAGGCGCGAAATAGGGAAGGGTGAATGCGGTACCACAGCAGACGGAATTCACGCAAAGGCTATTTGCCAGAATTTGTGTCGCTGTTGGCAGCAACACTGCTGTGTTCAGTGTCCATAGCGGTTTGTGCCCAGGATCTCGGTACCCAGCGCCGGGACTATGCAGCGGCGGAACAGGCAATCCAACACGACCAGTGGGCACGCTATCAAAATTTGCGTTCGACGCTGGACGACTATCCGCTGGCCATCTATCTCGACTACGCTAAACTCGTACGCCAGGTGGACGAAGTAACGCCAGCGGCAGCGCAGGATTTTCTAGGTCGCAGTGCGGATAGCCCCTTGCGAAATCGATTTCTTACGGTTTACCTGAACCGCCTGGGTAAGGATCAACGCTGGCAGGAATTTCTGAAGGCCATGCCCACTGAACCCAATAGCGCCGGACTTAAGTGCTTCTACTTCCGGGCACAATTGGCACAAGGCAATGAGGACTCAGCATGGCAAGGCGCCGCCCGCCTGTGGGTACAGGGCAAATCACAGCCGGATGAATGCGACGCACTATTCAATGCCTGGCAGGCGGCAGGCGGTATTACCGACGAGTTGGTATGGCGCCGGTTGTTGAATGCCTTCGACGCGCGCCAGCAGTCTCTGCTGCAATTCGTCGCCGGGAAAAGCAGCGCGCAACTGAGGCCCTGGGCAGACAAACTGCTTGCCGTGTATGCCAAACCCGGTGCGCTGGCAACGCAGAATCTGCCCGTCAATAGTCCGTATTCGACGGATATCGCCAGCCGTGGGCTAGCGTACCTTGCCACCTATAGTCCGGAAACCGCGCTCTTACAATGGCGTGAATTGCAACGGCGCTTGCAGTTCAGTTCTCCGCAGACCCAACAGGTCGAGTATGCCATTGCGCTACAGAGCCTGTTTGCGCGTACCGAGGCCCACCGCGACTGGCTGCATGACACTTTGGCGCGATTGCAAGACGATAAGCTGACGGGTATCCGCCTGCGCTGGGCGCTGCGTGAACAGGACTGGGATACGCTGGAGCGCACCTTGCCGCTGCTTTCGGCATCTGCCCGGCAGGACAATGTGTGGCGCTACTGGGAAGCGGATGTGAAAGCGCGACGCGGCGATGCCACGGCGGCCACAGCGCAGTTCAAGCAGCTGGCAGGTGAGCGCGACTACTACGGCTTTCTCGCGGCAGACAGGTTGGGACTACCTTATTCATTCAATCATCAGAAACTGGTGCCGTCAGGGTCGCTGACCGTCGCTGAGATCCCAGCAGTGTTGCGCATTGAAGAACTGAAATTCCAGGGTGAGGAAATGCTCGCGCACGCTGAGTGGTACAAGTTGTTGCAGGATACCACCGACCGCACACAGCAACAGGATCTGACGGTGCTGGCATCGCAAAAGGGTTGGTATCGCATGGCGATTGACGCCGCCACTCGTGCAGAAGCCTGGGATGCGCTCGATCAGCGCTTTCCCACGCCCTACAACACTATTTTTGTCCAGTACGCCAAAGCGCAGAAGGTGCCCGACACCGAGTTGATGGCTATCGCACGACGCGAAAGCGCTTTTTTTCCCGGTGCGCAGTCTCCCGTTGGTGCGCGAGGGCTGATGCAGATAATGCCCGCTACCGGCAAGGCGGTAGCAGCATCTCTGGGGCAAGCGCACAAGAGTGCTGACCTGTTCGATGTCGAACACAATGTCCTTCTGGGCAGCGCATATTACCGTCAGTTGTTGGATCGCTTTGACGGCAATCGGGTGTATGCCCTGACCGCCTATAACGCCGGGCCAAACCGCGTTGATCGCTGGCGCAACAAACCGGGGCAGGGTGTGCCGGAAGAAGTATGGATAGAGACCATCCCCTATCAGGAAACCCGTAACTATGTGCAGGCAGTGCTGTCGTATAATGTGGTGTTTCAGTACCTGCTGGGGGAATCCCCCAGTCTGTTGACTGCCGAGGAGAAAAATTCCAGCTACTGAATCGAGCTGCCAACACCCGTGTAGGGTGTCGTGCGTCAATTATTTCATACGTTGCCGGTGCTGTTTATGCGCGATACACGTCCACTGTTGCTACACAGCGATTTTCCGCAGGTCCACCGCGCACAGTTGGACACGCTACAAGTTAACCTGGGTTATTTGTGCAATCTCAGTTGTGTCCACTGTCATGTGAATGCGGGACCGACGCGCATCGAGCAGATGAGCCGCGAAACCGTCGACCAGGTGCTGGCCGTGATGGAGCATTGCGGTCTGCACACTCTCGATCTGACCGGTGGTGCGCCGGAACTAAACCCCCATTTTCGCTATATGGTACGCGCTGCACGGGCACTGGGAGTGCGGGTGATCGACCGCTGCAATCTCACAGTGTTGCTGGAGCCCGGCCAAGAGGATCTGGGTGAGTTTCTCGCGCAACAGCGAGTAGAGGTGAGTGCATCATTGCCGTGCTACCTGCAGGAAAACGTCGAAGCGCAGCGAGGAAGAGGTGTTTACGATGCCAGTATTGAGGCTTTGCAGCATCTCAATGCGTTGGGGTACGGTGATGAACTGGTCCTCAACCTCGTGTACAACCCGGTTGGTCCGGTGCTGTCACCACCGCAACCTTCGCTGGAAGCGGATTATCGCCGCGAATTGAAAGCGCGGTTCGGCATCCGTTTTAATCAGTTGTTCACCATCACCAATATGCCGATCAGTCGATTTGGTGCAGTGCTGCTGGCACAGGGGCAATACACGCAATATATGCATCTGCTGCGTGACAATTTTAGTGAGGCAAATCTGCAGACATTGATGTGCCGAAGTCTATTGAGCGTGGACTGGCGGGGTTTTCTCTACGATTGCGATTTTAACCAGATGCTCGACCTGCCGGTGTTGGCCAGTGATCGTCGTCATATCGCTGATTTGCTCGTCGACGATTCACTCGAAGGAGAGCCGATTTTGACGGCGGAACACTGCTATGGCTGTACCGCAGGCCAGGGTAGTAGTTGCGGCGGTGCGCTGCTCAGCTGATGTCCCGCGATGTGAGCTTCGTCATTCCTGTACTGAATGAGCAGGCTGTGGTCGCCGACCTGCTGCGCGACCTGCGCCAGCGCTATCCGCACAGCCAGCTGATAGTGGTGGACGGCGGCAGTGCCGATCAAACCGTTGCGATGGCCCTGCCGCTGTGTGATCAGTTGTTGTTGTGTGAGCCAGGGCGCGCCAGGCAAATGAATCTCGGGGGCCGCGTAGCGTCGCGACCCTACCTGTTTTTTTTGCATGCAGATAGTCGCCCGGGTATTTCATCCAGCGCACTGGACAACTGCTTGTCGCAGCATCCGCTTTGGGGCTTTTGCCGTGTGCGGTTGAGTGGGCAAGATCGCATGTTTCGCATTATCGAGTGGTGTATGAACCAACGTTCGCGTCTCACCCACATTGCTACCGGCGATCAGATGCTGTTCATGTGCAAAGAGCTGTTCGATCGCACAGCCGGTTTTGATGACCTGCCGCTGATGGAGGACGTCGCCTACTGCAAACGCCTGCGCCGCGTCCAGCGGCCATACGTTATCCAGGCAGCGGTATGGACCTCCAGTCGTCGTTGGGAGGAGGGCGGTGTAATGAGCACCGTGTTGCGCATGTGGTGTTTGCGTCTCGGCTATTTTCTCGGTGTGGCTCCCGGTACGTTGTGGCGACATTACTATGGCGGTTGAACCTGGTTATGCGCAGCGCGGCGAAGTCCTGCTGATCCAGTTTGCCCGCGAACCGCAGATAGGGCGAGTAAAGACCCGCATGATGCCTTTTCTGTCGGCCGCACAAGCCTGTCGCCTGCATAGTGATCTCACGCTATGGACTACCCGCCAATTGCTCGCCAGCGCGCTCGGCCCGGTGGAGGTGATAGTGGCGGGTGATACCAGCCACGCACTGTTCAAGCAATGTCAGTCGTTGGGAGTGAAGGCGGTTAGGCAGCAATGTGGCGCTGATCTCGGACAGCGAATGTATAACTCGCTGCGTGACGCTCTCACGCGCTACCAGAGCGTTATTCTGGTGGGCAGTGATTGTCCGGGGATTGATACGGCCTATCTGAGTAAGGCGGTGCAGGCGCTGCAGCGCTCAACCGTGGTCATTGGACCGGCAACTGACGGCGGCTATGTGCTGATTGGCGCGCGCGCAATTGATGAGGCTATTTTTCGCGGTATTTCGTGGGGTAGTGATCAGGTCTATGCGAGCACGGTGAACGTACTGCAAACGGTGTGCGTGGACTGGGAGGCATTACCCTGCCTGAGTGATATCGACAGGCCAGAGGATCTAACCGTTTGGGAAACGGTTAATGGCGGCGCAAAAATACCTGATACACCCGGCTAACAGGGGTGTCTTCGAATCATACAGCGACCGTCGTTGCTGGCGGCAGATAGCTGCCATCAGCATCGCGCCTGACTCAGGCGTGGGCGGCGGCGGGCGCGTCTGGCTGTTTAATGAATCCCCCGGCGCGCTGCTGCATCAACCAGGCTATTGCCGTGCAATAACTGAGGTTGGTTTGCAACTCGCTGTCTGGATCGCTGAGGAATGCGCGCTGGCTGGCCAGTCCCCTCACTCTGCTCGCCAGATCCGGATTGAATGCCAGGTACCGGTCCCACAGGTCACGGTGTTGTGCTGCCGTGATGTTGAACAGGCCTAGGCCTTCTCTCCTTCCAGAGAACAAGCCTACATCGGGTGCGCGGATAGCGGCACTGAGCAGGAATTCTTCGCTGGCGGGCGTCCACGCGCCCATATACTCCAAGGTCGGTCGAATAACCTGATCTCTCAGGTGTTCTGCGGTAACGTACATAACCTACTTCCTCGCAGGGATGACTAATCCGTCAGATACTGCTGTTGCTTTGTTATGGTTCTTTGTGGCCGGTTTATTGTGAATCACTTCTGGAGAAGGCACCCCGTTCGCGATTTTTCCAAGCTCACACGCAACTTTTTAGCATAGATTAGAATTAAATCCAATAAAAATAATAGCTTGTAGGTGCTATTTCACAAAAATTTTTGGAAATGGGGCTAACTTACGTTTAGACCGTCTGATCGAGGAGTTTTCTGGGAATTAAGTTGACGATAAAATGCGCAAAAAGCGGGTTAAAATACGTGATATTTCTATATTTAGCCGGTATCGTGTCTAGCCACCGGCAATTTTGACAAGATACCCGAGTTTTTCTAATTCACTTTTCAGCAGTTCTCGTTGATCACCCTGGATTTCGATGTTCCCGTCCTTGATAGCGCCCCCCACGCCGCATTTTTTCTTTAATTGGCTGGCCAGCGTTTTCAGTGCATCGCCGGATAATGGCAGTCCCTTGACAAGGGTGACTGCCTTGCCGCCGCGTCCCTTTGTCTCCCGGTGCAGGCGCACAAATCCGTCGCCGTTGGCTGCAGGTTTGCTGTTACCACATACACAGTCCGCCACAGCGCGGTGGCATTGCGGACACAGACGCCCGCCATCGGTGGAATAAACCAGTCGGGAGTTACTGTTTTTTTGTTTAGGCATCGCAGGAACGTGTATTTATTGCAAGGTGGGCAGTATATTAGGCCGCTGTGCCCGCGCAAGCTGGCAGAGCCAGGAGAGACCATGAAATGCCTGCGGACGTAGATACGCTGCAACAACTTATATCGGATATGCAGAGCCAGCTTGCCTTCCAGGACGATGCCATCAGGAGCCTCGATGAAGCGCTGGCGCAGCAACAGCAGGAACTATTACTGTTGCGTCGCCAGTTTGAATTGCTGAACGAGCGGCAGCGAGAACAGGAAACGCACAGTGCGGCGGGCGCATTGAATGTACCCGGCAATGAAAAACCGCCACACTATTGAATCCAAAGCCAGCAGGGAGTTAATTATGTCTGAGAGTGCCCGTCAGGATACACCGGAGCAAGCGGAGTTCCGGCAGCAATGTCGTCAGTGGTTGCAACAGAATAAGCCAGCAGAACCCACGGTAAGGCTGCCTTTGTCACCGCTGGAGATCATGACCGATGAGCAACTTTCCTATTTGCAGGCATGGCAGAAGTCTGCCTATGACGCCGGAATGGTCGGCTGTGACTATCCGGTTGCCGTCGGTGGCGGTGGCCGTACTGACTGTCAGCGCATTGCCAATGATGAAATGATTCGAGCTCGCACGCCGTTTTTCCCCAATGTAATTGGTCTGGGTATGGCTGCACCCACGGTGTTCTATCACGGACAGGACGCACTGAAGGAGCAGCTTCTTCCCAGGCTGTTTTCGGGTGAGGACATCTGGTGTCAGGGTTTCAGTGAGCCCGGTGCCGGCTCTGATCTGGCCAGTGTGCAGACCTTTGCTGAACGCAAAGGTGATAAATGGGTGATCAACGGTCACAAGGTGTGGACCTCACTGGCGCATTTTGCTGAGTGGATGATTCTGTTGCTGCGCACAGACCGATCGCACAAATACGATGGGCTGTCTTATTTTGTCGTACCTATCCGCGCTGCCCTGGGCAACGGGGTGACCGTCCGGCCGCTGATCAAGATCACCGGTGAAACGGGGTTTAATGAAGTGATTTTCGAGAATCTGGAAGTCGATGACCGCTATCGGCTCGATGAATTGGGCAAGGGCTGGCAGGTCGCAATGACCACTTTGCTGCATGAACGCGGCGCGGGGGAGTTGCAGACGCCAAGAGCCGGTGGCATGAAGAGCAAGGCAACGCATGCAACCAGTTCGACCAACCTGATTGAGCTGGCGCGCAGTGTGCAGCGTAACGGCAGGCCCGCTGCGCAGGATCCCCTGATTCGGGATCGCATCATGCAAATGGTTATCCGCGAGCAGGGCCTGGCTCAGAACCAGCGTCGCGCGCGGGTTTCCGCGTTGCAGGATCATCCACTGCGTCTGCAGTTACAGAACAAACTGCTGGCGAGTGAAATATCTCAGGACACAGCCGCGATCGCCGTGGAAGTGGAGGGTGCGAGTGCGTCGTTGTATCTGGGCGATACGAACGCGCCAGCCGGTGGTCAGTGGCCCATGGCCTATATGAATTCCTACGGTATGACGATTGCCGCCGGCACCAGCGAAGTACAGCGCAATATACTTGGCGAGCGTGTGCTCGGCCTGGCAAAGTCGAAATAAGGGGCAGGACATGACACAACCGGACAATTTTGGCTTTGGAGAAGAGGCGGCGCTGTTAAAGGAGTCTGCCCGTAAATTTTTTGCTGAACATTTCCCCACCGAAAAGCTGCACCGTATGGTTGCCAGCGACCCCAATCCCGAACGCATGACCGCATGTGCCTGGGATCGTGATTTGTGGCAACAGATGGTAGATCTGGGCTGGACCTCTTTGGCTGTGCCCGAGTCTGTCGGTGGCCTGGGCATGCCACTGGTAGCCGTCGCGGCGCTGGTGGAGGAATTGGGGCGTGCAGCATTTCCGTGCCCACTGCTGCCAACGCTGAATGCCACCTATGTGCTCGCTGCCAGCGGCACTAGCGCCGAGTCGGCGCTGGAGGAAATCGCCGCCGGAATCACCGCCAGTCTCGCCATCACGGATCAACAGGGTTCCTGGTTTCCTGCCGATACCGATGTGCAGTGTGTTAACGGCAAGCTCGTGGGCACTGCCTGGTTCGTGCAGGATGCGCGCAAGGTCGATCGCTTACTGGTCAGCGCGCGCACCAGCACCGGTCAGGCATTGTTCTGGGTGGCGACAGACGCGGCAGGCGTGTTCATTGAGCCCGATGCGATCGTGGATTTAACACGCGATCAGGCACACATCCGCTTCGACGGCGTTCAGGCGCAAGAAGTCAGTAGTGAAGCTGCAGCCGCACTGGTACAGGCCATGCCTGCGCTGTGGACGATACTGGCAGCCGATATTGTCGGTGCAGCCGAGTGGCAATTGCAGACGACCGTGGATTACGTCAATACACGTCAGCAGTTTGACCATCCCCTGGGATTCTTTCAGGCAGTAAAACATCCACTGGTGGATGTGATGCTACAGATCGATCAATGCAAGTCACTGGTATACAACGCGGCCTGTGCTTTCGACGCGGAGCCGGAACGCGCAGCGGAATATGCACATATGGCCAAAGCATCTGCCAGCGATACAGCGGCGTTCGCTTCTGGCCGTTCCGTGCAATATCACGGTGGTATTGGGTTTACCTGGGAGTGTTTCGTGCACCTTTACTTCAAACGCCAGAAACACAGTCAGTTACTTTGGGGCGACGCGGCCTGGCATCGCGCACAGCTTGCCGATCTGCTGATTGGGCCTATAAATTGAAAGTCGCCATGCAACATTGCGCGGGAATTACCCTGTGCTTGAGTCAGCGCAGGACGCAGGGACAATGAAAAAAGCAAAAACACTCGTACTGGTGCTGCTGGCGCTGACAGTAGGCGTGGGTGTCCTGCTGAAAATAGCGTTTCGCGCGCCGCAACCGCCGGGCCACCAGATTTTTATCAACGGCAATATATTGACCATGGATGCCAATAATACGATTGTGCAGGCGCTATCTACCCGCGGCAATCTGATCGAGGCGCTGGGAACTACTGATGAATTAATGGCGCGGGCCACCGAAGACACTGAGGTTGTTGACTTGCGGGGGCGCACCATGTTGCCTGGATTTATTGATGCCCACGGCCATTTTCCCGGTTCAGGCTTGCGGGTGATCGCTGCGGATTTGAATAGTCCTCCCATCGGCCAGAGACAAACCATGGCTGATGTCCTGACGGCGCTCAAGACACAGGCAGCTAAAACGCCAGAAGGTGATTGGGTGTCCGGATTTGGCTACGACGACACATTGCTTAAGGAGCACCGCCACCCGACACGGCAGGAATTGGACAGTGTATCAACCGAGCACCCTGTGGTGGCAATGCACGTCTCCGGGCATATGTTGGTAGCCAACAGTAGAGCACTGGCGCTTGTGGGTATTGATGCCAGTACGCCCGATCCAGAGGGCGGCGTCATTGGTCGGGAGCCGGATTCTCAGGAACCCAACGGGCTGTTGGAGGAAACTGCGCGTCTGGGTGTCGTGCGGCAGATGCAGAACATGAGCCTGACCGATACCTATCGCTTGATAAAAGCTGCGGCCGTTGAGTACGCGCAAGTCGGCGTGACTACTGCACAGTCCGGTGGAGTCAGCAAGGAACTGGCAACCGGCCTGTCCTGGTTCAGCAAGTTGGGAGTGATTCCGCAGCGCCTGGTGCTGTTTCCCTTTGAGACCGAATTTGGTGAGGCGCTGCTCAATGGCGATTATGATCCTGCTGACTACAACAGCGATAAAGTAGTCATGGGAGCTGTGAAGCTGGTTGCCGATGGCAGCATCCAGGGCTACACCGGGTATCTTAGTGAACCCTATTTCACGCCCTACCATGGTGACGCCGAGTATCGGGGTTATCCAGCAATCCCGCGTGAAAAGCTGTTCAAGCAGGTCGAGGCATTGCATAAAGCCGGTTATCAGATTGCCGTCCACGGCAATGGTGACGAGGCCATAGAGGACATTCTGGATGCGTTTGAGGCAGCTCAGCAGGCGTATCCGGTTGAAGACCCAAGGATGATACTCATCCACGCACAGATGGCGAGACAGGACCAGTTGGCGCGTATGAAAAAGCTTGGCATCACGCCCAGCTTCTTTACCGCGCACACCTGGTACTGGGGAGATCGCCACCGTGATATTTTTCTGGGACCGGAACGGGCCAGTCGCATCAGTCCGTCCAAATCGGCTTTGGATCTAGGGTTGCGCTTCTCTTCGCATCTGGATACTCCCGTGACACCGATGCTGCCACTGCAAGCGGTGTGGAGTCAGGTGTTTCGCATCACTACCGGTGGGGATGTTTTAGGGCCAGAAGAGCGCATTGATGTGATGCAGGCGCTGCGCGCGGTCACTATCGATGCCGCCTGGCAGGTATTTCAGGAAGGTAACCGCGGCTCGCTGGAGCCGGGTAAGTACGCAGACCTGGTAGTGCTGTCCGGGAATCCGCTGGATGAGCCTATGCGGATGCGTGATCTGCAGGTGGAGCGCACAGTGATTGGTGGCGCGACAGTCTTCAAGGCAAACTAGCAATTCAAAGCCAGATAGTTAACAGAGATAGCGGCTTTTTTTCTTGAATCAACGGCGGAATGGCCTTTTGTACCCCTTAAAGGGTAGCCTGCATACGATAGATTGCCGGCCATTGCGTGGACAGTTGCGGGTCATTCAGATATAAATAGTCCAACGGCTTAAGTGGATTCGAACTTACGCTGTTTTCGAGCAGTTGGGAAAGCAGACCGTACTATGTATCGCTATATTGTCGATAACGCCGTAACGTATACTCAGGATGACCTGGTCCTTTTCCGGGAGTCGCCTTTTGCGCTCTGGATGGAGCGTCTTACGCTGGAAAATCCGGACCACGGCATCCCCGCCGACATGGACAGTGTGGCCCCGCCAAACCGAAGCGAGCGGCAGGAAGACATAGTCGCCACATTGCGTTCAGAAGGCAGAAACGTAGCACTCATCGACTGGGATCTCGAAGAACCAGAGCGTCGCACTGCCACCCTCGAAGCTATGCGAGACGGTGCCGACTTTATTGTCAACGGACAACTTGCTTACGGTTGCCTGGCAGGTGGTTCGAGCTTGTTGATGCGCACCAGCGGCTACTCCGATCTGGGGGATTTTCTCTATATTCCCTGCGAAACCAATGTTAGAAATACACTACAGTCTGCGTTCCGACTCTGTTTTGTGGCAGACCTGCTACAGCATTTGCAAGGACAACTGCCACCCCAGATGCTGATAATTCGCGGCGGCGCAGAAGTCGTTCCGCTGCAAACGGACGACTATATTTACTACTATCGTGCTGTGCAGAAGCGGTTCATGCACGCAATGCTGCATTTTCGGAAGCACCGCATGCCAGACCCTGCCGAGTCGTCACATTTCGGTCGTTGGGCAGAGTGTGCCAGTGAAGTGCTAAAGCAGCGTGCCTTGTCTGAGCAGCAGCGCGCAGACGAGCAGCAAGCACCGACGGCGGAAGCGCCAACGCGCTTGCTGCCAGAGCACGAGGAAGAATCGACTGAAATAATGCAGGAACTGCCGCAGTTAAAAGTTGCCAGCGGTGCGAGCGCGGTAACGCACTTTGACAGCGAGGCTTCGCAGCTAAGCGGCAGCACTTCCGCGCACTCATCACAAGAGTCCACAGCCAGGCTCGGCGCTCAATCCAGCCACATCTACACATTGGCCGAGCAGGCGCGTTTACTGGAACCGGGGAGGTTCAGTGCGGGCAAGGCGCCGGGGCATACCCCGAATCTGGCACGCTACAGCCGGCCTCGCGTGGTTGCCGAGGGAGAGAACAACCCCGAAGGTCACCACCGCCGCAGTTCGGATGCCGCACTGGAAAATCTCGAATTCATCGGCAGCGGCCCCAATAATATGGCCGTTGATATGACCCCGCTGACGACTGTGGATGACAGCTTCAGACCCGCGCCGACACCGAGGCTGCGCGAGATGTCGAAGCGCGATATGGCGGCACATGAACCGGAGAACAAGGCGGAGTCGGCGCGTTTACCGGAGTTGGAGCCGCGGACTCCTGTGTTCCTGCCACCGGATACCGTGCGCGCTGTCGAGCCTATGCCAGAACGACCTAAACCGCAGGTGAAAAATGCCCCTGAAGCTGTGCGTGTAACGCGTTCTGTTATTGATCTGGACAGTGCACCTGCGCCCGGCCTCGCACCGGTGGTGCAACGTGCGGAGGCGGAGTTCGAGCGATTGGTGCGTGAGGATCCGATGTTCAAGAGATCCGCTCCTCACCCGCAGACGGATCAATCAGGCGGGGGCGGCAGTAAGCGCGAGCCTGACATCAGTCCTTTCAGCAGCAGCCTGATAACCAGCGATGAGTTCAGCGATAGCTAGTTAAGTCTAGCGCAGGGTGGAGAAGCACCGTCGCACCTCGCCCAAAAAAACGTCCGGCTGCTCCAGAGCAGCGAAATGCCCGCCACTAGCAAGCTCATTCCAGTGAATGAGCCTGGTGAAGCGTTTCTCCGCCCAGCGACGACTGCAGCGGAAAATCTCTCTAGGGAATATAGAGCAACCCACCGGAATATTGATCGGATCCATATTGACCTGGTTAAAGCTCTCCCAGTACAGGCGTGCCGAGCTGGCAGCAGCATTATTCAGCCAGTACATCATTACGTTGTCCAGTAATTCATCTTTGGTCAGGACATTCTCCGGGTGCCTGCTGCCGTCGACTTCGCAATCTGTCCACATGTAGAACTTTTCCACTACCCAGGCCATTTGCCCGACGGGTGAATCTGCCAGCCCGTAACCCAGCGTTTGCGGATAAGTGGATTGTTGCTTGGAGTAGCCAGAGCCCTTTTCCATGTACACGCCCATATCAGTCAGCGCTGCTTGTTCGCGTTCGGTGAGATCGCTCATGGTGTCGGGGTCGGGCCCTACAATCGGCATGTTGATATGAATTCCGGCGCAGTGCGTGGTTTCCGTTTGGCCCATGCTCTGCGTAATCATGCTCCCCCAGTCACCACCTTGCGCCACATAGCGAGCGTAGCCGAGACGCGCCATTAACTCGCCCCACATGCGTCCAATCTTCTCAACCGAAGTGCCGGTAGTGGTAGGTTTGCCTGAAAATCCGTAGCCAGGCAGGCATGGGGCGACCACGTGAAAAGCGTCACGCTCGTTACCACCGTGCGCCGTGGGGTCGGCAAGGGCATCTATGATTTTGTGGAATTCCACAATCGACCCTGGCCAGCCATGGGAGATGATCAGGGGCAGCGCGTGCTCGTGTTTGCTTCTGACATGAATAAAGTGGATGTCGATACCGTCGATTTCAGTTGTGAACTGTGGCCAGCTGTTGAGTTTTTGTTCAAACCGGCGCCAGTCGTAATCGGTCGCCCAGTAGTGCGCTAACTCTTTTGTGTACGCCAGCGGTATTCCCTGGGACCAGTCTGTGCAGGTTTCATTTTCCGGCCAGCGCGTTTGCGCCAATCGTCGCTGCAAGTCCTCCAGCACGTCGGGAGAAACATCTACTTGGAAGGGTTTAATGGTGTTATTCACTGGGTGGCTCCACGATATCAGATTATTTAATGATCACTCTTCCAGCCAGATCCGTCGCAGCGGTTCGCCGAAATCGTCGTATATGATTTTTCGCCGCGGTCGCTGCAGGCGACGTTTTTGTGGCTTGCGACGGGTTTTCTCTAATCTGCGCGCATCAATGGCAGCGACGACTTCCGGAATGAGGGTGCGTGGTGTTTTAGGCTCGACGAAAAGGCGGCGATTGAGATAGATAGGTGGGTCGCCCGGATTTTTACCGGAGATGCCCTGCGGAATTTTGTCGACTGATCCGCCGCGTTCCAGAAAGCGTTCAGTTTCCTGAAGCAGTTCGTTGCGGATGTCTGTTTTTGTGATGAGCTTTTTCAACTGTACCCGTTGCCATGTCGGCATAGATCACAAACGCTTCAGTATAACGATCTTACTGCAGATTTACAGGGGCCTTGGCTGAACAATCTGCTGTCGCAGCAGAGCGCCGGGGCCGGCGTCCTGCAGCAGAACTTTATCGTCCACTACGGTGACGCCAATACTGGCAAATATTTTCTCGAAGGAGGGCATTTTTGTCGACGTGTTGACGCGGTCATAGAGTTGTTGAAACAACAGTACCTGATTTAGCTCGTCCAGTTTGCTGATTATCTGTGGTACGGACATAGACTCATCTGCACAACAGTGATTGAGCTTTTCCAGTGCCAGGTCCAGGGAATTTTTGCCGCCGGATTGCTGGCGCAAACGAATATCGACGGCGAGGAAATACCACGCACCACTCCAGTAGACGCGCATGAATCCGCCATCCTCACGCATCGCATCGCTGACCTCGTATAATTTACGCCCATCAAACCCGGAGTCCGCCTCGCCTCGCCTAAAGCCGTCAAAAATTTCTTGCCATGCCTGTTGTTCGTTCAGGATGCCGGAGCGTGCCTGAAGAATGGTCTGGTAGTAGCTGGCGAGTCCTTCGCTGAACCAGTTATCGCCCCAGCCGCGATACGGAATAAGCAGGTGTGCAAGTTCATGATAGCCAGTCCACTCGCGGACCAACTGTTCAGTAGTCGCCTGTGGTGCCGTAAAAAATTCAACGCTGTCAATTTTGTCGCGATTGACCTGCGCCCACGGAATAGGGTCGGTATTGGTAGATGATGCCGGCGTCACTGACACGCGCCAGGTTTGTCGCGGCCAGTGTCCATAAACCTGGAGAAGAGAGGTGGATATGTAGTCCAACCATGCTATGAGGTGTTCTCGCTGTGCGGGACTGAATTCGGAGCTGATCTGTAATTCCAGCGTGCGATTGTTGCTGTGTAACGTCTTTCGATAGTCGTCTTGTGCCAGGGTCGAACCGGCTGCGAACAAAAAACATACAGCCAGCGTGAATAGGTGCAGGGCAGGGCGTACCGGCCAGACTGGCTGCACGCGAATGTTGGCAATTGAACGCAATCTCAGTCGGCTCCACCAAAACCAGCCAACGCAGCCATGCGGCCCATCAGCTCAAGTAAATCAGTGCGCATTTCCTCCCCGGAGAATTCGCGATACAGACTGTCGACATTGACCGCGATGCGCTCGGGATCCGACCATGATGAATATTCAGAAAGTTCGATATCCTGCGCGGCCTCAAACGCAGTCATGCCGGCGTCGTAGCGAGAGCGTGCCTGGTCGCGCACAAACTGCAGATAATGGCGTACCTTGGCGACTCCGTGCTTATCGGTAATGGGTCCGTGCCCGGGTACAATGAGGTCCGCCGCAAGATCCTCGATAAGGTTGCAGGCGTTTATCCAGTTGGCCACCGGACCCTGCCACATGACAGGTGTGCTCTCGATAAACAGAATATCGCCGGTGTAAACCACGCGATCTGCGGGACAGTGCACAAGCACATCGCCGCGTGTATGGGCCGGGCCCACTTCAATGAGGTGTACCAGCTTGTCTCCGACATTGACGTCCAGCCTGTCTTCAAACGTGCGTGTTGGTGGAGTGAAGCGGATCCCGTCAAAGCGGAATCTGCCGAAGCAGTGCTGAAAATATTCGCCCAACGAGCCCAACTCAGCCGTACTTGCCATCAACTTCGCCATAAGTTCCGGTGGCAGCTCGTTCATTTCCCCAGCAGATGCGGTGGAAGCGATAATTTGTGCGCCGCTGACCAACTCATTGCCGTGGCAATGGTCGCCGTTGGCATGGGTGTTCACCAGGGTGCCTATGTGATTTGCCAACGGTTCGGCGTCGCGCATTTTGCGCAACATGACCGATGTGAGCTCAAGATCGTAGAGGGTGTCAACCAATAGCGCTTCTTCACCGTCGACAATAAGGCCGGCGTTGCTCCATCCCCAGCTCCCGTGGGGGGCAAGCCATGCGTAGGCTCCGTGAGCGAGCGGGTGTAGGCCAGGCGATAGCCTTGTCGTCATGGCGATTGATCCTTTGGTGGTCGCACCGGTAATATAACTTGATTATAAACAGAAAGCAGGCGCCGGGTTTTCGTCGGAGCCGACAATCTGCTTTAATGCATCCCAGCCAACCTTTGGAACCTGCGAATGAATGCGTTTCGATCGGCGATAGTGTTTGCCTGGATCGTACTGTCTGTGATCCCTATGGGACTCATACTGGTACTTTGCTCGCTGTTTCTCAGTGACGAGAAACTCTGGTGGTGGTTTGCCGCGCCATGGCTCAGGGGGGTTATCAACGCTGCGCGAATTGTCGGTGGTGTTCAGTATCGTGTTCACGGAGAGGAGAATCTGCCTACTGCCGACGACATGCGGAGGTTGATCCTGTGCCCCAAACACCAATCCACCTGGGAAACGTTTTTCTTTGCCAGCTTTACCTCGCATCCGCTGGCTTACGTGTTCAAAAAGGAATTGCTGCGAATACCATTCTTCGGCTGGTGTATTGGCCGGCTGGGTATGATTCATATTGATCGCAACCAACGCAATCAGGCCTGGGCCAAAGTGGCCGAGCAGGGTGAGATTCTGATGGACCGCGGCAAGTGGATCATTATGTTCCCAGAGGGTACCCGCACCGAGCGAGGCCAGAAGGGTAACTATAAATCCGGCGCGACCCGACTCGCCGTCGCTACTGGCGCCTACGTTGTGCCCATAGCAGTGACATCCGGACGCTGTTGGCCCAGAAAATCCTTTGCGTTGGTCCCTGGAACAATAGATGTATCCATTGGGCAACCGGTGTGCGCCGAGGGGCGTGAACCGGGTGAATTGATGGATGAAGTTGAGCGCTGGATTGAAACTGAAATGCGTAGGCTTGACCCCGAAGCCTATAAAACTGGTAACTGAGGAGAACACGATGTCACCCCCAAAGATCGTATTGTTAGTGTTGTATGCAGTGTTAGCCGGATTGGCCGTGACTCAGGGTGATACGTCTGTAGGTGTCTGGTCATTCAGGATATTGATCTTGCTGGCAGTCGTGCACGCCATAGAAACGCTGGTCTATTTCAAGCTTTGCAAAGCAGCGGGTGGTTCTCTGCCCGGGCATCTGCTGAACGTATTTTTGTTTGGTGTGTTGCATGTCAATACTCTCAAGGCGGCGCAGGGTAAAAGCTGAGTTCACCGCTTTAACGCTAAATAACTGTACAACTCGAAAAAATTGTAAGGAGTAGAATAGCAATGACTGATGCTTATATTGTTGGCGCTGTGCGCAGTGCCGGCGGCAAGAAAAATGGACGTTTGTCGAAAATTCATCCGATTGATCTAGGCGCTGAGGTCGTCGATGCCCTCGTCGCCAAAACTGGCGTCGATGTGAAGGAGATCGATGACCTGATATTTGGCTGTGTCTCCCAGGTCGGTGCGCAGTCCAGCAATATCGCTCGCAATGTCTGTCTCTCATCGGTACTTGGTGAGGCGGTACCCGGCACTACCGTCGACAGGCAATGTGGTTCGGGGCAACAGGCGATGCATTTCGCAGCTCAGGCTGTGCTGTCCGGTACACAGGATCTGGTTATCGCTGGTGGTGTCGAGAGCATGAGCCAGGTTCCGATTGGCGCCAATATTATCGATGGTTTCAAGGCCGATCACGGGGTGCCCTATGGCAAGAAAATTTCCGAGCGTTACCCGGGCGTGCAGTTCAATCAGTTCGCCGGCGCCGAAATGCTGGCGCGCAAGTATGAGCTGACCCAGGACGAGTTGAACGCCTTTGCTCTGGACAGCCATGTCAAGGCGAAACGCGCGGTGGAAGAAGGCCGTTTCAATACCCAGATCGTACCGATAGAGATAGAACTGGAAGACGGTTCCCTGGCAATGCATTCTCAGGATGAAGGTATTCGCATGGACGCCACTCTGGGCGCCATTTCCGGACTGCAGCCCTTGCAGGAAAACGGGCTGTTGACGGCGGCCAATGCGTCGCAGATCTGTGATGGCGCTGCTGCGGTCATGATTGCCAACGGCGAATCCTGCAAACGATTGGGATTACAGCCATTGGCCAAAATAGTGGCGATGAGCGTTATTGGTTCAGACCCGGTTATTATGTTGGAAGGCCCCATACCCGCAACACAAAAAGTGCTTGAGAAAGCCGGTTTGAGCATTGATGACATCGACCTGTTTGAGGTCAATGAAGCTTTCGGCTCGGTGCCACTGGCCTGGGCCAAGGCGCTAGGTGCTGATCTTGGCAAGTTAAACGTCAACGGCGGCGCGCAGGCGCTGGGGCACCCCCTTGGTGGTACCGGTGCCAAGCTGATGACTACGCTGGTGCATGAACTGCACCGCACTGGTAAACGCTATGGACTGCTCGCCATCTGTGAGGGTGGGGGTACCGCCAACGGTACAATCGTCGAGCGCGTAGACGCGGTTAGTTGAGCCACTTGCCATACTGCGCACGACACTGAGTCGCGAGGTAATACGATGGGTATTTACGACAGGTACATTCTGCCGCGGTTTATCAACTGTGCTTGCGCGGCCAAGCCGATCATGAAGCAGCGCGAAAAGGTCGTACCGCTGGCCAGCGGAATTGTGTTGGAGATTGGTATCGGGACGGGGCTGAATCTTCCGTACTATGATGCCAGCCGTGTGCAGCGCTTGATCGGGCTGGACCCCTCGGAAGCTTCCTGGAAGCTGGCCGGTGAACGTGCAGCCCATCTGGGCTTTGGTGTTGAGTTTATAGGCCTTCCGGGCGAAGAGATTCCACTTGAAGATGCCAGTGTCGACACCGTGCTGGTTACGTTTGCGCTGTGTACCATACCCGACCCGGTCGCCGCCTTGCGTGGTATGGCCAGGGTGCTGCGTCCCGGCGGCTCTCTGCTATTCTGCGAACATGGAAAGGCACCTGACTCCAATGTATGCCAGTGGCAGGATCGCATAAACCCGTTCTGGCGTCGCATCGCCGGCGGCTGCAATCTCAATCGGGACATACCTGAGTTGCTCGGCCAAGGTGGTTTTGCGGTGTCTGAAATGAAGGCCAGTTACTTACCGAGTACCCCGAAGTTCGCCGGTTTCAATTATTGGGGCAGCGCCGTACACGCGTAACAGCAGCTACATTGAAATTTTCCTGTGCTGTCATCAGTGAGCAGGTTGTGTCTGTTTCTCCTGTCGTTTCCGCCGACAGTGATAGGCTCAATGGTGTCGCGTCGACTCGCAACACGGTAAACAGTGCGCTTCAGGCATTGGGCTGTTACCAGGCTGGTATGGCCGTATTACCAGCGCGCCGACATGGCGATCAAGCACGGCGCGATCAGCTTCACCGGTCCAACAGATAACCCAATGCCGTATCCTGTCTGGTGCGTGGGCGTGGGCGTGGGCTTGAAGCCGGCGTCGGGGTAGACGGCGCAACTGCAGCGCTATCGCTGGCAGGAGGTGTTTTGAATCGCTCAGCGTTGATTGAGGAACTCAATCGAATATCCGGTATCAACAATGTTGAGTTTGGCGCAAGCGATTCCGACGATGGAACTGCGGCGATCGTTAGCGGATATCTCGGCGAGCGCATCTAATTGTTTTACGCGGTCGCCTTGTATGATCCTGTGAATGGGCTCACGGCAAGATTTTACCTGCGTTCGCGACTGTGGTTGGAAGTTGTCAGCAGTCTCGAAAACTCATGGGATCTCAATTATTCTTTCGATACGGATTGAATCTGACAGGCTGGTTAAATGGACCCACTGACCCAGGGTGTGCTTGGCGCCGCTCTTCCACAAGCCACTGCCGCACCGCGCTATGCTGCCAGTGCCGGTTTGCTCGGCTTCCTCGCGGGGATGGCTGCAGATCTCGATGTGCTGATCCGTTCCAGTAACGATCCACTGCTGTTTCTTGAGTATCACCGACAGTTCACACACTCGTTAATCTTCATCCCTATTGGGGGCCTGATTTGTGCGCTGGTCCTGCACACAATATTCGGTCGCCGGCGCGGCCTTTCCTTTCGCCAATCCTGGTTGTTTTGCACACTGGGCTATGCCACCCATGCAGTGCTGGACGCTTGTACCAGTTACGGCACCCTGTTGTTCTGGCCGTTCAGTGACGCGCGTATCGCCTGGAATACCATCTCCATCATTGATCCATTGTTCACCCTTCCGATACTGGCAGCGGTCGTGCTCGGTGCCAGGCGCCGCAGTGCCGGCTACGCACGCTTTGCATTGGTATGGGCGCTGGCGTACATGGGACTCGGCTTGTGGCAACGCAGTGCAGCAATAGACATGGGTGAGGCCGTGGCTGCCCAGCGTGGGCATACGCCTTTGCGGCTTGAGGCCAAACCCAGTTTCGCCAATATCCTGGTGTGGAAAGTAGTGTACGAGACTGCGGACAGGTTTTACGTTGATGCCGTACGTGCGACCTTTGCGCCGCGGGTATTCGCGGGCGATTCAGTGCAAAAACTCGATATTGACCGAGATATGCCATGGCTGGACGAGAGCTCGCAGCAGGCGAAGGATATCGATCGATTTCGCTGGTTCAGCAATGGGTACATTGCTCTCGATCCGGTGTTTTTAAACCGTGTGATCGACGTGCGTTTTTCCATGATTCCTAACACGGTAGCGCCGCTGTGGAGCCTTGAATTGCATCCTCAGGCAGCACCTGATTCACATGCCAGTTATCTGGTCCACAGGCAGAGCAGTCCCGGGACTGCTGCGCGCTTGTGGGATATGCTCATTGATAAATGAGCATGATTCCCTAGTTTTTGCTGTATTCTCCGTGCGCTGCTGCCAGCGCAGCTCCTGTCTGGATAGTAATCCCCTGCCGTTGCAAAATGGCTTCTAACGCGTTGAGGCAGAGCAGCACGTTGCGTTCGTTGCTGCTGAAACCCATAAGACCTATCCGCCAGGTCTTGCCAGCGAGAGCTCCCAACCCTGCGCCGATTTCCAGATCGAACTCATTAAGCAGTGCAGAGCGCAGCGCGGCATCGTCTACACCGTGGGGAATATTAACCGAGTTGAGTTGTGGCAGTCGGTACTCCGGTGCTACGGCCATCGTAAGGCCCATAGCTTCCAGGCCGGCAACCAGCGCTCGGTGATTGTGCATGTGACGATGGTACGCTGCAGCCAGACCCTCTTCCTGCAGCATTACCAGCGCCTCATGCAGCGCATAAAGTGCGTTGATCGGCGCAGTGTGGTGGTAGGCACGCTTGGTAGAGCCGCCCCAATAACCCATCACCAGTTGCATGTCCAAAAACCAGCTCTGTACTTTATATTTGCGTGCTTTGATGCGCTCCACCGCTTTGTCACTGAATGTCACCGGCGAAATTCCCGGTACGCAGGACAAACATTTCTGTGTTCCAGAATACATCGCATCGACACCCCATCTATCCACGGCCACTTCGATACCGCCCAGAGAGGTCACGGCATCGACGATGGAAAGCGCGCCCCGATGGGCGGCCAGCGCACACAGTGCAGCGGCATCACTGCGCACGCCGGTAGACGTTTCTGCATGCACAAAGGCGAGAATGCTGGCATCAGGATGTTGATCAAAGGCCGCCTCGACCTTGTCCAGGCTGACGGGTTCTCCCCAGGCGTCTTCCACCATTACGGCGACACCGCCACAGCGTTCAACGTTCTCCTTCATACGCCCACCAAATACACCGTTCTGGCAGACGATAACTTTGTCGCCCGGGGATACCAGATTGACGAAGCAAGCTTCCATACCTGCTGATCCAGGCGCAGAAACTGGCAGGGTCAATGCATTCCGGGTTTGGAAGGCAAACTGCAGCAGTTCCTTGATTTCATCCATCAGTTGCAGGAATTTTGGGTCCAGATGCCCGATGGTAGGGCGCGCCATAGCCCCCAGTACACGGGAGGACACATCTGAAGGACCGGGTCCCATCAGGGTGCGTTGCGGCGGGTAGAAACTACTGATCATTGCGCGGACTCCAGACGACAAAAAGTGGCGTCACGTTAGCAGATTTTCTGATTGGGCTTAAGCGTGCAGGTGTAATTTCCCGTATTTGCGTTAGTAATAGGGGCGGGTGGGCCTCGTTGCCACGCGTAAAATCGCTGCGGTTGCGCTGAGGCAAATCCGCTGCACGCAAATCGACCGTGCCAAACGCACTCTGTCGGTCTAAAATGAGAACCTGAACTGCAATCGATAACAACATAATCCAGGAATCTACCGTGAACAGACCCGAAGTCGCACCAAACCTCGCCGCTACCATGCTCCGTCGCGCTGCACTCAACCCGGAGCGTATCGCGCTGATCTTCGAGGAACAGGAAATATCCTACGCTGAGTTTGGCGCCAGAGTGCGCAGACTCGCGAGTTTATTAAGGTCCGCAGGGGTATGCTTCGGCGACCGTGTTGGCTATCTGGGGTTTAACCATCCAGCGCTGCTGGAGACGCTGTTTGCTGCGCAGGCTTTGGGTGCCATATTTGTACCCCTCAATTTTCGTCTCACGGCGCAGGAATTGACCTTTATCATCAACGATGCGGGTATTCACACTATGGTGGTGGACGACGCACTACAAGGTGTTTTGCAACCTGCACGCCCCGAGTTGTGCTGCAAACACTATTTTTCCAGTGAGAGTGAGGCCGCGGGCTGGCGCCATCTTGCATCGGAGCGCGATGTCACTGAGCCTCTGGCATCTGCTGTGGCAGTGGATGTGCACGACGTGGCAGTGATTATGTACACCTCGGGAACCACCGGTCTGCCCAAGGGAGCGATGCTGACCCACGGTAATATCATGTGGAACAATATCAATGCGATGATGGCCTTTGGCAATTCGCGCGACGACGTGATACTGACCGCTGCCCCTTTATTTCATATCGGCGGTTTGAACGTGATGACGCTCGGTTCCTTTCATACAGGTTCCACTGTCGTTCTGTTGCGCAATTTTGATCCGGCTCGTGTGCTTGCGGACATCGCTCGATATCGCGTGACCTATATGTTCGGAGCGCCCGCTATGTATCTTTTTATGTCCCAACATCCGGATTTCGAAGCGACGCCGTTGGATTCCATCAAGAGTCTGGTATGCGGGGCTGCACCTGTGCCGGAATCGTTGATTGAGCTCTACGCATCACGCGGTGTGGATTTTTGCCAGGGCTACGGGTTGACCGAAACGGCACCGTTTTCTGCATTTCTTACACCGGAGTGGGCGCTTAGTAAACTCGGTTCTGCAGGGCAGCCGCCTCTGTTTAGTGACACCCGCATTGTCGATGACAACAATCGGCCGCTGCCACCGGGTGAACGCGGGGAGATCTGCCTGCGCGGTCCCAATATTATGAAAGGTTATTGGAATCGGCCTGATGCGACAGCCGATGCCATCGACGGCGAAGGCTGGTTTCATTCCGGTGATGTTGGCTATGTCGATGAGGACGGGTTCCTGTTCATTTGTGACCGGCTCAAAGACATGGTGATTTCCGGGGGCGAAAACGTGTATCCGGCTGAGGTCGAGAGTGCCCTTTATAAGCATACCGCCATCGCAGAAGTGGCAGTTATCGGTTTGCCGGATGACAAATGGGGCGAGGCCGTGACAGCAATTGTCGCACTACACGATGGACATGAACTAACCCTTGAAGAGCTGCGTGAGTTCGCTACACCATTGCTGGCGCGCTATAAATTGCCACTGCGCCTGCACGTGGTGGACGCGTTGCCGCGCAATCCCGCCGGCAAGGTTTTAAAGTTCGTGCTCAAGGAATCGCTGGGCAAGTAAACGCCCGGCATTCGCCTTTCCCAGCGTTCGCGGTATCCGCAGATACCGATATCACCTTACTGGACTGATTTTCTAAACCGATTTTCAAGCCTCAGGTAGTTTCCTGAGGTTTACCGTTTTAGTACCCAAGGCATATAATAAGCAATACACACTATATTGCCGTCGGTGCCAGACGTATGCCCAAGATAGTAGAGCCTCAGGACACATTTGGATTTCTGATCCATGATGTGGCGCGCCTGCTGCGCAAGAACTTCAATCGAAGAGTGCACAGCATTGGTCTAACCCAGGAGCAGTGTCGAGCAATCCTGCAACTTTCGCGTTGTGAGGGTATACAACAGGTCGACCTGGCTGAACTGCTGGAAATAAAGCCGATCACTCTGGCTCGGCTGTTGGACAAACTGCAGGAGAATGGGTTGATCGAACGACGTGCCAATCCCGATGATCGTCGGGCCTTCTGCCTCTACCTGACACGCGAAGCACATGCCGTAGTGAAAAAAATTCGCACCATTGGCGGCGCTACGCGGGCTGACGCGAACAAGGGCGTACCCGCTGCCGATTTGGACAAACTGTATGCAACACTCTCGCTGTTGAAGACGAATCTAATGGGCGTTGAAGAGCAACTCCATTCCGACCTCACAAAGTAAATATCCTGACTCTATGATGAATATCCGTTCACTGCTGTTTGCTCTTGGGCTAGTAATCGCCTGCGCTGTGGTTGCGTATCTTTATATCGCCGGCGATCGCTATGTCAGCACCGATAACGCTTATTTGAAATTTACCAAGGTGACACTAAGCGCTGAAGTTTCTGGCAATATCACCGACATTGCTGTCGAAGAAAACCAGCATGTGCGACGCGGGGAGTTGTTGATTACGGTGGATGATGCCGCCTATAAGGTCGCGCTGGAAAAAGCACAGGCACGCTTGCAAAAGTCACAGTCGTACATCAAGTCATTGCGCGCCAGTTACCGCACGAAGCAGGCGGAACTGGCTTTGGCTGTTAGCAACCAGGAGTATGCCAACCGCGAGTACCAGCGTGAACGTAATCTTTCGCAAAAGAAATTGACCTCGGAAGCCTTGATTGACGACAGGCGACACAGCCTCGAAGTTGCAAATGAAAACCGCATAATACTCGAACAGGAACTTGCACAGCTGCTGACGAACCTCAATGGTCGTATTGATGCGCCCCTTGAAGAATACTCGGAAGTGATGGAAGCGCAATCTGATCTTGATTTGGCGCAGATCAACCTCGAACACACTAAAATCCTTGCACCGTTTGACGGCTTTGTCAGCCACCTGCCAAAGCTGGGACAGCATATCGACCCTGGTAGTCCGATACTCAGCCTGGTTTCCGATAGTAATGTCTGGGTTGAAGCGAATTTCAAGGAGACTGAGCTGGTGAACCTGCGTGTGAATCAGCCTGTAGACATTAGTATCGACTCCTATCCTGGCCGGCATTGGCAGGGCGTGGTAGAAAGTCTCAGCCCTGCCACGGGTGCGGAATACTCCGTCCTTCCGCCACAGAACGCCAGTGGCAACTGGATTAAAGTGGTGCAGCGAGTCCCCGTGCGCATTCGGTTATTGCCCCCGCAACAGCATGAGGATTTGGTATTGCGTGCCGGAATGAGCGCAGTTGTGCAGATCGATACTCGCCACACGTCTTCCTGATTTCGCTCGTGTGAATATTCTGATTCGCAAGTTAAGGAGCCTGCCTGAGGGAACCCAGCATTTTCTGCTGATTACTGCAGTGATGATGGCAGCGATTATCCAGATCATGGATACCACAATTGCCAATGTAGCGCTGCCGCATATGCAAGGTAGCCTGTCAGTGAATCAGGACAAAATTGCCTGGGTGCTCACGTCTTACATTATCGCCACGGCGATCACCATGCCGCTCATCGGTTGGGTGGCCGGTCGTATCGGTCGCAAACGCGTACTGGTGTTCTCCGTGGCGGGATTTACCCTGGCTTCAATGGCCTGCGGGGCCTCTCAAACAATCAATGAAATCATTTTCTTTCGCATACTGCAGGGAGTGTTTGGTGCCAGTCTGGTGCCAATCTCACAAGCGCTGTTGCTGGACACGTTTCCGGTGCAAAAACATGCCAGAGCGATGGGCATCTGGGGTATAGGGGTCATGGTGGCGCCAATCCTCGGGCCGACTGCAGGGGGGTGGTTAACTGAGTATTACAATTGGCGCTGGGTGTTCTATATCAACGTGCCATTCGGGGTACTGTCCTTGCTTGGCGTGATCGCCTTGTCCAAAGAGTCGACACTGGATAAGGACAGGCCCTTCGATCTGTTTGGATTTTTACTCCTCAGCGTAGCCATTGTCAGCCTGCAGCTGATGCTGGATCGCGGCCATTCTCAGTACTGGTTTGAGTCCCGCGAGATTGTATTCGAGTTGATTCTGTCGCTGTTGGCGTTCTACTTATTTGTTGTCCATATGTTCACCCACAAGCATTGTTATGTCGATCCGCGGGTATTCGCTGACCGCAATTTTTCACTTGGCCTGGTATTCATCTTTTTACTGGGTGTCATCATGCTTGCCACGAGGGCCTTGTTTCCACCGTATTTGCAAACGCTTTTAGGTTATCCGGTGTTCGACGCCGGTATGATTCTCGCACCCAGGGGCGCCGGCACCATGCTCGCGATGCTGGTTTCAAGTCGCGTAATGGAGCGGGGCCTGATTGCGCCGCGCTATCTGATCGTAGCGGGTCTCGTGTTGATTGTTTTGACTATGTGGGAAATGACAGGATTTACGCTGAACGTGACGGAATCCATGATTATCTGGACAGGTTTTATCCAGGGGTTTGGCCTGGGTTGCATTTTCGTGCCGCTGAGTACGCTCGCTTTTGCAACCATTGATTCATCCCTGCGCACTGAGGCCACATCCATTTTTGGCCTGGTGAGAACGATTGGCAGCAGCCTGGGTATCTCTATTGTGATCAGTGAGCTGTCCAGTAATGTTCAACGTGAACACGCTGCGCTTACTGAACATATCACCGAGTTCAACCCGCTACTGCATAATACAGAGCTTGCAACGCTGTGGGATATCCATACTCCGCAAGGCCTCGCCATACTGGATGGCGAGGTAGCACGCCAGGCGCTGCAACTGGCGTACGTTGATGACTTTCAGCTGATCATGCTGATGGCGTTGCTGGCGATACCTTCGGCGCTGTTACTTCGCAGTCCGGCACCGCCTCGGCACTAGATCGGAGATTGCCCGCCGACGTTAGCCTGCGCTGCGGCGATGCGCGCAATGGGTACGCGAAAAGGACTGCAGGATACGTAGTCCAGGCCGATGTCGTGGCAGAACTGGATTGAGCGGGGGTCGCCGCCGTGTTCGCCACAAATCCCGTACTTGATTCCTTTCTTTTTGCCGCGACTTTCGTTGATTGCTATCTCCATAAGGCGGCCAACGGCTCGCTGATCCAGTGATACAAATGGATCCACATCGATAAGTTTTTCTTTCAGATACTTCGGAATGAACCTACCTGCGTCATCACGAGAGAATCCGTATGTCATTTGCGTTAGATCGTTGGTGCCGAAACTCATGAACTCCACTTCCGGCGCAAGGCGATCTGCGCCCAGAGTCGCGCGGGGTGTTTCCATCATGGTACCGATCTTGTATGGAATCGAAACTCGTTTCTGCTTGGCCATCTCGCGTATGCAGCGGTCTATAATTCCTGTAATCAAACGGATTTCGCGCACGTTTATCACCAGTGGGATCATGATTTCCGGCATTGGTCTGAAGCCCGCTTCCATAGCATCGGCAGCGGCGCTCATAATTGCACGAACCTGCATTTCGGTAATTTCTGGATAAACCACAGAGAGACGACAGCCGCGAAAGCCCAGCATAGGATTCACCTCCGCCAAGCGGTGCGTAACTTCACGAATCTGCATCGCCGGCTTACCGATCTGGACTGCAAGCGCTGCGATATCTTCGTCGCTCTGCGGCAGGAACTCATGCAATGGAGGATCGAGCAGGCGAATTGTCACCGGTAAGCCATTCATCACCTTGAACAGTTCCAGAATGTCATCGTGCTGGAATACCTGCAGCTGATCCAGAAAGCGTTGCCGCTCCTCTTTGGTTTCAGACAGGATCATGGCGCGCATCGGGCCAATACGGTCTGCGGCGAAGAACATGTGTTCGGTTCGACACAGGCCTATTCCTTCAGCGCCAAGTTCGCGCGCTTTGGCCGCGTCTTCGGGTGTATCGGCATTGGCGCGTACCCGTAGTCGCCGGTACTTGTCTGCCCAACTGAGCAGTATCTGGAAATCATCGCTGGAGCTGGCCTCGACCTTGGCGATATCGCCCAGCATTACTTCGCCTGATGTGCCGTCCAGGGTGATAACATCGCCACGCCGCACAATCACGCCTTCGGTGGTGGTGGCGGTGCCTGCGTCATAGTCGATGGTGAACGCGCCGCAGCCCGTAATCGCACATACACCCATACCGCGTGCCACGACCGCCGCGTGGGATGTCATACCGCCAAGCTCCGTGAGTACACCGGCAGCCACTTTCATGCCGTGGATGTCTTCCGGAGTGGTTTCACGGCGCAACAGAATCACGCTTTGACCAGCTTCGCTTTGAACTTCAGCCTCCTCTGCTGAAAACACAACTTGCCCGGTGGCGCCGCCGGGACTGGCGGGGAGTCCGGTGGCGATGATGTCGCGCTTGGCGGCGGGATCCACCATCGGATGCAGGAAGGCTTCTACGTGTTCAGGGGAAACGCGCATCAATGCTTCGCGCTCGGTGATCATCCCTTCCTTCACCATGTCCACGGCAATTTTGATAGACGCGCGGCCAGTGCGTTTGCCACTGCGCGTTTGCAGCATGTAAAATTTGCCATCCTGTACAGTAAATTCAATGTCCTGCATGTCCCGGTAGTGCTTTTCCAGCAGCGACTGGGCTTTGTCCAGCTGATCGTAGACCTCGGGCATACGCTCTTTAAGTGTCGACACCGGCAGCGGCGTGCGGATACCGGCAACCACGTCTTCGCCGGCAGCATTGAACAGGTATTCGCCAAAAAACAGCCGCTCTCCAGTCGCCGGGTTGCGGGTAAACGCCACGCCAGAGCCGGACTCGTCGCCGAAATTACCAAATACCATCGCTTGTACATTGACCGCTGTACCCAGCGAGTCGTCGATGTTGTTCATCTCCCGGTAAACAATCGCGCGCGGTGTATGCCAGGAACGGAACACTGCCTCCACTGCCAATTTCAGTTGCATGAACGGGTCTTCAGGCAGATCTACCAGTGTCTTGTAGATAGCCACAATTTCTCGCCAGTCGTCAGCGGTCATGTCGACGTCCAGCGCTTTATTGTGGGCACGTTTGTAGCGCTCCAATTCATGCTCGAACGTATTGCCGTCCAGGTCCATAACGACATCGGCGAACATCTGGATGAAGCGGCGATACGAATCGTAGGCAAAGCGCGGGTTGCCTGTTTTGCTGGCAAGTCCCTCGGTAATCTCATCATTGAGCCCGAGATTCAGTATGGTATTCATCATGCCTGGCATCGACACGGGTGCGCCGGAGCGTACAGAAAATAGCAGCGGGTTTTCCGGGTCGCCAAACCGGGCGCCCATTTTCTTTTCCACCAGGTCCAGTGCCACCCGATATTCCTGCTCCAGCAGCGAAGGCAGTTTGTTGCCCGACTGGAAGTACTCGCGGCAGGTGCTGGTGGTGATAATAAAGCCAAACGGCACGGGCAGGCCCAGGCTCGTCATTTCGCAGAGGTTGGCACCCTTGCCGCCGAGCAGGTCGCGGTCCTCTTTGCTACCCTCATTGAACAGATATACGCGTTTTGCCATGACAGTGTGCCCGTGTGCCCAAACATTGAGCTTGCGAGTATAGCTTCACACTGCCGCGAGAGGGAGAGCGAACGTCCGCGAATCGGTGCCATCTCTCATTCGCCTATTCAGCAGCGCTAACCGTAACAAAGCCCGGTTGTGCGGCTTTGCCACAGCGGGGGGTATATCCGATAGCATTCGCACTCAATGTGCAACGCCCATGTCTAGCGCCGCGCCAAAATGTCACTGAGGCGATCAATCTCTGACAACTCCGCCGTTGCCGGCACGACGAACAGTTCTTCGCAACCCGCAGCTTCTGCATTATCCAGTGCAGCGCTTACAGCGTCTTCGCTGCTGCGATGCACCGATTCCGCCATCATCGTGGCGATTTCCGGGCCGGCGATCGCGAGGTATTCGTAAACATAGTCGTACAGCTTTTGCTGCCCGTTGTCCGCCAGTGTGTACCAGAAGCCGCCCATACGGTAGGGCGCCTCCTTGCGCTGAGCGCGCTCCCATGCTGCGTCTGCCATGGCGAAGGTGCGACTTAATTCCTCCGCTTCTCCGTTGCCGGACCAGGCGTACAGACCATCCGCCCACTGTGCGCAGCGGGCAATACTTTTCGGCCCCATCGCGCCGGCCAGCAGTCGAGGTCCTCCCGGCCTGTCCATGTTTGGACCGATCGTTCCTCCCCCTTCGACAACCTCTTCGCCGCGCCACACTTTGCGCATTTCCTCTACTTGTCTGTCCATCCTCCCGTAGCGACCCTCGAAGCGGGCACCCACGGCGGCATAATCCTTCTCGCGTCCACCGTAACCTAGCGCGATGTTGTTTACCCGTCCGCCAGAGAGAATATCCAGAGTCGCGACTTCCTTGGCCACGCGGGTCGCGCTGTGCATGGGTAAGACGTACAGAGTCGGTGTGATTTCGACGCGTGTAGTTGCCATGGCTGCTGCTGCCAGTACCACGCGCATATCGTAAGTGGGGCCGTGCACGCGTTCCCCACAGGACAGGGCATGGTAGGGTCCGTCGTCAATTGCACGGAACCACGCCAGATAATCTTCTCGGGTCAGGCCGGCTTTCATGTAGGGCAGACAGACGCCGATTTTCATGCTCGATGACATTACTTGCACACTCCGTTTTGCAGTGGTTGGAAGAGAATGGCGCCTATAGTAGCCCAGTTCTTGCGCGCGGTTGTTCAGTATTCTGAACCGTGCCTGCATTGCGTGGCGACGTGTTCACGGTTGGTTGGTGGCGTCGCGCACCTGGTGTAACTTGGCAGCGAATCATAAAGATGACCCACAATAGAGAGCTTGATTTATGAAGATAGATGGCCCCTTTTATGCGCAATTGAGTGAGGCTGAGCGCGAAGTCAAGCGCCTTGCGGCGATTGGTTACGACGGGGTGTACACGCTGGAAGGCAGTTGGGACCCATTCTATCCGCTGGTCATGGCCAGCGAGCATGCGCCCGAGCTGGATATTGCGACAGGGATCGCCGTGGCATTTCCGCGCAACCCGATGCATCTGGCGTATCAGGCGTGGGATCTACAAAAGTTCAGCAAAGGCAAGTTTTTGCTCGGTATCGGTTCACAGGTCAAGGCGCATATCGAGAAGCGTTTCGGGGTCGCCTTTGAGCATCCGGCGGCGCGAATGCGCGAATACATTCTCGCCCTAAAGGCGATTTTCGATTGTTGGCAGAATGGCAGCACGCTGAATTTCCAGGGAGAGTATTTTCGCCATACGCTGATGACGCCGATGTTCAACCCGGGGCCACTGGCGTGTCAGCCGCCGCCGGTGTTGCTGGGAGCGCTCGGTCCGCGCATGACCGAGGTTGCGGGCGAGGTCGCTGACGGCCTGATTGTGCACCCTTTCAACAGTATGCCCTTCCTCCTCGATCACGCCTTGCCGGCGGTGCACCGCGGATTAGCCAGCAGTGAACGGTCGCGCAGCGATTTCATTTTGCAAATCAACGCTATTGTAATCACGGGCGAGTCGGAGGAGGAGCGTGCGGCAGCCACGCAGAGTGTAAAGAGCCTGTTGGGCTTTTACTCCTCAACCCCCGCCTACCGCCCGCCGATGGACGCAATAGGCTATGGCGAATTGCAGCCGGAGTTGAACCGCTTGTCGAAAGAGGGGCGCTGGGAGGAATTGGGTTCCCATATTGATCAGACCTTCCTTGATGCATTTGCGACCAGCGGACGTCCGGAGGAGATCGCCGGGAAATTGCGGGACAAGTACGGCGAGCACGCCGACAGGCTCGCGATCTATGCGCCGTACGACGCGCCCGATGCCATGTGGAAATCCATTGTCGCCGAGTTGAAAGGCGATTGATTGCGAAGCGGGCATGTGCTCATGACTTGAGTTAGCTGCCGGGTAATTGCTTCCAGACGCAAATTCTCTCCGGGTACTCGCCGACAGGGAAGGCGCTGGGGTAAACTCCCTGCCCATATGAAAAGACTCCCTCGCGTTTTTAAACTTCTATGCGCCGCGCTCGCGATCAGTGCGTTGCTGCCTGCTTGTGGCGCTCCGGCGGTCAGGAAGGCCACGTTGCAGGGTGACAACGTCAAGGCGGTAGACTTCAGTGGCTCTTGGGAGATGGATTACGGGCAGAGCGACAATGTGCAGCAGAAGGTTGATTCACTGGTGCGCGAGCTGAATCGTGAAGCGGAGCGGCGGGCCCAGGCCGCAGGCATACAGCAAGGCCAGATGGGCGGGATGTTGATGGCTGGTGCAGGCGGCAACAACGGATCGTCCATTATCGGCCTGGTGCGTATGGCAGATATGATCACGCAGGCCCCGTTATTGGAGATTACGCAGGATACGCACAATATACGAGTCAAACGGGAGGGTGACTTCGACCTCACCTGCGAATTTTACCCGGGCGAGTTGCGTAAGGTGGAAACGCCTTTTGGTACAGAGATCTGCGGCTGGAATGGACACCAACTGGTATTCAAGTTGCTGCTGCCTGACGGCCTCGCTATCCAGCATGTCATGACTATGGGTGCAGCCGGCCAGAAGCTCAATATCGCCACTACCGTGGTCACCGACCAGGTCTCCTTTCCCTTCCTGCTAAACCGCGTCTACAACCGCTTCGTGCCCGGCGAGAGCGGTTATAAATGTGAAGTGACATTGACCAGAGGTACGGTATGCACTACCGAAGCCCGATAGGGAAGGCGTTGATGTGCGGCGCTTCGCCGCTGACGCGCGCGCTCGTCGCACTGGCAGCTGTGCTTGCTCTGCTGCTGCCCTGCACTGCGCCGTCGATTGCTGCGGGTGTAGCGGACGGGGAGAATACGCTGGATGTGGGCCTGGTCATCTTTGATCCGGGCATACCCGCTGACGCCTCTACGCATAGCAAACTGGGCATCTTTCCTGAAATCCGCAAGGCCGAGGCGAAGTACATGCCTGTCATGCTGCGCGAAAGGCTTGTCAGTTCCGGTGAGTGGGGCGTGGTGCGCGTGTTACCTGAACCGCAGGACTCATCAGAGTTACTGGTCACTGGCACTATAGTACACTCGGATGGCCAGCTTCTTGAGTTGCAAATTCAGGCGCGCGATGCCACGGGGGAACAGTGGTTCGACAAGCGATACACGGGAACGACTAGCGCTTCCGACTATCCCGTGAAAGTCCCCGGTGACCCGTTTGCACAAGTCTATGCGCAAATTGCAGCTGATTTGTTGGCAGCGCGACAGCAAAAAAGTGCGGCCGAGTTGGCTCAAATTCGTCAGGTCGCGTTGATGCGCTATGCCGTCGCTCTGGCACCTGATGTTTTTGCGTCATACCTTTCGACCTCGCCAGAGGGCCGCTTTACCCTGCTGCGGTTGCCGGCGGAAGATGACCCTATGCTGGTCAGGGTAATGCGTGTTCGCGAGCAGGAGTACCTGTTCATAGACACCGTGGATGAACAGTACGCCAGGCTCGGTGAACAAATGGCGCCCACCTATAATTTGTGGCGTCAATACGGCGCGGAACAGGCGGAGTATCGCGACGAGTACCAGGCGAAAGTAAGTAGCAGAGACAGCCAGGGCCGTCGTGGATCATTCGCCGCGCTGGAACAAACTTACAACGCCTACAAATGGTCAAAAATCCATGAACAGGACCTCGATGAGCTGGCACTGGGTTTTAACAATGAAGTCGCGCCCACAGAGATGCAGGTCAGTGGTACCGTGTTCAAGCTCAGCGGCTCACTGAACAGCCAGTACGCGGAGTGGCGCGAGATTCTGCAGCGCATCTTCCTGTTAGAGACGGGTATGCCGCCAGGGCCGTGAATTCTGCTATGCTGCGACCATGGCTGCTAAAGACAAAGACAATCAATCCTTTCTGGATTCCCTGCGCAGGCTGACCGAGCAGGTCGCCGGCGGCACATTTGATTTTGCGCGCAATACCGCAACACTCACCGCCATGTTTGGCGAAAGCTGGCTGCGCAATGCCTTACTGAACAAACTGGAGCCCGAGCGGCTGGAAGCAATGGCAGAAGCAGGGCGGTTCCTGCGCGATGCACGCGAGACTGCGGGCATGTCGTTGAAAGATCTATCCGAGAGTCTGGGCCTCTCCGATAGAGGGGTGCTGGAGGACATAGAGAGCGGCGAGACTATTATGCCGCTGGAACTAATGTTGCGCAGCGCCGCCTTGCTGGCCCGCCACGATCCCATTCCGTTTCTGATTAAGTTCATGCGTACCTACAACCCGGCGCTGGAAAAGGCGCTGGAACAATGGGGCGTGCTGGCGCTGCCGAAGCAGTATGAACGCGAGCGCCGGTTCGTGAATCTGGTGCGTCAGCACGACACGATTCGGCGTATGTCCGATGCGGAGTATGACCGGTTCATCGACTACATGGAGAGTTCGAGCAATCTTGTGCTGGATGTTATGCGCAAGGAAAAGCAGGCCAACTCGCACAGGGTTGTTGCGCCCGCATTGCCCGACAAAGCCAGGCCCAAAGCCAAGGCCGCGCGCAAAAAGTCGGCTGCACGGCCGCGTAAACGCACGCCCTCCGGACACTCCAATACACCGTAGTTTTTCGTTCAAGTCCAATGACGCCTCACGCTGCGAACAACAGCCGGTTGAGGCCGTCCCTTAAGGAATAATGGTTAAGTCTGTGAACCTTCCGGAAACTAACGACTGGTTTGCCACGTGTCCCAAGGGACTGGAGTCCCTGTTGGCTGCGGAGTTGAGTGCCCTGGGCGCGCTAACTGTCCGAGAAACGGTAGCGGGTGTGCATTTCGCCGGTCCCAGGGTAATCGCTTATCGCGCCTGCCTGTGGTCACGCCTGGCCAATCGTATTTTGTGGCCACTGGCGCAAGTGGACGCGCCTGATGGGGATGCGCTTTATCACGGCATAAGACAGCTGGATTGGGGACAGTTATTTGCAGTTGAAAAAACCATCGCTGTTGATTTCTCGGGTGAGAGCCGATCTATTCGCAATACCCAGTTTGGTGCCCAACGCGCCAAGGACGCGGTGGTCGACTGGTTTGTTGATGCGCTGGCACGACGTCCGTCAGTCGATCGCGCCAATCCGAATGTGCGCTTGAATGTGCGTCTGGTCCGCGATCGCGCGCACCTGTCAATTGATTTCTCTGGCGGCAGCCTGCACCAGCGCGGCTATCGACTGCGGGCCGGGGTAGCGCCATTGAAGGAGAACCTGGCAGCCGCCGTATTGCTGCGCGCGGATTGGCCGGGCATCGCTGCGCGCGGTGGGGCACTGTTGGACCCTATGTGCGGCTCTGCGACCCTGTTGCTGGAAGGAGCCATGATGTCTGCGGACATTGCACCGGGACTGGCGCGTGAGCACTTCGGGTTCGAGCACCTGAAGCTGCATGATGCCGCGCAGTGGCAGGCGCTGCTGGGTGATGCACACGGTCGGGCAGAGCGGGGCAAGTCTGCCCAGTTGCCGGAATTTCGCGGCTACGACTGGGACCCTGCAGTGATCAAGCGTGCGCAGGAAAACATTGCGCGTATGGGCCTGGAAAAGATTGTCCGGGTAAGTTGCAAACCACTGTCTGCGCTGCAAAAGCCAAACCATCGACCGATGCCCGTTGGTCTGCTGGTGTGCAATCCACCCTACGGTGAGCGTATTGGTGAGCGCGAGAGCCTGCTACCGGTTTATCGTCAGCTGGGTGAAAAGATGATGTCTGAGTTCTGCGGCTGGCAGGCTGCATTACTCACCGCCGACCTCGATCTCGGTAAGGCCACCGGTTTGCGCAGTCACAAACGCTACGCGCTGTATAACGGTGCTCTGCCTACCAGTCTGCTGTTGTTCGATCTGGCGAATAACGAACTGCGCGACACGCGGGCGACGAATACGACTGCGACTGTGCCGTCACCGGTGCTCTCGGAGGGGGCGACCATGTTTGGGAACCGGTTGCTGAAGAATCGTAAGCGCCTGGCCAGTTGGGTGAACAAAGAACAGGTCGAGTGCTACCGGGTGTACGACGCCGACATGCCAGAGTATGCCGTCGCGGTCGATATCTACGGTGACCATGTACATGTGGCTGAGTACCAGGCACCCAGGCAAGTTGCAGAAGAGGCTGCGCAGCGTCGACTCGAAGAGGTGCGCAGTGTATTGCCGCAGGTTTTGGGTGTTGATCCGCAGCGCGTTGTCTATAAGCGGCGCAGTCGCCAACGCGGCACTGAACAGTATTCGCGTCAGGATAGCCGTGGCGAGATGTTGACGGTGCGTGAAGGCGCAGCGAAATTGCTGGTCAACCTGCATGACTACATTGATACCGGTTTATTTCTTGATCATCGTCCATTGCGACTGCGGCTTGGCGAAGAGGCCGCCGGCAAGGACTTTCTCAATCTCTTCTGCTATACGGGTGCGGCGACAGTGCACGCTGCGCTGGGGGGCGCGCACTCTACAACGAGTGTTGATTTATCCAATACCTATCTCAACTGGTTGCGAAAAAACCTCGCTGCAAACGCTCTGCAGGATGGGCGAAATAATCTGGTGCGCGAAGATTGCCAATCGTGGCTGTCACGGGCGCGCAACCGGTTCGACCTGATATTGCTGGACCCACCATCGTTCTCCAATTCGAAGGCGATGCGGGATAACTTCGACGTCCAGCGCGATCACCCGCAACTGGTGCGGCAGGCAATGGCGGTGTTGCGTAAAGAGGGACAGATGTATTTCTCCAATAATCGACGGGGTTTTGCGCTTGACGAGACGTTGCAGGAAGAGTTTGTTTGCGCAGACATCACAGCGAAGACGCTGCCGCCCGATTTCCAGCGCAACCGCAAGATTCACTGCTGCTGGGTGATCCGCCACAAGTAGAGGTCTGTACCGCTAGCGCCCGCCAACATCCGAGCGTAGACGATATCCACAAAAGCTTGATAAACCATTGATATTTAAGTTTTTTGACTAGCAGGTACTAGTAAAATTTCTTAAGTCATTGATTTATTATTATAAAAACTGTTTTCACTACCGGACTCACCGCAGCCGAGTACCATTGCGGAACGTGGAAAAAGAGCCCGGTATTCGGGGCTGTCCCCAAACTTATCCACAGAATATCTTGTGGATAACTAATCCGGGTCAGCCAATTTCAACAACTGCTTACCGACGTTTTCGCCGGTAAACAGGCGCTGCAGGGTCACTGGAATATTGTCAAATCCTTGCTGGATGTCCTCGCGCCATGCCAGCTCGCCATTCATTACCCAGCCGGTCAACGCATCGACCGCCTCGCCAGCTCTGCCCAGGTAATCGAGCACAATGAATCCCTGCATACGCACCCTTCGGCTGATCAGTAGCATCAGGTTGCTCGGGCCCGGCCTAGCGGTGCTATCGTTGTAACTGGATATCGCTCCGCACAGCACAATCCTGCCGAAATCTGCCATGTGTGCGATCGCCGCTTCGAGTGTCTCGCCGCCGACATTGTCGAAGAACACGTCGATACCGTCGGGGCATAATTCCCCGATACGCTCCGACAAGCCCTCGCTTTTGTAATCAATCACTGCTTCAAGTTTGCACGCAGTGCGCAGCCATTCGCATTTCTCTTTGCCTCCGGCGATACCCACGACGCGGCAGCCCTTTATTCTGGCGATTTGTGCGACCACTGAGCCGGTGGCACCTGCGGCTCCTGAAACAAGCACTGTCTCGCCCGCCTGCGGTTGGCCGACATCCAACAACCCGAAATACGCCGTGAGGCTGGTGCTGCCAAAAATACTCAGCGCCAGGTTGGGTGGGGTGCCTGCTGGCAGAGGTGTGGGCGGAATCAAGCCAGCAGGGTCGCCGATGCTGTACTCCTGCCAGTTCGTCAGGCCCTGGGTCAGGGTGCCGATCGGTAGCGCAGGATTTTCTGATAATACCACCTGCGCCACACCGCTCGCGCGCATCGGTTCGCCAATAGCGACCGGCGGCAAATAACTGGGCTCGTCGTCCAACCAACCGCGCATAGCGGGATCGAAACCAAGCATCAGTGTTTTCAGAAGTACCTGTCCGGCAGTCAGGTCTGGTTGTGGCATGGGCGATTGCACTTGTTCAAAGTGCTGTGGCCCGACATCGCCTTGCGGACGTTTTTTCAGTAACCATTGCTTGTTCAACTTAGGCATCGCGTTTTTCCCTAATAGTGTGGCGGGCGCTATTAGAGCACCTGCTTAAGGCGATGAACAAGCGCGTCACCACATGACACATAAATTGGGCTGTGTTCCAATCGTCTCCAATGACGTCAAGGAATAAGAGCCGATGAAATCGTTGCTGATTGTCTACCACAGCCAGAGCGGCACTTGCGCGCAGTTGGCTCGGGCTGCCTGGCGCGGCGCTTCACTGGAGCCAGAGGTCAAGGTGTGTGTTCAGCGCGCTTGGGATGCCGGTACGGCAGACCTGGCGGGAGCGCAGGGCGTGTTGCTGGTAATGGCCGAAAATTCCGGTGCGCTGTGTGGCACGATGAAGGATTTCCTCGATCGCACTTTCTACCCTGCAATCGCTCGCGGCCTGGTATTGCCTTACTCACTGCTGATTAGCGCAGGCAACGATGGGCGCGGTGCACAGCGTCAGGCCGAGCGCATTCTTTCAGGCTACCCGTTTTCGCCGGCCGCCGAGCCGGTGATCGTACGCGGCGAATGGTGTCCCGGGCATGAGCAGCTGAGCAGGGAATTGGGTCAGGCATTCTCAGCCGGTGTTTCGATGGGTATTTTTTAGCAGGAGGTAGTGCGTGAGCGATAATTGTAACGACGAAGTACCGGCCGAGTTCGAGCGTTTACCCACAGGGCTGGGATATACAGACACTCTGCAACCAGTGTATCGGCGCATTGTGGAGAGGGCCGCGAGTTTCGGTTTGGTGGTGCAATCGCAACACTGCAATACCATGGGTATCTGCCACGGCGGTGTACTGACTACGCTGGCGGATATCACCGCAGCTACAGGCGCCAATCTCGCGCGCGGGTTAACGGGCGGTAGCCCCACAGTACATTTGAGTATCGATTATATTTCCGCTGCACGTTTGGGCAACTGGGTGCGCGCAGATGCAGAGCATGTGAGCGTCAAGCGTCGCTTCGGGTTTTGCAGCGGTGGGATATATAGCAGCGCCGGGGTAGTGGCCAGATTCAGCGGCACGTTTTACTTTCCGGAACATGAAGGCATGTGGAAGAACGGTCGTGCCAATATGGGCGCACTGCAGCGTTGAGCAGCGGCTCAAGTGCTGTTGGCGAGTGCAACCAGCGCGTCGATAAATGCACGGGCGGCGCGCGACAGGCTGCGACTCTGGTGATGCACTGCGCCGAGTGATCGAGCGATCCGGGCGTCGCGCACTGGCAGGACAACAAGGCTAGGGTCGAGCATGCTACGCGGTAGCACCGTCCATCCCAGGCCGACGGAGGCCATCATGCGTATGGTCTCCAGATAGTTGGTAGCGATGGCAATCTGAATGGTGAGTTCGCGTCGATCAAACAGGCTTTTGACGATCTGCCCGGTGTAGGTGTTCAACCCCGGCAGTATGGCCGGATGCCGACTGAGTTCCTGCAGATCCAGCGTTTTACGCTGCGCCAGTGCATGCCCTTTTTGTACCATGAAATCCAGTGGATCGGGCCAAATTGGCAGTGTCACAACGTTGGCCACCTCCACGGGCGCCAGAGTAACCACAGAAAGCTCCACTTCGCCGCGCAGGGTCAGGTCGTATGCTTGCTCCGAATCCATAAAATCAATGTCGATCTGTACCTGCGGGAAGGCCTTGTTGAAATAGCTCAGTACCGGCGGTAATCGGTGCAGGCCGATGTGATGGCTGGTAGCAAGACGCAGTCGTCCCTGAACCTCACCGGCGAGGTCGCGCACCGACTGTTCTGCTGCTTGCAACTCCATCTGCACCGCTCTGGCATGGGGTAGCAGCGCGCGGCCAGCCTCAGTCATGTTGACGGTGCGTCCGATGCGATCAAACAGCGCCACGTTCAGCTGTTCTTCCAACTGTGCCACGCGTTTGCTGATCGCCGGTTGAGTCAGGTGCAATTTCTCTGCAGCCAGCGAAAATGAACCGGTTTCGGCCACCAGCAGAAAGGCTTTCAAATTCTGTGTGTCCATTTAATCTATTCCATAAAGGAATTCATATGATAAAAATAATAAATTTGAGTTATCTAAATATCAAGCCCATACTTTGCACCTATCTCGCGAAACTGTCTTAAGTAATTGAAGAGGTGCCCTATGAGCGGACAAACCCTTTACGACAAATTGTGGCAAAGCCATCTGGTGGAACAGCGCGACGATGGCAGTGCGCTGATTTACATCGACCGGCAATTGATTCATGAAGTGACATCGCCACAGGCGTTTGAAGGTTTACGCCTGTCGGGACGCCAGCCGTGGCGTGTCGATGCAAATTTCGCGGTCCCCGATCACAACGTGCCGACCGAGCGCAATGAGCGCAGTGGCGGCGTGGCCGGCATTATTGATCCGGTATCGCGCCTGCAAGTGCAGACGCTGGATGATAACTGTCGCGATTTCCAGATACTGGAATTCCAGGTGAATGATGTTCGCCAGGGGATCGTACACGTGGTGGGCCCGGAGCAGGGCGTCACATTGCCAGGAATGACTATAGTCTGCGGCGATTCGCACACCTCTACGCACGGTGCGTTGGGTGCGCTCGCTCACGGTATCGGCACCTCCGAGGTAGAGCACGTGATGGCTACGCAGTGTCTGGTGCAACAGAAAATGAAAAATCTGCTGGTGAGAGTCGACGGTAGGTTGCAGGCCGGCGTTACTGCCAAAGACGTGGTGCTGGCCATTATTGGCGAAATCGGCACTGCTGGTGGCACAGGCTACGCAATTGAATTTGGTGGCGAAGTGGTGCGCGGCTTGAGCATGGAAGGGCGCATGACCATCTGTAACATGGCGATCGAAGCGGGCGCGCGCGCCGGCCTGATTGCCGTTGATGAGACCACGATCGAGTATGTCAAAGGCAGGCCTTACGCACCGCAGGGCGTGCAGTGGGATCAGGCCGTGGCGGCTTGGCAGGATTTGCACAGCGACGCCGACGCGCATTTTGATCGCATCGTTGAATTGCGCGGAGAGGACATCAAGCCTCAGGTCACCTGGGGAACATCGCCAGAAATGGTACTGCCGATAGATGGAATCATTCCCGATCCGGAATTCATGGAATCTGCGGAAAAACGTCATGCGGCTGATCGCGCCTTACAGTACATGGGTCTGACGCCCGGTATGGCCATCACCGACATCAAGCTGGATACGATATTTATTGGGTCGTGCACCAATTCACGGATTGAAGACCTGCGTGCGGCTGCGGCAGTGGTGAAAGGCAGGAAAGTTGCTTCAACGGTGAAGCGCGCTTTGGTAGTGCCCGGCTCGGGCCAGATCAAGTTGCAAGCCGAGGCGGAGGGACTGGACAAAATCTTTACTGACGCCGGTCTGGAGTGGCGCGAGCCGGGTTGTTCCATGTGCCTGGCGATGAACTCGGACAAGTTGGGGGCGGGCGAGCACTGTGCCTCGACCTCCAATCGTAATTTTGAAGGGCGCCAGGGGTTTGGCGGTCGCACGCATTTGGTTAGCCCGGCCATGGCCGCTGCGGCGGCAGTCGCCGGGCATTTTGTCGATGTACGGAATTGGTAGGAGAGCAGGGCAATGAAAAGTTTCACTATTCTCGAGGGACTCGTCGCTCCGATGGATCGGGCGAACGTGGATACAGACTTGATCATTCCAAAGCAGTTTCTGAAGTCCATAAAGCGCAGTGGCTTTGGCCCCTACCTGTTTGATGAGGTGCGTTACATGGACCAGGGAGAGCCCGGCCAGGACTGCAGTGGACGTCCGCTCAACCCGGAATTCGCGCTGAACCACGCCCGTTATCGCGGCGCCAGTGTGCTGCTCGCCCGGGAGAACTTCGGTTGTGGGTCGAGTCGGGAGCACGCGCCGTGGGCACTTGAAGACTTTGGTATTCACTGCATCATAGCGCCTAGCTTTGCCGATATTTTCTATAACAACTGCTTCAAGAACGGCATTCTGCCCGTTGTGCTGGAGCCGCACGTGGTCGATCGCCTGTTTCAGGAAATGTACGAAGAAGAAGGTTACAAACTGGTTATTGACCTCAAGAGCCAGCGGGTGGAAACGCCGTCAGGCGAGACCATGAGCTTTGTCGTCGACGAGTTTCGCAAGCACTGCCTGTTGAATGGCCTCGATGATATTGCACTAACGCTGGAAAGCGCCGATGCCATTCGTAGTTTTGAACAAACATGGCGCAAACAGTCACCGTGGTTGTTCGACGTCATTCGCTAGGAAAGCAATCGAGACATCTATATAAAGTTACAGGGAGCGAGGAAATGAGCCGGGAGTTTGATGTAGCGGTAGTGGGGGCCACTGGTGCGGTTGGCGAGGCTATGATCAGTGTGCTGGAGGAGCGTAATTTTCCGGTACGCAACCTCTACCTATTGGCCAGTAGCCGCTCCGCGGGCAAAAGTATCATGTTCAGAGGCAAATCAATTCGTGTCACTGATCTGGACGCATTCGATTTCAGCAAAGCGCAGATCGGCCTCTTTTCTGCGGGCGGCAGTATCAGTGAGGAGTTCGCACCCAAGGCGGCCGCCGCAGGTTGTGTTGTCATCGATAATACGTCGCATTTTCGCCAGGATGAAGACGTTCCGCTGATTGTGCCCGAGGTCAATATCGAAGCACTGGCAGGCTATACAGCACGCAATATCATCGCCAATCCAAACTGCTCAACGATTCAAATGCTGGTGGCATTGAAGCCTATCTACGATGCCGTGGGTATTGAGCGGATAAATGTCGCTACCTACCAGGCTGTGTCCGGTACGGGTAAAGAGGCTATTGAGGAATTGGCAGGGCAGACTGCCAAGCTGCTCAACGGGCAGGCCATCACATGTGCGGTTTACCCGAAACAGATCGCTTTCAATGTATTGCCGCATATCGATTCATTTCAGGATAACGGTTACACCCGCGAGGAGATGAAGATGGTTTGGGAAACGCGCAAGATTTTTGGCGATTCCTCTATTCAGGTAAATCCGACCTGCGTCCGGGTACCAGTGTTTTTTGGGCACTCCGAAGCAGTACACATCGAAACTGTCGACAAAATTACAGTTGAAGAGGCACGGTCCTTGCTTCAGAAAGCGCCCGGAGTCACAGTTGTTGACGAGCGCGCTGATGGCGGATATCCAACAGCGGTAACCGAGGCAGCTGGGACTGACCCGGTATTCGTAGGCAGAATACGCGAGGATATTTCGCACCCGAGAGGGCTGAATATGTGGATTGTCTCGGACAACGTGCGCAAAGGAGCCGCCCTGAATAGTGTGCAAATTGCCGAGAGCTTGGTGTCAACCTACCTTGATTAATGGCTGTAATTCACTGATACTTGAGCCGTTATTCGGGTTGCTGTAAGTGTCGATTTGCTCTCGAAGTGCAACTGCCGGAAGGTAGAGCAAGCGCCTGTGGGGGCAGTAGTATCAGGCGTGACACCAGAGGCACCCCGAAGCTGTGACCGATATCAGGGGAGTCGGTTTTAAATTCGCGGGTACAATAATAAGGGGCTGGTATGGCTCGTAAGTTAGCTGCTGTAGCGTTCTCGTTGGGTTGTTTCCACGCGGGTTCATTGATGGCACTCGGCCTCGGGGATATGAAGCTTGAGTCGTTTCTCAACGAGCCACTGAGGGCCAGCGTCGATCTGCTGAATATGGGTGGACTGCACGAGGACGAAGTCAGGATTCGACTCGCCACCAGCGAGGATTTTGACAAGCTCGGGCTGGAAAGAGCCTATTTCCTTACCAATATTACTTTCGAAGTGGTTTCCGATGAACGTGGCGGAGCGCGCATCGTTATTCGCTCGGAAGAACCTGTTCTCGAACCGTATCTGGATTTTGTGGTGGAGGCGCGCTGGCCGTCGGGTCGTTTGCTGCGCGAGTACACGGTACTGGTTGATCCTCCGGTTTTCTCCCAGGCGACCCCGGTAGTTTCTGCCAGCGAGAGGGTGCAGGAAGTTGAACGCAGTGCGGCACCGGCAAAAAAAAACGAGCAGGTCACCGCTAGTGGCACCAGTGTAGACGTTCGCGAGTCCAGCCTGGCACCGGGTGCCATGCCACAAAGAAATTACAATGCCACCACAGACAGCGTACCGACTCCAGGCAGTCGCTACATGATCAGCCGTGACCAGACATTGTGGGAAATCGCCAGCCAGGCGAAACCCGCTGGTGCGTCGGTGCACCAAACCATGCTGGAGATTCAGCGGCTCAACCCGGATGCCTTTATTAACGGCAATATCAATCGTATAAAAGCTGGTTATATTATCTACCTTCCGAGTGCCGATGAGATTAACTCGGTTGATCTTTCTACCGCATTGGCAGAGGTGCGCGAACAGAACTCAGCCTGGCGTGAAGGGCGCGATCAGGAGCGCTACGCTAGCAGCGGCCCATCTTTGCGTATCTCCGCAGAACCGGAAGAGCGCGTTGCTGCAGTAAGTGACAACCAGGGTGTATCGTCACCCTCCTCGCCGGGTGCTGCAAACGAGTCTTCAACGACCTCCAGCACAATGTCGGCAGCTGCAGCTGCGACTACCAGCGGTGAAGATGGCGACAAGCAAGAGCGACTGGCCGCGTTGGAGCAACAGCTCGAGACATTGCAGCGCATCGTTAGCCTGAAGGATGACCAGATAGCAGCACTGCAGGACGCGTTAAAAGATGCCGGTGGCAATGTCGAGGAAGGTGCTGCAATGCAACCTTCAGAACTCTCCACCGAGACGCTTGAAGCTGTTGAGGAAGTGCCTGGCCAGACGACAGATACAGTGGTCGCTGTTGCCAGCGAAACTATTGCTGAAACACCTGAAAGCACCCCGCTGGAAGAGCCGGAGGTAGCGACGGCACCAGTTCCAAAAGCTGCGTCTCCTACAGTCAAGACAGCTCCTCCGACTGACTCCAGCGAGGGGTGGACAAGCTATTTGCTCTATGGTCTTGGCGCGCTTGTACTGGCTATCGCTGCAGTGATATTCGCACGCCGTCGCAGTGCTGCGGAACCGGAACAAACTGGCTCTGCAGTTAAGGCAGCACCGCGCGACGACGTGTTTTCGGACGTGCAGTTGCGGGATCCGAATATCGAGTTAGTGACGCCTGCCGATGAAGTGCCTGAAGCCAAAACAGTAGAGTCCAAGCGGAACAATCGTGGGTATGGTGAGCACAAACATGATGAGTACGCCTCCGATGTCGATGCGGCTGATGCACTCGCCGAGGCCGATATTTATATAGCGTACGGACGCCATCCACAGGCAGTAGATTTGCTCAATAACGCACTTGCCAATGAACCTGGCAACCCTGTTTATCGACTGAAGCTGCTGGAAATCTACACAGAGCTCAACAACCGTGTTGCCGCCACGGCGCAGCTCAGGAAAATACAGGAATTAGGTGACCCCGACAGCATCTCCCGCGCTGAATCCTTGATGGAAGGCTTGCGTTCAGACGAGGAAGTTGAGCCTGCCGCTGAAGTCGAAGTTCCCAGCAAACCTGCTGGCGGCGGCCCAGGACTAACACCCAATCCTTTCTCTACTAACTTCGACGCCGGCGAGGCGCTGGAAGACGATTTCAGCGGTCTCGAAATTGAAGGACAAGACGACGCGGCAGTAGACGACGACCTGGATCTTTCCGGTGACTTTGCCGCAGGCCATGCCGAAAACCTTGATGATGAGGAACTGGTGATTGCTGCAGACAGCAATGGCCTGTCAACCAAATTGGATCTTGCGCGTGCCTATCTTGATATGGGTGACGACGACGGTGCCCGGCAAATTCTTGACGAGGTCGTAGCGGATGGCAGCGAAGAACTCAAAGCTGAGGCGCGTGCTCTGCTAGATCGCATTGGCGGATAGGCTATTTTCCGCTGACCCTATACCCCAGGGTGCTCGGCTGGCTTGTCGTGTTGAGTACGATGGCAGTCACTACAACGGCTGGCAGTCACAGCCACACTCCGGCACGGTAACCGTACAGGACCAATTGGAACTGGCTTTGTCTGCTGTTGCCAATGCACCTGTCAGGGTGCATTGCGCGGGTCGCACTGACAGCGGTGTGCACGCATTCTCCCAAGTGATTCATTTTGATACGCCCGCTACCCGCAGCTGTAAGGCGTGGGTCATCGGAGGCAACTCGAACCTGCCATACGCGATTCGTTTGCACTGGGCCATTCCGGTGAGTGAACAGTTTCACGCCCGTTTTTCAGCGCAAGCCCGTTGCTATCGCTACGTGATCGCCAACACACCTATCCGACCTGCGCTACTGCGCGAGCAGGTTACCTGGCATCGTTCCCCGCTGGATGCCCGGTTGATGCACAGCGCCGGACAATCGCTGTTGGGCGAGCGCGATTTCAGTGCCTTCCGTGCTGCGTCTTGTCAGTCGCGCACGCCGATGCGTCATGTCGAAGCTGTGTCTGTTGGCCGGCGCGGAGAACTGGTTATCCTCGAGATCACAGCCAACGCGTTCCTGCATCATATGGTCAGGAATATTGCCGGAGCCCTGCTGGCGGTCGGCGATCAGCGCAGATCGGTTGACTGGATTGAGGAGTTGCTGTTTGGCCGGGATCGCACAGTCGCGGCGGAGACTGCGCCAGCAGCAGGATTGTATCTGGTCGATGTGCGCTATCCTGAGAGCTTCGGCTTACCAGCGACGCCCTATGGTCCGATACTCGTAGGCACCAAACCTTAATAGCCGATGTCTTGTAAAGACAGTATTGCGAACGATCTGCTATCATGCGCCCCTTATTTTTAGGGTGCCTCAGCGAGATGGCCAGTACGCGTATAAAGATATGCGGGATCACCAGGCAAGCGGACGCCTGTGCTGCAGCCGATAGCGGAGCAGATGCGATTGGGCTGGTTTTTTACAGCCGTAGTCCGCGCGCGGTAAGTATTGAACAGGCCTTGGACATTGTGGCGGTTGTTCCGCCGTTCGTGAGTGTGGTTGCATTATTTGTCGATGAACCGGCAGCGAGTATTGAGCGTACACTCAGTGTTGTGCCAATAGATGTCCTGCAGTTCCACGGTGATGAGCCGCCGGCCTTTTGCCAGCAGTTTGGTCGACCGTGGATCAAGGCGCTGCGAGTGAAACCCGAACTGGATATTACGAGCAACTGCGCAGCTTACCACCGCGCACGGGCGGTATTGTTAGATACCTGGCAGGAAGACCTGCCCGGCGGAACCGGCAAATCCTTTGACTGGAACCTGACGCCAGGCAGCCTGCCGCTGCCGTTCGTGCTGGCCGGTGGATTGCACGAGGGGAATGTCGGCGACGCCATCAGGATGCTACGGCCGGCTGCGGTGGATGTGAGTGGCGGAGTCGAGAGCGCACCCGGAATCAAGGATGCGCAGAAGATCCAGCAGTTTATAGCAGCGGTGCGAGCCGCCGATGATCAGGTGTACGGAGTAGTTAATGTCGAGTAGCAAGAACAAGGAGTTTTACGCCGCTGTGCCGGATGCGCACGGGAGGTTTGGTGTCTACGGGGGGCAGTATGTCTCCGAGACTCTGATGGCTGCCTTGGACGAGTTGGAGGCAGTCTATCACCAGTTGTCCACTGACGAGCAGTTCCAGCGGGAACTCGATGCGGACCTTAAGCATTATGTCGGTCGACCGTCACCTTTGTACGAGGCGGTGCGGTGGTCGGATAAAATTGGCGGTGCGCGTATTTACCTCAAGCGCGAGGATCTCAACCACACCGGCGCCCACAAGGTTAATAACACAATTGGTCAGGCGTTATTGGCCAAGCACATGGGTAAAAAGCGCGTTATCGCCGAGACCGGCGCCGGGCAGCACGGGGTTGCTACAGCGACTATTGCTGCACGATTAGGTCTGGAGTGTCAGGTGTTCATGGGCGAGGAAGATATTCGTCGGCAGGCCCTGAATGTGTACCGTATGAAGTTGCTCGGCGCTGAAGTCATTTCTGTGACATCAGGGTCCCGTACACTCAAGGATGCAATGAACGAGGCGATGCGTGACTGGGTAACCAACGTCGACGACACGTTCTACATCATCGGCACTGTTGCCGGACCCCACCCATATCCGCTTCTGGTGCGTGATTTCCAGTGTGTCATTGGGCGCGAGGCACGCGTACAGGCACTGGAGCAGACTGGTCGACTGCCGGACGCGTTGGTGGCCTGTGTGGGCGGTGGCTCCAATGCCATAGGCCTGTTTCACCCATTTCTGGAGGACGAAAGTGTTGCCATGTATGGTGTGGAGGCGGGCGGTCATGGTTTGTCCACCAATCAGCATGCTGCGCCGCTTAATGCAGGCACACCCGGAGTGCTGCATGGTAATCGTACCTACCTGATGCAGGACAGCGACGGGCAGATAATGCACACCCACTCTATCTCTGCCGGTTTGGATTATCCGGGTGTGGGTCCTGAGCACGCATGGTTGAAGGACATCGGCCGGGTGAATTACGTGGTTGCTAACGACGACGAGGCACTGCGAGCGTTTCATACGCTGACTCGGATTGAGGGCATCATGCCGGCCCTGGAGAGTAGTCATGCGCTGGCTTACGCGCAGACGCTGGCCGCACAGATGAGTCCGAAGCAAACGATTATCGTCAATTTGTCGGGGCGCGGTGACAAAGATATCCATACGGTCGCCGAACTCGACGGTATCGAATTCTAAATGATAGTTCTGGAGAATATGTAGTGAGTCGTATTGCAGGACGTTTCCAGCAACTGGCAAAAGAGGGTCGCACTGCCCTGATTCCCTATATTGTCGCGGGTGATCCCACGCAGGAAGTCACTGTGCCGCTGATGCACCGTCTCGTTGCAGCCGGTGCCGACATTATTGAGCTGGGCGTGCCCTTCTCCGATCCAATGGCAGAAGGTCCGGTGATTCAGTTGGGGCATGAACGCGCCCTTGCCAACGGCACCACACTGTCCAAAGTCCTCGAGTTGGTGCGAGCGTTTCGCCAGACTGATACCGCAACCCCGGTGTTACTGATGGGCTATGCCAACCCGGTTATGCGCATGGGTTATGCCCACTTTGCCGATGCAGCTGCAGCCGTTGGTCTGGACGGCCTGCTAACGGTAGATATCCCCCCGGAAGAAGTTGACGATATCAATAGTGAGCTTAAGCGCGTTGGTCTGGACAATATCTTTCTGGTGGCGCCGACCACCCCTGTGAAACGCATCGAGCGTATTGCCGAGCGCGCCAGTGGTTTCATTTATTACGTGTCACTCAAGGGTGTCACGGGTGCGGGCCATCTTGATACGGGTGAGGTAGCCGATCGCGTCGCAGCTATTCGTCAGTACAGTCAATTGCCCGTCGCGGTAGGGTTCGGTATCAAGGATGCTGTTTCGGCGCGGGCTGTAGCTGTCGTAGCCGACGGTGTTGTCGTTGGCAGCGCTCTAATTGACGCGATGGCCAAGGTTATTGACCAGGGTGGCAAGGTGGACGCAGCAATTGACGCTGCCGCACAGTTGTTGTGTCAGATTCGCGAAGGCATCGACAACGCGGCTTCCTAGTTGAGCCGCACCGCGTTTATAATGTCACCCTCTACGGGATGGTGAGGAACAGCATGAGCTGGATTGACAAGATTCTTCCGGCCGGTGTGCGCAGCGAATCCGGTCGAAATAGTTCCAGCACTGTACCCGAGGGTCTGTGGAAGAAGTGCGTCAAGTGTGATGCCGTACTCTACCGACCTGATGTTGAGCGGAACGAGGATGTATGCCCCAAGTGTGATCATCATATGCGCATTGGTGCTCGCAAACGCCTTGCGCGATTTCTTGATCCAGACCAACGCGAGGAAATCCTTTCTGAGATCGAGCCTGTTGATCGTCTTAAATTCAAGGATAAAAAACGCTACCGTGATCGACTGAGTGCAGCTCAAAAAACTACCGGGGAAAAGGATGCGCTAATTGCGATGCGCGGCGCTCTGCGCGGCTTACCGCTGATTGCGGTGGCCTTCGAGTTTGAGTTTCACGGCGGTTCCATGGGCTACGCAGTGGGGGAAAAATTTGCACGCGCCGCTCAGCTGGCGATTGAGGAGAACATTCCTCTGGTGTGTTTTTCCGCATCAGGCGGCGCACGCATGCAGGAAGCCCTGATCTCATTGATGCAAATGGCCAAGACCAGCGCGGTGATTGAACGCATGCGGCTCGCGCGAGTACCCTATGTTTCGGTTATGACTGATCCCATTTACGGCGGCGTTTCCGCTTCGCTGGCGCTGCTCGGTGATATTAATATCGCGGAGCCAGATGCCCGAGCGGGTTTTGCAGGGCCCAATATCATCGAGCAGACAATTCGACAGAAACTGCCAAAAGGTTTTCAGCGCAGCGAGTTTCTTCTAGAGCACGGTGCTATCGATATGATTGTGCATCGAACCGAAATGCGGGACACCATTGCGCGCCTCTTGTCCAAGCTGACTGGACGCCCTCTGGCTCCGACAGCGCCCGAAAGCACGGATGACCAGCACGACGACAACGCTGCGGAGGCGGTCGCAGCAGGGGATGAGTAACACATCGCTGGAGCAATGGCTGCGCAGACTTGAGACGCTCCACCCCAGGGACATTGAATTGGGCCTAGAGCGTGTGCGCACAGTCGCGCAGCAACTGGATTTGCTGCCAGTGTCCCACCGTGTTGTGACTGTGGCAGGCACCAACGGCAAGGGTTCTACCGTCGCAGTATTGGAAGCATTGCTCACTGAAGCGGGGTATCGCGTCGGGGCATTCACGTCACCACATCTACTACATTTCAATGAGCGGATTCGAGTAAATGCAGCTGATGCTTCGGATAAGCAGATCGTTGATGCGTTTGCAGCAATTGATCAAGCAAGGCAAGGTATCTCACTCACCTACTTCGAATTTGCAACGCTGGCTGCGCTCCTCATTTTTAAGGAAAATGCGCTCGACATCATAGTTCTGGAGGTAGGGCTCGGAGGGCGTTTGGATGCGGTTAATATTGTCGACTCCACGGTTTCGGTTATTACCAGTATCGATCTCGATCACCAGGATTGGTTGGGTGAAACGCGCGGGCAAATCGCACGTGAGAAAGCCGGAATAGTCCGAAATGCAAGGCCAGTTGTGATTGCCGAGCCGGACCCACCGCCGGAGTTGATGGAGAGCATTATCGCAGTGGGTGCGCAGCCGGTTTATCGCCTTGGGCATGAATTTAGTGTCGCCGTGACCGGAGATGAGTGGCAGGGGCAGTTACAGGAGGGCGATGGACGACAGCGCGAACTACCGCCTGTTCACCGTGGCGCGCTTCTGCCTGAAAATATCGCTGCGGCGTTACAGGCAGCGTTATTACTGGACATACAGTACAGTGAGGAGGTACTTCATCGCGCCTTAGCCAAGTCTGCGCTGGCAGGGCGTCGACAAATACGGAAAATAGGGGACTGCGAGTACGTATTGGACGTAGCGCACAACCCGGCTTCAGTTAATAAGTTACTTGAATATCTAGTTATATCTCCTTGTAAAGGAAAGACATTATGCCTTTTTTCAGTGATGTCAGATAAGGATATAGAGAGTATCGTTAGTGCAGCGGCCGACCGTTTTGATGCATGGTTCCTCGCCGATCAACCGGGTAACCAGCGCGCAGCCGCTGCCAGCATGGTGGCGGGATTGCTCACTGCCGCCGGACAACGCATGATCAGTATCAGCAAAAACCTGCGTCAGGCCTTGCGGCGTGCGCAGGGCATCATGGTGACAGGCGACCGGCTGGTTATTTTCGGTTCATTTTATACAGTGGCGGGTGTACTCACGCTGCTCAATAAGGACGACATGACGCATGAGGCTCTGTAAGTGAACGATATCCTCAAGCAACGATTGGTGGGCGCGCTCATTCTGCTCGCACTGGGGGTGGTGTTCTGGCCCATAATATTTGTGCAGCCAGAGAACAAGACTGCGCTTGATCAGCAAAAATTCCCGCCGCCACCGGCAGTGGCGACTGAAACGATTGCGGGACCCGATGCGACAGGGTTGCGAGCATCGCCTGAACTGGCCATCGAGACACCCGAAGAGGTCGGCGATCAGTTCGCATCCAGTGAGGAGCCAGCAGACGATCCCGATTCCGAACCGGTGACTGCGCCAGCGCAGCAGTCTGCCGTAGCGGCGCAGGTCGACTCGCGTCAGGCCAGATCGGAGTCCCCGCAGCCTCTTTCGATGGATGCCAACGGCGTTCCATTGGCCTGGACCTTGCAGGTGGCGACCGTAAGTAGCGCTGAGAAAGCAGAAAAATTGCGTTCCCGGCTTCTCGCAATGGAGCAAAAGGCATACATCACGTCCGTTTCCAGCGGTGGCAATCGACTGTATCGCGTCTGTGTTGGTCCGAAGATGGAGCGAGCAGAGTTGGAACGCATACAATCGCGTATTAATGCCGAGTTTGGTGTCACCAGCCTGATCGTGCGGTATCTACCCTGATGCAGCCCGAGAAAGGTTAACTTCCAGTGATCGATTGGCTGCAATTTAATGCCGCAGACTGGGCCATTATCGTCACTATAGGCTTATCAGTACTGGTCAGCTTGTGGCGCGGGTTTGTCCGCGAAGCTGTCTCTCTCGCCGGATGGATCGCGGCATTCATTGTCGCCAATTTATTTGTAGGAGAAATGGCATCCCTTCTGGCTCAGTGGATCGTCAATATTACCGGTCGGTACGTGGTGGCTTACGCACTATTGTTTGTCGCTACGCTGGTGATGGCAGGTATACTCGCCAAGATGAGCGCGCAGGTCGTTCGCGTTACCGGTCTCACCCTGCTGGATAGACTGCTTGGTACCGCATTCGGTTTCGCACGCGGTATCATTGTCGTTCTTGTCGTGGTGTATTTGCTGAAGCAACTGGCTCCACCGCAGAATCTCGTATGGCTGGATCAGGCGCAGTTGATGCCGCATATAGATATGGTCGGGCAGTGGGTGCAAGTGCTTTTTTCCAGATATCAGTCCGGACATAGCCCGGGAATTTCAAACTGACTGTGCAGCGAGGTGGGTACTGAATGTGTGGCCTGGTAGGGATGGTAGCAAAATCCGATGTCGCTCCGGAAATTTATGACGCCCTGACTGTTCTTCAGCACCGCGGACAGGACGCAGCCGGTATCGTTACCTGCGGCGGAGGCCGTTTCAGTCAGCGCAAGGGTGAGGGGCTGGTACGAGACGTATTTCGCCAGGATCATATGCAGCGCTTGCGCGGCACAATGGGCATTGGACACGTTCGTTATCCTACAGCCGGCAGCTCCGGTACTGCTCTGGCACAACCGTTTTATGTTAACTCGCCCTACGGAATCGCGCTGGCCCACAACGGAAATCTGACAAATTCGGAACAACTGGCAAAAGAGCTGTTCCAGGACGACCTGCGTCACTTGAATACGGATTCAGATTCGGAGGTATTGCTCAATATATTCGCGCACGAGATGCAAACGCAGGGCAAGCTCAATCCCGGTGCCAACGACATTTTTACTGCCGTTGAGGCAGTGCATAGACGCTGTCGCGGCGGCTATGCAGTGGTCGGTCTGCTGGTCAATTACGGGGTTTTCGGCTTTCGCGATCCCTGGGGTATCCGCCCGTTGGTAATTGGTACGCGCAGTACTGCCGGTGGTCAGGAGTATATGATTGCCTCGGAGAGTGTGGCGCTTGATGTTTTGGGTTTCACCCTGCTCGATGATGTAGCACCGGGCGAAGCAATATTTATCGATCAACATGGGCAGTTGCATCGCAAGCGTTGTGCTCCAGGGGCGCAACTGCGACCGTGTATTTTTGAGCATGTGTATTTTGCGCGCCCCGACTCCTTAATGGATGGAATCTCCATCTATAAAACGCGGATGCGCCAGGGTGAAACCCTAGCCAAGAAAATACGTCGGCTGCGTCCAGACCTGGATATTGACGTAATCATTCCGATTCCGGATACCAGCCGAACTGCTGCGCAGTCCATGGCCTACGAACTGGATATAAAATTTCGCGAAGGATTGATGAAAAACCGTTATATCGGCAGAACCTTCATCATGCCCGGACAAAGTGCCCGCAGAAAATCCGTAAGGCAGAAATTGAATCCGGTACCGCTGGAGTTTTCAGGGAAGAACGTCATGCTCGTCGACGACTCCATCGTTCGCGGGACTACCTGTCGGCAGATCATCGAGATGGCGCGGGAAGCGGGAGCTGCAAATGTGTATTTCGCATCAGCGGCTCCTCCGGTGCGCTATCCCAATGTGTACGGGATCGATATGCCGTCTGCATCTGAGTTGATCGCACACAATCGCAGTGTTGAAGAGGTGTGCGAATTGATCGGTGCTGATTGGCTGGTTTACCAGGATCTTGATGACTTGATCCGCTGTTCGTTGGAGGGAAATCCGATGGTCGACGGTTTTGATTGCTCAGTATTCAATGGTGAATATATTACCGGCGATATCGATCAAAATTACCTTGATCGTATAGAACTACTGCGCAACGATGAAGCGCAGACTGAGCAGCGCGTGGGATCCCAGTCAGAAGGCGCAATGGTCGGTCTGCATAACAATGCCTAGGACGCTTAGTCATGAGTGATTACGACCCACTGCTGGGTGCACACCTCGATACGCTTGCGATTCGCAGTGGAATTCATCGGACCCACGAGGGTGAGCACGCTGAACCAATTTTTGCTACATCCAGTTATGTATTCGAGAGTGCTGCGCAAGCCGCAGCGCGATTTTCCGGCGATTCTCCTGGCAATGTTTATTCCCGATATACCAATCCAACGGTACGCTCTTTTGAAGAGCGTTTGGCGGCGCTGGAGGGAGCGGAAGCCGCGGTTGCAACTGCCTCGGGCATGGCGGCAATACTCAGTACTTGCATGGCGCTGTTAAAATCGGGTGACCATGTGATCTGCTCGCGCGATGTGTTTGGCACGACGGTCAACCTGTTCAGTAAATATCTGGGTAAATTTGGCGTGGAAGTCAGCTTTATTCCGCTGTTGGATATTGCTGCATGGCAAGCAGCGATACGCCCGAATACGGCGATGTTGTTTCTTGAAACACCTTCGAACCCGTTGTGCGAAGTTGCTGACCTGGCCGCAATGTCAAAGCTTGCGAAGGACAATAACTGCCTGCTGGTTGTCGACAATTGTTTTTGTACTCCCGCGCTACAACGGCCTTTAGCACTGGGTGCGGATATTGTGGTGCACTCTGCCACTAAGTATCTGGACGGGCAGGGCCGATGCGTTGGCGGCGCGGTGCTAGGAAAAAAAGAACACATGAACGAGGTCCTCACTTTCCTGCGCACCTGCGGGCCTACGATGAGCGCCTTCAACGCCTGGATATTCCTGAAGGGGCTGGAAACACTGCGCTTACGTATGGAAGCCCACAGCCGTAATGCGCTGGAATTAGCCAGGTGGTTGCAGGAACAGCCTGCGGTCGAGAGAGTGTATTACGCCGGGCTTGACGATCATCCGGGTCACGCGCTTGCTACTCGCCAGCAAAGTGCCTACGGCGGCGTACTTTCGTTTTTGGTAAAAGGCGGTCGGGAACAGGCTTGGCAGTTTATCGATGCGACGCGACTGATGTCGCTTACTGCCAATCTCGGTGACGCCAAGACGACGATAGTGCACCCGGCGACGACCACACATGGTCGTCTGAGCCCGCAGCAACGTCAAGAAGCCGGGATACTCGATAGCCTTATACGCATAGCGGCAGGGCTGGAAAACATTGAAGATTTGAAGACGGATATGCGCCGGGGATTTTCCGGTATCTGTTGACATTAGAATAGCCGATAGTCGGGGCACCAAGATGCAACTACAGGGCGTAATTGATTCTGCTGTTCAGGAAGTAGGGGGCATACTTCTGGGAAAGGAACCCCAGATCAGGCTCGCTTTGTGCTGCCTGTTTGCTCGAGGACATTTGTTGATCGAAGATTTGCCCGGCATGGGCAAAACGACTTTATCACACGCGCTTGCCGCTGTTCTCGGACTTTCCTGGAAGCGAGTGCAGTTTACCAGCGACTTGCTGCCGGCAGACATACTTGGCGTTTCGGTATTCGATGCAGCAGGAGGCACGTTCAATTTTCATCCCGGTCCCATTTTTACCCAGCTGTTACTTGCAGACGAGATCAATAGAACCACGCCACGAACGCAGAGCGCACTGTTGGAAGCAATGGCAGAGGGGCAGGTAACCGTTGAGGGCGAGACCCGACCGTTGCCGCAACCTTTTTTTGTAATTGCCACCCAGAACCCAGTACATCAATCTGGCACATATCCACTTCCGGAATCGCAGCTGGACCGTTTCCTGATGCGACTTGAATTGGGTTATCCGCATCCGCTGGCGGAGCGGCAGATGTTTGAGCGCCGCCACAGTGCAGCCCTTGAGATAAAGAACCCGCGACAGTGCATTGACCTTGGGCAATTGGAGGCAATTCGTATTGCAGTCAGCAAAGTACATGCGTCGGAGAATTTGTTGGATTATTTGCAACGCCTGGTCGCCTACACGCGTCAGTCTCCTGAGTTCGAGGTAGGTCTTTCGCCACGCGGAGCGTTGGCCCTTCTCGACTGCGCCAAAACCTGGGCGGCGATGAACAACCGGGGACACGTGGTGCCTGAGGATGTGCAAATAGTTTTGCCTGCTGTTGCATCCCACCGTTTGGTGCCCAGTAGCGAGTATGCCGGTGACGGCGACGCTCTGGTGGATTTGCTGCTGCGCGACGTGGACGTAATCGGTCCCTGATCGGCGGACTCAGAGAACGTCGTGGACATCAGATCAACGCAGCAAGCTACGGGTATTGGAAATCGCCTGCAATCGCGTTTTCGCCAGTGGGTTAACCGGCGAATTCCTCCGGCGCGGGAAGTCACCCTGGATCAGCGCCGCATCTTCATATTTCCAAGTCGAGCGGGCTTTTTCTTTGGTTGCAGTTTGCTGGTGATGTTGGTGGCAGCAATCAATTTCGAAAACAATCTCAGCTACGCGTTAACCTTCCTGCTGGCAACCCTGTTTGTTGTCGCTACGCTACACACCTATGCCAATTTGTCAGGACTTACCATAAGAGCTTTGCGCGCGCAGCCGGCATTCCCTGGTCAGCAGTCTGAATTTCACCTCATGATTGAGCGTAGTAAGCAACGTGATCACTACGGATTGTTTGTTAAATGGCCTACCAGTAGCGAAGCACTGGTTAACCTGGTGGAACAGGACAGTGTTGTTGTGCAACTGCACATGCCTGTCGATAAACGCGGTTGGTTCCATCCCGGCCGTTTGTTATTGCAGTCTACGTATCCGCTAGGCCTGCTGCGCTGCTGGACATGGGTCGACCTGGATTTACTGGCCTTGGTTTATCCGCGTCCGCTGGCGTCACTCGAATTACCTGGTCTGGCCTCGGACACACCTGACGGCGCTGCAGCGATGGTACTGGGCAATGATGATTTCTACGGTTTCCGCGACTATCGCCGCGGTGATTCGCTCAGGCAGGTGCACTGGAAGGGTATGGCCAAGGGGCAGGGCGTTCAAACCAAGCAGTACACAGCTTACGCAGACCGCAGTATCTGGTTGGATTGGGAACTGTTTCCAGGTATGGGTACGGAACAGCGACTGTCGCACCTGTGCTACTGGGTGCTGGAGTTTGACAATCGCCGCGAGGAATATGGGCTGCGTTTGCCCGGCCGTGTGATTGCGCCGGATTTGGGTGAGAAACATCGAGATTTGGTGCTCAAGGAACTCGCACTGTTCGGTCAACCGCAGGCCAAGCCATGAATGTATTGCAACAGGTGCCGCGCAATGCCTTGATGTGGATAATCATCAGCCTGTTTGCATTGGTTGCGCCCCACGCGGCGCGGCTCCCGGTGTGGGTGCTGGCGGTCTATGTGATAAGCGTGATCTGGCGTTTACAGGTTCATCGCGGGCGTTGGTCCTTTCCTGGTCGATGGGTGAAAGTCGCGATAACGATAAGTGGCTTTATTGGCATCTATGCCAGCTACGGCACGATGGTGGGTCTGGAACCTACGGTTGCGTTACTACTTACCGCATTCGCGCTGAAATTGACTGAGCTATCGCAACGCAAGGATGCTTATGTACTGCTGTTTCTAGGTTATTTTATCTGCATTACAGAGTTCCTGTTCAGCCAGGACCTGCTGATTACCATCTACTCGATGTTAACTGTGCTGCTCGTCACAACCGCGTTAGTGGCGCTCCATCAACCGGGTCAACACCAATTCAACAGAAGCACTATTCGGCTCGCGGGCGTCATGTTATTGCAGGCAGTACCGCTGATGTTGGTGCTATTTTTTGTGTTCCCCCGCTTCGGTCCGCTGTGGAATGTGCCTATCAAGACGCATACTGCCAAAACCGGAATGAGCGATTTCATGAAACCCGGAGACGTTGCCAGTCTCAGCCAGTCTGCTGATGTTGCCTTCCGCGTGAAGTTTGATGGGAAGATACCGCCCAAGTCAGATTTATACTGGCGTGGTCTGGTATTCAACCGGCTGGAGCAGGGTGTCTGGTCAGGTCTGGGCTACTACGATGTGCCTATAGCGGAGCAGCGTCCCGCAAGGATAACGCCTACCGGCGCGCGAACCAGCTACAGTATTATTATGGAGCCCACCCAGCAAAACTGGCTGTATGGGCTGCATTACGTCCAGTCGCATACGCCGGGCGTTATGCAATCATCAGATTTCCGTCTGTTTTCCCCAGGACCTCTGGAATCAGAATACATGTACAGCGCCACCTCGTGGATCGACATGGTAGTCGATGAGCAGCTTTCAGATTGGCGGCGCAAAACCGAAACCAAGCTGCCACCCACGGGTAACCCCAGGACACGGGAACTGGCCAAAGCGCTGCGAGCAGGTGTGGATACCGATGAAGCATTTGTGGACGTGGTGCTTGCAAAGTTTAATCGCGATCCATTTGTCTACACTCTGCGCCCCGGTGTACTTCGTGGGCAAGACCAGATCGATCAGTTCATGTTCGAGTCTCGTCGTGGATTTTGTGAGCATTTCGCCTCAGCTTTTGTATTCATGATGCGTGTGGCAGGCGTACCTGCCAGAGTCGTCGCCGGTTATCAGGGTGGTGAGATCAACCCGGTAAACAAAACCGTGATAGTCCATCAGTTTGATGCACATGCCTGGGCTGAGGTATGGATAGCGAACCGAGGTTGGGTTCGGTTCGACCCTACAGCGGCGGTTGCGCCGCAGCGCATTGAGTATGGATTGGAAGAGGCTATGGCGTCTGAAGGCAGCTTCCTTGCATCAACGCCACTTTCTCCGCTGCGCTACAGGAATATACCGTTGCTAAATCAACTGCGTTTGCGTTATGACGCACTCACCTACAGGTGGCAGAGTTGGGTAGTTAATTTTGATAGCAACCGCCAGTTTGATTTGTTACACAACGTGTTCGGAGAAATTAGTACGCGCCTTTTCGCTGCATTATTAATTGGAAGTTGGGCTCTTGTACTGATACCGATCGCTATTTCACTGCTGTACCGCAGAGATACAAATCCTGGCAGTCCGCTAGATAAACAATACCGTATATTCTGTGAGCGTTTGAAACGCGTGGGATTGACCAGAGCCGCGGGTGAACCTCCTGGAGAGTTCGCGCTCCGAGCCGAGCAGTCGCTACCGGGCTGCGCGCATGAACTGCGCCTTATTTCCGGGCTGTATCAACAGTTGGCGTATGTACAGGAGTCGGCATTCGAAAAAAATCGTGCAAGATGGATGCGTGAGTTTGCACGCGCAGTACGCGGGTTCAAACCTGATAGACGCAAGGGAATGGGGCAGATAGATCAGGGTACAACTTTCTGAAACGAAAAACCCCGCTAGTGCGGGGTCTTTGGGCACTGTGTAGAGCGTCCTAGGAGGCCCGCAATTCCTGAATTTCAACCGCAGCGATACGCGCGCCTTCTTCTGCGCTTTTTTGGAACTGTGCTATCTGGTCGAAGTTAAGGTAGCGGTAGATGTCGTCAGCCATCGAGTCGATATTCTTAGCGTACGCCATATATTCTGCCGGAGTCGGTAACCTGCCGAGAATGGCCCCTACCGAGGCCAGTTCTGCAGATGTCAGATAGACATTTGCGCCATCGCCAAGACGATTAGGGAAGTTACGTGTGGACGTCGATAGCACAGTAGAGTTGGCAGCGACACGGGCCTGGTTGCCCATGCACAGAGAGCAACCAGGCATTTCGGTACGCGCGCCCGCTGCTCCGAAGATGTTGTAGTAGCCTTCCTCCATCAGTTGGTGTTCATCCATACGTGTGGGGGGTACGATCCACATACGTGTGGAGATAGTGCCTTTGTGCTGCTGCAGTAGTTTACCCGCCGCGCGAAAGTGACCGATGTTGGTCATGCAGCTGCCAATGAACACTTCGTCAACTGTGTCTCCAGCGACCTGTGACAGCAGACGAGCATCGTCCGGGTCGTTAGGTGCGCATACAATCGGTTCTGTGACTTCAGCCAGATCAATCTCAATAATTGCCCTATACTCGGCGTCATCGTCGGCCTTCATCAGACTGGGATTCGCCAGCCACTCTTCCATTTTGCGGGCGCGACGTTCGAGTGTGCGTTTGTCACCGTAACCCTCAGCGATCATCGAGCGAAGCAATACAATATTGGAGCGCAGATACTCTGACACCGTACTCTCGTTGAGTGCGATGGTGCAACCAGCAGCTGATCGTTCCGCGGACGCGTCCGACAATTCAAATGCCTGCTCAACTGTAAGATCGCCTAGTCCTTCGATTTCGAGGATCCGTCCAGAGAAAATATTTTTCTTTCCTTTTTTGTCAACCGTCAACAAACCCTGGGCGATAGCGTAGTAGGGAATTGCATGAACGAGGTCGCGCAAGGTAATGCCTGGTTGCATCTTTCCTTTAAAGCGCACAAGTACTGATTCGGGCATATCGAGTGGCATTACCCCGGTAGCAGCGGCAAAGGCCACCAGTCCTGAACCGGCAGGGAAAGAAATTCCCATTGGGAAACGAGTGTGTGAATCGCCGCCGGTTCCCACTGTGTCGGGGAGCAACATGCGGTTGAGCCAGGAGTGAATAATGCCGTCACCAGGGCGCAGCGAGACGCCGCCCCGTGTCATGATGAAGTCGGGTAGTGTGTGTTGTGTTTCAATATCGACTGGTTTGGGATATGCCGCAGTGTGACAGAAAGATTGCATAGTCAGGTCGGCGGAGAATCCAAGACACGCCAGGTCTTTGAGTTCGTCACGCGTCATTGGACCGGTAGTATCCTGAGAGCCCACAGTCGTCATGCGTGGCTCACAGTAGGTGCCAGGTCGAATGCCATCGGTACCGCAGGCTCTGCCCACCATTTTTTGTGCGAGAGTAAAGCCTTTGCCGGTATCGCCAGGCTGTTCCGGTTTGCGAAATAATGTCGAGGTCGGTAGGCCCAGTGATTCGCGCGCTCTTGTTGTAAGGCCGCGGCCGATTATCAAATTGATCCGACCTCCAGCCCGCACTTCATCGAGTAGCACGTCGGACTTTAGCGTGAATTCGCTCAACACTTCGCCAGACTCAGAGAGTATTTTACCGTCGTAGGGCCGAACCTCTATGACATCGCCCATGCCTAGCTTGTCTACCGGAGCCTCAAAAACCAGAGCACCAGCGTCTTCCATTGTGTTGTAAAAAATTGGCGCAACATTGCCGCCGATGCAGATGCCACCACTCCTTTTATTGGGCACGCCGTCCATATCCTGGCCGAAATACCACAGTACCGAGTTGGTCGCTGATTTGCGTGATGAGCCCGTACCTACTACATCGCCAACCAGTGCGACAGGCAATCCGCGGTCCTGCAGTTCCTTGATCTGCTTCATAGGTCCGATTGCTCCATGCTCTTCGGGCTGCAGTCCATCCCTCGTCATTTTATACATTGCCAGTGCGTGCAGCGGAATATCAGGGCGAGACCAGGCGTCTGGGGCCGGAGAGAGATCGTCGGTGTTGGTTTCACCTGTAACCTTGAATACGGAGACTTTGATGGACTCCGGTACTTCAGGCTGACTGGTAAACCACTCACCGTCAGCCCAGGACTGCAATACGTCCTGCGCATTTTTATTTCCCGATTTGGCGAGCTCAGCCACATCATGAAAAGCCTCAAATACGAGTAGGGTGTGTTTTAGCTCCTTTGCCGCAGCTGCGCCGAGCTGCTCATCCGGGAGCAGACTGACCAGCGATTCGATGTTGTAACCGCCGTGCATGTTACCCAGCAGCTTTACTGCGGTGGCTTTGTCGATCAACGGACTCGTTGACTCGCCTTTCACGATTGCGGCCAGGAAACCTGCTTTGACATACGCTGCCTCATCCACCCCTGGCGGCACACGGTTGGTAATCAGTTCAAGCACAAATTCCTCTTCGCCGGTGGGAGGATTTTTCAGGAGTTCCACTAACTCCACCACCTGTTCAGCTTTAAGCGGTTTTGGGGGAATATTTTGTGCGGCCCGTTCGGCCACATGTTCGCGATATGCTTTAAGCACAGTTGAGCTCCTTGGCAAAGCCGATAGCGCCCGGAAGGTGTCCAGGCGCGCTGATTGAAAGAGGAGAAAACGGACGGTTAGTATATAGCAGAGTCCAAATAAGATAAACGAATCAAGTGCTTATGTCTCGCATTCATCTGGATGATAACGTACACTCGCCGTGAATTCGCGGCACCCGGACTCCTCTACGCAATGCATGAACGCGCTGTCAAAACACCCTGTATTGGGGTGTGCTCCACTGGCATCGGTGACAGTGTCTGCCGCGGTTGTAAGCGATTCAGTCATGAGGTTATCGATTGGAATAGCTACACCCTCGAGCAAAAGCAGGCTGTCGATAGGCGGCTCTCAGGCTTTTTATCGCAGTGCGTCAGCAATAAGCTAAGTGTCGTGGACACAACCCTGCTGAAATGGCAGCTGGAAGTGCAGCAAGTGCGTTTTGTCGCGCACCATGACGAGTATTGTTGGGTATTCAGTCTGCTGAAGGCAGGGGCGGGACAAATACGCGACACGGCTGATTTTGGCTTTGAAGTCGATTTGCCCTACCGTGGAATGCCCTTGTCCGCCCTCCGCGACCAGATCGACCTCGAATTTTTTATCCTCTCTGACGCCTATTACGAGCGCTATATCCTCAGTCCTGACCTGTTTCGAGAGCGCTCGCAATGAGTTCGCTGCCCGGACTGGCCGCGGTACAGGATTTCCTGTGCTGTCCTACACCTGCTGCCTGGGTGGAGTGGGCGCTGCAAAATCCAGACATATTGTTGATCGATCATGCTAATTGTGAAAAGAAGGCGGCAGCAACCGCCTTGAATCTTATGTATCGCTATGTTGCCCACTACAAGTTGTTGCTGAAACTTTCTCGATTAGCTAGGGAAGAGCTGCGTCACTTTGAGCAGGTGCTGGCGATAATGAAGGCGCGCGGCCTGGACTATCCCCAACTGTCGGCGTCGCGGTATGCAGGTTTGCTGCACAAACAGGTACGAACACATGAGCCTGCCCGGCTAGTGGATACGTTGCTGATCGGCGCGATTATCGAAGCGCGTTCGTGCGAACGCTTTGCGGCACTGGCGCCATTCTTAGACGATAAATTGAGCGAATTCTATTACTCGCTACTGAAATCGGAGGCTCGGCATTTCAACGATTACCTGAAATTGGCAGCGGATATCGGCACCGAGGCCGATATTAAAGCTCGCTTACCGCTCTTGCTCGAATACGAAAAAAAGCTGATTGAGACCCCTGATGTTGAGTTCAGATTCCACAGTGGTGTGCCAGCTGTCGGCTGACGCCCTCTGGCGTTTCTCGTAAAGTAGCCGATTAGATGGTTTGCAGCCGCTGGGCACATTCAGTGGCCAGCGTAAAGACTACTCCTCAACCACCACCACTGACTCTATAATGACAGGATCGGTGGGGACGTCCTGGTGTCCACGACGACTGGAAGTTGGTACACCACGAATTTTGTCGAGTACCTCGGTGCCTTCGGTAACCTTACCAAAAACGGCATAACCCCAGCCCTGCATGTTTTTCCCGCTGTGATTCAGGAAATCATTATCTTTTACGTTGATAAAGAACTGTGCCGTTGCGGAATGCGGATCAGTGGTTCGAGCCATGGCGATGGTGCCAAAGTCATTCTTCAGGCCATTATCTGCTTCGTTTTCAATGGGGTCGCCACTGGCCTTTTGCTGCATGTCGGTATCAAATCCACCACCCTGGATCATGAAGTTGTCGATCACACGGTGAAAAATGGTGCCATCGTAGTAGCCTTCGCGGGCATAATTCAAAAAATTGGCGACTGTTTTTGGCGCCTTTTCGGCGTCCAGCTCAAGTTTGATTTCGCCGAATGTCGTGCGAATGATTACCATGGTGTCTTCCTTGGAGGTATCTTGATTTAGCCGGCTAATAATACGGACTTTTAGTCTCCAGTAAAACATATTGGGTTGGAAAGATGCGCATAAATACGCATACGCCCCGGCCGGTGGATGAATTGGCTATAAGCACGCGTTCGGAGTCGCTATAATACGCGACTTTTTGACGGGCACCGCGCGACGCATTTTATGGAATACACACCAGCGAGTAATTTTCTGCAGGCAATCGTCAGCGATGACCTGGCCAGTGGCAGGGTGAGTGAGGTTGTGACACGCTTTCCGCCAGAGCCCAATGGCTATCTCCACATCGGGCATGCCAAATCTATCAGCGTGAACTTTGGTCTTGCCGAGGCCAACGGGGGTCGCTGCAACCTGAGATTTGACGATACTAACCCCGAGAAAGAATGTCTGGAGTACATCCAGGCAATTGCCGAGGACGTGCGTTGGTTAGGCTATGTATGGGATGGGGAGATACGCTACGCGTCTTCGTATTTCCAGCAGCTATACGATTGGGCCGTATACCTGGTACAGCACGGACATGCCTATGTTTGTGACCTTAGCGCGGATGGCGCGCGAGAGTATCGCGGTACCCTGACGGAACCGGGCCGTAATAGTCCTTACCGAGACCGGCCCGTACAGGAGAATCTGGATCTACTGGCGCGAATGAAAGCCGGGGAATTCGCGGAGGGTGCCCGGGTCCTGCGTGCCAAGATCGATATGCAGTCACCCAATATGAATATGCGTGACCCGATTCTCTACCGTATTCGTAAAGTCGCTCACCATCAAACTGGAACCGATTGGGTGATATACCCGACCTATGACTACGCACATGGTCAGGAGGATGCGATAGAGGGCGTTACACATTCGATCTGTACCCTTGAATTCGAGGATCACAGACCGTTGTACGATTGGTTTATTGAGCATCTACCAGTGCCCAGTCGACCGCGGCAATATGAGTTCGGCAGACTTAATCCCAGCTACACGGTAACCAGCAAGCGCAAACTTCGGCAATTGGTTGATGATGGGATCGTGGCAGGTTGGGATGATCCACGCATGCCGACGGTGTCGGGCATGCGTCGACGCGGATACACAGCTGCAGCGATCCGCAAGTTTTGCGACATGATTGGTACTACTCGCAGTGACGGTGTAGTGGATGTTGCCATGCTGGAGTTTGCGATTCGTGACGACCTGAATGAGAACGCCCTGCGTGGGATGTGTGTGCTCAACCCGTTAAAAGTGGTCCTGACCGACTATTCGCCTGACAGCGTCGAGGTCCTCAGTGCGCCGGGACACCCAAATCGCAGTGATCTCGGAGAGCGTAAACTCCCCTTCACCCGCGAGCTTTATATCGACGCGGACGATTTTCGCGAGGAAGCGAACAAGAAATACAAACGTCTGGTTCTGGGTAAACGCGTGCGCTTACGCAATGCCTACGTCATTGAGGCGGACGACGTGGTTAAAGATGCCGATGGCACTGTTACCGAGGTTCGCGCACATATTGTACCTGATACTCTTGGGAACGATCCGGCGGACGGTATCAAACCTAAGGGCGTGATTCATTGGGTGTCGGCCACGCATGGTAAAAAAGCCGAGGTCCGCCTGTATGAGCGCTTGTTCAATCACGAGGCTCCGGACAGGGGTGATAGTGCGTTCATGGATCACATCAATCCTGATTCCCTTTCTGTTATCCGGGAAGCCTGGATAGAGCCCGCACTGGCTGCGGCAAGCCCGGAACAACATTTTCAGTTCGAGCGCGAAGGTTATTTCGTTGCGGATCGGTATGACCACAGCGCAGAACACCCGGTATTCAATAGAACCATCGGACTGCGCGACAGCTGGACTGAAGGTTGAGGGGCACAACATGAGTCTCATGCTCTACAATACGATGAGCGGTAAGAAGGAAGTTTTTGCACCGCTGGTAGAAGATTCAGTGACCATGTACGTCTGTGGCCCCACCGTATACAACCTGGCGCACATCGGCAATGCGCGGCCAGTGGTCGTATTCGATACGCTGTTCAGGCTCCTGCAGACGCACTATAACTCGGTGACCTATGCCAGGAACATTACCGACGTGGATGACAAAATCATCAACGCAGCCCGCGAGGGAGATCGCACTATCGCTTCGGTCACCGAGGAGTTCACCGCCAAATACCGCGAGGATATGGCGCAGTTAAATGCGCTGTCACCAACCTTGGAGCCGTGCGCAACCCACAATATCGACGCCATGATCGCACTGACACGGATCCTGCTTGAAAAAGGCCATGCCTATGAGTCGCAGGGGCATGTTTTGTTTGCCGTTCAATCCATGGAGGATTACGGTAAATTGTCCAGGAGAACCCTGGAAGACATGCTGGCAGGTGCGCGTGTGGAAGTTGCCGAGTACAAGCGTCATCCCGGAGATTTTGTGTTGTGGAAGCCGGCAGCTGATGAGGATCCGGGCTGGGATAGTCCCTGGGGACGCGGCCGCCCGGGTTGGCATCTGGAGTGTTCAGCGATGATTCGGGAACATCTCGGCGACACCATCGACATTCACGGAGGTGGTCGCGACCTGATTTTCCCGCATCACGAAAACGAAATTGCCCAGAGCCAATGTGCGCACGGCGGTGACTATGTTCGCTACTGGATGCACAATGCTTATCTGGATATTGACGGTGAAAAAATGTCCAAATCCCTGGGCAATTTCCACACGGTACGTGATCTATTGCACAGTTATCGCGGCGAGGTTTTGCGCTTCGCATTGCTTTCAGCACATTACCGGTCGCCACTGAATTTTTCTTCGGAGCTGCTTGATCAGGCGCAGTCCACATTGGACAGTTTGTACAGTACCCTTCGCGAAGTGCAGGATATAGAACTCGATATGGAGATCAGTCTGGCAGATGAGCCTTTCTATCAGGCACTCAATGATGACTTGAATACGCCGGTTGCTATTGCTGAGGTACACGCGCTCGCCAAGCAACTGCACAAGGCCAGTCCTGATCAAAGGCCCGCGTTGAAAGGTCGTATTCTGGCGGCGGGCAATCTGCTGGGTATATTGGAGCAGGATGCAGTCGAGTGGCTGCAGTCAACCGGTTCCAGCGATGCAATTTCGCCAACGGAAATCGAAGAACAGATTCAGCAGCGTCAAGAGGCCAAGCTGGCAAAGGACTATTCAAGGGCGGACGCAATACGCGCAGCACTGCTGGAGAAAGGCGTGGTGTTGGAAGACTCTCGCGAGGGCACTCAGTGGAAGCGGAGGCCCGATTGATGTGTCCCTTCGGCAAACCTTGAGTACCGAGATGCTCCCGGCCTAAGCCAGACTTTTTTCTCCTGAAACGACACTTTGCATAATCAACGTATTGATGGTCATTGGTCCAACACCGCCCGGGACAGGGGTATAGGCAGATACTTTGTCCACCAGCGGCGACAGTTCAATATCCCCAACGCCGCCCGGGTGGTAGCCCGCGTCCACAACTACGGCCCCATCCTTGACCCATGACGCCTTGATGAACTCGGGTTTTCCCACTGCGCCGACGAGGATATCCGCCTGAGCAATAATCTCCGGCAAATTGCGTGTACGCGAGTGACAGATTGTCACGGTGGCATTCTTCTGCAGCAACATCATGGCCATGGGTTTGCCCAGGATAGGACTGCGCCCTACAACTACTGCATGCTTACCTTCGATGTCTATATTGTAGTGTTGTAGTATCCGCATAATGCCCTGCGGGGTGGCACATCCGTAGGCCTCTTCACCCATCGCCATACGACCAAAACCCAGGCAGGTGACACCGTCAACGTCCTTGCTTAATGCTATCGCGTCAAAACAGGCGCGTTCGTCAATTTGGTCCGGTACCGGGTGTTGCAACAGAATGCCATGCACGTCGGGATTGTTGTTTAATTCTGCAATTTTCGTCAGAAGCTGTGCAGTTGTCGTCGAACTGGACATTTCCACGGCCAGCGACTCCATGCCCACCCGGCGGCAGGCATTGCCTTTCATTTTTACATAGGTTGCCGAGGCGGGATCATCACCGACAAGGATAGTGGCCAAAATTGGGGTTTTTCCACCGGATTTTTCTTTGATGCGTTCAACCCGGGCCAGTAGTTCGGCCTCGGTTTGCGCGGCCAGGGATTTGCCGTCCAGGATGAGAGCAGCCATGTGAGACGATCCTATAATAGTGCATTACAGCCAAAAAACGAGCTCTGGTTACTGAAGGGAAGTTAGCCTCAGTAGCAGGCGGATTCGCGCGATCTTGCGCATTGTCACATGGGAGCTTGTTCCAGTGAAAGTCTGGGGCGCAGGTTTAGTGTCGAATCAGGGATTTTTGGCGTTGACGCTCACCAGGTGGCTGAGTATTATGGCGCCCTCGTGAAATCAGGGCTTGGCACAAGTCCAAAAAGAGCACATCGGGGTATAGCGCAGTCTGGTAGCGCGCCTGCTTTGGGAGCAGGATGTCGGGAGTTCGAATCTCTCTACCCCGACCACTTCTTCGCGGCGTTTCGGCCGCATCCCAAAATCCCGTAAATTCATCCAGGTTTGCGCCGTGCGATTCGCAGGTTTTGCTGCACTTGTGTATATCGCAATTGCCACACCCGATCTACTCCACTATCGTGTCCTGAGGCTACTCTGTAGAGGCTGCGACCATTAATCAGGTTATTGTCAACGGAACAATTTTTACTGGAGATGCGCTCCTGCATGACCACTGCGTATTGATTTCTCAGGGGCGTATCGTCGATGTGATCGAGCGGCATCAGGCACCGGCTGATTTTGGTGCCCAATTCGACCTGCAGGGTGGCACCCTGATTCCCGGATTTATTGACCTGCAGGTGAATGGCGGGGGTGGGATCCTGTTTAACCAGGCACCAAGCGTTGAAACGCTTCGAGCTATTGGTGCGGTGCACCGGCAGTACGGTACCACGGGTTTCCTGGCAACGCTCATCACCGACGATTTTGCGGTAATGAAGCGGGCGCTGAATGCTGTCAAACAGGCGATTGACCAGAGGGTTCCGGGCATATTGGGAATTCATTTGGAAGGCCCTTTCCTGGACCCACAGCATAAGGGCATCCACGACGCGCGGAAATTCTGCCAGCTGGATCAGGAAGGCCTTGCGCTTGTCACCTCGCTAGGTACAGGCAAAACCATTGTTACGCTGGCACCGGAACGGACCAACTCAAGCATGATTCGCGCGCTGAAAGACTCTGGTGTCATCGTTTGCGCTGGTCACAGTAGCGCCGACTACGAGCAGACGGTAATGGCACTTGCTGCCGGGGTCAGCGGGTTTACACACCTTTACAATGCGATGACGCCACTATTGAGCAGGGAGCCCGGTATGGTGGGCGCCGCACTGGATGATGATGACAGCTGGTTTGGCATTATTGCTGATGGGTATCATATTCACCCGGCAGCTTTCAGAGTCGCTGTCACTGCAAAGAAAGCCGGATGCGCGGTACTGGTAACGGATGCTATGCCCACTGTAGGTTCATCATGTGAATCTTTTGAATTGGGAGATGAATTGATCACGCAGCGCGATGGTAGATTGATGAATGCATCGGGCAAGCTGGCTGGCTCCAATCTGGATATGTTAACCGCGGTCAATAATGCTACTCGATTCGCTAGGATTGACTGGTTTGAAGCGGTTCGCATGGCAACGTTGTACCCGGCCAGGGCTCTTGAGCTGGACGGCGAACTGGGCGCTGTTCGCCAAGGTTACCGCGCTAATCTGGTGGCCCTGGACACGCACAATTGTATTCGCGCGAGCTGGATCGAAGGCGAGCAGTCTCACTGACCGGTGAGGGGACTTATGTCGGCGACCCAGGCGATAGCATTCAACACCACAGCACGCGCGTTTTTGTTGTCCCAGTTGGCGTGATAGTGACCGCCAGTGTAGCCAAAACCGCGACCACCGCCGGGTCGTTCATAAGCCCAGGCTGTCACTTGTGAGGCACCGTTCCTGACAAGCTGGCGTACAGCGTCATTACCGCTGTGTGGCCCATTCCAGCGCTCAATCGTTGAAAGTGGTGCAACTGCGGTCAGGATGGGAGTAACGCCGCGGTCGACAAAGCGCATATTAAAGTACCATTCATCCTCAAGGCTGAAGGGTGTTATGTCTTTGGTGATTGGGTGGACCGGCAAACTCGTGTAATCGGCTGTCCAGTATGGGTTTACTGACCACCAGGTTTCAAAATAGCCACCGATGGCACTGAGCATGGCCTCAGATGAAGGACTGTTTTTCGGTACTTCCACGCAGTAGTGCAGCGCCACTATCCCTGTACCAGCATCCAGCAGGCGATTGAATGTCGCCAAATGCTGGTTGATCAGGTGTGCATCTCCGCCGTCGCAGTACATAACCACAGCGTCGACGTTGTCAAAAATTGACTCATCCTCAGGCCAGCCTCCGTATACCTCGACGGTCTCCAGTCCTGGAAAACGCTCGCGCAGCGATTTCGATAGCAATCGAGTGCCTGCGGCGTGCTCATGTGCGCCCGGTAGATGGCTGTCCGGACCCGCCAGAAATACGATCTTCGCCTGCGGCGCCGTAATATCGGTTGGGGAATGAAATTGCATCGAAATCTCGGGTGTCCCGCAGCCCAGCAACAGGGCTGCGATGTATAGCAGTGCTATCTGACGTAATGGTCGGGTTCCCCATCTATACATCGTTTTCCTGGCCCCCCGGCCTGCCTCAATGGAGAGGTTGTCTGCTCTGATCAAGAACCGATACCATCAACGGCAGCGCAACATGTTGCGGAATTCGACAGTCTGCCACTACGGCACGAAACTTGACACCCATAGATGGCAAAAGCTACCATGCGCGCCGCGTCAATAGGGCTGTTTTGTGCCGGGCTGTGAGGCACTTACCGCAGTGTCCGTACGCCCATTCGCAAGATGGTCTAACCGCTTTTTTGCACCGCATAATGGTGGCCGTAGCTCAACAGGTAGAGCACCGGATTGTGACTCCGGAGGTAGCGGGTTCAAGACCCGTCGGCCACCCCAATTTGTTCCATGTATAATCGTGCTATGAGGGGGTATAGCTCAGCTGGATAGAGCACCGGCCTTCTAAGCCGATGGTCGCAGGTTCGAATCCTGCTACTCCCGCCATTACTTGCAGTGTCCTGCGTATTGACGCAAAATGTGCGCCCTCTGCTCAAGCGGTATTTTGAGTGGATTCTATGGTGATCCAGGCGGTCCCCTCGCAATGATAGGTAGTGAACCCCGCCAGGCCCGGAAGGGAGCAACGGTAATTACCGACTCGTGTGCCGGGGTGTGGCTGTCTGGGTCGCCTCCAACACTTCTGTGTTTCTGTCGCCTCACAGCTGGTGTATTCTGTTTCCTTTTTGAGTCATTCAGGCAATCCACCGAATGTCATATCAAGTACTAGCGCGCAAATGGCGGCCGAAATCCTTCCGGGAAATGGTGGGCCAGGAGCACGTACTGCGGGCCTTGATCAATGCGCTGGATCACGATCGTCTGCATCACGCCTATTTGTTCACGGGCACAAGGGGTGTTGGGAAAACGACGATCGCCCGGATACTCGCCAAGTGTTTGAACTGCGAAGCCGGGGTGAGTTCTGTGCCCTGCGGAACATGTTCTTCCTGTTTGGAGATCGCTGAGGGACGCAGTGTTGATCTACTGGAAGTTGATGCGGCCTCTCGCACCAAGGTCGAGGACACACGTGAATTGCTCGACAATGTGCAGTACGCGCCGACGCGCTCGCGATACAAGATCTACCTCATCGATGAAGTGCACATGCTGTCGACCCACAGCTTTAATGCGCTGCTCAAGACACTGGAGGAGCCTCCGCCGCATGTAAAGTTTCTGCTGGCAACAACAGATCCACAGAAGCTCCCCGCCACTATTCTCTCGCGGTGTCTGCAGTTCAATCTCAAGAATATGCCCCCCGAGCAAATTGTGGGCCACTTGGCTACGGTGTTAGACCAGGAAATGGTCAGCTACGAAGACAATGCCCTGTGGCTACTCGCTCGCGCTGCCGCAGGCAGTATGCGCGATGCCCTCAGCCTGACCGATCAGGCTATTGCTTTCGGCTCGGGTAAAATTGTCGAAGCTGATGTGCGAGATATGCTCGGTACTGTAGATCTGGGCAACGTCTACGAACTACTCGAAGCCGTTAGCGAGGGCGAACCTGCATTAGTTTTGACCATCGTAAAACGCATGTCAGAGCTGGCTCCTGATTTTGAAGGTAACCTGGATGAACTATTGTCTCTCTTACATCGAGTGGCCACGGCGCAAATGGTGCCTGATGCGGTCGATAACAGCTGGGGCGATGCTGCGCGCGTAACGCAAATTGCGCTTAAGATAACTGCTGAGGACGCACAGTTATTTTACCAGATAGCACTCAATGGAAAACGGGACATTGGCCTGTCGCCGGATATGCGCCGTGGATTCGAAATGATATTGCTGCGTATGATAGCGTTTCGTCCCGTTCCGATACTCGATGATGCGACACTTGTCGAAGACGTACATGAAAAAGTATCTATAAAGGCTCCTGTCGGGGAGGGCAGGGCCCCTGGAAAAAAGTTCCAGGAACCCACCCGGGCTGAAACCGGGAATGCAAAGATTAATGTCGCGCCCACTACAGAGCAATATAAAGACATTAAATCTGCGCAGGGCAATCGATTCGCTCTGGAAGATCTGAACACTAAAACATGGTATCAGTTACTGGAATTGCTGGGGCTAACCGGCATTGTTTACAACATTGCCTCACATTGTGCTTTGCTCCGTCGCGAGGGTACATCAATACAGTTCGTGCTGGATGCAAACAATACAGCACTATTTAATGAGGGACATGTCAAACGATTGCAACTAGCAATGGCAAATTACTTCGGGCACCCCGTATCCATAGCCGTAGAACCCGGTGAACCTATTGAGGAAACGCCCGCCATGCGCGTCATGCGCTTGGCGCAAGAGCGACAGGCGGAAGCTGTTTACGCTATAGAGGGCGATCCTCAGTTGCAGGCGCTGATCGCTCGTTTCGATGGCGAACTGGACCATTCATCCATTCTTCCGACGGATGAATAACCATACAGAGGGAATGAGATGAAAGGCAGTATTACCGATATTATGAAGCAGGCGCAGAGCATGCAGGCCGAGTTACAGAAGGCGCAGGAGGATTTGGCTAAATCTGAGGTGCTGGGGGAGGCGGGTGCGGGACTAGTTTCCGTGGTTATGACCGGTCGGCACGATGTTAAGCGGGTCTCGATAGACGACTCCGTATTTTCCGAGGACAAAGAAGTGCTTGAAGATTTGCTTGCCGCAGCAGTCAATGATGCGGTGAGGAAAGTCGAGGCGCGCAATCAGGATGTGATGTCGGGTCTGGCGGCGGGTTTGAACCTGCCTGCCGGTTTCAAGTTGCCATTTTGACGTTTTTCAAGCAATGACAATGAAATTCAGTCCGTCACTGCAGAACCTGATTGATGCGTTGCGCTGTCTGCCCAGTGTGGGCCCAAAATCTGCACAACGGATGACTCTGCATTTGCTGGAGCGTGACCGCGAGGCTGCTTTGGAGTTGGCATCAGCTTTGCGCAATGCCGTGGAAAAAGTTGGGCGCTGCCGACTCTGCCGTAATTTTACCGAGTTGGATGTTTGCGAAATCTGCTCCGACCCCAAACGTGACGCGACCATCGTCTGTGTTGTCGAAACCCCCGCGGATGTTCTGGCGATTGAGCAGAGCGCGAGCTTTCGTGGACTCTATTTTGTCCTTATGGGTCACCTGTCGCCCATCGATGGAATCGGTCCCTCTGAAATCGGGCTGGAAGCATTCCAGCAGCGAGTCATCGATGAAAGTATTGAGGAGGTGATTCTCGCCACCAACCCGACAGTCGAGGGAGAGGCCACTGCCTATTACATTACCAGTATGCTGCAAGCAGTTGGTGTGAGGGTATCGCGTATAGCGCACGGTGTTCCTCTGGGTGGCGAGTTAGAATACGTTGATGGCTCTACTCTGGCACATGCCTTTTTCGGTCGGCGGCCTGTGGAATGATTGTGCATTGGAGACTCATTGAATCGGACAGAGCCTTGCACCAGTTGCTTAGGCAACACGCGCACTGTAAAACAGTGATAGTCGACACTGAATTTATGCGACGAAATACCTTTTATCCAGAGGTAGCGTTGATACAGTTGTGTTTCGTGGGTGACGATGCCAGCAGTGATATTGCATGGTTGATCGATCCTCTCACGATTTCAGATCGAGAACCCTTAGTCGAACTCCTAACCAACCCTGGAGTGCTGAAGGTACTGCATTCGGCCAGCGAGGATCTCGAGGTTTTCCAACGCTGGTTGGGCGTGCTACCGCAGCCGCTCTTCGACACTCAGCGAGCTGCCGCTTTGTTGGACATTGGTTTTGGATTGGGATATCGGGCACTTGTGCAGGAAATCTGCTCAGTTGATCTACCCAAGGGCGAGACCCGCTCCGACTGGCTGCAACGGCCGTTGACAGAATCCCAATGCGAATACGCTGCGCAGGACGTCACCTGGTTATTGCCTGTGTGGGAGGAACTTCATCAACGTTGTGAATGCCAGGATAAACTGCGCTGGGTTTTGGATGATGGGCGGGATGCTATCCGTATGCTTGGTACTGACGTGGAAAATTTTCACCTGCGTATCAAGAAAGCCTGGAAACTCGATCGCAGGCAAGTCGGTATTCTCGCGGCGGTGTGTCGATGGCGTGAGGTTACTGCCAGGGCGCGCGACAAACCGCGTTCCTGGATAATAGATGATGAGGCCTGTCTGCAGTTGGCGTTGAAGGACCCATACTCACCGACGCAACTCAGGGACAGCGTAGGCTTACCCAGTGCGGTTGTGCGTCGCTATGCCGAGGAACTACTCGAACTGCTCGCGAAACAGCGAGCGGTAAGCGAGGCAGAATTACCATCTTTGCTGCCACCGCCTCTGGATGCAGCAGGTCGAGGCCTGATCAAGCGTTTAAAAGCGCAGGTGCGCGACATCGCCAATGAATTGTCAGTTGCACCTGAAGTACTTGTGCAGAGCAAAGACTATGAATTGTTGTTGCGTGAGCAATCCGGGGGCGAGTTCCAAGCTCCGGTTCATTGGCTGGGCTGGCGAAATACTGTCGTGTTCGCGCCACTTCGTAATATGTTGGCGAGCGATCACGTATGAGCTTGATTTGTGAAATATTCAGGAGTTCACGCAAGCAGGAGATGTACCTTTTTGTAGAGCATACCCGCGGCTTGCAAGACGTGCCGACAACACTGCTGGAGCAGTTTGGCAAACCGGTCTCAGTCATGATTCTGGAGGTAAACGCTGACCGTGTGCTGGCCAGGACCGATGCAATTACAGTGCTGGCCAATATAGAGGCGCAGGGGTTCTATTTGCAGATGCCGCCGACAACGACCGGGAGGCATACAGGAGAACCCTCAAGTGTCTGAGTGGTGGAATGACAAAGAGCTTGACCAGCTCAGTTCGGACCAATGGGAATTGCTGTGTGACGGTTGTGCCAAGTGTTGTTTGCATAAATTGCAAGACGAGGAAACTGGTGAGGTGTATTACACCAGCGTTCGTTGCCACTTGCTCGTTGAGCAGAGTTGCCGTTGTGGCGATTATGCAAATCGTGCAATAAGGGTACCCATGTGTATCGATCTGCGCGCCACCGACGTCAGCGGGTTCGATTGGTTGCCCAGTACCTGTGCCTACCGTTTGCGTGCGAAGAGTAAACCACTCCCCGAGTGGCACCCCTTGGTGACCGGCAGCGCAGACTCAGTGCACCAGGCAAATGCATCGATAAGAGGCAGAACAGTCTCGGATGAATTCGTGCATCCGGATGGCTTTGAAGAGCACATTGTGCATTGGGTAAAATAGGAGAAATCGGGTGTTAAGTGAAAGTTCCTACCTGGCAGCAATTTACATCTATGTAGGCTCGGCCTGCATGATCCTGCTTTATCTCGCCTGGTGGCTGAGCCGTCACTGGCATCCAGGGTTCGTCACTCTGGTAGTGTTATTGCTGGCGGCCATATTGTTGACGCCTGCCTATCCGAAGGCGGGGGTGGAAACTATGGCGCCCGCTCTTATCGTTGCGGTATTTCAATTTGCGACTCAGGGGGCCGGCGCCGCAGCGCACGCAGTACGACCACTGATATTCATGTCTGGACTGGCGATCATAACGTCAGTGCTCCTGACGGTTATTTTTTTTCGACGACACAAGGTTGCCATACCTGACAAATCCAAAGCCTGAGGCGCGTTCTGCTGACCCGCAGTATTGATATGCCGGCGTTCAGTCTGTAACCTGTTTGCCTTTGAGAACGAGAGCGAGCATTAGCCAATATGAAATTTCAAGGCACCGAAAGATACGTTGCAACGGACGATTTGCGAATGGCGGTGAATGCTGCCGTGGCGCTGGAACGCCCGCTGTTAATTAAAGGTGAGCCCGGCACGGGCAAGACCATGTTGGCCGAAGAAGTAGCGCTGGGTCTTGGTAAACGGCTAATTCAATGGCATATCAAATCAACCACCAAGGCACAACAGGGCCTGTATGAGTATGATGCGGTTTCCCGCCTCAGGGATTCACAGTTAGGTGATGAGAAAGTGCATGATATCGCCAACTACATCAAACGAGGCAAGCTTTGGGAAGCTTTTGATGCAGATGAGCAAGTAGTTCTGCTAATCGACGAAGTCGACAAGGCGGACATCGAATTCCCCAACGACCTGCTTGTAGAACTGGATCGTATGGAGTTTTTTGTTTACGAAACGGGCGAGACGATAAAGGCAAAAATACGCCCTATCATTATTATTACCAGCAACAATGAAAAGGAGTTGCCAGACGCGTTTTTACGACGTTGCTTTTTTCATTTTATCAATTTCCCCGATCGCAATACGATGCGTGAAATCGTCAATGTGCACTATCCCAATATTGCAAACGAGCTGGTTCAAGAGGCGATGGAAGTGTTCTTTGATGTACGCTCTATACCTGGCTTGAAGAAGAAGCCTTCAACCTCTGAGTTAATTGACTGGTTAAAGCTTTTGATGGCTGATGATATTCCCGATGAGATTCTGAAGAATCGCGATCCCAGCAAAGCGATTCCGCCACTGTACGGTGCGCTCTTGAAGAATGAGCAGGATGTTCATTTACTAGAACGTCTGGCATTCATGCATCGCCGGGAGTCTCGCTAGCGGCTCGAAGCCGCAGCGCGCTGGGGTTCTCATGCTAATCAACTTTTTCCACGGTCTCAAGGAAGCAGGGGTTCCTGTAACGACGCGAGAATTGCTCGACCTTGTGGAAGGACTGAAGCAGCACATCGTATTCTGCGATATTGACGAGTTCTACTATTTTAGTCGCACCTGTTTGGTCAAAGACGAGAAATACTTCGATAGGTTCGATCGTGCATTTGGCAACCATTTTAAGGAATTGGAAGCGCTGGACGATATCATTGAGGCACTAATTCCCGACGATTGGCTGCGCTCAGAATTTATTAAGAATCTTACTGATGAAGAAAAAGCCAGGATTGAGTCTCTGGGCGGCCTGGAGAAGCTGATTGAGGAATTCAAAAAGCGGCTTGAGGAGCAGAAGGAGAGGCACGAGGGCGGTAATAAATGGGTGGGGACCGGCGGTACATCACCCTTTGGCCAGGAAGGGTTTCATCCTGAAGGCATTCGTGTAGGCCCTAATGGTCGCAATAAGAAAGCGGTAAAAGTCTGGGATAAGCGGGAATTCAAAAATCTCGATGACAGCGTGCAATTGGGTACTCGCAATATCAAGGTTGCTATGCGACGGCTGCGCAAGTTTGCTCGCACCGGAGCTGCCGATGAGCTCGATCTGGACGATACTATCAGCTCCACGGCACGCAATGCTGGCCTGCTCGATATCAAAATGGTGCCGGAAAGGCACAATGCTGTGAAAGTACTGCTGTTTCTGGACGTCGGTGGTTCAATGGACCCCCATGTGAAGGTATGTGAAGAGTTATTTTCGGCAGCGCGATCTGAGTTCAAACACCTGCAGAATTTCTATTTCCACAATTTCCTTTACGAAAGTGTTTGGCAGAATAATATTCGCCGTCACAATGAGCGTACCCAGGTTCTGGATATTCTGCACAAGTACAGCCGCGACTACAAAGTCGTATTTGTCGGCGACGCTTCCATGTCACCATACGAAATTGTTCAACCCGGTGGCTCAGTAGAGCACTGGAATGAAGAGTCTGGTGAAATTTGGATACGTCGACTGCGCGAAGTCTATGACAAGGTTATTTGGCTCAATCCGGTTCCTGAAGAAGAATGGCAGTACACCCAATCGGTTGCCATTACGCACCAACTGATGGAAGGCCACATGTATCCACTCACCCTCAGCGGGTTAGAGGAAGGCATGGGCTACCTTTCGAAGTAGGTGCCATAGGCTATCAGGCTGGCGGTTACCGCAACATTAAGCGACTCAACGCCATTGCGCATGGGAATCGACACTCGGACATCTGATAGTGCCCTGATTTCGGAACTGACCCCTTCGGTTTCATTACCTAGAACGTACACACAGAAATCTGGCGACACATGCTGAAACAGCGAGTGTTGCGACCGTGCCTCTAGCGTACAGACTTGTGCTCCCTGCTTTTGGCACTGCCTGAGCGCATCAGTTAACGTATTGCAGTGTAATAGCGGTGCACGAAACACTGTGCCTGCGCTCGACTTGATCACCAGAGGACCCAGCGCTGCCGTTCCCTTTCGCGCAAGGATAATTCCGTCGATAGCTCCGGCGGCTGCCGAGCGGATAATCATTCCGAGATTTTGTGGATTGGTAATACCGTCCAATGCCAGCAAGCGGCGCGGGAGCTGGCTGGGCTTGGCAAGAAAATCATCGAGAGAGCTAAAAGCAGGGCACATCACGTCAACGGCTACACCCTGATCCTGTTTTCCGTTTTTGGATATGCGCGCCAAAGCCTCGCGACTGTGCTGTTTTATTGGCACTCCAAGGTGCTCTGCGAGCTCACGAATCTGCGCGATGGTCCCTGCTTCCCGATTGCTCTCCGCCAGATGCAAGGCAAAGCATGACAGAGACTTGTTTTGCAATGTTTCCAATACCGGTTTTCGGCCATACACAGTCAACATTCTGTTGAAAATGGCCTTTCTCTGAGAATAGTCAGACGGTGCTGTCATCGCAGCCAAAGAGGGTGGATTACGGAATTTCGTGCCGCGTTCAGTTTATAACCTCTTTGCCGCTGGCAAGTGCTGTTACGCGACTGGCAGACTCCTTCATGCGAGCTGCGATTTCCTCTATTTGTGAACCACTAATGGGTTTATCCAAAGATCCGGCGACGAAGCACATAACGGGAAGCTCCTTGTAAACAAATACTGGTACGGTAATAGTACTTACATCGTATCGCGCTTTCGGGTCGACTCGATCGAGATGGTAGTGCTCATCACATAAGTCATGTTGATATTTGTTGGCTGCGTCCTCTAGTTCGGTAAGACTCCAGGAGTTGTGAATGCGCCCCAGTTCAACACGCAGTGCGGCTTCCGTTTGTGTTTTCAGGCTGACTTCATAACCTCGTGCACGAATGGCAATGAGAGACACGCGTAACTTTTGGTCCAGCTTTTCGTTGTAACCGCCGCGTGAGTTATGCGCTCTGGTCAGCCATGCCTCCAGATATTTTGCATCTGAGAAAGCAGTAAAGCAGGCTGCTACGGGTGCCGTGTTTGGCAGGCGAAGTCCCAGTTGGAACGAGTCAATCAAAGGCGTTGCACGCCCGTACAGTGCAAGCAGCACCTGGTGCATTTTGGAACGACCGGTTACAGCAAAGCCAATTCCCAGATCATTCTGAAGTGCTTCCAGTTCTGGACGCGCATACTCCAGTACGGGAAACTGGGCAAACGCGGCGTTTCCTGCGGCAATAATTGATGGGCCGAGCCTGTAGGCTTTTGTCTTGGGATCCTGAACCAGAAAACCATAGTTGGCCATCGTGGTCAGAATGGCGTGGCATGTAGCCTTGTTGAGATTCAGCCGCCTTGTCATTTCGGTGAGCCCGAAGGCCTGGTGCGGATTGGCCATGAGTAAATCAAGTATCGCCAGCGCTCGGGCGGTAGGTTGGGAAAAAAGTGCCACTCTTATACTACTCCGGGTTCTTATCAGGCGACGCTGGGCCACGAGGAGGGGCGCGCCGCATACAGTTTACATTGTTGTACTCGGTCGGCAATCTTACAGCCTGCGCCCGTAATAGTTCAAGTCTATCCCATGGATGGTTGTCAGCGCGGAAGCCGATGCACTAACGTTCCCTGTGCCACGTTTAAATGGAGGCGCAAGTGAAAACATTCATATTGTATGGAACCCGGTTTTGCCATCTGTGTGAACTGGCGCAGGGCATGATAGATGACGTTGGGTTGGCCGCCGATGACGTTCAGATAGAGACAGTCGACATCAGTGACTCGGATATTTTATTCGAGAGGTATGGTATACGAATTCCGGTCTTGCAGCACACCGATCTGCGAGAATTGGAATGGCCGTTCACTGCGGTGCAGTTGCGGTTGTTTTTAAACTCCTGAGAGGGGGCGAGCGCTAATTCCCTACCCTGACCGCCAGGACGTCACAACTGGCCCCATGAATGACACCATTTGCGGTTGAACCCATAAGCAGAGCAAGCCCGTGGCGACCATGGCTCCCGACGACGATAAGGTCACAACCCAATTCCTTGGCCGCAGCATGGATTTCGACCTCAGGCTTCCCCAGCACTATGCGCTGATGGTGTTCATCAATGTTGTTACTGAGTGAAAAACGCCGCATCTGTTGAGTGGCCTGTTGATGAATTTCTTCCTGTATGCCTGAGAAATCCATGGGTATGTCCCCGCCATAGGCGAAACTAAGCGGTTCGATAACATGGATCAGGTTCAGTTGCGCACCGTTGGCGTCAGCAATCCCTCGTGCCCGCTGAACAACCGGTGTTGAATCTTCGCTCAAATCGACGGCAACCAGGATATTCTGGTATTGGGCCATAGTGGTAACACTCCAACGTTGAAACTCCAAGCCCATTTATAGCATAGAATGTGAGCGGGGCAACCGTGGTCGGTACAGGCCCAGGGTGAAAGACGCCCAGGTATTGACCTGAATCAGGTGATTGGATGCTTACCTATGTGCTCATACTGTTTGTCATTGCGCTGGCGCTCGCGCCGCTGACGCATTTTATCCCTAGTAAGCGGCAGCGTAAGGAAGCCAAGCTGAGAGAGTATGCTGCTGTGAGCGGAATGTTTGTCGAATTTCGCAATGTCCCTGGAGCGCAGCAAATTCCGCGTCAGGATCGCCAGGTTATTTACTACGGAAAGCGCCTGCCAGCCAGTTGCTCCAGGCCCGTAAAAACGGCGGCCTGGCTGAGCACAAAAGAGGGTTGGCGCAGTATTGGCCCGCGTATGCCTGTACCCGCTGCAGCTCTGGAACTACCCCCGGAAATCCTTGCTATCAGCGTTGATCCGTCCAGTTGCGGTGTGTATTGGACGGAGGCTGGCAGCGAGGAATCTGTCGACCAAATCAAGCAGTCAATGGAAGCCTGGTACCGGGCACTGACGTTGTAACAGTTGGTATTTTCTCTTGACCCCAGCGGGATAGCGACTTATATATGCCCCTTTTTTGCGCGCCACGCCCGCGCGTTTACCGCAGTTTTGTATGTTAAAAAGGAGTTTATGGCTAAATCATTGGTTATCGTGGAGTCACCGGCCAAGGCCAAGACCATTAATAAGTACCTCGGCCCAAATTTCATCGTCAAATCCAGCATAGGCCACATTCGTGATCTCCCCACGTCAGGTGATGGCACCAACAAGGCCGATCCAAAAGAGCGTGCAGCGCAGGCCGCTCGTACTCGGAAAATGGCGCCAAAACAAAAAGCCGCTTACAAGAAAAAGAATGCTCGTCAGCAGTTGGTGCGCCGCATGGGTATCGACCCGGAACACAACTGGGCTGCCAATTACCAGATTCTCCCCGGCAAAGAGAAGGTTGTTAATGAATTGGCAAAGCTTGCGGCGAATTCCGACGCCATCTATCTCGCGACTGACCTCGACCGGGAAGGAGAGGCAATTGCCTGGCATTTGAAAGAAGCAATCGGAGGTGACCCTTCCCGATATCAACGGGTCGTTTTTAATGAGATTACCAAGAAAGCGATTACCGAGGCATTCGAACACCCGTCCACTCTGGACATGGACCGTGTCAATGCACAGCAGGCGCGACGATTTCTCGATCGCGTTGTGGGATTTATGGTATCGCCGCTACTGTGGGCGAAAGTTGCTCGCGGACTGTCGGCAGGTCGAGTGCAATCCGTTGCAGTGCGACTTATTGTCGAGCGTGAGCGCGAGATTCGTGCTTTTGTCCCGGAAGAATATTGGGAAATTCATGCCGATCTGATAACCGGGAAAGGACAGGAGATCCGTTTTCAGGTGCGTAAGCACAATGGAGAGGAGTTCCGACCAGGAGAAGAGAAAACTGCACTGGCGGCAACCGCCGAATTGCAGAAACTCGGGTATACGATAAGCAAGCGAGAGGACAAACCCACCCGCTCCAAGGCACCCGCCCCGTTCATTACCTCTACGCTGCAACAGGCCGCGAGTACTCGACTTGGATTTAGCGTAAAGAAAACAATGATGATGGCGCAGCGACTGTATGAGGCGGGATATATCACCTATATGCGTACGGATTCCACCAATCTCAGCGCAGATGCAGTCGCAGCTTGTCGTGCCTACATCGGAGAGAATTTCCCCCCCAGCTATCTACCGCCGGAGCCCAAACTGTTTTCCTCAAAAGAGGGAGCGCAGGAAGCGCATGAGGCCATTCGCCCCTCGGACGTAAATGTGCTGCAGTCTGCCCTTAAAGATATGGAACGGGACGCGGAGCGTCTCTATGAATTGATATGGCGACAATTTGTAGCAGGGCAGATGCCCGATGCAGAGTACACGTCAACGGTAGTTACCAGTACAGCGGGTGACTATGAACTCAATGCCAAGGGCCGTATTATCAGATTTGACGGCTACACCCGGGTCCTAACGCCTGCCAGTCGCAAGAACGAGGACGCAGTCCTGCCTGATGTGCGCGAAGGTGAAGCGCTGACGTTACTTAAGCTTGACCCCGCCCAGCACTTTACCAAACCCTCGCCGCGGTACGGCGAAGCCAGTCTAGTGCGCGAACTTGAAAAGCGCGGTATAGGCCGGCCATCAACCTATGCCTCGATCATATCCACGATTCAGGAGCGTGGTTATGTGCGGCTGGAGAATAAAAGGTTTTACGCAGAAAAAATGGGCGACATCGTAACGCAACGTTTACAAGCCAGTTTTACCGAATTACTCGACTATGGCTTCACTGCCTCGATGGAAAAACACCTGGATGAAGTGGCGCAGGGTAAGCTCGGTTGGCAAAAGTTGTTAGATAATTTCTACGGTGAATTCAGTGATTTGCTGGAAAAGGCGGGTGAAGCGGAACCTGCCGGTATGCAACCCAACCAGCCGACAATGACGGATATTGAGTGCGGCACCTGTGGTCGACCGATGCAGATAAGGACCGCCAGCACCGGGGTGTTTCTTGGATGTTCCGGCTATGCGCTACCACCTAAAGAACGCTGTAAAAATACACTCAACCTGACGTCCGGCGATGAAGCTATTATGGAGGATGCGGACGACGAAGCTGAGTCCCGCCTGTTGCGGAGCAAACATCGCTGCCCTATTTGTAATACCGCGATGGACAGTTACCTGATCGACGAACGACGCAAATTGCATGTGTGCGGTAATAATCCCGATTGTATCGGTTTTGAGGTTGAGCAGGGTAAATTCAAGATCAAGGGGTACGATGGACCGACGCTTGAATGCGATAAGTGCGGTGCGCAAATGCAGTTGAAAAATGGTCGTTTCGGCAAATACTTTGGCTGTACTGCATCAGACTGCAAAAATACCAGGAAACTGCTACGCAATGGCGAGGCGGCCCCTCCGAAGATGGATCCGGTACCGATGCCCGAGCTGCTATGCCAAAAGGTAGACGATCATTATGTTCTACGTGACGGCGCATCAGGATTGTTTCTGGCAGCTAGCCAGTTTCCGCGCAATCGTGAAACACGTGCTCCGTTAGTATCCGAGCTGCTTGCGCACCGGGAGCAGATTGATCCGAAGTACGACTTCCTGTTCAGCGCTCCCGAGACCGATCAGGAAGGAAATCCCGCGCAGGTGCGATTCAGCCGAAAGACCAAGGAGCAGTACGTGATGACGGAAGTTGACGGCAAAGCAACCGGTTGGAAAGCATTCTACCAAAATGGCAAGTGGCAGGTGGAATCCGGTGCCAGTACTGCCGATCGTTCCGCAAAAAAGGCATAACACCACCCAAGAACGGTCATAGGTGGTTGGTTGACCTTTCCCCAGCTGTTAGACTGAGGTTGAAAGCACAAAGTATAGAGGGTGATTAAGTGGCTGCATCTTTACTGGAAATCGTCGATCGTGGCGAGGGTGAGATCGTACTTAGGCGCGCCGATGATGACGCGGAGCCATTGGTGACTATTTGTTTCTCAGAAGAAGCGATGGTCTACATGATGGACAACAGTCTGGAGGTCGCCAAAGCTATGATTCAGGCGGGTATTCAGGCCGTTGCCGTAATCTCAGAGCGCGCAGACATCGAAGCAGATTCCACCTCAGAAGCGTCAACCCGTATCCTGCACTGAATGTAGTGTAGCATCGGTGTGGAAACGCCGAAGGTATTGTCTCGCCACACTAACGCGATGTGCGCCATATTTATCCACTTAAAACAACTATACCCCGCGTCGCAAGACTCCCACACTCAAGCCTTCTATGCTGAAAGCCTGTTGACGTAAATCCACAGTGATCGGCTTGTAATCGCGATTTTCAGGCAGCAACTGCAACAGGTGCTTCTGTTTTGTGTGGTGTAGCCGCTTCACGGTAACTTCGTCGTCGATGCGAGCGACAACGATGTCCCCGTGCTTCGCCACCTTTGTGCTGTGTACTGCCAGGAGATCACCGTCCAGAATACCCACTTCCACCATACTGTCGCCATGCACGGTCAGGAAGAAGTCAGCGTGCGGCTTGAAGAAACTCGCCGGTAGATCGCAGTAATCTTCAATGTGCGCCTGAGCCACGATCGGATTTCCCGCAGCCACTCGGCCGATAATGGGAATACCCGCGCTCTCGGGCAAGCGTATTCCGCGTGAGGCGCCGGCTATCATTTCAATGGCGCCTTTGCGCGCCAACGCCTTCAGGTGTTCCTCTGCGGCGTTGGCAGATTTGAAGCCAAGCTTTTGGGCGATATCGGCGCGCGTTGGCGGAAAACCGGTGTCTTCAATGTACTCCCGGACGATGTCCAGTACTTGCTGCTGCCGCTGCGTAAGCTTTTCCATCCTCGGAACCTTCTGTGGATTTATACAGGTACTGTAAGTATATACAGTAAGGATCCAGTTTCAAGCCTATGTGGTGTGTGCATCCAGTGCTATTGGGGTGGATTGGTGCCGATTATGAGTTGATCGGGAGGCAGGGATTCCTGAGTTGCGGTGCTGGAGATGGGTGGAGAATACAATTCCAGGCGAACAACTGAAAGCCTAGTAGTCCTCAACACCGTACATAGCATCCGGTTCGATAGAGTTCACCGGGCTGGCCCAGTCTTCTGGATGCATGGGCAGGTCGGGATCAAGGAGATCGTCATCATCAAGTTCGAACGCCGCGCGCCAATCTTCTGGTGCTTCGATCTCTGCCAGCTGCATTTCGCGCCAGGCATCCAGATCATACTCGGACACTTCGCCATCGAGGTATTGGGTTTCGATTGTTAGGTTGGAGGGGTCCCAATCAATGACCTCAAACAACGCCTGAGTCTGCAGATCCTTGTACCAGGCGCCTATAACCGGACTCAACATTTTCATTGTGTCTCCCCTGCTAACGTTTACTCAGTCTGGCGATCAACATATCATGCTGCGCTCACATGTCTACTGAGTGCTGTAAAACAGAAAATGCAGCCGAATCTATTACCTGTGATGGGCATTCACGAACTTTTTAAGTTAGATCAACCGGTTGCAATGCTCTGGGGTAGCAGAACAAGGTGTGAACTGGTATTCATATAGCTTTCGTAGTTTGTTTCAGGGTGCTGACATAAAAAAACTGTCTAATAATCGGAAAAATACTACCGACCAGAATTCAATACCTCCGGTGCGGAGTGTCTTTAAAATGCAGAGGAACAAATATTGATCAGATTCAGAGCGTGGCCAGGGTCTATGGCATCATCAGCCGCAAACTCTGGACTTCAAGAAATTGCGCGGGAGCATATTCGGTGAGCGCGCTGGCGATAATTGGTGGCACCGGCATAGATGAACTTGAGGGTTTGCAGCTTGTAAGCGAGCAGGTGGTGGAAACACCCTATGGTGCGCCTTCGCGCCCGATACAGACGGGCAGACTGGGGAACAACCAAGTGTTCTTCCTGCAGCGCCACGGCAGTCCAGCAGCGATTCCTCCTCACAAGATAAATTATCGCGCTAACCTCTGGGCGCTGGGGTCACTGCGGGTCAGTGGGATAGTGGCCATCAACGCCGTCGGAGGTATTACCGAGGCGATGCGACCAGGCAGGTTAGTTGTTCCCGACCAACTCATCGACTATACCTGGGGTCGAGAGCACAGTTTTGACGATGGCGCCGACGGTAAACTGATGCACGTAGATTTTACCGAACCCTATGATCGTGAACTTCGTCTGCAGCTGCTGGCGGCAGCGGAGGTCGCACGGATTCCGCACGAATCTTGCGGCGTGCATGGCATCACACAGGGTCCTCGCCTTGAAACTGCTGCAGAAATTCAACGCATGGCTCAAGACGGTTGTGATGTGGTTGGTATGACCGGGATGCCGGAGGCGGCACTGGCCAGAGAACTCGGCATTCCTTACGCCTGTGTATGTATGGTGGTGAATCCTGCGGCCGGCTTGGGCGACCTTCCACTGAGTATGAGCACAATGAAGGACATCCTGGTTCGCGAAGCGGCAGTGGTCAGGGCTTTACTCGTGGAACTCCTGAATCGGCGCGTAGCTTCCTAGCCCGAACCTCTCTTTCTGCAGGATTACGTGTTATCGATGGAGTCGGATTCAGGCTTGCTAAGCGGGCTGATTTTCACCAGGACTCCCAACATTGGATGGTCGATATAGTTTAACTGGCCGCTGCGCATCCTGCGTGATTGTTTGAGTAACACTGCGTGTCGGAAGGGATAGTCCGATTCAACAACTTCCTCCGCAAGCGCTGCCCCCGGTTGTCGGGTTGAGAGCACAGTTGATTCCGCCGCTGCAGGAGATTCCGTGGCAATTGATTCAGTAGCAGTATTTACCGGGGAAGCCGGGCCACGTGGTGGCGGTGGCATGCGCCAGGTTCCCGGCAGATATTCTCCTTGTGTATTCAGCCACAAATTGGTGTCCAGATAAAAATAGCGTGACAAATAAAGCTTGATCGTGCCTTGTAACGCTGGCCATGGCCCGCCGTCACCGGATCGGTCCAACACAATGGGTATTGCAGCTGACTTCCCTGCTATGGGTTGAATCCACGCTTCGTGGAATAGAATTCGGTAACGGCCACTGCTTTGCATCGCCGCCGCTTTGGCCCCAAACTCACGTTGCACCGACGGTAGCGGAGTGAAAATGGTGGGCGCCTGGACAACAGAGGCAGAAGCGTCTGCCGACCGCAGTTCCGAGGCGGAGTGTTCCCCAGGGTACAAGAGCAACTGTGTGGTTCTTGGGTAGCCAAGCTCAGGGGTGGCATCCCACTGCTCACTGGCACCGCCCACCGGGTAGCTGAATACCAGTAACTCAACCCGGTACAGGTTGTTCACCTGGGCGAATGTGTAGCCAGGGCAGAGCACCAGAACGCTTATCAGCAAACGGAGAATTCGATTCACAAAACGGTCAGGCATCAGAGGCTGTCCTGCTGGGGTCAATGGCGAACGAGCTCAACAACTCATCCACAAAACGGTAACGTTCATGCATATCCGGCAAACTGTGCTCAAAGCGCAACCGCGTTGCACCCGACAACTGGTAAGAGCGCGGTGAGGATTGCACCAGTTTCACGAGACTGAGCGGATTCACCGGTGTCGTCTTCTTGAAATCGATACTACCACCCTCAGGGCCCGCTTCAATAGTGCGGATTCCCAGGTCCTGTGCACGCAGTCGCAGTCGAGAGACATGGAACAGGTTGTCCACTTGACGCGGCAATAATCCGAAGCGATCAATCATCTCTACCTGCAACTGTCGCAGTTGTGCATTGTCTGTCGCTGCTGCGATGCGCTTATACAGGATCAAACGACTATTAACGTCTGGCAAATAGTCATCCGGAATCAGAGCGGGCACATGGAGGTTGACTTCTGTACCCTGATCCAGCGGCGCATCAATATTCGGGATTTCACCGCGTCTCAACGACTCTACAGCGCGCTGCAACATCTCCATGTACATGGCAAAACCGACGCTGTGTATCTGTCCACTCTGTTCGTCACCGAGTAGTTCGCCGGCACCGCGAATTTCCAGGTCGTGGGTTGCCAACAGGTAGCCGGCTCCGAGATCACCCGCAGCTTCGATAGCTTCCAGACGCTTTCCAGCATCAGTGGTAATCGCTGAGCGGGGAGGCGTAAGCAGGTAGGCATATGCCTGGTGATGCGAGCGGCCAACCCGGCCGCGTAACTGATGTAGCTGTGCAAGGCCAAACTTGTCAGCGCGTTCGATGATAATGGTATTCGCATTGGGGATATCGATCCCGGTTTCAATGATAGTGGTGCATAACAATACGTGATGGTGTCGGTGATAAAAACGCGACATCACCTGTTCAAGTTGCGATTCACGCATCTGTCCATGTGCGACCGCAACGCTAATATCGGGAATAAGTTCGCGCAGCTTTCGCGCCGTTTCCTCAATGGTTTTCACTTCATTGTGCAGGTAGTACACCTGCCCACCGCGCAATGTCTCACGCAGTATCGCTTCCTTAACCAACGCAATGTTGTGTTCGCGAACAAACGTCTTGATCGACAGCCGGCGCGCAGGCGGTGTGGCAATGATCGAGAGGTCCCGCATTCCACCCAGTGCCATATTCAGGGTTCTTGGTATCGGGGTGGCGGTGAGCGTCAGGATATCAACCTCGGAGCGTAGTGCTTTGATCACTTCCTTCTGCTTGACGCCAAAGCGGTGTTCCTCATCAATGATAAGCAGGCCAAGATCCCTAAAGCGAAAGTCCTTTTGCAGTAGTTTGTGCGTGCCGATCAGAATGTCGATATCACCTGATAGCGCCCGCGCAGTGACATCCTCAACTTCTTTGGTACTTTTAAATCGCGACACAACTTCAACCTTCACTGGCCAGTCGGCAAAACGATCACTGAATGAGTTGTAGTGTTGCTGCGCAAGCAAAGTGGTTGGGACGAGAACGGCAACTTGCTTGTGGTTGCTGGTGGCGACAAATGCCGCGCGTAGCGCGACCTCCGTTTTCCCAAAGCCAACGTCGCCGCAGATCAGACGATCCATGACGCGGGGACTGTGCATATCGGCCAGAACTGCACGTATTGCGACTTCCTGGTCAGGCGTTTCCTCAAAGGGGAAGTCTGCACAAAATTGTCTGTAGCCAAGGTTTTGCTCTGCAAAAGTGAAACCCTGGCGCGCCTCTCGACGTGCATAGACTTCGAGCAATTGTGATGCGATGTCGTTGGCCTTCTCGCTGGCTTTGCGGCGTGCCTTTTCCCACTGATCAGAGCCCAACTTATGCAGGGGAGCCATCTCAGGATCACTGCCGGAATAGCGACTGATCAGGTGCAACGAGGCGACCGGCACGTAAAGTCGAGCTCCCTGCGCATATTCCAACACCAAAAACTCATATTCTTGTCTATCGACTTCCAGCTTTTGCAGGCAGATGTAGCGACCTACGCCATGCTCCAGGTGCACTACAGGGAATCCTTCGCGCAATTCATTCAGTGCCTTGAAGGCATTCACCTGGGATGCATCGTCACTCATTTTACGGCGACGGCGCTGCGCGACACGATTGCCAAATAATTGCGCCTCGCACACCAGCGTTGGCTGCTCAGCACCAAAATACAATCCGCGATCCAATGGGGCTGTGGCAATGGCGAATCGCAGTCCCGAAGCTATAAATTCATGCCAGTTGGCGACAATTGGCGGTGTCAGGTGCAGATCGCGCAGCGACTCCAGCAATATCTCGCGACGTCCAGCGGATTCAGCACACAGTAATACCGGACCCTGATGGTTATTCAGGAATCGTGCAAAGTTGCTTGTGGGAGATTCACCGTGTTTGCCCGTGGCCAGCGAAGGCGGTGGTTGTACGGTAGTTTTACAGTGTACAACAGCATCTGGATCGTGCCGTAATTCCAGAACTGGAAACCGCTTGAATTGCTGATACAACTCTTCAACGGGTACGAAGCTTCTTCGGGGCGGTAACAACGGACGTCTGGGATCGATTCCGTACTCTTCAAAGCGCGAATTTACTTCATTCCAAAAATGCTGCGCAGCGCTGTGGTGATCGCCGATGGTAACGAGCGCGCTATTTTTCGGGAGGTAGTCGAATAGCGTTGCGCACTGGTCAAAAAACAATGGCAGGTAGTATTCGCAGCCGCCTGGACTGCGCGCTGCACTTACCTCTACATAGGTCGGACATAGATCGTGGTCTACATCAAAACTGTCATACCAATTCATCTGGAAGCGTTGTATGGCTTCCGGTTCCAACGGGTACTCCCGCGCCGGCAGTAGGTTAATGCCCTGAACCCGATCCACTGTGCGCTGGGTTTCTGGTTCAAAGGTGCGCAGTGAATCGACTTCATTGTCCAGCAAATCGATGCGGTAAGGTAACTCACTGCCCATGGGATAGACGTCAAGCAGCGAGCCCCGCATTGCAAACTCACCGTGTTCGTAGACTGTATCAACATTGACATAGCCACTGCGCTGCAAGTTAATGCGGAAGGCTGTAGTGTCTAGTTTTTGTCCGGTGTGCAGCACCAGGCTGGAGCCAGCAATATATTCGATGGGAGCAAGTCTGTGCATGAGTGTGGAAACCGGCACAATCAGAATGCCCGATGTTAATCCCGGCAACCGGTAGAGTGTATTAAGCCGCTCTGAAACGATGTCCTGGTGCGGTGAGAAGTTGTCGTAGGGGAGTGTCTCCCAGTCCGGAAAAACCAGGATTTCGCAGGGGGAATCGAGAAAGAACGGTAACTCGCGCTCCAATGCCAAAGACCCACTGGTATCCGATGTAATCACCACCAGCAGACGATCGGCGGCGGTCAGTTCCGCAATACAACGTGCATCCGCGCATCCGCTGAAGGGGCCGATTGCTGTGCGTGTGGCCGCCTGGCTTGGCCAGGGTGTCTGTGCGATCAGATTGCTGAACATAGAACTTATCGCTATGGCAGTGGAGTGGGGAAAAGGAGCTGCGCAATTATAGCCAAGGTGCCTTCGATCTCCAGCTCAGGAGTGGGCCCAGACCGTGAATTTGCCGGATCGCGACTTGCACGACATTAGCCATCGGATAATAATACGCGCCCTGGCATAGATCGGCTCAGAAAAGGCACCCGATGGCGAACAAACGCAAGCGTACACGTCCCGATGACTACTTCAAGGACTGGAAACAGCGCGAGGCACTGGCGGAGGGCATGATCCCGCTGGTAGGACGCTTGTCCAGAGAAAAGAATGTCAAGTGTTTCATCTACGGTAAACCGCTGGTTAATCGCTCTGTCTACGAGATCATGAAGGATCACCGGTATGTGCGCCAGGTGGAGGGCAATGAACTTTCTGAGAAAGAGACGTTTCCGGTATTTAACTGGCTGAGTCAGATGGATCTCGGTCCTGCGCACATCGATGTTGGGCGCCTGGCTGCTGGTTATTCGATTCAAGGGGTAGCTGACGGCCTCACATTGGAGCAGTACCTCGATCGCGAGTTGGGCGCACTGATTGGCGCCAAGCGTAAGCCGCTGGATAAACCACAGGATGTCGTGCTATACGGCTTTGGACGAATAGGTCGCCTGATGGCGCGCATCCTGATTGACAAGACCGACGGAGGCGAGGGATTGCGATTGCGCGCAATCGTGGTGCGTAAAGGTAAAGCGGCAAACGATCTGGAAAAGCGCGCTAGCCTGTTGCGCCGCGACTCAGTTCACGGTGCATTTGAGGGCACCATCCGCATGGACGAGGAGCGACAGTCTTTCGTTGCCAATGGTAACGAGATTAAAGTCATCTATGCGGATGCGCCGGATACCATCGACTACACCCAATACGGCATCGATAACGCTATTATTATCGATAACACCGGCGCCTGGCGTGACGAAGCTGGACTCTCGCGTCATCTGCAGAGTAAAGGTGTGAGCAAAGTCATCCTGACCGCGCCGGGCAAAGGTAACTTAAAAAATGTGGTCGCAGGTATTAATAATCACATTATAGATCCGACGGACACTATTATTTCCGCTGCTTCGTGTACGACCAATGCAATTGCGCCTCCGTTAAAGGCCATGGATGACGAGTTTGGTATTGCCGCCGGTCATGTGGAGACAGTCCACGCCTATACCAACGACCAGAATTTGATCGACAACTACCATAAGGCCTCCCGTCGCGGTCGCAGCGCACCACTGAATATGGTTCTGACCGAAACCGGGGCTGCCGTGGCTGTCGGAAAGGTGTTGCCGCAATTAGCAGGAAAACTCACCGGGAATGCGATTCGGGTGCCGACTCCGAATGTGTCCATGGCCATACTGAACCTTACGCTGAATCGTGAGACCAGCGTCGAAGAGGTCAATGAGTTCATGCGCTTTCAGGCGCTGCACTCACCGTTGCATCGACAGATCGATTACTCAGCATCACCGGAAGTGGTTTCCAGCGATTTCGTTGGTTCAAGGCACGCTTGCATTTTCGACGCTAAAGCGACCATCGTTAATGGTAAGCAGGCGGTACTCTATCTCTGGTATGACAATGAATTCGGCTACAGTTGTCAGGTATACCGCATACTCGAGCAAATGGCAGGTATCAACTACGCGGTGTATCCACAGCAAGTTTGATTCGCCTTGTATCCGGGTTGTGAAAATTGAATTACTCCAGACGGCGGGAACGAAAGTAGCGTCCCGCTTTGTAAAGATATTTAGGACTGAAATATCACCTCCAACCAGAGTGGTTTTTTGTGGAACCAATCCGCTATAATGCGCGCGGCCTGGATTCAAGTGAAGGAATTCGGCGCTATCAGGGGCAACATTAGCACTATGCAGCGGTTTCGGCCCTGGCAGCCAAGGGGGATTCCCCACAGTATTTTCAGTCCACTCACTTTTGTTTATATGCTGTAGGCAGATCGTATGATCAAGATCAAGCGGGGCTTGGATATTCCGATTCAGGGAGCCCCCCGGCAGGCTATCGAAGAGGCCCCGGCAGCCAGGGCAGTCGCCTTGGTAGGTTTTGACTATGTGGGCATGAAGCCCACCATGGCGGTACGCGAAGGCGAACGCGTCAAACTCGGCCAGTTGCTTTTTTCCGACAAGAAAACCGAAGGCGTGGTATACACCTCACCCGCATCCGGCGTGGTTGCAGCGATCAACCGCGGTGCTCGCCGGGTCCTGCAGTCAGTCGTGATTGATGTGGACGGTAATGACGCCGAGCTTTTCGCCACATGTGATCGCGATTCAGTGCCGCAGGCTGAACAGATTCGCGAGCAACTGGTTCGCAGTGGGCAGTGGACCGCCTTGCGCACGCGGCCATATAGCAAGGTTCCTGCTCCGGAAGCTGAAGCAGCGGCAATTTTCGTTACGGCGATTGATACCCATCCCCTGGCAGCCGACCCCGCCGTGGTTATCGCCGAACAAACCGAAGCTTTTGCTCTTGGCCAGGATCTGCTGGCTCGACTCACGGCCGGTAAACTGTATTTGTGTACCGCAGTCGGGGTACAAATTCCTCGTGGGAATGCCTCTAATATTGAAGTGGCTCAGTTCAGTGGCCCGCATCCAGCAGGTCTGGCGGGAACACATGTCCATTTTCTTGAGGGCGTCAGTGCGAGTAAAACGGTATGGACCATCGGTTATCAGGATGTGATCGCTATTGGTCGGCTGTTTCTGGATGGTCGCCTGTACACATCAAGGGTGGTAGCGCTCGGAGGGCCCCAAGTGGAGAGTCCTCGACTGTTGCGTACTCGGCTGGGTGTTGATTTGCAAGCATTGTGTGCCGGCCAGTTGAAGAATGGGGAAAACCGGATCGTCTCTGGCTCGGTTCTTGGTGGCCGGGTCGCGCAGGGTGGAACAGCCTATCTGGGACGTTATCACAATCAGGTGAGCGTGCTGCTGGAAGGCCGCCACCGTGAATTCATGGGATGGCTTTCTCCAGGGCTAAAGAAGCATTCCAATCTGGGTATCTATATCACCAGCTTCCTGGGGACCAAACCGTTGCCAATGACGACCAATACCAACGGCAGCGAACGCGCCATGGTACCAGTGGGTAGCTACGAAAAAGTGATGCCACTGGATATTTTGCCTACGCAGTTGCTGCGCGCCTTGCTAGTGGGAGACACTGAAATGGCGCAGGCCTTGGGTTGTCTGGAGCTGGAAGAGGAAGACCTCGCGCTATGCAGTTACGTCTGTCCGGGAAAATACGAGTACGGTCCAATTTTGCGGGATAACCTCACGCGTATCGAGAAGGAGGGTTAGCCCGTGGGACTGAGAAAGATTCTCGACAAAGTAGAGCACCATTTTCAGGAGGGCGGCCGTTTCAGTAAGTGGTTCGCACTCTATGAAGTCATTGACACCTTTCTTTACGCGCCGAGCTCAGTCACTAAATCAACAGCCCATGTGCGCGATGGGGTAGACCTGAAGCGCATCATGATAACAGTGTGGCTGGCCGCGTTTCCGGCTATGTTTTACGGTATGTACAATCTGGGTTTCCAGGCGACCAATATGATGCCTGAAGGGCAGCTTGTGCCAGGGTGGCAGGGCTGGTTGATTGGACTTCTGGGCGGCTATGATGCAGGCAGTATCTGGGATTGCTTCTGGTACGGTGCAGTATTTTTTCTTCCCATTTACATAGTGACCTTCCTGGTTGGTATCAGTTGGGAAATTCTGTTTGCTGTGAAGCGGGGCCACGAGGTGAACGAGGGATTTTTCGTCACTTCAATTCTTTTTGCCCTCAGCTGCCCTCCTGATATTCCGCTATGGCAGGTGGCGCTGGGAATCAGCTTCGGCGTAGTGGTGGCTAAAGAAGTATTTGGTGGTACCGGCAAAAATTTCCTGAATCCGGCACTGGCTGGTCGCGCATTCCTGTACTTTGCCTATCCTGCGCAGATGTCCGGCGACTCTGTGTGGGTCGCAGTAGACGGCGTCACCAGTGCCACACCTCTATCCGTTGTCGCCTCCGGCGGTATGGACGCGGTGCAACAGCAGTGGAGTTGGATGGATGCCTTCCTGGGGTCGATACCCGGTTCCATTGGCGAGACATCGACGCTGGCAATTTTGCTCGGTTTGGTGTTGTTGCTGGCTACGCGTGTGGCCTCCTGGCGCATTGTTTTCGGGGTTTTCCTGGGAATGGTTGTTTTTTCTACCTTCCTCAATAGCGTTGGTTCTGACACAAACCTATCCTTTGCCATGCCGTGGTACTGGCACCTCGTTACCGGCGGTTTTGCCTTCGGTATGGTGTTCATGGCGACGGATCCCGTGTCTGCAGCGATGACCGATACCGGAAAATGGGCCTACGGAATTTTGATCGGCGTAATGACGGTGTTGATTCGGGTGATCAACCCTGCGTTTCCGGAAGGCATCATGCTCGCTATCCTGTTCTCCAATCTCTTTGCCCCGCTGATGGATCATTTTGTCGTCCAGGCCAATATCAAACGGAGGCTTGCACGTGTCCAGTAATGAAGGCATTCGCAAAACACTTATAGTTGCATTTTCACTGTGTATAGTGTGTTCAGTGCTTGTTTCCGGTGCAGTAGTCATGCTCCAGCCGGTACAGGAGATCAATAAGGCTCTGGATCGAAAACGCAATATTCTGGCGGCGGCAGGGATGCTCGGTGAGAATCAGAGCGCGGCATATATAGAAGAGCAGTTCAAGCAGGTGCAGACACGTATTGTGGATCTGCGCAGTGGCAGATTCACTGACGAGGTTTCTCCTGACAATTTCGACCAGCGTAAGGCATCCAAGGATCCCGCTCGATCCATTGCCCTGGATCCTGATCAGGACATTGCCAAGATCGGCAGACGGGAAGATTTTGCGACTGTTTACCTGGTGCAGGACTCGAAGGGTGAAATCGAGAAAATTGTGCTACCAATTCGCGGTTACGGGCTATGGTCCACGCTCTATGGATTCATCGCGTTGGAACATGATGCCAATACTATTGCCGGTGTCGGATTTTATGAACATGGAGAGACCCCCGGGCTGGGTGGCGAAGTAGACAACCCGCGCTGGAAAGCGTTCTGGCCCGGCAAGCAGGTGTACCGCGACGGCGCTGTGGAGATCGGTCTCGTCAAGGGTTCAGTAGACGCTAATGCAGCTGACGCAGCGTGGAAAGTGGACGGACTGGCCGGCGCTACACTTACCAGTCGGGGAGTGACGAACCTCATGCATTTTTGGTTGGGAAAAAACGGTTTTGAACCATTCCTTAACAATTTACGAGCAGGGGAGGCCTGATCATGCAGGGCATTAGAGAAACCCTCACCGGTCCGATTTTCAAAAACAATCCCATCGGATTACAGATTCTCGGTATCTGTTCGGCACTGGCAGTGACCTCATCGCTGCGCGTAACGCTGGTAATGTGCGTTGCCCTGACTCTGGTTACCGCGTTCTCGAGCATGTTCATCTCATCGATTCGCAACCACATACCGGGAAGCATACGTATTATCGTGCAGATGGTTATTATTGCCTCACTCGTGATTGTGGTAGATCAGTTTCTCAAGGCGTATGCATTCGCCATCAGCAAGCAGCTGTCTGTATTTGTGGGGTTGATTATCACAAACTGTATTGTCATGGGCAGGGCTGAAGCCTATGCGATGAAAAATCCCCCGGTGGCCAGTTTTATCGACGGCATCGGTAATGGCCTCGGTTACAGTGTTGTGTTGATTTGTGTAGCGGTGGTACGCGAGCTTCTGGGTTCCGGCAAACTGTTCGGATTCGAAATCCTCCCGCTGGTCACAGATGGTGGCTGGTACGTACCCAACGGCTTGCTGCTGCTTCCTCCCAGCGCGTTTTTCCTGATAGGGGGATTCATCTGGGCACTGCGCAGCGTTCGTACAGAGCAAGTGGAGACACCCGAGTTCAAAATTGCACAACACACGCCGGTGAGGGAGGGCGCATAAATGGAAGCCTTACTGAGCTTGTTTGTTCGCTCTATATTTATAGACAACATGGCGCTGTCGTTCTTTCTTGGAATGTGTACCTTCCTCGCGCTGTCAAAGAAAATAGAGCCAGCGTTAAGTTTGGGTATTGCGGTTACTGTAGTGCTGGCGATTACCGTGCCCGCGAATAATTTGATCTACCACTACCTGCTGGCTGACGGTGCATTGGCATGGGCTGGATTTCCTGAATTGAATTTGAGCTTTCTGGGTCTTCTGTCGTATATCGGCGTTATTGCTGCGATCGTGCAGATCCTGGAGATGTTTCTCGATAAGTTTATGCCTGCACTCTATAACACGCTGGGTGTTTTCCTGCCGTTGATCACTGTGAACTGCGCCATTATGGGTGCGGTTCTGTTCATGGTGGAACGCGACTACGGATTTTCTGAGAGTGTAGTCTTTGGTGTCGGCTCTGGCGTCGGTTGGGCGCTTGCAATCGTCGCTCTGGCTGGTATCCGGGAAAAGCTGAAGTATTCCGATGTGCCCCAGGGCCTGCAGGGTCTGGGTATTACCTTTATTTCTGCGGGACTCATGGCACTTGGCTTTATGTCCTTTGGCGGCATTGATCTTTAGGGCGGGCTGAACTGATATGGAAATGACAATCGCATTCGGTGTCGGCATGTTTACAGTGATCGTGTTGCTGCTCGTCGCGTTGATCCTTTTTGCCCGCTCACACCTGGTAAGCACTGGTAATGTCAGCATTTTGATCAACGGGGAGAAGTCCATCACCGTTCCGGCGGGTGGCAAGCTGTTGCAAACATTGTCTGAAGCCCAGTTATTTCTCCCGTCCGCCTGCGGTGGCGGTGGCACTTGCGCACAATGCAAATGCATTATTACTGAAGGTGGTGGCTCGATGCTGCCTACCGAAGAGGGACATTTTAACAGGCGCGAAGCTGCTGAAGGCTGGCGCCTGAGCTGTCAGACAGCCGTCAAGCAGGACATGAAAATTCAGGTTCCGGATGAAGTATTCGGGGTGAAACAGTGGGAGTGTACCGTAGTTTCGAACCCAAACGTGGCCACTTTTATCAAAGAGCTCACCTTGAAGTTGCCTGAGGGCGAGGATGTTAAATTCCGCGCAGGTGGCTACGTGCAGTTGGAATGTCCCCCACACACGGTGAAGTATTCCGACTTTGATATTGAGGAACAATATCGCGGCGATTGGGAACGCTTTGGATTTTTCAACTTGCAGTCCACCGTGACCGAGACTGTCATTCGCGCCTACTCCATGGCTAACTATCCACAGGAAAAAGGGGTGGTGAAATTTAATATTCGTATAGCGACACCGCCCCCTGGCAGCAAGGGTATTCCCTGTGGGCAAATGTCGTCATGGGCGTTTAATCTCAAGCCGGGTGATAAGGTAAAGGTGTACGGCCCATTTGGTGAATTTTTTGCCAAAGAAACCGATGCAGAGATGATATTCATTGGTGGTGGTGCGGGTATGGCGCCAATGCGATCGCATCTATTTGATCAGTTGAAACGCCTGCACAGCAAACGGAAAATTTCGTTCTGGTATGGTGCCCGTTCGCTGCGGGAAATGTTCTATACCGAGGAATATGACCAGCTGGCAGCAGAGAACGACAATTTCGAGTGGCACGTCGCACTTTCTGATCCACAGCCTGAAGACAATTGGAACGGTTACACAGGTTTTATACACAATGTCCTGTTCGAAGAGTACCTGAAAAACCATCCAGCGCCAGAAGATTGTGAATACTACATGTGTGGGCCGCCTATGATGAACTCTGCTGTTATACAGATGCTGACCTCACTGGGCGTTGAGCCCGAGAACATCATGCTCGATGACTTCGGTGGTTAGTGATTTGACGAAGACACCGCAAAGCCACTCACGTGAGTGGCTTTTTTATTTGTTGGCCGCGTTGCTGCTAGCAGGTTGCTCAAGTGACACAGCCCCGGTCAAGTTGTCGGGCGAAACGATGGGTACTAGCTGGCACGTTAGCTATATTCCTGCCGATGAATCACCCAATGAAGGCCGATTGCGCGCCGGTATCGAGGACCAGCTCGAAAAGGTAAACCGCGACATGTCGACATACCGGGAGGATTCAGAAATCCGTCAGTTTAGTGCGGCAGCAACAGATACCTGGATCACACCGTCCGCAGATTTTTACCGTGTGCTGACAACCGCACTCGACGTGGGTACCAAGAGCGAGGGAGCCTACGACATCACGGTTGCACCACTGGTTGATCTTTGGGGTTTTGGTCCCGATGGCTCTATTTCACAGCCGCCCAGCGATCAACGGATCAATGAGATCAGGGCCCGAGTAGGGCAGCGGCAGCTGCGTGTAGATGCTGAGCGACGACGTGTAATGAAACTCCGTGAGTTGTCCCTGGATTTTTCATCATTAGCCAAAGGCTACGCAGTTGATCAGGTTGCAGAGTGGTTGCGCACGCAGGGCGTGTCGCGCTTCGTAGTGGAGGTCGGTGGCGAAATGCGGCTCAGCGGACTCAGCGGGAGAGGGGATCCATGGCGTATTGCGATCGAACGACCAGAGAGCGACGACCGGGCCGTAGCAGCCACCATGCATTTGACCGATGTGGCAGTAGCGACGTCCGGCGATTACCGCAACTATTTCGAAGCAAATGGCCACCATTATTCTCATACTATCGATCCCCGCACTGGTTATCCTGTAGCCCATGATCTGGTCTCCGTAACAGTCGTGCACCCGAGTTGTATGCTGGCCGACGCCTGGGCCACAGCGCTCACCGTGCTCGGAGCTGATCGGGCGATGGCGGTAGCACAGGAACAGGGATTGGCGGTATATTTCATACGCAGGGTCGACGATGGCTTTGTACATAGCCAAACGCCGTCATTTTCAGGCTATCTGGACCAACCACAGCCTTAGTGCTCGCAACCATCGGACGAACACAGACATGTCACTATTTTTTATTAGTATTTTGGTAATGGTGCTGGTCATCGCCGCCATGGCAATTGGCGTGCTCGCCGGGCGACCGCCCATCAAGGGTTCTTGCGGTGGTATGGGAGCCCTGGGTGTTGATGCATCATGTGAAATTTGTGGTGGTAGCCCGCAGCGTTGCGAGGAGGAGACCCGCCAGGCCCATTCGCGCAAGGGCAAACGTGATTCGAAACGCTACTATTCAGCGGATAAGTAGTCCGGAACTCGGCACTTGAGCACTCTTGGCAACACCATTGCAAATTATGCGCCGTTTATTGGTGTGCGCTACAGTTTTAGTCGCAAACGCAATCGGTTCACCTCCGTCATCGCCACTGTCTCCATGCTCGGCATGGTGCTCGGCGTTGCCAGCCTGATTGTAGTTCTGGCCGTGATGAATGGCTTTGCAGGCGAGTTGCGCGGTCGCATCCTGTCTCTGGTTCCCCACGGATTCGTAGAGAGTACGCAGGGTGGCATTGTGCAGTGGCCTGAACTAATGGATCAAATAAAGCGAAATGCCGACGTGGTCGCGGTAGCCCCATTTATTACCGAAAAGGCCATTTTGGGTAATGGCGCAATGCGTCGCGGTGCGGTCCTGACCGCAGTAGATCCGCATTTGGAGAGCGGAGTCTCAAATCTCGCAGACGCAATGATCGCTGGCGAACTCAGTAGTTTGCAGGCCGAGGGCTTTAATGTAGTGTTGGGTGCCACGCTGGCCGGCATCTTGAGAGTTATGCCCGGCGACTATGTTGAAGTTACGGTTCCCCGCCTTACTGTTACACCCTTGGGTCTGTTCCCTCGCAGTAAACGCTTGCTGGTCACTGGTCTGTTCCAGATTGGCGCTCAACCAGACAGTTTTCAAGCCTATGTATCGCTGGCAACAGGACAAAAACTGCTTGGCAGCAAGGGCAGGGTGGACGGATTACAGGTCAAGACAAACGATCTCTTTGGGGCGCCGCAGGTCATGCGTGCCCTGGCGGGAGACCTTCCAGCGAGCTATCGGGTGAAGGATTGGAGCGAAACCCAGGGATCGCTGTTTCGAGCGGTCAAGCTCGAGAAGTTGATGGTCAGCCTGCTCCTGCTAAGCGTAGTTGCTGTGGCTGCATTTAATATCGTCTCTACATTGGTGATGTCTGTCGCCGAGAAGCGTCGGGATATTGCCGTGCTGCGGACTATGGGGGCTCGCGCCAGTGGCGTAATGGCAATTTTTGTCGCTCATGGGCTGGTGCTCGCTGCTGTGGGAATTACGCTCGGTGCACTGATTGGTGTCGTTTTGGCCAGTAATATCGCCGCTATCACGGCGAATATGGAACATATTCTGGGAATGAAATTGTTTGATCCATCCGTCTATTTCATTAGCGAATTACCCGCCGAATTGCAGTTCTCCGATGTTGCAATCGTGGTGATTGCATCTTTCATTCTGAGTTTAATCGCCACATTGTATCCGGCGTGGCGCGCAGCCCGAATCGCGCCAGCCGAGGTGCTGCGCTATGAGTGACGTAGTGCTGCAGTGCGAGGGCCTTTCCCGAGTTTACGAGGATGGTGACAGAGCTGTAACGGTGTTACGAAATGTCGATCTGACGCTGCTTGCCGGTGAAAAAATCGCAGTTGTTGGTGGCTCTGGTTGTGGAAAGTCAACCCTGCTCAATCTGTTGGGAGGGCTGGATCATCCCAGTGGGGGCCGCGTATTGATGCGTGGAGAGGACCTGTCAACGCTCAGTGAACGTGCGCTGTGCCAATTGCGAAACGCCCGGTTGGGTTTTGTTTACCAGTTCCACCATTTATTGCCTGAATTTGATGCAAGGGAAAATGTTGCAATGCCACTGCTGATTGGCGGCACCTCTCGAAAGGAGGCATGGCAACTGGCTGAGCATATGCTGGACCGTGTCGGTTTGGCGCATCGTCTACTGCACAGGCCATCCCAGTTGTCCGGCGGCGAGCGGCAGCGAGTGGCAATCGCAAGAGCTTTGGTTGCACGGCCCGATTGTGTATTGCTCGATGAGCCCACTGGAAATCTCGATCCGCGGTCAGCGAGTCAAGTTCTCGAATTAATTGATGAACTTGGCCAGGACAAAGCCTCGTTCATCGTCGTCACCCACGACCCAGCTATCGCCTCACACATGCATCGGACGCTGGAGCTGCGCGATGGGAAATTACAGGCGCTGACATGACAGGTATAGAAAGGCTGCGTGTCGCTGTACGCTATACGTTTGCGTTTGGCCAAGGGCATTTGTCGGCCTTTTTGTCTTCGCTTTCCATGTTGGGACTGATTCTGGCCATCAGTCTGTTGATTATTGTGCTGTCTGTGATGAATGGCTTTGACAAAGAGATGCGCGAGCGAATCCTCTCGCTGGTGCCGCACATTACGGTGTACTCCAGCGCTCCCATTACCGATTGGAAAAAGGACGTCGCGATAATAGCCGCACATCCGAGCGTCACCTCGGTCGCACCATTCGCGCAATTTGACGCGCTTGTGATGAGCGGTACAGCCATTGAAACCGTGCGCGGAATCGGTCTCGACGCCAATGACGTGAGCGCTTTCGCGCCGTTGACGGCCTACCTGGATGTGCAGGAGGCCGCGAACTTTCGCAGATCAGGCAATGGCCTGATTCTGGGGAGCGGCGTTGCGCAGCAACTGGATATCAGAGTAGGTCAGCGATTGAACCTTATTGTCCCTGGAGCGGGTCCCACAGGTGCAACAGAACCCACACGATTTCAGACGGTACAGCTCAGTGCCATTCTTAATACAGGAACCGAGTTGGATCAGGCTATCGCCTTGGTGCAATTGCCATTAGCGTCAGACCTTGCTGGCCTGGACGGAGGCGTTAGCGGCTTTAGGGTGACCACAAGCAACCTGTTCGACGTCCAGCGCATAGCCTGGGAATTGCAGGAAAAGCTACCTCCGGGGTATTACTGCACGGACTGGATGATGACCCACGGTAATTTGTATTCGGCGATCCAGCTGTCGCGAAATCTCGTTACTATACTGTTGTTCTCAATCATCGCAGTGGCAGCGTTTAATGTGGTGTCATCGCTAGTCCTGGTGGTTCTGGATAAACAGGGGAACATCGCTATTTTGCGGACATTGGGTGCAACCGGAAGTGACATTGCGTCAATTTTTGTGCTGCAGGGCGCAATGATAGGGCTGGTCGGTGTGGTTATAGGGAGCTTGCTGGGCGCGCTGGGCAGTATGCTGGTTCCTTCGCTAGTCAGCACGCTTGAAAAGCTCTTGGGTATGCATTTTCTCAATACAGATGTCTACCCGGTATCTTTTTTACCGGTGGATTTGCTGGCCAGTGATATCGTCAAGGTGGGCGGCGTGGCACTGGTCATGTGTGTGATCGCGGCTATTTATCCGGCGCGTCGAGCCGCTGGCATGGCCCCGGCAATCATACTCAATCAGGATCGCTGACATTTGCCTCTCGCGAGCGTTTGCGTCGCTGCCAGTGGCGTACCACGTTCCAGCGCCACAACTGATTGACCGTAACGTATCCTATGCAGCCAAAAAATAGCCCGGATATCAGGCAGCCCAGTAAGAAGGGCTTCCAGATCGCCGCAAGGCTGTTGGCCAGCCAGTAAAAGCTCAGTTCAAACTCTACCTCTTGAACAGGGACGTTCACAATGAGGGCGCCAATTTTGTAAGCCAGGAAGAACAGCGGAGGCATGGTGATCGGGTTGGTAACGAACACCAAACCGACTGATAGGGGCAGGTTGCAACGCAACATCACAGCCAGGATCGCAGCCAGCAGCACCTGCCCGGGGATTGGCATGAATGCCACGAACAGTCCCACAAGAAATGCCGTGGAAGCAGAGTACCGGTTGATATGCCACAAATTACTGGCGTAGACCCAGTCTCCCAATACATTGAGTGATTTGATACTGCGAATTCGCGCAGGGCTCGGAACGATTCGTTTGAAAAACTTCTTCGGCATCTGGTAACTGGCTGAAAGTGACCTGTCATTCCATGGTGGGTTGTGATTGACTGTGCGTCGAATTCGCCGTGGGCGCCCTAGTGTATTGCTGCTTCTAGCCATTGGCATTATGCGTTATCGGGGCAAAGTTTAACACTTGATTTGTAACGCAACGCCGACAGGGGAAGATCCGCCGGTGGAGCGAGAAATGCCCTATGAAATCATGGATGATTGGGCTGATAATCGGCTTGGCAAGCGTTGGCTTTTTCTCGGAGCTGCCGCCGTGGCCTATTGCATTGTTGCTTGGCGCACTTTCGATAATTGCACTGTGGCTTCGCCATTTAGCGTTGATTAATGTCATCGGAGGACTTTGCTGTGGCTGTGCATTGGGCATAGTTCACGGCGCCGTATTGCTGCAAAGCCGGTTGCCGCAAGACTGCGTGGGCGAGTCCATAGTTGTCTCCGGTCATGTGTCCTCGCTTCCCGGTTCAAGACGCGTTTTGGGGCAGAAGTTGCAGCAGCGGTTTGAGTTCACAGTGGCGAAAACATCGCCGGATGAGTGTTCGGGTTCGCGGAACCTCATGTTGTCCTACTACGGCGAGAAAAGCATTGTTCCAGGGGCGCGCTGGCAGTTCGAGGTTAAGCTGAAGCGCCCATGGGGACTGGCAAATCCCGGCTCCTACAATATGCAGGCGTGGTTTGCACAGCACGGTATTGACGCTGTCGGCAACGTCCGTCAGTCAAAACAGACACATGCACTGCCAGAGCCGTGGCTTACGTCCTTCTCCCCTGATCGGCTGCGACACTCAATCAGCGCGCGCATTAGTGCATTGCAGATCGATTCCGATGTGAGAGCAGTCCTGCGTGCGGTCACAGTCGCTGATAGTGCAGGTATTGACTCCAATCTGTGGTCTGTATTCCAGCAGTACGGAATCAATCACCTCTTAGTGATCTCCGGTTTGCATATCGGCATGGTTGCCGCTGTCGGTTACTTTTTCGGTGGGATTTTCCAGCGCATATTATGGCGATTTATAGCTGGTACCGACTGGTTGCCGGGGGGATGTGCGCTGCTGCTGGCCTGCATTTATACGACACTGGCTGGATTCTCGCTTCCCACTCAACGGGCTCTGTGCATGCTTGCCTGTTTCCTGATCGCAGCGCTGCTCGGCCGAACGTCCAGCTCCGCTAACAGCTTATTGCTCGCTGCTGTGTTTGTACTCCTACTAAACCCCCTGGCAGCGCTCGGTAGTGGCTTCTGGCTGTCGTTCGGTGCGGTAGCGGCACTACTGTGGTTTTCGCGTTGGCAGCGTGGCATCAGTGTGGCAGGGCGTTTGTTGCGGACACACGCCGGCATGTCACTGATGATGTTGCCACTGGGAGCCCATTTCTTTGGTGGCGCTAGTGTGGTGTCGCTGTTGGCCAATGTTCTGATGATTCCTGTAGTCGGGTGGTTAGTAATACCGTTGGCGCTCATGGCAGTGGTGAGCTCTGTATTTGGAGGGCCGCTGGAGTCTACATTATGGCAATTGGCAGCGTGGCCGCTTCAAATCGTTCTGCCGCTCGCCAATTCGTTGGCGCGGGTTGCTGGCGGTTGGTTGTATGTGCCGTTCGCTGCAGGGCTGGAGTCCGTGCTGTTGGCGATCGTTGCAGTGGCATTCGTATTCATGCCGGGTCGATATGCCACCATTCCGCTGGCTGCGGTACTGGCGCTGCCGATGTTGTTGCCTGAAGATCGTTCACTGGCCCCGCCTTCATTGAGCACTACTATCGCAGTATTGGATGTCGGTCAGGGCACTGCTGTGGTTGTTCGTTCAGGCGACCTCGCCCTGCTCTACGATACCGGCGGAGGCGACCCCCAGGGCCCTAACCTGGGCACTAGCACGGTACTGCCGTTCTTGAGAGATCAAGGGGTACAGGCGTTGGATACCCTGGTAATCAGCCACCCGGATCTTGATCACAGCGCCGGTGCCACGGCGATAATGGCCAGCATGCCTGTCGAGCGACTGCGCTACGGCAGGGCAAGTCCTGGGTCGGGTGGAGGACGAGCCTGTGTCGCAGGGGAGTCCTGGCGCTGGCCGGGTGGGCAAATCTTCCAGTTCCTGTCCCCAGCTCTCGAAACGCCGCTGAGCAGCAACGACAGTTCCTGCGTTTTGCGCATCCAGATTGGTGACTATCTGGTTCTGTTGCCTGGTGATATTGAACAGGGTCGGGAACGGGATCTGGTTGCCTACTGGAATAGCGAGTTACGCAGCAACTGGCTACTTGCAGCACATCACGGCAGTCGGACATCGTCCTCCGCCACCATCCTCAAGCACGTGCAACCTGATGTGGTCGTCCTGAGCAACGGCTATGCGAATCGGTTCGGACACCCCCACCCGGTTGTCGTTGATCGATTGCAGCAGCACGGCGCCTCTTCATTCTCCACTGCAACACACGGTGCACTGCAATTTGAGGTAACACCTGGCGGCTCCCTGACGCTCAAGGCCTTTCGGCAGGAACATAGGCGTTACTGGATGTAAAGGCTGTCCTGACTTCACCACCATCAGTGCTGTGCGTATAATGCGTGCATTATTTGAGTTGAATGGGGCGTGATTGTGCTTGAACTGCTAGTAGCTGGCGGATGGTTGATGGTGCCGATAGTACTGTGCTCCATTCTCACGTTGGCGATCTGTTTGGAACGCTTTTACACCCTAAATCCCAAAAAGATCGCACCGCCACATTTGCTGGCAACAGTGTGGAAACAACTCAAGCATGGAGAGCTGGACACGGCGAAATTGCGCACACTGCGGCAATCGTCGCCCTTGGGCCGTATTCTCGCTGCTGGATTGGCAAACTCCCACCATGGGCGGGACGTGATGAAAGAGAGCATTCAGGAGGCTGCCTCGCATGTGGTGCACGATCTGGAGCGCTACCTCAATACACTGGGTACCGTAGCTGCAGTGGCGCCACTGTTGGGCTTGTTAGGAACCGTATTTGGCATGATCGATGTATTCGCAGAGATTATGGTGCAGGGGTCGGGCAACGCCAGTGCGCTGGCTGGTGGCATATCACAAGCCCTGATTACCACCGCCGCGGGATTGACTGTTGCGATTCCTGCGCTGGTAATGCATCGCTATTTTGTCGGCAAGATCGATGGCATCGTCGTTGAACTCGAGCAGGAAACCATCAAGCTGGTAGACGCGCTTCACAGTGAAGACAATACGGAAGTTACCGCTTGAAATTTCCACGTCAACACCGCGAAGAAGTGGGCGTTAATCTTACGCCACTGATCGATGTGGTATTCCTGTTGCTGATCTTTTTCATGGTGTCTACCACGTTCACACGCGAAACCCAGTTGAGCATCGATTTGCCGGAAGCAGAGGGCCAGCCCAAAGAGATCGAAGAGCAGCAGATCGAAATACTCGTAGACGAAGCGGGGAACTACCGTGTCAACGGAGAACTTCTGGTTGATGCGCAGATGCGGACACTCCAGGCCGCTATCTACAAAATATCTGCCGGTGATACTACCTTGCCGATGATTATCTCGGCTGACGCCCAGGCTGCGCACAAGGATGTCGTGCAAGCTATGGATGCGGCAGGCCAAATGGGGTTTGTGCACCTGAGTATCACTACCCGGCAGCCGGCGGACCAGCCAAAGCCGTCTGCAAGCAACTAACTCTACGGAACGCTCTATGGCGTATACAGTCGTCATCCCTGCTCGCTACGGCTCCACGCGGCTACCGGGAAAGCCATTGCTGGATATCCACGGTAAGACGATGGTGAAGCGCGTTTGGGAGCAGGCGCAGCAGAGCTCTGCTGAACGTGTCGTAATCGCAACTGATGATGAGCGAATTTTACAACACGCCCGCACTTTTGGGGCCGAGGCATTGATGACGTCTGTCGCTCATCTATCGGGCACGGACCGCTTGCAGCAGGTAGTTGCTGAACTGTCCCTGCCCGGTGATCACATTGTGGTGAACGTGCAGGGTGACGAACCGCTGATTCCACCTGAGGTCATCAACCAGGTAGCGATAAACCTCGAAAAACACAGTGCCGCCAGCGTCGCTACGCTCTCCGAGCAAATTAGTAATATTGGCAACCTGACCAGTCCGAATATTGTTAAGGTTGTAACTGACGCATTCGGTATGGCGCTATATTTCAGTCGTGCACCCATACCCTATCCACGCGATGCGTTTATGCGAGATAGCGCTGTTATGCCGGCAGACGGTATATGGCATCGTCACATCGGCATTTACGCCTACCGCACTCACTTCCTGCACCGGTTTGTTTCGTGGTCGCCCGCTCCACAGGAGCGACTTGAAAGCCTGGAACAACTACGAGCGCTACATAATGGGGTATCCATTCATGTCGAGACCGCGTGTCGGCCAGTACCGGGAGGTGTTGATACTCAAGACGACCTGGATGATGTGCGCGCTGTAGTGAGTCGGCTTGCCGCTGGAAGCAGGTAAGCGTGTCGACTCGTCCAATTCGTGTGCTGTTCGTCTGTCTGGGGAACATTTGTCGTTCGCCCACCGTAGAAGGCGTTTTTACAGCGTTTGTAAAGCAACAGGGCATGGCTGGAGAGATAGAAATCGACTCCTGTGGCACAAGTGACTGGCATGTAGGAAGCCCCCCCGACGCAAGAGCTATTCGCGCGGCCGCCTCGCGAGGCTATACAATCGCTCAGCTGCGCGCACGGCAGATACGAATATCTGACTTCGATGAATGCGATTTCATTCTGGCAATGGACAGAGATAATCTTCTGGAGCTGAAAACAGTGTGTCCACCTCACTATCAAGGCTATATGGGACTATTTTTACAGATTGCGCCTGACCTTGGCAGGGATGAACTTCCGGATCCGTATTATGGTAACGAGCACGCATTTGAGCAGGTACTGGACTTAGCGGAAGCAGCCAGTGAAAAGCTCTTGGCGCTTGTGCTTAGACGTCGAGGTTGGGGTAGTGGTAGTCCACCGAAATAAGTCGTTACGCCATCTCAACACACTAGCGCTGCAGTCGCATGCACACGCGTTCGTCAGTGTGGCCAACGACATTGCTTTACAGGAGGCACTGCAATGGGCAAGAACGCATAAATTACAGGCTTTGCCACTAGGGGAGGGTAGTAATGTCGTGTTTACAGGCGACATAGACGCGCTCGTAGTTCAAGTACAATCCAAGGGTATTGAGGTATTGGAACAAGGGCGGTTCGACGTAAAACTGCGCGTCGCAGCAGGGGAGAGCTGGCATCACCTGGTGCAGTGGACCCTGCAGCGGGGGTTCTATGGGCTTGAAAACCTCGCGCTTATCCCCGGTACAGTTGGAGCGGCACCTGTGCAAAATATCGGAGCATACGGTGTCGAACTTGAATCCGTATTATTGCAGGTACACGCTGTTCAAATAGCAGACAACAAGAGTATTGTGCTGGCCAGGGACGCCTGTGAATTCGCCTATCGAGATAGCGTTTTTAAACGGCAGCTCGCCGATCAGGTTGTTATTACAGCAGTCGATTTGGTACTGTCATTGCAGCCGACCATAGATCTCAGCTATCCAGCGCTGCAGCACTATTTCGCTGCACACAGTCACCTGTCACAAACTCCCGAAACGGTTTTTCAGGCTGTGGTCAGTATCCGCCGCACTATGTTACCTGATCCTGCAGTTGAGCCTAACGCAGGCAGCTTTTTTAAGAATCCTGTCGTGCAGCAATCACAAGTGTATGGATTATTGGAGCGATTTTCAGAACTGCCCCAATACCCGATGACGGGTGGCGAGGTTAAACTGTCTGCGGCATGGATGATTGATTATTGCGGCTGGAAGGGCTTTCGACGGCGGGGATTTGGCGTGCATCCACAGCATGCACTGGTACTGGTTAATTACAGTAATGATAGCGGTGAGCAGCTTCTGGCTTTCGCAGATGAAATAGCAGAATCGGTTTACACGACGTTTGGTGTTCAGTTGCAGATAGAGCCCAGGGTATATGGTCAATTCAATGACCGGGTTTGACCATGAGCAATTCGTCCAGGGTCTCACAACGAGACCCGGAATCTATCAGATGTATGATGCCAAGGGTGAATTGCTGTATGTCGGCAAGGCTAGAAATCTAAAGAATCGTGTAGGCAGTTACTTTCGCGCCAGTGGCCTGACAGATAAGACCATGGCGTTAGTCGCGCGTATTGCAGACATCCAGGTAACCGTCACCAGTACTGAGGTTGATGCGTTGCTACTGGAACACAACCTGATCAAGACTCAGCAGCCTCCCTATAACATCCTTTTACGCGATGACAAATCTTACCCCTACATATTTTTGTCCACCGAAGATCAGTTTCCGCGCATCACCCTCCACCGTGGGACAAAGCGCAAAAAAGGGAAATATTATGGACCATACCCCAGCGCTGGAGCGGTTCGCGAGTCTATGCAGTTTCTGCAGAAAGTATTCAAGGTTCGACAGTGTGAGGACAGCTATTTCAGGAATCGCTCGCGCCCCTGTCTTCAATATCAAATCGATCGCTGCACGGCTCCCTGTGTCAATCTGGTCAGTGAAGCGGACTATGCGCGGCAGGTGGAAAACACCACCCTGTTTTTAAGCGGTAAGTCCCAACGTCTGATGATGCGGCTCGCCGATGATATGGAAAAAGCTGCCTCTGAACTCGCCTATGAAAAAGCCGCCATTTATCGCGACCAGATCGCGCAGCTGCAACATGTTCAGGCCAGCCAGGGCATTGAGGGTGTCACCGGAGATCTTGATATTCTAGCTGCCGCTACCGCTCATGGCTGCGCAAGTGTGCAGGTGTTGTTTGTGCGCGGGGCCAGAGTACTCGGCAGCAAGACGTATTATCCCCCAGTGAAGCTACAGGAGAATACACAGCAAATTCTGGCGGCATTCATCCCTCAGTTTTATCTTGGTGCAGCGAGATCCATCCCTGCGGAAATCCTCGTGAACGCGGTTCCCGAGGATGCCGATGTACTGGTGAAGGCCCTGTCAGCCCAGGCGCAAAGATCGGTGAAGTTGCGCTCTCGAGTGCGTGAAGCACGAGCTCAGTGGTTGAAGCTGGCGCAACAAACTGCTGAAACAAATCTGGCCGCGCACCTCGCGGGGAGGCAAACCGTCCTGGGGCGACTGGAGGCATTACAGGTGGTGCTGGACTTGCCGGAATTACCGGAGCGCGTCGAGTGCTTTGACATCAGTCACAGCTCCGGTGAAGCGACTGTGGCTTCCTGCGTGGTATTTGATCAGCACGGTGCTCGCAAGTCTGACTACCGAAAATTCAATATCGAAGAGATAACACCGGGCGATGATTACGCAGCCATGCATCAGGCCCTCGAACGCCGCTACAGGCGGTTGCAATCTAATGAGATGGCCATGCCGGATGTCCTTCTGATTGATGGAGGCAAGGGTCAGGTAGCACAAGCTGTGTCGGTACTGAATGAACTGCAGATCGATGGTATTGAAGTTGTGGGCGTCGCCAAGGGCACAACGCGCAAGGCTGGCTTTGAGACGCTGGTGAGAGGATTAACAGGTAACGTACGACAGCTTCCCCCTGATCACGCGGCTTTGCTATTGATACAGCAAATTCGGGATGAAGCGCATCGATTTGCAATTACGGGACACAGGGGGCGCCGCGACAAAACGCGACATCGATCAGCACTAGAGGACATTCCCGGCGTCGGCGGCAAACGTCGGCGCGTATTGCTACGTCATTTTGGCAGTGCCCAAGGTGTGCGCAATGCGAATATAGAAGAGTTGAAGAAAATTCCCGGTATTAGCGCTGCAATCGCGCAACAGATCTACGACCACTTGCACACTGGAGCGTGACTCGACCCAATGGCAACGCTAGCTATTATCAAATCTCATAGCACTGACACACCGCAGGAACAGCGCATGGCGAGCGGTTTTTATTCATGGATTCTGTCATCTTATGCACTCGCTTTTCCCTGGCAGGGCAGCGCGTCCAATGCATGGAAATAGGTCGGAAATTGTCCGACACATTGCCAAATCCTGCCAGTGACAGAGGGCTCGTTTCCCTGGTCACGGGCAAACCGTTGCGTTCAATAACTTCGGCCCCGCCAATGGTAAGTAGCGATGCGTCGTAAGCGCGACCGTTATAGGATAAATACAGAGCCAGAAAATTATCGAGCAAATTAATGCCTTGAAGGGCATTCGCGGGTATTTCTATCTCATCGGCAGCTTCTTCTTTCGCAACATCGAAATTGCCGAGCAAGTCCATAAAATGCACCTTTCCGGAAAAAATCTTTAGGCCGGGGTCAATTCCGGTACCCAGTGGGTCTGCAAAACCTGGCACAGCAGTACCGTCGTTTGCGGAGAAAGGGGAAAAGTCAACAAGAGGGGCGGTTACGTGGCGATTGTCCTCCCTTGACAGGCCGCGCGATTCAAGAACCTCAGCAGGGTTATTGGGATCAATACTTGCCGCATGGACCAACCCTCCTAGGCATAGGCAAAGTAAAGACAGCAGAGCGAAAATGTGTCTATTCATTATTATTACTGATTCCGCGCCCGGGATCTGTTTAGGCTGTATTACGCAATAACTATACCAGCTTAATATAATCAACAGCTTACGGTCACTTCCTTCTTTTTTATCCGAAAAATGTAAAACAAACTGACGTGTGCTTGCAAGCATTAGAGCGTTAAGGCAGCCTATAGTTCCTGAGCAGTTGAAAGCGCTGTATGCACACCTTCGCTTCCCCTACCTGCGAGCGCTCTCCACCAAAACAAGCAAAACATACACAGTATGTTGCTTTCCGGTGACAGCATTCCTCCGTAGAATAAGATACAGACTGAGCCTGGAGGGGGGTTATCGCAAGCCTCTTTCCACTTGACACGGACATTGACGCACTTGCCGATTAACATTCCCAATATTTTAACAATCATCAGGATTTTACTAATACCCGTGTTGGTGGTGGTCTTCTATCTACCATTTAAGAATCACTTGCTGGCCGCAGCAGTTATTTTTGGTTTGGCGGCGATTACAGACTGGTTTGATGGCTACCTTGCGCGTCGCCTCGGGCAGATGACAGCATTCGGTGCATTTCTGGACCCGGTGGCTGACAAGTTGATGGTGGCGATCGCGCTGGTACTGCTGGTCGAGCGACACGATACGCTGCTCTTTACCCTGGCAGCGTGTGTGATTATTGGGCGGGAGATTGTAGTTTCAGCGCTGCGCGAGTGGATGGCGGAACTGGGAGAACGGACTTCTGTTGCCGTATCCTACGTCGGGAAGGTGAAGACTGTCTTTCAGATGCTCGCTATAACAGGTCTACTGGCAATCGATCCAGTGGCAGACGAAGGCTGGCTTTTGGCGTTATGTTATCTGGTGTTGTACATCTCGGCCGTATTGACATTGTGGTCTATGTCAATCTATCTCAAGGCGGCATGGGTGATAATAAAAGATCAGAATAAGTCTTTCTAATTCAAATGCTTGCGCTAAATAATTAGTATTCTGCTTGACTCCACTAACACGGTGCATACAATAAGCGCGACGCAGGCGCAGGCAACAGTAGCGGCGAGGTTGTGCAGTAACGGCTCATAGATTGTAGCGGAGCTTACAGGGTTGGAACGGGGTCATTACCCGTTCGATTCAAGTGACCACGGCGGTGGTAAAACGCAGCTAGTGCGGGAATAGCTCAGTTGGTAGAGCGCAACCTTGCCAAGGTTGAGGTCGCCGGTTCGAACCCGGTTTCCCGCTCCAACTCCCTAATAAGGCTCGGTGGCAGAGTGGTCATGCAGCGGACTGCAACTCCGTGTACGCCGGTTCGATTCCGACCCGAGCCTCCATATTATCAATAAAATCAAAGTGTTAGGGGTAGGTAATGCATCTACCCTACACTTTACTCACCTTAACAAAACACGTGCGTTTATTTGCTGGCTCAACCAACTCGCGCCCTCGCATTGATTAATACTCAACATCTCGCTGGAGACAGGCAAATTGTGACGTCTGGATTCAGATCTTAAAGCGAGGACACGCTATGCATCAAGCAACCTTGTGACAGCCGCAGCCCTGTGGCTGAACGCTTCCAGGCGAGTCGCGCCATTATTTGGCGTTGGGCACGAAGCAGGCGTTTCCCGAATCCCATAAAACGTTCAATGGGTTGCACCCTCTGTGGACTTGGCAACGTTGAGCCATGGGAGACTGAACAGGCGAAAACGAGTGGGTTAGGCGGGGTGCCTGATGGCATAACACGTAGTGAGCGGCGTGTTTCCACTGGAACCACTGCGGATCACCCGGTACAAGACTAGAACCGGCGGGCCTACTGATTCGTCAAGGTAGGCAACTGCTCGACTGCGGCCACAGTCGAAATTTGGATGACGATATTGCCCTCGCCAGCCAAACTGGCAATAAACGCATGTTTCAACTACAGGCCTGATAGAGGTGGCCCCGGAAATTTGAACAACCCTATAAGTGGATTGGCTGCCTGACACCGGTATGATAATACCCGTAATCAGGAGTACCAATCATGGCAAAACGACCCCGTCGAAACCACTCATCGGCCTTCAAGGCCAAAGTGGCACTCGCAGCTCTGAGGGGCGAGCAGACAATGGCTGAACTGGCACAACGGTTCGATGTCCACCCCAACCAGATTACTCAGTGGAAAACTCAACTGCTGGAGCGGTCCGCCGATGTGTTTGAAGGCGGCAATCATTCCAAGGAACCGCCGGTGGATGTGAAAACCCTCCACGCCAAAATCGGAGAGCTGACGCTTGAAAACGATTTTTTAGAAGGCGCGCTCACCAAGGCGGGATTGCTGAGCGAAAAACGATGATCGACCGTGAACACAAACTGCCCATCAGCCAGCAGGCCAAAGTGCTGGGTATTAGCCGGGGCACTGCCTACTACCAACCCAAGCCGGTCAGCCCGAGGGACCAAGCCCTGATGAACCGAATCGACCGTCTGCACCTGGAGCTACCCTTCGCCGGCGCCCGGATGCTGCGCGATCTGTTGCGCCAGGAAGGCCACAAGGTCGGCCGCAGGCATGTCTCCACGCTGATGAAGCGTATGGGCATAGAGGCCCTGTATCGTAAGCCCAGAACGACAAAACCCCATCCCGGGCACAAGGTCTACCCCTACCTGCTGCGCAACCTGCCGGTTACTCGGGCTAACCAGGTTTGGGCGATGGACATTACCTACCTCCCGATGGCCAGGGGATTTGTCTATCTGGCTGCCGTTGTGGACTGGTATTCCCGCCGCGTCCTGGCCTGGAAGGTATCCACCACCATGGACACGCACTTTTGCCTGGAGGCGGTGGAGGAGGCTATAGCGAACTACGGCACCCCGGAAATCATTAACACCGACCAGGGCAGCCAGTTCACCAGCCAGGCCTTCACCGGACTGCTCAAAGAGAACCATATCCGGATCAGCATGGACGGCAAGGGCGCTTGGCGAGACAACGTCTTTGTTGAACGGCTATGGCGGTCAGTAAAATATGAGGAAGTTTATCTCCACGCCTACGATTCGGTCTCATCGGCCAGGGTAGGACTGGATCGATACTTCCGGTT
>JAWKZL010000003.1:0-677783 GCA_041396025.1 Halioglobus sp. | reverse complement strand
GCAGTACCATGCCCAAAGAATCTCCGACTAGAATCGCCTCGGCACCGACCTCGCTGATAATTCGGGAAAAGGTAGCATCATAAGCGGTGATACAGACGAACTTCTCGCCTTTGGCTTTCATCTTGTCCAGGGTACTGATGGTAATCTTGCCCATGGCTAGAGTCCTGTCCGTTTTCTTCGCATCACCCAAGATCCTGCAGGGGCGCAATACTATCTGAAAAACGTGGGATTGAAATAGTGGCGACCGCTACGGATATCGAGTAGATAATCCACCAGGGCTTTGTAATCCGCCGCACTGTTTGCCAGATCGATTTCGTTGGCGTTGACGATGAGCAGTGGAGCGCCATCGTAATATAGAAAGAACTCACTGTACACTTCGTTCAGGCGCTCCAGGTATTGCCTGTCGATACCCTTTTCCATGGGTAATCCACGCGTTTCGATGCGTGTCAGAAGCACATCTGTGGACGCCTGCAGATAGACCACGAGATCTGGCTTGGGAGCGTCGATGGTCAACTGTCGGTAGACTTTTTCGTACAGCAAGTACTCGTTCCGATCCAGGTTGACTCTGGCAAACAGTGGATCCTTGTCGATCAGAAAATCGGCGACTCGCGCCGGTTCGAAGATATCGGTTTGGCGCATGTCCTGAATTTTCTGTGTCCGCTGAAACAAGAAAAACAACTGTGTAGCCAACGCAGCCTGCTCGCGGTTGCGGTAGAATTTTTCCAGGAAAGGATTTTCCTCCGCATCTTCCAGCAGCGTAGCGTGACTGAAACTTGCGGCCAATTTTTTGGCCAGGGTTGTCTTGCCCACGCCAATAGAGCCTTCGACAGCGATAAATACGGGGGGGGTGCGCCCTTTCAAATTGATGCTGATGGGCTTGCTGGCTGAACTCACGGCATGTCTCCTTTACACTACCTGCTATGTGCGGATGAAGGTGTCCTTAGCTGAATTCGCGTTCTGGCCAAACCTTCCAAGGGACAGTGTCGCAGTAATGTATCAAGATCAGTCCCATCGGGCAGCTGCAAATTGCCATTGCTAATTTCGCGCAGGGGATACAGTACAAAATGCCGAAGAGACATCTGCGGGTGTGGAACCGTGAGTCGCGGTGAGACAATTGCCATTTCGCCGTATAACAGAAGATCGAGATCAAGGGTGCGTGGACCCCAGTAGACATCGCGAACTCGATGGTGGTCCCTTTCGATTTGCTGCAGCGCATCAAGCAGGCTGATGGGCGACAGTTCGGTCGTCAGCAGTGCAACCGCGTTGAGATAGTCAGGCTGGGCTACCGGCCCAACTGCAGCACTTCGATACACGCTGGATACGCGATTCAGTTGTGTCTGCGGGAGTAAATCCAGGGCTGCCACAGCACTGCGCAGCTGCCTGCCAGGATTGCTCAAATTGCTACCCAGCGCGATGTAAGCGGCTGTCATAGGGCAGGATTGGGACGGCGTGTCCGGGTCCTTTTGGGTCGTTTGCGTTTCGCTGGGGACGTTCCCGCTTTATCCAGGCGTTCCTGAGGCGACAACTCCTGGATTTCCGTCCACCATTGCCCCAGCCCTTGCGTGTCTTCTCCAGCCTGTTCGCGCAGCAGCAGAAAATCGTATGCTGCCCTGAAGCGACGATGCTCAATCAATTCTGCAGCCTTGCGCCCCGTTCGGTGCTGCAAGCGCAATTGGAACTCCCATATTTCGCGCATCGGTTGGCTGAATCTGCGAGGTATGGATATATGCTGTACTGCATCGATTACCGCACTTTGGGCTGCGTTGTGCATGGCGACCATGGGAGCTTCGCCATTGCTTTCCAACAGGAGATAGCGTTCGTTGACGACAGGCCATAGCAGGGCAGCCAGCAAAAATGCAGGGGTTACCGCTTTGTCCTGCGCGATCCGTTCGTCGGTATTTTGCATGGCTGCCCGGACCAGGGCCAGCGAGTGCTTATCGTGCATCAGATAAGCGCTGGTATCGGGAAACAAGTAGCGAAGCAAATCATACTCCAATAATTTTTCCAGAGTTTGCGCAGCGAAACCCGACAAAAACAGTTTGAGAAATTCGTCGAACAAACGGGCGGCGGGAATTTCCCCAAGCAAATGCGCACAGCGAGGGATGGCCTGGGCTGTCTCATCCTCAACACTAAAGTTCAACTTGGCGGCAAAACGCACGACGCGCAGCATTCGCACCGGATCCTCCGTGTAACGCTGCTCGGGATCGCCGATGATACACACGTTGCGGTTCTGGAGATCACGCAGTCCGTGCACGTGATCAAACACCTCAAATTTGCCTGCATCATAGTAAAGCGCGTTAACGGTCAGGTCGCGGCGTGCGGCATCCTCAGCCAGCGTGCCATAGACATTGTCGCGCAGCAGCAGGCCACTGGCTGATTGGCGGGAGTGATTGTCCTGCGAATTTGGACGATCGCCTGAGTTGTTTTCGTTGTCATGGTGTCCGCGGAATGTAGTCACCTCGATAATCTCGCGACCGAAGCGCACGTGTACTATGCGAAAGCGGCGACCGATGATGCGGGAATTACGAAACAGCTCAGTGACTATCTCGGGTGTTGCATCGGTGGCTATGTCAAAATCCTTGGGGTGTCCGCCGAGCAGCAGATCGCGAACAGCGCCTCCGACCAGATACGCCTGGTATCCACTGCTGCGCAAGCGCGACATCACCTTCAGTGCGCCATCGCTGATATTTTTGCGGGAAATGCAGTGTTGATCCCTGGGGATGATATTCAAACGAATAATTGCCTGTTACGAAGTGTCGACAGGCGCGAAGTCTACCACACAAGCGCACACCGATTAGTAAGCGCGAATCGGTAAGGGAATGATGGGGAAAACAGTGTTTTCCCCATCCAGGCCTCACATTACGAATTATTTTTATTTAGGTGTTGTTATTTTTATAGGGTCTATACAACCACCGCCGTATAGATACCTAATATTCCCGGGAGTAGATTTTGTTACTCCCGGAGTAAGCGCTTCGTCCGCAGGTATATTCCTTCTGGCTATGCGCAATAAGCAAAATGGAAATTTAGGGAAGGTGCCTCCCCCATCCAGGTCCATAGCAAGCTGTGTTATTTTTGCCAGGTAACTATTATTTTTATTGTTTGTACCGTAAGTAATAATGCATGTGTCATGCCAAGTTTCTAAAATGTATATAAATCAATAACTTATAAATACTACTCAGTTGCTTGAGGACATCCCAAAGCACGATTTGTTACTAATATACTCCTGTTTGGGGTGCGACTGTCTGCCGAAGTAACGCCTATTTGCCCTCGGCAGCAGACACTTTCCCCCGCGAAGTCAGGTTTGATTTGTTTCGTGGGATATTGAACCTCTGACGTCGTTCCCACAGGCATTTACGACTGACTCCGAGCTTTTGCGCCAGGTCCGTTTCGCTCATGGAGTCTTGATGTTCCAGCACAAACCTCTGGAAATAGTCCTCCAGGGAAAGGTCTTCCAGCGGGTCGTGGCTGGTGGTTGAATTCGTGGTGTGTGAACTGGAGGGGCGCTGATTGCCGCGAATACGGTTTATATTGACCAGCTCCAGATCGATGCCCAGGGCACCATTGTCGATCTCTTCGCTGTCTGACAGGATCACAGCCCGTTCAATGGCGTGCTCCAATTCCCTCACATTGCCGGGCCATTGATAGGTGGTGATGGCCTGTATCGCCCGCGGTGACAATTGCATCATCGGTTTCCCGAGCCGTTCGGTCTGCGTTTGCAGCATCCGCTCAGCCAGGTGCAGGATATCCTTGCCGCGCTCTCGCAGCGGGGGTAGTGACAGCCGCAGAACATTAATGCGGTAAAACAAATCCTGACGGAATAATCCCTCTGCAGCCAGACTATGTAGATTGCGGTGGGTGGCACAGATCAGTCGCACATTCACCTTGCGAGAATGCACCGAGCCGATGCGACGAATTTCCCCTTCCTGGATAAAACGCAGCAATCGCGCCTGTGCCTCCATAGGCAATTCGCCGATTTCATCGAGGAATAGTGTGCCGCCATCTGCCGCTTCAATCAGTCCCATACGGCTGGCGTTGGCCCCGGTGAAGGCACCCTTTTCGTAACCGAACAATTCAGATTCAATCAGCGTATCCGGGATTGCGGCGCAGTTGACCGAAATCATGATTTTGTCGCCGCGCAGGCTGTTTTTATGCACGCTGCGCGCGACCAGTTCTTTGCCTGTCCCCGTTTCACCCAGAACCAGCACAGTAGAGTCGGTAGGCGCCATGCGCTCGATATGCTCAAACAAGGTCCGCATCGCCTGGCAGTTACCGATAATACCGGTAACTGATGAGGTGGGAGCTTCCTGTGTTGTGCGCTCTTCTGTGCGACCAGTGGGATGATCGGCAATGATGCGCTGCACGGCATTGACCATGTCGCCGTGATCAAACGGTTTGGCGATATAGTCCACTGCGCCCATGCGCATGGAGTCCACCGCTGAGCGCAGACTCGCGTAACTGGTCATGATCAGTACCGGCACATCGCCCGCTTTTTTAATCAGGTCGGTACCGGGGGCGCCCGGCAGGCGCAGGTCGCTGATGACCAGGTCGAAATCCGCTAAGGTGTGTTCCTTCTCCGCTTCCTGTACGGATCCAGCCTCGCTGATATCGTAACCGTTGCGTTCCAGCAAACGGCGCAGGGCAGTTCTGATAACCGACTCGTCTTCGACAACGAGAATTTTGTGCATATTTTGTTACCTTTGGGTAATTGTTACCCAACATACTACTTCGATCTCAATTATTCCAGCGAAGCCAGCGGGAGCGCCAGCCGCGCGCACTATGGATTTAGGTCCGCACCGTAAGTGGTGTGTGGCAGGTGCAGGGTAACACGGGTTCCCGGATGTGCCCCCTGCACCAGGGGACTGGTGATGTGCACCTTGCCGTTCATGTCCTCCATGATACTGAACACCAGCGCCAGACCCAGTCCGGTGCCAGCGCCCGGTTCTTTGGTCGTATAGAAAGGCTCAAAGACCTGGCTTTGGAGTTCCGGCGGGATGCCGCAGCCATTGTCTTCAACATCAATACGAACCTGCGAGCCGATGACGAACGCATGGATATGTACCTGCGGATCGTCCGCACAGGCATCCCGTGCATTGCCCAGCAGATTGACGAAGACCTGAAGCAGTCGCTGACTGTCTGCCATGACCACCAGCTCGCGATCACAGTGATTGTGGAACTCTACCGGCACGGCCTCGAGGTCCAGCCTACCAGGATCGCTTCGTCCACGCAATCTGCCAGGTTGGTGGGCGCTCAGCTTGGTATCACCGGCGTTTGATCCAGTGTGGGAAAAGTTCATCAGTGATTCGACGATGCGTGTCACCCGACCGGTCTGCTTGAGGATATCCTGGGCCATGTAGCGAATTTCTTCGGGGTCCGATTCGTACTCCAGGTTTTGCGCCAGGCAGGCGATGCCAGTAACAGGATTGCCGATCTCGTGCGCCACGCCTGCTGCCAAGCGACCAATGGAGGCCAGGCGCTCGTTGTGCAGCAACTCCTCCTCCAGTAGTTCGAAATCGGTGATGTCCTCCACCATGATAATCCGTGCTGCTGTTGGAACCCTCCTCTATCGGCGTCTTGTGCAAACCGATCCAGCGGGAGGGCGCTTTGTCGATGACGACCTCTGTTTTCAGCATGGTGTCGGCGTCACCGCGCAAAAAGGTATCGAGGATATGTCCCCAGGGATGGGGAACTGATTCCAGCAATGAACCCAGTACATCCGCAGGTGCGATACCCGTGATCCTTTGCATGCTCTGGTTCCACATCAGTAACGCTGTTTGCCGACGGAACATGCACCGATAGCAGTTGTCCAGTGTTTCTCGATGGTGCCGGCGCAGGTTGTCGAGGTCCGCTGCCAGACCGGTAAAGTGCGTTTGCGCCTGATCGATGTTCCTTTCAATCAGATGAATGTCATCGGTGTCGGCGTGCACGCCGGGCAGAAACGGTATCCGACTTTCAATGATGCGGTGAGCGACTGCCGGCCCCAGAAGGCCAGACAGATTGGCCTCGATGCGCGCCCGCAGTCGCCGCAATGCATAGGGGCCGGCTTCATTGGCGGAGAACTGTAACTCTCCCAGGGCGCGCCCACCTCGGATTCGGCAGTTCGCTGTCCCAGTGCAGGTGCGAGGCGATGGCTGGGAAGTCGGCGGCGCTGTAGACCGATAGTATTCGTCGTGTGGGTCTGGCCATATCGTCCATAGAACAGATTTCGGCTGCCACCCGCTCTTCCTTGCTCGTTCTGGTGAATATCGACACTACAATGAACAAGCTCATATTCAGGCCCAGAGCAGTGGTCGCAGCGGTCCACAGCTTGCTGTTCTCGCCCAGTACCCTTCGTCATAGAGTGCGGTCAGGAATGGCGGGTTGGCGTGACCTGCCAGCGGCAACAACATGGAAAAACCAGACTGTCAAACCAGCGCCGAGGCCGCACAGCAACCCGGTGCGGTTCGCTTTCGTCCAGTAGGGTGTAGCAATAATACCGGGTGGAACTGCAGCGTGCCGGTGAATGCTACGAGGGCCAATTGGGTCAGGCTCCGCCGGCCGCTGAGTGTGACGAAAAAGACATAAGCGGCGAGAATGAGAATGGGCGATGAGGCCGCAGGCGCAGCCATCGGAGTTGCGTAGATACCCTGCGCACGATCGATTTGCAACGGCCTGAAAGGCAGTACCAGATGATTGAGACACATGTTGGCCAGTGCCAGCGTGGTCACAATAATGGTCGCACTGGCGGCCGACAAGCCTGCTACAAAGGCCGCAGCGCTGAAGGGCACGGAATTCAGGGCCATGCCGATTGCCAGCCCGCTGTAATCCATGGGCAAGCCATGGCCCAGTTTGATACCCGCCCACGCCACTGGCAGGATCGGCAGACTCAGGAACAGCAGATACAGCGGTAGTCCCCAGGTGGCGCTGCGCAGATCGCGGCTGTCGTTGTTTTCTGCAAACGCCATGTGAAAGATGTGTGGCATGCAGACCGCCCCGGCGAAGAAGATCAACAGCAGGGCGCGGGCATCATTCCCCTGGATGGTCTGGGTGAGCGATTGGTTGACTGCAGGATTCTTCACCAGCCATGCTTCCAGTCCATCAAAGCCCCCGAATATTGAATACACTGCGGCCAGTAACAACACCGTCATCGCACCCAGTTTCACCAGGGATTCGAAGGCGATCGCAGTAACCAGACCGGTATTTCGATGCTGCGATGATACGTGACGCGTGCCGAACAGGATGGAGAACACCGTGATGATGATGCAGAAGAGCAGCGCCAGCTGGTGATGCCGATCGCCGCTGGTAGTCAGCGCCGCTCCCTCGCCAGCGAGAATATGGATGCTATCCGCAACTGCCTGGATTTCCAGTGCCAGCAACGGTAGCAGCGTGATACACATGGCAATGGTAACGGCCGCACCGACGCGTGGGCTGCGAAAACGAAAGGATAGAACATCGGCCAACGAAGCCAGCTGGTAGACGCGGCACAGGCGCAACAACGGCATCAGTATCAGCGCCGCTACGCCAAACATAAGGACTACACCGATATAGTAGAGCAGGAAGTTGTAGCCGTACTGGTGAGCGAACGCGATGACGCCATTGGTTGACATTGCCCCGGCGAATACACCGAGCGACAGCACATACACTGCGGGATGGTGTGTGATGCGCTCCGGGATGATACCGCGATCAGCCAGATGGGCGACGACAAACAGGCCGGACAGATACGCAATAATGAAAAGCAGTATCTGCGCCAGGCTAAAGCTCATCTGGATACCTCGAGCGCTGGTTCCAGTATGACGCCACCACGATCAGCAGCCACAATTGGTAGGGTCGGTACCACGCGGTTTCGGAGCTGATCATCCAGCTCTCAACCGCAGGAAAGAAAATAAGCACAATACCGGCGACCAACAGCAACAGGCGATTGATATACATGATCGTACCTCTCTTGTTAGTTGGTGGCTTACCAGCGGTTGCGCCAGTCGATACTACTGAAGCGCCTTACGCCGGTAAAGTTCATACGTCCGGATTGATGGCATTGCCGGGGATGGCTAAGGTGGCCGGGACCCGTGCCACGCTCCAATGCTCGATAGCGTAGGCGAGCACCTGCTCGACAGAGGTGAGTGACGGTGGCGGTACGCGTTGCTGCAGAAACTGCAGGGCATCGCGTAGATTGGCGGCGGCATGCTCGATGACCAGGGCGGGCGCATGGTTTTGTTTGCTGTATTTTTGTCCGTGCACAGTAGTGATAACCGGTACGTGGCAATACTGTGGTGTGGTGTAACCCAGTTGCTGCTGCAGGAATATTTGGCGCGCTGTTGAGTCGAGCAGATCGGAGCCTCGCACCACATGCGTTATGTGTTGCTGCGCATCATCGACCACGACCGCCAATTGATACGCTGTCAGGCCATCCTTGCGTCGTACTACGAAATCAGTCAGCGATTGTGCCAGCACGACCTTGTGTCGACCCTGCAGTGTGTCCTGGAACTGTATTATGCTGTCGCCGGAGACGGAGATACGGATGCTGCAGGTGCCGCTGATCTCTCGCTGTCGTAACCTGCAATTACCGCGACAGGCGCCATCGCTTCCCAGCATCGCACGTGAGCAGTCGCAACGAAAAAGCAGCCCCTGTGCTTCCAGTGTTGCCAATGCAGCTGCGTAGGCGGCGCCGCGTGAGCTTTGGAAAAGGACCTCTTCATCCCACTGTAAGCCGTGGTACTGCAAACAGTTCAGGATGTCGGTTGCTGCACCGGGTTCTTCGCGCGGTGGATCGAGGTCTTCCATGCGCACCAGCCACTGGCCGCCAGCATGACGAGCATCCAGAAAGCTTGCCACTGCTGCGATCAAAGACCCCAGATGTAGTGGGCCGGTGGGTGAGGGCGCAAAACGCCCTCGGTAGTGTTGCGAGGTTCGGGGCACGCAGAGCGCCCGGTAGGCGCTTAGCCCATTTCCTGCTTTTCTTTGATCTCGGCCAGCGTTTTGCAGTCGATACACTGAGTAGCCGTCGGTCTGGCTTCGAGCCGCTGGATACCGATCTCAATGCCGCAGGCTTCACAGTAGCCGTAGTCGTTCTGTTCGATCAATTCTATCGTGGAGTCGATTTTCTTGATCAGTTTGCGTTCCCTGTCACGGGTGCGCAATTCCAGGCTGAACTCTTCTTCCTGCGTCGCACGATCAGCAGGATCCGGGAAGTTGGCCGCTTCGTCTTTCATGTGGCTCACGGTGCGATCAACTTCCTGCATCAGCTCAGACTTCCAGTTCAGCAGGATCGCGCGAAAATGCTCTCGTTGCTGATCATTCATGTACTTTTCGCCACGTTTCGGCTTGTAGGGTTCAAAATTATTGAGCTCCACGCTGCCGACTTTTTTGGCTGTCAAAGAGGCGGATTTAGGCGTTGTCTTAGTGGCTGCTTTGGTGGTTTTGGCAGCTTTCGGTGGCTTGATTGCTTTGCTGGCCGTTTTCACTTTCGTAGCTGCTTTCGCTTTCGTAGCCTTGGTCGCTTTCGGGGCCGCTTTCACTTTCGCAGCCGTCTTCGCTTTCGTGGCCGCTTTCGCTTTTGTAGCCTTGGTCGTCTTTGTGGTTTTCGTTTCTTTCGCTGCTCGAGGCATGGTTATTTTCCCATACGGCGTAGGTAACTCGAAAATGCTCTCAGTGTGTCGGAGGGGTCCATTCAGGCGTGCTTGCCCGGGTGCCCCAAATCCGAGGGCGGAGAAACTACCAGATTAGCGCTGAGGGTGCCACTATTTCCTTGCAGATTTTCCTGCTTGCTGTCACGCCTGGTCAGCAGTTGCTAGAATGGCGCGCTTGTCACGTCTGGTGTCGATCATGTCTGTATCGTCGAATACTCTCTATAGTCCGCGGGGTTTTGCCCGGCGTATGGCGGAAATCGAACCGTTTCGCGTGGTGGAGGTATTGGCCCGCGCTACGGCCCTGGCTGCTGCCGGCGCGGACATCGTGCATATGGCAGCCGGTGAGCCGGATTTTTCCACTGCGGCACCTATAGTGGAGGCGGGTCGAGCAGCGCTGGCGCGCGGTGAAACACACTACTCACAGGCCGCCGGCATTCCGCAGTTGCGTGAGGCACTGTCGCGTTATTACGCGGATACCTATGGTCTGGATATTTCCCCGCAGCGCATTCTGGTGACGCCGGGAGCCTCCGGCGCACTGCTGCTGATTGCCGCACTGCTGATGAACCCCGGTGATGGCATGCTGATGACCGACCCAGGCTATCCCTGCAACCGACACTTTATGCGTCTGGTGGAAGGGCGCGGTCAATTGGTGCCTGTGGACGCGAGCAGCAATTACCAGTTGAATGCAGAACTGGTTGCCGCGCATTGGCAATCCAATACCATCGGCGCGATGGTAGCTTCCCCGGCTAATCCCACCGGCACTGCGCTGTCACGAGAGGAACTGGCCGCGCTTTCTGCGCAGGTGCGCTCGCGCAATGGCTATTTGCTGGTGGATGAGATTTATCATGGGCTGGTCTATGGCGGTTCAGCCCCATCCGTGCTGGAAGTGGATCCGGACGCCTTTGTCATCAACAGTTTTTCCAAGTACTTCGGGATGACCGGCTGGCGTCTGGGCTGGTTGGTGGCACCCGAGGCGGCGGCAGCGGAGATGGAGAAACTGGCACAAAATCTCTTTATTTCCATGTCCACAATGGCCCAATACGCGGCGCTGGCAGGGTTTGAGCCGGGGACAAGGGACATCCTGGAGCAGCGACGGGAGATATTCTGCCAACGCCGGGACTACCTGCTTCCCGCTGTGCAGGAATTGGGATTTTCGGTGCCCTGCAGTCCGCAGGGTGCCTTCTATATTTATGCCGACGCCAGCCGGTTCACCAACGACAGCCAGCGTTTCTGCATGAATTTACTGGAGGAACACGGTGTCGCACTGACGCCCGGACTGGACTTCGGCCATCACCGCGCCAATGAACACCTGCGTTTTTCCTATACCACGGGAATGGATAGACTCGAACTGGCTGTCGAACGCCTCGCCAGGGTATTGGCCTGACCCAGGTCCGGCGTGCGTCAGTCGAGGTAGATGTCGCCGCCGCTCAGGGTGAAGGGAATTGCGTTCAGCGTATCGCCCTGGCAGGGCCCGGACACGCACTCACCGGTGTCGGCGATAAACTCGGCGGCGTGCCGCTGGCACTGGATCAACAGACCTTCACTGGTAGTCAGCGAGCCACCCTGTGGATCGAGAGTTTCGCGGGTATGCGGGCAACGGTTTTCGTAGAGGAACAGGTGGCCCGCTCGTCGCACCACCAGCAGCGCCAGATGCCCGGCCTGAAAGCTGCTCGTGCTGTTATCGGGGAAGTCCTCAATATGGCCGATTCGACTCATGCAGTACTGCTTTTTTACGGTTCGCGATAGGATGCGTGTGATACCTCGGTATTGTGCCCAATCCGGCGCGTGGATCAAGCCGCTTCAGTGGAGATATCAGCTATGCCCAGCGCGCTCAACGCCAGGCAATTGACAGGACTGGATGACTCGCATCTGGTCACGCTCCCAGATGGACATCGGTTGCAGGCTGACGCGGCCCGCGCATTTGCCGCCCTGCAGCGGGATGCGAGTCGTGCCGGATTCGAGTTGGCCATTGCCAGCAGTTTTCGCTCGTTCTCGCGCCAATTGGCCATCTGGAATGCCAAGGTCAGCGGCGCCAGGCCGGTATACGACGATTATGGTCGCGAGGTAGACATGGCACAGTTGCAGCCGGTGCAACAGCTGCATGCCATCCTGCGTTTTTCCGCGCTGCCGGGCACCTCCCGCCATCACTGGGGAACAGACCTCGATGTTTACGATGCGGCAGTTGTACCGCCGGGATACCAGGTACAACTTTCGCTGCAGGAAGTGGTTGCCGGGGGTATTTTTGATCCCCTGCACAACTGGTTGGACGCTCGCATGGCTGCGGGTGAATCCCACGGATTTTATCGACCCTACAACGAAGATCGCGGCGGTGTTGCGCCTGAGCGCTGGCATCTCAGCTACGCGCCCCGATCAGTGCAATGCGCGACACAATTTCGCAGTGAGCTGGTGATCGACTGTCTGCACTGCGAGGAGGGCAGCAACGGCATACTGTTACGCGAAGATATTGAAGCGCTGTTGCCAGATCTGGTGCCGCGCTATGTGAATGTACCGCCGGACTGGTGTCCGGCAGTCTAGCGCGGCCGCATTCACCTCCAGTGTGGTGACGTAAACGCGGCGCGTAGGAGGATGGTCGGGGCGATTATTCCTTGGCTTTGGCCTGGGTGTGCAGGTGGCCGAAGTGGTTGATGTAATCCTGTTCGGCGGCGGCGATCACTTTTAACGCCTCCTCGCGACCGTAAACGAAATCCACTTTGATGTCGTTATGTTTGCCGGGAATCATCTTGTAGGTGGAAAAGTAGTGCTGCAAACGCTCCGTTTTAATCGCCGGTAAATCGGCGATGTCGTGCACAGTGCCCCAGATATTGTCGCCTTCCAGTACCGCCACGATCTTGTCGTCAGCCTCGCCGCCGTCAATCATCTGGATACCGCCGACAACGCGCGCTTTTAACACGATGTCTGCGCGGGTGATGTGGCGCTCGGAGAACACGCAGATATCCAGTGGGTCGCCGTCGGCCACTTCAACACCGGGACAGCGCTTGGCCACTTCTTCCGCGCAGTAGGTGCGTGGAATAAAACCATAGAGGGCCGGTGGGCTGGAGGTGGTGCGCTGGGGTCTATCGACCATCAGGAAACCCGATGCCTTGTCCAGTTCATACTTGACCACATCGGTGGGCGTCATTTCGATATACACCTGTACAGTGTCTTCGGCCATACCGTCGCGGCGTGCGTGCAGGCCGTGCCAGGGATGGCGGCGCCAGCGGTTGAACTCACTATTGTTGTACATGCGGTTACCTCAAAGTTATGCAGTGCATGGCAGGATTCGGAAGGCGCGCATTGTACCGATAACAGGCGGCAAAATCTTGCCCGAATCGGGCAAAATTACGCCTTTTGTGACGACCGTGATTACAGTTTGAAGCGAGCCTTCAATTTGCGTGGTAGCGGCGTGTTCTTCAGTTGCGTATAGATCGGCATGCCGTTGCGATACTGTGGGTACGCCTCACCCGCGATAAGTGGCGCAAGGTAGTCCCGGGCCGCGGCGGTAATGCCAAAGCCGTCGCGCGTGATGTAGTTGCGCGGCATTTTCTTCTCGCGGTTGGCCACGTCCCCCAGTGCCGCCTCGCCGATCGACCAGCTATAGCGTTTCCCTTTGCCGCGTAAGATGCAGGGCATGATGGCGTTGTCGCCGCGCAGCGCAAATTCAACGGCGGCTTTACCCAGTGCATAGGCCTGGTCGACATCGGTCTGGGAGGCGACATGCCGCGCCGAGCGCTGCAGGTAGTCTGCCACTGCCCAGTGATATTTATAGCCCAGTTCCGCTTTGATCATCTGCGCCAGCTGTGGTGCCAGCCCGCCCAATTGACTGTGGCCGAAAGCGTCCTTGAGCCCGGATTCGGTGAGGAAGGTGCCGTCGGCGTACTGTGCGCCTTCAGAAGCGACGATCACACAGTAGCCGTGTCGCTTGACCATACGCTGCGCCCTGGCAAGGAACTTGTCCTGCTCAAAGGCAATCTCCGGAAACAGGATAATGTGCGGTGCGTCGCCGTCCTGCTCTGCGGCCAGGCCGCTGGCAGCAGCAATCCATCCGGCGTGACGCCCCATCACTTCCAGGATGAACACCTTGGTAGATGTCTCGCACATGGAAGCGACGTCCATCGCCGCCTCCTTGGTAGAGATAGCGATGTATTTGGCCACCGAGCCAAAGCCCGGACAGTTGTCGGTCAGGGGCAGGTCGTTGTCGATGGTTTTCGGTATGTGGATAGCCTGTATCGGATAGCCCAGCGATTCGCTTAATTGTGACACTTTCAGGCAGGTGTCAGCGGAATCACCCCCGCCGTTGTAGAAGAAATAACCGATATTGTGCGCCTTGAACACGTCGATCAGGCGTTGATACTCAGCGCGATTTTCCTCCAGACTCTTCAGCTTGTGGCGACACGAACCGAAGGCGCCTGCGGGCGTGGTCAACAGTCCGCGAATGGCCGCTGCACTTTCCTTACTGGTGTCGATCAGGTCTTCGCGTAGGGCGCCAATGATACCATTGCGCCCGGCATACACTTTGCCGATCTTCCCACGGTGCTGACGGGCGGTTTCGATAACACCACAGGCAGAGGCATTGATGACAGCGGTGACCCCGCCGGATTGGGCATAAAAAGCGTTCTTTGCTGGCATGTGGAAATGATTTCCTGTTTACGGGCGAGGTCCATGCCCACTGAGTTATTTTGGCGTGTTCAGTTGGGTAGGGATGATACGGCAATTACTGCAACTTGTGGACAGTCACGATGGATTTGCACTACCCGCTGTGGTCGCCTCGGACCCCATGCTACTATGCGCGCTTTGTAAAAGGAGCGGTTGTTGAAAGGCCATATTCATATTCTCGGAATCTGCGGCACCTTCATGGGAGGTATCGCGCTGCTGGCCAGAGAGTTGGGCTTTCGGGTGACCGGCTCCGACGCCAATGTGTATCCCCCGATGAGCACGCAATTGCGCGCTGCCGGCATCGAACTGATGGAAGGTTACGAACCTCAGCATCTGGATTCGCGGCCGGATTGCGTGGTGGTAGGCAATGCGATGACCCGCGGCAACGCGCTGGTTGAGCATCTGCTAAACAGTGGTCTGTCTTACACTTCCGGCCCGCAGTGGTTAGCAGAGCATGTGTTGCTCGGGAGGTGGGTACTGGCGGTATCGGGTACACACGGCAAGACCACCACGAGCAGTATGTTGGCGTGGTTACTTGAGTATGCCGGTATGGCGCCGGGCTTTTTGATCGGCGGTGTATCGGCCAATTTTGGCGTGTCTGCCCGCTGCGGAGCGTCGGATTTCTTCGTTGTGGAGGCCGATGAATACGACACGGCATTCTTTGATAAGCGCTCAAAGTTTGTGCACTACCGCCCGCGCACACTGGCAATTAACAACCTGGAATTTGACCACGCCGATATATTTGCCGACCTGGCAGCCATCCAGCGGCAGTTTCACCACCTGGTGCGCTGCGTGCCATCGCAGGGGCTTATCGTGTATCGCCACGACGTTGCGGCTATCGAAGAAACGCTGGCTATGGGTTGCTGGACGCCGACCAGTTCCTTCGGTATTGGCCAGAGCAGCGACGCCCAGTGGCGCGCGCAATTAGTGGCGGAGGATGGCTCACAGTTTCGTGTTCAGCCACCTGCGGGAGAGCCGGTAACGGTGTCCTGGTCACACTGCGGCGTGCACAATGTGGAAAATGCGCTCTCCGCCATGGCCGCGGCGCATCATGTTGGCGTCGCGCCCGACATATCCGCGCAGGCACTCATGGCGTTTCGCGGGGTCAAACGTCGACTTGAGCTGCTGGGCAGCCCGGGTGATGTGTCGGTTTACGATGATTTTGCCCATCATCCAACGGCCATTGCGACTACCTTGCAGGGGTTGCGGGCGCGAGCCGGCAACGGTCGTTTGATCGCATTGGTCGAGCCGCGCTCCAACACCATGCGCATGGGCGAACACCGTGAACAGTTGGCGCTCGCCACTGCCGCAGCGGATCGCGTCTACTGGTTTCAGCCGGCAGGCATGGACTGGTCGTTGGAGACGGTGGTGGCGGACAGCCCGGTGCCCGCCAGCGTTGTCGATGACATCGACACGCTGGTGTCGCAGGTCGTCCGTGAAGTACGCGCCGGCGATCAGGTAGTGATCATGAGCAACGGTGGCTTTGGCGGAGTACACCAGAAACTTCTCAATCAATTGCAGGAAGCATCCTCTGTATGAATTCCCGGTGGCTGTCCTTTTACGATGCGGTGGTGCTGCGTCGTCCATGGCTGACGCTGGCTGTGGTGACACTGTTAGTACTCGCTATGGCGACCCAGCTGAATAAAATAAAGCTCGATGCCTCAGCCGATTCACTGATGCTCCAGGGTGACCCGTCGCTGGAGTTTTATCGCAAGGTCACCCAGGAATACAGTACGGAAGATTTCGTGCTGATAACCTGGCAGCCATTCGCGCCACTGCTTTCGCCGCAGTCGTTACAACCGCTGAAGCAGATGGCAGATGCCCTGCGCGAGCTGGATGGTGTGTCCTCAGTGGTCACCATTCTGGACGTGCCGCTGCTGGAAAGCCCGCCGGTAACTCTGTCGGACATGACCTCCAGCGACCCATTGCCCACCCTGGAACAGCCCGGTCTCGATCTGGACATGGTAATGCGTGAATTCACCACCAGTCCGATCTACGCCGACCTTCTGGTCAGTCGCGATGGTACGGTCAGCGCGGTACAAATTAACCTGCAGCGCGACGAGAGTTACTTCCAATTGCTGGGCGAGCGTGAAGCGCTGCGCCTCAAACAGACAAAAGAAAGCTTGTCTGACGCGGATGCCAGGGAACTGAAGGCAGTCGAGCAAGCTTTCAAAGAGCGTTCGGCGATTGTGCTGGAACGCGATCAGCTGCTGGTGGAGAACGTGCGCAAGATTGCCGCGCAATATACCGGTGACGCCAGGCTTTTTGTCGGTGGCGTGCCGATGATCGCCGCAGATATGGTCAGCTTCGTGGCCAGTGATCTGGTAGTATTCGGCAGCGCCATTCTCGGCATCATGGCGGTGATGCTGGCCGTTATTTTCCGCAGCGTGCGCTGGGTGGTAATCCCTCTGCTGACCTGCGGTGTCACCGTTACACTCATGCTCGGTTTGCTGGGCGCGCTGGACTGGCGGATGACGGTGATCTCCTCCAACTTTGTGGCAGTATTGCTCATTATTACGCTGTCTATCGTGATTCACCTGATTGTGCGTTACCGCGAAATGCACGCCCTGCACCCTGATGGAGAGCTGCACGAGCGTGTATTGCAGAGTATGCGGCTGATGGCAGTGCCGTGCTTTTACACCAGCATTACTACCATCGTTGCCTTTATGTCGTTAGTGGTTTCCGGTATACAGCCGGTAATCGACTTTGGCTGGATGATGACGGTCGGCGTTAGCGTGGGACTGCTGATTTCATTCGTGGTGGTGCCGTGCCTGATGCTGGTATGGCCCCAGGGCAAAACACATCACCATTCGGGCAGTGATCCTGTGCTCACCGCGTATTTTGCCAGTTTCACAGATAAACATGGCGGCGGTATTCTGGCGGTCACTGCGGTGCTGGCAATTGTCACCGCTGTTGGCATCAGTCGTCTGGAGGTAGAGAACCGGTTTATAGACTATTTCAATAAATCGACAGAAATCTACCAGGGCATGGAGTTGTTGGACACCCAACTCGGCGGCACGATTCCGCTGGACATTATTATCACGCCGCCCGATGAAGACGCGCCGCTGCCAGGGTTGGAGAATGTGCCCACGGAAAATTCAACAGCCGACAGTGGGAGTGATCCGCTGGCAGAGGATGACGCGCTCGGAGGTGATGAATGGGATAACGAATTCAGCACCGACGATGAATTTGCCACGGTAGATGACGACTTCAAGCCCAGCTACTGGTTCAGCCTGGCGGGCATGCGCGAACTCGACAAAATCCACGCCTACGTCGATTCGCGACCCGAAACCGGCAAGGTGCTGTCGTTGTCCACCGTTTTTGCAGTGGTGAAGAACCTGATGGGAGACGATATCGGTGGCGTTGAACTGGCCATTGTGCAAAAGAGCTTTCCGGAGGATATGAAGAAGCTGATGGTCTCGCCTTATTTCTCCGAAAACACGCAGGAGGCAAGACTGACGGTGCGGGTGAAAGAAACCAGTAAAGAACTGCGACGCGACCAGTTCCTGCGCGACCTGCGGCTACAACTGCAAGATTCCCTGGGGCTGGCACCGGACAGGATTCAGTTCACCGGCATGCTGGTTTTGTACAACAACGTACTGCAAAGCCTGTTCCGCTCACAGATACTGACCATAGGGGCAGTTTTCGTTGCCATCATGATGATGTTTCTGGCGTTGTTCCGCTCCGTCCCGCTGGCGCTCATTACGCTGGCGCCCAATGCGCTGGCCGCAGCCATGGTGTTGGGCGTGATGGGACTGGTGGGGATACCCCTGGATATCATGACGATAACCATCGCGGCTATCGTGGTGGGCATCGGTGTGGACGACTGTATTCACTATGTGCACCGCTTCATGGAAGAATTTTCGCAGGACAGGAATTACCGGGCGACGATGTATCGCTGTCACCACAGCATTGGTCGGGCCATGTATTACACAACCCTGACGGTGGTGATCGGATTTTCGACCCTGACACTCTCCAACTTCAACCCGAGTATCTATTTCGGCCTGCTCACCGTGCTGGCCATGGTGGTCGCAGTGCTGGGCGCGTTGTTGCTGTTGCCGCGCTTGATAATTGTTTTCAAACCACTGGGTCCGGAGGCGACGTCGTGATACAGCCTGCTGTCGATATGCCGCCCGCGGACTGCGGTATCGCCTGATGCAGTGCCGGCCGGGCTGCGGTGCCTGTTGCATCGCGATTTCCATCCATCAGTCGTTTTACGGCATGCCTGCGGGTAAGCCTGCCGGCGTACGCTGTGTGCATCTCAACGACAGTATGCTCTGCGACCTGTTTGGTGATGCACGTCGTCCGGCGTTGTGTGACGCGTTTGCTGCCGAGCGGGAATTCTGTGGCGACACGCGCGAGCAGGCATTGCAATTGCTAGCGCAGTTGGAACTGCAAAGTACCCCTGATTCAACGCACCACCGGAGTGGCAGCTTATGAGCGAGCTGCCACTGTTTCCACTGTCTGGTGTATTGCTGCCATTTGGCCGCGTACCGCTACAAATTTTCGAGCCGCGTTACATCGATCTGGTGCGCGACTGCATGAAATCCAATAGCCCTTTTGGCGTAGTGTGGATTCGCCGCGGCGCGGAGGTGGCGCAGCGCGGCCGTGCCAGTCCCGAACTGGGTGACTACGGTACCTGTGCCCGCATTGTCGATTGGGATCAGCTTTCCAATGGGCTGCTGGGCATCACGATAGAAGGCGGTGAGCGCTTTGATCTGCTGGCAACACACACGCTTGCCAACGGTCTGGTCATCGGGCAGGTGGAGATTCAGCCGGCCCCGAGCGCGGCCCATGTGTCGGAAGACTGGTTGCCACTGGTGGATGTGTTGCGCAGTCTGGAGAATCATCCTCACGTACAGCGCATGAATCTGCGGGTTGACTACAACGATGCCTGGCAGGTGGCGTATACGTTGATCCAGTTACTGCCGCTGGATGAGTCTCTGAAGTACGAACTGCTGGGGATCGACATGATTGAGCTGATGATTACTGAATTACAGGCCGTGTTGAACCAGATCAGTGGAGAGGACTGACGTCCAGCGAAACCCGTACTTCAGCCGAAGTCGGGTAACCAGCCGCCCGATTCCTTCCAGCGATTGACGATATCGCAAAACAATTCTGCCGTGCGTTCAGCGTCGTAGGCAGCGGAGTGGGCTTCGCTGTTGTCGAATGCAATACCTGCCTCTGCGCACGCCTTGGCCAACACTGTTTGGCCATAGGCGAGACCCGACAGGGTGGCTGTGTCAAAAAATGAAAACGGGTGGAAGGGGTTACGCTTGATACTGCAGCGTTCGACGGCGGCGTTGATAAAGCCGGCATCGAAGTGTGCGTTGTGTCCTACCAGAATTGCGCGAGTGCATTTCTGGTCGCGAATTTCCTTGCGCACAACGCTGAATAATTCCTCCAGTGCCTCCTGCTCGGCAACCGCTTCGCGAAACGGGTGGTAGGGGTCGATGCCGGTGAAGTCCAGCGCCGACTGTTCGATGTTGGCACCCTCGAACGGCTGGACATGGAAACTATAGGTGCGGTGCACGGCCAGTAGGCCGTCTTCATCCATGCGCACAGTAGTGGCTGCCAATTCCAGTATGGCGTCGGTGCTGGCGATAAAGCCGCCGGTCTCAACATCAATAACAACCGGTAGAAAGCCGCGAAAACGATCGCTGATGTGGTGTTCAGTGACGAGTTTCAAACGCCGGTACCGCTGTCGACTACCTGCCATGCAACCGCTTGTGCGGCACGCAGCGGTGTGAGTTTGCTGTTGCCCAGCAGCAACTGCGGTGGTACATCCCAGCTCTGTTTGCGCAGGGTGATGGTGTCCTTGTTGCGCGGCAGGCGATAAAAGTCGGGGCCGAAGTGCGCCGCGAATGCTTCCAGCGAGTGCAGCGCCTGCAGCTGTTCAAACACCTCTGCATACAGTTCTATCGCGGCGTGGGCAGAGTATATGCCGGCGCAACCGCAACTACTTTCTTTACTGGGTGTGCTGTGAGGTGCGGAGTCCGTGCCGAGGAAAAACTTTGGGTTGCCCGAGATAGCCGCCGCCTGCAGAGCCCGCTGGTGCGTATTGCGTTTGAGTACCGGCAGGCAGTAGTAGTGCGGGCGAATGCCTCCGGCCAACATAGCGTTGCGATTGAACAGCAGGTGGTGGACAGTAATTGTCGCCGCGACCTGTGGTCCCGCAGCGCTCACGAACTGCACCGCATCGGCGGTGGTGATGTGCTCCAGTACCACGCGCAACGCGGGAAAGCGTTGCGTGATCGGCAGCAGATGGCGATCGATAAACACCTTCTCGCGATCATAAATGTCGATGTCTGGATCGGTTACCTCGCCGTGGATCAGCAGCGGCAGGTCGGCTTCTTCCATCGCAGCGAGCGTGGGATACAGGCGTTCCAATTGCGCCACACCGGCATCGGAGTTGGTGGTTGCGCCGGCCGGGTAAAGTTTAACCGCGTGCACGCCCTCGGTTGCGGCGGCCAGCTGAATCTGCTGGGCATCGGTTTGGTCGGTGAGATAGAGCGTCATCAGGGGTTCAAACTGTCGCGGCAGCGGGCGCATGGCCTGCACAATCCGCTCACGGTACGCAAGCGCCTGGGCGACGGTGGCAGCCGGTGGCGTCAGGTTGGGCATGACGATCGCCCGACCGAAGTAGCGTGCCATATCAGCGCAGGTGTGTTGCAGCGCATCGCCGTCGCGCAGGTGTACGTGCCAGTCGTCGGGGCGGGTAATTGTCAGTTCGATCACGAGTAGCCTTGGGGCTTTGGAAGCTGGCAGTGATGCTACCACAAGCTCACTCCGAGGTCAGAGCTGAGTGGTGCTTGGGTAAGTGATGACTGTTTGCTACGGGTGCCGCGATCCTGCGTGGTGTGCAGCCTCACTCGGTTGGAACCCCACGCCCTTGTGCGGCTGCACACCACCCAGGATCGCTACATCGCGGTAGATCCTGGACCTGGCAACAAGGGAGCTGCCTGATCGGTGGGGGCCACTCAAGGGCGTGGGCTTCCAACCGCAAGTGGCCCTCACCGATCAGGCAGCGGGATCCTGAGCCAGGAAACCACGGAATACCGAGCGTGCTGGGAATTGCGCCCCCCCGGCGTTAGAATGGCCGCCTTTTTTGATGACGGTTCCTGGGAGCATGGCATGTCAGATGTGAAGAAAGTGGTACTGGCGTATTCCGGTGGTTTGGATACATCGGTCATTGTGCGCTGGTTGCAGGACAATTACGCCTGTGAAGTGGTGACCTTTACCGCCGATATCGGCCAGGGTGAAGAGGTTGAACCTGCTCGCGCCAAGGCGCAGGCGATGGGCGTGAAAGAAATTTACATTGATGACCTGCGCGAGGAATTCGTCCGCGATTTTGTGTTCCCGATGTTTCGTGCCAATACCATTTATGAGGGCGAGTATCTGCTGGGTACCTCCATCGCGCGGCCACTGATCGCCAAGCGCCTGATAGAGATTGCCAATGAAACCGGCGCCGACGCCATCTCCCACGGTGCTACAGGCAAAGGCAACGACCAGGTGCGCTTTGAGCTGGGGGCCTATGCGCTCAAACCCGGTATCAAGGTTATCGCTCCGTGGCGTGAGTGGGAGCTCAGTTCCCGCGAGTCGCTGATGGCTTACTGTGAAAAGCACTCTATCCCGGTGGATTTTGCCAAGGCGAAAAAGAAGTCGCCTTACTCCATGGATGCCAATCTGCTGCATATTTCCTATGAGGGCGACCAACTGGAGAATCCCTGGGTTGAGCCTGAGGAGGATATGTGGCGCTGGAGTGTCAGCCCCGAGGCGGCGCCGGACAAGGCGACCTACATTGAGCTGGACTTTGAGTGCGGGGACCCGGTTGCTGTGGATGGCGAGAAAATGTCACCGGCGACCCTGCTGGCCCATTTGAACAAGGTGGGCGGCGCCAACGGCGTGGGCCGCGACGATATTGTGGAGAACCGCTACGTGGGCATGAAGTCCCGAGGCTGCTATGAAACACCCGGTGGCACGATTTTGCTAAAAGCCCACCGCGCGATTGAATCGCTGACACTCGACAGGGAAGTGGCACACCTGAAAGACGAGCTGATGCCACGTTACGCCAAGCTGATCTACAACGGTTACTGGTGGTCGCCTGAGCGCCGGATGTTACAGGTTGCGATTGATAATTCGCAGGCAGTGGTGAACGGCAAGGTTCGGCTCAAGCTCTACAAGGGTAACGTGATCGTGGTAGGCCGCGAGTCGCAGGACAGTCTGTTTGATGCGCACATTGCAACGTTTGAAGAGGACGCCGGTGCTTACAACCAGGCGGATGCAGAGGGTTTTATCAAACTCAATGCCTTGCGGATGCGGATTGCGGCTAACAAGGGGCGTTCTCCCTTATAGGTTTTCTGTTGTAGGTTGGTGTTGGCGCTGGCGCTGGTGTTGATGCTGGAGCTGGTGCTGGTGCGCCGTGCCTGACGGTGACCCCCAACCCGAAATGTGGCCCGATATCCAATTTCGGGTTGGGGGTCACCGTCAGGCACTAACTTCATCCCACGCTACGTTCCCCATTTTGCCTTTGTTTTTGCAGCCAATGTGTTAGGGGGTGTACCAGATCGGTGAGGTGTAGGCGCGATCCTGGATGCTGGTTGGGGCGCCATCCGGAATGGGAACGCCGAAACGGAAGGCGTCGTAGTTTGTCCAGCGTGGTTTGGGAATTTCCAGTACGCGTGCGTAATAGAATGCGCGCTGGCGCGGATTGAACTCCGGGTCGGTCCACACGGTGCCTAATTCTGATGCGCCGATGGTGTTCGTCCAGGACGCTGTGGCGACATTCACTGTATTGCCCACCGGCGGCAGTTTGCCGTCAGCGCCTGGGTTGCGGTCGCCGGACCAGACCACGTTGAAGACTTTCTCGTAGGTCTTGTCACCGTCGTACCAGCCTTTAACGATCTGGATGCGGTCGAGGTTTGCGCCGTAGGGATCGCGCAGTGCAAAGACCATGAACGAAGGTGCATTGCCCGAGTTGGTTTCCGGCAGGTCACCGCCCATTGGTACGCCCTTGGCATACCCGACAAAAGCGGGTTCGCGGTTGTTCAGGTCGTCCTCGGTGAAATTCCAGCCGCCGAACAAACGCACAATCATGCGTGAGCCGGTGGTGGCGTAGACTTCTTTACGCGCCATGGCATCGAACAGTGCTGCGCGGGTGTTTTCCGTTGCCCACACTGCTGCCAGCCCCGAGGCGACCATTTGCCAGCCCATGATCGCGCCCTGCTCGGTGGCCATGAAGGGGTGCATCATGCGCTCGGGTGACGGTTCGGCCCCGGTGTGTTTGCCAAAGAAGTTGTCTTCCTCGGCGGTGGACAGGGACGTATGGCTGTCGGTTGAACCGATCATGCCGTATTTGTAGGGGTTGATGCCCAGTTTGGATTGCAACTGCAGGCCGCGTTTTAAACCCTCGCGGGCGTATTCGCCGGCCAGCATGGCATCGGTTTTGGCTTCGGAGACATCGAGATTGCCGATATCCCAGGTTTCAAAGTCGGCAAACTCATCGTCGGGTGAGAGGAACGGGTGGGTTTCGCCATCCCCCTTGATCTGGGTCGCTTCGTACAGCGGCTCCCACCTGTCGCGTTCCCGCGCATAGAGCGGATCGAGGGGTTTGCCGTCGCTCTGGACATCCATCGGGAACATCATGCCGTTAGACAGGTTTCCGTTGTGGGCAATTGCCAGTACTTTGCCCTTTGTTTTGCGTTCGTACTGCGCCATCCATCCCCACAGTTTGCTCGGTGTAGTGCTGCCCTGGGGCGCTACCGTGGTGTAAGGCACCATTTGGCCGCCCTTGTCGCCACCGTCGCGGTACACCACCACGCGGTGCAGGTTGTTGCCCTTCACCAGTGAGGTCCACTCGTAGCCGATGAATGCGGTGAAGCGGCCGGGCTCGTTGTACTGCTCGGCAGCTTTCACGGTGTTGTCCCAGGCGCTTTTGTAGGGCGCTGAATCCGGTGTGTAGGTCATTGAGGGGGGGAACTTACCCTGGGAGAACAGACCGATGATTTCCAGTGCGACGTCCACGCCCTGTCCGGCCTTGATACGGCTGTACCAGTCTTTGCCGATGGGATCAGACAGGATGTGCGGCGCGCCTGCGAGCAGGTCGGGGAAAAACCCCATGTTGTCGGAATGGTCGGCGACCACCAGAAAATCCAGCGGGCGCGACAGGCGCACCGGGCCGCCGCGGGTGGAGTTCACCTGCTCGCCGCGGGCAAATTTGTACGCTGCATCGAGCCCCAGGCGGTTACCGAAGGCGCCGGCGTCCATGGAGATGTCGGTGTGCAGGTGCGTGTCGCCAAAATACACATTGGTTGCAAAGTCGCGTTTGGCATACGGTGAATAGACCTTGCCGGTATACGCCTTCGACAGTATTTGTTGATTCGGCGGTATCGGTACCTGCGCAAATGCTGCCGCTGTGGAAGTACCCAGTACCAGTGCTGCCAGCCACTTCTGTATTGCATTCTGGTGCATGACTTTGTCCTTTTCTTTTTAGGGTGACAATCAGTGCTCTGCGTTACCAAGCATAATGGGTTTCTATCGAATTGTCAGAACCCTCTGCGCATTGGGCGCTCCTGTGATTCTATGCATCGGAGTTTGTCAGTGAAAGTCCCGCGACGACAAACGCAGCTGATCCAGCTCGTGGGTATAGTCATACAAGGCACCGGCGATCACATGAATGACATTGTCCTTGCTCTCCACGATACCCTTCACCAGTAACAGCTGCCCGCTCATCAGCGCCTGGCGAAAGTGTTGCTGGGTGCGCTGCCACACCACGATATTGCTGTTGCCGGTTTCATCTTCCAGTGTGAGAAATAACACGCCCGAGGCGCTGCCCGGACGCTGGCGGCAGGTGACCAGCCCGGCGATACGCACGAAACGTTTATTGCCCAGCGCCGCCAGATCGGTGTGGCGCTTGCAGCGGCTGAACGGGTAGCGCTCGCGCAGCAGGCTCATCGGGTGGGTGCGCAGGGTGAGGCCGGTGGCGCGGTAATCTGACAGCACTTCTTCTGCCACCTGCGGCGCGGGCAGCTGCACGTCGTCATCGAAATAACGCGCGCTCTGGTGTTGTTCGTCGCGCAGCAGTGGCTTGGGTGATTCCAGCGCCATGATCTGCCACTGCGACTGGTGGCGATGACCGCTCAATGATTGCAGCGCGTCTGCATCGGCCAGCGCTTCCATGTCGCGCTTGTCCAGGTTCGCCCACTGGCGCAGGTTGCTGATCTGGCGGAACGGCTGCCGCTGCCGCGCTTCCACCACGCGTTCGGCACCCGCTCTGCTCAGCCCTTTGACCAGGCGCATACCCAGGCGCAATGTGGGTTGGCTATGGTGTGTAGAACGTTCGTCCAGCAGCTGGTGATCCCAGCCCGAGTGGTTAATATCGATGGGCAACACGCTAACGCCGTGACGACGGGCGTCCTGCACCAGCTGCGAGGGGCTGTAAAACCCCATTGGCTGGCTGTTGAGCAGGCCGGTAAAAAACGCCGCCGGATGATGGCGCTTGAGCCAGGCGGAGATATACGCCAGCAGGGCGAAGCTGGCGGAGTGCGATTCGGGAAAGCCGTAACCGCCAAAGCCCTTGATCTGGTCGAACAGGCGCCGCGCGAAATCCTCGTCGTAACCGCGCTCGATCATGCCCCGCGTCAGCTTTTTTTCGAAGGTGAGCAGCTTGCTGTTCTTGCCCCAGTTGGTAATCGCGCGGCGCAGCGCATCTGCCTCGCCACCGGAAAACCCTGCCGCCACCATCGCCAGCCGAATCACCTGTTCCTGGAAGATGGGCACGCCCAGCGTACGCTCCAGCACGCTTCTGATGGCATCGTTGGGATAGGTGACCGCCTCCTGCCCCTGCTTTCGCCGCAGGTAGGGGTGCACCATGTCGCCCTGGATAGGGCCGGGGCGCACGATGGCGATCTGAATAACCAGATCGTAAAAGCAGTCTGGCTTCAGCCGTGGCAGCATCGACATCTGCGCGCGCGACTCAATCTGGAACACGCCAACGGTGTCGGCCTGTTGCAGCATGCGGTAAGTGGCAGCATCGTCTTTGGGAATGTCGCTGACGGTTTTGATGGCGGGACAGTAGCGGTGAACCAGCTGCAGGCTTTTACGGATGGCCGAGAGCATTCCCAGCGCCAGTATGTCTACCTTGAGCAGCCCCATGGCTTCGATATCTTCCTTGTCCCACTGGATGACGGTACGGTCGTCCATGCTGGCGTTCTCCACCGGTACCAGCGTAGAGATCGGGCTGCGCGTAATCACGAAGCCGCCGACATGCTGCGAAAGATGCCGGGGAAAGCCCAGTATCTGCTGCACCAGTGAATAGAACAGTTCCGCCTGCCGCCTGTGCGCGGCCACACCTGAGCCGGCCGCACCTGAGCCGGCCACACCCTGTTCCTCAAAGCGTTTGGCCAGATCCGCCGTGCGATCCCACCACGCCATGGACTTGGCGAGGTCGTCTACGAATACGGCGTCCAGCCCCAGGGCCTTGCCCACGTCGCGCACGGCGCTGCGCGAGCGGTAGGTGATGACGGTGGCGGCCAGCGCCGCGCGCTTGCGGGAATACTTTTCGTAGATGTACTGGATGACTTCCTCGCGCCGCTCGTGCTCGAAGTCTACGTCGATATCCGGCGGCTCGTCGCGCTCGCGGGAAATAAAACGCTCGAACAGCAGTGAGATCTGCTCGGGTGATACCTCGGTGATGAACAGGCAGTAACACACCACCGAGTTGGCCGCCGAGCCGCGACCCTGGCACAGGATGTCGCGCTCGCGCGCAAAGCGCACGATGTCGTACACGGTGAGAAAGTAGTACTCGTAATTCAGCTCTTCTATCAGTGCCAGCTCTGTTGCGATGCGCTGTTGTATCTGTTCGGGCGTGCCCTGAGGCCAGCGCACGGCAGAACCCTGTGTTACCAGCTCGCGCAGGTAGCGGCTGGCGCTGTAACCTGCCGGTACCACTTCCTCCGGGTATTCATAGCGCAGCTCGTCGAGGCTGAAGGTGCACAGGCTCGCAATATGCACGGTTTCCTCCAGCAGGGCCGGTGGATAGAGCCGTTGCAGTTTGTTAATCGCGCGTAAGTGTTGCTGGCTGTTGCTCATGCGCCGCCGGCCCAACCGGGCGATGCTGGTGTTGTGGTGCAGGGCGGTGAACACGTCGTGCAGCGGCTTGCGACTCGCCACATGCATGCGCACGTCGCCACAGGCCACCATTGGAATGTTCAGTTCCTGCGCCAGTGTGTGCAGTACGAGATAACGCTGCACTTCGTTGTTGCCCAGCAGGTGACTCACGCCCAGCCACAAACGGCCTTTACACAGGCGCCGCAGTTGCAGGCCGTAGGCGCGGGTGTGTTCATCATCACTGCAGGGCAGCCAGATAAGCAGGCAGCGCTTGAGGTGAAAGATCACATCGCGCAGTGCAACCCGGTACTCTCCCTTGGGACTGCGCCGCCGCGCCATACTGATCAGGCCAGACAGCTCGCTGTACGCCTGCCGCGAGGGCGCCAGCGCAACCAGGCGCAGACCTTCTTCCAGCAGCAGTTCGCTGCCGATGATTAATTGAATGCCCGCCGCCTTCGCCGCGACATGGGCTTTCACCACGCCGGCGAAAGAGCATTCGTCGGTAATTGCCAGCGCGCGATAACCCAGCGCAGCAGCGCGTTCCACCAGTTCATGTGGGTGCGACGCGCTGCGCAGGAAGCTGTAGCAGCTGAGGCAGTGGAGTTCGGCATAGTCTGGCATAGTACTGTATAAATAAACAGTATATTGAGATCTGTCAAATGCGGGGGAAAAACGTGTCGATTAATCATCCATTGGGCTGATCACACCCATTGCACCCCGGTTGAGTACATGGGTGTAGATCTCGGTGGTAGTGACGTCTTCGTGCCCGAGCAGCTTTTGTATGGTGCGAATGTCGTAGCCCTTTTGCAGCAACCGTGTGGCAAAGCTGTGGCGAAATGTGTGCGCCTTCACCGGTTTCTGGATACCGGTTTTTGCCACCGCGGCGCGGATATACTTGCGCAGCAAGGAATTGTGTAGATGGTGACGGCGGACAACACCAGACCGCGGGTCCGTACCCAGGCGCGTGGAGGGGAACAGATACTGCCAGCCCGGACTGCGGGCCGCCGCCGGGTACTTGCGTTGCAGCGCATGCGGCATGTAGACCTCGCCGTAGCCGTCGGCGAGATCCTGTTGATGCTGCGCCAAAGCCTTCTGTATCTGAACTTGCAGTCGCTCCTTCAGCGAAGCCGGCAGCAGGGTCACGCGATCCTTGTCTCCCTTGCCTTGCCGGACGGTGATTGTATTCAGCGCAAAATCAATATCCTTGATGCGCAGCACCAGGCATTCATGCAAACGCAGGCCGCAGCCGTACAGTAATTCCACCATCAACCGGGGTGTGCCGGAAAGATGATTGATAACGCCATTGCCTCTTCGTGCGTGAGGACCGTAGGCAGCCGCTGGGTAGGTTTGGCGTAACTGAACTTTAGCTCTGGCGGCTCGCGACCTAAATATTTCGTATAAAGGTACATCAATGCATTCAGCGCGGTGCGTTGTGTGGCCGGCGAGACTGTACGCTCAACCGCCAGATGGTTGAGAAAATGCTCGATTTCCGATTGCCCCATCTCTTGTGGATGGCGCTGGTTAAAGTTGATAACGCTTTTGATCCACAACAGATAGGTGCGCTCTGTTGAAGCGCGTAACCACGAGCCCGCATATCCAAACGCAACAGATCAAAAAGCCGGGTAGACCGGAGGAACGGGAACGCGTATACGTCCATGACGTTCGGCTTCCGTATGCAGTTAACAACCAGGCATCCAAGCACAACACGCAGAGCGGTAGTCCGGCAATCGAATGACCGTTTTTCATGGGAATTAGTCTCGCTTTCCCGGAGCCCGTTTTTGCAAGTTATTGAAAAGTTGCGCTATTTATCTGCCACAATCGAGCGGGCTGGTCCAATTGGTTACTGCGCTTGCTGACGAAGTCAGCGAGCGCAGGAGAAGCGGGAATTGATGCAATCTCGAAACCTTTGATATATAAATGAATTTCTACTGAGAGGATGTTGCGATGTCGATTCTGGTCACGTTTGCTGTACCTGACTTTGTCGCAAGAATTAGCTGTTAGAGGGCAAGAGTAAGTTGAAAAATCAAGCCACCATTAGCTTCTGTTTTATTCCTAGCCGGCATCTGTGTCCCAGCTATCTGCGCTGCTGAGGTAATGGATAAAGAGCCATCATTAGTAACCGTATGGGCATGGGGAACAATTGGCTCAGTACTAGGCTTGCTCTGTGCCAGGTATCGCTGGTGGCTAGTGTTTGTACATTGCCACTTCCACTAATGTTTTATTACGTAATGATTGTGATGGAGCTAGGCAACAAACACGTAAGAGCAGCAATAGAGAATGAGGCTGGCAACACATATATATACAGCATCTATATTGGGTTTATTTTGGTGCTGCTTTCGCACGCTCTAGGCTTGGCATGGGGAAAACGAGAAAAACAGCTAAAGGTAAAAAATGCCCTCTAACAATGGCATGCAGTCGGACAAATTGCTGCGCTACGCTCCGCAATTTGCCGCTGATGCCAAGCGTTATGAGTCCATCAAACCATGAGCACTGTTACAATTAATGACGCAATGAAAAGAGCTTTTGGCGAGTAAAGTTGCGCTTCTATCGTTGTACTTGTCGTTCCGTTACTTGTCGTTATCTTTATGGCTAAGGGAGGACTGATACCATCGAAAGGCCCAGATGCGCTCAAGTGGTTCGGGCCTGCCTTTGTAATCGGTTTCGTAGGCGGTTGGCTTGTTTGGTCTATCCAAGTCCCACGGTGGAGGCTATGGGCGTATAGTCGCGTTGAAAACATTATTGAATTGAAGTGTGAAGCTATACGTCGTCAGATTATTTGGCCAGAAGGCAGTCTTTTCGAAAAGTCAGAAATTGCATCTAAAGAGATTTGGTCCAAGATCAAAGAAATTGAGGCATCAGCAGGTGAAAACTCATAACAAGAAGCGGCAATGCGCCCCTGGCGGGCCGGACATCAAACCGCTGCGCGGTTTCGCCGCCGTTGCGCTAGGCGTTATGTGGCCTCAGCAATGCGCATGATCCTGACAACTCACGTTCTACTTGCTTCTAACGCAATTGCTGAGGAGGGTGGCTGAGCGAAGACGACTTCGTTATAGAGGTGACATCAAATGAGCTATATCTGTGTGGCAAAGGCCATGGTGGCATCCACGGCTGTATTGATGAGGCGAAGTCGAGGATGCAACTACAATAAGAATCATGGCTTCGAATGACGCCACTGCTCAGTCCGTTAAGGATTTGCTCGATGCTATTCGCGAAGCAGGGTTCGAGGATGTTAAGTTGGGCACAATTGAGTAACCAGCCACATAACAAGTACATCAAGTCGGCCGCAAAAAGTCGCGGCCTGGGACGCTAACAGCGCGCGCCCCTTATGTTGGCGTTACTGTGCGGCGTTCTTGAAATCTCGGGCGCTAGAGCATCACGCGCTGGTTTATCGTAGGCTATTCGCCAGGGCCAAATTGGTAGTCCTGTTTAGAAATCGCGGGTAGTATTGGGGCCATCAGTTTCGTTCAGTCACGCTGTAGCAGGGAGAGCCACAAAACGTGCAATTGTCTTACCAGTCAGCTTCGTTCGCAGTCTTGCCTCCGCTGTCGCTCCGGCTTGCCGCTCCGTTACGAGTTCATCAAGCCGCCAAAGTAACAAGGGCAGCAGTACGCAGCCTACGGCTGCCGGAGCAATGGTGTTTTTCAGACATCGCGTCAGCTTCCAGGTGTAGTGCGGTTTAGAAATCAGGGGTAGTATCAGGCCAAGTCAGTTCGTTCAGTCACGCTGTAGCAGGGAGAGCCACAAAACGTGCATTTGCCTTACCAGTCAGCTTCGTTCGTAGCTTTGCCTTCGCTTTCGCTCCGGCTTCCTTCTCCGTTTCAAAATCATGCAGCCGCATCAGTAACAAGGCCAAGCAGTACGCAGCCTTCGGCTGCAGGACTCGCTGACGCTCGCCTCTGTTGGCGGCGTTATGTGCCCTGAGTGAGAGCGAGTAGAACATGCCTGAGATAGTTTCGATAGGATTGAAAGTTGCCGGAATTTCAGCTGTAGTCTTCGGCCTCGTGTTTTGGCTTTGGCCACGACACGGAAAAATGGGTATCAATACCAAGGTGGTGCATTGTCCACGGTGTGGTCAAAAAGCGCCCATAGTCCGGAAACCAGAAAATGCTCGTCAGATTATGTGGGGGGGCTGGACGTGCCAAGAGTGCAATTGCGAGTTTGATAAATATGGAAATGAAGTCAGCACATAACAAGGCCAGGCAGTTCGCACCTCCGTTCGCCGGACGCGTTAGCGCGCCCGCTGCTGGCGGCGTTATGAGTAATTCAATGAAGAACACACTATTACTATCACTGACTTTATTTTGCAATGTGGCATTCGCAGACATTAATCTGTTACAGTTTTTGATGGTGAGTTCAAAAAATAAATGAGTTAACTCAGCCAAAAGATATCGAAGCCTTTTACTCATTGTGGCAAACAAAGACTGCATCAGACAAAAAGATAAAAATGGATTGGTCAAAGGGCTTCAAAATAGATATATCTGGTGGCAATGAGTCTGGGCGTTGGTTGTATCGTGGTGGCTGGTTAATGCCATTATCTAAATCTGCATCAGTAGGTCTTTACCAAATACAAAACTATCAACAATTCGAGTTGGTGCTAGGTATCACTCATAACAAGTCAATGGTGCATCGCCCAAGCAAGCTTGCTGGACTCGTGACGCTCGCCGCACATTGAGGCGTTAAGGGTACTTCGCTCCGTGCTGACGCCATTCAAAAAAATTGCATCAATCCTGCTTATTGCCGGAATAAGCGTCGTGGCCATAGTCTCGGTTTGGGACTATCTTGCAGGTTCTGAAGAGGAATGGATTCATTATGTAAATTCAGAGAATCCCAATATTCTTGGGAAGTACCGATCTTACGAGGAGTGTTCCAAGCATATGAATTCACATGAAGGCCCGAGCGGTTGTCGGCGCATTGATGGCCCTTATAGCGTCATTAATTCGTTTGCTGATATCGTCCTATGAGAGTCGTACTCTTAACAAGTACAGCCTGTTGGGACACCAAAACCGCTGCGCGGTTTCGGCGCCCCAGCTGTAGGCGTTAAGTTTCACCCCATGCTCTACACACTCTGCTATCCAACGCTTTCAGATAAGGACAATGAATTCATTCGTTCATTTAGGCGCGAGTACGACCTGCCATTCCGTGACGTAGTAGAGCATCATTTCACGATCGTATTTGGAATTTCAGATATTCCCATGGAGAAGTATGTAGAGCATGTAACAACCAATCTCCAAGGACAGAGAAAAATCAAATTTGTTTGCCGCTATGCCGCATTGGGGGATGACTCTGAGACAGATGACTTTTACGTCTTTTTAACGCCCGATGAGGGGCTTAGTGATATTTGTCGCCTTCACGATAAGCTCTATACCGGAGAGTTCAAGAGGTTTCATCGAGTTGAAATTCCCTATATTCCCCACATCGGCATTGCCACTATGGCCGATGCTAGGAAAATTCAATCACTTTGCGATGATTTGAATTCTGATTCATTCATTATCGCTGGTGCAATCGAGAGCGCTACAATCTGTGAGTACGATGGTAAAAAGGTCGTAGACCTTAAGCGAGTCGAGTTTGAAACTTAACAAGGCCAGGCACCATCGCGCACTTCGTGCGCTGGACTCCCAAACCGCTGCGCGGTTTGCTCGCCGGTGCTGGCAGCGTTAATGTGCCCAGTATGAGACAGCTCGTAATTCTGATAGCTCTCAATCTAGGTAGTATTGGATGTTTTTACTGGATATTCTTTGAACACTCCACAACAGCTTTCGCCTGCATGAGCGTATTCTTTACTGTAGCTTCAATTGCATCTTTCAAGGCTCGCGATTGGGAGATCGCGCTGAATTGGTTGGCGCGTTCAGAACCGTTTGTGGCGGCAGACAATCCCCAAGAGCATGCTTCACTTGCATACGTTCTTTCTGCATTTACACTCTCGACTACGGGCCTTATCTGTGGTGTCGGAGTCTATATTTTGAATATCTGGGGTTAAGGCATGTGGGCATTAACAAGGGCGGGCAATTCGCTCCTTCGGTCGCCGGATTGCGCTACCGCGCGTCCGTTGCCGCCAGCGTTAGGTGTGCCTTGGAAGAATGAGCTATGCTTTAAGGGTAAGCGGACGGAGAGAAAACTAGCTCAATTATAAGGAGATTCTTATGAGCGATTCTAATAATCAGGTAGTAATCACCGACATCAAAATGCCTTTATGTCATGGTTTTGGCTTGTTTTAACTGGATTGCCAAGTTCACTGATTGCCTATTTCTGGCTTCCTCATGGTAGCTTTTCCGCAATTGTCATATCGGGCATTCTGGGTCTCGCGCAGTGGGCAATATTCATCTGGTTTGTCAGCATTCGGGAACGCCGGAGGGGATAAAGTGCACCTTAACAAGTCAAGCCACCCGGACGTCAAAACCGCTGCGCGGTTTCGCCGCCGGTGCTTGAAGCGTTAAGAGCTAGGTATGTACCAATCATTTAAGGATATGCCAACATTTCTGAAATTTATAACAGGACATGCTCTAGCGTGCTTCGTATTCTTTCTAGCGGCGATAATTCCTGGAATACCAATCACCTTTAATGGTGAAGTCATGAGGTCCCAAGATATTTGGGCTAAAGGACTTGCCTTTCCAACTATGGCTGTAGGGCTTTCACTGCCATTAGCAGGCATATTACTTCTTAGGCGCCGGCAATATTGCAGGGAGTTCTATTCGGTAATCCTTATGTCGGGGTTAATTGGGCCCTATGTATATTGGCAAGAGGTACCCTCATTTATTTTCGGTGTAGTACTTTCAAGTGCCATTATTGGGTATCTTTTTTTAAATGGGCAGTCCCGTGCGTTCTTCGGCTCTTAACAAGGCCAGCCACTGCGACGGCTTTTCCGTTGCGGCTTCGCCTTCACTACAACGCCGCGCGTGCTGGCGGCGTTATGTGCCCTAGATCATGAGCTCTCCGGGAAGATGCCCAGATTGCGCTAGCCCCGTGGATCGGCGACTTTTTAGATCTTACTGCCGCTCGTGCAATCGTCTGCTTAAGGAAGACCGCCGCTCCAAATATTTTCAGATAGTGATGATATTTGTTGCATGGCTGGTTCTAGTGGTTTGGTGTCGCATTGAGACTGAGAAAATTCTACCCACAGAACCGAGTGCGGTAGAGCTATTCTATCTGTATCTTAAGATTTTGGCCGTCATCACATTAGTACACTATGCTTTAGTTTATCTATACATGAGATTTCTGGGCACGTATGAGTAAGGCTCGGGCACATAACAAGTTGCTCAAATTCGTTCCGGCCCTGCGGGCCTCCACCGGACAGCCAAACCTGCGGTTCGGCTACCGTTTAGCAAGGCGTTATGTGCCCCTTGGAGATATGCGCGGATGACTGAGTATGAACTGGTCTACTTGTTGAGCGAAATGCTCAATCGAATGTGGTTCCTTATGCAAGTTTGGATGGGAGTAGCTTTCGCCTATATGGCTCTTGCACATTTCTATGGACATACGCTCAATGGCATAACCGTTGCGATTTTAACCGTGGCTTTTCTGACTTTTTCGTTATCTATTCTAGCTATGATGAACTTAAATCTTGCTAGTGCGAATGGCTACGACTCTGACCTTAGACAAATAATGGAGATTGGCTCATTGTCGGCCGGCACCATTGCATTTCTTGAGCAGCGTGAGCAAGTAAAATTCATCTTTGGGCCGCTATTCGGCATCTCTCTTTTGTTAACCTTGCTGTGCGCCACCTTCTATATGCCGTATAAATGCTATATGGGGACACGTGCGAGCACATAACAAGAACGGCCAGTGCGCTCCCTTCGGTCGCCGGACCGCACTACGGCGCGCCACTTTGATGATGACAAAAGGCACACATTTGTGCTAGCCTCGGTTTCATGAAAGTTTTTAACTGGAACTCCGAAAAGAATCAGCAGCTTATTGAAGAGAGAGGCAGATCCTTTGAAGAGGCCATCTTTCATATAGAGAACGGGGGGCTTCTAGATGATATTTGCCATCCCAATGCAGTGGCCTATCCCCACCAGAAGATATTTGTTGTGGCGATAGATCAACACGCTTACTTGGTACCGTATATCGAAACTGAAGATGAAATTTTTCTAAAGACCGTGATACCTAGTCGAAAATTCACCAAGCTATATCTTAGAGGTGGCTCATGAGTAAGTTAAAACTCTCAAAAGAGGAGAAAGAACTCCTGGACTCTGTGGAGTCGGGAGATTTCGAATCTACACTGACGGAAGCCCGGAGGAAAGAACTGGAGGCTGCTGCCGCCAACACCTTTAAGAAAGATAAACGGATTAATATTCGTATATCTAATCGTGATCTTATTGCGGTTCAATCAAGAGCATCTGAAGAAGGCATTCCCTACCAAACGTTGGTCTCAAGTATTATCCATAAGTATGTATCTGGTTCCTTGCGAGATATCGCAGCTAACAAGAAAAGGCAAAGCGACGCGTAAACGCGCGCTTGCTTTCGGCGTTATGGTGCAATTCAGCGTCTGCGTTCGACTCAGGCTAATGAGATGGTCGGACAGCTAATAAATGGACGATATTGTGGCACTACTTGTGTTAGATGGATGAACGATAACTATAAGAGATTGATTTCATAAGGAGAGGTGTATGAATTGGGACGCCGTTGGAGCCATCGGTGAAATTGTAGGTGCGATTGCGGTACTGGCTACTCTGGCTTATCTCGCTATCCAGATCAGACAAAGTACAGAAGCACAGCGAGCACAAACCCATCAGCAATCGGCAAACGAACGAGCCAGGAATATCCGAATGCATATCGAGAACAAGGATAGTCGCGATGCGCTATCGAAATCCCAGTTCGGAAGACCTCTCTCGACGGATGAAAAAAATATTCTATTTTGGCATTCGATATTGCAACTTCGAACATATGAAAATGAGTTGTACCAGCATTCAATGGGAATGATTAGCGACGATGAGCTTGAAGTGCAGAGAAAACTGTTGGAGCTTCCCGCTATACAGATCGAAACTGTAGAAGCAATTGCAATGGACTCGTTCACACCGAGAATGCAGCAGGAAATACGTAGACTCGTGGATAGGCGAAAAAGAGCCACATAACACACAGTTGAAGCCGTCTGCGTTGGTCATTCGGAGTTCGTATCCATTCGCCGAATCGATCTTTACTTAGCGTCCGCCTCTTGGCAAAAGGCGGACCAAGGAGTCAGAGTAATGCACCATAACAAGACACGGCAGTGCGCACGCTACGCGTGCAGGACGGCCTGCTACGCAGCCCGCCTCTGCGCTGGGCGTTAGAGTGCCTGATGAACTATCGCAAGAAGCTCACAGTAATTATCATTTTTTTCGGTAGCTGCTTTTTGGCGTTTCGTGCGGGGGTGTATTACACGATGTCGGGGATGTCTAATGAACTACTAGCAACCCAGGCAATGCTTTCGTTCAACCATCTGGAACGCTATGAAGAAATTTCGACCTGTTTAAACCTAAAGCTCTACGAAGAGGCTGGGGAGAAAATCGAACACTCAATCATAAACGAGCGAGAACTGCTGGCCGACCTTCTCACTTCGATCAATTCTGATTGGCTTACTGAATACATAGACCAGCGATCAGCTGAAAGCATTGAATCTTTCAAGGTTTACAAGAGCCAGCGTGTTCGTGAGTGGCGGGAACCGTCATGCTGAGCACACTAACAAGTAAGGCAACCGGACGGCTTCGCCGCCGGTTCCTTAAGCGTTAAGTTTCTAAAGGAGCATCTACCCAACGATGGAGACTCAAACGATCCAAGCAAGAGCGTCAAGTCTTCTTTATGGCGGCGTATCGGGATTGTTTGTATTGGGAGTTTCGCTCAATTTCATGCTTCCACCTATAGTTTTTGGTTTTCCTAAGTTTGTTTTACTCGGCGTCATAGTCGGTTCGATTTGGTTTCTTTTTGTGGCCAAATTTCTTCCCAGATGTCCCAAATGTGGTTTGGGTGTTTTTTCCTATTTTGAAATCGCTAAAATACCGATTCTCATGAGGTCCTGGGTTGGCAGCCACTGTTCCAGGTGTGGTGAGGCATTGAAGTGACGAAACTTAACAAGAACCGCCAGTGCGCCCCTGCGGGCCGGACGGCAAACCGCTGCGCGGTTTCGCCGCCGCTGCGGCAGGCGTTATAAAGCTTGCCCATGACGCAGCAGCGATGCCACAAGTGTAATGTCGAGATTGATGAGAGAGGGGAAATTTACCCTTTGTTCTTCTATCTTTTCGTGTGGTCTGTCTGGCAGCGCAGCAATATTTACTGTAAGGACTGTGCTGGCTTCGCCAATATGCTTGGCGCATTGCTATCAGGGTTGTGCATCTTTTTCGGCGTAGTTCTCTCAATAGTGCTGGTAACCAGCCGTGGGTAAATCGCTTTATAACAAGTGGCGGCACCTTCGCGGCCTGCGGCCGCCGGACTCGCCAAAAAGCGGCTCGCCGGTGCGCCAGGCGTTATGTGCCCTAGATCATGAGCTCTCCGGGAAGATGCCCAGATTGCGCTAGCCCCGTGGATCGGCGACTTTTAGATCTTACTGCCGCTCGTGCAATCGTCTGCTTAAGGAAGACCGCCGCTCCAAATATTTTCAGATAGTGATGATATTTGTTGCATGGCTGGTTCTAGTGGTTTGGTGTCGCATTGAGACTGAGAAAATTCTACCCACAGAACCGAGTGCGGTAGAGCTATTCTATCTGTATCTTAAGATTTTGGCCGTCATCACATTAGTACACTATGCTTTAGTTTATCTATACATGAGATTTCTGGGCACGTATGAGTAAGGCTCGGGCACATAACAAGTTGCTCAAATTCCCGTTCCGGCCCTGCGGGCCTCCACTGGACAGCCATACCTGCGGTTCGGCTACCGTTTAGCAAGGCGTTAAGGTGCACATGCCACGCGGAGGAATCGCTTTTTTAATCGTCTATGCTGCGTGGGTGGCATTGATGATTGGAATAGCAGTTTATGGTGCTCATTGGGGTGGTTCCAGTGAGTATCAGCTTGGCTCATGGTTTTGGCTTGTTTTAACTGGATTGCCAAGTTCACTGATAGCCTATTTCTGGCTTCCTCATGGTAGCTTTTCCGCAATTGTCACATCGGGCATCCTGGGTCTCGCGCAGTGGGCAATATTCATCTGGTTTGTCAGCATTCCGGAACGCCGGAGTGGATAAAGTGCACCTTAACAAGTCAAGCCACCCGGACGTCAAAACCGCTGCGCGGTTTCGTCGCCGGTGCTTGAAGCGTTATAGGGCCTAGCAGCGTCCGCAGTTATCGTCAAAAGGTAAACTTATATGACTGAAGTGGAAGCGGTATCATTGACGCAAAGCATATTCGCTAACGCTACTGGTGGTTACGTTGTTATCCTGACCTTGCTTAGCGGTTATCTACTTATTGCGCACCTAGCTGGTAAGTCTCTTACTTTTAGTCAGCTTACGATTATAACCACGCTGTATGTTCTGGTTATGTCGTATTCACTATTTGTCTGGTTTGGATTTACTCAGGCGGCTCTACACTATCAGGGCATAGCAGCTGAATTACGCGGTACTATGGATTTTTCCGATGAGCGCGGGGCAGTCTTCGGCCTATTACTAAACATAGCAGTTGCTCTAGCCCCACTAAAATATATGTGGGACATAAGGCATTGAGATGCCCCATAACAAGTCAAGGCTGCAAGGGCGCTTCGCGCCGGGACGGCCTACCGGCCGCCCCAGCTTGAAGCGTTATAACTCAAAATGAATATCGAAGTATACGATAAAGAAATAACTTCTGAATTGATGGCTTTGTTGTTAAGTGCTGACCCTGATAAAAAGGCAGTCTTGTCATATTTGCCTGGTTCAGAAGTGCTGGTCTGTAGGGATAATCATGTATTTGTAGGCATTGCTGTGCTGGTTGAGACAGCAGGTGTGTTCGAGTTAAAGAACATCGCGGTTTTGAAAGCGTACCAAGGTAAGGGTGTTGCCAAAGCCATGATCAGTAAAATAAAACAATTGGCAAAAGAATTAGGCGCCAAGGTACTTGAGGTCGGGACAGGTAACTCAAGTCTTTCTCAACTCGCGCTTTATCAAAAATGCGGGTTTAGAATGCATCGTATAGAATCAGGATTCTTTGATTCTTATCCAGAGCCAATTTTTGAAAATGGCATTCATTGTATTGATATGGTGCGACTTCGTGCTGAGTTATAACAATCACAGGCAATGCGACGCCAAAAAGCGGCGTGCTTGCTGTAAGCGTTATGTGTCTAAATGGAGTTGTGCATGAACTGGGAAGCGATTGGTGCCATTGGTGAAATTGCTAGCGCGGCAGGCGTAATAATCACGTTAATCTATTTGGCTACTCAGATTCGAATTCAAAATAGCGAAAGCAAATCAAGAAATATTTCTGAGATAAGCACGCAATGGAATAACTTTCTTGGTGACCTGGCAACCAATTCTGAACTAGCGAATGCATGGAAAATTGGTCTTGGCGACTTTAGCGCACTCGATGAGGTACAGAAGGTGCAGTTATCAGCTCACCTGTCGAGGGTGTTCAAGACCGTCGAGGGATTTCATCAACAATGGCTTGCTGGAAATCTAAGTGACGATACATGGGCCGCTTTAGGTAATGCTACAACTGATATATGCCAATATCCTGGGGTTAAAACTTGGTGGGACTTGCGACGTAGTTGGTATGCCAAAGAATTTCTGGATTATGTCGGGACCTGTATGAGCAAGGATATAAAGCCAAATATTTACGGAGAGCATAATGCTCACAACGTGCAAAACAACACATAACAAGGCCCGTCACACACGCACTACATGTGCTGGACTCGCTACAATTCGTTCCGCTCTGCCGTGCCGGCAGCGTTATGTGCCAATATAGGAACTTCGCATGAATTGGGAAGCGATTGGAGCAATGGGTGAGATCGTAGGCGCGCTCGCCGTCTTCCTAACGTTAGTCTACTTGGCTATACAGATTCGACAAAATACTAATGCCACCCGAGCTGCTTCTCATCATGCGGTTACTGATGCGCTCAACCAGTTAAATCTATCTCTCGCGGAGAATGAGGAGGTAGCAAGGATCTGGGTCAGCGGCATGAATGACAGGTCATCTTTAACAGACATTCAGCGCGAGCGATATGATGCGCTTCTGCGTGCGTATATGCATGCCTGTGACACGATGTATTACCAGGCTCAGGTAGGCGCGGGTGATAATGGATTATGGAAGGCTGAGGAAAGATACCTCGCTGTCGTATTGACTAGTCCAGGTGGAAAAACATGGTTCGAAGATAATTCATTTTCAATTTCTCCAGGCTTCAAAAGTGCGCTACTCAATATCACTACTCAATATGAAGTATCGTCAACAGATAACCTCTCATATAGATACAATAATTCTAGAGATTCCGGTGCCACATAAAGCACATAACAAGGCCGGGCACATTCGCGTAACAAGTTACGCTGGGCTCGCTACTCTGCGTTTCGCTTGCCTGTGCCGGCGGCGTTAGGTGGCTTAAATGAGCATCGTGCCAGAAATCAGAAATGCAAGACTTGAAGATGCGACTAGGATGCTCCCATTAGTTCAAGATTTTGTTGCGTCTTTTGAGTTAGAGCCAGAGGCTTACCGTGCTTCATTCCAGCGTTTACTTCAAAATGATTCTGCCCTCGTTCTAGTTGCAGAGTCCCAGGGCCATATCATGGGCTACATTCTTGGCTTTATTCACGATACTTTTTATGCAAACGGCCCGGTGGCATGGGTCGAGGAAGTTATGGTTCATTCCGAGTATCGGCGCACAGGATTAGGCAGGCGGCTCATGGAATCGTTTGAGTCTTGGTGTCAAATCAGAGGCGCAGTGCTGTCCGCTCTAGCTACACGTAGGGCAAGTAAGTTCTATGAGGCCATGGGTTATGAAGAGTCAGCAATCTACTATCGTCGGTTACTGTAGCCACGTAACAACTTGCGGCAGTTCGCCCCTTGCGGGGCCGGACGGCAAAACCGCTGCGCGGTTTAGCCGCCGCTGCGCAAGGCGTTACGGTGCAAGCGAGAGCCTTCTATCGACGCAAAGCGGTCTAACTCTTGTGGTATCGTATACGGCATAAAATTACTCATTCCTGCCATCCTGGATAATTGCACCAACTCGTTTTTTCAGGAGATTAATACTATGTCAGCATTTGACGAGGCTTTCGCTTTGGACATCACCGGTGCTGGGCATTATTTAGCTCTGGCTGATGCCCGCTATGAAGCAATTACGGGAATGTATGGAGGCTGGGCGGTGGCAGCTATCTTAAAAGCCGTGATCCTACAGTCAGGTCAAGAATTTGGTCCGTCTGCATTGACTATAAATTATGTGCACAAGATCGAGCCAGGGAGTGAGGTCAAGATAGAGGCCAAGTTAGTAGGAAGTGGCCGGTCGATTCAGCACTGGCAAGCGCAGATTATGGATGCCGATGGAGCGCGAACCCTGGCCAATGCGATGCTGGTTTTTACTGCTCGTCGTGAAACTGATGGGCACACACAACCTTCAATGCCAGATGTGCCTGACCCAGAAATGCTGGAGGTGTATATTCCAGCATGGGCAAAGGGGCGGTCCTTCCAATTTACCGATGTGCGGCCAGTTCATGGATATCCCGCGTTCGCTCGACACGACACTACATCAATGGCTTGGGTGCGCGAGTGCGAGGCGAGGAAGATTGATCTTGTGCAGTTAGCTTTTCTATCTGACTCCTATCCACCTCGTCCTTTTTTCTGGAGTGATGGCCCTCGTCCCTATGCAACAACAACACTATCAGTCTACTTCCATGCGACAGAGGAAGAGTTAGATGCGGTAGACGATGACTTTGTCTTGAACGAAGCGATCGGCACCCGAGGTGAACGCTCGACCTCGGGCCAGCAGGCGCGAATATGGAGCCGCGATGGCAAACTCCTGATGACAACCGAGCAACTCGGCTGGTTCAGGTAATGGGACCGCGTTGACGCAGGTTTTTCGCCTGTTGCTATGAGTCTACGCGTTACCGACTGGCCGTTCCTGGCACATAACGACATTCAAATCCGGCAAATTCTGACCCTACCTAACGACCCTTTGAGGTGTTTCTGCGACCTTAACATGCCCCAGGCCTGAACGGCCGCTATCGGGAAAGCGGACGTAATCAGGTGCCAGTTCAGAGGTTGCTAAGGACTCTAATCGCCTATTTCGAGACATTAGGTCTATAATAGCCGAAAGGGCCGCTGTCGACTCATTGCTCTCATTCACAGAAGTGATATTTGGCCCCTATGTACTGCTATACGCGCCAGCCAAAACAATAAGAGACTGATTTGCCTTTAATAATTAGAATTTCAAAAAATGCATACTGGGCGGGTGTGTTATATAGACCCGTCCTTGTATGTAGCTGTTAGGAGGCGAGGATGATATCCATTGAGCTTCCCCAACATATGGAAACCATAGCGGAGGTGGCTGCGGCTTTCACAGGATTTGCGGGTCTGGTAAGTGTTCTGGGAAAATCAAACCTGGATCCTAAAGTACGCTTTTGGCGAGTTCAGCTCATGATCATTACGAGCCTAGGGGCAATGTTCGGTGCACTGACTCCGCCTACGATAGCGCTACTCACTACCCAAGAGGCTGTTCTCTGGCGCGTGTCCTCGTTCATACTATTTTTGCTCATGCTCGGTCAGCTTACTTACGTATATCGGTCTATGCCTAGGGAGCATGCCTCTGGGCCACTACGTATGTTCTACAGTCCTGGCGCGTCAATTCTCACTATCGGGTCCTTGGTTTTTCAGGTTTGTCTCTTCAGCATGGCAGCAGGTTGCTTTTTAAATGAGGCTCCAGCGGTTTATTCAATCGCGTTGGTATTCTTGCTTATCGCTAGCGCTTTTCACTTTCTAAGGCTCGTAAAGGGGTCGCAACCGAATGCCACCTCCTAACAAGGCCGGGCACGATCGCGCAGCAAGCTGCGCTGGACTCGCTACACTGCGTTTCGCTCGCCTGTGCCGGCGGCGTTAGGTGTTCGCAGAGTATGAGTATTCAAGACTGGGGAGCGATCGGTGAGATAATTGGCAGCCTTGCTGTACTTATCTCACTCGTATATCTATCAGTTCAGGTTCGTCATGTTCGCAAACAGGCGCGCCTTGATTCGGAGCTTCACCTTACGGATCAAATGGCAAAACATACTGAGCAGATGGGCAGGGACCCGGAATTGGCTCGGATAGTCGAGTTGGCGAATAACGCGCCAGAAAAACTGACCGAAGATGAACGTCGTAGAGCGATGTGGTGGCAATCGAGTTTTCTACATATGTGCGAGGGACTGTACAATCGCCATAAGGATGGTCAGCTTTCGAAAGAAGCTTGGGAGCCATACGAGCGTGGCCTGGCTGGACTATTCAATACTGATTTCCTACCTTCATGGTGGGCAACAGACCAGAAGCTTCTGTATACAAAATCGTTTCAGGACTACATCGACAAAGAGCTGCCCAAAGTAAGTCAGCGATGGAATCATCCTGGTGTGCCAGAAATCGGAGCCAAGAAATAAAGTGTTCTTCTCCGTTACCACACCTAACAAGTCAGGGCTACGGACACCAAAACCGCTGCGCGGTTTCGGCGCCCGCAGCCTGAAGCGTTAGCTGCCGATATCGCGCCATGAAATACATAGATTCACTGATCGAAGACTGCAAGAAGGCCAAGAACGCCAAGCCGAAACGCTCTTTCGTTGTTGGCGACCTAGCGGAACTAGACGGGATCAACAATGCCGTCTATACGATTGAAGATCTCAGTGGTAACCCAAACAAAACCTTTGCTGATTTCGTAGCCTACAAAAAAAGAGATGAGAGAAAGTGTCCGAAAGCCAATGCGCCGTCAAAAACCATGTATGTTGGATCTTCAACAACTGGAATAAGGAAGAGGATTGAACAACATCAGGGTGATGGACACGCAGCTGCAATTGCCTACTGGCTTCTACAGCAGACAATTATTGCAGCGCAGGGCGACTCATCGGTACTCCGTAGCGCGTTGGGATCAGACTGGAAAGGCAAGCTCTCACCCGTTCTTTATTTACTCGCTATTCTGCTTACGCTAGTTGCAGCGTGGTCGGCGCAACTTGTATTCGTATTCGTGGCAATACTTTGGCTGGTTCCGGATCGGCGCATCGAGCGTGCGATCAGACATGACGCATAACCCTGCGCTCCAGCCGACCGGCTACGGCGGGCTTCGCCAGCCTCCGCCGTCGGCGGAGCTTCAACGTTATGTGCCGCATGACTCCTATAGTGCTTATGCAAAGAGACTGATGATATGAATTGGGATGCAATTGGAGCAGTAGGAGAAATTGTCGGAGCTATTGCGGTTATTGCCTCACTTCTCTATCTCTCGATCCAGATTCGTACAAGCAACAGGGCAGTGAAACAGGCATCCGGACAAGAACTGATGGGTGCGATGCGCGAGTACTATTCACAATTAAGTAAAGATTCAGCTATAGCTGAACTTTGGATCAAGGGGTCAACTGAGCCTGAATCCATGACGAAATCTGAAGCCCTGCAGCACGGGTTGCTAATTACACAGGCAATTATACTTTGGGAAAGGATGCTACATTTGGAAGAATCTGGAGATGTTGATGAATGGTTTTTACATCACACTACCTTCGCTCGTGACAATGCCATAAGCTCGGAGGGCTTTCGCTATTGGTATAACGAGCGCGGTGAGCAGGTTAGCCCAAAGATGAGAAAGGTCATCGAGAGGGTTCTTGCGGAAAATAGAAGCTACAGCTTGTTGGGTGATTCATATGGAACATCGAATGCGACGTCTGGCGGTAAAAGCACATAACAAATCAAGGCACTCGGACGTCAAAACCGCTGCGCAGTTTCGCTGCCGTTGCTTGAGGCGTTATGTGTCTCATATCCTAACGTCGTGAGTGAAAGTTTAACCACTAATAATAGAAAAGAGGGAATACTATATTGAATTGGGGAATGATAGGCGCAATTGCTGAAATGCTAGGAGGAGTGGCTGTTGTCGCATCTCTTGTTTTTGTTGGCTTTCAGCTCAGGCAGCAATCCAATATAGAGAGAGCTAAGGCTCAGCGTGAGCTGCTCATCCAAGCGAGGGAATGGGTATCGATGCCTTCGCGAGACGAAGTCTATTTCAATGCAATCCGTCTTTGTCTAGATGATTTCGATGGGGCAGATCCCTGGAGTCGCCAACAATTTTGGGGCTGGGCTACCAATGTCCTATTAATATTTGAATCTGTGCTTTACATGAAGAATGACAAATTTGTGCATATAGGATCATTCGACAGATTTGAACAGCTCGTGCTCGCAGTCGCACGGACTCCGGGCGGAGAGCAGTGGTGGAACTACATGTATAATGTGATCGGCACTGACGTCGCCGACCACATAGAGAGTAGGCTCAAAGAGACAGGAGAGTCGGTGCCGCCGTGGTACGAGCTTCTTCCGCATTTCAAATATACTGAATAACTGCTCGGGTAATGCCTAGGTTGAGAGCAACACATAACAAGTACGTCAACTTCCGCATTGCTCTGCAATGCTCCGACCTCCAAACCGCTGCGCGGTTTTCCGGCCCGTTACGTAAGCGTTATGTGCCTTCGAGCGTGGCGTCCAAATGAAAAAGATCATAGATGGAATGTTGTTTGGTATCGGATTTGGTGTGGCATTCTTGGCGACACTTTATGTTGGCCTTGGGTTCGTCTTGGAAGGTTCATTCGCAGAGCCAGGCAGTTACAGCACTAGGTCCTTGAATATTCCAAGAGATTCCTTTGTCCCTACTAAACCGATAGCTAAGTCGCAAAGCGATGCTCTAGAGGAAGTTTCTTTTTCTGATCTAGATATTGACGATCAGATAAAATACTCCACTGTTATAGCGGTGGCGGAATACAATAAAACGGATGAAGGGAAAACGAAATCCATAATCACAGACATCCTGAAGAAGGACGAGGGAGTCACTTTCCATTATGACGTCGGAGATGAGTATAGAAGTTACTACCCTCAGGAGCGTGTTTTCTATGGAGATGGCGAGGTCATATTCTTCACCGGTTCGCCAGCGAGTATGCGCCAGTCCATGAGCTACCATGGCGAGCGTATAGGCAGCCTCGGAGATATGCCTCTCAGATTGTTACGAGAAAAGTGTGATACACCAAGCACATAACAAGGCCGGGCACAATCGCGCACCAAGTTGCGCTGGACTCGCTACACTGCGTTCCGCTCGCCTGTGCCGGCAGCGTTAAGTAGCATGGATCGAAGTCATCACGAGATTATAGAATCACAAGAGAGAGAATTGGTATCTCCAGATACAAGGAAGGATCTGTCAAGGATGGATGAGCTAATAGCAGATGATTTCGAAGAGTTTGGTAGCTCTGGCAGGGTATTCCGGAAACCTGATGTTCTGGCAGGTCTAGATTCAACCATCAATTATTCGCTCACTGATTTCAGCTTCCGTGATATTGCCGAGGGCATTACACTCGTAAAGTATAAATCCAGGACCGAAAGCCAGGCGGCATTGCGCAGCTCAATTTGGGTTAAAACTAACGGCAATTGGCGGCTGCTTCACCATCAAGCAACGGTGGTTCCACATGCTACTTAACAAGGGCAGGCAGTGCGCCCCTTCGGGGCCGGACGTCAAAACCGCTGCGCGGTTTCGCCGCCGCCGCTTCCGGCGTTAACCATCTAGGATAGAAAGTGCCAACAATCAGAATACTTCTAATCATCATTTTGATTTTTCATGCTCAAGCTAATGCCTGCGATGACGCCATTGAAAAACCAGACTGTGAAGAAAAATCAGAATTTACTTGGAATCCATCCGATCAAAATGTCACATCTAAATTAAGTCGTTTTTATGAAATGGAAGATTTAATTAATTCTGCATATGAAGAAGGGAGCTATGACAAGGCCACAATTCTTATCACGGAATACTTAGAGCTAGCATCCACCTATCACAGAAATTGGAATTATGGCAATGCAGTGCATAACTCTAATCAAATTCTTGGTCTCATCGCACTTGAGAAAAACGACGTTGAAGGCGCCGCAAATTACCTTGTGGAAGCAGGTAAATCTACAGGCTCCCCTCAATTAGACAGTTTCGGACCTAGCTTAGACCTTGCTAATGAATTGCTCTCTAAAGGCAAGAGAGATGCAGTAGTAAGCTACCTACAAGGAATTAGAAAGTTCTGGGATGGCAAGGAATCAATTATTGATGATTGGGTTCAAAAAATTAATGCTGGCGAAGAGGTTCAGCTGAATCAGTATCAGCCAGGTCTATTTGAAATGGTCTTATATGGCCTATCTCTGGCTTGGCCTTTAATCCTAGTTTTGGGATTCTGGTTTAAGATAAAGTCTCACTTGTCTAATAACTGGTCTTTTCCAATTGTGGCAGTGCTATCAGCTTTTGGCACAATGATAATAGGTGGCATGTTGATCGGACCAATTGTAATGGCCTTATTCGAGGTGGTTAGCGAAGATATTCTGGGGCCACTGATAATCTTTATCGGTGTGTTAGTACAAGTTGTTGCTCCGTTTTTAGCCGTCTATTTAGTCGCGCGATTCTTTAAAAATGGAGTGGTGCCAGAGAATGGTTAACAAGGCGCTGTTGTCGGACTGTTTTCCACTGCGCTCCAAAACAGCCGCAAAGCGCGGCATTATGGTGCAAATTAGAACTGGTACTAGACGATGACTGAATCTGAAATCTGGCAGATTATTCAGACCGGGAATGAAATTTCGGTGATTCGAATCCAAGTGTTTATAACTATCACCGTCGGTGTATTGGTCATTTCCTCCATCAATTTTGTACGGCTGAATGTAGCTCTTCTTAGCATCCTGCTTAGTTCCTACCTCGTATTCGGATATCTCAATTTCAGCATGACTATGTCCGAGATGGAGATATTGGCCGCTGGCATGACTCAAATACAGTCGATGGTGGCTGAGAACAAAGATGTCAGTCTCATGGGTCAGTATCTAGCTTCGCAACTTGACACTTCGACGGCCGCAGCGCTTATTCCAGCTATGCATATCACCTACTGGAGCGTAACTATTTCTACGATGATCTACGCTATCTGGCGGTATCGACGTCAACCGGAGGAAGCATGAAAGGCCGATACCCTATCCTTGGTAGCAAAGGAGGTATCTTGCCCCATAACAAGGAAATGAAATCGGCCATTGAAAAGCATGGCCTGGGACGCGCAAGCAGCGCGCGCCCTTTATTGCGGCATTATGTTTCTAAGTTAATAGTCCGCAAATGGGAAAAGCACGAATGAATTGGGAGGCTACAGGAGCAATAGGCGAAATAATTGGCGCAGCGGCAGTGGTTATATCACTCATATATCTCGCCAGTCAGATTCGAATTAGCAATAGAGCGTCAAGGCAGGCAGCTGAACAGAACCTCCTAGACAATCAAAGGCAATGGCTAGGAAGAATCGCAGATAGTGATTCGCTTTCTACCATTTGGATGAGAGGGGCCAAAGATGATCCTGACCTGACAGAGGGGGAGTGGATTCGTTACGGAACATTATGTCATGAAGTCACTCTCGGTTGGGAGAGAAGCTTTCTGCTCGAGCAGGATGGAGGCGTTTCGTCGGCTGTAGTTGAGCGGGATAAACGTATGCGGAGGATAGTAATCGGGTCCCCTGGATACCGTAAGTGGTTTATGGCTCGGAAATCCGCACTCACTGCTGAATTTGCAGAACAGATTGAAAGTGAGCTAACCGCAGCGGAGCCATATTCGGTGGCTTATGCCGGAGATAGATCGGTTGAGAACGAAACATAGCAAGACAAGGCAAGCCCACGGTTACACCGCCGCTTCGCGTCGGTGCAAACGCGGTTGCTTGAGGCGTTATATGGCACCTAATCTGAGGCGGTAGCAGATGAGAAGCCCCGTACGAGTGGGAGTACCGGAATTCATGTCAACGCAGGCGGTATATCATCCGAGTGCCGTTAGAGACGTTCATGAGCCAATTGCTGAAGGTGGACTATGAGTGACAAATACGAAGGCCAATGCTTTTGTGGAGCCGTGAAGATAGAGGTCTCAGGTGCCCCGGAGGTCATGGCCTATTGCCACTGCAACTCCTGTCGTTCCTGGTCGGGAAGCCCGGTTCATTCGTCGACGATGTGGAAAGCCGCAACCGTCAAAGTCGTCGCTGGTGCTCAACACGTTGGCACATTCCACAAAACGCCAGAGAGCATCAGCTATAGGCAATACTGCAAGCTATGCGCAGGCCATCTAATGATCCACCACCCTGAATTCGAAATGTTTGATGTATTCGCGGCAACAATTCCAAGTCTAAAGTTCGAACCGAGCTTGCACGTAAACTACTCGGAAACCGTCCTGCCGATCCTGGACGGGTTGCCGAAGTTCAAAGACTTCCCCGCTGAGTTCGGAGGATCTGGAGAATTGGTACAAGAGTAGCGAACTGGCCCCGGCAATAAGCGACCTCAAGAATTCGCCAGATTAGAGTCAAATGGCCGCGGCACTGATAGGAGCGCCCGATATGCCGTATAACAAGCCGTTGGAGCACACGCCTCCACGCTGTGCGCTACGGCGCCGCTCAACGGCGCGTTAAGTGTCAGGATCGCGCAGTGACTAGAACTATCGTATTGTGGCTATACCTGATTGCGATGGTAATCCTCGGATTAGTTGACGTGATGTTTATCTCTCTCACAGAGTCGATACCCCAGAGTATTCTCAACGCACTCGTGAATTCTGTGCTGGTATTGTCGATCTGGTTTTTTCTAAAGCACAAGTTGGTACATTGGTGGCATATTGTTTTGCTGCCCACTCTCGTGCTCCAGGGTGTCTTCTTAGTTCAGGGCTATCTACAACACGGCCAGGAATTGTTATTCCCCTACGAATCGCTATTCTTACTCCCTATTCTTATTCCTCCGGCCATAATGGGCTTCTATGTAGGGGTCGCACGTGCTAAAAACACTTAACAAGTACCGGCTATGCGCCCCTTCGGGGCCGGACGCAAAAAAAGCTGCGCGGTTTCCGCGCCGCAGCGGTAAGCGTTATGAGTCAAGCCAGTATCGAGCAGGAGTGGCCTAACATTGACTGAATCAGAATTTTTGGAAGCTCTAAATCTACATGCAGCTAACGCAATAACCAGCTCTTCGGTTTTTCTTACTTATGTGTTTGGCTTTGTTACCGCAGCTTACTTCGTAGGACAGAAGCTCTCTAGAAACCAAACAATCATCGTTTCTGTTCTTTACGTCATCGCCTGCGGTTTCTGGCTAACATCCGCTCTCACACACGCCGATTCCTTTGCGACGCTTGTTGCTGCGAATCAGGAATATGTTCCTTCTAGATTTTGGTTTCTGCCTTGGCCCCTTCTTGCTGTTGTTTCTGGGTTAGTCGTGGTTGTGGCCAGCCTATACTTTATGTACGACGTGCGGTCAAAAAATGGTCTATCAAACACATAACAAGTCGGTGTTGTCGCCTTCGGCTGGGACGGCCCACTGCGTGGTCTGCCCCAAACCGAGGCGTTAAGTGCTCGTTAAGGAGTTTTATTGTGAGTGAAGCAGAAATATTGGAGCAGCTCTTCAGTGTTTTTGATAGATATTGGTTCATTGTTCAATGGTGGGCTAGCGTATCTTTTGGCCTCATTATGGTTGCGTACTTCGCAGCGGAAAGACTCAGTGCGCTAATTCTGGGAACTGTTCTTGCTCTCTATCTTATTTACTCCGGCTGGGTATATATGCTTCTCGTCTATAACATCGATATTGCGTCTGGACTGATGGCAGATCTGAGTTCACTAAACAGTGTCGGCGAGCTCAAGTCACAAGGCGCCAGGAATGCTTTAGAAAATCCATTTGTCACATATGGCACCTGGCTGGGCAACATAGCGCTCCCATCGACATTTTTCGCATGTATTGGTTATTTGCTCTATGCATACTTTAATGCTCGTAATAGCACATAACAAGCAACGGCACTGCGCAGCCTGCGGCCGCCGGACTCGCCACACCGTGGCTCGCCTTTGCACTGGGCGTTAGGCGAACTCACATGGTGATATTGCAATGAACTGGGAAGCCATCGGGGCCATTTCAGAGACTATTGGTGCCGCTGGCGTGATCGCCACGTTACTCTATTTGAGCTTGCAAGTTCGTGCTAGCACGCGAGCCTCATCTGTGGAGTCCAAACTCGTCTCCGCCGACGCATTTTTTGCGGCACACTTCCAGTTCCGCCAGGGTGCCGTGAGTGAATCTGACTTTTTTGAAAACCTAATAACCATCCGGTACTTTATTTACAGTGTCGGTGGCCTGCAATGGTGGGAAAAAGTAGGCAAATACATGTTCGGCCCAGAGTTTGTTGCTGTCATTGAAGCCGAGATACACGTTGCCCGGTCTGCCTAACAGGGCAAGCCACCTGAACGTCAATACCGCTGCGCGGTTTCGTCGCCAGTGCTTGAAGCGTTAGGAGGGGCATTTGGAAAACGTAGAACTCTCAGCATTGGCTGAACTATCACTGACGCTCATTGGCTTTTCAGCCATCATAGCCATTGTGCAAGGAGGACCGATCGATCAATGGCCGCCTAGAGTTCGAAACGCACTGTGGTTGGTTGTTACTGCTGCCTTTGCGGCCTTAGTCTTATGCTTCGTACCTATGGCACTTCGGGGTATCGGCATTCCAGCTCATCCAATCGGTTCAATTATTCTCTTGCTTTATGTGCTCTTCGGGTTTGGCATAAGTATGAAGCGGAGTCATGAATACTCAGCAGCAGGACATGCTCCTCCCTCCAAAGCATCTTGGATTCTAGGCGGCTCAATAGCTTCATCAAACGTTGCTTTTCAGATATTGTCGTTGCTAGGTTTCGGTAATCCGGAGGAGCTCTATAATCTTGGTATCGCGCTAATCATTTTTACGGCAATGATACCTTTGATGGTGATCATCTCAATGGGTAAGGCTGGCAGCGATGGCTAGGCGCCTCCTAACAAGGCCAAGCACAACGCCCGCTGTTCGGGCTGGAATCGCTACACTGCGTTTCGCTCACCCGTGCCGGCGGCGTTAACTGTACGCAACAACGGAGCTTATTTAGTGTGAAAGAGATTACTCGAATTAATCATATCGGAATAAGAGTCAAAAACTTGGAAGTTTCCAGGGGCTTCTACGAAAAGCTGGGATTCGAATTTATTGCTGGCCCATTGGGACCAGAACCAGTGGCAGTAATGGAACATCCCTCGGGCGTGAATATAAATTTTATTCTCAATGCTAATTTCGATTGTAATGAAAATATCCTAATGGATGTGTCAGAAAAGCACACTGGCTATACGCATGTTGCTTTAGAAGTTACTAGTTTCGAATCAGCCTTAGAGACGGTCACGGCACTAGGCATAGAAATAACTGGACGGGTGGAATTTGAGGGAGCTAAATTTTTCTTTATAAGAGATCCTGATAAAAATGTCATTGAGTTTCATCAGCCTGCCAGCAGTTGACAAGGCGCAGCAGTTCGCAGCCAAGGGCTGCCGGACTCTCTACGCTCGCCCTTGTGTGCGGCGTTACATTTACCAATCGGGGATAGAATGTTGACATTGAATATTGGTGAACTTGCATCAATTGCCGAAATATTAGGTGGAGCAGCAGTAGTCGTTTCGCTGATATATCTTGCGAGGCAAGTACGTGAAAACTCGCTACAAGTTAAGCTTGGCTCTGCCATTTCGTTGAATCATCTTATTAATGAAGCATTTGATCCTATATACAACAGTGACCGAACGATCCGTATCTGGACTGCTGGTATCAGTGATCCGACTGGCTTGGGTGAAGAGGACCAAGCAATATTTAGTCTCTTCATGGCCCGTCTGGTGCACGTACTACTGACTGCGGTAATGCACAATGACCATGATATTCTTGAATCTGACGTGGCGCGGCGATATGTGGGTTCGCTCAATTCCATACTGACATCACCCGGCGGTCAGTTCTGGTTAAATGATCTAGGCGGGAGCGACCAACTATCTGGGAAAGTTATGGAAATCTTAGCGGCAAGCTCAGACTTCCAGGATTTTCTGACACTAGGCCCTGGTGCCAAATGAGCATCACGAGATGGCTCCGCGATAAATGTAACAAGTCAGGGCTACGGACACGCTACGCGTGCCGCAGCCCGAGGCGTTATACGGTCCGGGGCACATCGCTTATTGCTTGCTTGGGATACCTTAACAGGAATAAGTCATGATCGAGGGAAGTTGCCTATGCGGCGAAATTGGGTATCAAGTTGAAATATATCGAGACAAAGTACTTAATTGTCATTGTAAATTTTGCCGAAAGGCTCATGGTGCAGACTATGCGACCATGGCGTTGGGAGATGCTTCAACCCTAATACTTAATGATGAAAACGGCTACTTAAAAGAGCATAAGAGTGGCGCCGGTGGGTATCGAGCGTTCTGTTCAGAGTGTGGAACCAGGTTAATGAACTACTCCCCAGACAGGACTAGCTTTTTCTGTGTTTCAGTGTCAACTATCGATACGCCTTTGGTTTTTAAACCTGCTGCTCACATCAACGTGGAATCGAAAGCACATTGGTGTGAACCCTATGCGAATATACCTCAATTTAGAGGCTTCCCTGATGATATGTGAAATGTATAACAAGGGCAGTCAGCGCGACGCAAAAATCTGCGCTTCGCCTGAGTTTTTCCGCGCCTGTCGGCGGCGTTATGTGGACAGAATGTTGATCTCCTTTACTAGGAATGGAGCAGAATGAACTGGGACGCAATAGGAGCATCTGGTGAAGTTGCAGGAGCACTCCTTGTTATTGTTTCTGTTATTTACTTGGCTCGGCAGATTCAGCAGAACACTGCCACATCTCGGGCAGAAGTTCTAAGCGCGTTTTCGATCGGCATCTCACAACAATATGATACCTGGGGTTCCGATAGCCGGACTAGTGAGCTCTTCCATAAAATGGTCTACGAAGGTGTTCGCCGATCCGAATTACCCAACGCTGACAAACAATCATTGAGCTTTCTGTTGCTCTCGCGAGTTTATCTCTTCGATGCGGCATATAGGAGCTATAGAGAGGGGATTCTAAAAGAGCATGAATTTCTCTCGCTGATGAACTCGAGAATTTGGGAACTCCCTTTTTTGCTTGACTCGTGGCCAATCTATACGAGGGAGCTGTCTCCAGATTTCGTGGAATACATGGAAAATAGATTTGAGAGTTTAAGACAATCAAGTGCTGCGTAGCCACATAACAAGCACAGGCTCCGGGGACGCGCGTACAGCGTGCCGCAGCTGTGAGAGCTATGTTACCCAGGAGATACTGTGAGAAATTCCGTCATATTTTTGCTAATGGCCATTTTTCTCTCGGGCTGTGTCACAGTTCCTTCTCCTGCCAAAGATCAAGCAGCACGCTGCGAATTATCAACAGATCGCCTCACACTAAAGGTTATTGATGTTGCCAAGGAATCCAATAGTTACTACTCCGTGGAAGGCTATCTTCTTTCTCCAATTCTTATCCCAACTACCGCGATTCTCTCTGGCGCCTATGTTTTGGTGCACAATACATACCACTTAGGTGAGGAGAAACTTGTCTGTGGGTAAACTAACAAGGCAATCAACTACGCGCCCTGGGCGCCGGATGCGCTTGCAGCGCGCCGGTTGCTTTTGGCGTTAGGTGGCCAGCTTGATCGAGCAACTAGATACTTTCCATTTACTTGCTGAAATAGCTATTGCAATAGCGGGTTTTGCCGGCGTCGCAAGTGTCTTTGGCGGCCGTGAGAGAAAGTACCGTGAAGCGGAATTGCTTAGAATTCGTGGGCTTTTCGAGCTTTCCGCTCTTGTACTTTTAGGTAGCTTTGGCATTTCCGTAGTTCAGGCGTCAGGGATGCCTAACCAACAGGCTATTTCACTTGTTTCACTTGTTCTAATCGCAGCCTACTGTACGGTTTTTCTGGATGTACCTCTAAAAGCAATAAGGCTTTATCGAAGAGGGGAATCAACGGTAACAATTGGTGCACTGGTCACGGCCATTTCGGTGTATGTCTTTGGTTTGCCACTACTCGTAGCGAATCTACTGGTCATTCGGCAAGAGTGGCCCCTGATTTTGATACTTTCACTCTCTATACTTCAGTCAATCTGGTCGTTTTATCGACTGGTAACGAGGGAAAACTAGTGAGTCCACGTAAAAAGTGCCGCCAGTATGCTCCTTCGGAGCCGGACGCCCGACCAGCCGCTTCGCGCCTGGCTGGAAGCCGCTGCGGCAAGCGTTAGGTCTTACTGAGATACACGATAAACAGGAGGAACATGTTCGATCACATTGTATTTGGAGTCAGCGACTATGAAGCGAGCAAGGCCTTTTTTCTCAAGGCGCTTGAGCCGCTCGGCGTAACGGTAGCTTCGGAGGGGCCGCTAGGAGTAGAGATTTGGTGTCCTGACAGCGATGCATCACTGTGTATCCGTCGAGTCGAGGAAGCGGCGACACATTTGCACTTGGCCTTCAGGGCAAAGAATCGCGGTCAGGTGGAACGCTTCTACAGGAGCGCTATTGACGCGGGAGCACAAGACAATGGTGCACCTGGTCCTCGCCCTCAGTACCACTCAAACTACTATGCAGCTTTCGTCATTGGTCCGGACGGACACAATATTGAAGTGGTTTGTCATGAACCTCAGGCCTAACAAGGTCGGCCATATGGGACGCGCAAACAGCGCGCGCCCAATTCGCCGGCGTTATTTGTCTCAATGGAGTTGCACATGAACTGGGAGGCAATTGGTGCCATTGGTGAAATTGCTAGCGCGGCAGGCGTTATAATCACATTAATCTATTTGGCTACTCAGATTCGAATTCAAAATAGCGAAAGCAAATCAAGAAATATTTCTGAGATAAGCTCGCAATGGAATAACTTTCTTGGTGATCTGGCAACAAATTATGAGCTAGCGAATGCATGGAAAATTGGTCTTGTCGATTTCAGCGCACTTGATGAGGTACCGAAAGTGCAGCTATCAGCTCACCTGTCGAGGGTGTTCAAGACCATCGAGGGGTTTCATCAACAATGGCTTGCCGGAAATCTAAGTGACGATACATGGACCGCGCTAGGTAATGCTACAACTGATATATGCCAATATCCTGGAGTCAAAACTTGGTGGGACTTGCGACGTAGTTGGTATGCCAAGCAATTTCAAGATTATGTCGCTACCTGTATAAGGGCGGATATGAAGCCGAATATTTACGGAGAGCATAATGCGCATAACGTGCAAAACGAAACATAACAAGTACGGGCATAATTGCGCAACAAGTTGCGCTGGACTCGCTACACTGCGTTTCGCTCGCCTGTGCCGTAAGCGTTAGGAGGCCGTTTCCTGATCGTCGATGTGTCAACGTTCCTTCCGGTCGACCCAGGGGTGGTTGAGGCACACCTTAGAACCTCGCGTTTACTCATTTATGTCGCTTCTCCTCTTGTTAAGTTCATTCCCTGTGGCGCTACGCAATTGCCAGAAATATGGGAAGAAGGGACGTACTGGGTGTCTTTGCGATTACTTGGATTTGTCCCTTTCGGAAAGCAGGCTATAGTAATCTCATATCCCGAATCACCAAGCAGCTTCAGTGTTTGGGATAACGGTCACAGCATGTTGATAAAGAAGTGGGACCACCGAATTACTATTGATCCATCAGGAACCGGCACCCTGTATCGGGATTATGTAACCATCGAAGCTGGAGTATTCACTTTTTTTGTCTGGGCATTTGCCCAATTATTCTACCGACATCGTCAGCGTCGTTGGCGGCAACTAGTGGCAAGTGGATTTAACTATGCGGCCACCTGACAAGGCCGGGTACAACCGCGCAACAAGTTCCGCTTGCCTGTGCCGGCGGCGTTAGGAGGCCGATCACACTATGCTGGAAGATCTTGGAAATATAGGCGACTTTCTGGGTGGGATTGGTGTTGTAATCACTCTCATCTATTTAGCGGTTCAGATCCGCCAAAATACGCGCCAACTGAGATCGGATTCAGCTGCAGCGCAAACACGATCGCTTGAAGGTACGAATACAGATATAAGTAAGTGGATTGGGGGGATTGTTGCACATCGTGATGTTGCGGAGCTTTGGGCCAAAGGATTAAACGATATCGAATCACTGGATGCAACCGATAGACTCAGATTCGACTATTTGGGTATGCAGCTCTTGCAAACATGGCAGGCTGTTTATCGCCGCACCACTCATGCAGATGACCCTGAGCTTTGGGATGTAACCCTGACTTTTGTCAGGTTGTACTTCAAGAGCCCGGGCTTTCAAGTCTTATGGTCTGGTAGCACATCTTTGCTCATGCCAGATTTTGTTTCATCAATAGAGCGGTCAATTGGTCACCTAACAAATCAAGGCAGCGAAGAAACCTAGTGATCATAAGTGAGTTGCACATAACAAGGCTGGGCACGCCGCGCACTTCGTGCGCTGGACTCGCTACACTGTCTTTCGCTCACCCACGCCGGCGGCGTTATGTGCCGAATCGAGGAATGTCATGAATTGGGAAGCAATCGGAAGTGTTGGCGATGCGATTGGCGGCGTGGGTGTGGTACTGACGCTTTTATACCTCGCTCATCAAACCCGCCAGAACACCCGTGCCGTTCGCGCGGCCAGCTTTCAACAGGTAGCAGACTCACTGTCTGACGTTTCCATGACCGTTGTTCAAGATCCGAGCTTGGTTTCGCTGCTCATGCGAGTCAATTCGGATGCCGCATCTCTTAGCGAAGAAGACACAGCCCGATATGGGTACTTCCTCCTCGCGACCGTTAGACGAATTGAGAGTCTGTTCTTCCATGCAGCACAGGGAACAATCGAGAGTCACTCCTGGTACGGTACCCAGCAGACACTACACTTCATTTTCGGCAAGGAGATTGCACGGCAGTGGTGGGCGGAGAACGCGGTTCGCTTCAATGCGGACTTTCGTGAGTACATGGATCAGAATGTAATTGCGCGAAGTCAGAAACGCGTCTCGACCTAACTTACCGAAATGAAAACAGTGAAAAGGGGGTCAATCAATATGCTGGAAGTGCATAACAGGGCGCCCAAGTCCACTTCGGCCCTTCGGGCCTGTGCGGGACAGCCACACAGCGGCTGCCCCTTGGCCAGGCGTTATGTGTCTGGAGGAAATCCGCATGACTGAGTTTGAATTGATCTCCATTCTCAAAGAAACATCCGATGGTATAGCTCAGGACTTCGAGTTTTTTCTCACCGGAACTTTTGCACTGATCATAGTGAGTTATACGGTAGGGGAGCGCCTAGGCAGGGCGGCTAGAATTGCTATCACGGGCCTCTACCTAGCTATGGTGGCATTGTTGCTTGTCAGATATCAAGGTCAAACTACCCAAGCACTATTTATAACGTCGGCACTAAGAGAAATGAAAAGCAACTATCCCACTTTAGATATAGTTGTTCTCATGTGGTCCAGGCGTTTCATCTTCGTAGCCGGCACCCTTGTGGCGGTATATTCACTTTTTAAGCCAGTCGTCATTTCTGGCAAAAAGGAAGACGATAAACATGGCACATAACAAGTCAATCCACATGGACGTCAAAGCCGCTGCGCGGTTTTGACGCTAGTGCTTTAATCGTTAGACGGCGGAGGTCCGTATGAACTGGGAAGCCATTAGTGCCATAGGAGAGGCGATCGGTGCGCTGGCAGTGATTATCACTCTAGCTTACCTGGCGTCGCAGGTGCGATATGCAAGGGCTACAGCGAACGACACCAATCGGCTTACGCGAGTGAGCGGTGTTCGCGACGTAATGCTTGCATCTGCTACTAACGATAATCTGCGGAACAGCATCACCGTTGGATACGGAATAGAGCATTACTATGAGGGTTTCGCGCAGGCGTTCGAGATTAGTGCAGAAGATGCCGGGCGACTCGACTATATCAATCTGTACTACTTCTGGCTGCATTGGGGCCAATTTGCTTCTTCGAATAGCGAAAAAGATACGCGAGAATTAAAACGGCAGATAACGAGTTTTTACCGAATACCACAAGTTCGGTACTCTTGGGAGAACAGCCCGTGGGCTAGGCCGCAGCTAGATCATGCATTTGTCGAATTCGTAGACGGAATACTCTCAGAGTCACCCGTAGCTCAAGGGGACTCATGAAAATGTTGGAGCATTTGCCTTCCCCAAGTATAAGCCGTCTAACAAGTACAGTCTGCTGGGATGCGCTTACAGCGTGGCCCAGCTGTAAGCGGTACATGGACAATCGGAGTGCATAAGTGAACTGGGACGCAATAGGAGCTATTGGTGAGATTGTTGGGGCATTAGCGGTTTTCATTACTCTGGTCTATCTGGCACTTCAAATTCGACAGAACACGAGAGCTGTCCATTCTTCTGCATTGGATTCCACTGTCAATACAATCAGCATCGCCAGGCAGTCTATTTATGAAAATGATGAGGTCGCCAGGGTCTACTTGAAAGGCCTGGCGACGCCAGAGGAGATGGATGATCTCGAGCGCTTGAAGTTCAGGCTCCTGGTGCATAATCTGATGCATTCGCAGTCAAATATCTTTGCACAAACAAAGTTCTCGGACCTCCCAATTACAGAATGGCAAGCTCAAATTACCGTCATCAAACGAGTGGTAGGCTCCCCTGGGGGCGCCTGGTTCTGGAGAGAGTTCGCACAAGAATTTGACGCGGAATTCAGGGCTGAGATTGATCGGATAATGAAATGATCATTTGGTTATGTAACTGGTCAGGGCTGCGGACACCCAAACCGCTGCGCGGTTTCGGCGCGCGCAGTCTGAAGCGTTAAGGAAAGACTGTGGAAATAATTGAAGCGATAGAATCTGATGTGCAGCAACTAATAGATATTTTTCCAACGCCGTTAATGCAATCAAAATGGCTGTTGCGGCACCCGCTGCGCGGGCTGACCGAACCGGTGGATGGGCGCGCCTAGCTGCGTCATAGTGGATTCTATCCCATGGAAGACCTTGTGATAGCGATAGAAGGGCACTCGCGGAAACAGGTGGTGAATGGAGGGTAGTTTTGCCACAACCATGCGATCGTCACGGCCAGCGCATGGCGCCCGGCGAAGTCGAAGGTTGAGGCGCATCCCCAGCGGCTTTGGTTTTCATGAGGGTGGTGAACGATCCAGGCGAATAGAGTCGCGGTCATGATGACTCCGAGCAGGTTTGGGATGACGCTGAGGATCAGCACTTCCATGGGGAACCCAGTAGCGCGGGCACAAGTCGGTTGCCCAGGATGGCGACGAACTCGCCGATTACCAGGCTCTTCTCTGGACCCGAGAGCCGTTGCCACGCGTTCCCTGAAATACCAGACGTAGCCGGCTGGGACTATCCAGAGTGAACCGCGCAGCACATCCTGCGCCCGCTCGCCCCGGAAAACTTTGTCCGGGTCAATTTCAGGTTTGTTGGTATACCGGTGGTGGGCAAAGTGGGTGGCGCGGTGCAGGGTATACGGTACGCCGACGATTAGTCCGCTATGAATCCTGTGGCGGCATCCAGTACCTGAAGTCCAGGCTGGTCACCTGAGATATTGCGATGTACGGCCTCGTGCAGCGGAGTGTAGGATGCGTAGTAGACCAGGGTCAGCAACGGGACGGCCATGAGCCATGGCAACCGCCGTCGGTTGCAAGATTCAGCAGGATGACCATCGCGGCCACAAGCCCGGCTAACAAAAAAAGTGTTCTCAAGCGACCCGGCCCATTTCGGGCCGCGCGACGTCCAACGCTGCGCGCTCCATCTTCCGGAATTCGCTAGCCATTATTCTTCTCTCCGCAAACTCGTGGTACAAGGCCTTCTCGAGGGAAGATTGATCGGGCTTATGCGGCAAGCGCAGCTGCATCGATTCTGCCGGCTTCGCTGATGTTAAGCTCAAGGCGCAGCTCTTCCAGATCCCGGTGCCATAGCTGTGACCAGTCCAGGCCCACCATAGGCAGAGAGCGCTTGCCAATCTGGTAGCCTTCACAGAGGGCATTGAATTGTTGGTCGAGCTTATCCCCGTCCTTCCAGACAGTTTTCATCATTATTATCGAGAGCATGAACGCGAAGAAAGTCGCGTTGCGCATCTGGCCCAGGTAGACACCTGCCACACCATACTCGCCCTCTTCGTTGAAACTAAAACCCGTGAGTACATGCCAGAAATCATGCGTTTCATACAGGTGTGCCACTAGCCATTCACCGTCATCATCATGCGGTAGCGGGTCGACCTGTTAGGATCAATGCCACGCTGCATTTCAAGTTTCGCCAGAGCGTGTCCCAGGGTATTGCTTGGCAGGGCAATCAGGGCATTCAGGTCTATTCTGTCCAGCCTTTTGCGGGCGGCGACAACCGGGGCGAGTTGCGGGTAGTCCTCCTACCAGTTCTGCGACCCGGTCCCAGCGCGCCAGTTTTTTGCCCCAACGTGAACGGTTGAAGGTCAGCTCCACGATACCCGCCTCTTTGGTATTTTCCGGGTCCCGCATGACTCGCCACAACGCCAGTGCGAAACGAAAAATATTACGGGGTTTGTTCTCGTACTGATAACCGTTGGCCATGGCGCACACTCCTTTCAAGGTACTGCCAAAAGCTTAGGAGAACTGCACGGGGAATACTACTCACAATCAATTTGGCACTCAGGAACGCTATCCCTCTGAATTTGCTAAATATTTTTTCCCCGTAGCCGAATGAATACCGGGCGCCACCAGACTGTTCTTCAGGTTTCACAGGGTGTTAATAAGCGGCAATTCAGGCTGCCAGCTCCACATCGCGCTGCCCTCAGGGCATGGTCAGGTAGGCCAGTTGCAAACGCACCCCATGCTCGAGCACTCCGGATAGGGGTAGGCGGCAGTATTGGCGTATATGGCGAAACCCTCGGTGGCGCTGACGATGGTGTCGGCGGCCAGGTGCAGATTTTGGACGATCATTTCATCCCTGCGCGTCCAGGAGCCTTATCACCCCGGCTACCGTATCTGCCCGGATAGCCGCGCGGATCTCATGGAACGGACTTGCGATTAGCTGACCCAGCGCTTGCACCAGCAATGGGTCATTGCCCAGCACCTGGAGGATACCGGATAAATTCTCTACGAGGGTCTCGCGCAGACTGGCGTGTACCCGGGCCTCATGCACGGCAGCGGCAACTTTCCCCAGTTCATAGGTTATCAACTCCCGGTACACATCTTCCTTATCGTCAAAATACTGGTAAAGGGTACCCACGCTGAAACCCGATTTATCCGCTATCCTGTTAGTAGTGGCCTTGCTGTATCCCTCTACAATCAAAACCTGAGCAGCGGCACCCAGAATGGTCTGGATAGTCTGTCTGGAGCGCCGCTGTTTTCCCTTACTTTTCAGAAAGATAGCCTATTTTGTCCGGCGAAAAAAATTTGCGAGTAGTACAAAACTGAAGAATAACTTACCTTTGGTCAAGGCATTGTGGTAGCGGATATTTGTGGCTGTCAACCTCAAAAGGGCTGGTGCAAATAGCAATACGGCTGTTTGGCAACACAACTAATAAGATTCCGAGAGGGTACAACAATGAACGCAAAACCCATTTTCCGTCGGCTATTGGTGCTGCTGTGCGGCTTTTTATTAGCGTTTGAACACAGCGCATCACTGGCGGCGGATCAGGTAGAAATTCTGGAGGAGGTGGTGGTGACCGCCACCCGTCGCACCCAGACCGTAAGCCAGGTTCCGCTATTACCGCGTTCACCGGAAACCAGTTACACGCCAGGGGAATAAGCGATGTGCAGGACCTGGCCAGAGTTTCCCCAGCCTGGTCATTACCACCAGCACCTCGGAAACTGCGGGCACCGAGGTGAGGATTCGCGGTATAGGTACCTCGGGCAATAATCCCGGGTTGGAGCCGTCTGTAGGTATTTTCGTGGATAACGTGTACCGCAGCCGCTCGGGGCTGGCCGTTGGCGACCTGCTTGATATCGCTTCGGTGGAAATTTTGCGCGGACCCCAAGGCACTCTTTTTGGCCGCAATACCTCCGCCGGCACCATCAGCATCAACACCCTGAAGCCGGAGTTTGGAGGTGGCTATGGCGAGGGCACTGTCCAGAACTATAACGGCTACCAGGTGGCCGCGGGCGTTACTGGCCCCGTGGTGAATGACACCCTAGCGTTTCGCCTGGCCACCAGCTTTAACGAACGAGACGGCTATGTGTCCGACCGCCTGGTATCTTCCCGCGAGCTCTATGACAGAAACCGGGCCAACGTCAGGGGCCAGCTATTATGGCGACCAGATGAGGACGTGGATGTTCGCCTTATCGTGGATTACAAGCACAAGGATGAGCACTGCTGCGCTGCAGATTACACGATTGCCGGTCCTACTGCGGCCGCGATCGAGTCCCTGGGCGGCATCGTAAAACCGCCCCCTTGATTACAAGGCACAACAGTCCTATGACAGCGAGGATGACCTCGATGATTGGGGCGTATCGGTGGAGACCAACTGGGCTATTGAAGAAGATCTCCCTGACGTGGATTGGCGCCTCATCGTGATTCCGATGCCTATGCCAATGTCGATTCGGATACGTCCAATACAGATCTGGTCAAGGGCGTAAACTGGAATCAGAACAACCACTTTATGAGCCAGGAGTTGCGACTCAACGGGGTCTCCGGGCGTGTCGACCGGGGCTGGTCGGAGCCTACTATTACACCGACGACATCGATGTTGACTGGCAACTGTTATACGGAGCGGATTTTGGGGCCTATTTCAACCTGTTGTATGGAGTTCCCGCGGCCCTTTTTCCGGAGGGTGGGCGACCAGTCCCGTTACTTCAAGCAGGACGGCGAGGGCTGGGCGTTATTTACCCACAATATTGTCGAGCTGACCGATAACTTTGACCTGGTAGTCGGCTTTCGCTGGTCAGATGATCAAAAGGACGCTACCGCGAAAGTAGTCAATGACGCCGTGCACTGCACCTTGGCGCCCTTTATTCCGTATTGTCCGGTACCGGATCTGCAACAGTCGCGCGGCGAGGACGAACCCAGCGGTACGATAAAGCTGGTACGGAATCTGGATATTGGCAATATCTACATCGGTTATTCGAGGGGCTTCAAGGCCGGTGGTTTCAACCTGGACCGCGATGCAGCAACCACCGGGTTCGAGTTTGAACCCGAAACTGTCGATTCCTATGAAGCAGGTTTGAAGTGGGCGGTGCCGGACCGCACGTTCGAAGCCAACACGGCATTGTTCTACAGCGAATTCCAGAATTACCAGATCAACGAATTCGACGGCATATCCTTCGCCACCACTAATGCCGCCCAGGTAAATTCCACCGGCGCCGAGTTGGAGCTAGTTGGTTGCCAATCACCGGATTACTGATTGATGCCGGTGTCACCTGGAGCAATACACAGTACGACGATCATCCGATATCCAATAAACTGGGACAGAGTCTCGAAGGCAAGCGGTACCCTTTGCGCCGGAGTGGGCTGCCACCGGCGCTATTTCCTACGAAATGCCTATCAGCCGTTATACCGGGTTCGGGGTTATCAACGCCTTCTTACATGGGTGATCACAACACCAATGAGACGCTGGAGCCAGAGGCTGAGGTAGGTTCTTACACGATAGTGAACGCACGACTGGGTTTGCGCACAAACGATGCCGGTTGGGGAGTTCTCGGTCTGGGGGAAGAATATCTTTGAGGAGGATTACAACGTAATCGCGTTCAACACAGTCCTGCAGGAAGGGAGTTGGAGTGCCTTTCGCGGAGAACCACGCATGTATGGGGCCAGCTTGCGCTATGACTTCTAAAGTTTGTAGTGCTGGAAACGGTATAAATGAACTGCAGATTCAATGTATTAGGTAGATTGGCGCTAGCGCGCATACAGGTATTTTGCAGCGTACCTGTAGACATCGTCCTGCTGCTCAATGGCGTTGCTCCTGTCACATGACCTGTCTTCAGTTCTAGGGGCGCACCCGTGGGCAGTGCGCTACCTTCGGTTGCCGGCTCGCTTGGCGCTGTGAGGCCAATCGAAACAAAGTTGAAAACCTGGATTCTGAGGAAAAATATGTCAAATCCTGTTTTTTTGATCGCACAAATTGACGTCAAAGATTACGAAACTTACTTGACCCAATACGGTTTTCCTTTACTTCATCAACTTACAGAAATAGGAGCAGAGGTACTTGCTGCTGATTCCAGTTTCAAACTATTGGAAGGCGCTTGGTCTGGAAATTGGATCGCTATAATAAAGTTTCCGAGTGAGAAGGTAATGTCGGAATTCTATACCTCGGAGAAATACGCACCGCTAAAGACTCTGCGAATCGAACAGCTCAGTAATGAAGGTACAGTTGTTGTAGTTCCAGGTATCGGCAATGGCCAGTACCAGCGCTCATAACAAGGTCGGCTAAATGGGACGCGCAAACAGCGCGCGCCCATGCTGTCGGCGTTATGTGCATCTTAGCGAAAGAGCCGAGGTATGAAGCAAGATGAAGTTTTCACTATTTAGCGAATCAAGATCCCGGGAGGTCATTGATCTTTTCAACAGAGTGTTCTCTGCATCCGAGGGAGAAGCAGAGGGTCAGGTAATTGCTGATTTTGTCACAAATCTAATTGGCACTACTAAGCCACAAGATTTAATTGGCTGCATTGCAGAAGAAAACACGAAAATTGTTGGGTGCCTATTTTTCAGCCGCTTTACCGTGCCTAGTGGGCAAGTTGCATTCATTTTGTCACCGGTTGCCGTTTCAACAGATGTTCAAGGTACAGGCATTGGTCAGAATCTAATTCAATATGGCTTAGATCATCTTAGGTCTTTAGCTGTCAACTTGGCTTTCACGTATGGGGATCCAAGCTATTATTCCAAAACTGGCTTCGAGCAAATCAATGAACAAATAGTTAAAGCGCCTTGTCATCTAAGTCAGCCAATTGGGTGGCTAGCGCAATCACTTGATGGTAAAGAAATCCAGGCTATGTCTGGCTCCACTCAATGTGTTGAGGCATTAAATGATCCTGGCCTATGGTAGCAACGCACATAGCAAGTCAAAGCACCCGGATGCAGAAAACCGCGCAAGTGATTAGGTGGCTAGGTCGAGATGCGCTGCTACGCGCAGCGATATATTTCGCATCGGTTTTTGCTGTTGGCTTTGCGCTTGGCACCATTCGCGTGCTCTGGCTTGTGCCCCTGGTTGGCGAGCGGTCAGCAGAGCTTCTGGAGATGCCGCTGATGCTAATAGCCATTTTCTACTCCGCGCGCTTCGTTACCCGGCGCTTTCCCGCTCTTCGACAATCCGATTTAGTGATATCGGGTGCGCTTGCGCTAATTATTCTAATTGGAATCGAGTATTCGATAATTCTGGGGATTAGAGCGCTTTCTGTAAGCCAGTATTTGCAGGAGAAAGACCCGATTGCGGGCGCTGTCTATTTCGTTATGCTTATCGTATTTGCAACTATGCCATGGGTCGTAGGCAGGAAGCATGTTGCCACCTGAACAGTTGAGGCAAGTTGCTCACTGCGTTCGCGGGACGTGGCATTCGCCACGCCTCTGCTCAAGGCGTTAGAAGCCTTTATCCAACAATTGCGCTGAACTCCCAAAAGACATAATTTATATACCATTATGGATTTCGAGTATGACGAGTGCGAAAGCCTTGCCAATCTCGAGAAGCATGGCATGGATTTTGTTGATACCCAGGCTCTCTGGTCAGACCCTGATTTACTTGAAATTCAAGCTCGAACTGATGATGAGCCCAGATACCTGGCGATCGGGGTTATCGATTCTAAACATTGGTCTGCCGTTTTTACCTATTGCGGTGAGATTGTCCGGGTTATCTCGGTCCGACTTTCAAGAGACGAAGAGGTGGTGCTTTATGAAAGCCAAGCGTTTCGACAAAAAATTCGACGAGGCAAAGATATTGCCAGGGAACTCGATTTGTCCAGAATCAGACGTCCCAATCAGGAACAGCGGCGAATCAGCATACTGAGCGAAGCAGAGCTATCACCAACGATCGTGGAAGTATCAGTCGCATACACGAAATGTATTGATCGCTATGCCAAGCTCATCAATCTGCGCCGGGTCTGCGCGGCGGATTCATACCTCAGTGAATTTCCAGTTGCCGACGGAGTATGAAAAGCTGTGTACATGAAAAGCGACAACGACAACGGTATAGGATCAACTTCGTTCCGGCTTCGGCTGTGCCGGGCGTTAACTGGTTGAATAGGACGCATCCCATGGAAAAGTGGATTACATTTTGTTTGGTGGTTGTAGGTCTAATAAATTTTGTCCCTGTCATGGGTGTTCTCTCTGCCCAGAAATTGGAGTCGGCCTATTCTGTTGCCATTGCAGGAAATGACATGGCAATTTTGTTGCGTCATAGAGCACTACTTTTCGGTATCTTGGGAGCCTTTATCCTCTTCTCAGCCTTCAGTCCTCTTCACCAAAATGCAGCCATGATCATGGCCGGTGTAAGTATGGTTGGCTTCGCAATACTCGCGCTGGGCACTGGCGGTTATAACGAGGCTATTGGTAAGGTGCTATTCATCGATATTCTGGGAATTGTATTTTTGATCGCAGCTGCGGTTTTGAAGTACGGCGTTACATCCAGTTAACATTGGTGACGAGCGCTACGAGATTCCCGATGCGGTTGTGCAAGGAGGCTGAAGTTCGAACCGGACATTCTTGATATGGAAACGCTCGCGTCACTGCTGGTCGGCAAGCCCCAGAACATTCTGGTCATAGCGATTGCGCTTCTTGTGGGCTACCTGGTTTCACGGTTCACAGCGATTGGCCTTCAGCGTCGTTTCGGTTCATTGCTTATCGCATCGGTTGCCTGGGGAGTTTATGCCGCCTGGGAGTGGCTCGTTCAGGTTAAGACAGCGGAAGCGAACATACGGGTCGATCTGCTCGTTATCTGGCCGGTTTTGGCAGTTCTATCGGCACTGGCTTTGTATCGAGTGCTTCGATCACCATGAGTGAGCGCCCATCAATCGGCTGCAGGCGACGGCAAACAGCGTCCGCTTGTCCCCCACCCACGCTGTCTGCCACGCCTGAAACGCAGCGTTGGGCATGGTTCAAATTCTCAGGCATTCACCGACAGGAGAAGTTGCAGTGAGAGTCTGGGTTACTGTAATGGTGTTTTTCCTCGCGGCTATATGAGGCCGCAGCGTCTCCGGACGAAACTACATTCTTCACTTCCGGCTTTGTACGCGCTGATCCTGGTGAGTTATACGCTTGGGGCGTCTCTGTTTAAGGCACCGATGGTAGCTATTGTCCTGCATCACCTGCCCCTGATTCCCGGGTCCAGATATAAAGTGATAAAAAGCCAATGCGACATGCCCGCATATTCCTTGCGCCAGCGGTAGTAGGTCTGTTCTGTGACGCTCAGATGCGTACAAGTTGCCAGCAACGAGTACCACTCGCTGAAAATACAAAATAATCTACAGTAGGTAGTCACTGTTTCATCAGAAATCCCCTCAACCCATTGCCAATCTTTCTTCGCTAGGGCATAACAATTCACTTAATGTTTGCATCGCTGGTGGGCTGCCGACTTAGCGCGACGGGTAAGCACAACAAGGGCTTATTATCGGATTGCATGCCGAACAGAAACACTGCAACGCAAGAACCCTGGCACGGAGGGGTTTTCAGTAGCCTTGCCGACATCGCGCTCGGTTACAATGCAGCGTTTCAAAATGACAAACCCATACCTATGGTAGCAGCCAGTCTCACTATAGATTTCGCTGGGTCTGCGAAGCTCGGGGACTGGAACAATGTTGCGACGATATAGATAGGAGAATTACATTGGAGACAGCAGACTACATTTCTACTTTCTGGAGCGCTCAAGAAATGGGCGTTCAGGCTCTGATGCTTTACTTGACGGTCTCCAGTGGTTATCTCGTCGTGGCCTACCTTATTGGTGCTCAACTCACGAAATCCCAGACTCTGTTTATCTCTACTCTCTTTTGCGTATTTGCTGTTTATGCACTCTGGGGTGTAGGTCAATACTGGACGTCCGGCTATATGGCCCAGCTCGCGCTGGATGAAAAAGGTGTACTCGATTCGGTTGAGTTAAATCATTTGGGAGTAAATCCCGCGCTAATAGCTTTGCCGATGGGATTTCTTGGAATACTCGGCTCACTGAAGTTCATGTGGGATGTGCGGCACTAAACGTCACTCAGGAAAAATGCGAAAGCGAAGGGAAAATAGTCATGAATGAAATCATCTGTCCTCATTGCAAGAAAGCCTTCAAGATTGACGAGGCAGGATATGCAGATATTCTCAAGCAGGTTCGCGACAGTGAGTTCGAACAGCAGTTGCACGAGCGACTTGAGTTGGCAGAGAAGGAAAAGCGGGATGCGGTTGAGCTTGCGACAACCAAGGTCACAAGCGCATTGGAGAAGGCGGCCGCAGCCAGGGAAGCCGAGATACAGGAACTGAAAGCCAGGCTCAAGGCTGGCGAGGCCACGCAGAAGCTCGCGATCATGGAGGCAGTCAATGCACTCGAGAAGGATCGCGACGAAATAAAAGGCGAACTGCAAAGAGCGCAGCTTGAAAAGCAGCTCGCCGAGAAGTCGCTCAGGGACAAGTACGAGACGCAGATACGGGATCGTGATGATGCGATCGAACGCCTGCGCGATATGAAGGCTCGCCTGTCAACCAAGATGGTTGGCGAAACACTTGAGCAGCACTGCGAAACCGAGTTCAACCGCATTCGGGCGACGGCGTTTCCGAGGGCCTATTTCGAGAAGGATAACGACGCTCGAGCTGGCAGCAAGGGCGATTACATTTTTCGTGATTCGGATGACGCTGGTACCGAAGTCGTTTCTATCATGTTTGAGATGAAGAACGAGAGCGACGAAACAGCGACCAAGAAGAAGAACGAAGACTTTCTTAAAGAGCTCGACAAGGACCGGAATGAGAAAAACTGTGAATACGCGATCCTCGTTTCACTTCTTGAGCCTGATAGCGAGTTATACAACACCGGCATTGTCGATGTATCGCACCGTTATCCGAAGATGTATGTTGTGCGCCCTCAGTTCTTTATTCCGATTATCACGCTGCTGCGGAATGCCGCGCAGCACTCGCTGAAGTACAAAACAGAGCTCGCTCTGGTGAGGGAACAGAATATTGATATCACGAACTTCGAGAACGAGCTCGAGTCGTTCAAGACTGGTTTTGCGCGAAACTACGAACTGGCGTCCAGGAAATTCAAGACAGCCATTGATGAGATCGACAAAACCATTGATCATCTGCAAAAGACCAAGGAGGCGCTGCTCGGTTCTGAAAATAATCTTCGTCTTGCCAACAATAAAGCCGAAGACCTGACAGTCAAGAAACTGACGAAGGGTAACCCCACAATGGCTGCAAAGTTTGCTGAGCTCAAGAACACCGATATTTCCAATCCAGAATGAATCGTAATTCCGTGTCTATAAGCAGTGCGGATCCTTCGGTTACCGGATGTTCTGCGTCGTAGCAGCAGACGCTAGATGAACGTTGAGTGAAACAGGATGCATGAGGTTTATTTGTGAAACAGACATTAAGGACACTATTCGCACCGTTACTGAATCTGTTTGAGGGTGGCGAAGACCCGTTTGTATACAAAAAGTCCCACCGAACCATACTGATCGTTGTCAGCGGTTTGTTTCTGGTTCTAGCAACGGCAGTAGTTGTTGTAGGGGTTATGGCCGGTAAAATGGCGGCAGTGTTTCCGGGTTTTATTTTCTTTTTGGTTGCGCTCACCTGTCTGGTTGTCGGTTCTTTGGGTACAGATCGCGCTGTTGCGAAAATATGGGGTGGTAAATAGACCACTGTGGAGTCGTGCGGGTTGCAAGGGTAAGCGGGTGGGAAAAGGGGAAAGCAATACCCCAACTGGTACACTCTCGAACCAATGCCATTGGGAAGGCATAGCCAGGTGAATTCAACTTATAGACCTTCGAAATTTTTATGGTCAGCTATTCTTCTGTGCATTTTAGTGCTGCTGGCGCATGAGTTGCTTGGAGCGCCTATGGTATTGCCAGCGCTGTCAGAGGCAGAATTGCCGGTCAAGGTCGTTTGGCTTCACCACTTTTCCTGGCACGTCGGATCCATCGCTATGATAGCTATGATTGCACTGTATTTTCTTTCTACGCAAAAGCCTGAAAACCTGTCGATGGCAGTAATCGCAACAGCGATGAGTGTTGGCTTCGCGTTACTTGGCATCAGTTTGGCGATCTACGGCGATAGCGCGCTTTGGGGCACACCCGCACCCTATGCCTGGACCATCGTGGCGATTCTTGGGACTCTCGGGATTGTTAGAACCCGGAGAACTGGATGAGCCGCTTGCAGACAGACTGGTCTTTTGGTGGCGCCTGGCCCTACGAGCCGCAATGGTTCGCTACCCCGCAAGGCAGAATTCACTACATTGACGAAGGCCCTCGCAATGGTGCCACTGTTGTCATGGTGCACGGAAACCCCACTTGGGCTTATCTCTATCGGCGGTTCATTAGAGCGATAACGGATAATGGCTATCGTGCCATCGCATTGGATCATCTTGGCTTCGGCCGATCTGATAAGCCGGACGATGCGCGGTATTACGCAATACCCAGCCATGCCGATCGCTGCGAAGCACTGCTTGAGTCGCTTGATCTTCACGACGTGACCCTGGTTGTTCAGGACTGGGGAGGGCCGATTGGCCTCCCCTGGGCCGCCCGTCACCCCGAGAGAGTGTCTGCATTGTTCATCCTGAATACATTCTTTCAGCGGCCGGTTAGTACCGTGCCGCTACCCTTCCTGTTGCATCTTTTCAGGACACCGGGGGTTGGCGAACTGATGGTGAAGGGAATGCATGCGTTTGTCAGGGGGTTTCTGTTTCGCGCCGGCCTCAATCACCCGGATCGACTGACAGATTCCGACAGGGCTGCCTATCTGGCTCCGCATCCGAACTGGTCTTCGCGCACAGGGATTCTTGCCTTTCCGAGGCAGATCCCATCTGGCCCGGAGGGCATTATCAGCGACTTTGTGGCCGCTGAAAACGAGCAGCTTGTAGCAGCCTTCGCCGACAGGCCTGTGAAGATAGTCTGGCCGATGAAAGATGTTGCCTTTACTGCTGCGACACTCGACGGGATGTGGCTGCAGCATTTTCCAAAGGCTGAAGTCGTGCGTATCGCAGACGCCGGGCATTTTATACAGGAAGACGCTCACGAAATGGTGATCCCTGAACTGCTAGACTTCATTGCCGCAACGAGGAGCAACAATGAGTAAGGGAATGAGTAAGGTGTCAATGTCACGACAGAAGCAAATCCTGGGGCTTATCGGTTGGCTCGCTGTAAGCTTTGCTACATCGGCTGTTGGAGCGGTAGCGTCAATCCAGGCCAGGTCTTTCTACAGCGAGTTAGCCCAGCCTGCGTGGGCGCCCCCGGGCTCGGTTTTCGGGCCGGTCTGGACTGCGCTGTACGCGTTGATGGCTATCGCCGCATGGCTGGTCTGGCGCTGTGGAGGACTGCGCGCCAATCGTACTGCGCTGTCGTTTTTTTTGGTTCAACTTGTCTTTAATGCCTTGTGGAGTTGGCTCTTCTTTGCCTGGCATCTCGGTGCTATGGCCTTTGCAGACATTGTGTTGCTTTGGGTGCTTATTGTTGTCACGCTCGTCAGCTTCTGGCGTGTACGTCCTCTTGCTGGAGCGCTCCTGCTTCCGTACCTGCTATGGGTCAGTTTTGCAGCTGCCCTCAACTACTGGGTATGGCAGCTCAATCCCCAGATACTGGGTTAACATTGTGCTGCCTGATAGCGCAGGCAGGTGGTGTCTCAGCTTCAAGCACTCAGGATGTAGGGCATGAAAGTCTACGGTGATATTCAGTCGGGTAACTGTTACAAGGTCAAGTTGGCAGCCGCATTGTTAGGCATAGAACACCAGTGGCTGCATGTGGATATTCTGGCAGGTGAAACGCATGACACAGATTTCACCGTGAAGAATCCCAATGCGAAAATTCCCGTGCTGGAACTGGATGATGGCCGGGTGCTTTGGGAGTCCAACGCGATCCTCAACTATCTGGCAAGCGGAACAGAGCTGTTACCGGATGACAGTTTCCTGCGAGCACAAGTACTGCAATGGCAGTTTTTTGAGCAGTACAGTCATGAGCCGTACATTGCCGTTGCCCGATTTATTGCGAAATACCTGGGTCTGCCTCAGGAGCGCAGGGCGGAGTACGAAGCCAAGCAAGCCGGCGGCCACACAGCGTTGGCCGTAATGGAGACGCGGCTCGCCGCAGCGCCTTATCTCGTCGGTTCAACTATGTCGGTTGCCGATATTTCGCTGTACGCCTACACCCATGTCGCCGATGAAGGCGGTTTTGATCTGTCTGGTTACCCTGGGATCAACGCCTGGCTGGCGCGAATTCAAGCTATGCCACTGTACATAGGTATGGAGGATCAGCACGCCTGAGCGCCGGGGCGACGATGCCAATGCGCGGGTCGACGCCTGGCATGCGCACAACCCGAATCGCATTCTCTGGCACTGATGCCGCTACGGCGTGACGATATTGAAAGTCTCGTTCGGCCTGTCCAGCAGGGCGAAGAACTGCAGCAGGTCAAGCTTGCTGCCCTCTACCGAGACTTCATCTGAAAACAGAATGTCGCGAATGCCGGCGTTGCCGGTCAGCATCTTCACGAACAGCGGGTGCGTGATGCGCACGGTGGCGTTGGCGTCGCTGGCGGGCTCGCCCTCGCGTTGGTGCAGTACGGCATTCTCCAGTTGCAGGACGTAGGTTTTACCGAGGTCGGTAAATTCGATGTTCAGGGTGAAGGTCTTGCCATCGGCTTTCGGGCCATTGAGCATCACGGACATCAGCTCAAAGAATTGATTGACCGGAGTCTTGTCGATCATGTCCCCCGCGTTGGCAATGCCTAAACCCGTTTTCGGTGCGCCCTGTCGTAACTCCAGCGCGCCGGTGAGATACACGTCTCGCCACGGCCCTGATTCTGCCTGGTAGGCCAACTGGTCATAGGTTTGCGCCAAAAGTGATTTGGCCGCGCTATTGTCGGGTTCGGCGAAGACCAGGTGATTGAGGAGTTCTGCCACCCAGCGATAGTCGCCCTTGTCGAAATCGGCCTGCGCTTTCTGCAATATTGCATCGGCGCCGCCCATCATGCTGACGTAATGCTTAGCGGCTTCTTCCGGCGGCAGTGGGTCGAGATTGGCGGGGTTGCCGTCGTACCAGCCGAAGTACATCTGGTACACCGCCTTGGCGTTGTGTTTCAAGGTACCGTAGTAGCCGCGATTGGAGAAGTTGCTGCGCAGTGCCTCGGGCATTTCCAGCATGTCGGCAATTTCGCGCGGTGTGTAGCCCTGTGACGCCAATCGCAGCGTCTGGTCGTGAATGTACTTGTAGCCGTCGCGTTGTTTTTTCAGGAAATCGATGATTCTCTCATTGCCCCACAGCGGCCAGTGATGACTGCCAAAGTAGACCTCAGCGTCGGGGAACAAGTTGATCGCCTCGTCGATATAGTGGCTCCACTTGCGGGCATCGCGCACTTTTGCACCGCGCAGGGTGTACAGGTTGTGCATGTTGCGCGAAACCACTTCGGCGCCACAGAAGGCCTTCAGCTGTGGCAGGTAAAACGTCAGCTCTGCAGGCGCTTCCGATCCCGGCGCATTCTGGAACACGAATTCCACGCCGTCGATAGTGAGCGTCTCGCCGGTGTGATCGATGATGTGCGTCGGTTCAGTGATACCGGGGCTGCCAAAGGCAGGCCCTTTACCGAGCCCTGAGTCGACATGACCGCGCGCGGAGTGTTCCAGCTGGCTGCCGTACATGTACATTGAGCGCCGGCTCATGGTGGTGCCGGCGATGACGTTTTCACTGGTAGCTTCCTCCATGAAACCAACCGGCGCAATGATCTGCGTGTCCTGATCGGTACCGAGCACCGAGAGCACGCCACCGAAGTGGTCGATGTGGGAGTGCGTGAAAATAATCGCGGAAATGGGCTTGGTACCGAGGTGCTCTCTGGCAAACGCGATAGCGGCAGCGGCGGTTTCTTTTGTGGTTAGCGGATCCACCAGAATCCAGCCGGTTTTGCCCTCGATGATGCTCATGTTGGACAGGTCGAAACCGCGCAGCTGGTACACACCTTCGGTAACCTGGAACAGGCCGTGGTTGTTATTGATTTTGGCCTGTCGCCACAGACTGGGATTTACGGTGTCGGGTGCTTCACCCCTTGATGAAGTCGTAGGAGGGCATGTCCCACACCTTGGACTGGTTGGGGCCGGCTACGATGAGCGCGGCGGGTGCCGCAATCAAACCCCGGCTCGCATCGTCGAAGTCCTGTTGGTCGGCGAGGTTCAGCGACTCGCGCACCCCGGCATTGGCGGCAATCGTTGTTTCGGTCGCCGGCGTATTGCCCTGCGCCCCCTGCGTCGTATCCGAGGGTGATTTGCCCTGGCAGGCCAAGAGTGGCAAGCAGAGCAGCGCTACACAAAGTGCGTAGGTCCGAGGGCAATTGACGGGCATGTTCTTTCTCCTGCGGTTGTAACAGATTGGTGATGGTACGCCAGCGGGGCTGGTCTGTGACTGCGTCGACACTAGCAGCTCGTTCCGGTGTGCTCAAGCCGCACTGTGGCTGCAGTTACGGCCCTGCGAGGGTACAGTCGCTGGCAGCTTGCTCTATACTCCTCGATAGCGCGGACGTTAGATATTCGCTGAAAAGTAACCAGTGCCGGAAGGAGTGTAACCATGGAAGATTTGGTGGCGAGCATCACCGCAATGTCGGTATCGCGTATGCGTGCGATACATGCTCGAAGCGACCCACAGCCGGTGTTACATGATAGCTGGGGAGATCGGTTGGTACCTGCGTCACTGCTGGTGGCTGCAATCGCAAACAGGGAGTCGCCGGTCAGTAGTAACGCGGATGCTGCATCCGAGGAAGAACTGGCCAGAATCTCCGACGATTTTATGCGGGCGAGCCCGGCGTACACCAATGTGATTTTGCGCGCTCGCTATACCGAGGACGCGTTGCGAACAGCGATCGCACGCGGTGTGCGGCAATATGTCGTGATTGGCGCAGGGTTTGACAGTTATGCATTGCGTATACCGCCTGAGGCCGGCGCGCTTACCGTGATAGAAATCGACCATCCGGCAACACAGTCGCTGAAACGTCAGCGCATCAGCGAATGCGGCATAGTGCTTGGCGATAACGTACAGTTTGTGGCGGCTGATCTCGCCACCGAAAGTCTGGATGCCGCCCTGTCGCGATCAGCGTTCAGGCCAGACGAACCAGCTTTCTTCGCCTGGCTGGGCGTGACCATGTATCTCACACGAGAGGCAAATCTGACCACGCTGGGGAAAATAGCGCAGTGTAGCGTCGAGGGCAGTGAATTGGTCTTCAGTTATATTGACCAGAAAATGTTTGAACCTTCCGGCGCCGGTGAAGCTGCCTCGTTCAGCGATCTGGAAAGCACGGTGAAATCGTTTGGCGAGCCGTTTATTTCCGGTTTTCACCCGGCTCTTCTGGCGCAGGAGCTCAGCGAGATTGGACTCGAGCTGCAGGAGGATTTGAGCGAGTTCCAGATGGCTGAGCGTTACGACCCGCAGGGTGTGAATGGTTTTATGCCGCTCGACCGCAGCCATGTTGCGCGCGTGCGGGTAGGCGGGATGTCGAAGCGATGAAAGTCAGCGTGTTTGGCGCCACCGGAAGTCTGGGCAGCGAGTGCCTCAAACAATGCGTGGAGGCGGGGCATGAGGTCACCGTGCTGGTGCGCAGCCCGGATAAGCTGCCGCGTGACATTCGCGATCGGGTCACCGTTATTCAGGGCGATGGCCTGATTGCCGACGATGTCGCGCGAGCGCTGCCGGCGGGTACCGATGCCGTGATGTTTGCAGTGGGTGTCGATGAAAAAACGTCGCCACCGGATCTGTGTACCGACGTCACCCGGCATATACTCACAGTGATGCGCGCCCGGCAGATACCGAGGCTGGTGTGGTGCGGCGGCGGCAGCAATTTTCGTGCGGACGATGTGATTACATTTGGTGCACGCTTTGTGCGTTGGTTTTCCAATACCTTCCTGAAACATCGGCACTTGGACAAGGAGCACCAGCTGCAACTGCTCGATGCCAGTACCGATGTATGCTGGATCGGTGTGCGACCGCTGCAAATGAAGACCGGACCGCTGACGGGGAAGTACCGGCTCGGGTTTAACGCGTTCAGCGGTCTTTCCAGTATTTCGTTTGCCGATTGCGCCCACGCGATGGTAGTGATGCTCTCGGACGATACCTGGATAGGCAAGGCACCGATAGTGCAGTACTGATGCGAACACAGCGGCGAGGAACTACAGCGTTGCAGTTTGTTTGGTGCATTGCATGAAAAGCAGCATAAGGGGAAAGGGGAGGAGCAGGTGGATGCAATAAAAGCCGGAGTAAAAGTCTGCGATGCGGCGCAGGAATATTATTTCATCGAGGGGTGTTTCATTACCGAACTGTCAAATTCCGCTGACGATCCCACGGTGTCAATCGCCCGCGCACGACTGGCGCCGGGCAAAACCACCCGTTGGCATTACCTGCGCGACATCAGCGAGCGTTATGTTGTACTGCAGGGAGCAGGTCTGGTGGAAGTCGATCATCTTACTGCGCAATCGGTGAATGAAGGTGATGTTGTTATTATTCCGCCACAAGCCAGGCAGCGCATCACCAATACCGGCACAGCTGATCTGGTATTTCTGGCAATTTGTTCGCCGCGTTTTACGCCGGCGGCGTATGTGGATATCGATGATTGAGCGACGAGCAGCTGCGGCGCAAGCGCATTAGTGGAGGCAGGCAATGTCAGAGCAATATACCCGGTTGAATGAAAAGCTCTCCGCGTTCATTCAGGCGCAGCATATGTATTTTGTTGGTACAGCGGGGGCGGAGGGTTACGTCAACGTCTCTCCCAAGGGGATGGACAGTTTTCGCATTATCGACGACACCACCGTCGCGTGGTTGAACCTCACCGGCAGCGGCAATGAATCCGCGGCCCATGTGCTGGAGAATGGCCGCATGACAGTCATGTTCTGCTCTTTCGACAAGCAGCCGTTGATTATGCGCCTGTACGGACAGGCTACCGTGACACACCCTCGGGATGCGCGCTGGAGTGAGTTGACTGCGCTCTTTCCGGCTTATACCGGCGCCCGACAGGTGTTCGTACTGGATTTAGAACTGGTGCAAACCTCCTGCGGTTACGCTGTGCCCTACTACAAGCTCAAGGGCGAACGGCCCACGCTGACCAAGTGGGCGGACAATAAAGGGGAGGCTGGCGTGCGGGATTACTGGATGCAGAACAACATGAAAAGCCTGAACGACAAAGACACTGGCATTGTATAGGTTGCACTGATGGCTGAGATTACCTTCACTTCCGAAGAGCGCGAGATTATCTGTCGCAAGATACAGCTCTATATGCGAGAGGAACTCGAACAGGAGGTCGGGCAGTTTGATGCCGGTTTCCTGCTCGATTTTTTTGCCGAAGAAATAGGCCCGTTTTTCTATAATCGCGGCCTTTACGACGCTCAGGCGATTCTGGAGAGCCGCCTGGAAAACATCGCCGAGGCCATTTATGAGATCGAAAAGCCCACGCAGTTCGTCAGGTAAGGCACTGCTTCGTGTCCTGTTATTACTGATTGCGCTGTTGGCACTGTTTTTCACTTACGCATTAACGGTATACGATGATCCGCCGGTAGAGCCGGAGTGGGCAGTAAGCCCGAGTGAACACATTCCTCCCGGCGCGGTGACGGTGCGATTCAGCGGCACCGCGACCCTGCTGTTCAGCGACGGAGAAACGCAGTGGATGACCGACGGCTGGTTTACCCGGCCCGGCCCGTTGCGGCTTTTGGTGGGTACAATCGAACCGGACCTGCGAGCCATCGAGCAGGGGCTGGCCGACAATCATGTCACTACGCTGGCGGCAGTGCTGCCGTTACATTCCCACTACGATCATGCGATGGATGCGCCGGAGGTAGCCCGTCGAACTGGCGCGCGCCTGCTCGGCTCTGAATCCACCGCCAATATAGGTCGCGGTTGGGGTTTGCCCGAGTCACAGATCCAGGTGCTGCAGGATCGCCAGCCGGTACACGTGGGGCAGTTTGTGATTACACCTATAGAGTCGCAACATTTTCAGTTTCCCGATCCCGCCATTCGCGAGCGCGCGTTGGGTGAGACCGTCATTGGCGAACCCCTGGTACCACCGGTTTCTGTATTCGATTACCGGGTAGGTAATGCCTACATACTCCATGTCAGTCATCCCAAAGGCAGCTGGCTGATTGTCGGGAGCGCGGGCTATGTGGAGGGCGCATTACAGGGCTTTACCGCAGATACCGTGTTTCTCGGTGTTGGCGGTCTGGGTTCGCAGACCGCGCAGTACATGGAGAGTTTCTGGCGCGAAACCGTTGCCACAGTCAAACCCTCGCGGATTATTCCCATACATTTCGATAGCCTCACCGCGCCCGCGACGGGGCCGTTCTTGGGGCAGGTGAAGTTGATGACGTTCCTCTCCGATGATCGGGAGGGGACCTTGTCACTGTTGCGCGACAAGCAGGCCGCGCAGCCTGGGCTGCGTTTTAACACGCTGCCGCGTTTTGCCGAGGTGGTGTTGTACGAGTGATTGATGGCAGGTGTGCGTGGTCAGGCAAATACCCCGTGGATGTACCACTGTCTTGCCAGGCGATCGCGGAACACCCAGTAGTGCTGGCCACCGGCATCCGCTGCGATGTAATAGTCGCGGCTTACTGCATCCTGCCACCAGTTGTCCTCGATGCGCTCCGGCCCGTAAACCAGTTGCAGCGCGCCATTCCAGTACAAACAGTCGCCGTGCTGGCGCAGGGCTTGCGGTTGCGGCATCAGCCAGAAGGGGCGCTGGGCGCAGTGTGCTGCGCTGCGGCGCTCACCGCCGGGATGCTCACTGCTGACCAGCAGCGCGAACTCCGGCAGGTGTTCGTCCCGGCAGCCGACCTTCTCAATGGCCTGTAGGCCCAGCCGGTTGCGCAGTCTGTCCAGCAGGCCGGCCAGCGGTTCGCGCTGGTTGCGCGGGCTGAACAGGTCGATGCTGTCCTGTTGTCCGGGGCGTAACTGTTGGCAGTTAAGGGCCAGTCCTTCCACGCTGCCAGTCAGTTGCAACTGCTCAAAACGGATACGGCTGAGCTGGTACCAGTTTTCCCAGTTGCTGTGACTGCTGGCACTGCGTACACACACCGCCTGCAAGGTGTGATTGATCCCCACCAGCTGCCAGTGGATTTCACTGGTCTGCAATTGGGTGTTGCGCAGGAAGCGGCACAGGGACTGTAACAGGCGCTGTACCGCAGGCAGCAGTTCGTCGTTGGTTTTTACCTCGTAGCCGAACCAGTGGTCGTCGCTGAAGCTTGCGGGCGGGCGGTAGTCGGCCTGCAGGTCTTCCCGTTGTCCCAGCAGTTGTTGCAGGAACAGCGTGAACGCTTTGCCGCAGCGCCGGCCCAGTGCTGCAGGCGGCAGCGCCAGTACATCGCCCAGGGTATGCAGGCCGGCGCGGCGCAGGGAGTCGACCGTGGTGGTGAATTGATGCAACAGGCTCAAGGGCAGCGGGGCAAGCCGCTCTTCCAGTGGCCGCTGCATTGCCGTGGCGGTGTCGCGGTCGGCAAACGACAGTAGCCACGCCGCTTTGGGTGTCGGCGCCAACCCGTGGCTCGCCCGGTATCCGCGACTGCCGAGACCGCTGGCGACCTCCGCTAGCAGGGCATCCAGCCCGCGAAACAGGTTCAGGCAACCGCCAATTTCCAGCTGCAGACAGTCTGTCTGCCAGGGGTAAAGCGTGGGTGTAATGCCGTAGGCCCAGCAGCACAGTTGTTGCAGGCAGCGTTGTTCGGCCTGTTCATCGCGCTCCAGCAGGCGCACGGGTGCATCACCGGCCAGTGCGCGCACTGTTGCGGTACCCATGCCCGGGCGTATCCCCAGTGCTGCGGCGCAGTCGTTGGCGCGCAGTACCCGCTGTGTCGCCATGACCGCGACCGGTTGTTGTTCGCAGTGACTCAGGCATTGCAGCGGTAACTGCTCGAATCGCAGGCACAGCCACAGGCTCACGATTGGCGTCCCCGGCGGTGGTCTGTCACTGCCGGGGAGAGTAGCCCCATGCTATCACTAATACTGTACATACATACAGTATTAGTGATAGTGCTGCGCTTGTCCATTCCCGGTAAAAAGTATGTCAGCGCGGCCTGTAATGCGGTCTGATGTTTCCAAAATGTTACCTAATGTGACAATTTGGTGCACAGATATCGCTTCTGGATCATTCTTTTTAAGGCATATTTATGTCTGATTTTTAATGATTAATACACAATAATAGAGTTGCCAAGACCGCGGGATGGGCAGATAGTAGGTAACACATGACCTTAGGTAATGTTACTTAAGGTTACACATGGGAGATCTGCTGATGAAAGCTCTATTGATGACCGTGCTGATCTGTCTGGCATTCAATGTCTCTGCCGCCTGTCCTGTAAAAAGGCCAGGGGAGTTGCCACTGTTGCCTGATGGCGCTGTGGCCAGTGAAGAGGAAATGTACCGGGCGCAGTTAGCGGCGGAAAAATTCCTGATGCAGGCGCAAGCCTACATGGACTGTGAAGTGATGAACCGTCGCCAGCATCTGGCGTTGGCTGCGCGGATGGAAGACTTTTCTCAGGCTTACAACGAGGAAATTCTCGAATTCCGCGTCCGCACCAACATTATTGCGGAGAAATAGTCGCCGCATTCTCAAGCAGGTAAGTGATAATAATTTTTATCACGAAACCTGCGATACCCATGGCCAGGCCAATGTACAGGATCAGCGTGCCGAACTTACCGGCCTGGCTGCGCTTGGCCAGGTCCCACACGATAAAGAGCATAAACAGGATGAGGGCGCCCACCCCCAGGGTGACGCCGTATTCTGTCAGCCATGCATCCATCGCGTGTTGTCCTGTTCAGGTCTGTGCCCGGTAGTCCAGGGCGGCCTGGAATAACGCCATTGAGTCTTCGGGTTGGGTCTCGAACTGGCGGACGCGGGCGGGAAGGGTAAGCCACGGCTGCTTTTTGCTGGTCCAGATATGGACTTCCGGTTCAACCGCGCTGGTGTCTTCCAGCGTGCCAGGCTGTAACTTGGCCAATTCAGGATTGTTGTCACTGAGACCGTAAATGATATTGCCGCAGCTGGCACAGCTGTAGCGTGTATTGGTATTACCCTGATCCGAGAGGCGGCTCCAGGCGGTCAGTGCACCTTTGAGGTCCAGTGCGGTAGTTGCGATGATCGCGCCCAGGCTGAACGCACTGCCGGTGCGTTTCTGGCAGCTGCTACAGTGACAGGCGTAGGTAAACAGGGGTTCCGCGTTGACTGTATAGGTGACATCGCCGCATTGGCAACTGCCGCTGACAGGCGTATTCATGATCCGGCTCCGCTTTCAGGTTGCGGTGATTATAGGGGTTTCCTGCCGGTTTATCACAGGGTCCGTATGACTCTCAGGCGACCGGTAACGGCATACTCATTGCAGCGGGGTTTTGGGTGCCGGCCGTCCAGGCCGGCAACTCCCACAGCTGCGGTTGCAGCGGTTCATCCTCACTCGGGGACAGTTCCACATCGACCGACTGGTTACCACCGCGCTGTTTAAGAATATGCACTTTGCGATACTCGCGCATCTGCAGGCGCAGGCTGGACGGGGCGTGGTTGTGGCCGGCCTGGTTGGGGCGAAACAATACTGCCAGGCTGTCACCACTGGCGGCGGCCAGTTGCAGTTTGCGCAGCTCGCTGTAACGGTAGTCCTGCGCGCCCAGCCAGCTGAATACTGCGCTGCAGGTGGTGCTGCGCAGGGCCTGTTCGGTAGCCCATAACAGGTCTTGCCGGTTCTGTGGATGGACCAGTAAAACCTGCTGGGTGTCGATACCTCGCGCTGCCAGCAGCGGGGCGTAGGGAATATAGGGCGGGGCGATAAACACCTGCCAGCGACCCTGCTCGCTGAGGCGTTCCATGGCCGGCAGGAACAACCCCATGGCACCGAGTCCGCAACCGTCGCTCAGCAACTCAATGGTGCTGTCCAGCGGCCAGCCACCCTGCTGCAACTGCGCATCCAGTGTGGTGTAGCCGGTGGCAAGGCCCTTGCAGTCATGGCAGTCACTGTTGGCGGAGACGCGGTGGTGCTGGAAGTGGCGACCGCGCCAGGTGTCGTGGCGGCGGATGACCTGTTCCAGCATGTCATTCGTGTTCATGGCCTATTCCCCCTCGTGGGTGCTTCCCCAAATACTGTATGTACATACAGTATTATTGAAAGAGGTGGAATGCAAGTTGTGAATTGCTGGGGGGGACCCGCTGTTGCGCCGGGTCACAGGGAGACGCGACAGATTCCGGTAACGAGGCGTTCAAGATTGTCCCAGGGCCTGCCACCGGCAAAGCCCTTGATGCTGCCATCGACCTGAGAGGCCTGTTCCAGCAGCAGGGCAAGGGAATCGGCATCGTGGCGCGACAGGGCGGCCTGCATGAGCGACATGCGGCTTTTCCATACGCGACGGGCGCTGAGTGCCTGCTGCGGGCTCTGACCCTTGTCGCAATCCAATTTTGCTTCATACAACGTGCGGATGTCGCGGGCCAGTGCCCACAGTACCACGGTCGGCTCGGAGCCTTCCGCGCGCAGTCCGTGCAGCATACGCAGGCTGCTGCTGGCATTGCCTTTGAGGGCATTATCGGCCATCTCAAACACGTTGTAGCGGGCGTTGTCAGACACCGCTTCAGTGACCGTTTGCGCCGTAATTCTGTTATCTGTTGCGAGCAGTTTCAGCTTTTCCACTTCCTGAACTGCGGCGAGTAAATTGCCCTCTATACGGTCACAGAGCAACTGCAGGGCATCGGGGTCGATACTCATGCCGGCGCTGCGCACCCGCTGCTGCAACCAGCGTGGCAGGTTTTTGGCATCCACCGGCCATATCTGAACAGTGGCGCCGGCTTTGTCCAACGCCTTGTACCATTTGCTGTTGGTCGATTGTTTGTCAATTTTGCCGCAGACCATCAGCAGTACATCGTCACCGTCGATCTCAAGGTAGTCGCACAGTGCACTGCTGCCATCTGTACCGGGCTTGCCGCTGGGCAGGCGCAGTTCAAGGAGCTTGCGATCGGCAAACAGCGACATGCTGGCAGCGCTATGCAGGATGTCGTGCCAGTTAAAGTTTGGCGCACCCGCCTCAACCACCTCGCGCTCATTGCACCCGCTTTCACGCGCCTTTTGGCGAATCAGGTCGCAGCATTCCTGAATCAGCAGAGGGTCATCACCGCTGACCAGGTAGACCGGAAGAAGTTGTTGCTGGAGATGTTCGGCCAGTTTTTCTGGATAGAGACGCATTACGGTGTGGACGGTTGCGCTTGCGACCTGACGGCGTGGAACCTGATGCGACGCATGATTTGCTCGGCTAACTCGTAACGCATTTCATTCTGTATCAGCTGCACTTCGCCTTCCTTGCCAACCACGTTTCGCGGGTCATTTTCCATCTGTTTGATGACCGATACAGAAGTCGTTGGAATGACTTCCTGATTGCTGGAATCGATTACGGAAAATTGCGAACTCATGGTGAGTTCGTATTCCGCCACCCTGGCCTCGGAATTGAGAGAGAGGCTGCGCTGACTAAAGCGTTCCGGATTCAATACCAGGCTGAATTTTGCATCGGCACGATCTGTCCACTCCACGCCGTTGGCGGCAAAAAGCGCAGTGACATTGCGGCTGAATTCACCGTTGGGATTGCCGCTCACCAGGTGCATGCTTTTCCACTCTTGCGGTATGGCGGTTCGATTTGCATCGCTGCCACGCAGTTGAAATCCGCAGGCAAACAGTGTGAGAGTCATGCCCAGAATGAGGCCGTAATGGGTGAGGCACCTTGGCATGCTGAGTCTCATTGTCAGGAGGTGGCCACAATATTAACCAATTTGCCCGGCACGACAATGACTTTGCGCACGCTCAGTCCTTCCAGAAAACGGCTGACATTGGGTTGGTCCCGCGCCAGTGCTTCAATGGTCTGCTTGTCTGCAGCGGTTGGCACTTCCATGCGAGCACGCACTTTACCGTTCACCTGCACGACGATTTCGATGCTGTCACGGCTCAGTGCGGTGTCGTCCACAGTTGGCCAGGGTGCGTTGAGAATTTCACTCTGTTCGCCGAGGTTTACCCACAGCGCGTGACAGGTGTGCGGCACGATGGGATTGAGCATCAACACGATGGCGTGCAGCGCTTCATCCATCAGAGCGCGCCCCGGTTCGTCGTTTTCCAGCTTGCCCAGTTCGTTGCACAATTCCATGATCGCCGCGATCGCCGTGTTAAAGGTCTGGCGTCGGCCGTAATCGTCGCCGACCTTGGCAATCGTCTCGTGTACTTTGCGGCGGATATTTTTCTGCGCGTCGCTTAACGCAGCGACGACCAGCGTCGGCGCGGGGCCTGCAGCGACGTGCTGGGCAGCCATTTTCCACAGGCGTTTGAGGAAACGATTGGCACCTTCCACGCCGGAATCAGACCACTCCAGAGATTGTTCCGGAGGTGCCGCGAACATGCTGAACAGGCGCACGGTGTCGGCACCGTAGCGGTCGATCAATGACTGCGGGTCCACGGTGTTGCCCTTGGACTTGGACATTTTGGCGCCGTCCTTGAGCACCATGCCCTGGGTGAGCAGGCGGATGAAGGGTTCGTCAGAACTCACCAGTCCCTCGTCGCGCATCAGTTTGTGGAAGAAACGCGAGTACAGCAGGTGCAGGATAGCGTGCTCGATGCCGCCCACGTATTGATCCACCGGCGTCCAGTAATCCGCCTCGCTGTCCAGCATCGCATAGTCGTTGCTGGCACAACCGTAGCGCGCGTAGTACCAGGACGATTCCATGAAGGTATCGAAAGTGTCGGTTTCCCGGGTGGCGGGTTGGTTGCAGCTGGGACAGGTGGTTTCAAAAAACTCCGGCATCTTCTTCAGCGGAGAACCAACACCTTCAAATGCGACATCGGTAGGCAGAACGACCGGCAAGTCGGCAGCCGGTACCGGCACTGCGCCACAACTGTTGCAGTTGATAATGGGGATAGGCGCTCCCCAGTAGCGCTGACGCGAAACGCCCCAGTCGCGCAAACGGAAATTCACGGTGCGTTTGCCTTTGCCTTCGCTCTCCAGCCGATCGGCAATAGTGGCAAATGCCTGCTGGAAATTCAGGCCGTCAAATTCCCCGGAGTTCACCAACAGGCCCTTGTCGGTGAATGCGGCCTGGTTGAGGTCGCAGGTTTCGTCGCCGGCGGGCGCGATGACTTGCACAATTGGCAACTGGTAGCGGGTGGCGAACTCCCAGTCGCGCTGGTCGTGTCCCGGTACCGACATCACAGCGCCGGAACCGTAACTCATCAACACAAAATTGGCGACCCAGACTGGCACCTGCTGCCCCGTTAGCGGATGTGTAGCCGTCATGCCCGTTGCCATGCCGAGTTTTTCCATGGTCGCCATGTCAGCCTCGGCCACCTTGATGTTGCCCTGTGACTCGATGAACGCAGCCAGCGCCGGGTTGTCTTGTGCCGCAGCCCTGGCGAGCGGGTGCTGCAATGCGACCGCTACATAGGTCACGCCCATAAGCGTATCCGGGCGTGTGGTGTAGACGCTCAGTGCGCTGCCATCGGCCAGGGTGAAATCAAGGTCCACGCCTTCGGAGCGTCCGATCCAGTTGCGCTGCATGGTGCGCACCTGCTCCGGCCACTGGTCCAGTGTGTCCAGGTCGTCCAGCAACGCTTGTGCGTAGTCGGTGATCTTGATAAACCACTGGTCGATTTCGCGGCGCTCCACGGGGTTGTCGCAGCGCCAGCAGCAACCGTCCACCACCTGCTCGTTGGCGAGTACTGTCTGGTCGGTCTCACACCAGTTCACCTCGGCCTTTTTCTTGTAGGCCAGGCCTTTTTCAAACAGGCGGGTAAAAAACCATTGCTCCCAGCGGTAGTAGGAGGGGTCGCAGGTTGCCAGTTCGCGGTCCCAGTCATAGGCAAAACCCAGCCGCTGCAATTGCTCGCGCATATAGTTGATATTCTGGGCAGTCCATTGTGCCGGAGGCACCTGATGTTTGATCGCGGCATTTTCCGCGGGTAGCCCAAAGGCATCCCAACCCATGGGTTGCAGTACATTTTTACCCTGCATGCGCTGATAGCGCGCGATCACGTCGGCGATGGTGTAGTTGCGCACATGACCCATGTGCAGCTGGCCGCTGGGGTAGGGGAACATCGCCAGGCAATAGAATTTCTCCCGCGCATCGTCCTGTTGCACGGCGAAGCTGTTGTTCGCCAGCCAGTGATCCTGCGCGGCTTTTTCGAGTATCTGCGGGTTGTAGGGCTGGTCCATCACGGGTGGCGTGTTTCGTCCTGTATTGGGTGGCGAATCGCCCGGATCCAGGATTGCGACGCGGCCGGGGCGAGCGAAAATGAAGGGCGGATTCTAGCAGTAATTGCGTGGGTCTGCGAAGCGCTTACGGCTGCGGGTGGCTGCTAGTTATCGCGCCAAAACCCGATATACATCAGCCCCATCAGGAACAGGCCGAGGAAACAGCCGGCGATGATGGGCGTGTTGCCGAAACTGCCGAATGGCGTATTGCCCAACATAACCTCTGCCTCACCTGTGAGGGTGGTTGCCACGAACTGCTCGGTGCGCGCCACGATACGCCCCTGGTGGTCGATGATGGCGGAGATACCGTTGTTCGTTGCACGCAACACATAGCGCCCGTTTTCACGCCCACGCATCTGGGCGATTTGCAGGTGTTGCCAGGGTCCGATGGAGTGCCCGAACCAGCTGTCATTACTGATGGTGACCAACAGGTCGGCATCGCGCGCACCTTTGGCGACCATGTCGCCGTAGACGATTTCATAGCAGATGAAGGGCGCTACGCGATACGCGCCTGCTCGCAACGGCTGTTGTGTCGACGGCCCCGGGCTGAAGGAGGACATCGGCAAATTAAAGAAATCGATCAGGCCGCGTAACTGTTTCTCAAACGGGACATATTCGCCGAAGGGCACCAGTCTCTGCTTGTGATAAATGCCACTGCCAAAGCCCAGCGCAGCAATGCTGTTGTAGTAGGTAGAACTGCCCGGAGAACGGAAAGGGACGCCAGTGATGATGGTCGTTTTGGCAGCTTCCGCGCGCTTGGCCAATGGCTCCAGAAATCCCTGTGCCGCTTGATAGTAGTTGGGTACCGCCGATTCTGGCCAAATGACCAGATCGCGGCCCAGCATGGGCTCGGTCGCCTCGCGCAGTTGGCGCAGTATTGGTCGATACCACTGCGGGTCCCACTTGTGTTCCTGTGGCACATTGGGTTGCACCAGTGCGACGGTGATCGGTTTTTCACTGGCCTTGGCAACCCACTGCGTCGGTTTGAGCACTGCGCCGCCGCCCCACAGAGTCACCAGTACGATGCCGTAGGTCGCACAGGAGATGAGTTTGCGGCTGCGCCAGGCGAGGAACAGGCAGGTGCCGGAAATGGCGCAGATGAATGAGAGGCCAAACACCCCGGTGATCGGTGCCCAGCCCGCTATCCATGTGTCCTGGTGAGCGTAGCCCAGATACAGCCAGGGGAAGCCGGTAAATATCCACTCCCTGAGCCATTCAAACAGCACCCACAGCGCCGGGAATCCAACCAGCATGCCGCCTGGCAGGGGTCGCACGAAGCGCACATAGCACCAGGCGAACAGTGCATGAAACAGCGCCAGCGCAGCACAAAACAACAGGGTTAGCCCCGCTGCCAGCGGCACACTGGCGTTGCCGTGCACATGAATACTGACATAGACCCACGAGACACCACTGCCGAACATGCCCAGCCCGTATAGCCAGCCGCGCCACAGTCCCTGGCCGGGGCTACAGGTGCACAGGAGATAGGCATAGATGACACAGCTGAGAATGCCGGCAGGCCACAAGCCAAAGGGTGCGAGCGAGAGCGTTACCAGCACGCCCGCCAATGGCGCCAATACCATCACAAACAAGGGGTTAAGACTGGCGTCAGGGCGCATGTATTGGCGTTGCTTGATGTAATCTAGCGTTGCGGTGGACGCATGCGCAGAGAGTAGATCTTGCGCTGGTCGGCCTTGATCACTTCGAACTTGAAGCCTTCAATCGTGGTTATCTCGTGGCGAGCGGGCATATGCCCGAAGGCCTGAATCACCAGGCCGCCGATGGTATCGAATTCATCGTCACTGAAATTGCAATGGAAGTACTCGTTGAACTCTTCAATCGGCGTAAGCGCTTTCACCATAAACTCATTGGCGTCAACCATGTGGATGAAGCGGTCGGCCTGCGCATCGGTCTCGTCCTCTATTTCGCCAACGATTTCTTCCAGCACGTCCTCGATGGTGATCAGTCCGGCAACGCCGCCGTATTCATCAATCACAATCGCCATGTGATTGCGGTTCTCACGAAACTCCCGCAGCAGTACGTTGAGTCGTTTGCTCTCAGGTACGACCATGGCCGGGCGCAACAGGTCTTCGAGTTTGAAGTTGCCATTGTCGGAATTGAGGATTTGCGGCAGCAGATCCTTGGCCAGCAGAATGCCCAGGATGACATCCGGGTTGTCGCCGATCACCGGGTAGCGGGAGTGCGCTGAGCGAATGATCTGCGGCAGGATGTCCTCGAGCGTCCCGTCAGCCTTGATAAACACCATTTGCGAACGTGGAATCATGATATCCCGCGCTTGCATGTCACTGACCTGCATCGCCCCTTCCATGATGCTGCGGGCGTTCTGGTCTATTACCTCGTTCTCCACCGCGAGCGTAAGGACGTCCTCAAGGTCGCGCCGGGTGCGCGGTTCGGAGTTGAACAGCAGGGCAATCTTGTCTATCCAGGATCGGTCACCGCTATAGTTACCCGTGCGATCTTCACTCATCACGATCTGTGCTCGTCGGACTGATGTTGGGTTTGGTAGGGACAACTGTAGTTCAATGTGTTCAGTATGGCGCTTTCCAGGGCTTCCATAATCTCAGCTTCTTCCTCATCAATGTGATCGTAACCCAGCAGGTGCAGCGTGCCGTGCACAGTCATGTGGGCCCAGTGTGCGCCGGGACTCTTGCCCTGCTGCGCTGCCTCCGCCTGTACCACGGGCGCGCAGATAACGATGTCGCCCAGTAACGGTAAGTTGAGGTCTGCCGGTAACTCGGCGGGGAAGGAAAGCACATTAGTGGTGCCTTTTTTGCCCCGGTAGGTCTCATTCAGCTGAGCCATTTCGTCGTTGTCTACAAGGCGTACACTGACTTCTGCCTGATCCCGTGTGGTTAACTGCGCCAGCGCGGCGGCGATCCAGTTGTGGATATCCTCCTCGGTGGGAACGGGCGCGCTGCTGGCGATCTGGATATCCACGTGCAGGTTCACCGCCGACTCTTGTCCAGCGGCGTGGCGTTGTCTTCACTCTTGTCGTAGGCCTCGACAATGCGTTGCACAAGCGGGTGGCGCACGACATCCTTGTTGCCGAAATAGGTAAAGCCCAGGCCTTCCACTTCGCCCAGCAGGTTGCTCGCGTGCGTCAAACCCGAAGGTACGCCGCGCGGCAGGTCGATCTGGGTGGCATCGCCGGTAATGACAGCGGTGGAGCCGAAACCAATGCGGGTCAGGAACATTTTCATCTGCTCGCGCGTGGTGTTTTGCGCCTCATCAAGAATGATGAAAGCATTGTTCAGCGTGCGCCCGCGCATAAAAGCCAGCGGCGCAACTTCAATCACGTTGCGCTCGATGTATTTGTTGACGGTTTCAAAGCCCAGCATTTCATACAGGGCGTCGTAGAGTGGCCGCAGATAGGGGTCGATTTTCTGGCTCAGGTCGCCCGGCAGAAACCCCAGTCTTTCGCCGGCTTCCACCGCCGGTCGCACCAACAGAATGCGGCGCACGCGCTCCTCCAGTAATGCCTCAACGCCACAGGCGACTGCCAGATAGGTTTTTCCGGTTCCCGCCGGACCGATGCCAAAGTTGATGTCGTGTTGTTTGATGGTGCGAACGTAAGCCTGCTGGTTCTTTCCTCGCGGCTTGATGGAAGCGCGCTTGGTGCGGATGATCTGGATGGGTTGTATGGCAGGGTCCTGGCTCGCCGCCACCAGGTGTTCCAGTCCTGCCTCCTGCAACTGCAAGTGCAGCGATTCCGGGCTCAGGCCCACACCCTGGCAGACCTCGGCGTACAGATGCAGCAGCAGTTGTTCCGCGGTCGCGACGTTCGCAGCGGCACCGTTGAGCTGGAATTTGTTGCCGCGTGCGCTGATGCTGACACCCAGGCGTTGCTCAATCTGACGTAGATGACTGTCCAGATGGCCGCACAACATCGCCAGGTGACGCGCATCATCGGGTTCAAGAGTGAGGTTTTGTTGAATCAACTGTCGGACGGACGGTTGCGGGGGAGGCTCGCTGTTCAAAGTATCCTGTCGCCACTGCGGGCAATGCAATTACTGGTAAGGATATACGGGAAATCGCAGGCGTCAACCTTGCAATAACGTGCCGCGCAATGAGTTGGGGAGTGCCTCGACGATCTGCACGTCAACAAATTGGCCAATCAGCGCGTGTTCTGAGGAGGCAAAATTGACCGCCCGATTGTTCTCCGTGCGCCCCTGCAGCTGTCCCGGGTCCTTTTTCGACACGCCGGTCACCAGAATGCGCTGCGTGCTGCCCACCATGCGTCGGCTGATCTGGGCAGCGTGTTGCAGGATGCGCGACTGCAGTATCTGCAGCCGCTGTTTCTTGGTGTCTTCGTCGGTGTGATCCGCCAGATCTGCCGCAGGTGTGCCCGGGCGAGCGCTATAAATAAAACTGAAAGAGGTGTCGAAGCCGATGTCCTCAATGAGTTTCATGGTGGCAGCGAAATCGGCCTCCGTTTCACCGGGAAAGCCGATAATAAAGTCGGACGAGATACTGATCTCGGGCCGAATTTTGCGCAGGCGTCGAATTTTCGATTTGTATTCCAGTACCGTGTGACCGCGCTTCATGGCTGCCAGAACACGGTCGGAGCCGCTCTGCACCGGCAGGTGCAGGTGATCCACGAGCTGTGGGATCTGTGCATAGGCATCGATCAGCGCGTCGGAAAACTCCACAGGATGCGAGGTGGTATAACGAATGCGCTCAATACCCGGTATGCGTGCCACAAAATGCAGCAGCTCGGCGAAATCCACGATTTCATCCTCATGACTGCGACCGCGGTACGCATTCACATTCTGCCCGAGCAGGTTGACTTCGCGCACGCCGCCAGCGGCAAGGTGGGCGATTTCAGCGATGACATCATCCACAGGCCTGGAGACTTCTTCCCCGCGGGTATAGGGCACAACGCAGAATGTGCAGTACTTGCTGCAGCCCTCCATGACGGACACAAAGGCGCAGGGTCCATCCACCTTGGGTTGCGGTAGATTGTCGAATTTTTCGATTTCCGGGAAGCTGATGTCCACGATCAGGGTGCCACCCGGGCCGCGCTGATCCATCATCTGGGGCAGTCGGTGCAGCGTCTGCGGACCGAATACCAGGTCGACATAGGGCGCGCGACGACCAATTTCGGCACCTTCCTGGCTGGCCACACAGCCGCCCACACCGATAATCAGGTTGGGATTCTTCTTCTTCAGCTGTTTCCAGCGGCCCAGCTGATGGAACACCTTTTCCTGTGCTTTTTCCCTTATAGAACAAGTATTTAGCAGTAATACGTCGGCTTCCTCAGGGTTGTCCGTGGGGATCAGATCGTGGCTTTCCTGCAATAGGTCGCGCATACGGGCCGAGTCGTATTCATTCATCTGGCAGCCGTGCGTTTTGATGTAGAGTTTTTTGCTCACTGGACGGTGGCAGCGGGACAGCCGCTGGTATCACTCTGAGTAGAAACGGGTTGGCGATTATACAGACACAGTGCCGGCAAACCTAGTGCGGTAACGCAGCGCGGCCGGCCCCTGGCATGCCTGTGTGCGAGGGAGCCTGATCCGGTCAATCGCGCCGCTGCCGGTACCGTGGCAACGTGCAGACACGCGGGGCCCTATACTGGTATTCTCCGATCATGGTGGTACTATTGCCGCCCTCCAAAATCAGGTGCCCCGCTGCACTGACTGCGGTCGAGGCTCATCGCGCGGGCGTTACACGAGATCACAATGGCAAGCCAACCCGTATACAAGGTGATATTTCAAAACGGCAATCAGGTGTTCGAAGTTTTCGCCCGCCAGATTTACCAGAGTGATATGTGGGGCTTTATCGAGGTCGAGGAATTCGTCTTTGGTGAACGCTCGCAGATTCTGGTTGATCCAGGCGAAGAGAAGCTCAAGAACGAGTTCAGTGGTGTGAAACGCAGTTATATTCCATTGCAGGCGATTATTCGTATCGACGAGGTCGATAAGGAAGGTAGTGGCAAGGTGTCTGATGTGTCAGCTGCCGATAGCAATGTCACCAGTTTCCCGTTAGCAGGTTTTCGTCCAGGACAGAAGGGCGGCGAAGAGTAGGTCTGCATCGTCAAGCCCATGCGCAACAAGTACCCCAACGTTCCCGTAATTACCCATCGCCTGTTTCTGTTGTGTCTCCTGCTGTTGGGCAGCGGGGGCGTCGTTGCCAATCCTGTTTACCCCGATGAGGAGTCCATCAGCAATGGTGCGCAGTTGTACGATCTGTATTGCAGTGACTGTCACGGCAGTGACCCCGCCAATGACTATGACCAGATGTACGCGCCCGACCCGGCGGACGCCGAAGATGACTATTCCAAATTGATTGACCTGGTGCGAAACGAAGAGTCAGCCCAACTGATTGCGGTACCCGAAGAAGAAGAGGAGTGGCCCGAATGGGCAGATCGACCTAACCCGAATGCGGAGGCTGTGCCTGATCCTAAAGCGCAAACGCTGGCTGAGCTGACCGCAGTTATTGATGCCGCTCACGGTATTGCGCCCGTTTCGACAGGTGCCCAGGAGACTGATGACTTTGCCGAGCCCGATGCCGATACTGGCGACGCTGACAGTTTTGAACCGGTACCGGGCGCCACCAATCTCGCCGACCCCACCACCTATTTTTATGGCACTTCGGAGCAGGAAGTGTTCGACAGTATTGCCAATGGCACGGGCGCAGGTATGGCGGGCTGGCGCGATGAACTGGGTAACGAAAACGCCATTTGGGATCTGGTTAACTACATCCGCAGCCTCTGGGGTGAAGAGTGGCAGAACTGACAACTTCAGCACCGCGCACGCTTGTCATTTTTGCTGCATTCGATCCTCAACAGACGCCAGTTTCACACAGATCACAAACGCTTCAATTGCCGCCCTGACATCGTTAACTGAAGGAAATGTCGGCGACAGGCGGATGTTGGAATTTGCCGGGTCATTGCCGTAGGGAAAGGTTGCACCGGCAGGTGTCAGTTTGACGCCGATGGCCTCTGCCCGCTGCACCACACTGCGCGCCAGCCCCGGAAGCGTGTCGAAAGATACGAAGTAGCCGCCGCGCGGTGCAGACCAATGGCCCATGCCGGTGCCTGCCAATTCCTGTTCCAGTATCGCCAATACGCATTCGAAACGAGGTCGGATAATTGCAGCATGCGCTGCCATATGCGCGGCCAGCGTCTGCTCATCGGCCAGGAAGCGGATATGCCGCAACTGGTTAACTTTGTCCGGGCCAATTGTCTGAAACGCCAGGTGTTGCTTCAGCGCAGACAGGTTTCTTTCGCTGCCAGCCATAAACGCCACACCGGCACCGGCAAATGTGATCTTCGAGGTGGAGCCAAACTGGAACACGCTGTCCTGCGTGCCATGAGTGTCACAGTATTGGCGAATAGAGGCTAATGCAGGCGCATCGTCATACAGGGTATGTACGGCGTAGGCGTTGTCCCACATCACAATGAAATGCTCTGCCGCAATCTGTCCTAGGCGGGCAATGCGTTCTACGGTTTCATCGCTGTAGACGCAGCCTGTAGGATTGGAGAAACGCGGAACGCACCACAGGCCTTTTATTGTCTCGTCGCTTGTTACCTGCGCCTCAATGAAATCCATATCCGGGCCGCTGTCCAGCATGGGCACGGTTATCATTTCAATGCCCAGATGCTCGCAAATCGCGAAGTGACGGTCGTAGCCCGGCGCGGGGCACAGGAATTTTACCGTGTCACTGTTGCCCCAGGCAGACGCTGGCCCACACAGTCCTTCATTCAGCGCAAAGTCGATCGTGCTGTACATCATGGTGAGGCTCGAGTTGCCGCCGACGAGAGTCTCCGACGCGGGCACCTGCAATACCCCGGCGAAAAATTCCCGTGCCTCGGCAAGTCCTTCGAGTCCGCCGTAATTACGCACATCCACGCCATTGGCCGCGAGGTAATTCCCGTCGAGAATCCCGTCCAGGCCATTCGACAGGGCTACCTGCTCCGCACAGGGTTTGCCCCGGGTAAGATCCAGAGCCAGATGGCGGTCTTTCAGCGCGTTATACTGCTGTTGCAGGGTTTCCAGTTGTATCGCCAGTTCGGCAACAGACAGCTGTTCGATATGCACGGTGTGGTCCTCGTGTAACAGGCCCCGCGGGGGCGGAAAAAGTCGGCGCAAGTATAGCGACAACTCCGGCGCGGCAATATGCTCTTTGGCCAGAAGCTTGAATATTGCCGTTGTGCCTATATAAAGAGATGATCGGCCACAGAATGGTCGGCATTACCTGATGTGAATAAAAAGGGACCGCATTGCAATGAGTGATTCAGAACAGCCGGTGGATCTTGAAGTGGAAACCGCTGACCAGCGGGGACAATCCCCCGCCGTGGCGGACGATGTTCTGCCTGACACGCTGCATCTTATGCCAGTGCCGTATCGCCCTTTTTTCCCGGGGCAGGTACAACCGATTGCGATCAATCCTCGTGAATGGGGGAGCACACTGGAGGCAGTGCGCGAGGCGGGGCACGGCCTGATCGGATTGTCGTATGTTGATGCAACGGACTCCAATGCTGCTGAGCCGAGACAATTTCCTGATATTGGCTGCGTCGTACGCTTGCACCGTTCAGCCATGGCCTCGGAGCAAACTGGCCAGTTTCTCGCCCAGGGCATCAAGCGTTTTCGTATTGTACGGTGGCTGAACGATAAGCCACCGTATCTGGTGCAGGTCGAGTACCCGCGTAGCCAGGGCGACCGCAATTCCGATGAAATTAAAGCGTATGCCATGGCCCTGATCAAAGAGATCAAGGAACTGCTGCCACTGAACCCGCTGTACAGTGAGGAGCTGAAGCAGTACCTGGCCAATTTCAATCCCAGCCAACCGAGCATTCTGGCCGATTTTTCCGCCGCGCTGACTACCGCCAACGGCGAACAGTTGCAGGAAATTCTCGATACGCTGCCGTTGCGTTCGCGTATGGAAAAAGTGCTGACGCTGCTGCGTAAAGAGCGCGAGGTTGCCGAGTTGCAGGGGCAGATAACCAGCCAGGTTAATGAAAAGGTTTCCGAGAACCAGCGTGAATTTTTCCTGCGCGAACAGCTCAAGATCATTCAGAAGGAGTTGGGCATTTCCAAGGATGATCGCACGGCTGACGCGGAAATTTTTGAGCAGCGGATACAGGCACTCAACATACCCGAAGCAGCAGCCAAGCGGATCGATGAAGAGATGCGCAAACTCTCAGTGCTGGAGACAGGCTCGCCTGAATACGGTGTGACGCGCAACTACCTGGACTGGGCCACCAACGTGCCCTGGGGTGTGCTGTCCGAAGATAACCTGGACCTTAAACACGCGCGCAAGGTGCTCGATGAACACCACGAAGGGCTTGCTGATGTGAAAGAGCGCATCCTTGAATTCCTTGCCGTGGGTGCATTCAAGGGAGAGATTGCCGGATCGATACTGTTGCTGGTAGGTCCGCCGGGTGTGGGCAAGACCAGCATTGGCCGCTCTGTGGCTGACACGCTGGGACGTAAGTTCTACCGTTTCAGTCTTGGCGGCATGCGTGATGAAGCCGAGATCAAAGGACACCGGCGCACTTACATCGGTGCGATGCCCGGCAAGTTCGTGCAGGCGCTGAAGGAAGTACAGGTCGCCAACCCCGTTATCATGCTGGATGAGATCGACAAGATTAGCGCGTCCTTTCAGGGCGATCCGGCATCGGCACTGTTGGAAGTGCTTGATCCGGAGCAGAACAGTGATTTTCTCGATCACTATCTGGACCTGCGCGTGGACCTGTCCAAAGTGCTCTTCGTATGTACCGCCAATCAGCTTGACACAATACCCGGCCCGCTGCTGGACCGCATGGAAATTCTTCGCCTGTCAGGGTACGTGGCCGAGGAGAAGTTGTTTATCGCCAAAAATCACCTGTGGCCCAAGCAGCTTGAGCGCCACGGCCTCAAGGATGACCAGCTGAAGATCAACGACGCCGGTCTCAAATATGTGATTGATTCCTATTGTCGCGAGGCAGGTGTGCGCACGCTGGAAAAACAGCTCGCGCGCATCATGCGCAAATCCATTGTGCGTTTACTCGATGCCAAGGACGAGAAACTGCGCGTGGGCAAGAAGGACATTGAACTGTTGCTGGGCAAGCCACCGTTTCAGCAGGAGCGCCCGCTGCGCGGATTGGGTGTTGTCACCGGGCTCGCGTGGACTGCAATGGGCGGCGCGACACTGCCCATCGAGTCTTCCCAGGTACACACACTCAATCGCGGCTTCAAGTTGACCGGGCGGCTCGGTGAAGTAATGAAAGAGTCAGCGGAAATTGCCTACAGCTATGTCGTAGCACATCTTAAGGATTACAACTGCGATCAGGACTTCTTTGATATGAGCATGGTGCACCTGCATGTTCCGGAGGGCGCAACACCCAAAGACGGACCCAGTGCTGGCATTACCATGGCGACCTCGCTGGTGTCGTTGGCGCGCCGTGAACGCATAAAGCGTCCGCTGGCAATGACTGGCGAGTTAACCTTGACCGGGCAGGTATTACCGGTAGGTGGCATCCGTGAGAAGGTCATCGCAGCGCGGCGCAGCAAGATCATGGAGTTGATTCTTCCGTACGCCAACAGGCGCGACTTTGAGGAACTGCCGGACTATTTGCGCGAAGGGATTAATATTCATTTTGCGCGCAATTATCGTGAGGTGTTTGAGTTTGTGTTTGACGAGCATCGAGTGGATAAGTCGCTGCATTGATTAGGCAGGCTGGCGTTGGGCCGCCCCACGATCCCCGCGAGCCTATGGGCGTGCCCTGTCAGCCCCCAACCGCAATACCGGCGATGCGCAGCATTCGCTAGACAGCAGGCTCCCAATTGCCCGGTATCCTGGCGGTCACCACTGCCCTGCGCGGTGCCGGGTAGCCCTCAATCGTTTTACTGGCGTCCTCAGGATCGAGAAAATTGGCGAGTGAATGAAACGTCATCCACGGCGTAGAACGTTGCTCTTGCGTGCTGGTGACGCAGACATCGACCAGCTGCGCATCGACAAAACCGAGTTTGCGCAGCCAGCTCAACAGTGTGGCGCAGCTGGGCAGGAACCAGACATTGCCCATGCGGGCATAACGGCCTTCGGGTAACAGCGTATCACCCAGTTCGCCTTCGATCACCAGGGTTTCCAGCACCAACTGACCACCGGGTCGCAGGCAGTCTTTCAGTTCCTGCAAATGATCCAGTGGTGAACGTCGGTGGTAGAGCACGCCCATGGAAAAGACCGTGTCGAAGGCCTGCAGTTTCGGTGGCACCTGCTCCATTGCCACTGGCAGCACCCAGATGTTGTCCTGCTGCAGATAATATTGCAGCGCCCAGAATTGCACCACGAACAGTGGTGTCGGATCGATGCCTATTACCTGCGCCGCGCCTGCGCCCAGCATGCGCCAGCAGTGGTAGCCGCTGCCGCAGCCGACGTCGAGAACTGTGCGACCCTGGAGCGAGTCGATGGCCGTGTGCAGTCGATCCCATTTCCAGTCGGAGCGCCACTCGGTGTCGATGTGTATACCGAATAACTCGAACGGGCCCTTGCGCCATGGGTGCAGCTTGAACAGGGCGTCCTGCAGTTGCGCAAGGATTTTTTCGGGCGGCGGGTTGCTGGAGCTGGCTCCCACGCGCGAAGCATCAAGATGGATATCATCTGCGTGCAACTCCGGCAGGTCCCGCAAAGCTGCAAGCCAGCGCGGCAGATCGCCGTAACGCTCTTCGCTCAGGCCCGCTGCGATCTGTTGCTGCAGATGCTGTGCCCAGCGGTCCAGCGCGCCGTTTTGCCAGCGCGCGATCAACGGTTGGTAGTCCATCATTTGAGCGCGATCAACGACGCGAAATTGAAGCATTGGAACCAGACATCGCAGCTGGTGAACCCGGCGTCTGCGATGCGGCTGCGGTGTTGCCTGAGGGTCTCGGGCAGCAGCACGTTTTCCAGCGCAGTGCGCTTGCGCGCCACTTCCATCTCGCTGTAGCCGTTGGCGCGCTTGAATTGATGATGCAATTCAATATTCAGTTCGTTCAGGTGCGGGTCCTCAAACATCACCTTTTCCGACAACACCATGATGCCGCCCGGTAGCAGTCCGCGGTAGATGCGAGCGATAACCGCATCGCGTAATGCTTTGGGTATGAACTGCAGGGTGAAGTTAAGCACTACCACCGATGCCTTCTCGATAGCCACATCCTGCACATCGGCGCAGACCAATTCCACCGGCGTGTCGTGGGTGTCGGTGTCAATGATACTTTTGCATCTTTCCAGCATGGCTGCGGAGTTGTCCACGCTGACGATGTGACAGTCGGGCGTTTTCAGGTTCTGGCGCATCGCCAGCGTAGAGGCTCCGAGAGAGCAACCCAGATCGTACAGCGCACTATCGGGTATTGCATATTTACCGGCCAGCAAGCCGGTCATCGACACAATGGTGGCGTAGCCCGGCACAGAGCGTTTTATCATGTCCGGGAAGACGCGAGCTACGCTGTCGTCAAAGGTGAACAGGCCGTGTTCGGACAGTGGGTCGGCATACAGGGAATCGCGGGTGTCAGTCACAGGTATCAGTCACAAGTATCATTCGCATGGAAACAGGGGATCGAGGGTCGGTCAATGTTTCGGGGATTCTAGTTCGGACTCGAATTCTAGCATGAATTGTTAAACCGGATTGTGCTGGTTATGCCCCTGCGCTGTTCCCGGCGCGGCCACAATGACACAGTGGGTCATTGGCAGCGAGGCAACAGGATGACTTCGACTCAACGTTTTATGCCCGACCTGCGCCCGCCACGGTTGCGGCACAGCGTCATGGAATTCAGTCGTGTGCTGGTTGAAATGAGCAGTACTGCAATGCTCGGTCCGCTGCTGCGCACACTGCCGCGCGGTGACGGCCACACCATCATGACCCTACCGGGTTTCATGGGTGCCGATGGGTCGACCTCGCAGTTGCGCCGATTTCTCAACAAGCGCGGCTACCGAGCTATTCCTTGGGGCCTGGGCCGCAATGCGGCGGAAGTGCGCTCGCAGAATATCGATGATTTTCTCGCCCACCGCGCCGCCACCGAGGATGCAATTGCCGCGCGTGTGGAGGCCGAATTCGTCGCCAGTGGCCGCAAGCTGACATTGGTTGGCTGGAGTTTGGGAGGACTGTACGCCGTTGCCCTGGCGCATCGTTTTCCACAGTGGATACGGCAGGTAATCACCTTGGGTACTCCCTATGGCGACCCGCGTGGTACCGCTCTATACAACGTGATGGGTAGTCTCTACAACAATGAGGTCGACGAAGAGGCGCTGCGGCGCTGGGTTGCTCACACCTATAGTGGCGGTGAACTGAGTGTGCCGATACTGGCGGTATACAGTGAATCTGACGGTATCGTCAGCGCAGGAATCGCCAGGTGTGAGGCTGATGCGCGGTATGTCACCCATGTAGCGGTGCTCGCCAGTCATGTGGGCTTTCCGTTCAATCCATTGGTCTTTGCCGTGATTGCCAATCATCTGGTGGAACCGCACAGACGTTGGGTGCTCAGTCGCAGTCAGCATTTGCGCCCGTTTGTGCGTGTGGTGCCGGCGCGCTGAGTCGCTTTACAGCGAGTGAAATCTCCGCGATTCCTTCAGTTGGCGCTGCGCACCAGATAACGTTCTTCTTTGTTGGATTTTTTCTGGGTGCGCGCCTGCGGGCTGAAATCTGCGAAGTGAGTCTGCGCTTCCTCACGTTGTGTGGGCTTGTTTTCTCGTGAAAATTTGATGCTGCGTAAAAAGTCCACGAAGCTCACTTTACCTTCGTCCAATCGTTTCATGTTGTACTCGAATAACAACCGTGGATGCTGATCGCCATTATAGTTTTTACCGCCGCACAAGGGTCGTAAAAATTACCCGTCAATAGTGTGAATAATGTGCGTGTCATCGGCGCTGGGCTATAATCGCGCGCCATTTTGTGGAGTGCGCGCATGCAACCGGACAACTATCCCAGCGAACCCGCCCATCTCTGGCGGCACTTTTACCGGATTACCCAAATTCCGCGACCTTCCGGGCAGGAGGCGACCGTGCGCCAGTACGTGATCGACCAGGCAGAGGAATCTGGACATCCCTGGCGAATGGACTCAGAGGGCAATCTTGTGGTTTCAGTTGCCGCCAGTGCGGGCCTGGAGGATCGCGAACCGGTGATTATCCAGAATCACCTGGATATGGTGACGGTCAAGACAGACAAGCAACATGATTTCAGTCGCGATTCCCCTGAGTCTGCGTGGAAGACGGTTTGTTTGTAGTATCACCCACGCTGGGTGCGGACAACGGTGTGGGTTGTGCTGCCGCATTGGCGCTGATGACCGATCCGCTGGTGCTACGTCCACGTCTCGAGCTGTTGTTTACGGTGGACGAGGAAACTGGCCTCGGCGGCGCGTTGCGTCTGGATCCATCCATGTTGCGCGGAACGCGAATGCTAAATCTCGATACCGAGGAGTGGCGGGAACTGTACGTTGGTTGCACTGGCGGTTCGGGCTGGGAAATGCGCCGTAATCTGGCCACCGAGGTGCCGCCGGCGGATGTGCAACACTGGACGCTGGGAATCAAGGGCCTTGCGGGCGGCCACTCCGGTATCCAGATTCATGAGCAGCTGGGAAATGCCATCAAGCTGTTGGCACAGTGCCTGCACGGTGTGGAAGGGCTGCAACTGGCGGCGATGAATGTGGGTGTGGCGCACAACGTCATTCCCCGTGAAGGTAGTGTGACCTTCGTGTGTTCTGTGCCCAGCGGTGAGCGTCTGGCAGCGCGCGTGGAACAGGTGAGGGAGCAGGCGCTGGGCTACCTGCCGCACGCCGATCGGCAGCTGGAATTTGTGTTGCAAAGCACTGCAGTCGACACGGTACTCAGTGTGCCCGACAGCGCTGCACTGGTCGACCTGCTCGCTGCTTTTCCACACGGTGTTCAGGCCTACAATCTTGCACTGGGCTCCGCGCTGGCAGATCTCAGTATTAATCTGGCGATTGCGCGCTTGCACGGCGGTGAGTTTTTCCTTGAATGCAGTTATCGATTTTTCAATGCTGATCAAAGCCTGCCGCTGCAGCAAACTGTCATGGCGCTGGCGCGCGCGTTCGCGCTGACAACCAAGGAGGTCGTCGGCTACCCCGGCTGGCAGCCCGATCTGGACAGCGCGCTGCTGGCGCAGGCATGCACACTGCACGAGCAGATGTTTGGCAGCGCACCGGCGGTGAAGGCGATACACGCCGGTCTGGAGTGCGGTATATTAAAAGGCAAGAAACCCGATCTGGACATCCTGTCGTTCGGGCCCACAATTCGCGGCGCGCACTCGCCTACAGAGCGCCTGCAGATCGATACGGTACAACCTTTCTGGCAGTTCCTTACGGCGCTGCTGGCACAGATGTAGATATCGGGAGAAGCCCCTATGTTACAAGTCCTGCAACAACTGCCCGCCGATCCGATACTGGGGTTGTCTGCCGCCTGCCGTGCTGATCCCAATCCGCACAAGGTTGACCTGACCATCGGCATTTATATGGATGAGCAGGGTGTGTGTCCGGTGTTTGAAGCCGTCAAGCAGGCGCAGCGCGCGCTGGTGGGCGAGGAGGTGACCAAGGCTTATCTGGCGGCCGCGGGCGATGAGATGTTTAACCTCGGCATCCAGCGTCTGGTGCTGGGAGCAGGAAGTGCCGCGCTGGCCGAAGGGCGCGTCAGCAGCATACAGACGCCAGGCGGGTGTGGCGCGCTGCGCATTGGTGCTGAAATCGTTCATGCGGCTGCGCCGCAGGCGCGTGTGTGGGTCTCAGACCCCACCTGGCCGGTGCATATCCCGCTGTTGGGCAGCGTCGGTCTGGAGTTTCGCACTTACCGTTATTACCAGCCCGACTCCCACAGTGTCAATTTTGCCGCGATGGTGGATGACTTGAAAAATGCGGTGGCCGGTGATGTCGTGCTGTTGCACGGGTGTTGCCACAACCCTTGCGGCGCAGACCTGAATCACGCCCAGTGGAGCGTGATCGCCGATATGGCAGAGCGGCAGGGCTTTACGCCATTTGTCGATTTCGCCTACCAGGGGCTGGGCGACGGTCTGGAGGAGGATGCCGCCGGTCTGCGCCTGCTGGTTGCGCGCCTGCCGGAGGTAATAGTGGCTGCATCCTGTTCGAAAAATCTCGGGCTGTACCGCGAGCGCACTGGGGCAACTATTTTTGTCTGCAGCGATGCGGCGAACGCGCGCGCAGTGCTGAGTCAGGCGCAGGTTGCAGCGCGTCGCGTTTACTCCATGCCCCCGGCACACGGTGCACTGTTGGCGGGGCGCATTCTCAACGATGAGCGTCTGGGACGTCTGTGGCGTGCCGAATTGACAACCATGTGCCAGCGCATCAACGGTCTGCGCAGCAAACTACGCCAGGCGCTGGAAACAAGTTGCGGTGGAGATTACGCGTTTATCGAACGGGAGAAGGGCATGTTTTCCTTTCTCGGCCTTAGCGCCGAGCAGGCGGTGCGTCTGCGTAAGGAGTACGCTGTGTATATGCTGGATTCATCTCGCATCAACGTGGCAGGCATCAATGCGCGCAATCTCGAATATGTCGCGCAATCGGTTGCCAGTGTACTCTAGCCGCAGGCGAAGACCCGGTTCAGGTAGTACTCGGTCAGCGCTGGTGGATAGCCGATCAGGTCGACTAGCCGTCGGTAGCATTCTGTCTGATCCGCCCCGCGTTGCCGCCACACAGGCACGCGCTTGATCAGTGTCTCAACGCATTCGCGTGGTGTGATGATCCAGGTGTCCTGCGACACCTCCCCGAAATAAAAGTCGACTGGACACGAGCGCATCGCCTGCGGCTTCATATACAGTGCCAGAGTCAGTACCTGTCTCGCGCCCTGCTCAGCGATATACCGTGAGAGGAATTGCAGGGTGTCACCCCGATCCCCGAGGTCATCGATCACCAGTACAATTTCATCCTGCACGGGTATCGAAACAGCGTGCTGTACCCGCGGGCTGTCGAAACGTTCATCGGGGCCTTTGTAGAGCGAGACGCCAACCGTGCCAAACGTGATCTCCGGCGTGCCCTGGACGCGCCCCTTGGCGAGGTGGTCGTAGAGCAGGATTCCCGGCAGCATGCCGCCCATAGTGGCCATCAGGGCACGGGTTATTGCCGCGCTCGAAGGTGAATGTGTTTTCTGGTAGTCATGCACCTGCTGCGCTAGCTCAAATACTGCCAGTGCTTCCACCGCATCCGGCACCAGCAAGAAGCGGAGCTCGTCATCAGGCACGCTGACGCCTTCCGGTGTTCTCCAGAATTCAATGTCAATGTCCCTGGCTGGACCGTGGATCTGTTGCTGGTAGCTGCTCATGGCCTCATCGTTGTCAGTGCACAGGGTGTGCACAGTTCGACCCTGCGGGTGGTCATTGTAGCGAGATCATAATTCCGTCGCACGCCGGGTACGTCTAGGGCTCGCCAGCTTCCAGCGCGGCCCAGCGTTCGAACGTATTCTCCATCTCCGTCTGCACACTTTCCAGCTCGGCCAGCACCTGCTCCACCAGCGCGCGCTCGCCCTGGTAGAAATCACTCGCAGCAATGGTCTCTTCCAGTGCCTGTTGCCGCTGCTCCAGTTTCTCAATGATCCCGGGCAGGCTGTCCAGTTCGCGTTGCATTTTGTAGGAGAGTTTGGTTTTTTTTGCCGCGCTATTGCCGGCTGCATTGTTGGACGGGCGGTCACTGGACTTGTCTGTGCGTGTTCCGTCCTGCGATGGCGTGCTGGCACGCATCCTCGCTTCCAGATCACTGTAACCACCGGCGTGCTCGGTTACGCTGCCGTCTCCCTCAAGCACCAGCAGGCTGGTTACCACGTTGTCCATGAAATCCCGGTCGTGGCTTACCAATAAAACCGTGCCGTCGAAATTGAGAAGGATTTCCTCCAGCAGTTCCAGCGTTTCGATATCCAGGTCGTTGGTCGGTTCGTCCAGCACCAGCAGATTGGCCGGCTTGCTGAACAATTTGGCGAGGATGGCGCGATTCTGTTCACCTCCGGACAGGGCCTTTACCGGCGTGCGCACGCGCTCCGGACTGAACAGGAAATCGCCCAGATATGAAATCGCGTGGCGCCGTTTGCCATTGATCTCGATGAAGTCCTGTCCACCGCACACATTGTCGATGAGGTTCTTCTGCGGTTCCAGTTGGTCGCGTAACTGGTCGGAGTAGGCTACCTCCAGCTTGCTACCAAAGGTAATTGTCCCGGCATCCGGAGTCAGCTGGCCCAACAGCAGTTTCACCAGTGTGGATTTGCCGGCACCATTGGGTCCGACGATACCAACCCGGTCGCCGCGCTGGATGATGGTAGAAACATCTCGCAGTACACACTTGTCTGCGAAATTCTTCGAGACGTGTTTCAACTCAGCAACGATTTTCCCCGATTGCCCGGAGCCCTCCACCGCAAAAGTGGCGCTGCCGGTGCGCTCGCGGCGATTTTGTCGCTCGGTGCGCAGCGCCTTCAATGCGCGTACACGGCCTTCATTGCGGGTGCGGCGCGCCTTGATGCCTTGCCTGATCCACACCTCTTCCTGCGCCAGTTTCTTGTCGAACAGCTCGTTGGCGCGTTCCTCGGCCTGCAATTGTTGTTCGCGGTGACTGAGGAAGCCCTGGTAATCCCCGCGCCATTGGGTGAGGTGACCACGGTCGAGTTCGGCAATGCTGTTGGCCACATTTTGCAGAAAACGCCGGTCGTGGGTAATCAGGATGATCGCACCCTGAAAGTTAGTGAGCTGTTCTTCCAGCCAGCGGATAGCTGGAATGTCCAGGTGGTTGGTCGGTTCGTCCAGCAACAGCAAATCCGGCTGACTGACCAGTGCCTGTGCCAGGGCGACCCGGCGCCGCCAGCCGCCGGAAAGTTCACCCATGCACGCTTCTGCAGGTAGCTGTAACTGGCTCAGGGTCGTCTCGACACGCTGTTGTAGCTGCCAGCCATCGGCAGCTTCCAGTTGCTGTTGCACGCGGGATAGTACCGCCATATCAGCGGGTGGATCGGCCTGTATCAATCGGTGATACTCACTCAACAAGCGGCCGGCGTCAGCCAGGCCTGCTGCCACTACGTCATAAACTGACAGGTGGTCTGCATCTGGAAGCGTTTGCTGCAGGCGTGCGATGCGTACGCCGGGTCGCACCCAGCGCTCACCGGAGTCGGCAGTGAGTTCGCCTGCCAGTACTTTGAGCAGTGTCGTTTTGCCCGCACCGTTACGCCCCAGCAGCCCCAGCTTTTCACCGCGCGTTATGCTCAGGTTGATGTCGTCGAGGAGCACCTGAGTACCGTATTGCAGGTGAATGGAGTCGAGTCGTAGTAAAGGCATAACTGCGCGCAGTGAGTTTAGTGGACGCGCATTCTACGCCAGCGCGGCACGCGCTGGCCACTTTCGGGCATCCGGTATAGAGTGTCCCCAGAACACCATGGGGCACTTCAGGTCAATGGTGGTGTGGGCTATTCAGGGGAGCGCATGTTAAGAGTACTCATTTTGTGGACGTTGTTGTCCACCACGCTTGCCTGGGGTCAGGCTGTAGCACCCGCAGTGACGGTAGCGCAACTCGATGCTGCGGTTGCGCGTGTTACCGCAAATTTACCCGAAGACGACCCACAGCGCGCCGCACTGCTCAAGTCGTACGCCGATACCCGTGAAGCCCTGTCCAATCTCGAAAAATTTCGTCTGCAGACCAGTGGTTATATCCAGTCCCGTGCCAATGCTGTGAAAGAAGCCGAGGCGATCGAGGAAAAACTCGTCGCGCTGCACAGCGCTCCCCAGAAGGCGGTGAGTGTATCGAAGTCAACTTCACTGGCTGAGCTGGAACAAATAATTCTGGTAGACAAGTCAGAGCTCGATGCAAAAAAGAGCCAGCTGGTGGATATCCGGGCCGCAGTTGATGCTATCCCCCAGCGCCCGGCAGAGATTCGCACACGTATAGCTGAACTGGCGGACCTGTTGACGGACCTGAAGTCGCAACTGGATGTGGCGAACAGAGAAAATCCGTCTGGCAGCAAAGACGAGGCGGCGCTGTGGTTGGCCGAGGCACAATATGCCAGTGTCGCAGCTGAGAAAACCGCATTGGAGGAAGAGCTGCTCAGCCAGCCCATGCGGCTTGAGCTACTGAAGGCCCGGCTGGACCAAACCAGTTATGAGATCGTTCAGCTTGAGAAACGCGCAGAGGCGATGGCGCAGCGAGTAAATGAGCTGCGTCAGGACCAGGCCGTGCAGGCTCTGGCGGCAGCAGACCTGGTGCTGGCTGAAACCCAAAACAAGCACGAACTGATCAGGCAGCTGGCAGACCGCAACGTGCAACTCGCAAAAACCTTTACTGTGCGCAATGAAGAAATTGATGATGCCGAGAAGCAGGATTCCAGCACCAAATCAAAGGCCGAGCAGCTTGAAGCGGACCTGACGTCAATTGAGCATAAGCTGGCGTTGTTGGGCATGAGTACGGCGGTGGGTGAGATATTGCGCGACCGTCAGGCTCAGCTGCCGAATCAAAGCGAAATTGGCAATAAAATCGAGGCTAACGCCGACGCAATTCAGGCTTCGAGTCTGCGACAGGTCGAATTTGAGGAAGAGCGTCGACTACTGCGCAACCGCTCGGAATATATCGAGAGTCTTGTCGCGGGGCTGCCGCCGCAGGTCGTTGCCGAGGTAAAGGATGATCTGAATAAATTAGTGCGCAGTCGGCGCGATTTGTTGCGCAAAGCCATTGATCTTGAGAATACCTATGCGCTGGCGTTGGGAGATCTCGATTTCGCGTTGCGCCGTTACGATGTGGCGGTGAATGCTTATCGCGATTTCATTTCAGCACGATTGCTGTGGATTCCCTCACGCGACCGGTTCGGTCTTTTTCACACCGATCAGACAGAGCTGCTTAAACAGATTGACGAAATTTTCGCTGCTGAGCGCTGGCTGACGTTGTTGAGAGGTATGCCAGGAGAAATGGTTAAGCAACCGCTTACCATGGTGTTGCTGCTTGTGGTACTGATCCTGATTTACTATACGCGGCGCATAAAACGGCAGCTGATCGAAAGCGGCAAACAGGTTGGCTACGTGCGTTCCGACAATTTCGCCAACACCGCACAGGCGTTGGGTCTGTCGATCCTGTTATCCCTGAAGTGGCCGCTATTGACGATGGTGGCAGCCTGGCTGTTCCAAATGCAGGACAAGGAGTCCGAATTGGCGACTGCGTTGTATCAGCCGATGCTGCGTACATCGTTCTATTTTTGGGGCCTGGAATTTCTGCGTATTGCGCTGTTACCCAAAGGCTTGGTGGATATGCACTTTCGCTGGCCCAGCAGCCGTGTTTCTCTCATTTCACGTCGAATTCTCGCGCTGGAACTGACGCTACTGCCCAGTGCGTTCCTGGTCGGTTTTTTCCTCACCCTGTACCCCAGGGCCGTCGGCGGGCCTCTCGGAACGATGGCGGTAGTCTTCGTGTTGTTCTCCATAGCTCACTTCTTCCTGCGGCTGCCTGAATTTGTGCAAAGTAAAATCCAGCTGATTTTTCGCGATTCGGCAAGTGTTGAGAATCCCTTTTGGAGCAGGGTTGTGCGCAAACTGCTGTTCTGGATACCGGTGGCGGCAATTCTTGCAGTCTTTCTGGGATACACATTTACTGCAAACGAAATTGCGCTGATGTTGATCAGGACATTTGTCCTGCTCAGTTGCATTCTGATACTGCACGAACTGGGCCTGCGTTGGTTGAGTCTGACACGGCGGCGCATGGCCTTTGATGTGCGGCAGGAGCAAGCCAAGGCAGAGCACGGAGAGGCGGAAATCAGTGTCGAAGATGAAATTCTGGAGAATGATCCGGAGTTGCTGAACGACCAGGGTACCAAGCTGCTGAATCTGCTCACCCTGATAGCAGGCTTCCTGGGGACTGCATGGATATGGTCCGATATTTTTCCGGCGCTCGGTTTGCTGGATTCCGTCAGCCTTTGGCATCAGACAACGGTGATCGATGGTCGTGAAGTCGCAGACCCGGTGTCGCTTGCTGATCTGTCCAGGGCGCTGGTGTTTGCCGGTGTTGGTTGGGTGGCGCTGCGCCGGATTCCTGGCCTGCTGGAAATATTCCTGCGGCAGAAAATCAAAGTGGCACCTGCTTCTGCCTATGCCCTGGCACGGGTGTTCCAGTACGCCTCAACACTGTTGCTGGTGATTTTTGTGGTCGGTGCGCTGGGTGTCAGCTGGTCATCGCTGCAATGGGCGGTGGCAGCACTGAGCCTGGGTATTGGTTTTGGTCTGCAGGAAATCGTGGCAAATTTTATCAGCGGCCTGATTATTCTTTTTGAACAGCCGATACGCCTGGGCGATACCGTCACCGTAGGCGATGTTTCCGGAACTGTCACCAGAATCCAGATGCGTGCGACCACTATCCGGGATTTTGATCGACGCGAGCTGTTGGTTCCCAATAAGGAATTTATCACCAGCCGCCTGCTGAATTGGTCGTTGTCCGATTCAGTAACTCGCAGAGTGATTCAGGTAGGTGCCGCCTATGGTACCGATATGGACGAGGCTCTGGAGATCGTGCGCGACGTAGCGAAAAAACACCCCTTGGTGCTCGCTGAACCAGAGCCCTCAGTCACCTTCGACGAGTTTGGCGACAACAGCTTGCTGATATCGCTACGCTATTTTATCGAACAGCTGGATAAGCGTTTGGGCGTGGACAGCGAACTGCGCCTTGCTATAAATCGACGTTTTAAAGAGGCGGATATATCGATTGCCTTCCCGCAGCGAGACATTCACCTCGATACCACGCAGCCGCTGGAAATTAAAATGGTGGAAGGTGATCCGGCTGCTTGATGCTTTAGGTGTGCCCTGATCGGCGCGCAATTCGGTTATAATCACGCCCCTTTTACCGACGACCAGAATGCTATGACGAACACTGAACAACTGCGCTACGACCGTCAGGTGGCGCGATGGCTGCTATTTTGTGCTGCGGTGATTTTCGCCATGATTTTGCTGGGCGGTGCCACCCGTCTCACGCACTCCGGTTTGTCGATCGTGGAGTGGAAGCCCCTGTTAGGCGCCATTCCGCCGCTGACTGAGCAGGATTGGCAGTCCACTTTCGACAAGTACAAACAGTTTCCTGAATACCAGAAGGTGAATCAGGGCATGAGCCTGCACGCCTTCAAGTCCATCTTCATGTACGAGTATCTGCACCGGTTACTGGGGCGGCTGATTGGCGTTATTTTTGCGCTGCCGCTGATCTATTTCGCGCTGCGAGGACGTTTGCGGCCGGGACTGGCACCCGGCCTGATAACCCTGTTTTTTCTCGGCGCGCTGCAGGGTCTGCTGGGTTGGTACATGGTAAAAAGTGGTCTGGTGGAAAATCCCCGCGTCAGCCAGTATCGGCTGACAGCCCATCTGGGAGTTGCCGTTGCTATCTATGGCTATATGGTATGGCTGGCTTTTGATCTGCTATTCACCAGAGACAGTCTTATCCGGAGCGAACGCGGACGCTATGCGCGCTGGAGTCTGGTGTTGGTTGCGCTGGTCTACCTGATGATACTGTCGGGTGGCATGGTAGCCGGTACCCGTGCTGGATTGGCCTATCCTACCTGGCCGCTCATGGGCGATACATTCATACCGCCAGGGCTCTACACGACCACGCCAGCGTGGCTGGCGATGTTCGAGGATATCACCACCATACAGTTCAATCACCGTATGCTGGCTTACGTGCTTTTCGTATTGCTGACTCTGTTTGCGTTTTTCGCTTATCGCAACGCCTCCGGCGGTCGCGGCAAGTTCGGAGCGGTGCTGCTGGTTCTGGCGCTGTGGGTGCAAGTGGGTTTGGGTATCTCCACCTTATTGCTGCATGTGCCTGTGGCGTTTGCCAATGCCCATCAGGGCGGTGCAGTAATCCTGTTGACTGCCACTTTGTTTCTGTGCCACGTGCAATTGCGCCAGTAAACGGTTTACCGGCGCACACACCGCCGGGAGTGGCGGCTACAAAAGGACTACCAGAACTTGAGAGCAGCGTCGCCTTCGCGACGGCCTTCATTTTGGCGTCGGTCTTTTTTCGTCAGGTCGAAACGTACTTCGACCCTTCTGTCCTGTGTCTCGCGACGATTTTCCATACGCCGCTCAATTCCCAGATATTTTTTCTTGCTCGGATCAGCCTTATCGCGAACCAGGCGGTCCGGATCCCGGGAGTAGAATGAAGCTCGTTGCGATGTCATCGCGTTCTCCTCTTTTTAGGTATTTCGCCCTGATTTCAGTCTGGATCAAAAAATCGCAGATTGCATCAGCCAACGAGGTGAATAGTTGCGATATACACACGATCTGTGAACATCTTCACACAGCGGGCATTCTACGGCAGAAACCTAGCGCATGGCAGCGATGACCTCTTCGACACTCGGGCCTTCCACTGTGACGTGTTCCCGCGCCCGCACCTGGTCTTCGCGAATATCTGCCACATCTGACATAAACTGGCTATACCACTTGCGCACCAGATGGATAGGGCCATCACCATCACACATCAGGGGATTGTCGATAATGCATTTGTTGTTCCAGATCGCCACGTCCTGATGGAATGACTCAATGTTTTTCTCGGTGTACTCCTCGACCATCGCTTTGTTGCCTGCTTCGGATACATTGGGGTCCTTCTTCATCATGACACCGAAGTTAATGATGAAATTGTTCATATCCACCGGTATGTGGCTCACCAGCAGATGCGTGGTCATTGGGTGCCCGTCCATCAAGCCGGTCATGGTGGTGGTCATGTAGGCCGGCCCCTCATAGGTGGCTACGCTGGTGATAAGACCGCCGTCGCCTTCCGTGAGTATCTGGTGGCCGCCCACCATGTACTGCACAAACTTGTGCCCTTCCATACGGTTCTTGAATGATTTTACCTTTGAATAGTGGATAGGGCCGAAATGCGCCATATCCGCCATGTTGTCCACCAGTTCCCGACCCAACGACTTGATGGGGATTGCTGCCATCTGCCAATTGGTCCACTGCCCGGAGTAGCAGTCCTCCTGGCGTTCCGGTTCCTGTTCGGGTATCGGGTCATTGCCCTCCGGATCCTGCCATACAAAGATCAGGCCATTTTTCTCCAGCGTCGGCCACGACTTGATCACCGCCTTGTCGGGAATTTTCTTGGCATACGGGATGTGATCACATACGCCATCGCTGCCCCAACTCCACAGGTGAAAAGGGCATATCACCGAGTTACCTTTTACTTCACCGCCGCACAGATCGCCGCCCATATGTGGGCAGTAGGCATCCAGAATATGAACCTCGTTGTCCTCCTTGCCGCGATAAGCCACCAGCTTGGTGCCGAAGACTTTCAATTCGCGCGGTTTGTGGCTGACGCTGCCCGCGTCGCCGATCACGTACCAGCCACGCGCATAGCGCTCCGGTCGTTCATCGGCTTTGATGATATAGGGTTCGCGCTTTTTTTCGGTGTTTTTTTCGATAGCGGTCATGTGTTCGGTCTCCAGTGGCGACAAATTCTCTGTTAAGGATTATTCAGCGCAGTCGCAACCGCCGCCATAGTCTCAACGGACGAGATGCAGTCCTTAAATCGCTTTTCTTGATTTGGATCAACAGATCACAACGCTTGACGGCGCAGCGACCCATTGATCACATCTGCCGCTGTCTAGAGGAAGAAGTCGCCATTCGCGCCACCCATCATCGTTCCGCCCAGGTTGCGGCCGAATTTGAATGGGTTGTTGGCCACATGGGTTCTACCGGCATTGATATCCAGCCATGCGCGGTTCAGCGGGTGATTACGGAAAATGCCCTGCGCGCCGCAGGATATGAACATCTTATTGATAGCGTCCGTGCATTTGCGTGATACCAGAGCCGCGTCAAAGCGCATCTTGATACGTTCTTCCATGGGCAGTGTGCTGCCAGACTTCGCCGCCGCCACCATCGCGTCGAAATTACGGAACATGACCGTTTCGCATTCATCGACTGTTGCTACCGCTTCGGCCAATGCCATTTGCGCATCCGGGTCAGTCGCAATCTTGTTGCCATCGTTCAGTCCCACGCGATCCTTGTTTACTGCAATATAGTTGTCGATGATGCCCTGCAGGCAGCCGATACTCGAGGAAGACACTGCACGCACGAAAATCTGGCCGAAAGGCAGGCGGAAAATATAGTGCGTATTCACCGCGTTGCCGGGGCTGTTGCACTCAAAGCCGTGTACAGACCGGTGCGTGCGGTATTCGGGCACAAACGCGTTCTCTACCACGATGTCGTGGCTGCCGGTGCCTTCCAGGCCACTGACATCCCAGTTCTCAACGATGGTGTAGTCGCTGATAGGTACCAGAAAAGTGCGATAGTCCGGGGCTTCGCTGGCGTTTTTCGGTGGCACCATCGCGCCGAGGAATGCCCATTGACAGTGTTTGGAACCGGAAGAGAATCCCCAGTGACCGGACAGTCGGTAACCGCCATCCACATGCTCGACTTTACCCACCGGCATGTACGATGAGGAAATCAGGGTTGAGTCATCCTCGCCCCAGACGTCGCGCTGTGCACGGTCGTCAAACAGGCCTAGTTGCCAGTTGTGAATCGCCACGACACCCAGTACCCAGGCGGTGGACATGCACGCACCGGCAAGAATCATCTGCACCTTGAAGAACACTTCAGGGTCGAGTTCGAAACCGCCGTACCGCGCTGGTTGCATGATGCGGAAGAAACCGGCTTGCTGCATCGCTGTGATGGTCGCCTCAGGCAAGTGTCCGAGTCTGGCGGTTTCCTGAGCGCGCTCGCGCAGTGCAGGCAGCAGGTTGTGCGCAGCTTTGTACAACTGTTCGGTCTGGCTAAGTTGGGGTGCGTTCATGGTGAATCCTCGCTATCGAGTGGAGACTGTTGGCCTCACTATGCGCGCGCCAACTAAACGCCTCATACCTCAAATCGGCTAAGGACGGCGTGGCGGGCACATTCCCTTGACCTGTATCAATATTTCCCGCTGGTTTTGACTGCTGCAACCCCTCTGGTGCGGCGATTTGCAATGGCACCCGCGTGGAATTTACAGCGACAGCGCACAGATCCTGCTGATGTGGCTGTACGGAATACCGCTTTCCTGGTGCCACTGATTGAATGCGTCCTGAATCAGTTTCAGCTCACGTTTACTGGTCGGGTAATCGCTGATATCCAGGCCGCCATGTTGCAGGCAGCGCACCACATCTGCGGTAATGATAAACGTGTCTTTACCCATATTGCGCAGTACTCGCTGCCCGGTCATCCCTCCGAGACGGGTGCCGCGCGACTTCATCAACGCAAACAATCCGATCAGGTCCTGGGCAGGCCAACGCCCGATGAAAGCACCAAAGCGCTTGTGCTCTCGCTCGATATCCAGAATGAACTGCGCATTCGCTTGCACGCTCAATACTTTCTGGCGGTTGCGGATAATACGCGGGTTACTGGCAAAGCGGTCGATCTGTTCCGGGCTGAGCATGACGATTTTGTGTGGTGGGAAACCGAAAAATACGTCTTCGAAATCATCCCATTTATGATCAACTACCCGCCATACGAATCCCGCCTGAAAAATGCAGCGGGTCATCTGCGCCAGCCAGCGATCGCTTGCGCTGCGAGCCAGCGCCTGCGGGCTGAGGACTTTGGGCATCAGTTTGGCGAGTGTGGATGCACCGCCCTGACGCTCACAGGCGCACTGGTATATCTCGGCGAACGTTTGCAACTACTTGTTGCGCCTGATAGTCATCGCTACTTGCTACTGTGACTGCCATCGCAGAGCGGCTGGCTTGCCGTGGCTTTACAGCCACAGAAAAATACCTTGGCGTCCTCAGTGGCGTTGTAGCGCACCGGCGATAAGCCGGTGTCTTTATGCGAGCCGTCGCAAAACGGTTGCGTAGTGCTGAGCCCGCAGGCGCACCAGAAATAGGCGTTGCCGGCCTTGACCAGTACGCCGTAGGGGGAGTCGGCGGCACGTTTGGGTTGGTCCATAACATATCTCCTTTGTAAGTGTGGGTGATGTCGGCTTTGCGACTCACATTGTGCCGAGCGTTAAGTGTAGGCCAACCTGACAGGCCCTTTACGGTGAGGCAGCTGCCGGTTGATCCTGCGACACCCGGTAGGCCAGCAGCACATTACCCGGCAGCTGCCCGAACATCGAATAACCGGATTGTACATACAGCCAGCCGCCGGCCACGACCTGGCCACCGACATCGATCGCACCTCCATGCGCTTTTATGCCATTGCCTGCATCGAAGGGCTCAGCGGTTCGCACCTGCCATAATATCTCGCCATTGGTAATGTCGTAGGCGCGCAATTTGCCGTCCAACCCCGCGCTGAAGGCAATCTCCGGAGTCGCCAGCGCAGCTGCCGACAGCCCATAAAAAAACGAGCAGAGATACAATTGTGCCAGATCGGGTTTCACGGCGGAGCGCAGGTTTTCCAGGCCGATCAGTGGTTTGTTTTCCTCGGCGATCTCGCAACCGCGTTCAACTTTGTGTTGCCAGAGCAGATTGCCACTGTTCACGTCCAGCGCATACAGGCCCGGTTTCGGGGTATAGCCGGGCCGGTCGCGCTCAGGGTCTGCCACAGGCACAATCAGGCGCTGGCCGGCCACTGCCATTCCCCAGTGGATACCGCCATTGGTAGTACCCAGGCTGACGCGCTGCCGCCACAAAACTTCACCGGCTTTACCCTGGGGGTCGGGATCGAGCGCAAACACCTCGCCTGATTTCTGCCCGGCCAGCAGCAGTGCCGATCCATCCTGCCGTTGAGTGATGATCACCGATGCGCCGAAGTCAAAATCACCGCCTGGATTGGTCGGGCAATTGGCGCCGTTGTTCAGGCAGGCAGCATTCCACACATCGCCTGCGGTGGGCTGAAATTTCCAGACCATAGCCCCGCTATCCATATCCAGTGCGATAATCGCATCGGAGGTATCGGTGGCGGGGTGGGTGAGGTTTTCACCGGTACCGATGTACAGTCGGTTGCGTTTGGCATCGATTGCGGGCGTGGTCCACACCGACGCACCTGAAGGCCCGTATTGCTCCTGACCGACCGTATTGTGACCCTGCAAGGTAGCCGCTTCTGTGGCGTGCCATTGCCATAGTGGCTCGCCGCTATCGGCCTGCAGTGCTATGACGCCGCCGTGGGACTTACAGCAGATATGGCTGGGACTGCCGGCAGCGGCAACTTCAAACGAGGAGATCGGTACGAATAAACGGTTGTCGTAGTAGCTGATCGAACCGGTGATCACCGAGGTGTCGAACAGTCGTGCCGAATGTTGCCAGACAATTTCAAAACTCTGCGGATCGACAGCAAACACTGTCGCCAGCGAATCGGCGAACACCAGCAGCTGTTGCCCATCGGGCAGGTTCGCTACCGTCATTGCCGAACGAATGCCGCTGAACACTTTGGTGTGAGCGCGTACGCAGCCACTGGTGCGGTCCAGTGCATAGAGATTGCCGGTCTTGTCGCCGAAGTACAGGGTGTCACCGACAATCGCCGGCTGGGAGCGCATATCGGTCACTTTGGGAAACCCGAGGGCCCAGACCAGCTGCAGGCTGGCGACGTTCTGCCGGTTTATGCCAGCACTGTCGTTGTCGGCAAAGCGACGATTGTGCGTGCCCAGGCCCCAGTCGGTCACGTACTGCGTTGCCGCGCTGCTGTCCTGGGCAGTGCAGCGATGCTGCGCGATCCACTCCTGCGTGTCCTGACCGCCTCCGGCGAGGTAGGTGGCGATCAAAAACCGCTCCTGTTGGCGCAGGTGAGCAGCCATCGGTTGCATCTTGCCGAACTCCAGGGCGACCAGAATGCTCTCCTTGGAAAATCCGGCGAGCGCTTCACGCGTCGGTGCATGCATCGCGGGGTTGTCGTGGCAGGAGGCGCAGTGTTTATCGAACAGTCGCTCGCCGAAATACGCCAGAGGCAGTTTGTCAGCGTGGCGAATGACCAGTGCTTCCAGCGCTTTTCCCGGTGCATCCATCAGCAGCAAGCTGACGCCGACTACGACTGTTGCGAGCACCAGAGCGAGCAGCAGCCATGCGAACAGCTTTTTCACGGCAGTTGTTCTGTTACTGCTGGCAGCGGTCGAATCCGCAGCAGGGTGGGCACACCACCCTCCGACTGCCACGTGGGGAAATGGGAGTTGGTGGTGAAGATCGCGCCATCGTCCTCCTCTATCTCAATGTCGCGGCTGAAGAAGCGCTGACGCGGCATCGGATACACTTTCCAGGTACTGGTGGCGATATCAAACGCCAGTAATGTGTCCGACTGGTTGCCGTTGACCCAAACAATGCGGCGCTCTTTGTCGACGTTCAACGCGTAGGGAATTTCATTGATTACCGGCAGCGGATAATCCTTGAATACACCGGTCTGCGGATCGTAACTGACCAGCAGCGAATCCTGGAAGGCGACCAGCCACAGCACGCCGTCCGCATCGATGCGCAATCGTCGTGGCCCGTTGTAGGGAAAATCAATCATGGTGACTTCGCCGCTGGGCGGATCGATTTTCGCCAGGTCATTTGCATACAGCCTGGCCACCCACACCGTGCCATCGGGCGCGATATCAATGCCATACGGCATGGGCAGTCCGGTGGATACATTGTCAGGGGAGGGCAGCGGGCGGTACTTCGGATCGATCCAGAACATCACTGGCAGCGACTTGAACGTCAGCCATTCCAGCACGCTGCGCGCCGGCAGGTCGTAGAGCGTGAAGGTATCTTTCTGGCGATCATACATCGCAACCTGCGAGGACAGCGCGAGGGTAAACCAGACGCGGTCCTTGGCATCAACCCGTATGGTGTGAGGATAGTAGCCACCGGGCATCAGGTGCGTGGTGAACTCCTTGGTGGTCACGTTGAATTCCAGCAGTGCCTGCTGCATGGAGGGCGTGATGAAAATGTTGCCGTCCTTTTTGGAGTCGGCAAGTGAATGTACGCCCATATAGTTGTACATTTTGGGAAAGACCTTGAAACGGTGCCCCATAATGCCACCGAGGGTCATGTCCGGTGCGTGAGGCACTTTATACACAGTGTATTCACCGGTGTCGGGGTCTACCTCATACAGACGGTCGAACAGGTTATCGCCGATATACACAAAGCCGTTCGGGTGCAGCAGGAAATCGTGCATCTGTGAAAACCCGTCGCCTATTGGCCATTCCGTGATCTCGACACCCGACAGGTAACTATCCCATGGGCGTGGCGCCGGAATGGTCTCGGGGTTTTCACGCAGGGTGCGGTACTCCTCGCGCAGCAACTGTGCCACGCGTTGGTGGTCCGCTTCGGGCAGGCGCGCGCCATAGGTGCCCATCCGCTCAATCACGGTGAGCCATTCCTCTTCGCTGCGTTCATTGCGCATAAATGGAGACGCCTGCTGGTGACAAAACGCACAATTTAACTCGAAGCGTTTTTTCAGATCGACGTCGCCGCCGAAGGTCAGTTGCGACAGCCACACGTTGGAGGGGTAGCTGGCTACCAGCTGCTCTTTGTTCATCGCCTGCAGCGTTATTTCCTGCGGAATTTCAGTGAAATAACTGTCGACATACCCCTGGGCGCGCACCCGGTAGCTGGTGGGCATTTGCGGGTCATCCAGATTGACGATCCCCGAGGCATTGGTAAAGCGGGTGACTACGGTGGGTGTGGTATTGGTTACACCGTCTGGCGCGTAGCCATCATCGCTGAGGTCGGGTTTTGTGCTGAGCTCGGGGGTACTTGTCACCATTGCCAGCGGCAGCGGATTGCCTGCAGGGTCTTTTACCAGCAGTGTTGCGCCCCATGCCGGCAGTGCAGCGAGCAGGCTGATAATTAGCGTGTAGCGTTTCATGGTTTTACCTCCGTGTTTTCGCCCTGAGTCGACGTGGGCTCAGCATTTTTATCGTTTTTTCTCGCCGGAGTGCCGCTGCCCGGTGTTAGTTGCCCGCACTGTGTCAGTGCAGGTTGGTTTTCAGCAATAGCCGCTTGAACACTACCGCGTTGTGATCGGTGTCATCGCGCTCCGGTTCCTCAGCCAATTCCACATCGGGAAAGCGTTTGAACAGTTCCGAGATGGTCAGGTAAAGCTGGCGTTTGGCCAGTGCGGCACCGATGCAGAAGCGCGGGCCATAACCAAACATAGCATCCGGTTCAAACACGCGCTCCACATCGAAGCGCTCCGGGTTTTCATAGTAGTTAGGATCGTGGTCCTTCAGGTGCGGCATCATCAGTACCATTACGCCCTTGCGCAGGTGTTCTCCCATAAATTCCATATCGCGCGGGGCGTAGCGGGCAAAACCCATTTTGGAGGAGACACCCCAGCGATTGATTTCGCAGAATGCATTGCTGAAGCTCTCTGGCGAAGCCAGCGCTTTGGCAATCTGGTCGCGATCGTTCTTCAGCAGCGCATAGACCGACCATTGTTGCGCCACCAGTGTTGTGTCTGCGCCGGCACCGATCAGCGCCAGGATCAGGGTGATGATATCGCCTTCCTCAAAACCGTCATTCTCCGCTTCGATACGCAGCAAGGTGCTGAGAAAATCATCCTGCTGTGGTGCATTGCGCCGTTCGGCAATGACCTTCTTGATGATGTCTATGGCGCGGTTGCTATCCTGACGGGCGCTCTCGCGCTGCTCGTCAGAGATTGTCGGATTCCAGGTCTCGGTGAAGGTGGTGATTACCTGTTTGATCTCTGGCCAGTATTTTTCCGGAATGCCAACCATGCGAGTAATGGAAATGAAGGGAATGTGAAATGCGATTTCCTCGCGGTAATCGAATACCTCCGGCGTGCCCAGTTGATCAAACAGTTTCTTGACCTCCGGTTCGATCTTGGCCTGTATCCTGTCAACCACGTTGCGTGAGAACGCGGGCGCAGTCACGCGGCGCACCAGTCGATGATGGTCGTGATCCGCGAGCAGGCTATGACCGATCAGCGCGCGTTCAAAGTTAGTCCACTGCTCCCTGGGTGGTCTGGCGGGCGCAAATTCCCAGTCGTAGAAATCCGAGGACAGCGGCTCGCTCTTCCAACAGGCCATGATGTCGTCCATGCGCGTCATGATCCATGCCTGCCACGGCTCGTACCAGACCAGAGGGCCGCGTTGCGCGAGCGCCAGACACTGCGGTATCGGGTTGTTCATGTACTCTTTGGAATGGGGGTTGAATATTTCTTCTACCGGGGGCAGGGTTTGCGCTGGTTCGGCCATGGCTGTCTCCTGATATCGCGCGGCGTGTAAGGCGCGGTGGTTAGGCAATGCGGTGATGCGGCATGGTAGCAACTTTTTTAGCCGGCATACATCCGCGATGGACCGGCGTAATTCAACTGGTGCTGACCGCAGGCTGCATGCTATTGCCACTGCTGTCCAAGGGGACTGTTGAGGGTAGCCGGTGGGTAATTTGCAGCAGTGTATGGATGCGCTCCGCGAGGTCTGTCGGTACCTGGTCCCAGGTAAATCGCCATAACCAGTTACCCTCGCGCGTGCCGGGGGTGTTCATACGGTGCAGCCCATTCAATCCCAGATAATCCTGCCACGGCACAATCGCTGTGTTGGCAGGGGAGGCCATCGCCTGATGGATCAGCATCCACGGCATGCTTTCCTGCGGATAATTGAAATAGCGGTAGACGCGCTCTTTGGTGTCGTTATCGAGGCTCTCGAACCAACCCAGTGTGGTGTCGTTATCATGTGTTCCGGTATAGACAATGTCGCCAACACTATGCCTGTGGGTCAGGTAGGGATTCTCCGGGTTGCCATCGAAGGCGAACTGCAGTATCAGCATGCCAGGCAGCGAGAACTGCGCGCGCAGTGTTTCGACTTCGGCGCTGATAGTGCCGAGATTCTCCGCCACCAGACACAGGTCGGGATGGTTTTTACGCACAGCGCAAAGCAGTGCTTTGCCTGGTGCCGCCACCCACTTACCGTCTTTAGCGGAGGTGGCTGCAGCAGGAATATCCCAGTACGCGTCCAGCGCGCGAAAATGGTCGATGCGAACGATATCGAGCTGCAGTGCAGCCGAAGCAAAACGCTCCAGCCACCAGTGAAAGCCCGATGCTTCCATGGCACTCCAGTTGTACTGCGGATTGCCCCACAGTTGTCCCTCGGCGCAGAAATAGTCAGGCGGCACACCGGTTACTGTAATCGGATGACCGTCCTCATCCAGATTAAACAACGCTTGGTGCGCCCACACGTCAGCACTTTCGAGATGCACATAGATCGGCATATCACCGAATAACAAAACGCCGTTGCTATGGGCATAGTCGCGCAGTTCGGTCCACTGGCAATGAAACACGAATTGGTGGAAGCGTAACACTGCCATTTGTGTCGATAACGACTGTGCAAATTCCTCACACGCCGTCGCCTCGTAGCGCCGCAGCGGCTGCGGCCAACTGGTCCACGACTGGCCACCCAGCGCATCGCGAAATGCCTGAAAGCGGACGTAGTCCTCCAGCCAGAAACCCGATCGCTGTAGAAAATCCTGATAGTGGCGGCTTGCCCATGAGTCAGGTGATCTGGCCATTGCAGCGAAGAAAGCCGCACTAGCCTGCGCCAGCGCGCGCAGTTTGGCGGCGGACGAACTCAGGCCGGATTCGGCCTCACCAGCGCTGAGCCAGCCGCGGTCAACCAGCCACTGCAAATCGATCAGGTCAGGATTGCCCGCGTGTACCGAGATCAGCTGATACGGGCAATGATCGGCATGTGTCGGACCCAGGGGTAATACTTGCCAGATTTGTAAGCCAGCATCGCGCAACAGGTCGATGAACTGCAGCGCCTGCACACCCAGACTGCCATAGAAACCGCTGCCAGGGAGGCTGCTGGGATGAAGCAAAACGCCTGCCCTGCGCGCGTCCAACAGGCATTGTGTCATTGCGCTTCGTCCGATTCATTGTGGTGGCGCATCACCCCGCCACGGCTCGGATTGCCACCACCGCGAGAAATCACTTCGGACAGGTACGCCGGTGCCTCGACATTGAGCATGAGATAGAGATTGGACAGGTGCATGCGGAACAGTTGATCGAACTGGCTCACGGTGCCGGTAGGGTTGTAGTTACCGAACCACCAGAACCAATCGGAGCCCTCGCAAATGGCCAACTGCTTCTCAACTGCCGCAATTGTGTCTGCTGGCACCTGCCCCAGGGCGAGTTGTTCATCAAAGGTTTTCTTGGCCTCAATCAACAGCTCCCAGGCACGGTTTTTGTCGGCGTCTCCGATCCACGTGGAAAATGTGCCATACACCCAGCTGCCAGCCACGATTTTTTCTTCGTGCAGCGGCTGGGGTGATTTCTGCTGCAGAAACTCCTGCATGGTCGACAGGCGCAATTTCGGATGCTCTGACAGTCGTGTATAGAGCAAATTCAGGAAGTGATAGCCATTCTCGGGGTAGTACTCCCAGGCGTTCTCGCCATCGAGCGCAATGGTAATCAGGCAGTCGTCCCTGTCTGGACAGACTGCGGCAATATTTTCCATGTGACCAATCAGGTTGGCCACTGCGTCTTCGGCGTGCCAGTTGGAGTAGGTGAAGCCGATCAGGTCTGAAAGCCCGTCGTCGCGGAAGATGCAATTGATCGGAGCGCTGCCAAAACGGAAGATCCTGTGGGTGCAAGAGGTGTCTGGTTGCCGCTGGCTGTTGTGCAGCACGCTACCGCCGCTGGCGACCCAGCTAAAACCGTTGTCGGCGAACATTTCAAGTGCTGCCTGGCTTACGCCGCCCTCGGACGGCCATATCCCTATTGGCTTGACGCCAAACAGCCGCGCAAACACCTCAAGACCGTTTTTCAGATGCCATCGCGAGCGTGCTACGCCGCCCGGATACTCGGTGGCAATCGGTAAATGGATATCGGGCAGGGCTTCGCGTGCAGAGTCCATATCCAACAGCAGTGGAATAATGGGGTGTGCGTAAGGACTCATGCACAATTCAACCTGGCCGCTTTCGGCCAGCGCTTTGTAGCGCGGAATCACCGACTGGATTTGTTCCAGGATGATCACTAGTAACTCGCGTCGATCGTGCAGTGTGAAGTTGTAGGCTTTTTCCTGCAGTTGGGCGATGCGCTTGTCGCTGCGTTGTACCGACTCTGCCATCCAGCTCAGGTGATACCATACCAGCAGGTCAGCGAGAAACTGGTTGGAGGCGTAGATGAGGCTTTGCGGGTGGTCTTCATACCAGTCCGCCATAGTGGCGAGACGCTGGTAAGGCGCATGGCGATCAATCATGTGTTCGCGATTGGCGCGCATGCAGTCTTGGATCAGTCGTAACCGCGTCTGTTGGTTCCCCGGCAGCGCCGGCTCGGCCAAAGCGGCCAGCACCGGGTCGCGAATGGCGCCCTGTCCCTGGAGATAAGAGGTGATCTGCTCCCCATAGTTCTCCAGTTGTTCCAGCAGGATGGGCGCAAAATTCACTACAGCGCGCGCCGCCGGGACCGCTTCCAGATGCGCTGCCATGTCGACATAATCCTTGATGGCGTGCAGGTATGTCCACGGCAGGTGTATCGCCCCTGTGCGCAGGTCGCGATACTCGGGCTGGTGCATGTGCCACACCAGCACCACTTTCATAGGTTCTTTATCTGACATAGTGTAGTCGCTGCCCCAGCATGTCGGGTGTCACCAGCACTACGCCGCCAGCAGACACATGAAAGCGTTCTGCGTCGGCCCGCGGATCGACACCAATCTCGGTATTCGGAGGAAGGATGCAACCTTTGTCGATGATCGCCTTTCTGATGACGCAGCGCCGACCAATTTCGACTTCCGGTAGCAGCAGTGAATCTTCGATGTGGGAAAAAGAATGGATGTTCACTTTGCTGAACAACAGGGAATGGCGAACCGAGGTTCCGGACACGATACAGCCGCCGGCAACCATCGAATCGACAGCGCAACCTCGACGCCCGTCATCATCAAACACAAATTTGGCGGGTGGCACCTGATCCTGATAGGTCCAGATAGGCCAATCGCGGTCGTACAGATTGAGCTCCGGACTGATGTCAATCAGTTCCAGATTGGCTTCCCAGTAGGCATCTATCGTGCCGACATCGCGCCAGTAGGCTGGGCGGCCGCCGGGGTCTTCTCGAAACGCAAAGGCGGTGACGCGACGGCTGTCGACAGCGTGCGGGATGATGTCTGCACCGAAATCCCGGCTGGATTCCGGGGTGTCCGCATCGCGAAATAATTCCTCCAGCAGCACCTCGGTGCGGAAGATATAAATGCCCATCGAGGCCAGTGCGCGGTCACTGCCAGGGAACATCGGGGCCGGCTCCGGGGGTTTTTCGGTAAACCGGGTAATGCGGTAGTCGTCGTCGATCGCCATTACGCCGAACGCCTGTGCCTGGTGAAGCGGCACTTCCATGCAGCCAACGGTGATGTCGGCCTCCGCCTCGACGTGCGCTGCGAGCATGGTACCGTAGTCCATCTTGTAGATGTGGTCGCCGGCGAGGATCAGTACAAATTCCGGGTTGTGTGTACGGATGATGTCAATATTCTGGTAGATGGCATCTGCGGTGCCCATGTACCACGAGGTCTCCATCCGCTGTTGTGCCGGCAGCAACTCGACGAACTCCCCCAACTCGCCGCGCATGAAACCCCAGCCGCGCTGTATGTGCTGGATCAGGCTGTGCGCTTTGTACTGAGTCAGTATGCCAACTTTGCGAATACCCGAGTTGACGCAATTGGACAGCGGAAAATCAATGATCCGGAACTTGCCGCCGAACGGCACCGACGGCTTGGCCCGCCACTGCGTCAACTGTTGCAGGCGGGAGCCGCGGCCCCCGGCCAGTACCAATGCCAGCGTGTCGCGGGTGAGGCGGCTGACATACCTCGCTGAATCCTGATTGGGCATAATTAATTCATTGATCTGTTCGCTGGTTAGCGTGGGGTGAATTGATTACCATGATGTTACATTGTGGACGTTAAGCGCAAAACTTTCCTGCTTTCTGGGTTGATATAAATCAGTAGATTACGAATGAAATCCATCCCCACCCGAAGACGTATCGACGCGGGCATACAACGCTTGTTGGCCGGGCATCACCACGACCCATTCGAGGTATTGGGTTGTCACCCTCAGGGCAGCGACTGGTGCCTGCGCGCGCTGTTGCCCGGGGCGGCTGAGGTTCAGGTGGTTCTCGATGGCGTGAACCAACCTATGGAGCGCCTGCCCGAGACGGATTTCTTTACCTGCCGGATAGCGCAGGAGGAGCCACCACTCTACCGTTTGCGTTGGCGCCACGCCGCCGGCGAATGGCAGGAAATACTCGACCCGTATCGTTTCTCGCCCACGGTAGGTGATCTCGATCTGCACCTGTTTGGTCAGGGCAGGCATCAGCACATCTACCGCATTCTGGGCGCCCACTGCTGTGAGCATGAAGGCATTTCCGGAGTGCGCTTTGCCACCTGGGCGCCGAATGCCCAGCGCGTGAGCGTGGTCGGTGATTTCAATCAATGGCATGGACTGCGCCATACCATGCGCACCAGGGGTCTTAGCGGTGTCTGGGAGTTGTTTATTCCCGGACTCAAACCCGGCGAAAAATACAAATTCGAACTTTGCGATGCCGATGGCAGGTTGCACCTGAAGACAGACCCGTATGGCAATTGTTTTGAGTTGCGCCCTGCGACGGCCGCTATTATCTGTGCGCCGACCCAGTTTGCATGGGATGACCAGCGCTGGCTTGAGCAGCGTGTGCAGTGGGACTGGCAGCATGCACCGATTTCCATTTACGAGTTGCATCCCGGGTCGTGGCGCAGGGATGCGGCAGGGAATTTCCTTAATTTTCGCGACATGGCGCAGCAGCTCGCGGACTATGTGGACAAGCTCGGTTTTACCCATGTGGAGCTAATGCCCATCGCGGAGCACCCGCTGGACGCTTCCTGGGGTTACCAGTGCACCGGGTATTTCGCTCCGTCAAAGCGCTTTGGCAGCCCTGATGATTTTCGCTACTTCGTCAACCTGATGCACGCGCGCGGTATTGGCGTGATTCTGGACTGGGTGCCTGCGCATTTCCCCCGCGACGATCACGCGCTGGCGCAGTTCGATGGCACTGCGCTGTATGAACACGCGGACCCACGCAAAGGCGAGCATACGGATTGGGGCACGCTGATTTTCAACTACGGTCGCAATGAAGTGCGCAATTTCCTGCTCGCCAGTGCCAATTACTGGTTGGAGGAGTTTCACCTCGATGGCCTGCGGGTCGATGCCGTCGCTTCCATGCTGTATCTGGATTACTCGCGCGAAGCGGGGCAGTGGGAGCCCAATCGTTACGGTGGCAGGGAAAACCTGGAAGCCATCGAATTCCTGCGTGAACTCAACACGCTGACTCACGGCAGTCATCCCGGTACGCTGACCATTGCCGAGGAATCCACTGCCTGGCCACAGGTCACGCGGCCCACCTGGGTCGGGGGACTGGGATTTACGCTTAAGTGGAATATGGGCTGGATGCACGACACGCTCAACTACTTCTCCCAGGACCCGATTTATCGGAAATACCACCACGACCAACTGACTTTTGGCTTGATGTACGCGTTTTCGGAGAATTTTCTGCTGCCCTTTTCGCACGATGAAGTGGTGCACGGCAAATATTCCCTGCTCTCGAAAATGCCCGGGGATGAGTGGCGGCGGTTCGCCAACCTGCGGTTGCTTTACACCTACCTGTTCACCTATCCCGGTGCGAAGCTGTTGTTCATGGGCTGCGAGTTGGCCGAACCCGGTGAGTGGCGACATCAGGGCGAGCTGAATTGGCATCTGGAGTCGCAGGCCCCGCACCATGGCGTACAACAGTTGGTGGGCGACCTGAATCGCTTGTACCGCAACCAGTCCAGCCTGCATCGCAGGGACTTTGAAGCGGCAGGTTTCGAGTGGATAGACTGTCATGACTCCACACAATCAGTGCTCAGTTACATCCGGTGGGACGGTGAGGATTTTCATATAGTCGTGCTTAATTTCACGCCGGTGATTCGCTCTGATTACCGGATTGGCGTGCCGCGCAGCGGCGACTACCGCGAAGTATTCAATTCCGATTCGCGTTTTTATGGTGGCAGCGATGTCGGTAATCCGCTGCTGCTGGCGAGTGAACCGCTGCCATGGATGCGAAGGCGTGATTCGCTGGCGCTGACTCTGCCGCCGCTGGGAGCATTGATATTGCGACTGGCCGGGGACTGCTGAGCAAGATGATCCGACTCCTGTTTGTCGCCAGCGAAGCGTTTCCGCTGATCAAGACCGGCGGGCTGGCCGATGTGGCTGGCAGTCTGCCGGAAGTTTTGCGCCAACAGGGCATGGATGTGCGCCTGATGTTGCCAGCCTATGCACAGCTGTTGCAACAGTTGCAGGAGCCTCCACAGGTAGTTGCCGAACTGGAACTGGCCGGACAGCGGGTGCGTATTCTGCAGTGCCATCTCCCCGGGACCCAACTGCGCACCTGGCTGCTTGATCACCCCTTGTTTTCTGCGCGCGAAGGTAATCCGTATCACGATGCAGCGGGTACTGCATGGCCGGACAACGCCGACCGTTTCCTGATGCTGTCGCAGGCGGCAGCGTATCTGAGCACTACCGATACCGCCCTGGAATGGCGGCCGGATATCCTGCACTGCAATGACTGGCACACCGGCCCGGCTATCGCCCTGGTGCACCAACAGGAGCAGCGTCCGCGCACGGTGTTTACCATTCACAATCTGGCGCACATGGGGATTTTTGACCGACAGACATTTGACCGGCTCGGGTTGCCGCCGCATTTTTGGCAGGCACGAGGGCTGGAGTACTATGGTCAGTGCAGTTTCATCAAGGGTGGCCTGGTGTTTGCCGATCAGATTACGACTGTCAGCCCTACCTATGCGCGCGAAATCTGCGAGGCACCCGGTGGTATGGGGCTGGAAGGCCTGCTCAGTGAACGCCGGGATCATCTGGTGGGAATCCTTAACGGTATCCAGACCGATGTCTGGGACCCGGCGCACGATCAGCATATCGAACAGCGCTATGACAGCAACTCCCTGCAGCACAAGGCGTTGAACAAAACTGCACTGCAGCGGGAGTTGGGCCTTGAGACCAGCGACGTTCCGCTGTTGGGATTTGTCGGCCGCCTGGTTGAGCAGAAGGGACTGGAGTTGATGGTGCCGGTACTTGAGGAACTGCTGCACGGTGCGGCCCAGATTGTCATCCTCGGTACCGGTGAACTACGCTATGAGCAAGCCTTGTCCGCCCTGGCGGCAAAGTGGCCCGGCAGGGTGGCCGTGGTGCTCGCCTACAATGAGAACCTCGCCCATAACATTGAAGCCGCCGCGGACATATTCATGATGCCCTCGCTGTTCGAACCCTGTGGCCTCAACCAGTTGTACAGTCTGCGTTACGGTACGTTGCCTGTGGTGCGCGAAGTGGGTGGGCTGGCAGACACTGTCACCGATGCCAGCGAACAGGCGCTGCGGGCCGGTACGGCGACCGGATTTGTGTTTCGCCAACCGGAGCCGCTGGCGTTTCTGGCCACGATGCAGCGCGCCATGGCGTTATGGCAGGATAAGGCGACCTGGCGGTCGGTGCAACATACGGCCATGGCCCAGGATTTTTCGTGGCAGCGCAGCGCCGGTTTGTATCTCGCGCTGTACCGCGCAATTCTCAATCGATGAGGTAAGTTATCGTCATGCCTGGATCTACGTTTCCGCTGGAAGTCCAGCCGCGCATACCCGCTGAATTGTTGCCTTTGCAGGACATGGCCAACGATCTGATGTACAGCTGGGATCGTTCTATCCGCTCGCTGTTTCACCGTCTGGACCGCGACCTGTGGGAGGCTTGCGGGCACAACCCCAAGGCCTTTCTGCGACGTGTATCGCAGCAGCGGTTGAATGATGCTGTTGCTGATCGTTCCTACATGGAGGCCTTTTACCGGGTAACCTCTGCCTGCGAAAACTATCGTCAACACCGCGGCCGCCCGGAGCTGACCGGACTATTTGATTCCCAGGAAGACCTTATCGCCTATTTCTGCCTGGAGTTCGGCTTTCATGAGAGCTTTCCTATTTATTCCGGTGGATTGGGCATACTGGCCGGAGATCACTGCAAGGCAGCCAGCGATGTCGGATTGCCGTTTGTTGCTGTCGGGCTGCTCTACCGCATGGGCTATTTTACGCAGACGATCGATGGCCAGGGTCATCAGCAGGTCAGCCATACGCCTTCCTACCCGCACGACTTACCAGTGGTGCCCACCCTGACCGAGTCCGGCCAGCATCTCACGCTGGATATTGAATTTCCCGACCGGGTACTGAAGGTGCGTGTGTGGACTGCCCAGGCAGGTCACATCACCTTATACCTGCTCGATACCAATATTCCCGACAACTCCGCCGTGGATCGCACCATCACCCACCAGTTGTACGGTGGCGATCGCGAGATGCGTCTGCAGCAGGAATTGGTGTTGGGTGTCGGCGGTGTTCGCGCGCTGCGAGCACTGGGGTTGCGTCCTTCGGTGTGGCACATCAACGAAGGTCATGCGGCATTTCAGCTGCTGGAGCGCTGTGCGTTTCGCATGCGCGAGGGTCTGGACTTTGACACCGCGATGGAACTGGTTGCCGCTGGCACAGTGTTTACCACGCACACCCCGGTGCCGGCGGGGCACGATATATTCGATCAGAATTTGATGAAAAAATACTTGCCCTTTATGGCGGAATCGCTTGGTCTGGATGTCAATCAACTCTATGCGCTCGGCTTGAATAGCGGCGACGGTTTCAATATGACCTGCCTGGCACTGCGCTGCAGCCGCTTCCACAACGGCGTCAGCCGGATTCACGGCGGGGTGGCGGCAAAAATGGAGGCGAGCCTCTGGCCGCAGATACCTTATCAGGAAAACCCTATCACGTATGTGACCAACGGCGTTCACCTGGAGACTTTCCTTGCTCGGGACTGGATCAGCTTGTTCGATCTGCGGTTCGACAACTGGCGCGATGAATTGCTGAACGAGCACTACTGGGAGCGCCTTGATGAGATACCCGACTATCACTACTGGAGTATTCACAAAGCGCTGAAACAGGAATTGCTGGAAGGGGTGCACAACTCGGTGGTCGCGCAGCAGTCGCGTAACAACACCAGTGAGATGATGGTGCAGCAGATGCTGCGCTACGTGGATGACAGTGAGTCCGATGTGCTGGTGATGGGGTTTGCCCGACGGTTCGCTACCTACAAACGAGCGCTGCTATTGTTTGCTGACCCCGAGCGACTGGCCAGGCTGCTGAATGATCCGCAGCGACCGGTGATTATTATCTTCGCCGGTAAAGCGCACCCGCACGACGAGCCAGGCCAGCAGCTGATAAAGCGCATTTATGATTTCTCGGTACATCCGGATTTTATCGGGAAAATCCTGTTACTGGAGGGTTACGACATGGCGCTGGCGCGGCGTATGGTTTCCGGCGTTGACGTCTGGCTGAACACACCCGAATACCCATTGGAGGCCAGTGGCACATCGGGGCAAAAGGCGGGGCTCAACGGAGCGGTCAACCTGAGCGTGCTGGACGGTTGGTGGGGTGAGGGTTACAACGGCAGCAACGGCTGGGGTATCCGGCCGCGCAATGAGCATGGCGATTCTGACCATCGCTTACATGAGGAAGCGAACGACCTGTTAAATATTCTGGAGCACGAGGTGATACCCACCTATTACCGTCGCAACGGGGCTGGACACTCCTCCGACTGGGTGGCGATGTCCAAGACATCGATGAAATCAATTATTCCGCGATTCAACTCGCAGCGAATGTTGCGTGATTATGTGACCACTTTATATCACCCGGCGCAGCGTCACCGTCGTCTACTGGATGCGAATGGCGCTGAACTGGCGCGCGCATTGGCCCGGTGGAAGCAGCAGGTCCGTGCTGCCTGGCCTGGTGTAAAAATGCAATTGATGTTTCAGCCGCCGGCGCACCTGTATCACGATAACAATATTTTGCTGAAAGTGCGTGCCAACCTCAATGGGCTGACAGCAGCCGATGTCAAACTGGAATGTCTGTTCGGTCGAGCGGTAGCTGGCAGTGATATAGACGTAAAGCAGGTTACCGAACTGGTGGCCGTTGGCGAACAGGATGGCTGTACCGAATTCCAGATTGAGTTTGCGCCAGAGCTGGCCGGTCTTCAGTACTACAAGCTGCGCATGTACCCATTCAATGCTGCCCTGGCGCATCCGTTTGAAATGGGTTGCATGATCTGGATATGAAAGCCACTGTAGCTTTATCGCAATCGCCTCCCAGCATGATGCACCGTACGCATTAGGATGGAACTAGTCGTCTTTGATCTTGACGGTACGCTGCTCGACAGCAGTTCCCAGGTGTCGGCACACACGCGCGATACTTTAAAGTTGCTGCAACACCGTGGAATTGCCTACACTGTTGCTACCGGGCGCACTCTGCATGCTGCGCGCGACCTGTTGCACGGCCACGGCTTTACGCTGCCACATATCTTCAAAAATGGTGTGGTGGTCTGGCGGCCTGAAAGCGACGCCTACAGTCATAGCAACTTGTTGACTAACGGGGAAATTCGCTGCGTGTTGGAAGCGTTCAGCAGCGTCGATGTCACCCCGTTTATCTTTACGCTGGAACCTGACAATTACCATGCGGTATACCATTCGCCTTTGCGCACAGATGCGGAGCGCCGATTGGCCACACTGTTCTCCAGGGATCGCGGGTTGGCGGTGCTGCCAGTTGCGGATATGCCTGCCACTGCTGACATCACCAATATCAGCGCGTTGGGTTCGCAGCAGGCGATTGAATTTGTCAGCGCACGAGTGCAGTGTGAAGATCACCTGGTAGCTTATGTTGGAGAGGCACTTGAGGGTCTGGGCCTGCTTTGGGTGGACATCCATCACAGTGCGGCCAGCAAGGGTAGCGCAGTGGCGCAACTCAAACAGGATCTGGGCATGAGCCGGGTAATTTGCTTTGGCGACAGCGACAACGATTTGAGTATGTTTGCGGTGGCTGATGAATGTTATGCGCCGAGTAATGCCCGGGCAGAGGTGCGCGCAGCGGCTACAGCAGTGATTGGCCACCACGATGAGGATGGCATCTCCCGCTTTCTTCGTGAACGCTTTATGCTGTGATCGCCCGACCTGCGTCAGTGGGCCTGAGCATGATTTGCCTGCAGTGTCGTGGCGGATCTGCTGACCCCTGAGGTGAGCAGTTCGTTGGCCAACAGTGTGGTCAGGAACAACAAACCGGGGATCAACTGGATGCTGAGTCTGCCCACACCGGTAAAAGTCGATGCCCCTATACCGAATATCGTAAACAGGAACATGAACAGAAACAGGCCCACGGCGCAGGCGAGTGCGATACCAACACCGAGGTACGCTCGGGTATGCGTGCGCTTCAGGAACAGACCAATGGGGATCATCACCAGCAGCAGGTAGCCAAACAGGTGCCAGTTGTCGTGCAGCCAGATGCTTTTGATAATGCCGGTGAGTCCACCGGGATGAAACTGCGTAAGCAAATCGACTATCTGGTTCACAATCACCGGATTCTTGATCATCAAAACCCACAGCAGCGCGAGACCGAGGATGCACAGTGCTATGAGTTTTACCATCTTGTGCCGTGTTCTAATCGTAAATACCAGCGCAGGAATAAAGGTCAGGGACCATAGTAAGCCCTCATTTTTTATCAGGGGGCAGGCGAGGGCAAAGCAGATCACCAGCAATCCCTGCCAGCGCTGGCCCGAAGCGCGCCAATTGTAAAAGGCCATCAAGCCGCTGCAATAGGCTGCTCCGAGAAACAGGTCTGCGTAACCTGCCAACGCCACATGGATGTTTAATAGCGGCATGGAAAGCAGCATATAAGTGCCGGCAATCGCAACCACCGCACTCACGCCAGACACTCGTAATTGGCTGTACACAGCCCCGCCCAGGGCGATAAGGCACAGCAGCCATGGCAAATTCATCAGGCTCTCGTCCCAGCGACCGGTGGCGAGATTCATCCATACCTGAAGCAGCGGAATCATGGCGGGATACTCGGGGTGTCGATCCGTAAACACGCCGTTGCCACCCATGTTGAGCCAGACGATGTTGTCCACGAAAGGCCGCATATCATTGAACGCATACCATACTCTCGCTTTGGTTGCCCAATGCATGGTGGCATCCCAGGGAAACAGCGGACGCCACAGGATTTCCAAACCGAGGGTGGTAACGCGAACCAGCAGCAGTAGGCAGAGAAGGATGAACAGCAAGCGCTGTGCGGTGGAGAGAGAGGAATGTGGTGCCGCGGCATTTGCTGTCAAGCGCGTTTTCCCTCTGCGTAATACACCTGCAAGCGCCGCCAACGCTATCAGGCCGCTAGCTACGGCTGCGGTGCTGGCAAATGAGAGCGGTAACCCTGCTCTGTTCATGGCCCACATCAACAATGGAATGGCCATCAAGCCCAACAACGTGCCGTGGCTACATACCACAGTGGTGCGCGCCGTAGTCTGTGCAGGCACCAGTAGATGCAGCCAGGCGCTGCCTAACAGAATTGGCAGAAGCAGCGCGATTATTGTCAGTAGAGCATCCACCGTCAGTCCAGTCTTACCAAAAAGCCAGCGGGATCAGACAAGATCAGCTGCGCACTCAATCTGGCGCGTCCGGGGCCAAACAGGGCTTTGTAATCGCTGTTAAATTTGAAGTCGGAAGGATTTACCACTGCAACATAATCACCCTTGCGCAGAAATTTGTTGGTGGGTAGTTCTGGTGCGTGCAGCGACCAGAATACATTGTGGGGAAACAGGTAATACGCTGTGCGCATACCACTGTACTGATCGCTGGAGGTGACAAATATGCGTGAGTTATCTGCGTCCACGAGCGGTAACATTTGCGACACGAATTTCACCAGCGCCGCGTCTGGACCAGCGGCAAGCTTTTCCTGGGAACTCTTGCCGGAGAATAAACGATGGGTATCGGCGAGCTGCTGCAATAATCGGTTTTGCCAGACCAGGTCAAGGCAGATCCAGCAGGCTAGAAAAATCAGTGACACTACCGACCAGTTAAACGGTATGCGCTTGCGATTGATCAGTCTGAGCACACCGTACGCCAGCAGGCTAAGGACGAAAAGCGCCACGGCCAGGATCAGGGGATAAAACGAGGAGAGCACAGACACACCGGTATAGGTGTTCATGGCAGCTCGGTTCCAGGGTATGAATCCCGTGAGGTCGGAATAAATCGCTGCCAGCTGATGCGACACTGAATCGGGATAAAGCGAAAAATCCCGAATGCTGAATTTCTGGCCGGGTTTGCCATGCAGAAACATACCGAGCTCGCTGACTTGCCCCGTCCAGTCGCTAAGTTCCTCGGTTGCTATCCAAAGTGATTTTTGCGCCCCCGCTTCAAGTGTATACGCGTGATAACTGTTTTCTGCCTCCTGCGTCCTCCAGGTAATTGCCAGCTCAAGTCCTTTCGGGGGATCAACCAGTTGAAGATGCAGGTAAGGGTAGTCCTGTGCCGCAACGGTGCCCATACTCAGGCTGGCGACTGCTCCGCCGATGTTGTCGAATTCGATTTTCATTTCGCCATCCTGGAAGGAAGCTTTGGCACCTTCCACTTTGGCTGTATCAGCAGTCCATAGAATGGCCGGACGCAATTGCTCAGGGCTATGCTGCGGCCCAAAAAATTGTGTAAGCACCACAATCAGTGCGACCGCGCCCAAGAGTAGAGACAAGCCTGTTATTTTCAATGTTCTAATTGGCGCGTTTCCGGCTAATAAATGGAATATAGTTAAGTGTCGCTTCGAGCAGATCCTTTCCTGTGTTGCAGCGATAGCCACCGTTTCCCTGCTGTTGCAATTAACTCACTGCTGTTGTAATTCTGCGATAACGAATCTGTATACAACGGGAACTTCATTGCAACGCAGGATACCATTTTCATAGCGGATGAGGAGAGTAATCTGTGTGATGGTGGTCGCATTGCTTGGCCTGATCCAACGTAAAAGGGTTGTTCGCTGCAATGTGTTACCTGCATAGATTAAGCACTTAAAAGTGCCATTCTCCATGCTCGCGCCGGATAGTGAGCAGCGTTAGACTGACTGCATGCGCTTTGTAATTATTGTTCTTCTATCGCTCATGCTTTGTGCCTGTGGTGGTTACCAGTTAAAGAATCTGGCGAAGTCAGACATCGATCTGGTTACCGATCAATTCATCGCAAAATCGCGTGCCGATGTGATGGAACTGATGTTGATGTTGTACGCCCGTAACCCCGATGAATTGGCCAAAAATCCCGGCATGACGATTGAAGGACGCATGGCGCAACTGCGGGTTCACCGCCACAAGCTGCAGTTTGCAGAATTGGACTACAAGCAGGATATCGATGCCATGCAGATGGCTTTCGACCCCAATTTTTACGGCGATCGCGTATTCGCACTGACTGTGGGGCTCGGGAGTATGTTGCGGGAAGCCTATGCCTACCAGCCTGAAATGTTTTTACCCGACAAACTCGACGCGGCCGTACTCATGACCAGTGCGCAGAATGTGGAGATGCTATGGTGGAAGCTGAAGAACGCCCGCAAGCCCAATGGTGAGCACCTCATTATTACCTATGAGAGCCAGGGCGTAGTTGATAACCTGACGTTTGAGCGTTTATTTGCGGAGCTCATTGTGTTGCAGGAGATGATGGCAGGTATTGTCAGCGACTCCAATAATCGCACCGTGACCGGCGCAGTTCATGCAGTCTCTTCGGTCTTTATCCCGCTGCCGATCTAGGTCGGCGGATTCACCAGCGACGCGGCGATCTGTCTCGCCAGTGCAGCGAGGAGATTTTTCTCCGCATCCACCAGAGCGCTGTAGCCACTCACTTGCAGGGTCTGTGAATCCGCAAAGCGATTGAGTGCCAGCACTTCATCGCCGCGCACCAACCACCAGTAGGCCACGAGCCGCGCTGTGCCATCTTGTGTACCATGCAGTTGATCTATGCGGATATTCACTACCGTCGAGTTCCTGTTCAGCTTGCTCGGCAGCAGCTCGGAGCCGCTCGCCTGCGCGATTTCTGTGGTCAGGAAATTGCGCACACCGTCATAGATCGGTTCTGCCCAAAGATTCTGGCTGGCAGCTCGCATCTGTGCATCTGCTGTTTCCATTACCAGCCCCGGTTGATCCAGGTAGGCCGCGATTTCCACTGTGCCCAACGAAAAATCGCGAGACGGGCTGAGTTTGCCAGACTGCATATTCTGATCGGAGCGCAGCAGGTAATACGTGGGTTCGATGGTCTGGCTTGCACAGCCGCTCAATACAATCAGCAAACACAGAACACTGGCACTTTTCATTACTTACTTACCTCTGGAATGGGGTCGGGCACCGGGCTTGTGGGCAACACTACCGCGTTGGGTTGTTCGGCAAGCGTTCGCGTGAGGGACTCCAGGTTGCCCATGGTGCGATTCAGTGACAGCAGGCTGGAATTCAGGCTTTGATAGGCATCAGAGTTTGGCGAGAGCCCGCCCACTGCATCCCTCAGTTGCTGCAGCGTTTTATCCAGTTGCGCCGGAAGTTGCTGCGTTTGCTGGTTTTCCAGAATCGTATGCAGGCTGACCAGAGACTGGTTCAGCGTGCCGATGGCCTGATTGGCGCCAGCAACAGTCTCTTTCAGTGGCAGCTTGTCGATCGTATCGAGGATGGAGTTCACGCTTTGCGCCAACTGTGCAAGCCCGGTTTCGATCGTGGGTATCGTGGTGTACTCCATAAATGATCCCTCGGTTGCCGGTTCGGCATCGGGGTGGAAATCAATACCGATGTATTTTGCGCCGGTGATCAGGTTGCCGCTCTCCATGGAGGCGCGCAGGCCGTTTTGCACACCAACGGTTACGCCGTTGCGCAGTATTGCAATGGATGATTTCTGGTCAGGCAATTCCATACGACCCGGTTCAACATAGATCAATACCGGGATAGGGGCACCCTTGCCCTCTGTGCCGGCCTTGATCTTTAAGGACTGGCCTTCCTTCATCATGATGCGATCAACTTTGCCAATCTGGATGCCGCGGAATTCAACGGGCGCACCGGGCAACAACCCCTTGATCGACTGGCTGAACGACACCACGTAGTAGGTGCCGTACTTGAAAGGATTCTCCAGTATCTCCTCGTAGGAAGCATAGAGTTTGAAATCGGTATTTTGCTCTACGGGCTCGCCTTCCTTAACCCCATCTGGTACGCCAAAACTGACTCCGCCGAACAAAACGGTGTCCAGCGAACCGGTTTCAACTTTGAATCCACTGGCATCGGCACTGAGTGAAACGCCACTGACATCCCAGAAACGCACGTTGCTATTGACCAGTTCGTGGAAAGGCGCATCGACAAATATCTGGTAATGCGCCAGCCGGTCATCGGGATCAAACTTCATGCTTTCCACACGCCCGACTTTGTAGCCCTTGTACAGCACCACATCGCCGGCGCTTACCGACGATGCGCGGTCACTGGTTAGGCGCAGGCGCAGGCCGGGCGCACCAGCCGGGGTTTGCGGCGGGTGTTCCAGCGCCACAAAGTGGCGCGCGCCTTCTTCTGCGGTGCCGGGTGCCAGTTGGATGTAGGCGCCTGAAAGCAGCGTATCCAAACCGGAAATGTTGTCGACACCAACCCGTGCAGTCACCACCCAGAAGCGCGTGTCCTGACGCAGCAAAGGTAGTGCCTGGCGGTCCAGTTTGATGGTGGCGATCACGCCGTCGAAATTATCGTTGAGGCGTACTTCCTGCACTATGCCCATATCGACGTCGCGGTATTTGACCTTGGTTTTACCCTGTTCCAGGCCATTGGCTGTGGTGAAAGCGATCTCGATTTCCGGACCCTCATTCATCCAGTTGTGGATCACCATGTAGATGCCCAGCACAAGCGCCAGCAAGGGGATGATCCAGATGCCGGAAAATTTGCGTCCCTGGATGATGTCAGCCTGTTCAGTCGTCACGATTCGTTTCTTCCATTTCATCCCAGATCAATCGGGGGTCAAAGCTTTCTGCTGCGATCATGGTAACAATCACTACGCCGGCGAAACATACCGCCGCGATACCGGGTTGGATTGAGAGCAATCCGCCCAGATGCACCAGGGCTACCAATATTGCCACCACAAATACATCCACCATGGACCATTTGCCGACAAACTCAGTGATCTGGTACATCACGGTGCGCTGCCTCGCGCTCACCGGCGATCGGCGTTTTACCGTCCACACCAGATAGAACATCGACATCAATTTGCCCAAAGGCACCATGACGCTGAACACAAATATCACCATTGCTACCGGAACCGCGTCCTCGTGTATCAGCAGGAGAACGCCGCCCAGAATAGTGCTGCCCTGTGAGTTCCCCAGCTGTTCGGTGATCATAATCGGGTACAGGTTTGCAGGAATGTAAAGCAGGCAGGATGTCACCAGCAGCGCCAACGTGCGCTGTATGCTGTCGGCCTTGCGCAAATGCAGGGCGCTGCCGCAACGCGGGCAGTGATGTAAATCAGCAGGCGCGAGCTTGCAGCAAACGTGGCAGGCGGCCAGGTTATGTGATGCGGCAGTGGTTGCGGTAGAGCTCATGCGCGCTGTAATGCTTCAATTGATTCCCAGCACTGGTAACGATCCAGGCTGGCGATGGCCAGTGTGAAACAGATGCTGAAGCCAGCGTAGGCCCAGAATGAGATCCCCAGCTCGACCGTCGCCATAGCGGCGATTTTCACCAGTGAAACAATGACGCCAATGATAAAGACCTCCACCATGGACCAGCTCTGGAGCTGGAAGATACTTTTGGCAACCGGTATCAACCAGGGGTGGTACTTCCCTGCATGCAACGGTATGCACAGTAGCAATAGTAACATCAGTACGATGGCTGGAATGATAATAATGAATGCGGCGACCAGCATCGCTACGACCGGCATTCCGTAATTCCAGACGGCGCCGGGCGTCTCGCGCAGGGTGATAACGCTCTCCATGCCGGTAGAGGCGAAAGAGAGAAACGAATAACTGTTGGCCATGATCAGCAGGATGATACCGGCGAGCGCATACGACAGTACCCGGCCGTAGGGGTCAGAGAGCTTGCGTGTCAAAAAATGTCCGCAGCGAGGGCACGACGCCGTTTCGCCTACCCGCAAGCCCGCTACACTCGATAGCAGGTCGCAGCTATGACATGCTATCTCGCCACTCATTTAGTCGGGCAGACCCATGGTCGCGTGTTCATCTGGATTGTAACCCTGCTCAAGTTCACCGATGGTTTTGTCCAGCGCCTTGGGTGACTCTGCGCGAATTCGCGCCGCCTCGGAGGCCAGCTCGCTGTCTGATTCATCGTCAATGCCAGGGCCGTGGACTTCCTCGGCATAGGTTTGCCCGTTCGCGTCAAGACAGGGTCGAGCCCGTCGCCTTCGCCGCAAACCTTGACGGCACCGTTTTCCACGGTAACGCGCTCTTCCACGACATTGGTGCTGTCATCCGGTTGAGCGAAAGCAGCCGCCAGCGGCAGGCACAGTAACAGGGCCGCAGCACGGCCAATCTCACGTGGTTTCATAGTGACTTACCTGGTTAATTTCCCTGTACTAAGTGTGATTTGAAAGCGGGTTGTCAGCGCTTCCTGCTCTTCTGGTGGATGGACTGACGACATCAGTATAAAGGGGATAAATTACAGTCACCAGTGTCTTTGCTCTGAACCGGGGCGAAGCGTCATGTTCCCGCCGCATAGTGTGTCCGCCGGTAATGCACCATCATGAAGCAGGAGGTGTGTACCAGATGGGTGAACTCCAGGCGCGCTCCTGAATGACTTTCTGGTGCTCCGCAGCACAGCAATTTGCCATGCCCTCGGGGATGCTTTGCGGATCCTCACAGCGTACACCGGCCTCTGCACACAGGCGTTGGCTCCAGCGACAGCTGGGATTTTCCAGCACGCGGGTGTAGTAGAAGGCCGGTGCGTCCGGCTTGAACTCGCTGTCCTGCCACACACGGCACAACTGCGAATGGCCACTGCCACTTTGATTGCAATTGTGGATATCCACGCTTGCATCGTTGTCGCCACCGGCAACATCCAGCACCTGTTCGCGCAACTCTCCGTTGTCGTACCAACCCTTTATCAGTTGAATACGCTGCAGCGCGGTACCCGGATATTTGCCGGTACCCGGGTCCATGCTCGCAGAGATGATGAAGCGCGGTGCCATAGTTGATGCGGGTGCAGGTGGCAGGTCACCGCCCATGGGCACGCCACCGGCATAGCCCTGTGCGATCATATCCTCGGTATCGCAGAGGTTCTCTGGATACCCCCAACCGCCGAAAAAACGCAGAATGGGTCTCGTCCCGCTGGTGGCGTAAGCCTCGCGCCGTTGCATTGCGGCGAACAGCGCATCGCGACTGTTCTCTTCGGCGTACAGTACCGCCAGCCCACCGGGGTTGTATTCCAGTTCGTCCGGAAGTCCTGGTGGCACCCCGTCGCGAGCACCCATACCGGCGCCTCCATGGCCAGGATGGTTCTTCTCCATAGTGAGTCCAGGTGCTGCGATATGGGTGTCGGTGCTGGCAATCAGGCCGAATTTGAAACTGTTGGCGCCTAGCTCGGCCTGTTGCTGCAAACCTTTCTTGAGCGCATAACGCAGGAAGTTGGCTTCGGTGGGCGCGCTGGTGACGGGGATCAGGTCGCGGCCCAACACGGGGGCCAACCAATCGAGTACGGCGAATTTGTTATCGCCGGTATTCTTGCCACCAAAACGGTCATAGGCCATCAGTTCGAAGCCGCAGTATTCGTCAGCAGACCACGTTGGTAGTCGGTTATCGCATTCGGATGCGCCCTTGTGCTGCACCACTTCAAACAATGTATTCCATCGTGCCCGGCGCGTTGCCTCCTCCCGGGTGACCGGTGCAGACGGAATGTCCTTATTGGTAACGCGCGCGGATTCAAACATCAGGCCGCCGGACAGATTGGAATTGTGTGGGATCACCACGGCGTCGCACCCAGGTCGATTCGCCACACAGTCCTGGTCCAGGTAGTCCCACAGTTGCACCTGCGACGGTGTTTCCAGCCAACTCATGGCACGGTCGGGAACTTGAGCGTTGCGAAAAATCACATTGTGGTGGAGGTTCTGCCCGGTCTCGCCTCCTGCTGTCCATTCATAACCCACAAAACTGGTAAACACACAATCGCTGCTGCGGTCGTAGGCTTCTTCTGCAGCCTGTTGTATGGCTTTCCAGGTATCGGCGGAGTAAGCAGCGCAAATTTCGTTGTTTTGCCCACACAGGCCCCAACGGTGTTTGTAACTCAGGCCTGCCGCGCCAAAGGTTAAAAATGAAAGCTGCGGGGCATAGCGATGCACCAGGCATACCGGATGCCAGTAGCCTGGCAGTCCCTCGGTGGTACACATTTTTACTTCACCCAGAAATTCAGAGTGATCGGTGACAGCGGTGAAATCCAGCGGGCGGTCGATGCTGATTGTACGGGTTGCGTGACCCTCCTCATCGTAGGGTTGAATTCCCATCGGATTGCCCCTGGCAAAGCGATACGCATCTGCCGGTGTATTGCGGGTGTCCTGGCTGCTCGCGTCGAAGGAATAGGCGGTGTGCACGTGTAGATCACCAAACAGCGGGCGGCGTTCGGAGGTGTAGTTGCTGCACGGTGCGCGTTGCTCAGTGCGGATAAATGGCGCAGTTGCTTGGCTGGCTGCGGCGGGCGCGATGGTTTCTTCTACCGTTGCAATATCCTCGGCGCGCACCGCGATCGCGAGCGCCAGCAATGTGGCAATGGTCAGTAGGTTTCGCAGTAGCATATTCTGGTCCCTGTGGCAGTCAGTGGGTGTGTTGTGATGTGGTCGCTGCGCTCACAGGTCGGTCAATCCCTGTGTACGCAGCCAACGGGTGCAGGCTTGCTCCGCCATGCGCAATTGCTCCGGCTGGCCGAGGTAGTAGTGAGTGGCGCCGCTGATTTCGACGTACTCTTTATTGTCATGGGCGATGGCCGCGTACAGTCGACGCGCGTGACTGGGCGTGCACGCATCGTCGGCGGCATTGTTAATGACCAGTGTCGGCAGGCTCATGTGTGCGGCATCGGCAATGCCGTTGGCATTGGACTCGTCGTAACTCCACTGCGACAGCCAACTGCGCAGTGTGCTAAAACGCGCCAGACCTATCGGCCCGTTGTTCACCACACGCGGATCACCGAGAAAACAGCTGTTGGGTTTACGCTCGTTAGGGTCGATCGTCGGGTCAAGCCACAGTGGTGCCGCCATGGTGCCGTGTACCGTGAAGGCGAACTCGTCCTGCGGTCTGCCCCGCGTGCGCAGCGCCTCTAGTTTGTCTTTTACCCAGGTGGTAATGCGCCGGTTCCGCGCAATCTGGGCATCGTGGTAGCGCTGTTGAAACGCCTGGGTATAAGGTGGCTGGTTGGGATTGTCGGGGTTGTACAGGTCGAGTTCGGGATCGCGCAGGTGTGGATTCGACTCGTCCACAATAGATGCATCCATCCATTCGGTCAGGGTCAGTGCGCGGCTGATATGAGCAGCCAACAACAGTAAACCGTCGGCGGGTATCAGCTGTTCCTCCTGCAGATTCGGTGGGTCGCCCGCCGGTGTGCAGGTGACCGTGGCGTGCTCCGCCTGTCGCTGGTAAAACAGGGCCAGCGACCCGCCGCCGCTCCAGCCGCCGAGTATCACCCGGCTGTAACCCAGCCGCTCTTTGGCGTCGCGGATGCACTCGCCCAGGTCGACAGCAACCTTTTCCATGATCAGTGCTGTATCGTTGTTGGGGTAGCGACTCTGGCAATAGATAACATGGTGCCCCGCCTTGGCCAGGGCCATGGGCAGCGGGAGGTACTCGCCGCCGCCAATCGGATGCATGAAAATAATCACCGTATCGGACTTCGAACCCGGTGGCCGCATCAGGTGCGAGCGTAACACCACGGCATCAACGCCACCGTAAACGTCCTTGAAGCCTCTGGACTTCTCCTGGAACAGCATCAGGTAGGGCGTTCGTTCTATGCCGCGATCGACATCAATGAACATTTACGTGTGCTCCGCGCGCGCCGTCCCTGAATGTTGCGGAGCGCGCAGCGCACTGCAGCGAGCGTCGATAGCTTCGGCACCGAACAGTTCTATTTTTCCCGCGCGTGTGCGCTCTGTCCACTCGGCGAGGTGGCGGCGCGCAGTGCTTTCTTCCTCGCGGATCACGGCGTCGTGTACGGGGGTCTTGTGGGTAATTTCCAGCGCATATCCATTCGGGTCAAAGAAGTACACCGACTCCACAAAGTCATGGTCTATGGGCCCAAAAATGAAGTCGCCGGCAGCGGTAATCCTGTCTTTCCATGCCAGCATGGATTCACGGCTGTCGGTCTCAAACGCAATATGAATGTCGTAGCTGTCTTTCAGTTCAAAGTGCTCGGGTCGGGCGTGGCCCGGCTCATCAAAGAATGCGATATAATTGCCGTCGCCCAATGCCATGAAGAGGTGCAGGAAGGGTCGGTTTTGTTCGGTGCCGGGCGATTTTTCCAGCGACAGCGCCGCCGCCAGTTTCAGGCCAAGCACATCCTCGTAAAACCAGCGAGTTTGTTCGGCATCGCGGCAACGCAGTGCGAGATGGTGGATATTGCCCAGAGGTTTGAGTGCGGTCGTTAACGCCGTCATTGTAAATTCCTCAGTTGCGCTGCTGAATGCCTGTATCCGGATGGGTGCGGTATTTGCACTGCGGTCAGGCATTCGTGAAACCAGTGTATTTCTTTTATTGTGCGGCTTAGCGCAGCAAAGGATAGCAGTGCACGCTCGGGAAAGCATCCGCGTTGCGCGGCGAAATTACCCAAGCGGAGCCGGTCGGGCTACACTGTTCCCGTGGGTTGGATACGTTGTTCCCTCTCGCAAATTATTTCTCGCTGCAGTGGAGAAGCAGGATGTGCAAAGTCAGGTCGCAAGTCATTGGAGGTGTAGCGGTGCTCGCGCTGGTATTGCTCTCCATCGATGCAGGCGCCCGGCGGCCTATCGTAATAGAAGAAAATCCAGACGCGTGGCGCCCCGTCAAACTCAGTAAAACTACAGAAGCGACTAAGCAAAGCGACGTGAAACAGGCTGCCATGCCCATTGCACCGAAAGCGAATCCAGCCGGCGCCCCGGAAAAAGCGCCGATTGCGGCTACTGCAGCCGCACCAATATCCGAGCCGACCAGAGGTTCCGTACCACCCGGCTTGAAACTTGTTTACACCCGACAACCACGGGCGAGAAAGCCGGTACCGGGAACGCCCGTGAAAGAGGCCGCGAACTGGCAGCACGCCAGCGATGTTGGCCGCATAAACGGCGGTCTGGCAGAAGCCGACGTGGTAATAGACGACCTCCATGGCAATGTGAAAGTAATCTACAACTGCACCGAGTCACCGGAAGTGTGTGTTGCACAGGAAGCACGCGTCAGTCCGGATGGTACCAGGATTGTCTACTCGGTCGGCAAGGGCAATACACTCACCGAAGTGGAGGTTGAAGGGGTGCCTTTGGGTATCAGGGAAATTCCCGGTTTGACCAGTGCCCAACTGTGGGTGTACGACCTGACTACGGGTACCAACACACCGATACCACATCACCCGGCCCGCGCCATCGACCGACAGCCGGAGTGGTTATCCAATAGTAAAATCGTGTTCGCCAGTAATCGCGGCAACACCTACCCCATACGGAACCAGTTCGGCATGCACCAGGGTAAGGATCAGTTCGGGCAGGGCCGCTGCTTCAATTATCCCTACTGCGTGTCACAGGACTACGGCTATGGTCTTGAGGGCAGGTCCATGCAAATCTGGACCATGAATATCGATGGCACCGACGCCCGCAACATCAGCCCGCACGAAAGCAACGCGCTGGCGCCAGCGGTTATGAGCAATGGCGATATCCTGTATTCGTGCTGGAATGCGCAGGAGAATAAAAGTTTCGACACGTATACCCGCAACTCCAATAATCCCGGCACCTCGAAAAACAAATGGTGGTTGTGTCGCACCGATGCCAATGGCGCGGATGCAACAGTGATTCTGAACGGTCACAAGTCCTCGTATCTCAAAACCAAAGACTGGCTGCCGCCGAGCGTTACCGGCGGCGAAGGAGTGTCCGAACTGCGTGCGATCAGGTCGGTTGCCGAGATTTTTGACGGCAAACTGGCGGTGTCGAACTACTACCGTTCAAATCACGTCGGCAGTATGGGCATCATTTACGGCATCGACTACGACGATCCGCATGTAGAGGGCTGCTCCACCGCCAATTGTTATCCCGACAGCGGGAGTACTGGTTCCAGACCCGGCAGTGGTCGTTATGTACCCAGTTCGCTGCGGGCGATCACGCCATACGGTACTGATCAGGATATTGATGTACGAGTGGATGCACAGGGCAGGCCGCTGGGTAAGGCGGGTTATGCGGCGCCGCTTCCCAACACCGATACCGAGTTCATGATGACGCATGCGCGCGGTTCCTGTTACGAGGGGACATTGCTCAACCGTGCCAACCGCGCCGCCATGCGTGGCGAGCCGACCTGTGAAAAGGCGCTGTACAGGGTAAAGGTGCCGGTGGTTACAGATCCATTTGATCCTCGCCAGATGGAATTGCTGGCAGGCGGTGATCAGTGGCAGGCGTACGATGGTCGCGCGATAGCGACCTACCAGAGTTTGCACGGCAAGCCGTTGCCTGACCAACCCAAGCCATTGAATCCCGACGCCAACTGTTACTTGCAAGTGGTAGATGCGCGCCAGGCGGAACTGTATCCCAGCGCGGCGCATTACGATTGGAAGACCAACCTGTTTGAGCAGTGTGCATTCCAGGGTTGTGCGGTGAATACCGAAGACCGCGGCTTTCATGCTCGCACTATGGCCAACCTGACCATTCTCCTGCCGCAAATGTGGGACATGACTTACAGCGCAGGCAATGAGGAGACCTTTGCAAAAGCGATCAACAATATGGGGTATAAATCCATCGCCACGCTGGGCTCACAACCCTTACAGAGTGACGGTTCAGTGAAAATGCAAGTGCCGTGCGAAACACCGCTGCTGATGACCGGCACCGATAGCGACGGTATGTCCATCGCCCACGATGCCATGTTGCATTCATTGCGCAGGGGTGAAACGCGAACCTGCCACGGTTGCCATGATGGACACTCCGAAGAGCGCGCAGCACAGTTACCGCAGTCGGCGGCTGAGCGCTTCACCGGCACCCTGGCTTATAACACGCAGCCGGCACTGCCGCAGAAGACGCCGCCTGTAACCTTTGCACAGGTGGAGCCGATTTTGCTGCAGCGCTGCACCGGGTGTCACCAGGATATGAACAACGACGATGGGCTGCTGTACTCACGCATCGCGCAGGATTACGAGCAGCACGACTGGGCCTGGGCAAAGAAACAACCCGGCCAGGGACAGAACAAAAGCGTCACACATGTGTTGATCAAGGGAGGCGGTCGCGGATACGCCGTGGGAGAGCCTTTGGTGTTCAAGGGAGGAGCGGCGCAGGGCGTTGTCTCCAGGGTGGGGCCCGCTGGCGCAATACTTGAGATTCGCCTGACAGCAGGCGGCGATGGCTACCAGCCGCTGACGCCGGTCTCAGTGCGCAGTAAAGCAGGTAAAGGCGCCCAGTTGGCCGCTATGACCGGCTTTTTCGAATTGAGCAGGCCCTACACCAGCAAGTGGGTCGCCAAGTTTGCCCGCGACTCGTTGTTGTACTGGAAGTGCATCGGTTCACGGCAGGATGGTCGCACTGACGCGCAGTATCCCAACGATATCGATTTCGGTGCGGCGCACACTTCTGGCGCAACACCCCAGGAGTGCCATGTCATCGGTCGCTGGATAGATGAGGGAATACAGAACTGAACCGGGTGACCTTTTGTCGAATAACCCTATGCGCAAGGCGTTTACCTGTGTCCTTTATCGGGAAATACTACCGCTCAACAGACAATCGCCGCATTGGCTGATTGCAGCAAGAAAATCGGGAACACACGAATGGATGAGTTTGACGTCTGCGTAATCGGCGCCGGTTTTGGCGGTGCATCGGTTGCCGCCCTGCTGGCAAAAAGCGGCATGAAGGTGGCACTGCTGGAAAAAACCGCGCGCGCCGGCGGTAAAACCCAGACCACAGAACGCAAGGGTTACCGCTTCGAAATGTTCGGCGCGGTCGGTATACCCGCATACAACTCCCGCTTTCACGAACTGGTTGACACGCTGGGCATTGCCGAGCGCGCGCCCTTCGTTGTGCCCGAAGGCGATGCCGCCTCGATTCGCTACCTGAACAAGGAGGGTCAATGGAAAGTCAGCTATAACCCGCTGATGGCCACCGGGTCAGATAAAGAAATGACGGCTATGAAGGACACTTTCGGTGTCACTGACGATGATCTTGCGGCGCTGGGTGCGTTTTATGGGGAAATTCTCAGCCTCAGTGACGAGGACATTCACGCGCTGGACGATACCGGTGCCTATGCGTGGATAGAAAAATTCAATATGGCCACGCCGCTGGTCAGTCAGGTCTGTATGAACCTTAATACGCTGTTTGTGGTGGCGGTAGACAAACTGCCGGCCTCGGAAATGATTTTTGCGCTGCGCGACCAGGTACTCGGCGGTGCCGGACGCTATCATATCGGCGGCTACGGCCACGTCGCAGAAGTGTGCGCCGAGTATGTGGTGGAGCAGGGCGGGCTGTATCTCACCAAGACGCGCGCGCAGAGTATTCTGGTGGAGGACGGGCGCGCGGTGGGTGTGCGTGTCGATGGCCGTGATATTCGCGCACGCGCTGTCATCTCTAACGCGGGTATCCAGCCTACCGTGCTGAAGCTCGCAGGTGCGCAACACTTTCCTGCCGATTATGTCGAGCGTATTACCGCGCTGGAGCCAAGCTGGGCGATCTGCGGTTTCCGCTACGTGTTGGACAAGCGCATTTTTGACGCCGCGCTGATTCCGGTGTTTTCGGATGAGAGTTGGCTCGACGAACAGCGCTATCAGGACATGCTCAGGGGCAAGTGGCCTAATGTACCGCTAATTGCGATCGATGTGCCCTCGGAGTTTGATCCCGGTCTGTCGGACATTCCGGGTCACCAGTTGGCCAATTGCCAGGTCTTCATGCCGGCGGACACCGAGTCAAAACTGGTCGACGAGGCGATTGCGCGTTGCGAGGCGGTAATCGACGAGCTGTGGCCGGAACTGAAACATCACATTGTGCGCAAGGAACCCTACGGGGCACGGCAGATAGCCAGCATGAGCCGCGATGTTGCGGTGCCCGGTTGCGGTGGTGAGGCTGTCGGTATCGCGCAGGTTATTGGGCAGTGTGGCAAGACCAAGCCCGATCCCAGAACACCGCTGCCGGGGCTCTATATCGTCGGTTGTGACGCCGGTGGTCGCGGTGCCGGGACTCATCAGGCCGTCGATTCGGGCTTCAACGTGGCCGCTATGGTGGAGCAGGACCTGGCCTGATAGCGTTTCCCTTCCCCGCGAAGAGCCTGCGCTTCAGGGATATCTGCGGCAATACCTCACCACAGCGCCTGCATTCACCTGGTAAGAAATTCCAGAATGCGCTGGTTGGTTTGTTCACGGTAGCCGGGATGGTGAAAGAAGCCGTGGCCCTGCCCTTCGTACAACGCTATTTCGCACAGACCACCCGCCGCTTGGACCGCCTGGCAAAAAGCCTGTGCTGTAGGCACCGGCACTTCCGGGTCCTGCGTGCCGACCAGAATCAGCGTGGGCGGCACTGCGTCGTCGATATGGTGGTAGGGCGATACTTCCTCCCAGTAGTCCTTCACCAGATGATGATCCGGCGTGCCCGGCGCAAGGTCGAGCATGGGGTTATAGAGCAGCTGCATCGCTGGCCGTTGCGCGCGCAGTGGAGACGATGCAGCAGCCAGAGGTAAACCTGAACCCAGCGCGGCAGCGAGGTGTCCACCGGCGGATGCGCCTCCCACGGCGATGTTTTGCGGGTCGATGTGCAGTTCCGCTGCGTGTTCAACCAGATAGTCGAACGCCGCGCGCACATCCTCTACAGCGCCACGTACCTCCGGGCGATTATTGGCGCCGAGGCGATACTGTGCGGAAAAGCAACTGTAACCGTGCGCGGCAAAGAACTGGCACTGCGGGTAATACTCTTCGGGGCTGCCGTACAGCCAGCGCCCGCCGTGAAACAGCAACAGGGCGGGCGAGGGTGAATCGTCGCTGCGGTTTTTGGCATGGAAGGCGTGCAGGTTCAACTGCTGTGCGTCGGTTGTGCGATAGACAATTTTCTGGTCGGGACGGGCTTCCAGCAGGTGAAATTTCTTTACCGCGACCAGCATCAACAGCGGCACCAATACCACCAGCGCACCGCCGATAAAGTACCAGTACTCCCTTGCCATTGCCGGGTTACCAGTCCATCTGCAAGGAGACGCCGAAGCGACGTTTATACGTGTATTCCAGTATCTGCGCAGCCTGTACACCGACCACTTCCTGCCCGCCAATCGCTGAGGGGTAAAACTGATCGAACAGATTTTGCACGTAGAATTGCAGGCGGTAGTGGCCATCCCTTGCCGCAATGCCGGTGTACAGGTCGAACGTATTGTACGGGTCGCCGGTTAATAGCGGATTGTTCGCAGTATCGAACTGCACTTCGTCGCGCCAGAAAAAGTTGAGACTGGCAAAGCCATCGAACGGCATTGACGGCACTGGTACATAGTAAGTGGTGGCGAGAAACACTGACCAGTCCGGTGAGAACGGCATATCGGCGCCCGACAAATCCTGTACCCCGTCAACGCAGCCCTGGTTGACGGTTTGCCCGGCGTAACACGGTGCGTCATCCCAATCAGAAAAAATGGCATCGGTATACGCCAGCGACCCCTGTACTTCGAGATTGTCGGCCAGCTGGGCATTTACTTCCAGTTCCACACCTTGCGTTTCCAGTTCGCCAGCATTGGTCAAGAAGAACAGCGGCGGGAACGCATCGGCCACCTGGGCCGAGGCCTGAAAATCCTTGAAGGTACTGTAATAGGCAGCGCCGTTAACGCGCAGGCGATTGTCGAACCACTGGGACTTGATGCCGACTTCGTAGCTGCTGGGTATTTCCGGGTCGACAAACACATCGCCGCTGGTCGGACCGGACGGCAGTGAATTGGAGCCGGGCCCTTTGTAGCCCTTGGCGTAGCTGGCATAGACCATTGCGTCATCTGCGATATCGTGCTCCGCAATGATACGCCAGGAGCCAGCCTGGTCATTGTCGTGAGCATCAATAGTGCCAGGTGGTGCCTCAGGCAGCGTGTCTGGCAGTGGTGCAACGGTCTGCTGGTGACTCAATTGGTCGAAGTTGTAACGTGCACCCAATGACAGACGGTTGTGCGGGGTGACATGCCAGGTGGCCTGGCCGAAGGCTGCGAAACTCTCGTTGTCGGTATGCGTGTCATTCACCACCGACAATGCGCCCGAATCGGGTGCTGGTGCGAAGTCGATACCATAGAGGTCGATATAACGGGTAAATGTGCGATTGATCTCTTTGTAGAAGTAATACAAACCAGCCACATAAGTCACCGTGCCTTCACTGGGTGAGGTGATGCGTAGTTCCTGCGTGTACTGGTCGTACTTCTCGAAGCTGTCGTTCAGTGGCAGCGCGGTGCGGGTGTACAGATCGGACCGCGCAGCCCCATACACATCCTCTTTGGTGTAAGCGGAAATTGAGGTGATCAGAAAATCGCCGAGACTGTAATTGAGTTCCAGGCTGTAGATGTCGACCTTGGTTTCACCATAGGACGAGTCGTTGTCCACTATCTTGTCGTTCTTCGGCCCTACCGGGCCGCCTTCGCGTTCGGCCACGCTGCCTGGAGCCACCTGGCGCAATGTGGCAACGCAACATTTGTGGTTGCGGTCGATGTGGGTGTAATTGAGCTGTGCATCGAAGTCTTCAGAGATCAGCCAGCGCAGCTTGGCGCGACCTCCCCACTCGTCGCGATCGTTCATGTCCTCTCCGCCAGGATAGCGGTTGTCGATGATGCCGTCGCTGGTGTTGCTGTACATGGAAATTCGCCCGAGCAGTTCATCTTCAACGATCGGGCCGGAAACATAGCCGTAGAGATTCAGCAGGTTCTCACTGCCGTAGGCAGTGCGAAAGCCTGTGGTGAAGTCAGGTGTCGGGTTCTGCGTGGTGATATTGAGTAGTCCTGCGCTGGAGTTTTTGCCGAACAGCATGCCTTGCGGTCCGCGCAGTACCTCCACGCGCTCCACGTCGCTGAAATCGAGGATTGAGCCGGACAAACTCCCCGAGGCAACGTTGTCCACCACCGTCCCCACCGACAAATCCACTGAGCGACTGAAGCTGCTGGTGCCGATACCGCGAATCAGAATATTGCGACCGGCGTCACTGGTGCCCTCGGCGAAGGTAAAGCCTGGTACCAGTCGCGACAAATCGGTTATCTGTGTTTTGTTCAGTGCTGCCAGTTCAGCCCCGCTCACCACGGCAATCGATATAGCTACGTCCTGCAAGCTTTCCGAGCGCTTCTGCGCTGTGACAATCACTTCTTCCAGTTGTTGCGCCAGTGAACCGTTAGAAATCAACAGCCATACAATTACTGTCGCAAGGCGAGGCATGCTAAATCTTTGCATAGTGCTACCTGAGGTTTGAATTATTGTTTATGACGGCGCAGGTACTGACGCCTTGACGATATTCTCAACTCCGTTGCCATGCAAATCAAGCTGCCGGGCACGATTACATCGCCGGTTTTAGCGCGGCGCGCGAACCGACCTCGTCACCAGTTGCTGCTAAGCTAACACACACTTTTAGCGTCCAGCCTCTGTAGAATTTCAGCTTTCGTCAAGCCGTCAATTTCAATGACTTTGTGCTGCGCTGACTTGCCGGAGATGATTCGGGCCGAGGCAGATGGCAATCCCAGTGTTTGTGCGACAAGCGCTTCGACGGCGGCGTTTGCCCTGCCCTTTTCAGGCGCTGCTGACACCCTGACCTTGAGCGCATCTCCCAGCCAACCAGAGATTTCCGTGCGCGAGGCACCGGGAACTACTTTTATTTTTAGCGTCACCATACACTCGTGCACCGCAACTGCAATTTGAAGGCGTATGTTTGCTAAACGTTTATTCGCCGCGAAGAATGATTTCACATTCGATATGTGATTCGCATGACAGTGAATTGCTGATAAGGCATGTTTCTTCGGCCTTGATTATCAGCCTCTGCGCTCTTTCCTGGCTTTCATTCGATGGGATAAACAAGCGTACCTTGTTTAACACGCTGGTAAATTGCATTTTTCGTTCCACTTTATCAAGCACGCCGCTGGATTCACATTCTATGGAATGCCATTCCAACTTTGACGCCTTGGCAATCGCCCTGAATGACAGGATCAAACAACTGGAAACCGATGCCATCAAAAGATCCTCCGGTGACCATTGATCTCCTGGGCCGCCGAATTGTGATGGTGGTGCAATTGTAATATTGGGTAAGCCCTCGGCCTGAGACGTTAAATGCCCTGACGACCCGCCTGCCGATTTTACCGTGTACAAATGGGGTAAGTCGCTCACTGGTAATACCTCCTGAATTGAGAATGAATGACACTTAACGACCTGGGCTTTGGCCTGGCAGTAGCCGCATCCCGCGAACTAGTTCATCACGTTATCTTAACTTCTTGTGTGGAAAATAACTCATTTCAAGAATTCAGGCGCTGTTTTTTTGCGATTCATTGTCCGTGTCTTGGTCATTCCCTATGGAATGCGAAACAGTCACCTTCCTAAGTCCAGGATATAGATCGTTGACGCAACCCCGACTATTGCGCCAAGCGCAAATCCCACTCCTGAATAATAGGACCATAATTCGCCGAAGCCGCTTCCTTGGAATTCAGCGTGTAAGTATCCGCCAGATGCGTCGCGTCCTTCAGCGGTAGCGGACTCTCGCTTTGCATGCCGGGTGATCCGGTGCCGACGTACAAGGCGATCCCCTCTTTCTTTCTGTACTCCCCGGAGCTTGAGTTCGTGCAATTGAACGCAAGGTCCTCGGCGGAGAGTAACGCAATGGAGAATGCATAGGTGTTTGCTTTGCGATCTACTTCGAGTGTGCCGGTAACGGACATCGGAATATCGGCGGTACCGGCAAGTGCACAGGACCAGCTGCTGTATTTGCCGTCGGCGCCGGCGGATTTTTCGGTGTAGGAAACGTCCCAGTCAGATACGATAACGCTGGCGTTCGGCGCTTCACCAGACAGGAACTCGGCGGAGATAGAGTCATCGTCCGATTGGCTGATGGGTAGAATCACCTTTGCGGTCGCGCGGTAACTTCCGCGCGGGTCGATGAGTGTTCCAGACACATGGATGGTACCGACGTAGTTGCCGAGATTGTCGGTTTGCTCCTCAGCCCGGGTTGGTGCGCAAGCTGTAGGAGCCGCGAGGGAGATAAGGACGATCCGCGCGAGTAAGGAGTTCCTGGGACGCAGATGCAGCTTGCTGCGATGCGGTTGGAATGCGCGCACGGTCATTGCCTTGACTCCTGTTGAGGGACATTTTCGATGAAGCTCGCTGGTTAGCGCGCGTATGCAGCGCGTGCAGTGGTGTGCAATCATCCAACTAACTATAGCCCAGTAGTCCCCTGCCGAGCGAGTTGAAGCGTTTTCAATTCTTGCCGACGCTGCTGCACATGCGCAAGAAGTTAAACCGCAACGGGTGCACAACTACGCTAGTCCGTTTATGCTTCGGGTGGCAGATGGAATGAGGGAGAGTGAGATTGCCAGTTTTTAGCAATGAAAAACGACAAGGCAAATACGGTCTGGTTGTCACCGGAATAGGCGGGGCGCTGGCACTGCTGTTATCTGCAACACCGTTTGCGCAGGACAGAATTCCTCAGGTGGCGAGTGAGCCAGTCGCGCCACCGATACATCCGCAGTATTCCGAACAGCGTGAACCATGCGCCAACGTGGAGCCGTTAAAACGACCCTTCTTCGGCGATCTTCACGTACACACGCGCTATTCTCTGGATGCCAGCACGCAGGGCACACGCACTACTCCGGCGCAGGCTTATCTGTTTGCGCGCGGCGCACGCATTGGCATTCAGCCGTGGACGGCAGAAGGCAAACCGCAGCGTTCTCTGCAGTTGTCGCGCCCACTGGATTTTGCCATGGTCTCGGATCACGCCGAACTGATCGGCGAGGTGCACATGTGTAACACGCCCGAGGTCGAGGGCTACAGTTCGTGGCAGTGTCGCGTCTACCGCAGCTGGCCGCGCGTGGCATATTACCTCTTCAACTATATGGCAACCATGCAGAAAACCCACCTGGGCCAGTGTGGGGAGAATGGTGAGCTCTGCCTGCAGGCGGCGCTGCAACCGTGGCGGGAAATGCAGGAGGCTGCCGAGACTTACTACGATCGCAGCGCGGACTGCCAGTTTACGACCTTCGTTGGCTACGAGTGGACGGCGATGAACCCCTCAAATGGCGGCAACCTGCACCGCAACGTTGTGTTTCGCAACGCCTCCGTGCCGGAACTGCCGACCAGTTTTATCGACGCGCCCGCACCAGACCTGCTATGGAAGTCACTGCAAACGAACTGCAATGGGAGTGGCCTGGGCTGTGAATCCCTGGTAATCCCGCACAACTCCAACATGAGCGCCGGTTCGATGTTCACCGGTCTGGATGATGCGGGTAAGCCCATGAGCAGGGAATATGCAGCCACCCGTGCGTACTATGAACCGCTGGCTGAGGTGATGCAGCACAAAGGGGCATCGGAATGTTTTTTCCAGGCCGGAGTGACAGAGGATGAACTGTGTGCCTTCGAGATGTTGGCGAAAGACAATATCGCTGGATTCAACGAGCCGCCAACACCCGACACCGGTTTTTTGCGCAAAGTTCTGGCTGATGGCCTCGTCATCGAGCAAGACATCGGGGTCAATCCCTACCAGCTGGGGATGATTGCCAGTACTGACACCCACCTGGGTACGCCCGGTGCCGCCGAGGAGGACCGATTTCTGGGGCACGGCGGCGCCGGTGTGCCTGCAGCGGACGAAATCCCGCCGGGGTTGCCGGATAAACTGGAATACAACCCTGGCGGACTTGCGGTAATTTGGGCACCCGAAAACAGCCGCGACGCATTGTTTGATGGGCTGCGCCGCCGCGAAGTTTATGGCACCAGTGGGCCGCGTATTGTCAGCCGTTTTTTTGCCAGCTGGAATTTTCCCGCCGATATGTGCAACTCCCCGGATCGCATCGAGCGCGCCTATACCGACGGTGTGCCAATGGGATCAGTGTTGCCGCCGGCATCGCTTGAACAAGGTGTACAGAGTCGCCCCAGCTTCCTTGTTGCCGCGAGCCAGGATGCCGGCACTGCGGCAACGCCCGGCACGCCGCTGCAACGCCTGCAGATTATTAAAGGCTGGGTTGACGCACAAGGCGAGCGTCACGAGCGCGTGTTGGATGTGGCCGGTGATGCCAATAACGGCGCATCGGTAGACACCAGAACGTGTGAAACCAGCGGGCCTGGTGCTGCCGACTTGTGTGCGGTATGGACTGATAATGACTTCGATCCCCAGCAGCGTGCGTTCTACTATTCGCGCGTGGTCGAGAATCCTACGTGTCGCTGGAGCCAGCGCATGTGTGCAGCTGCGGGCGTGGATTGCGCCAGGCCGGAGACTATCGGCGATGGCTATGAGGGTTGCTGTGCAGCTGAACATCGCCCCATAGTACAGGAGCGAGCCTGGTCTTCACCGGTATGGTATAGCCCGGCAAGCTGATGGGCTGATGCGGACACTCTCTTGAACTGACGGCAAAAATAGGCTGTTCTGCCGTGCCCGGGTTTACCGCCTGCGGCTATACTGCCGCACAATATAAATGCAACACAGGGACATTTCAGCATGGCGAACAATTCTCAAGTGGTACTGATCACCGGTGGCGGCAGTGGTATGGGACGCGAAGCTGCCAGACGGTTTGCTGCCGGTGGTGCGACCGTTGTCCTGTTCGATGTCAACGCAGCGGGCATGGCAGAGACTGCCGAGTCCTTCGACAACATTCACAGCTGGACAGTAGATATGACTGACTTCGCCGCAGTGTGTGCGGCAGTAAAGGAAGTTCAGGACAAGCTGGGGCCGATTGAGCGCCTGTACAACTGCGCGGCTATTATGCCGTTTGGTAAGTTGGTGGAGCAGAGCAACGCCATTATCCACAAGCAGATGGCGATCAATTACGGTGGCCTGGTGAACATCACACAGGCGGTACTGCCGGGGATGTTGCAGCGCGGGCGAGGCGATTTCGTCAGCTTCGCTTCCATGGCTGGCCACATTCCAATGTTGCTTACCGGTGCGTACACCGCAAGCAAGTTCGCGGTGGTCGCCTTCACCGAAACGCTGTACCACGAAAACCTGAACTCCGGGGTGCGTTTTGCCTGCGTGTGCCCGCCGGCAGTTGCCACCCCGCTGTTGCAGCAGGGCCGCGACACCGCTTGGCCGAAGATGCTCGAAAACACAGGTGCGCCCATCGCGCCGAAGGTCGTCATTGATGCGGTGGAAGCGTGTCTGGCGAAGGGTAAGTTTTTTGTCTTTCCCACTCGCGATGCCAAAATCGGTGCGTTCATGCGCCGCTTGTTTCCCGGTTTAATCTGGAAGCAGGTGCATCAGGTCGAAGGGTTCTAGTCCGCTCGCCGCTGACACAGCAGATTAGCGCATTTGTAAGGCAAGTGTGACGCAGGTCGCACGCAATGAGCGACTGAAAGACGGTATCACTTCATGAAGAAAATAGTGCTTTTTGTGCTGTCGATTGCGCTGGTGGCAGGCGCCTATTTTGCCTTCTACAGGTCGCCCGCCCCGGGCTTTGAACTGGAGGAGGGTTACCACTATCTCTATAGCGATGGCAGGCTTGACGGTTGGCGTACCGTAGGTGGTGGCGCTACTTTCGCGGCGGATGGCGAAGATATCGTCGGTCACCACGGCGCGGGTGAAAATACCTTCCTGCGCACGGATAAAAGTTACGGCGATTTTTCCCTCAAAATGCAGATGCGTTGGGATGAGCCCGGTAACTCCGGCGTCATGTTTCGCGCACACCAGCGCAACGGCGATGGCCGCGTCTACGGTTACCAGTTCGAGCTGGATCCGTCCGAGCGCTCGTGGAGCGGCGGTATCTATGACGAGGCGCGACGCGGCTGGATCGCCAGTCTGGAAGACAAGCCGGAGGTTCGTGCTGCGATACGCCTCAATGACTGGAATGATGTCGAGATCGAGGCGCGCGGTCCGCACATCAAGACGTGGATAAACGGTGTGGCTGCCGCAGATATCATCGACGCGCTGGATGCTGAGGGCTTTATCGCCTTGCAGGTGCACAGCGGCGATACCGGTGTTATTAGGTGGCGACATATTCGTATCAAGGAGCTGCCAACCCTGGCCCGGGCGGGCGACGACCTGTTGCAGCCGATCGAGTGGCCCGGTGACAGCGTTGGCGAGTTAAACTTTGACGGGGGTGGTTTTGAGTCAGGCTTGCCGTCGGGAGAGTTCTGGCTTTCGCCGCGACGCCAGTTCAATGATGTGATGGTGCGCATGACGGTCCCGGCCTGCGACAGCCCTACAGTGATCCAGATGCGCTACCTGACCGATGATCAGGGGCAAGCGCCGAGCTTTGCCGAAGTCAGAATCTATGCAGACCGTGCCGAAGGTCGGCTGCAGACCCCTACCGGCGAACAGATCATGGAGCCCGTCAGTCTGGACAAGGCGGCACAGCATCGATTTGTCGGCATCACCTCGGGCGGATCGGTCACGCTGACCGTCGATGATGCGGATGCGCTGCGACTGTACAATACCGGGCTGCCAGAGCGAGGCAAGCTGCGTATCCAGCCCGCTCGCTGTGGCGAGCGTTTCCGCATCGCCGATTTCGACTGGTTCTCGCTAAAGGAGGTCGGCGGTGAGCCCTTGTTCTATCAAACGCTGGACAATAAACCGGCACCGGTATTGTCGCCGACCGAAGCGTTGACTGCATTCAGTGTGGCACCTGGTTTTGAGGTCGAGCTGGTCGCTGCCGAACCGCTGGTGGAAGAGCCGGTGACGATGACATGGGACGAGTACGGGCGCCTCTATGTCGTCGAAATGCGCGGCTATATGCGCGATGCCTATGGCACGGACAGCGATGCACCGGTCGGGCAGGTGGTGCGTCTGGAAGATACTGACGGCGATGGCCGCATGGACACCAGTGAAGTGTTCCTCGGTGAGCTGGTCAGTCCGCGTGCGGTTGCGGTGGTTAACGAGGGCGTATTGATCGGGGAGCCGCCGAACCTGTGGTTGTGTGAACTACCAAGCCGTAATGCGTTATGTAACAACAAACGTCGAATCGGTGATTATGCCAATGATGCAGAGGCGGCCAACGTCGAGCACATGGAGAACGGCCTGCGGCAGGGTTTGGATAACTGGTTGTACAACGCGAAGTCGTCGCGCAGCTTGCGTTTGGTTAACGGTGATCTGCAGGAACGCAAGGGATTGAACCGGGGTCAGTGGGGGATTACCCATGATGATTACGGTCGACTGTTGTACAACCATAACTCCACCTGGATTCAGGCAGATCTTTTTGCCGCAGAGGACCTGGTGCAGCCCGGGGAAGAGGGTGTATTTGTGGGGCTTGGTGTGAACCTGACCAATCCTGCGGAAGTGTTTTCCGTGCGCGTGAACCCGGGTGTGAACCGCGCCTATATTGACAATACGCTGCGCCCGGACGGGCGTCTGCTGAACGCGACCGGCGTCAGTGGGCTGGTCGCGTATCGCGGTGACCAGTTTCCCGATGAGTACAAAGGAAATGTCTTCGTGCCGGAAGTTGCAGCGAATGTGGTCGCGCAGTTTGCGCTTACCGAGATCGGCATGGTGCTCAAAGCGAAGCAGCTCCTCTATAACGATGAACGTTGGGGCAAGCGCGACTTTCTGGGTTCTACCGATGAACGCTTCCGCCCGGTAGATGCGATGAACGGCCCCGACGGTGCGCTGTACATTGTCGATATGTATCGCGGTATTGTGCAGGATGATCATTTCCTCACGGACGAACTGCGCGAGCAAATCTTTCAGCGACATCTGGAAACGCCCATTGGCAAGGGTCGAATCTGGCGCGTGCGACACAGCGAGGGAAAGGCAGAGCGCAGTTTTCCTGAACTTGCCGGGGCCAGTAACGCACAGTTGGTTGCGGCGCTGGAAAATGCCAACGGCTGGGTGCGCGATACCGCACAGCGATTGCTGCTAGGCCGCGAAGGCGACCTCACCGCAGCACTGACCGAGGTGGCCGCCGGTGACAATACGGTCGCTGCACTGCATGCAATCTGGACATTGCAGGGCCGGGGTGAGCTGCAGCGCCCACTCGTCCTGCAATTGGCGCACAGTGGTGACGTGCAGCGTCAGGTGCAAGCGTTGCGCGCCGGACATGCGCTGTTGCAAACGGCCGACCTGCTCGCTCTGCAGCAAGCCCTGCGGAATCCCGCAGGAGCCGTTGCCATGCAGTTGGCCCTTGCAATGGGTGATCACGCTGACGATACCAGTGTGCGCACTGCGTTGGCTGCTTTGTTGCTGTCACACCTGAACAACCCCTTTGTGCGCCAGGCTGCAGTGCGCGCGGTCGCGGGACAGGAAATGCTATTTCTGGAAGAGGTGTTCGAATCGAAACAACTTGCTACTGCCAGCACATCTGGAAAGAAAGCGCTGCAGGCGCTTGCCAGTAGTGCCTACCGTAGCTTGCGCGGCGATCTCACCTCCGTCGAACCGGCCGGTAATGCACTGCTGGAATTGCTCGCTCTGGTTGCCTCGCGCGGGGGCGAACACGCCTGGCAACAGGTGGCGATGTTGCAGGGTATCGAAAGCGTGACAGTAGCAGATCGCTTTGTGCCGGCGATGCTAGACGCGGCGCCCCCCATTTTTGCCGATGCCTCAATCAGTGACAAAGACCCGCTGTGGAAAGCCCGACTGGCAGGTCGCACTGCCTTTACCTGGCCTGGCGACGAGCTGGCCCTGGGTCTCCAGCCGTTGAGCCCGCAACAACTTGCCATGGTCGCACTCGGGCAGAAATTTTTTGTACAGTGCGCCGCCTGCCACGGTGACAGTGGTGGTGGTGTTGAAGGTCTTGCGCCACCGCTGGCTGGAGCTGCGTGGGTGACGGGTCCGCCGGAATGGCTGGCACGCATCATCCTGCAGGGCCTGAACGGGCCACTGACAGTGCGCGGGAAAGCATTTGACGGCGTGATGCCACCCCACGGTCATCTGGCCGAGCTGGATGATCCCACTCTTGCCGGATTGATGACGTATTTGCGCCGCAGCTGGGGCAACAAGGCGGAGCCGGTCAGTGCTGAAGCAGTGGCGGCCATACGTGCTGCCAGTGCGGGGCGCAGTCAGCCTTGGACCGTCGCTGAACTGGAGGCAGTGCCTTTTGATCGCGGCTACAAGCGATTTGAGGGCGAGTACACCGTTAGCTTTTTGACCCTGACGTTTACCAATAAGCCCGACGGCCTTTACGTCTCCGTGCCGATGTACGGTGGAGGTAAACTGGAACCCGTGAATGCGACTACGTTCAAGATTGATGCCGGTGGTGACAACGCAAGAATTGAGTTTGTGGTGGAGCCCAGTGGCGAAGTGAATTCACTCATTCTGCATCGCAAGGGTGAAAAAATTCCGGTGCAGCGCAAGAGATGATCGCCACGTATCGAAGTATTCGCAGGGTCAACTGTGATAGTTAAAAAAGTACAAAGCGGCGGTTTAACACTGGTATGCCGGCTGACTTGCCTGTTGTTTATTAACCTTGCGAGCAGCACAGCGCACGCGTCGGTCAACACGGGTATGGAGGATGTGCTGGTCACCGGTACGCTCGCGCCGCAACTGGCACTGACGTCGTCGGTTTCTGTGTTGGATTCAGGGCAGATCCAGGCGCTCAACAAAACGACAGTGGCAGACCTGCTCAGAACAGTGCCGGGACTACTGGTAGAGCAGCAGGGTGGCCCGGGTGGACTGACGGCGGTGTCCATTCGCGGCGGCGAGTCGAATTTTACGCTGGTTATGGTCGACGGTGTGGCGGTGAATGACCCCACCAATTTTCGCGGGGGCAGCTTTGATTTTGCCAACATCAACCCGAGTATGGTCGATCGCATAGAGGTGGTGCGCGGCGCGCAGTCGGCCATATACGGTTCGGATGCGCTGGCCGGGGTAATCAATATCATTACCCGGCGTCCGCAGGAGGGGCACCAGCAGCAGGTGCGCGCGGAGGTGGGGCAGGATCACTATAACGATGTCGGCGCGAGTGCGCTGGGCAGCGAGGGTAACTTCAATTACACACTGGATCTGGCCAGTCGCGATGACGGCGAGCCAACGCCGGGCAGCACGCGTGATACAGACAGCGCCAATCTACGCTTGGGATGGCAGGCCTCGCCGGGACAGGAGTTGAGCCTTGCCTACCGCTATCTCAAGGGGGATCGCAGTTCTTACCCGGAGCAGAGCGGCGGTGAGAAGTACGCTTTGTACGACGCACTGGACAAAAGCCACTACACGCAGGATATTCTCGCGTTTGCCTGGAGTACGCAGCTAAGTTCGCAGTGGCGCAGTACCGTGACTGCCAGTCGCTTTGAGCAGCAGGAGGATTACACCTCGCCGGGTATTTTTCCGTACATGGAGGTGCCACCGAACGCGGCGGATACCCATTTTTCCCGCGATCAGTACCGCTGGATCAACACGATACAACTGGCGCCAGGGTATGAAGCGAATCTCGGTGCGGATTTTCGCCGTGAGGATGGCCGCAGCTATGGCTATCTGGAGTTTTTTGGTGATCGCAGCCCGACAGATTTTGAGTTGGATCGCGACACGCGCGGTGTGTTCGCCGATGTTTCTGCCACACCGCTAGCAGCCCTGTTGTTACACAGCAGTGTGCGCTACGACGACCCACAGGACTTCGACAGCGAAACATCGACACAATTCGGCGCGAAGTACGATGTGGGAGCCGGTGTCACGCTCGCGGCAAACTGGGGAGAGGCGTACAAGCTGCCGAGTTTTTTTGCGCTCGGCCACCCACTGGTCGGCAACCCGGATTTACAACAGGAAAAAGGTGAAAGCTGGGATCTGGGTGTGAGCTGGCAGACGACCGAGACACTCTCGCTATCAGTCACCGGGTTTGACAATGACTTTCGCGATCTGGTGGATTTCGACAACGACACCTTTCGCAACGTCAACCGCAAGCGCGTGCAAACCAGCGGTGTGGAATTGCAGGCCGACTGGCAACCTCTGACCGCACTGAGCCTGCGTAGCCAGGCGACCTACACCGATATCGATGTCAAAAATGAAAATTCCGTGCTCACCGGTCGTCCGCAGTGGACGGCAAGCATCGTTGCCCAGTGGCAGTTCGCAAGACAGTGGGATACGGCGCTGGACTACGCATACAGCGGGCAGCAGTGGGCGGCTTCGCGCCACACTGGCGAGCAGGTGACTGAGGAGTTGGGCGACTACCATCGCGTGGACTGGGTCCTGCACTGGCAGCTGGCACCCGCCTGGCTGCTGGCGTTGTCGGTGGATAATCTACTGGATGAGCATTATGAGACCGCTGTAGGCTTCTACGCGCCCTCACGGGAGATACGTTTGGGTGTGGAGTTCAGCCACTAGTGCTGTCCTGTTCAGGATGCGGCGCCTGTCGGTTCTGCGGAACTTTTTCCGATTCTGAAAAACAAATAGGGAAACGGAGGAGGTGAACTCATGAACAAAACACGATTTTATGGCAGCCTGCTTTGCGCATTTGCGGTTGGCGGTGGTGCTATGTGGGCCTGGCAGCACTATCAGGCGTCCCCGACAGCGGAACCTGTAGCTGCTGTTGCTGCGCCCGTTGCATCACCTGTGGTTGCGATCGCTACGCAGCCTGCGCCCCAACTCATGCCAAACCCGTCGACCGCCATGCAGGACCCGTTTGGCTCAATGCAGGACATACACCGGCAAATGGAGGCAATGCATCAACGGATGCAGGCATTCCTTAATCAGGACGATTTCTTCGGCCAGAGCGGGATTGTCCCTGGCTTCGGGTCAGGAATCGCCGCTGCACAGGCTGGTTTCGACACAGTGCTCCAAGAGGGAGAGGATGATCATTCCGTTTTCTATACGATGGAGCTGGGAAACCAGGATGTGTCGAATGTAAACGTGAAGGTGGAAAACGGCTATGTGTCCATCAATGCAGACCTGAGCGAGCAGTCGAGCAATAGTTACGCGCATTCGTCGCTGTCGCAAACATTCCCTGTACCTGCGGGTGTTAACCCTGACTCGGCGAAAGTCGAAAAGGAGAAAGACGCTATTGTAATTCGCTTCGACAAGGTGTCCTGAATAGGCCGCAGTGATTGAAGTTTTAATAAATTAACCCATACTGTCTCTTCTGGTTTGGGCGGCGCGGGTGTGCAGTGTCGGCACGTCCGCCTCCCATCAGGCCGCAAATGCAATTCGACCCTGATAAGGAAGAGCAATATGAACTACCGACGACTCCTTGCGCCAGCGCTGTTGCTGCTCGGCGCTGCCTTCACGCTGCCCTCGCAGGCAGCGGACAAACCCAATATCCTGGTAATCTGGGGCGACGATATCGGTATCACCAATATCAGCGCCTACAGTGACGGCATCATGGGCTATCACACACCGAATATCGACCGTATCGCAGATGAAGGCATTCGCTTCACCGATTACTACGGCGACCAGAGCTGTACGGCCGGGCGCTCAACGTTTATCACTGGCCAGTCAGGCCTGCGTACCGGGCTCACCAAAGTGGGCTTACCGGGGTCCGAGATGGGTTTGCAGGACCGCGATATCACCATCGCCGAAGTACTCAAGGCGCAGGGCTACACCACTGGCCAGTTCGGCAAGAACCACCTGGGCGACCAGGACATTTTTCTACCGACTAATCACGGCTTCGACGAATTCTTTGGCAACCTGTATCACCTGAACGCAGAGGAAGAACCGGAAGATCCGGATTATCCGACCGACCCTGGATTCCGGAAGATGTTCGGCCCGCGCGGCGTGATTCACTCCTATGCTGACGGTCGCATCGAGGATACCGGCCCGCTGACGCGTAAGCGGATGGAAACAGCCGATGAGGAATTCGTCGCAGGCGCGAAGAAATTTATCGACAAGGCTGTGAAGGACAACAAGCCGTTCTTCGTCTGGCTGAATACCACTGGTATGCATTTTCGCACGCACATCGCCAAGAAAAATATCGGCCTCTCCGGCCAGGGCGATTACAACGACGTGATGGTGGCGCACGACAAACTGGTGGGGCAGATGCTGGATCAACTTGACCAGCTGAAAATTGCCGACAACACGATAGTGTTCTACTCCACCGACAACGGCGTGCACTTCAATACCTGGCCCGATGCCGGTATAACCCCGTTCCGCAGTGAGAAAAATACCAACTGGGAAGGCGCTTACCGCGTCCCGGCTATGGTGCGTTGGCCCGGCAAGATCAAGCCGCACCAAATATCCAATCAGGTAATGTCGCATCTGGACTGGATGCCGACTTTCGCCGCGATAGCCGGAGATGCCAATCTGAAGCAGGATCTGCTCAAAGGTAAACAGGTTGGCAGCAAGAAGGCCAAACTGCATCTGGATGGCTACAACTTCCTGCCGTATTTGACGGGAGAGGTCGAGAAAGCGCCGCGCCGTGAATACATCTACCTGGAAGACAGCGGTATGCCGGTGGGTATCAGGGTCGACGACTGGAAACTGGTGTTCGCCGAAAACCGCGCACAGACCATGGCGCTGTGGGCCGAGCCTTTTGTCACCTTGCGTATGTTCAAGATCTTCAACCTGCGTCGCGACCCGTTTGAGCGCGCCGATCACAACTCCAATACCTACTGGGACTGGATGATCAATAAGGCACCTCAGGGCTATAAAGGCATGGCGGTGATGGCGCAGTTCTTGTCCACGTTCAAGGACTTTCCGCCCAGCCAGAAGCCGGATTCCTGGTCGATTGATAAGTTGACTGAAAGGTACCTGAACGCGAAGTGATGATTACGGGTTTGCGCGTAAGCCTGTGGGCGTGATTTTCAGTTGCGCTTGCAGGTTTACTTGCCAACTTTTTGCGAGTTAGGCGCTTGTAGGCGCGTGGACCCGAATTGCTTAGGGTGAAGCATGCGCGCTTCGGGTCCACGCGCCTACAAGCGCCGATCGCATTGAGATCGAATTTCTCGACTTCGTTCGGATACAAAGCCATTGTTGAATTCTATGCACCGCACGATCGAGGGTGGCTGTGTCCCGGTCTACCCGGAGAGTGCATGCCCCACCCTAAGCGATCCGGGTAGACCGGGACACAGCCACCCGTCAATCCCGCCATTACCCTGAAACCGCATCGCTATGCTGAATGCATCTGTGTCCTTTACCGAAGACTACTTGTCGAAAATAACCGGCAGCTCTTCCAACCCGCGCAACAGGATATTCGGCATGTACTGAAGCGCCTCGGGCGCGCAGTTCAGTCGCATACCGGTAGTGCCATCAAACAGCTTCTCCCACGCAACAATCATCTCAAGACGCGACAGGTGTTGTCCGATGCACACGTGCGTACCAAAACCGAACGCGATATGGCGCTTGGCATTGTCGCGCGTTACATCAAATTCGATCGGCGACTCAAACTGGGTTTCGTCATGATTGGCGGAAAAATACTTCAGCAACACCATACTCCCGCTGGGAATATCGACGCCACCGAGCGTAATGTCCTGCTTGGTAATGCGCCACATGTTTGACGTAGGTGTCGCCAGACGCAGCGTTTCCTCCACCAGATTGGGGATCAGTGAGCGATCCTTGCGCACCGCAGCCTCCTGCTCGGGGTTCAGGCACAGTTGCCGAATGCCCTCGGCCAGAGTGGCAGTTGTCGTTTCATTGCCGGCGACCAGAAATTGCGTACAGTGACCCAGTTGTTCCTCGATTGTCAGCGCGCGGCCGTCGATGCTGGCGTGAGCGATCAGGTTTAGCAAATCGTCCTGCGGTTTGGCGCGGCGGGCATCGAGTGCCGTCACGAACCAGTCGTACTCTTCCTTGACGGCGGCGTGCGCTGCCAGCAGTGCTTGTTTGTCCGATACCTGTGACAAGACAGTGACATTGGCGACGGTCCACTTAAACGCCTTGTCAAACAGCTCAAGTGGAATGCCCAGTACGTGCATGATCACCGACAGGGGCAGCGGCCGGGAAAAGTTTTCAATGAAGTTGTAGGGCTTGCCGGCCGGAATTTCGTTCACCAGGCGATCAGCCAGGTCACTGATCCAGGGTCGGTATTGCTCAATATTTTTGGCGAGAAAGAAATCCCTTACGATGTCGCGGTAAGCCTTGTGCTCGGGATCGTCTACCGTCAGCAGTGTGCCTTTACCCAGATTGTAGGTTTTTGCCATCGCCGCTTTCACGTCCGGATCAAGCTCCGTGGCAGAACCCAGAGCGAGCGTGAATTCATTGGAAAACACGGCATCGTTTTTGTGTGCCTGGCGCACCAGCTCATACGTAGAGACTACAAACACACCGGAGGACGGGTCACGGTACACCGGCGCCTGCTCGCGCAGTGTCTTGTCGTAGTGGTAGGGACATTTGAGCGTATTGGGATCAAACAGCGGCATATCCGCAAGTGCGCGGTGGTCGATTGTGGTGGGTGCGGTCACGATTCATTCCCGGGCGTTTTGTGAAAATGAAGTATGAAGCGTTAAAATAAAACAGTCAAACCTGATTTTATTTATAGCTGCTCAACGATTACGCACTCTGCTATTCAGTGGGCGTGCAGGTGGCGATCAGTTGGTCGGGTGTGGGCAGGTCTGATTCGCATTCCTGCTTGCACGCACGGGTGGCCTCATTCCACTGTAGCGGGTTGAGAATACACGCCAGGTAACAGGGAGCGGCGGCGATCGCCAGCTTGCGCATGGCGCAATTGTGGCCGTCATATCCAAGGAATTTCACGCCTTCTGGTGCGGAAAACGTGTCGAAAATATCCATGACATCGGCGACCGGCTCCAGGCCGGGTTTGGGCTTGCCGTCGCCGGACAGGTTGCCGGTGACATAGAGGACAGCATTGGCGATGAGCCGCTGGAACGCCGGGTCTTTGAGTGTATCTTCGCTGTGCCCCAGCGTCGTACCAAAGATCGGTGTCAAACCTTGCCCAGCCAACCATGCAGTGGTGTGGGAGGTGCCATCTTCGCTGACGGCACTGAGCAGGGGTTGGCCGGTAAACTCCAGATTGAGGTATAACTCGTCGTTGGACACCGTCCAGTCTTCGGGTAGCCCACTCAGAATCGGGTGCGGTTCTTCCTGAATTTGTGGCAATGGCCGCAATGCTTCGTGCGTTTTGGTTTGCAGTCCGAGCATTGGCCACCACAGCATGGTGTTGCGGAAGGAGTGCATGGTGCAGTGAATTACGACAGCGGGGACACCGAGTATTTCGGTTTGCCGGCGCAGGTTGGCGATCAGCTGTGGATCCTGGTTGTCAGCCATGCAGATGTTATAGATAAGAACATCGTAGCCGGTGGAAAAGTCGGTGGTTTTCCAGCGTTCAATTTCTGCCAGAGAAACGTCGAAGCGCACGTTGCCGTGGGTGGCAATGCCGTAAGCTAAATCTCGGGTCTGCTGTTGGTAATTGTGATAAACACCAGGACTGGTCAGGATCAGCGCCTTCAATGGCCCCTGTGCCAGGGCGGCAGTACTGAGTGACAATAGCCACGCCAGTGCCAGTGACGCGCAGAATGAGACACCACAACGCATTACAACTTCCTTCCTTATAGAATTGGACCGATGCGACCTCACGATACGGCCGAACGTTCCTGTCCCGCGCATAACACTTTAAATAACCCCGTGAACCCTGCACAGTATCTGGAAAAAAGGGGTTTCTATCAATCGCCAATCGCTGCCTTGTAAGCCTCTTTCTGCGAACTACGCGGCGTCGGTGTGGCAACTTTGCAGGTCATGCAGCGCTGCTTGTTACCCGGATTCAGTGTTTGAACACGCTGTCTGGAAGTGCAAACGCCATTACGTGATCTCCCGGCGGGCTGCCGCCACTCCAGTGACCACCTGCGGCGATCACCACATACTGCTTGCCGCCGGACCGTAGTTGGTACGTTATCGGCAGTGCGTTGCCGGCAGTGGGCAATGCCCCGCGCCATAACTCCTCGCCGGTGGCGGCGTCGAACGCGCGCAGTACGTGTTCATTGGAAATGCCGGAAAACACCAGCCCGGTGGTGGTCATCATCGGTGCCGCGAGACCGGGTAAACCCTTGATCCACCAGAACGGAAAGGGTGCCATATTGCGCGTGGTGCCAAGTGGCACGCTCCACAGCTGTTTGCCTGCCACCAGGTCGATGGCGTCCAGCGTGCCCCAGGGCGGCGGACTGCACGGCAGCCCAAGGGAAGACAGGACAAACCCCGCTTCCACGCAATACGGAGTGCCTTTCTGTGGCTGCAGATTGCCTTCGCACTGTGGCCTCGGCAGCAGCCGAGTGTAGCTGGCGACGCGGTTGGTAAACACCACCATGACCCCGGTGTCCGGATTGATGGCCGGTGAACCCCAGTTATTGCCACCGGCGTTACTGGGAAAGTTGACACTGCCGCGCCGTGACGGCGGTGTGTACAGCCCCTCGTTGAGGAGTGCGTTCAATCTGCTTTCACATTGTTTGCGATCGAGTAAAGTGAGTCCCCAGGCATTGTTGGCCCGAAACGGTTCTGCGATCAGTGGCGGCACGTGCGAGGGAAACGGTTGTGTCGGCGACAGGTATTCCTCGGGTACTTTGCCCTGCTGCGGCACCGGCCGCTCTTCCACGGGCCACAGCGGTTCGCCGGTATCGCGACGCAGTACAAAGGTCATGCCCATTTTAGTGACCTGCACCACCACCGGCACCACCTCGCCATTCACCTTCAGGTCAACTAACGTCGGTTGCGCAGGCGCATCGTAATCCCACAGGTCGTGGTGCACCATCTGGTAATGCCACGCCACTTCACCGCTGTCACCGTGCAGTGCAACCACGGAACTGGAGTAGTAGTCCAGACCGTCACGCTGACCGCCGAAATAATCCGGCGCGGTATTGCCGGTCGGTAGAAATACCAGATTGTGTTCCTCGTCGACGGCAATGATAGACCAGACATTTGCGGTGCCATTACGCCATGTGCCGTCCGGATTGCGCGCTGCTGCGCCAGGCGGTACCGGATTGAACACCCATTCCAACGCGCCGCTGCGCACGTTGTAAGCACGCACAATGCCACCGGGTGCATCGGTGCGTTGGTTATCCAGCACCAGGCCGCCGGTAATTACTTTGTCGCCGAGGATCGCCGGAGGTGAGGTGATGCCGTATTCTGCCGGATGGTGCGGCGACAGGCCTTCGCTGGTATCGATCTCGCCATTCTCCCCGAAATCGGGACACGGCTTGCCGCTGAGCGCATCCAGCGCGATCAGTCGTGCATCGCGTGTGCCAAAGAGAATGCGGTTTTCACAGAATCCCTGCTGGCCAGATTGCCAGGCACTGACACCACGACAATTGGGCAGTACCGGGTAGTCGTCCATCCGCACTTTTGGATCGTAGGCCCAAATCTGCTCGCCGGTTTCAGCGTTCAACGCGATAACCCGGAAACCGGGCGTGCAATAGAACAGACGATCACCGACCAGAATGGGTGATGCCTGCATGGAACTCTGGGACAGATTGAACGGTTGTGCTTCACGTGCTTCGCGCATATCGCCCGAGCGGTGATGCCAGGCGAGTTGCAGTAGGTGCACATTGGCCGGTGTGATCTGGGTGGCACGCGAGAAGTGCGTGCCGCCGCGAGTGGCACCGTAGGCAGGCCAGTCACTGGTAACGCCAGCGGGTGCCTGTTCAATGTCCTTCGACTGGCACGCTGCGAGAAAAACGCACACTAGCAGCGCCAGCCGCGGTAGTGCGCACAACCGGGTTTTAAATGACGCGAAATTATTATCCATGCTCGTCTACCGCCTGCTTGTTTCCATGCCAGGGTGCAACCCATAGCAGCAACACCATGCCAGGAAGTGCCAGTATCGTGCACAGCAGGAAGAAATCAAACCAGCCGATTTGCTCTACAATGAAACCGGTACTGGCATTGGCCAGCGTTCTGGGAAGTGCCGCCAGAGCGGTAAATAACGCAAACTGGGTGGCTGCAAAGGTGCGGCTCGTTTCCCTGGCGATAAACGCGGTAAATGCCGCCGTACCCATACCCACACCGAGATACTCAAAACCGATGACCAGCGCCAGCAGCCACAGCTGTGCGCCTGCACTTGCCAGCAATGCAAACCCGAGAATGCTGACCACCTGTAACACACCGAATAGCCACAGCGCCTTGTTGATACCGATTCGCACCATAGTCAAACCGCCCAACAACCCGCCAATTACTGCGGGCCACAGTGCGGCGTGTTTCGCTACCAGGCCGATCTGTGTCATGGTAAAACCGAGGTCGAGATAAAAGGGCATGGATAGCGCGGTGGCCATGTTATCGCCAATCTTGTACAGAAACATGAAACTCAATACGAGCAGCAGGGGGCCCCAGCCGCGGCGATGCAGGTACTCGGTAAACGGTGCGATCAGGGCAGCCTGCCATGCCTCTTTCGCCGGCGGTTCAGAGTCTGGTTCTGCGACCAGCAGTGTCATGCCCACGCCCACCAGCATAAAGGCGGCAGTAATCCAGAAGACGCTGGACCAGGGCAGAATATCCGCCAGCACCAGAGACAGGGAACCTGGCACCAGGCTGGAAATACGGTAGGCCTGAACATGGATCGCGGTGCCCATGCCCAGTTCCTCGTCGGGCAGGATTTCGCGCCGAAACGCATCCAGCACCACATCCTGGCTGGCACTGAAAAATGCCAGTGCTACTGCCAGCCATGCCACCAGCCACGTCGACTGGCTCGGTTCCAGCATGCCCAGGGTACCAATGGAGATGATCAGTGCCAACTGGCACAGCAACATCCAGCCGCGTCGCCTGCCCAGGAAGGGAGGTACCCAGCGGTCCATGGCACCCGCCCAGATAAACTTCCAGGTGTAGGGAATGCCGACCAACGAAAACAGTCCGATGTCGGCCAGCGATACACCGCCTTTGCTCAGCCATACCGGCACCAGCTGGAACAGCACGTACAACGGCATACCGGAGGCTAGTCCGGTAAAAATGCACGTCAGCATGCGCCTGTTCAGAACAGCTGCGCGCCAGTGCGTCTTTGTTTGTGGGCTATTAACTTAGATGCTCCAGGGTGAAAAAATCGTCTGTGCGAAGATCGACAACGGCAGTAGCGGTATCGTTTTCAATGGGCTGAACCCGGAACATGTACAAATCCAGAACACGGTGCGCATAGTCCTGGGCATCACCAATTTTGGCCTGGACCCCGGCATTCATGAAGTACAGGTTGGAGTTTAATGTGCAGTCAAAACAAAAGGAAACAAGCAGTTTCGTGCCCGCCGTAATGTGGTCAACGCCTGTGCCGGCTGTGTGGGAAACGGCGCCGCCTATCTCCAGTCCGCTGATGGATTTTATCAGGAAGCTGAAACGCACGCCTTGCAGTGGCTGTTCAAAGTGGACCTCGTAGGCATAGAGGTAATGCTGGCCCCTGACCAGCACGTTGACGTGCTCGCCATTGGCATTGAGAATTCTGGGGTTCAGTATTTTCGCCCCTTTTGATTCATACGACACGATACTCTTGGAAACCAGATGAGGGTCGAGAAAGCTGTCATCCACAGCGGTGTTCGTTGTCTGCTGCGTTGCAGTGACGACCGAATTGTCCTTGTTCGTGTCCTCACTGCACTGCTCGCGAACATGTTGCTCAATTTCCGCAAGTGTTTGTGGCAGCGATGCCTCATTGGCATTGATCAGTCGATTGTAAAGGCCCATGACCATTTTGGGCTTTCCCGCACAAACCTGCTTCCCGGCCTCGAGTAAAATCGCCCTGTCACAAAGTTCAATTACCAGCGCTTCGGAGTGCGATACAAACAGGATCGTAGTACCCATCTGTCGCAGACTCTCTATTCTGCCGAAACACTTGCGTTGAAATGCAGCATCGCCTACTGACAGAGCTTCGTCGACAATCAAGATATCGGGTTCAACACTGATCGCAATAGCAAAAGCCAAACGGACATACATCCCACTCGAATACAGTTTAACCGGGCGATCGATAAAATTACCGATGTCTGCAAATTCGATAATGGAATCCATCTTTGCTTCAATGGCGGTGGCGGAGTAGCCCAGGATCGCGCCATTGATGTAGATGTTTTCCCTTCCCGTCGCTTCCGGATTGAATCCGGCACCCAACTCCAGAATGGCTGAAATACGACCTTGTAACGCGATCTCGCCACGTGTTGGCTTCAGTACTCCGGCGATCAATTGCAGCAGTGTGCTCTTGCCGCTGCCGTTGCGTCCGACGATACCAACCACTTCACCCTTGCCGACGCGGAAAGAAAGATCTGAGATCGCCTCAAACCGTTCGCATGAAGCACCTCGCTTGAGGCCAAGAAACGAAAGGAATCTGTCTCCGGGTGATGTGTAGATGTCGTAAACCTTCCACAGCCTGTTTACGCGGATAGCATCGTTGTCAAAGGACATCGGCGAACCCGCTTTTGAGGCGTTTTACGCAGTAAAAACTCCCGCCGCAAAACAAAAGTGCTGCGACCCAATACAGGGACAGTACTGTAAAATTGGGCAGGCCATCAGTGAGGATCACTACGCGCAACTGCTCAATAATAAAAGTCAGTGGGTTGAGATAGAGGAAAATTTGGTATTTCTCGGGCAGTGCGCTCACCGGGTAGAAGACCGGTGAGGCAAACAGCAGCACGCTGGCAATTAGTCCGGAAATCTGCGAAATATCCCGAAAGTAAACGCCCAGAGCAGACAATACCCAAGACGTTCCCAGCGCTACGACAAAAAGCGGAGCAAGTATCGGTATGGCAAAAAAGGCGGTAGCTGACGGTAGGCCTTTAGAGACCGTGACAAAAATAATCAGCAGAAAACATTTACCAAAAGGCCGACGGATGCTGTCAGTGTTTGAACGATGGCGAGGACTTCGATTGGAAATACCGTCTTTTACATAGTTGGCATTGTTGACGATGAGATTGGGCGCGCCGACCATCACCTCTGAAAAGAACATATGCACCAGCAGACCTGTGAATAGCAGTAGTGCAAATGACTCGGATTCAAATCCGGCGCCACCCCACTTGGCCTTTATTACCACGGAAAAAAAGAGAGTGTAGATCAGCAGCATCAGCAAGGGCGTTAACACGCTCCATACTGCGCCCAAAATCGAACCGGCATACTTGAGCGCCAACTCCCGCTGCACCAGTCGCAGGATCAGGAATCGATTCGAAAAAGCGGTCGCGAACATAAACAATCATCAATGATGGATTAAACTTCCAGGGACGCTTTTTCTACGTGTGATTCCACTGTTGTAAGCGATTGCAGGAATGCGGCTTGTTTCCCTTTTGCGTAGTCATAATTCTCATGCAGTAGTTGATGTCGACTTGCTCGCTCCGCTGCGTTGTAGGGCGTTCGATACAACGACGTGGTTTTGGGTACATATTTAAATACCGACTCTGAACTGTAGCGGAACCATAAGTCCCAGTCTTCCAGTTGGTACATATCAACGTCGAAGCCGCCATAGCGTTCAAATAGTGTGCGTCGGAAAAGTATGCTCTGAATCGGAATATAGTTGTGGGTTTTAAGTACTTCTCGATCAAACTCCTGCCGCAAAAGGCCAGGCGTTGAGTACATTCTTTCTATATAGATGCTTTCCTTTTCCTGAACATATTCTGTGGCGACTTCCCAGGACAGCGCATAGCTCGCCGCGATGTGCTCATTTGCCACTAACTCGTTAGCCAGCGTTTCTACGTGATCACAGAACAACAGGTCGTCATCGTCCAAAAACATGATGAAGTCGCCAGACGCCGCTGCCAGTCCGGCATTGCCATTGTAGGAGCGACCCCGTTTGGGCTGTGCAGAGTAAATGATAGAGCGTGCTCCGGTGAACAGGACTTTGCATTGTTCTGCCAATTCTCTCTGGCTCTCGCCACCATCTTCGACAATGATCAGCTCAATATTTTTATACGTTTGATTCAATACACTGCTGATGGCTTCGTTCAGCCACTTCTCCCTGCCCTGGTATGTTCTCGTCACTATGCTCACTTTAGGCATGGCGTGTGCTTTTGCCGGTGGGGTGTAAAACGCACCTTCCCGCACCATCTCGTAGTCCCATTTTCTGAACGGGAAGTGGATGTCCTTCAGGCTTCTTTTGCGCGAGGACAGGAAGTAGGGGGCATTGATAATGACTTTGCCAAAATTCTTCAGGATCAAAAAGCGACTGACCTGTGGCGGGCCGCCATCGAGGAAAAGCAAAGTGTACAGTCCAAATAGACCCAGAATATCCCTCAAATTGCCGTAGCGAAGCCGAATATACGCATTTGCCAGAGTGCTTCCGTAGAACTGTACAGGTTTGAAGCTGAACGCTTCATCGTACGAATAGTGGTTGACTGCCGCAGAGGGTACGTATTTCAGATGGTAACCTTCGCGACGAAAACGGTACGACAATTCGACATCCTCACCATACATGAAAATGCGCTTTTCATAGCCGCCTACACGGGTGTAGGCCTCGCGCCGCATCAGTACACAGGCGTGTGATGACCACGATGTTTTGAGTGTGATGGGGTCGTAATATTTCGGGTGTTCATGCGGTTGCTGGCGCAGCTCCCAGGAAGCGACATGTTCCGGGTCTCGCGTGGCCTGTGTTACCACCTCGAACAGCGAATCTTCGTTAAATTCCAGATCGACATTTGTCACCAGCACGAAGTTCGCTGTTCCCTGTTGGATCGCGCAATGTGCGCCAGCGCCAAAACCCTCATTGGGTCGCTTTTCAATATTGATTGATCGAAACAGGCTTGCGACTGCTCCCGTATGCTGCTGCAGAAGGCTATAGGTATTGTCTTGAGAACTATTGTCGACGATAGAAAGACTGATTCTGGACAGGGGATAGCGTTGATTACACAGACTGGTAAAAAATCCCTCCAGCCATTTTGAACTGTTATGCGTTACCAGAACGATATCCAGATCGGGAAGTAGCTGTTGTCTGGTCTGCAGTTTGTTGAGGGCATTGGACAGTGCAAGACCCCTGCCCTGAGTCAGTTCCTGAATGGTTGCGCGATTACCTCTTGATGTGGCAAACCCTGAAATACGGTATAACGTCCTGGTGAAAAACGAATGTATGTATACCTTGATGTAGATAGGTATCTTGATCAGGCGATAGGCTTTCTCGCCAAAATAACTGTATATACGTGTCAGCTTCCAGGACCTGCTGGAGAAAATGTCTGTGACCTGGGCATTGAGTCTTGCATTTTCCTGAATCAGTAACCTGTTTTCTTCCTTTAAGTTAATGTTCTCCTCTTGAACGATGCTATTTTCTTGCTGCAGGATACGATAGTTCTCTTTTAATGCACCATTTTCTTGCTGTAGCACAGTGCTTTCGCGCTGAAAAGCTTCGGCTTGATCCGCTAGCCAGGACTTCTCCCTCGCCAGCGTTGTATCCACTATGGCCGAGAAGTGATCAAGGGCGACTGCTTTCCCATCTACATGTGACTCGTATGCATTTGTATCGATGGTTTGATCTAAATTCTGCTGTAACGAATGATAGAGATCCAGTGCGTAACTATACAATTCGGACGAGGCGGTGAGGGTCGCGAATGCGCGATCTTCCAGTGCGTCCTTGTCGCTTGTCATGGTGATATCGAGGTAGTTCCGGGAATCTTTTGCGGGCGTTTTCAGATCGTAATCACTGGCAAACTGCCTTGCTATTGCTCTCTCATTCCTGAGGACGTCATTGAACTCAACTAACGTTACTGTTGCCTGGGGTTTGAATTCAAGAATATCCAGATTGTAACGCAGCCATAAAGCACAGGATGTTTCCGGGTTGTAGCAGTTTCGATTCGCTAATGACTGGGCAACGGCGGCGGGGTTACGTAACACCCACAGGAAGCTCACGTCCACATCGCACGCCAAAAATACGCCGTGCCAAAATGGTAACAGCCTGGACAGTCTGGGATCCTTAATGGCGCTCGTTCCCGAATAAGCACTGGTAATGCTATTGACGAGTGCACTGGCCCTGTGCCCGAATTTCAGGTTCAGTTGCGCCAGTGTCGATGGAGTCCAGTGAATGTTCCTGCAGGAACTCCACGACAGGCCAAACTCGGCCAGAATTTCGTTGTTCAGTGCAACGAGATCAGCGTTCTCAAAAAACCCTTTCTTGTTGTCAGGCGCTGATGGAATTAGATTGCGGCCAAAGTTGGCACCCAGGTGTGAAAGCAACCCTGAAATTGCGCTCGTACCGGAGCGATGCATTCCGAGTACGACAACTAGTTTCTGTCTTTGTATTGTCATTGCGCATGGTTCATTTGCAGAACTGTTCCAGAATGCTTGCGACTGTTGCCTGGCGTTTTCTACTACTTGAAAGTGGAATGAATAGTATGGTTAACGGTATCCGTTGCCCCCGATATTTTCAAGGTGTATTTGGCTTCGCTGCCTGCAGGATCGCACCCCGGCTATTCGGTGCGTTGCCACAGCCAGTACTGTCCATAGAGTTTGCCGGAATACCCCGCACGATCCAGGCTGTGTCCGATCACCCGGGCCATGAGAATATTGTCGGGGTATACCACAACGGAAGGGCGGTCCCTGGCGAGTTGATCGAGAAAAAAGTCGCTGGTATAGGGATGCGTGTCTTCGCCCTCCAGAAAACGGATAACGCGTTTTCTGCGTTCGAGTTCTTTAAAGCCAACGTGCTTCTGTACTCTGCCAAAATACAGATAGTCCTGCCGGAAGATCAATGGATAGGGGTGGTGGCGGAACGAGGCGATCCATGCCGCTATTCTGGTGGGTGCATATACCGTTGATCGCGGCGCGGCGATACGGACAATTTCGGCGGCAAGTTGGTAATCCTCGCGTTCTACTTTGTAGTGCGGAAGCGCCAGCGTTACATTGTTATCGGGCGCGATACTCAGTCGATCTGAGAGCAATAGCAGAGCAAGTGCCAGAACAGGTATTACCACGAGAGTAATCGCTCGAGTTAGTCTTGATTGCAGGAAGTCGACTAACCCCACCAGGCAAATTGCAGCGGAGATAATGAAAGGCACGGACCAAAAGAGCCGCCACTGTATGGCGAGATCGAACATGCGCGCAAAGAATGGCGATGCCCACGGATTGAGTACACCCAGCACAAAAAGAAAGCTCGTGGTCGCGTAAATCTGTCTGCGCCGGGGCGTACCCACGAACACCGGCGCCAGTGGAAATGCCGCCAGTATAATCGCGCCCAAAACGCCACCGCCCAGCACCATAGACAGACCGTTACCGGCGCTTGGGAGAGCGTCTCCGTAGAGTCCGTCGCCGATGTTCATAGTGGTCATCACGTAAGCTGCGATTGCGATGAGCAACAGTATTGATGCCAATCCACCAGCTACGACATTCCTCACCGCTCCGCGGGACGCACCGAGCAGGCCGCCACCAAGTACTGCCGCGGTCACTACCGGCACAGTGGCCAATGCAGAAGAACTCAAACCAAGACTGGCGATGACTGCCAAACCCAATGCCAATGCACGCCGCCAGCCGGGCGTTTCGGAAAATTTCAGGCCCATCAGCAGGCACAGCGGCAGAGCTGCGGTGGCCAACAGGCTTTTGCCCTGATACAGGCGAACGAAAGCGAAATTGCCAAAAGCGCGGTGTGATTCTCCCAGGGCTAGTAGTAAAACTAACCATATCAGGACGAAGAGCAACGCGTGACGATGCAACAAATGACGCGCTATTCGCCAGTGCACCAGTGCCGCTGCGGCGGCAAACAATGGCGGCAACACCAGATAGTAGAAAATCTTGTGGTCCACACCGGTGATCTGGCTCAGCGCGGCAATCCACAGTTCGTAACTATGGAAGCGGTAAAGAGGGAGTTCCAACGGTACGCTGTGGTCTGCCCATAGTCCGGAGTGTGAAAACAACGGTTCCACCGGAAAATCGAGTGCTGTCACAATAAAGTTGAGATACTGGGAGTCGTCCAGATCAGACCTGTGCACCACCGCTGTCAGCACAGCGCAGATGATCATCAGCGCGGCTACGGCAAACCCTTCCAGTTTTGAAGTTTGTTGCGGTAATGGCGTTTGACCATAAACGCCAGTGGTGAAAGTGATACGCAAAACCACAAGGCTGCTACACAGCAATAGTACCCAGACCAGCCAGTACGCGGCGTCGAGGTGGAAAAGAATTACGACCGCTGTCGCCAGTATGCCCAGCGTTCCTATGTACCAAGGCTTCCCCTTAGCAGGCGACCTGATTGCTGAAACCCGGCCGCTGCTTGGACTGTCAGGGTTCGTTGCCGAGTCAGTACACAGTATTGTAAGCAGTACGCCACCGATGAGCGGCAGCAGAGACCACGTCATGAGGTCGTGGAAGCCCAGTCCGAAGAGGACCATCACGTAACAATAGAGGGTCCAGCTAGCGAACAGGCTAGCGCCGCCGATTAACAGGAGATCTCCAATTGATCGCTTCATTGCGGCTAGTGGAAGCAATTGCTAGAACGGGGCAGGGTCGGGAAACTGATGCCGCAATTGAGGTTTGAGTAATTTCCCCGATGGGTTTCTCGGCAGTGAGTCGACCAATTCATACAGCTGCGGCACCTTGTACCCTGCCAGGTTTTCCTTGCAGTAGGCCTTGAGCGATTCCACTGTCGGCGACGCACCGGGAGCAGGTACTATGATCGCCAGTGGGGTCTCGCCCCATTTTTTTGAGGCGACACCAATTACCGCTGCTTCCTGCACATCGGGGCAAGCCGCGAGGATGTTCTCAAGCTCTGCCGGGTAAATATTCTCACCGCCAGAAATAATCATGTCTTTCATGCGGTCGCAAATGGTGACGAATCCCTCCTTATCCCAGGTGCAGACATCGCCTGTGTGCAACCAGCCATCCCTGAGAGTTTCAGCTGTCGCCTGTGGGTTGTTCCAGTACTCTTTCATCAGGTGACGACCACCAACCAACAACTCGCCGGCCTGGTCTGAGCCCATAGGAATGTCATTGCCGCTGTTGTCGACAATACGGATTTCTGTATGCATCTGCGGACGCCCGCAGGAACCGACCTTGGCCTCGGCATCTTCCGGTAGCAGCAGTGTTCCCGGACCACAGGATTCTGTCAGTCCGTAGGCCTGAAAAATACGAATACCCAGTGCTTCGTATTCCTGCAGTAAAGAGACTGGGACAGGCGCAGCGCCGGTAGCGATCCAGCGCACTGAGGAAATATCGTTCTGTTCGCGCTCAGGCGCTTGCAGCATAAATTGCAATAGTGCGGGCACAGCCATGAAGATGGTGACGCTTTCCTGGTTGATGCAACGGAACATTGCACCGATGTCCAGATCTCGCATGATGATGCCGGTGCCGCCGCGGTGCACCAGTAGCGACGTCGGACTGAGGCAGCCGACGTGAAACATAGGTAGCGCCAACAGCCAGCGGTCGCCGTCGCGCATGTCTGAGGTAGACATGCTGGTCAACTGCGACCACAACATGCCCTCGTGACTGTGCACCGCGCCCTTGGGTCGCCCGGTAGTACCGGAGGTGTACATGATGAACAGGTTATCGTCATCCCAGGCACCAATCGGCGGTTCGTCGATCGCCGCTACAGCAGTTAACGCACCATAGTCCTGCGCCCAACCGGGTACTGCGCCTTCGTGGTTCTCGCGGCGGATCCAATGTTGCACCGCCAACTCGCCGTGGGCGCCACCTTGCAGAGTGTCGACAGCGGTGTCAAAGTCAGAGTCGTAGACCAGCGCCTTGCTGCCTGAGTCTTGCAGGATATAGGCGACTTCTGCAGCCACCAGACGCCAGTTAACCGGCACCATCACTGCGCCGATTTTGGCGATGGCGAAGTAGGTTTCCACGAACTCGACGCTGTTTTTAAGGAGCACTGCCACCCGATCACCCGGAGCAATCCCCAATTGTAACAGCGAGTTAGCCACACGGTTGGCACGCGTGTTCAGTTGTGCGAATGTGAAGCGGCGGTTGCGCTCGAATTCCACGACAGCCTCACGATTGGGGCAGATCTGGGCGCGCTTGGTCAGTAGAAGTCCTATATTTGTTTTCATAACTCGGAATCGGCAGTGGTGGTTCGACGCAGTAGTATTCCAGCAAATGCCCGCTGTGGGTAGCGCGCTACCAAATCACCACGCGCTGCCCTGGCGCGAGATAGAGATCCTGCTCAGGAGTAACATCGAAGGCTTTGTACCAGGCGTCCATATTGCGCACGACGCCATTAACGCGGTATTGCCCGGGGCTGTGTGGGTCGGTGAGCAGTTTACTGCGCCTCGAATCCTCTGTTTCGATACCGCGCCAGACCTGTGCCCAGGCCAGGAAAAAGCGTTGATCCCCCGTCATCCCATCAATGACTGGAGCCTGGCCGCCACTGGTATGGTCAAGATAATTGCGGTAAGCCGTATGTGCGATGGTCAGTCCGCCCAGGTCACCGATGTTCTCACCCAAAGTAAGCTGACCATTGATCGACGTACCTTCAATGGGCTCGTAGGCGTTGTACTGCTTTACCAGCGCACTGGTTTGCTTGTCGAAATGTTCGCGCGAATCCTCGCTCCACCAGTCGCGTAGCACACCTTTGCCGTCAGAGCGGCTACCCTGATCATCAAAGCCATGGCCCATCTCGTGACCTATTACAGCGCCAATGGCGCCGAAATTAACCGCGGCATCCGCATGTGGATCGAAGAACGGCGGTTGTAGAATCGCGGCGGGGAATACGATTTCATTGCTTGACGCGGAGTAGTAGGCGTTGACCACCTGAGGGCTCATCTCCCACTCCCAGATGCGTCGCGGCTGGTCGAGTTTGGCCACTGCATCCTGGAAATTCCACTGTTGTATCCGCAGGTTATTGCCAATCAGGTCGTTATCCTTGATCTCGATGCTGCTGTAATCATGCCATTTATCGGGGTAGCCGACTTTGGCCACGAAACTATCCAGCTTGGTCAGCGCCTCGGTCCGCGTCGGTGCATCCATCCATTTTGATTGCTCGATGTGTTCGCGAAAAGATTGCGTAATAAAGTGTATGTAGTTCGCCATGGTCGCTTTGTTGGACGGTGGGAAATAACGGTCTACATAAAGTTGCCCGAGTACTTCACCGAGACTGTTGCTGACAAATTGCAACGCGCGGAGGTTGCGTGGGCGCTGTTGCTCTATGCCATACAGCGTGCGGCCAAACAGATCGAAGTTGGCGTCCGCAATAGCTTTTGGCAGGTACTGCGCCTGATTATTGATGAAATGAAACGCCAGGTAGTTGCGCAGTACGTTTATCGGTGTCCTGGCAAACAGGGCTGCTGTGTCCTGAATTGCGGTGTCCGTGGTGACAATGATTCGCTTCTGGTCCGCCACTTCGCTCGCTGCCAGATAAGCCCGCCAGTCAAAGCCCGGCGCGTAGGCGACCAACTCGCTTATGCTCATCGGATTGTAGGTCTTGAGGCGCTCACGTGTCTGCTCCGGCGTCCAATGGGCGCTTGCCAGCTCGGTTTCAAACTGCAGGATGGCTTCGGCATTTGCGTCGGGCTGGTCGATATCGGCGCGCGTGAGGATATCGGCAATATAGCGTACGTACGCCTTGCGGATGTCAGGAAAAGGAGCAGCATCACTGAGGTAGTATTCGCGACCCGGCAGTCCCAGGCCGCTTTGCCCGAGATAAAGGGCATAGCGTTCAGGATTCTTTTCGTCCAGATCCACGCCCATCCCCATGACGGTGTCGTACAGTGGGAGCGCCATCCTGCGGGCGATATCGGCCCGGGTTTCCAGACGTTGTATTGCGTCCAGCTCGGCTCTGAGTGGAGTCAGTCCCAATTCTTCAATGCGCGCTTCATTCATGTAGCTGAGGTAGAGATCGGCTATTTGCTTGCTGCGATTATCCAGTGGTGTTGTCTGCGCCAGTAAGTCGTTAACAATCGCTTTAATTTGGCTTTCGCTGCGCAGATAGACCTCTGTAAACGCGTCCATCCTGGCCATGCCCTGTGGAAATTCGGCCTGGTTGATCCAGCCTTCATTGACATAGGTATAGAAGTCATCGCCTGGCAACACAGCGGGGGAGAGATACTGCGATTCGATTCCCCAATTGCCCATCACAGGCTTTTTAGTAGCATCGGTTGGTGCGGCGTTGGCTGCATTTAAACTCGCCGCTAGCAGCGCTGAAGCGATAACCATGGACCATTTGCAAACGTGCTGCATACTCGTTCCTGAAGAAGCCAGAAGTTGCAGCGGAGTGTGTCAAGAGAATACCTGTTGTGCAACATTTTGGAACTTCGGTTTGATTAGTTATTGCAAGCGAGGGAGAATGCCATTAACAAAGAGGAGATTACGATGAATCGAATTGCACTCTTACTGAGCCTCATTCTGTTCGGCTCTGGCCTATCTGCCGCAGCGCAGGCACAGGATATCGAAGGCATACAGGAACACCCGCTGCTTACGCGTTATCCCGGCCAGGAAATTCGCTGGCAACACATCGAAAATTACATGCCATTTCGCGTTGCTGTCGGTCCTGTTACCGGCTATCGCCAGATTGCTGACTGGATCGATACCGAGGGCCGCGTCACCCGTACTTTCTATCGATACAAGGGTACGGACCGCTCGTACGCCGAGTTCTACCTGAATTATCTTCAAGCGCTCAAGGAACAGGGGTTTGAAATCCTCGGTGAGGGCTTATCCGTTGATCGCAAGGGTACTGGCGTAGGGAGTCGCAGCTGGTCTGAGGTGTACTTCATTGCCAATCCTGCGGGAAAACCTGGCGAGGTGGGGACTTTCTTTTCCGGAACGTCCTCCTCCGGCGGAGCTGGCGCGATTGTTGCAAGGAAGGAGCGCGCTGCCGGCACAGTGTATGTGATTATTGGTGTCGAACAGCACGCGTCCGACTATGTTGGCGCGCTCGTAGATATTGTCGAGGTGAAAGCCGCTGAAACCGGGCTGGTGGTGATTGATCCGGAAGCCATCGGCGCCGACTTGCAGGAGTATGGGCGGGTTGTACTGGACGGCATCGTGTTTGATTTTGACAAGGCGACCCTCAAGCCGGAGTCGGATCCCGCGCTGCAAGCCATTGCGCAGTTCCTTACCGATAATCCCGAGACCACGTTTTATGTGGTCGGGCATACCGATTCAGTGGGGAGCTTTGCCTACAACACGACACTCTCAAGTGATCGCGCAGCGGCAGTTGTCGCCGAGTTACAGAAGCGATTTGGAATTGCTGCGAACAGGTTAGAAGCGCACGGCGTCGGTCCCCTGGCACCGGTGTTTTCCAATGCACAGGAAGCCGGTAAGGAGCGAAATCGTCGCGTGGAACTGGTTGAGCGATAATTGTGCGTGCCTGCACCATAACTGAGCACGATCGCGACTTGCTCACTATTACACTTGTGCGGATCACCGGGCATTCTAGAATGGAGATCGGCGATCACAATCACCAACAGTCGATGTAGTCAAAAAGCGATGCGCTTCGGCTAACCTGAAGTGCCGGAGGAATGAGCAGGCATGGTGAAAACCAAGATCACATCTCCAAAGCCCTACACCCGCACGCGCCCGCGCGCCTCTATAGATTGGACGAATTACGATCCCGGTGAGTTCTACGATGAGATTATCAGCGCGCCCGGACGAGCGCGTCCTGCCACACGCAGTCTGGCAGCATTCATGCGCAAGCAGACCATCAAGCATCTCATTTCCCGGCAACAGGCCGCAGATCTGGCGATTCAGGAAATGGGGATCACTTTCACGGTATACAGTGAAGGCCAGAATATCGACCGCTCATGGCCGATGGACATTATCCCGCGCATTATCCCGCGGAATGAATGGCAGGTATTGGAGAGTGGACTGATACAGCGTTTGACTGCACTGAACCTGTTTATTGATGACCTCTACAACAAGCAGAAAATACTGAAGGACAAAGTCGTCCCTCGGGATATCATCGACAGCTCACCGGAATTCCTGAAGCAGTGCGTGGGTATTAAACCGCGTTACGGCGTGTGGTCGCATATTTGCGGTTCAGACCTGGTGCGCGATGCAGACGGTACTGTGTATGTGCTTGAAGACAACCTCAGGGTGCCTTCAGGTGTGTCCTATATGCTGGAAAACCGGGCTATCAGCAAACGGGTGCTGCCGCAGCTGTTTGAACGCAATTCGATTCTCCCGGTCGCGGACTATCCTTCCCAGTTGTTCGACATGCTGGCTTCTCTGTCGCCACGGCGCAATCAACACCCTGAAATCGTGGTGATGACCCCGGGAATCTACAACTCGGCGTACTTTGAACACGCCTACCTCGCACAGCGTATGGGTGCGGAATTGGTCGAGGGTGCCGACCTGGTGGTTGGCAGTGACGACAAGGTGTATATGAAAACAATCAACGGCCTGGCCCGCGTGGATGTGGTCTACCGCCGGATCAACGATGATTTTCTCGATCCGGACGTGTTTCGACCTGACTCCACTCTGGGTACGCCCGGCTTGTTTCGTGCCTGGGCCAAAGGGAATGTGGGTCTGGCCAATGCCCCCGGTGCGGGGGTTGCCGATGATAAGGTGATCTACACGTTTGTGCCTGCAATCATCAAGTACTACTTGGGAGAAGATCCTATCATCCCTAATGTGCCTTCTTTTTTGTGCGTGAATCCGAAGGAGTGCCAGCACGTGCTGGACAACCTGCCAACCATGGTAGTGAAGCCTGCCAATGAATCGGGCGGCTATGGCATGTTGATTGGACCGGCAGCGAGCAAGAAAGAACTGGCCTTGTTCACCGACCTGATCAGGAAAAATCCGCGCAATTATATGGCGCAACCTGCATTGAAGTTATCGACTGCTCCAACCCTGTGCAACAACAATATTGAGCCCAGGCATCTGGACCTGAGGCCTTTCATCCTGCAGGGGAAAAAGCACTATGTAACACCCGGTGGTTTGACCAGGGTGGCATTGCGCAAGGGCTCGCTGGTGGTGAACTCGTCCCAGGGTGGCGGTAGCAAAGACACCTGGATTGTCGATACGGAGGCCGAGTAATGTTATCGCGAGTCGCAGAGCGGGTGTACTGGCTGGGTCGTTTTATGGAGCGCGCCGAGAATACCGCGCGGTTGATTCTGGTTCGTCATAATGCAGTGCTGGATTTGCCCAAGGAAGTGCAGCCTGGCTGGAACCTGCTGTTACAGGTGCTGGGCGCCGAGGAGAGTTTTAACAAATTATCTGGCGCAGCAACGGAGAAAAACATTATCAGCTTTGTGTTCGGTGAGCGAGACAACCCGTCTTCTATCATCAGTTCGCTGACTGCTGCACGGGAGAATATGCGCACCACCCGTGAAATTTTGCCCAGCGAAACCTGGGAGCGTGTCAATAGTCTTTACCTGAGCGTGGCGAGACGCAGCCAGAAGGATCTTCCGCGCGGCGTGCGCCATGCAGTGCTTAACAATATCGTGCAGTCCTGCCAGCAGGTCACTGGGATGCTGGCCGGCTCCATGAGCCATGATGCCGCCTACCAGTTCTTGCGTCTGGGATGGAATCTTGAGCGCGCCGATATGAGTACCCGTATTATCGACGCTGCATCGGCTGGCCTGATGGGGCATATTGATGAGACTTCGCCGTTCCGTAACGTCCTGTGGATCAGTGTGTTGCAATCCCTCAGCGCGTATCAGATGTACCGATTGAGCGTGCGACGTCGCGTCAATCCCGCGGACGTGCTGACGTTTTTGTTTCAGAGTACGGATTTCCCCAGAGCCGTAGCGCACTCCTTACAGGAGATTGAGAGCAGTATGAAGTTGTTGCCCGATAACAAGGACGCGCTCAAAGTGGTAACCACCCTGCAGCGTCATTTGCGGCAAACGGACTGCAGTGCCCTGGTAGGCCCACCGCTGCACGATTTTATTGATGAACTGCAATTGCAGTTGGTGGATGTGCACAACGCAATCGGTGTCACCTGGTTTGCCCATGCGAGCGAACCTGTGGCCGCGTCCAGTTGAGGTTCGCCGGGGAGCGAGTGGTGTGTCATGCGGAACTATAAAATAGTTCACCACACCTACTATAACTTCAATGCTGCGGTAAGCCTCGGGCCACATGAATTGCTGCTGCGACCAAGGGAGGACCATGCGCAGCGTATTCAGTCTTTTACGCTGCGTATCACACCGGATTCTTCAATAAAGTGGCATCGCGACATCGAAGGAAATTCAGTGGCTGTCGCCAGTTTTGATGAGCCTGCAACCCAACTCGCCATTGAAAGCGAAGTGGTGGTGCAGCAATACAACGACACGCCGCTGGATTTTATCGTGGCCGATTACGCGGTGAATTATCCGCTGAACTATCGCGACGATGACCTGGTGTTGCTCGCTCCGTATTGTGTACTCGGGTCGGCGCAAACACGCAAATTGCTGAAGACCTGGATTGCAGGTTTCTGGCAGCCTAAAGAACAGATTCAGACCTATTCTTTGCTGCAACGCCTGACCGAGTATATCAACACGACACTGAGCTACAGAATGCGCGAGGAGCCCGGCGTACAGACCGCGCAGCAGACGCTGAAACTGGGCACCGGATCCTGTCGCGATTTTGCTTTTTTGTTCATGCAGGCGGCGCACTGTCTCGGGCTGGCTGCTCGTTTTGTCAGTGGTTATCTCTACGTACCGCAATCAACTGAGCCGGGTTCCACGCATGCCTGGGCTGAAATCTATCTGCCGGGTGCTGGATGGTTGGGCTTTGACCCGACCACCGGCAATATCGTCGGCGCCGACCATTTCCCAGTTGCCGTCTCGCGACTGCCCGATGCCGTGCCGCCGGTGGCAGGTACTTTCGTTGGCGTGGCGCAGTCGACGCTGGACGTAGGTGTATGGGTGAGTCCCTGCTAGCACCTTTTGTCGGCAGTTGGTGCCCGTGTCGGCTGAGGATAGTTATGGCAGGCGCGCGACATCTACAGAGACTTCGAGAATCGGCAATCTACCGCCACCGAAAATAACGCCCCGCACCGGGGTGACGTCGAAATAGTCGCGACCGAAGGCGGTAACGATATGCTGACTGTTGGCTTGTGTGTTATTGGTTGGATCGAACTCCAGCCAACCCTCATCCGGGCAATAGTAAGCAATCCAGGCGTGGGTCGCGTCTGATCCCACCAGCTTTTTTTCGCCAGGCTTTGGCAGTGTCTCGATATAGCCGGAGACATAACGCGCGGGTACTCCCATGGCGCGCAGGCAACCGATCTGCAAGTGCGCGAAGTCCTGGCATACACCACGCCGCTGCGCTAATACATCGGCCAGTGGTGTGGCCACCGTGGTGGAATTAGGGTCGTAGGCAAAATCGTGGAAGATGCGTGAGGTCAGGTCGCTGACGCAGGACTTCAGTGAGCGGTCTGGTGCAAACGAAGGTTGGGCATAGTCCGCCAGCGCGGCACTGATTTCGATCATGGTAGAACCCAGCAGATACTGGCGGGCGTCGATGGTGTCCGGATTCAGGGTGCTGCGCAAAAAATCCTGCGCATGATGATAGGTGGTACCCAGATCCAAATTCAGATCCTGGTTGCGATCTTCTACCTGTACTTCACTTTCCGCCTTGATCTCCAGTTCCGTATGCGCCTTCTGGATTTCGAAATGGTAGGCGATATTGTCAAAATAGTTACTGCGCTTTTGCGACCGCGCGGGGGTTGGTGACACGCTGACGGTGGTTTTGATACAGCGCTGGCGATGTGTATTCCTGGGTACTACATGCGCCAGGTTATAACAGCGAGTGACACGTTCAGCATATTTGTATCGCGTGATATGGCGGATCCGGTATCGTGTCATTGCTCGCCCCAGAAGGTTGTCACCAACTGCAGATTGTCTGGACGGTGATCGAAATGTTTATCGCTCAGGATGCGGTTGAAATACTCCAGCAGCTTCTCCAGTTGCAGCAACAGATTGTCCATGCCTTCACGCTTGGTAGAAGATGTTTCCATCAACTGTGGCAAGCGCGATAATTTGAGACTGGTCACCGCCTCCAGCAGCGCGCGCTCCTCTTCATCCAGGTCGTGATTCAGTGTGCCGGCTCTGGGCAATTCCGCGAGGTGGCGTTGCAGCGTCGTCAGCTGGAACAACAGGGAACGTGGGTTGCTGATATCCATCATCACCAGTTCCAGTCCCAGTTCCATACCGCGGCGCTCACGCCCGCGCTGGCGGTAGGTGATCAACACCTCCATGGAGATCAACAGCGCGCGCAACAGCGTGGACTGATCGGCTTCATCGGTCACTGGTGTTATCAGGCAACGCAGTGTAGTGATCGTCTGGAGTGCGCGTTCGATGCGTTTGCCCAACTCCATGAAGCGCCAGCCCATACCGCGGATCATGCTCTCCTGCATCAGGCCGGAGAGTGCCGCGAGCGCAGTTACCAGCGGATCCAGCTCTTCTTCCGGTGCCGAGGTAAGGCCTGCTGCAAGGTTGAGGTCGAGGCCTTCGAGCGCATCGCGCATATCGGTGATGACCCGGGTGGTATCGGTCGACAGCAATTCCTTGGATTCGTCAGCGCTGGACAGCAGCGATTTCACGGTAGACTTGATGCTCCCCGCGCGCTGTCCGTCGCGGATGATCTGTAGTAACTCTTCATCCGGATTGTCCAGTAGTGACTGCGGTGCCGACATGAAGCCGGGTTCTGTGCCAGTGATTTGCGTTACCGCTTCCAGCAATATACGCCGCGCATTGGAGCTTATCGGCTCCTCGCCGTTGAGCAGTACGAAAACGGTGCGCAGCAGACGCAGGCTGGCATCCGCCCGTTCCGAATAACGCCCCATCCAGTACAGGTTTTCCACCACGCGCGTGGGCAGGCTCACCGGGGTCGGCGGTTGAAATCCACGAATAATTTCCGGTGTTGCATCGTGGTGCACAGCTCGCTCGGGTTCAGTGGCAGTGATCCAGGTGTCTTTGCTTGGACTGCCCGACAACATACTGATGACACGGCCATCGGTTTCGGTGCCGATTCGGGTGAGCCCGCCAGGCAGTGTCATGTAGGAGTTGTCAGCGGCCACTGAAAACGTGCGCAGCAAAGTCGGTCGCGGTTCCAGGTTGCTGCCCGTGAATGCCGGGGTATAGGCCTGCTCAAGGCGCGGTTGCGCGACATACTGGTAGCGATTGCTGTGAATGTTTGCCAACAGCGTGTTGAGCTGTTCCTTGTTCAGGTCGCCGCCCCACACACTGCGCATACCGCTGCCACGAAAGGCCGGTTTCACGATCAGTTGGCGAATATTATCGGTAACGAACTTCAGGTCGCCATCGTCACCGCACCAGTAGGTCTGCACCGATGCCAGTCGTGGTTCGCGACCCAGCAGGCATTTGCTGATCTGCGGCAGGTACTTGAGGAATATCGCATTCTCCAATACGCCGCAACCCAGAGGGTTGGCGATCGCGACACGCCCGCAGCGCACAACCTCCAGCAGGCCGGGTACGCCCAGGCGTGAATCACTGCGCAACTCCACCGGGTCACAGAAGATGTCGTCCACGCAGCGGTAGAGCACATCGACACGCTTTAAACCGTCCAGTGACTTCATCCACAGGAAGCCGTTGCGCACCAGCAGGTCACCGCTTTGCACCAGCGGGAAACCCAGGTAGTTGGCGAGGTAAGCATGTTCAAAATACACCTCGCTCTGGCTTCCCGGTGTGAGGAGGGCAATCAGGGGCGCCTCGTCGGAAGACGACAAGGAGGTGAATTTTGCCCGCAGCCGCTGATAGAAGCTGGCGATCCGGTGGACATGGCTGTCGCGGAAAAGGCTGGGGAACACCCGGGACATCACGGTGCGGTTCTCCAGAATATAGCCCGAGCCGCTGGGTGTCTGGGTGCGATCCGAGAGCACGCACATGCTACCGTCGCGCGTCCTGACCATATCGACGGCGTGCACTATCAGTTCCTGTTCGCCCGGCAGTCGAATGCCCTGGCAGGCACGCAGGAATCCGGTGTGACTGAACAGGGCTTCCGGCGGCAGGGCATCACGACGCAGCAGCGTGCGCTGACCGTAAATGTCGCGCAGTATCAGGTTAAATAGTTCAGCCCTTTCCAGCAGGCCCCGTTCGATATTCGACCAGTCTTCACTGCCGATGATGTGAGGGATTGGGTCCAACTCCCAACTGCTGCTGGAATCGCCATCGAGGCCGGTGATGTCATAGGTGGCGCCGTCATCGCGCAATATCCTGCGCGCTTTCAACTCGCGTTCGCGCAATGCTTCAGGGCCGAGGTCCCTCAGTCCGTTGAGCAGATAGGCCCACTGCGGTTTTACACTACCGTCAGGGTTGCAGGCTTCGTCGAGCAATCCGCTGCGGCTTTTGTAATCCAGCGCATCGGGGAGGGCAGACTGCCCCTGGGATTGCGCCTGATTCAGGGCCGGCGAGGATGTGACGTTCGACATGCGTTACCTGTGGCAAGGACGGCAACTGGCCCAAGAACCGCCAGGCTGTAGATTGTGAATTTGGCCGCACATTATAACCCTATAAACCTGAGTGCGACCACGAGTGCACACAATGATCATCAGCGCGCTGGTCGTCGCATATCCAGAATGTATGGATACTCACCCGGCGCCTCTTCGGGCGGTGGCGCCATTGGTCTGGGTACGTGGCTGTCGGGGAAAAATTCCCGCAGCGCATCGGTATCCGGTCGCGGCGTAAACGGACCCTGGGTGTAGCTGATGGTGCCAAACCGATTGATGCGTCGCGATTCCGCTTCCAGTGAATTGACTGGAAAAGCCTCGTAGCTGCGCCCGCCGGGGTGCGACACATGATAGGTGCAGCCTCCGATAGAGCGGCCGTTCCAGGTGTCTATCAGGTCGAATGTCAAAGGTACGTGTACTCCGATCATCGGGTGCAGTGCCGACGGTGGTTGCCATGCGCGATAGCGTACGCCACCGACGAACTCAGCGTGGCGGCCGGTGCTGCGCATTGGTACACGGCGGCCATTGCAGGCCACCACGTAGCGTCCCTCGGTCATGCCGGTGACACGCAACTGCAGGCGCTCCACAGAGGAATCGACATAGCGCGAAGTTCCAAAACTGGAGCTCTCCTCGCCCAGGACATGCCACGGTTCAACCGCCCAGCGCAGCTCCATTTCAATGTCGTCGATCTGTACGCGACCGTAGTGTGGAAAGCGGAACTCTTCAAACGCCGCCAGCCATTCCAGTTGGAACGGGTAGCCATGGTCCTGTAAGTCTTCCACCACGAATTTCATATCCTGCCAGATGTAATGCGGCAGCATGAAGCGGTCGTGCAACTCGGTGCCCCAGCGAATCAGTGGTTTCTCATAGGGCTCGTCCCAAAAACGGGCCACCAGTGCGCGCAGCAGCAGTGCCTGCACCAGTGCCATCCTGCTGTGCGGCGGCATTTCAAAGCCCCTGAATTCCAGAATGCCCAATCGTCCGGCCGGGCCGCTGGGTGAGTACAGTTTGTCGATACAGAATTCAGCGCGGTGCGTGTTGCCGGTAATGTCGATCAGCAGGTTGCGCAGCAGTCGATCCACCAGCCACGGTTGCGGCACTTCACCGCTGGACATCTGCGAGAACGCCACTTCCAGTTCGTACAGCATTTCGTCGCGCCCTTCATCCACGCGCGGTGCCTGGCTGGTCGGGCCGACGAACATGCCGGAGAACAGGTAAGAGAGGCTGGGGTGGTGTTGCCAGAAGGTGATCAAGCTGCGCAGCAGATCGGGCCGCCGCAGCATCGGGCTGTCGGCCGGGGTAGCACCGCCCAGCGTGATGTGGTTGCCGCCACCGGTACCGGTATGTCGTCCGTCGAGCATAAATTTTTCGGTCGAAAGACGCGACAGGCGCGCTTCCTCATACAGCGTGGTAGTGTTGGCCACCAGTTCTTCCCAGTTGGTGGCGGGGTGAACATTGACTTCGATGACACCCGGGTCGGGCGTGACCAGCAGCTTTTGCACGCGCGGATCGCGAGGCGGTTCGTAGCCCTCGATAATCACCGGCGTTTTCAACCTCGTTGCGCACTCCTCAACGGCGGCCACCAGTTCGACGTAGTCTTCCAGGTACTCCAGCGGCGGCATGAAAACGTGCAGACGGCCGTCGCGCGACTCGACACACAGCGCAGTTCGCACCACCTTTTCGTAGTCGGTAGGTTCATCCAGTTTCAGCTCGTCATTCGCTGCCGGGTCAGCAAACTGGTAATCAGCGCGTTTGGTCAGGGACTCGCGTGGTTCAAACGGATCCCGTTGCGGGGTGACAGCGGCAGCTTTCTCTGCCAGTTCAGGCAGATCGTTCAACGGCAGACGCAGTCCCATTGGTGAATCACCCGGTATCAGTGTGATCCGTTCGCGTTTCATCGGCCACAGGCTGCTGTGCCAGCTTTTTTTGCTTTCATCAATTGGCCAGCCTGTACTGCGCGCCAATGGAATCACCACACCCGACGGCACAGTAAATCCGCGCTCGATTAACCGGGCGAGGCGACGTCGGTCCAGATCACCCTTGAGTTTCTGTGCCAGGACATCCAGGTTTTTGGGTAGGTTCTGTTCTTGTAACAGGTAGTACAGCCCGTCTTCGTAAGCGTTCTGGCAGACTTGTTTGGGCAGCCCCAGCAGGCCGCACAGTTGCTGTCCAAAGCGGATGGCTGTTTTGGCATCGAAGCTGTAGTCCTTATCCACCCTGGCCAGCAGATTCGGGTTGTTCCACAGCGGCTCGCCGTCCTTGCGCCAGAATACGCCCAGCGCCCAGCGCGGGATTTCCTCGCCCGGGTACCACTTGCCCTGGCCGTAGTGCAGCAGGCCCGTGGGGGCGAACCGGTCGCGCAATCGCAGTAGTAGCGTTTTCGCCAGACGCAGTTTGTCCTCTCCCAAGGCTGCGGTATTCCACTGTGCCGATTCCATGTCGTCGATAGAGACGAAGGTCGGCTCGCCGCCCATGGTCAGGCGTACATCGTTTTTTTCAAACTGCTTATCCACTGCCTTGCCTAGCGCGAGTATTTCCTGCCACTGTTCCTCGCTATAGGGCTTGGTGACGCGTGGATCTTCGAGTATACGTTCGACGGTGTTACTGAAACTGAACTCGACCTCACATTTGTCGGTGGCACCGGCAATGGGCGCAGCAGACACCGGATGGGGTGTGCAGGCCAGTGGAATATGCCCTTCGCTGGCGAAAAGTCCGGAGGTCGGGTCCAGCCCGACCCAGCCTGCGCCGGGGAGGAAGACCTCGCACCAGGCGTGCAGGTCGGTAAAATCCTGTTCCGTGCCGGAGGGGCCATCCAATGCTTTTTCATCCGCCTTGAGTTGCACCAGGTAACCGGAGGCAAAGCGGGCGGCCAATCCCAGGTGACGCAATAGCTGAACCAGCAACCAGGCCGAATCACGGCAGGAGCCCTTGGCCAGTTCCAGGGTTTCGTCGGGAGTTTGTATGCCGGGCTCCAGGCGCACCAGGTATTCGATTGCGCCTTGCACTGCCTGGTTTACATCTACCAGGAAATCATTAATAGGGCGTTTGGTGCGTTTAATGCCGTCCAGAAACTCATTGAAGTATTTACCGCCTTCCAATTTTTCGAGGTAGGGCAGTAATTCCTTTCTTACCTGCTCGGTGTATTCAAATGGAAATTTCTCCGCGTACTCTTCAACGAAAAAATCGAACGGGTTGATCGTGATCATGTCGGCAATGACTTCGACATCGACCTCGAACTCCGTGCATTTTTCCGGAAACACCAATCGCGCGAGATAGTTGCCGAAGGCGTCTTGTTGCCAGTTTATAAAGTGCTCTTCCGGTGTGATCTTCAGGCTGTAGCTGTGAATGGCCGTGCGCGAGTGGGGCGCCGGGCGCAGCCTGACGGTATGGGGTGACATGCTCACTGGTCGATCAAACTTGTACGAGGTGCAGTGGTTGATTGCTACCCGGATAGCCATTGTGTCGTTACCGCCTTTGAAGCTGGAAGAACCTGGATTGTGTACTGCAGAGCATGGAGCTTATAACGACTGGGATAAAGCTGCAAAGAATGCACGTCGTGCGTACTGTTTAGTTTAGCGGTTCATGCTGTGGACTCAAGGTAAAAAAAAGTACTGCGCTCTGCGATGGGGCTCGGCTGGCAACCTCAGGACTCCGGATGAGTCGTCAGATCGAAGTGATCTTCCTGGTGTGCGCCATTGCAGTGCATGACCCGTTTCTACGGGCGGCTCTATCGCGCTGTGACGAAACCTGTTTGAGGGTAGTCAGGCGGGCAATGACAGCATTGCTTGTATGGGAGATTGATCCGGTAAAGGAAGAAGCGCGATTGCCTACAGTTCGACCGTTACTGCCGCGGCACTCGCATTGGCCTTTTCGCGCGCTTGTTCAATACTGTCGGCGAGTGCCAGCGCAACGCCCATGCGACGAGTGCCCGAGACCTCGGGTTTGCCAAACAGTCGCAGTTGTGTATCGGCTGCGGCCAGCGCCTTGTCGAGATTGCCGTACCGCACGTTGTGGCTATCTCCGGTAACAAGTATGACGCTCGATGCGCTGGGCCCTTGCTGACGAATCGCTGGAATCGGCAGATCAAGAATGGCCCGCGCATGCAGGGCGAACTCGGACAGATCCTGAGAAATCAATGTCACCAGGCCAGTATCGTGAGGGCGCGGTGAGACTTCGCTGAAGATGACTTCATCGCCCTTGATAAACAGCTCAACGCCAAACAGGCCTTTGCCGCCCAGCGCAGAAGTCACTTTTTCTGCCATCGCTTGCGCGGCGGCGAGCGCCGTATTCGTCATTGCCTGCGGCTGCCAGGATTCCCGGTAGTCGCCGTCTTGCTGGCGATGCCCGATAGGCGCACAAAAGGAAGTGCCGTCGCGATGGCGAATCGTCAGCAGGGTAATTTCGAAATCGAAATCCACGAAGCCTTCGATGATGACCTTGCCTTTACCCGCCCGGCCACCAGCCTGTGCATAATCCCATGCCGCATCGATGTCGTCTGTGCTGCGCACCAGCGACTGCCCTTTACCAGAAGAGCTCATGATCGGCTTGACCACGCAGGGCATGCCAATATCCGCAATTGCGCTTAAGTATTCCTCTTTATTCTCCGCAAAGTGATAAGGGCTGGTTTTCAAGCCCAGCTGTTCAGCGGCCAGTCGCCGGATGCCTTCACGATTCATGGTTAGCTGCGTGGCTTTGGCGGTGGGAATAATATTGAAGCCTTCGGCTTCCAGTTCCGCCAAGGTATCGGTGGCAATAGCTTCAATTTCCGGGATGACCAGATCGGGCCGCTCTGCCTCTATGATCTTGCGCAAAGCCGCGCCATCGAGCATGTTGATGACGTGGGAGCGGTGTGCCACCTGCATCGCTGGTGCATTGGCATAGCGATCCACTGCGATGACTTCAACACCCAAGCGTTGTAATTCAATGGCGACTTCCTTGCCCAGTTCACCAGCGCCGCACAACAGGACTTTTTTTGCACTTCGGTTTAGCGGTGTGCCAATGGTTACCGGCATGATGTCAGCGTCTCTCGGTGTGGTTTTGATTGCGTATTGCCGCAGCGTTTCCTGACGCTAACGGCCAGTCTCTGCTTAAGACAGCGTCGGCTGGCGGGGTGATAAGCCTTTAGCGCCGGCCCCGCCAGGTTAAGAAAATTCTACTGCATCGAGTCAATACGTGATGCGCCGGCGAAGCAAGAGTTGCTGCCGTTATCCGGGCAGATCACCACATAGCTGTTGCGCTTGCCACAGCCGCTGACCCCCACGGTGTACTCAGCGCGTTCGTAGCCCCAGCGGAACGATACAGGCTGCACGGTTTCGCTGGAGATCAGCTCGCCGGTAGCTGCCGGGCAATTCATTTCAAAAGCGCCGCGGCGCACTGCCATGTCTATCGCAGTAGGTTGCATCTGATCTATAAAGGGAGGGCCAGAGGCACATGCCGAAAGCATCACGGTCAGGCCAACAAGCATTGCAGAGCGTAGGTTCAACATAGACGATTCCTTGTAGTTCTCGGATGAGCCGGGAATTGCACACCCTGAAGCACATCAATAGTAGTAGAAACTGAAAACTACGCCAAACGAATTTTCGTAACGCGTGCCGGTGGCCGCTTACCGGCGCGAACGATAGGCAATGAGAAACGGTATCAGCACTACCAGCGAAAGCAATCCCACGGCAATTTGCAGGCCGAAACGATCCAGTATGCCGTTGTAGATTCCCTGCAACGTGGGGTTGTAATTCGTCGGCAGTGGCAACACGTTGTTGGCGGCGACGTACGCCTCATAATGCCCCAGCATTTCCTGGAACCGTTCCGGCATGGTCTCTTTGAGATCCCGGGTTTCGCCGGGGTCGGTAACGATGTTGTACAGATGCCACTCATTGTCGCCGACAGATGGGATATTCAGAACAATTTTATAGTCGCCCTGGAACAGTGCAGAGTTGCCCCCCAGTTCGTAACCGATGGTGTCGGTTTCAGAGTACACCCTGTCCGCTTCCGCCCGTGCAATCGGTAACAGGCTGCGTCCGATCATCGGTTCCACCGGGCGGCCGCCATATCGCGCACCAGGCGGTTTGACGCCCCCCAGCTCCAGAATAGTGGGGGTAATATCCGTGACATAGGTGAACGCATTACTCGGTTTTTGCGTGGCGGGGATGGATGCACCGGAGATAATCAGTGGGACGCGCATCCCGCCTTCACCGGCATAAAATTTGTAGAAATCCAGTGGCGATGCTGCGGCACTGGCGAAACTTGGACCGATAGTATTGAAACTGCCTTTGAGGCCCAGCGTGTCGTAGTCATCGTTATAATCCTGCAGCCACAAGCCAAAGCGCACTACGGGTGAGCGCGGTGTATCAACACCGGATGCTTCGCTGCCATTGTCAGATGTAAAGATGAATACGGTGTTGTCGTACTGCCCGGACTCCTTCAGGTAGTTGATGAGTCGCCCGATATGATAGTCCATTGCATCTATCATGCCGGCATACACGGCCATACGCTTGGCATGGTAGCGCTGCTCTTCGGCGGTGTAGGAATCCCAGTCGTTGGTGGTGGACATTCGCACCATGTCAATGCCGGGGGGTATAACGCCCATCTGTTCGGCACGCAGCTGCCGCTGCTTACGCAACTCATCCCAGCCTGCATCGTAAACGCCCAAATACTTGTCGGTGAATTCCTGTGGCGTTTGTACCGGTATATGGACAGCCTGAAACGGTATGTAGGCGAAGAACGGCTGACCGTCGCCGACGTTGGAGGAGATGAACTCGATGGTCTTGTCGATCAGGAATCGAGACGAATAAAAATCCTTGGGTAGATCGAACTCCTCGCCGTCGGCAAACCAGTTCGCCTTCTTGTAGATAGGGATGTACGGCTTCTGCTCCCAGTTGTCCGCGCCGGTATCTGCCATGGTGACAGTGCGTTCAAAGCCGCGCCGGAATGGCAGCAGATCTGGGGATTTTCCCAGATGCCATTTTCCTGCCATGTAGGTGTGATAGCCGGCATCCTGCATCAGGCTGGCGACGGTTACCACGTTGTGTCCCAGCGTGCCGCGATAATTGGCGTGCTGGCCCTGTTCGGGTGGAATTGTCTCGGGAATATTCGGCACGCCATTGCGATGGCTGTCGACACTGGTCAATAGCATCCCGCGCGTAGGCGCACAGCTCGCGGCGGTGTGATAGTTGGAAAAACGAATACCGTTCTCGGCCAGCGCACTGAGCGTTGGCGTATGAATTTCGCTGCCAAAAGGCGCGATGTCGCTGAAGCCCAGGTCATCGGCAAGAATCAACACGATGTTGGGCCGGGCGTCCTGCGCCAATGCGCCCTGGCACAGGATCATAAAAAGCGCCAGCAGCGCCGCAGTCCGTCCGTTGAACCTGCAACGCGCAAACGTCATGTTTCAGCGGTCCTGCGACAGTCGGGGTGCCGCTAGCACTAATATTATGGCGACCACCACTTCCACGACGATCATATCCATACTCAGCGCGGCACCATGGAACAGCCAGGCCAGCACGCGCAATACCGCAACCAGCGACAACATCAGTGCGGGGGCGTAGAACCAGATGCGTCTGCCGGTGACCAAGCCGACCAGAATCATTATGCCCATAGAGAGAAAAAGTCCCCCAACGTCACCGATCTGGGAACTGCGACCAACGCCATCCATCAGCGTCATGCCCAACGCTGTCGCTGCGCCCGTGGGGTCGGTAGCCCAGCGCAGGCCCATGACGACAAACAGCACAGCAGGAAGAATCACCAGAATGCGTGTGAGTAATTTCATTGATGTAGTCCTTATTGTTCTAGTTTAAAGTCAGCCAAGCGGAATCTTCTCAAGCATAGCCGCATATAATAGGTTGTCCAAGGCCAGTTGGTGCTGTTGCGACCATTCTTATCAATGAAATAGCTCACGCAACCACCGCTGTTCCATACCGTATCCTGCAATGCGGTTTGCAGCTTACCGTTATAGGTATCGCTCTTTTTCGTATCAAGGCTAAAGCGGGTGACGCTGCGTTCGCGCAGCTTTTTAAGCCCGCGCATGATGTATTGCAGCTGTGCCTCGATAATGACAAACGCCGAGGTGAAGGTATACAGGTTGGGGCCGAAGGTCAAAAAGCAATTTGGGCAGTCCGGCGCGATCGTGCCGAGGTACGCTTCGGGACTTCCCTGCCACTGTTGCGCAAGCGAAATACCCCGGGAACCAACAATGCGTTCTGCGATGGGCGGATTGGCGACTTCAAATCCGGTGGCAAAGATAATCACGTCAACATCACAGCGGGAACCGTCGCTGGCAATAACTGTATTGCCCTCGATTCTGGCTACGCTGTCGACCACATTGACGTGTGGCTTGGCCAGTGCCCGATACCTGGTATTCGATTGCAGGATACGTTTACAACCGATCACATAATCCGGTGTCAGTCGTGCACGCAATTCCTCATCTTTCACGCTGCGCCGCATGTTGTTTAACGCGGCATTCTGCAAGCGTTCTATCAGTCGCGGATGCTTGAGACTGCGATTCAGGAACTCGAACTGGGCGTAGAGCAGTTTTCTAAAAAGCGATTGGATTGCCGGATAGCGCGCGAAGATACGTTGCCAGCGGGGTGTAACAGGCATATCCATTTTCGGCAGGACCCACGGGGGCGTGCGCTGGAACAGGGTGAGTTGTTTTACGCTGGGCTCAATCGCCGGCAGAAACTGGATGGCTGATGCGCCGCTGCCAATGACGGCCACCCGCTTGTTTTTCAGGTCACAGTCGTGATCCCAGCGAGCCGAGTGAAAACTCGCGCCGGTAAAGGTTTCAAATCCCTCGATTTTGGGTGTTATGGGCTGGTGCATAGGGCCGCAGGCCATGATCACAAAACGCGAGCGGTAGTCGCCTTTATTAGTACGAAGATCCCAGACATTGTCACTGCTGTTCCAGCGCGCTTCGAGCAATTCATGGTTGACGCGAATGGTATCGAGTACACCAAACTTCCTGGCAGTGGCGACAGTGTAGTCCCTGATTTCGGCCTGGCGGGCAAAAAGGCTGCTCCAATTGGGGTTCGGCGCAAACGAAAACGAGTAGAGCGTGGAGGGAATATCGCAGGCGCAATCGGGGTAACTGTTATCGCGCCAGACACCGCCAATCTCGGCAGCTTTCTCCAGCACCACAAAATCAAATCCTGCCTCACGCAATTTGATTGCTGCACCGATGCCGGCAAACCCGGCACCGACGACGATGACCTCAAATTCATCGCGGCTGGCTGCAGCCTCTGCTTCCTCCGTGTGTGATTGGGGTTGTTCCGCGATAGTCATAGGATGGCCCTTGAGAAAAGTGCGCTTAAGGTGTTGTGCCTGTAAGTGTCTGGCACCACTGCTGAGGGTCGCTGGCAGCAGTGATCGTGATATCTGTTTTAGCCAGGGCCTGCGCTGCCTGGTTCATCAGAGCTCCGATTTGTCTGTCGTCCCATGCCTTTGCCGCCGCTTCATATCCCGGGTCCCCAAGCTGCGCGGCTTGTCGCGATGTGAACGCTGCAGCTGCGCAACTGGCTTCGCGCGCCAGCCGTTGGTAATTGCTCGGTTTATAGCGACTGATACCGCCGATGATCGGAGACATTGCATCGCCTAAGAGCGCTTTGCTGGCGAGTCTGCGTACCGGAGAGTGGGCAATGGTAAAGCCGCCATCGGGCGCTACCACGGTCACGGCGATACTTTCCTCCACGCCCGGCACATAACCGCGCACTTTGCCGGTGTCACGATCCAGCAGTCCAAAGCCGTTTGCTATCAGCAGGGAGGCACTGCCCAACTCTCTGCCGCCGCCGATGCCAACGGCGATTCCATTTGCGGTAATGGTCGGTGTGAGTGAGTTGACATTGGTATTGTTCGGGAACAGGTCGAGTTGCGCGGTCCATGCGCGCTCTGCGTGATCGCCCCTGTCCCACAGTTTGATGACATCTTTGCGCGTGACCACATAAAGTTCATGATTGTCTGCCGAGACGGCCACTGAAGCTGCGACCTGATCTTCGACATTGATGCGCCAGATTTCCTGCAAATTCCGATCCAGCGCCATCACGTTGCCGTTTTCATCGCTGAGATAGAGTCGTTGGCCGTCGTTGCTGACTGTCGGTGTTGAGCCGGTGCCACCATCGAAGTCATATCGTGCTGCAATTTGCAGCGCCAGTTTTGCCCCGGATTTAACGATATCGAGTGCGTACAGTGCGCCATTCATTGATACCCCGTCCACGCTGCCGTCGATATCATCCGGCGCAGTGGCGGCAATAAATAGCCTGCCTGTGTTGGGGTCTACGGCGTAGAAATTCGAAACCTCTGATCCGGCACCGTAGATAATGCGCACCATGTTGGTGAACAATCCGCCGTCCAGCGGCATTTCGCCAAAGCGCTCCAGCGCTATTGTATCCGCTCGGTCCAGCACCCAGTGCGGGGGCATATCCCGCGGCGTTGCGGCGGCGCTCTGGCCCGGAAGTTCAAACGGTGTCGCCAGTAGTTGTTCCCCGGTGGTGCGCGACAGGAGGGCGATTTTTCCATCGCCGGTTACCACGGTCAGCGCATCCCGCTGCGGTACATAATTGACGCCCCAGGCGTGCGGAACAGTGGTGCCCTGATACTTCAGCCCCGTTGGTTTGTGCCACAGCACCTTGCCCTGCGGTGTTACTGCCCACGCCCAATGGTAGGTAGAGTGGTATATAGTCTGGTCGCTTGCTTCGTTGGGTGTGTCCAGAATGAGCGGCGCGCCAGCGCCCATGGTGTCGCCATTATTGGGCAGGGTCCACAGGCGCTTGCCGGTGTCTGCGTCGAGCACCACAAGGCTGATATCCTCCTGCGGAAACAGCGGGCTGAAATACAGTTGCCCGAGGTTGTCTATTGTGGGTCCTTCGGGAACGTATAGTTCCTGCTCTGCCACCCATGCCAGTTCCTGTTCCGGGGCAGTGGCGATCCACAACTGATCGCTATTGTTCAGGCCAACATGCATAGTGCGAAAGGTGATCGGGGCGGGCATGTGCTCGTCCATTGCGCCCACAATCGGATTCCCCTGCGGCTGCCACAGCGTGCCGCCGTCATCGGCGACAACGCGCGCCACCGGTGTCGCGCTGAATCTCTGCCACGCGATCCAGCCGCCGACCGCAACGAGAGCGAAGACAAGCAGCAGTTTTTTCATGTAGCGTAGTCCGGGGTCTGCGGTTCGGACGCCCATTGTACAAGAAGCGCACGCGTATCCTGCTGCCAGGGGTGAAATCCGTTAGCATAAAACGCTGTGTACGGCGCCCAACCTCCGCGAAAGGCACCTCGGTCGCCAAACAAGCCTGCCAGACCGGCGCGCCACAGCTTGAAGTTCCACAGCTGGCCATTTTTCCTGAGAATGTAAAGCAACGCCCGGATAAGCTCGATACTCATCAGCAGCGATACGCGTCGCATCGCAGTTTTGCGCATCGCCTCGGTGCCACCAACGGCTTTATATACGTCGAATGCGACGGACTTGTGCTCCATTTCCTCTGCCGCGTGCCAGCGCCACAGCGCTCGCATAGCCGGTTCAGCCCGGTCCAGTATCGACCCTTTACGCAATAACAGCTCTGCCAACACTGCGGTGAAATGTTCGATGGCTACGGTAACGGCAAGATTGGTGATTGGCGGCAAGGTTTTTTGTGCCCAGGCGAGGCGTTGCGTCAGTTTCTGCTCCAGTTTGTCGAGGTTGTAACCGCGCGCCGCGCATAGCGTTTCGTTGTACTGTTGATGTTCGCGGCGATGGAAGCCTTCCTGTCCACAGAACCCCTTGATCTGCTGCGCAAGCACCGGGTCAGTGATGTCGCCCGCGAAGTGGCGCACACTGTCGATAAAGAACTTTTCGCCTACCGGAAAAGTGATCGACATACCATTGAAGAATGCGGTGAGAAAAGCGTTGTTGTCCAGCCAATCACCGCGCAGCGCATCGGCAATGTCGTGTGAACGATTGCGCGGTTTGATGTGTACATCCGACGGCGTTGAGGATTGCGCGTTAGCCGTGGTGGCAGACTGTGCAGTGGCGGTTGCCATAGGTACTCTCCCTTGAAAGCGGATTCATTGCCGGCGAATGTTAGTTGACACAGTGCATTTATAGAGGGTTAAATACAATCAACTATAGGGTCTAAAACAGTCAAGGTTCAGGTTAAATAGCGTCACCATGCATTCTTACTATCTATCGACCATTGTCGACCTTCTGGAGGAACGTGGTATCAGCGCCCAGCAGCTATTGCTTGGTACGGAACTGGGATCAGTGCAGGGGGCGGACGCGTTCAGTATCAGCGCAAGTCAGATGGATACCGTCTGCAGCAATGCGATTTCACTGTCACAGGACCCGCAGTTTGGATTGTTGCTGGGTTCGCGCATCAATATCTCCTCCCAGGGTATTTTCGGTTACGCATTGATGACCAGCGCAACCGTGGGGGATGCGCTCAAGCTGCTGATTCGCTACAGCCGTATCATCATGCCCAGTATCCGTATCGAAGTGCGTCAGTCCGATGGCCGCGTGTACGTAGTGGTTGAGGCCGCGCACCTGCCGCTGGAACTGGAGCGCTTCTACTGTGAGGCGTTGTTCGCCGGTATCGTTAACAGTGGCAGCCTGCTCATTGGTGAGCAGACCGTCCCGACCCGTCTGGAACTGGATTACGAAGCGCCTGTGGACGGCCAGCAGTACTACCAGATTTTTGGTGACGATGTGCGGTTCCACTGCGATCGCTGTGCCCTGAGCTTTGATGTGGACAATCTGGCGATACCGATCTCCACCGCCAATCCGGTGGCGCAGGACATTTTTCGTCGTGAGTGCGACCGTCTTACATCGCAGGGGAATCGTCGCGGGAGTGTCGGCGAACGGGTGCAGCAGCTGCTGTTGCAGTCGCGCTCGGAGTTTCCCACCAGTGCGGTGGTCGCGCAGCAATTGCACATGAGTGAAAGTACCCTGCAGCGCCGATTGGCTAAAGAAGGGTGTCGCTATCAACAGTTGCTTGATCAGGTGCGATATCGTCTGGCCAGGGAATACCTGACGGGTACTACGCTGCCTGTAGCCGACATTGCCAGTCTGTTGGGTTTCAGCGATGCTACCAATTTCAGGCGGGCGTTCAGGCGTTGGTCGGCGATGAAACCGTCACAAATGCGCAGTGAGTTGCAGAAATCCGCGGGGCGATAAATCACCACTACGCTTTCACGTATACTGTTGCTCCAAAGCGCCACCCGAGAAAAAATGAACGAAATGCAGTTGCTTGAAGTTGACGCCAGGGGGCTGGATTGCCCCATGCCCTTGTTAAAAGCCAAACGCGCCTTGAATACGATGTGCTCTGGCCAGCAGTTGCGGGTGCTGGCAACGGATAAGGGGTCGGTGCGCGATTTTCGTGTGTTTGCCGAGCAGTCCGGCCACCTGTTGCTGGACAGCACCGAAGCGGACGGCGTCTATGTCTATCTGCTGCAAAAGCGCTGACCAGCTGCTCCCTTAGCCCACGCCTGGATAGGTGCCGCGCGCGGGAGGGTGTCCCAAGCCACCGAGAGTCCGCCGCAGGCTCGAATCGCTTTTGTTTGCACGCTAAACTCGTCACAATGGCGCGCGGCCAAATGCCTTCGCGGCTCGGCGACTGTTTCCTTGCAGTGTGCTTCACCCGGATGCTGGCAGCCGAAACTCAGTGTTGATGACAACGCGGACGAACTATGCTGGAAATTTTCAGGAAGTGGTATCAACGTTACCTGTTCGAGGAAGAATCGGTGCTGTTGTTGGTGCTGTTGACCGTCGCAGTGATCCTGTTGATGACCATAGGCGACATTCTCGCGCCGGTACTCGCGGGCATTGTGCTGGCTTACCTCGCTCAGGGGCTGGCGGGGCAGGTGGAGAAATTCGGCTTTCCACACTGGCTGGCAGTCGCCGTGTCCTATCTGGTTTTTGTCGGCGTGTTTTTTGGTTTTATCTTTGCGCTGTTACCGCTGGCATGGCGCCAGATGATGAGCCTGGTGAGCGTAATGCCGGAGATGCTGGAGCGGATGCAGCAGTTTCTTGGTGTGCTTCCAGAGCGCTATCCGCACATTGTCAGCAAGCAACAGCTGGGCGAACTGCTGAATATTGCACAGGCCCAGTTCGCCGGCATGGGCCAGGCCGTAGTCAAGCGCTCTCTCGCGTCTATCCCGGGCATCCTGGTCGTCATGGTGTATATGATTCTGATCCCTTTACTGGTGTTCTTCTTTCTCAAGGACCGGCAGCAAATTCTCGATTGGCTGGGTAGCTTCCTGCCGTCAGAGCGACCTTTCCTGCGGCGTATCTGGAGTGAAATGAATGAGCAGTTTGCGAACTATGCGCGCGGCAAGGTGCTGGAAGTCCTGATTGTCGGGTCTGTTACTTACTTCGCGTTCACCTGGCTGGATATGGACTACGCAGCCCTATTGGCGCTGATGGTTGGGCTGTCGGTTATTGTTCCGTACATCGGAGCCACACTGGTGACGCTGCCGGTGGTGATGGTCGGATTTCTGCAATGGGGAATTTCCACGGAATTTTATTACATGTTTGCGATCTATATGGTCATTCAGGTGCTCGATGGCAATGTGCTGGTGCCCATTTTATTTTCGGAGGCAGTTAATCTTCACCCCGTTGCCATCATTCTTGCGGTACTTTTTTTTGGCGGCATCTGGGGCTTGTGGGGTGTGTTTTTTGCGATTCCGCTTGCCACCCTGATCAAAGCAATAATCAACGCCTGGCCCAATGCACAACGGAGTGTATCCGAGGCCCCGTAGCAAACAATCATTTGATGGAGTTTTCGATGTCTGTTTTGAAGTCCCACTTTGGGTTCAGGGCCCTTGTTTGTCTGCTTGCGGCCGTGCTGCTTACAGCCTGTGCCACCACGCCGCCTGTAGTGCAACAACCGTACAAGAGCCCCAACGACGACTACCAGTATCGCCTGTTGACACTGGATAACAAGATGGAAGTCCTGCTGATTTCCGACCCGAACACTCCCAAAGCGGCCGCATCTCTGGACGTTCTGGTGGGCAGTGCGGACAGCCCGCCTGATCGCGCCGGGCTCGCACACTTCCTGGAGCACATGCTGTTTCTGGGTACCGACAAATATCCTGATGCCGCTGAGTACGAGCGGTTTATTACGGAGCACGGCGGCAGCCACAACGCTTATACCAGTTTCGAAAACACTAACTACTTTTTTGACGTGAACGCACCTGACTTGCCGGTAGCACTGGACCGTTTTGCACAGTTCTTTATTGCGCCGCGATTCGAAGCACAGTACGTGGATCGCGAGAAAAATGCAGTGGAAGCTGAGTACCAGATGGGCTTGAAGAGCGATGACCGCGGCGGCCTGGACGTGCTGCAGGAGATCGTCAATCCTGAGCATCCTTTCAGCCGGTTCACGGTCGGTTCACTGGACACACTGGCCGACCGTCCGGACTCTCAGGTTCGCGACGAACTGATCCGTTTTTACAATACGTACTACTCGGCCAATATCATGCGCCTGGTGGTGTTGGGTTCTGAATCGCTGGACGAGTTGGAAGCGCTGACGCGGCCACTGTTCAGCCAGGTGCCCAATCATTCATTCGAGCGCAAGCGGGTTACCGAACCCCTGTTCACACCTGGCACCCTGCCACTGTTTGTACAGTTGCAGCCACAAGCGACCCAGCAGCAACTGGATATCTCTTTTCCGATTCCGGACTACCGCGACCAGTACCGGGTAAATCCAGAGTCGTATCTGGGCAATCTCATCGGCCACGAAGGTGAGGGCAGCTTATTGTCCCGGCTCAAGGCTGAGGGTCTGGCCGATGGCCTGTCAGCTGGTAATGGGCTCTCGTGGTCGGGTGGCGCACTGTTCAGCGTCAGTATCGCGCTAACCGCCAAAGGTGCGGAGTACCCCGACAGGGTGATGCAGTTGCTGTTCGCGTATACCGATATGCTGCGCGCTGAAGGCCCCCAGCACTGGCTTTACTCCGAGCAATCGCGTCTGGCCGAGTTGAGCTTTCGGTTTCGCGAAGAGGCCAATCCAATGAGCTATGTGAGTGCGCTGGCTAGCGGCATGCAGTATTACGCGCCCGAGGATATCCTGCGCGGTCCTTACATGATGGACCGCTATGAAGAGTCGGTGCTGGCAGAACTGTTGGAACAGATCCGGCCGCAGAACGCGATGGTCACCTTCAGCAGTAAGGATGCGCAGGTGGATCGTGTGTCCAGGTATTACCAGGTGCCGTATTCACAGCAGCCACTGGATGTAGCCAGGGTCACTGATGCGCCGGACGACCCTGCTGCCAAGGCTATGCACCTGCCCACCCCCAACGAATTTATTGCCACTGATGTGTCGTTGGTTAAGCCGCAAACGGTTCCCCCAATTCCGCAGATCGCGCTGCAAACAGCGCGGCAGACTATCTGGTTCATGCCGGATGACGAGTTCAAGATTCCTCGCGGCGTTACTTATATCAATTTCCGTTCGCCACATGTTGACGGCAGCGCCCAACAAGCGGCGAAAGCAGCACTTTACACGGCTCTGCTGAACGATCAGGTGAATGAGTTTGCCTATCCCGCCCGTCTGGCTGGAATGAATTTTGATATTTACAAACACAGTCAGGGCGTGAGCCTGCGCATCAGTGGTTACAACGACAAGCAACCGCTGCTGCTAAAGCGTTTGCTGCACAGTATTGTTGCCCCCCAGTTCAAGCAGCAACGGTTTGAAGATGTGCGCAGTGACATGATTCGCAGCCTGCAAAACACTGTCGCTAAACGGCCCAGTAGTCAGGTAGTCGACGATCTCAGTGAAGCGCTCGCTTATGGCGAGTGGGGTGAGCAGGCAATGATTTCCGCGCTGCGTAATATCAGTCAGTCTGAGCTTGATGCGTATATCAAGGCGTTTTGGCAGAGCGCTACGGCGGAGGTGTTGATCTACGGCAATTACAATAATGACGAGGTGGATCAGGTGTCTGGCCTGCTGGATGCAGTGGTTGCAGATAAACCCGCGCCGCCGCTGCCCGAGCGTAAGGTGTTAAAGCTGGCAGCGGGCGAATCTGTGGAGTACAAGGTGGATGTGCCACATGACGACTCAGTAGTCGCTTGGTATTTACAGGGCGCCGGTGACAGTGTGCAGGACCGTGCGGCCACCGCATTGACTGCCCAGGTCATGTCGTCCGGTTTCTTCCAGGAACTGCGTACTGAACAGCAACTGGGTTATGTGGTCGGCACGTTCAATTATCCGAAGATGGAAATACCCGGCCTGGTGATGCTGGTGCAGTCGCCGGTGGCGGATGCCGCAGCGGTGTCCAAAGCGATGCAGGATTTTATGTTGCGCGTTGAGCCAGAACTGGATCAGGAACAGTTTGAGAGGCACAAGGTCTCACTGGTCAGCGATATCCTGCGTCCCGACAAGAATCTCAACGAACGGGCGGAGTATTACTGGCAGGCGATCGCGCGCAAGGAGTTTGACTTCAATGCCCGCCAGCAACTGGCGGATGCCGTTGGCGCGCTCACTCTGAAGGACTGGCAGGCTTATTATGAGCGGGTGTTCCTCAAGCAGCGACACTCGTTACAGGTAGTTGCCCCGGGACAATGGGGAGTGTTCCCCAAAAGTGATGCCAGGGTTTACGACAGTGCGGAAGCGATCAAGCGCGATCACGCGGCGTACACTATCGAGTAAACCGCTCTCAGCGCTCGCCCGATCGTGCAACCGATTGGGCATACCACGGCACGCCTGCGTGCAACCTTCCCGGCAATTTTATAGTTCTAGTATAGAACTCAATAGTATTGCCCGGCTTCCTCCGGTAGTATCGAGCGCAGGCGGGTCGGTTTTCGACAGTACAAAAAATGGCCGGAAATGGGCTAAATCAGCTTTCTGGTACGGCTGAATCTGGTTTTTGCAAGTGCGTTCCAAAGTGGAATTATTTGTCGTGCCGGGTCCATCGCCTTCCTGGACGGTCATCGGAGCTGCGTTGGTATGAAGGAAGATACAAACCCCCTGGAAACCCGCGAATGGCTGGATGCGCTGGACGATGTGGTCAAGCACGAGGGGGCAGAGCGCGCCTCCTTTTTATTACTGGAGCTGGCCAAACATGCGATCGGTTCGCGTCTGCGCCTGCCGTCTGCCACGACCACGCCATTCTGCAATACCATTGCCCCCGCGGAAGAAAAAATGCTGCCGGGCGATATGTTCATGGAACGTCGTATCCGCTCCCTGGTGCGCTGGAACGCGCTGGCAATGGTGATGCGTGGCAACGATAACGACGACGCGCTGGGCGGGCATATCTCCAGTTTTTCTTCCAGTGCGACGCTGTACGATGTCGGTTTCAACCATTTTTTCCGGGGTACCGAGGGCGGCCATCCCGGTGACCTCGTGTTCTACCAGGGACACAGCGCGCCGGGTATCTACGCGCGTTCTTTTCTGGAAGGGCGGTTGGATGAATCCCAACTTGACAACTTTCGCCGCGAGGTGAACGGCAATGGTTTGTCGTCCTACCCGCACCCCTGGTTGATGCCCGATTACTGGCAGTTTCCCACGGTGTCCATGGGCCTTGGCCCCATTCAGGCAATCTATCAGGCGCGCGTAATGAAGTACCAGCAGGACCGGGGCTTGCTGGATCACGGCGACCGCGAAGTGTGGTGCTTCATGGGCGATGGCGAATGTGACGAGCCGGAATCACTGGGTGCTATTTCACTGGCCGGGCGCGAGGGCATGGGCAACCTCAACTTCGTAATCAACTGCAACCTGCAACGCCTCGACGGACCTGTGCGCGGCAACGGCAAGATCATTCAGGAACTGGAAGGCGTTTTTCGCGGCGCCGGTTGGAATGTGATCAAGGTGATCTGGGGGCGCAAATGGGATCACCTGCTGGAGAAAGACCAGACCGGCTTGTTGCTCAAGCGCATGAACGAAGTGTGCGACGGCGAGTTGCAGAATTACAAATACAATGGCGGCGCCTACACCCGCGAGCATTTTTTTGGCAAGTATCCCCAGTTGCTGGAACTGGTGGCGGACTTGTCGGACGAGGACATCATGTACCTCAATCGGGGCGGCCATGATCCCTATAAAGTGTACGCCGCGTACGCTGCGGCGGTCGGTGAGCACGAGCGCCCAACGGTTATCCTGGCGATGACAGTAAAAGGTTATGGTACCGGCGAGTCAGGCGAGGCCAGCAACGAAACCCACGCGCTGAAGAAGCTGGATATGGAAAGTCTGAAGGCGTTTCGCGACCGTTTTGATATTCCCATCAACGATGAGGAACTGGCGAACGTACCGTACTACCGTCCGCCAGCGGACAGCCCCGAAATGCGCTACATGCGTGAGCGCCGCGAACAGTTGGGCGGGCTGATTCCGGCGCGTCGTTCCGCTATGCCATTGCTGGAAACACCGCCACTGACGGCCTTTGGTAATCAGCTCAAAAGCAGCGGGACGCGCGAAGTGTCGACCACCATGGCTTTTGTACGCATCCTCTCGAGCCTGGTGAAAGACGCAGACATCGGGCAGCGAGTGGTACCCATCGTGCCCGATGAGGCGCGCACGTTTGGTATGGAAGGAATGTTCCGCCAGCTTGGCATTTACTCTTCTGTGGGCCAGCGCTACACGCCACAGGATGCCGGACAGATCATGTTCTACAAGGAAGATATCAAGGGACAGATTCTGGAGGAGGGCATTAACGAGGCGGGGGCGTTCTGCGCATGGCTGGCCGCCGCTACCTCCTACAGTACCAGCGGATTTCCAATGGTGCCGTTTTATATCTTCTACTCCATGTTTGGCTTTCAACGTATCGGCGATCTTGCGTGGGCCGCCGGTGACAGTCAGGCGCGCGGTTTCCTGATCGGTGCCACTGCCGGGCGCACCACGCTCAATGGTGAAGGTTTGCAGCATCAGGACGGACACAGCCACCTGATGGCCGGGACGATTCCCAACTGTGTGAGCTACGATCCGGCCTATGCCTATGAGCTGGCCGTCATCATCCAGGACGGTCTGCAGCGCATGTTTCACAAGGGCGAAAACCGCTTCTACTACATCACTACGATGAACGAAAACTACGTTCAGCCGGAAATGCCGCAGGGTGTGGAAGAGGGCATCATCCGGGGAATGTATAAGTTCAGGAATTCTTCGGCATCCGGTGAGCTGCGTGTGCAATTGCTCGGTGGCGGAACGATCCTGCGCGAAGTGGAAGCGGCAGCGCTGATACTGGAAAACGACTATCAGGTGGCGGCAGATATCTGGAGTCTGACCAGCGTCAACGAACTGCAGCGTGAGGGTAAGGATGCGGTGCGTTGGAACCTGTTGCATCCGGGCGAGAAGCCGCGTGTACCGTATGTCACGCAACTGTTACAGGACGCGGGTGGGCCGGTAGTGGCTGCTACAGACTACGTAAAGCTTTACACCGATCAGATCAGGGAGTTTGTGCCCGGCAGCTACACCGTGCTGGGCACCGACGGCTTCGGTCGCTCGGACACCCGCGGCCAACTGCGTGGATTTTTCGAGGTGAGTCGACAGTACATCGTTATTGCCGCACTCAAGGCGCTGGCCGATGAGGGACGTATTGAACACGATCGTGTCACCGCTGCAATTGCAGCGCTGAAACTGGATACGGACAAACCCAACCCATTAACGGTTTAAGCAAAAAGGAAAACGACGTGCCGGTACAACAAGTCACAGTCCCCGATATCGGCGGAGCGGAAGGAGCTGAAGTCATCGAGTTGCTGGTGGCTGTCGGCGATCAGGTCGCGCTGGACCAGGGCCTTATCGTGCTGGAATCGGACAAGGCGTCGATGGAAATACCATCGACTGTGGCGGGCACAGTCGTGGAGTTGCTGGTGGTCGAGGGCGACCAGTTGTCCGAGGGTGCGCCGGTGGCAATGATTGAGGTGGCCGGAGCTGCCGTGTCCGCCGATGATCGACTCGAAAAAGAAGACCCAGAGCAGAGCTCAGCACCGCAGACAGAGCAGCATACCCCGGTTGAGGAATTCGTGGGCGCCAGCGCCGAAAAGCAGGCTAATGCAGCGTCCGAGTCAAACGCTGTGCCTGCCCACCAGGCACTAACGCCGCCGAGCAAAGCCGCCGCAGCTGCGGAATCTTCCGGTGGTTCCGCCCCGCGAAGCGATGACGCTGTTGAGTCTGCGCAGGTCTACGCAGGCCCTGCGGTGCGCAAGCTGGCGCGGGAGTTCGGTGTGCAGTTGGGGCGGGTGGATGGCACGGGTCCGCAGGGTCGTATTCTCAAGGAGGACCTGCAACAGTTTGTGCAAAGGTCGTTACGCGAACCTTCCACATCAACCGCTGGCGGTGTCGGATTGCCGAGCGTGCCTGAGATCGACTTTAGCAATTTTGGCGAGGTCGAGGATACCCAGCGCAGCAAGCTGGACAAACTCACTGCCGCGAATTTGCATCGCAGCTGGCTCAATGTGCCGCATGTGACTCAGTTTGATGATGCCGACATTACTGACCTGGAAGTGTTTCGCGCGGGGCTCAAGGCCGAGGCACAGCAGCGCGGTATCAAACTCTCACCGCTGCCGTTCGTAATGAAGGCCTGCGCAGTGGCGCTGCGCGACAACCCGCGCCTGAACAGTTCGCTGGCGCGCGGCGGGGAGAATCTGGTTTATAAGCAGTACATGCATATCGGTATGGCTGTAGATACATCGGACGGACTCATGGTGCCGGTGCTGCGCGATGTGGATGGCAAAACCATTTGGCAACTGGCGCAGGAAATTGCGGAATTGGCAGAGCGCGCCAGACAGCGCAAGCTGTCGCCGGGCGACATGCAGGGAGGATGCTTCACCGTGTCCAGCCTCGGCAACATTGGTGGACGCGGTTTTACGCCTATCGTCAACACGCCGGAAGTCGGGATTCTCGGTGTCTCCAGGGCGAGCATCCAACCGGTTTGGAACGGCACTGAATTTGCGCCCCGCACGCTGCTACCGCTGGCCTTGTCCTATGATCACCGCGTGGTCAACGGCGGTGATGGCGGCCGTTTTCTCACGCAGCTGGTTGGCCTGCTCAGCGATATCCGCACACTTATTTTGTAGCTGCCCTTTGCATCTTCAGGTGAGTATTTAGCGCCATCCCCAATGATGGCGCACACTGTTACACAATCCTTCTATCCCGGTAATGTCTGCATGGTCACTGGGCCACAGCATGGGTTGTAGCGCATTCAGCTGTTGCAGTGACAGCTGCGACCAGCCGGCATCGCGCAATGCGTGGATAAATTTGAGCGTGCGAAAGCCGTCGAACCACTGGTGAAACTGCCGCTGAAACTGCGCACTGCTCTTGCCGTGTTGTCGGCAATGTTGCAGTGCTGCTGCTATATCCATTGCGGTAAGCACTGACTGGATTTGCTGCGCGAGATCGGGCGGCAGATCCTGCGCTACGCATTGCTGTGCAATAGCCGTTACTGGCGATTGTGCCAATGCAGGGATAACTGCAAGCACAGCGCGCAGAGCCTGATAACACACTGGGTGATAAAACAGTGCTGCGTCATCAATCTGCGTGTTAGTCATAATGCTATCGACTGCGGGGCCGGTACCGAATGGCACCCGCGCGGAACGCCGCGACTGCAGTTCAATACTACGTCCTTGCAACCGCGCTATCGGTCCGACCTTGGCCAGTTTGTTAAGTACATAAAAATCCTCGGCCCCGGCGCGCTTGGGAAAACCGCGCACCTGCGCATAGGCACTCGCCGTGATTGCCAGCGCGCTGCCCAGCGTGTGGTAGGCGTAGGGTGAGCGCGCGTATTCAAGGCCGAGCACATAGTGATGCAGGCGCAGCTCATACAACGCAGTGGCATGGTCACAGACACTATCCCCTGCGGGCGTGTGCCGGAAAGGAAATACTGCAGCTGCGGCGGATGTTGCGACATCCTCCAGTCGGTGGAAATAATCTGCCGGCAGCGTGGCATCGGCGTCCGTGCTGCACAGCCATTTACCGCTGATGCCGCCAGCGTTCATCCACAGCAAGGCCAGATCGCAACCGGCTTTACGCGCCAGACCGACACCGCAGTTAGCAGGATTCGGTCCATACAGAGTTTCCATGTCGAGCAGGTACAAGTCAGTGTGGGTATTGAGCCGGAGTACTGGTACTCCCGATCGCGCAACGAGGTTCGCGCTATGCTTATCGAGCGCTGTGCGCAGCAAGGCATTGGCCAGCGGGTCCGGGTCCGAGTCGGGGCGGTTGAGCACCAGGATCAGCAGTGTTGTGCCACTGCCGGCAGGAACTGCAGTCAATCGTTGCAACAGATCAGGTGCTTCCCGGTATGCAGGTAAAACCAATACGTTGTGCCAGTGCGGTGCGCTGAAACTGTATGCGGGCAATCCGGCTTCGATATGCCGTTGCAGGTAGCGCTCGCGGGCGAGATCCCCGCGCATTACAGCACGCACTGCGTCAATGCAGCGCCGCCCTTATAGGCAGTGCAGCAACCAGGGCCGCCTCGATATCGAGTAACTCATGCCAGCGTTGCTCTATTGTATCGCTGTCCATGTACTGATGCGCCAGCGCCAGGAACAATTCAAAGTGACGTTCTTCCGAACGGGCGATGGACTGGTAGAACTTTTTCAATGGGCCAGCTTGCAACGCGTTCGCGACCAATGCAAAACGTTCGGCACCGCGCGCCTCGATAATGCTCGCTGTGAGCAGTCGATCCAACAGGTAGACATCGCGGCCCTGGCGGATCGAAGCGCGAAACCCTAATACATAAGGATCCTTCTGGTCGGGCGCAATTGTTAACCCGCGCTGGTGTATCCACTTGAGTACTTCGCGGTAGTGTGTCAGCTCTTCAATTGCCAGATCCGCCATCGCAGTCACAAGTTCGGTGCGGTCGGGGTAGTGCGACAGCATGGAAACCGCCATGCCCGATGCTTTTTTCTCGGCAGTCGCATGATCGAGCAGGAAACTGTCAAAGTCCGCCAGAACTGCTTCTGTCCAGGTGCCGGGAGTTGCATAGCGAAGTGGTGAGTCGGGCATGACGTCGGAATTTGGCGGTTAACAAAAGGGGCTGCTATTGAACTGCAAGTATACCGTGAACACAAGAACTGGAGCGCGCCAGCGAGCCTGCACAAGGGTATGCGCTTCGTGGCGTGTCCCAGTGAAGCGCATACACCACAGGCTGCGCTAGACAGACGACTGCTACAGCTTCAAGTAAAACCCGGCCATGATCAGTTGCAGATGCCAGCAACCCCTATGTTAAACTGCCCGGGCGCATACTCGTCGGGCCGTCATTCACATCCCGACATCGAACCTTCATTCAGGGCCTGATTAGCGATGATTATCAAACCACGCGTACGCGGATTCCTCTGTATCACCACGCACCCGACGGGTTGCGATGCCAATGTGAAACGGCAGATCGACTATGTGAAGGGTAGAGGCAAAATTGAGAATGGTCCGAAACGTGTGCTGGTGATTGGCGCATCCACTGGTTATGGTCTGTCCTCACGTATCACTGCCGCCTTTGGCTGCGGCGCGTCAACGCTGGGAATTTTCTTCGAGAAAGAAGGGACTGAAACGAAGCCTGGCACAGCCGGTTGGTACAATTCTGCTGCCTTTCACAAATACGCTGAAAACGAAGGTCTTTACGCCAAGAGTATCAACGGTGATGCGTTTAGCGATGAGATCAAACAAAAAGCCATAGACACGATCAGGGCCGATCTCGGTCAGGTTGATCTCGTGGTTTACAGCCTCGCATCGCCGCGCAGGCAGCATCCGGTTACCGGCGTGGTACACAACTCAACACTGAAGCCTATCGGAAATGATGCGGTGCAAAAAGGCGTAAATACTGACAAGGAAGAAGTGCAGGATTTTCATCTGCCTGCCGCCTCGCAGGAAGAAATCGACAACACCGTCGCAGTCATGGGCGGCGAGGACTGGCAGATGTGGATAGACGCTCTGGACGATGCCGGTGTACTGGCCGATGGCGCGAAAACCACGGCATATACGTATATCGGCGAGAAGCTGACCTGGGATATTTACTGGCATGGCACCATCGGTGCAGCGAAGAAGGATCTGGACAAGCGTGTAGTCGGCATTCGCAAACGGCTAGCGGCCAAAGGCGGCGACGCGCGCGTATCGGTACTCAAAGCTGTCGTCACCCAGGCCAGTGCGGCGATTCCGGCGATGCCGATTTACCTCGCGCTGTTATTCAAGGTTATGAAAGAGAAAGGCATCCACGAGGGTTGCATCGAACAGATCGACGGCTTGTTCCGCGATTCTCTGTACGGCGCCGCGCCGCAGTTGGATGAAGAGGGTCGCCTGCGCGCCGATCGCAAGGAACTGGATCCGGACATACAGGCGGCGGTGGCAAAATTGTGGGAGGGCATCAATACCCAGACGCTGCGTGAGCAGTCGGATTTCGAGGGCTACAAACGCGAGTTCCTGCAGCTGTTCGGCTTTGAGGTCGACGGTGTGGACTACGACGCCGACGTCAATCCCGATGTCGCCATCGCTAATATGGTCTGACGTTGTGCTTGATCACGGAGTGCCATTTTCGCTCAATAGTCGGGTCCGCCGACTGGTAGCGCCGAATCCCGGTGTGATGACCGGGCCAGGCACCAACACCTATCTGCTGGGTAAAAAAGAAGTCGCTGTGCTCGACCCCGGCCCCGCACTGCCCGCGCATATCGACGCGATTCTCGATACTGCGGGCGACCGTATTCGCTGGATTGTCTGTACTCACACTCATCCCGATCACTCACCCGCATGGCAGGCTGTGGCTGAGGCCACCGGCGCACAGGTGATAGGTGCCTCGCCGCCGAATGATATGTTTGAGGACAACAGCTTCAAACCGACCATTGAACTGCAGCACGACTATGTTCTGCGTACCGAGGAATTTACACTGCGCGCCCTGCACACACCCGGTCATGTCGGTAATCACTACTGTTTCTTCCTCGAAGAGGAGGGCATGCTGTTTGCCGGCGATCATATTATGAACGGCTCTACTGTGGTGATCATTCCTCCGAGCGGTGACATGAAGGATTACATCGCGTCGCTGCAATTGCTGCTGAATTATCCGCTGAAGTTTATCGCGCCCGGCCACGGTGAGGTGATGCCGGATCCGACCGCCGTCGTTGACTGGTTGGTCAAGCATCGCCTCAAGCGCGAACAGAAAGTCATCGACGGGCTGCGGCAGACTGGCCGTGCATCGCTCGATGCACTGGTTAAGGTGGTTTATGACGATGTGGATAGCAGCCTGCATAAAATGGCAGCGTTGTCGCTGTCGGCGCACCTGATCAAGTTGCAACACGAACAGCGCGCACAGCACAGTAAAGCCGATGATACCTGGGAACTCCTGGCAACTTGATTGCTATTCTCGCCAATGACAGCCTGCTTTCGTAGACACAGTGACTATGCGCGACGAGGCTGAGCACATTCCGCAAGTGACCCGCCTGCCCGGTGCAATCTGGGCACTGGGTTTCGTCAGCCTGTTGATGGATGTCTCGTCCGAGATGGTGCACAGCCTTCTGCCGTTGTTCCTGGTTGCGACTGTTGGCGCCAGCGGCCTGGTGGTGGGTGTCATCGAAGGCCTGGCAGAGGCGCTGGCACTGACCGTAAAGGTGTTTTCCGGTGCGCTGAGTGACTACTGGGGAAAGCGCAAGGGTCTGGCCGTCGTCGGCTATGGCCTGGGTGCCTTGAGCAAACCGTTATTTGCACTCGCGTCTGGCGCGGGCCTGGTATTGCTGGCGCGACTGATCGACAGGACCGGAAAAGGTATTCGCGGCGCGCCACGCGATGCACTTATCGCCGACATTGCCCCGCCCTCTATGCGCGGCGCGGCGTTTGGATTGCGGCAGTCGCTCGACTCGGTGGGTGCCGTGCTCGGTCCACTGTTGGCCGTTGGTTTGATGCTGCTGTGGGCAAATGATTTTCAGGCAGTGTTCTGGGTTGCAGTGATCCCCGGCCTGTTGGCAGTGCTGGTGTTGCTGCTGGGCGTAAAGGAGCCGGTCAAGCCGAGCGCCGGTCGCAGCGGCAATCCTGTCCGGCGCGAGAACCTGCGCCATCTGTCCCGCGCCTATTGGGTTGTTGTACTGCTGGGGGCGTGTATTGCGCTGGCTCGCTTCAGCGAGGCGTTTTTGCTGCTGCGGGCACAGCAGGGCGATATCGCCCTCAGCTGGATACCGCTGGTGCTGGTGGTCATGAACATTGTGTACTCCGCTTCCGCCTACCCACTGGGTCGATTGGCTGACCGGGTGAGTCCCATTGCGCTGCTGGCTCTGGGCTTGTTGCTGTTGCTGCTCGCGGATCTTGTGCTGGCAAGTAGTCATCAGTGGCCTGTGGTGTTGTCTGGCGTTGCATTGTGGGGGCTGCATCTGGGGATGACACAGGGTCTGTTGGCCGCCATGGTCGCTCACACCGCGCCGGCTGATTTGCGCGGTACCGCCTTCGGCGCCTTTAATCTCATTAGCGGTGTGGCGTTGCTGCTTGCCAGTGTGCTGGCGGGGTTGCTGTGGGACCGACTTGGTGCCCCTGCAACGTTTCTCGCAGGGGCGGGTATTTGCGCAACCGCGTTGTTAGGTCTTTTCTGGTTGCAAAAATCAGGGATAATTCTGCATTCCGCGGTTGCTCCAGCGGCGATTGAATAACATGAGGATATAATAATGCACGGCCTGATGATGAATATGCCTCTCACCATCTCTTCGATTGTGGAGCACGCAGAGCGTGTTAATGGCAGCGCTGAGATTGTCTCCATTACTGCCGATGATCCCAGGCATCGCTACACTTACCGCGACGCGTTTACGCGGGTGCGGCAACTGGCCTACGGTATGTCACACTGGAATCTTGAACCGGGCGATCGCATCGCCACTCTGGCATGGAACGACTACCGACACTTTGAGACATATTACGCCGCCGCATGCAGCGGTTACGTTTGCCACACCATCAATCCCCGGCTTTTTCCTGAGCAACTGGTGTACATCATCAACCACGCACAGGATCGCTACGTATTCCTCGATACTGATTTTGTATCGCTGGCCGAGGGCCTGGCTGATCAATGTCCCGAGGTGAAAGGTTGGGTGGTTATGACCACCGCAGAGCGCATGCCGCAAACCAGCCTGCCGAATGCGATATGTTATGAAACGTTCGTCGCCGCCGGCAGTGCCAGCTTTCAATGGCCGCAACTGGATGAAAATGCCGCGTGTGCGCTGTGCTACACCTCTGGCACCACCGGCAATCCAAAGGGCGTGTTGTACTCGCATCGCTCCACCATGTTGCATGCCTATGCCACCATGATGCCCGACGCGCTGGGAATTTCCCGCGCGGATGTCGTCCTGCCTATCGTACCGATGTTCCACGTCAACGCCTGGGGCAATCCCTATTCCTGTCCAATGGCCGGTGCCAAGTTGGTTTTTCCGGGCAATAAGATGGGTGACGGTAAAACAATCGCGGCGCTGATCAATGAGGAGAAAGTGACTCTGTCGGCCGGTGTTCCCACTGTGTGGCTTGGCTTGCTGGGGCACCTGAAGGCCAGCGGCGAACGAGTTGATACTTTAAAAAGAATTGTGGTGGGCGGGGCGGCGTGCCCGCTTTCAATAATGGAAGACATGGATCGCTACGGCGTGGAGTCGCGCGTGGGCTGGGGTATGACTGAGATGAGCCCGCTGGGTACGGTCAACGCCAGCGCTTCTCACCGCGAGCATTACGATACACAGACATTTAATAAATTGCGCTTGAAGGGTGGTCGTCCAATTTTCGGCGTTGAAATGAAGATCGTTGATGACCAAGGCAAGGAATTGCCCTGGGATGGCACCGCATTTGGTTCGCTGAAGGTGCGCGGCCCGTGGGTGTGTTCAAACTACTTCAAGCTCGACGGTTCAAGCGCACATGCCGAGGACGGTTGGTTTGAAACGGGTGATGTGGCCACCATTGATCCCGATGGCTATATGGCCATCACCGATCGCACCAAGGATGTGATCAAGTCTGGTGGCGAATGGATTTCTTCTATCGAGGTGGAAAACGTGGCCACCGATCATCCGAAAGTAGCGGAAGCTGCAGTTATTGGACATTTCCATCCCAAGTGGAGTGAGCGCCCGTTGCTGATCGTGGTACGCGGGTCTGATGGAAAAGACCTCTCAGCCGAGGAAATGCTCGACTGGTTCGACGGCAAGATCGCAAAGTGGTGGACGCCTGAGGCGGTGGAGTTTGTTGACGAGTTGCCGCATACAGCTACAGGCAAGGTGCAGAAAGTTGCGTTGCGAGAGATGTTCAAGGATTATGTTTTTGCGGGGCAATAGCACGCAGTTGCAGCGCGTGCCATTGCTGTATAAGGCATTGTCAGGGCAGGTTTTCTGCCTGTGTTTCGACAATCCGCAGTAAATCACCAATACCGAAGCTGATATCCGGTACATGCAGCGAACCGCCCAGCACCGCCTGCAATGCCTGAGTAGACAACGGTGGCGACCTTTCCTCGACCACGCTGTCCAGCGCCAGGAAGCCGTCCGCTTCACATACGGCAGTGTGCATTTCGGGGTATGCTGCGAAAGGCGTGGCGACAGAGGCCGGCAAAGGCAGACCGAGATTACTGGCCCAGATGGTATTGGCGAGGATGCCGGGGTTGCCGCCAAGCAGCGTGGGGTTCACGCATGGCCGCGGCTCGGTCACCGGCTCCCGATCAGCCAGACCACCGGCTGCGACACTGTCATAGGCGATGATGCACCCGGTGTCCGTGGCGTGGGTACACAGGGGAATGTTGTCGAAAGTGCCACCAACGATTTCCCCGGCCGGCACCTTAAGATTACCGGTGGGTCCAATCAGTAGCGCAGAGATCAGCCGTTTGCGCAGTTCAGGATCATTCTCGAAGCGTCGCGCCAACAGTTCCAGCAGCATGTGCGATCCCTGCGAATGTCCCAGCAGGACGAAGGGCCGGTCACCGCTTTCGCGCAGGTACTGCTCGAAGGCTGCGTCGACATCGGCGAAAGCAATACGAAAATATTCACTGTTGCGGAAGCCGCCCTCCACAGCGTAGCTGCCAATTGTCATCTGGTGGTAGAGCGGCGCGTAAACGTTGCATAGCTGCGTGAAACGAGCGGCTTGATTATCCAACGGACGCAGCACCAGCGAGACGTCGGTGAGATCTTGTACATTGCCAGGCTCATCGCTCAGGTCTACGGTGGGGTAAACATAGAAGCAGTCAAATCCTGGATCTACCGCGGGGGTGTGTGTAAATACCGCCTGACTGTTGTCGGAGTAAATATAGGTCGTGGTCTGGTCGAGTTCCAGGCAACGATTCGAGGCAGCGCCAGGTTTGCAAATCCACATGTCGTCGGCGGCATAGGGACCTGCTTCAGTGTAATTATTGCTATCGCTGCTATTGCTGCAAGCGGACAACGCCAGCATAAACAGGCAGGACAGGAAGAGCGTTTGGATTGTTTTCATTTTTTCCTCGTCGCATTTGCGTGCAGTGTTTCAAAGTAGCTGCGCAGGGAGGTGGTTCCGCGTCGGGGTCCGACGCCATCGATTTCTCCTGCAGTGACAATAAAGTTGGCCAGGTCTGCGAACTGTTTTGACAGCAGGCCGATAACACGTACCAGTCCACGCGCCAGCCACAACGGAATAACAGTGATCTTGACAGGTTTGCCAACCACCTCAAAGGCCAGCTCTGCGGCCTCGCGCTGGGTCATGATATCCGGTCCGCCAGCCTCGACTTCCAGCGCGCTTCCCTCAAGAGTATCGACGCACACCTCGGCCAGATCCCGCCCGTGAATCGGATTCATGCGGTTGCTGCCGGCACCCACCAGGAACGATCGTCCCTTGGCGGCCATATCGTAGAGTACGCCCATGTCGGAAAAGTAGCCGCACGGTCGGACGATGCGGTAGTCCATACCCGAAGTCTTCAGATCCTCGACCACTTTTTCATGGGCCTGGGTTATCGCCAGATGCCCGATGTTCTCAGCACCCTGCATCGACACATAAACAAAACACCGAACCGTTGATGTGGCACAGAGGTCGATGAGGTTGCGGTTGCACTGGTAATCTACCTGTTCAAAAGTGAGACCATCGCGCTGCCGTGAGATGCCCACTGAAGAGAATACGATATCGACACCCTCCAACAACCCGGTGAGTGTTTCCGGCCGGGTGATTTCGCCAACAAAAACGTCATCGAAGTCCTCCGCAGACAAGGCCGGTGCGGTAAACGGCCCGGGTTCAAACAGGCGTTCCCTGCTGCGTGTCAAAACACGCACGTAGTACCCGCGGCGTTTGAATGCCTGCACCGCGTACTTGCCAAGATAGCCTGTGGCTCCAGCAATCACTATGCGCTGTGGATCATTGTTATTCATTGCATAACCAGCGTTTATAAATTCTGCGCCATAGTGTAGTGCAGCTATACCGAAAATCCCTAGTCAGCAATTGCGACTGCAGGAGACATCAATTATTGAGTGTGGTGCTATAATCTGGCGCCCTCCATCGTTGACGAAAAGTGACTGGCGAAAGAGATCTGGACAAAATGCTGTTATCCCTCGCGCCTGAGTTGCTGGAGGGAGAGTACGTGTTTTGTACTGTGGAAAATGCCCGCTATGGCGACAATTTACACTTGGTGCCTATGGCTGCAATTGTGGAGAGAGAGGGGCTGACCCTGGTTATCCCTCGATTGAAAGCGGATGAGCACTCAATCCATTACGAGTCGGTGTTCAGATGCATTACGCTGAATGTTCATTCCAGTCTGGATGCCGTTGGATTAACTGCGACGGTTGCAACAAGGCTCGCTGAGCGCGGTATAAGCGCGAATGTTATCGCCGGCTATTTCCATGATCATATTTTTGTCCCGCTGGCGCAGGCCGAGAACGCGCTTGCTGTGCTCGGTGCGGGCGATGAATAGTCGGCTCAAGTGAGTGTCCAGCAATAGCGTTTATACGTCTTTGGGCAACTCGTTGCCGAAAACTGTACCCACTAATTCGAGCATATCATCCGCCATGGCAAGTGCCCGCGTCTGGCGTTCTTGTTCGGGTACGTCTTGCAGGATGACGCGCTCGTTCACCATCTGTGCGAAACCGTGCACCACGGAGATTGCCAGCAGCGTTGAAGGATTTGCTTCCTTATCGGGAATCAGCATTTTACCTGTCGCCGCGCTCATCGACTCGATCAGGCCGGCGGCCATGCGCTGCAGCACGGCCAACAGCGCCGGGTCGTCGCGATGAACGAGGGTGTCCTGCCAGCACAGGCGCTCCAGGCGCGGATGAGAAATCATAAACAGAATGTGGGCCATACCGCAGGCCTTGAGCTGGTCCACCGGGTCTGGTCCCGCAGCGATTCTGGCAGCTTCAACCTGTTCCACGCGCTCGCTCATCACCTGTACAGCCAGTTCAGTGAGCAGCCCGGTCTTGTCACCGAAATGATGCGCCGGTGCGCCGTGACTAACACCGGCCCTGCGGGCTGCTTCACGCAGCGTAAACGCATCGCCACCTTCCTCCTCAACCATGCTGCGGGCCGCTGCCAACAGCGCGACTTTCAAGTCGCCGTGGTGATAGGTTCGGTCAGTCAATCCAGCCATATTATTATCCTTGTGCAAGCGCTTCGTGCGTCGGCACTGTCTGTTGCGCCTGATCCCGGTCGCGCGGTGCCAGTAAAAGATAACAGGCAGGGGTTACCAAACGCGAGAGCAGTGTTGAAGTTATCAACCCGCCGATGATGACACAGGCCAGCGGTGAGTAAAGCCCTGAACCTTGTAATGCAAGGGGCAGCATACCGCCGATTGCTGTCACCGAAGTTAACAAAATTGGCAGGAAACGGACTTCGCCGGCCGTCTCAATCGCCTCGCGCAATGGTGTGCCCCTTTCGCGCAACTGGTTGGTGAAGTCGACCAGTAGTATCGAGTTTTTGATCTCTATACCTACCAATGCGATCATTCCGATCATCGCAGTGAACGACAGTGTGTAGCCCGATACGAACAGCCCGATAATGCCGCCGAGTATGCCCAGCGGGATGACACTGGCGACGATCAATGAGGTTTTGAACGAGCGAAACTCAAGAATCAGCACAGCGAAGATACCGAAGATCGCTACCAATGCGGCACTGCCGATACCGGAAAAAGATTCTGCGCTCGCTTCCGACTGGCCGCCGGCTTTCACCTCGTATGCCGGTGGCAGATCAAGCTCCGCCGCGCGGCGCATAATTTCGGCTGTCAGGTTTGATGTCAGGAAGTCGGACTGCGGATATGCCGTTACAGTAGCGGAACGTAGCCGGTCGTGGCGGTCGATACGCGCCGGGCTGGCATCGAAACGCAATGTTGCAACCTGCGCCAGCGGCACCGCAGCGTCCGTCGCGGTCGGAACATAAATTTCATCGAGAATATCCGGTGCATGATGCGAATCCAGCGGCAGTCGCAGCGTGATCGGATACGACTCGCCGGCGCTGTCGAGGAAATCCCCGACTGACTCACCCGCCACCGCAAGCCGCACCACGCTGTCAACTGTGCCCGGTGCAATACCGAGCAGTGCAGCCTTGGCACCGTCGACATCGACTTTCAGGTCCGTGCGCGTGGCGCGTGAGGGATTGTATACATCGCGCGTACCCGGTACCTGGCGAATCACATCCTCAATCTGCGCTGCGATTCGTCGCACACCTTCGACCTCCGGTCCGCGCACGCGGATCGCAATGGGTGCATCCAGGGGTGGCCCGTTTTCCATCGACTTCACCAGAATCTTGGTGCCGGGATACTGGTCGAAAGTAGCGCGCCATTCGTCCAGCATCTGTGGCGTGCGTTTCGGTTCATAGGCCTTGAGCATCACAAAGGCGTCAGCGATGTTGCTGGACAACTCGCGCGGTGTGACGTTGTAGTAAACACGTGGATTGCCGCGACCGAGGCTCGACATCACGTTTTCAACTTCGGGAAACTTCTTCAATTCCGCTTCAACGGCTTCGAGTACAGTATTGGTTTTCGTAGTCGAGGCACCTTCGGGTAGCTCGATCTGGATCATCACGATACGCGAGTCTGCCAGTGGAAACAGGCTGAAGCCGATACGAGGTACCAGCGACAGTGTTGCCATGAAGAGTCCCAGCGCTATGAGGCAAGTGATCAGCGGGTGGGCAAGGGCCCTGTGCAGCAGTGGCCGGTAGAGCGCATGGATTGCCCTCATCAGGTTGCGCAGCAGCCAGTTGCCCTGTGCATTTTTTTCCTCACGCAGCACGCGGCTGGCGACGAAGGGGATGATGGTCAGCGACACAAACAGTGAAGCGCTGACCGTCAGCAATACTGCTACCGGCAGCGAACGGGTGAAGGCACCGGCACCCTCCGGCAGGAACAGCAGCGGCAGGAAGGCGAGCATCAGGGTTGCGGTGCAGCCGAGCACGGCGAGTGAAATCTGTCGCGTGCCATCGATAGCCGCTGCCACCGGTGTTTTGCCCATGCGCAGGTGCCTGGCGATGTTCTCCACTACAACTATTGAGTCGTCGACCAGCAGGCCGAGCGAGATCACAAACCCCGAGATGGACAACTGGTTCAGCGTGAAGCCGACGTGATTGAGCAGCCAGACACCGAGCGCCAGCGACATAGGAATCGAAAACATAACGACCAGTGCGGCACGGATACCAAGCGGAAGCAGCGTCAATAGCACCAGGCTTACTGCGATAAGAAAGTCATTCCCGAGTTGATCAAGGCGTTTGGTGACGGCCTCTGTCTGATCGAAGCCGGTGACTAACTGGATGTCGCCGGGCAGCGTTGCTTTGAATGCATCCACCTTGCGCATAATGTCATCACGTACGTCGAATACATTCTGCGCGTCGCGCTTATTGGCGGTGATAAACACCGCCTTCGCGCCGTTAAAGCGCGTGGTGTAAACTCGCTCCTCACTAGCCCATGCAACGTCGGCAATGTCGCGCACGTGCAGAACGCTGGCGCCCTGGGCAGTGACGATGGTATCTGCCACTTCTTCGAGAGTTTCATACGATCCCGTGGTCTTGAGGTTGAAGCGCACGCCGCCTGCCTCTACAGCACCGGCGGGAATTTCTGCATTCTCGCCCTGGATAGCGCGTCTTACCTGTTCAATGCCCACACCGAGACGACTCATGCGTGGCAGGTCAAGAGCCACGCGAACTTCCGGCTCCGGTGCTCCCCAGATTTCAACCTGACGCACACCCTTTGCGCCTTCCAGCAGGTCCCTGAGGTTGCGCGCCCGATCGGTGAGCTCCCGATAGGACACCTCGCCGACCAGCGCCAGTTGCACGATGTTGGTCAGTCCGGGCTGGCCTTTGCGGATTGTTACGGTGCTCACTGCGTCGGGTAAATCAGGTCGCAGTCGGTTCATCTCGCGGATGATCTCGTCATACTTGCGGTCCATGTCCGGCAGTGCCCAGTCGAACTCGACGTTTACCGACGACACGCCAGCGCTGGTCGTCGAGTTGAGTTCTTTCACATCATCCAGTTCATTGAACGCATCTTCGATCTTGTCGGTGATCAGTTTCTCGACTTCGGCCGCCTCCATGCCAGGCGCGATGGTTATTACGCTGAAGAACGGCGCGTCGAAGCTCGGGTCTTCAGAGCGTGGAATCGAGATGAATGCGTTGTAACCCAGAGCGGCGAACAGCAATGTGATGACCAGCGTGAATTGCCAGTTGCGCACGGCAAAGCCAGGGATGTTCATAGCGTCACTCCAGGCTGGCCGTGCTGATGAGAACTTTTTCGCCATCCGCCAGATAGCCGGCACCATCAACCACAATCTGGTCGCCTGCAGTCAGGCCTCCAGTCACAGCAACCAGTGCGCCTGACAAGCGGCCAGTGGAGATTCTGGTGCGCTTCACAGCGCCGGTGGCCGGGTTGACGACAAATACCAGTGCCTGGTTGCCGTGACCTTCGAGGATTGCATCGATCGGTATCGCCAGTGCAACGTCTGCGGTGGTCGATGGCGTGATGACCGCGCGACCTACCAGACCACTTTTAAGCGCTGCTGGCGAGTTGGCAATCTTCAGCTTGACCTGGAAGGTGCCGGTGCGCGCATCGGCATCGGCGCCAATTTCTGAAATTGTGGCCAGGAACAGCTGATCGGGAAACGCATCAAAGGTCACTTCTGCTGTATCGCCCAGTGCTACCCGCATGGCATCGCGGTCGGCGAGACCCGCAGCCAGCACAAACGATTCGCTCATATCCGAAAGGGTGACGACAGGTGCACCTGCGGCGACCACACTGTTGGCTTCGACATTGCGTTGCAGCACGATGCCGTCTGCGGGCGCCACAATACTGGCATAACCCCGGTTGGAGCGCGCCGCCTGTGCCGTGGCTCGGGTCGACTTGGCCTGTGCTTCGGCATCCTGCAAGGCGGCATCCGAGGCATAGTCGCTGGCGTGCAATGCGCGAATGCGGGCCAGCTCGCGGTCTGCCTTGTCCGCCGCCTCCTGGGCCTCGCGCAGCTGTGCGTTGACGTCGCGCGGGTCGAGTTCAGCGAGAATCTGGCCTTTCTGCACGGCATCGCCCTCCTGAACGTTCAGCACTGACACCACCCCGGCCGTCTTGAAGGCGAGCACATACGTGCGATCTGGCTGCAATCTGCCGACCGTGCGGATCTGGTTGAGGAAGTCAGCTGGACCCGCCGTTGCCACTCGTACGGGGGTCACTTTCGCCTTTGCGGACGAATCAGGTGCGGCAACAGATCCGCCGCACGCGGCGACGCTGAGGCTCAGCAAGGCGGCTGAAAAATGGGTGAACAGGTGGCAGGGGCGCATGGATATCTCCGAACTAGATGCTGTCTAGATTAGTCTGGCAGCTCATCTTTTTGCTGTCTAGATAAATCTTTACAGTGTCTATATACGCGCTTGCATCAGCGCCGGATCAAATATGGCGCGGTCCGGCGGGCGTGCCCGAACGGTTTTGGCAGGGCCGGGTTTAACTATTCGTAAAATACTATTAAATAAATTACGAAAAATAGTTCTAAAATCCCGGATTACTGACTAATATATCTGTCCGGTTCATCCATAGCTGCGAGCATAGGCAAAGCGATGAGTGCAACAAAGCCTGATTACACTGCGCGTATGAACACGCCGCCGTATGTAGCGCGCACACTGCCTCAGGTCGTCGTGGACGCAGCTGCCGCACACGGATCGCGACCGGCTATTACCGATGGCGCGGTGAAGTTGAGCTACGCTGAGTTGGATGCCGCCAGGGTGCAATCGGCGCGTGCGTTTATCGCCGCAGGCCTCGCACACGGTGAGCGTATCGCGATCTGGGCACCTAATATTTACCAGTGGATCATCGCTGCGATCGGTGCACAGAGTGTCGGTGGTGTGGTAGTTCCCCTCAATACGCGTTACAAGGGTGCCGAGGCGGCCTATTCGGTGAACGCCAGCGGTGCGAAGATGGTATTCACCGTGAGTGAATTTCTCGGCGCGCGTTATCCCGACATGCTCAGTGAGCAGGCTCTCCCGTCGGTTGAGCGCGTCGTTACGCTCAATGGCGCGGCGTCAGGTTGCCAATCCTGGGAAGCGTTTCTTGCTGCCGGCGAGGCAGTATCCACGGCTGAGGTCGCCCGTCGCGCAGCTGCGCTGACACCGGACGACACGCTGGACATTCTTTTTACGTCGGGCACCACAGGAAACCCCAAAGGGGTTGTAACCTGCCACGGCCAGAACATCCGCACCTTCGAAAACTGGAGCGCGACCGTTGGCCTGTGCAGTGACGATAACTACCTGATCATCAACCCATTTTTCCATTCTTTCGGCTACAAAGCCGGCTGGCTTGCAGCAATCATCAGCGGCGCACACATTCTGCCGGTGCTGAATTTTGATCTGGATGCGGTGCTGGCACAGATTGCACGCGACAAGATTTCGATGATTCCCGGCCCGCCTACTATCTATCAGTCACTGTTGGCGCACCCGCGGCGCAAGGACTACGACCTGTCCAGCCTGCGGCTTGCGGTGACCGGCGCTGCGCCCGTGCCCGTGAAGTTGGTGCGTCAGATGCGGGAAGAGTTGGGATTCGAAGTTGTAGTAACCGCCTACGGACTGACTGAGACCTGTGGTGTGGTGTCGATTTGTCGCGCTGACGACAGCGCTGAGCGCATTTCCCACACCTCGGGTTGTGCGATGGCCGGCGCGCAAATCAAATGCGTGGATCGCGAGGGCCATACGGTGCCGCCGGGAACTGACGGCGAAATCTGCTATCGCGGGTTCAACGTGATGCGCCACTATTTCAACAACCCCGAGGCAACTGCCCAGGCGCTGACCGACGATGGTTGGCTGCGCACCGGTGACGTCGGTGTCATGGATGAAGACGGCTACGTGCGCATCACCGGCCGTATCAAAGAGATGTTTATTGTCGGCGGCTTCAACTGTTATCCCGCCGAGATCGAGAACATCCTGTGCAGTATGCCGGGTGTTGCGCGGGCGGCGGTGATCGGCGTGCCCGATGAGCGCATGGGCGAAGTGGCGCGGGCATTTCTGGTAAAAGCCGCCGACGCGGATCTGGATCAAGCGGCCGTCGTCGAATGGGCGCGTAGCAATATGGCGAACTACAAAGTACCGCGCACCGTTGTGTTTCTGGATGAACTGCCGATGAATGCCGGCGGTAAGGTCGACAAGGCAGAGTTGGCCAGGCAGTCAGGCCTGCAACAACGATGAATGACCTGACCAGCCACGCACAAAGCAGCCATATCGACCTGGACGTGACAGATCAGGCGATCATTGAGCTGCTGCGCAGAGATGGGCGTATGCCGTTTCGCGCCATCGCACGGGAGCTGGATATTGCCGAGAATACCGTGCGCGCCAGAGTGCGCAGGATGGAAGAGTCTGACACCATGCGCGTTGTTGCCGTCACCGATATTGAAGCGGCGGGTTACGGCATGTTGCTGGCCATCGGTGTGCAGGTGGAAGGCCGCTCCCCGGAATTGGTGGCGCGTGAGATGGCGGCCATCGCCGAAGTGTTTTCTGTCAACGTTGTAGTCGGTGCGCAGGATATCGAAATACTGGTGGTGGCGCGCGACCAGGCATCCCTGAGCGAATTGATCAGCAACAAGTTGGGTGCTATCCCGGGAGTGCGTCGCCTGACGCCGGCGCTGGCGCTGGATGTGTTGAAGAACCAGCCGGATTGGGTGCCATTCCATGCGGCGTAAACTCGATGCGGCAGACCTGGCGATTGTCGAGCGACTGTCGCGCGATGCCCGGGTCAGCAACCGCGAGATTGCCGAGCAATTGGGTGTAACCGAAGGTACAGTGCGCAATCGCGTCAAGCGTATGGAAGAGGAAAAGCAGATCCGCATCACTGCGGTGACCAACATCGATCGCTTTAAAGACGCCGCGCTGGCCTACATCTGGATTGAAGTAGAGCGCAGCGGCCAGACCCGCGAAGTCGCGCAGCAACTGGCAACTATCACCGAGCTTGGATTCGTGGGTGTGATGCTGGGCCGCGCCGATATTCTCGCCATCACCATGGTGCGCAATGCCGAGCACCTGGCCGAGTTTGTACACCGGCGCATCAGTGTCATTGAAGGCGTGCGCGGTACACGCAGCACGCTCGGAGTTAACTTCGTCAAACACGATTACCGCATGGCGCGGATCGTCAGCTAGAAAAGGAAACATGCGATGAACAAGCAAATGACGGCGGCGCAAGTCGTTGCGCAATTGAAAGATGGCATGACCATCGGTATTGGTGGTTGGGGCCCGCGGCGTAAACCGATGGCATTGGTGCGCGAAATACTGCGTTCCAGCCTCAAAGACCTGACGATTGTGTCATACGGTGGTGCTGACGTTGGCATGTTGTGCGCAGCTGGCAGGGTGAAGAAAGTGGTGTTCGCGTTTGTCTCGCTGGATTTCATTCCGCTTGAACCCTACTTTCGGCAAGCGCGACAATCCGGAGCGATCGAGGTAATGGAAATCGATGAGGGCATGATGCTGCTCGGACTGCGCGCGGCCAGTTGGGGTATTCCGTTCATCCCTACTGAAGTGGGTTTAGGCACTGATGTGATCAACAAAAACCCCGATATCCACGTGATCGACAGTCCCTACGACGACAAGGAGTGGGTGGCGATGCCAGCTCTGCAGCTGGATGTATCACTGATTCACGCAGATCGCGCAGATGCTCGCGGTGTGTGCCAGATCGCTGGACCGGATTTCTACATGGACGACTGGTTTGCGCGCGCCGCTACGCAAACGTTTGTCTCCTGTGACGAACTGGTTGCCACCGAATTCTTCCACGACCCGACGCAGGCCCGAATGGTGCACTGGGAGCGTTCTGTAACCACTGGTGTGGTGCACATTCCCGGCGGCGCTCACCCGAGTTCGTGCAGTCCCTTGTACGGATTCGATGTGCCGCATTTCAAAGCGTATGTCGCTTCTGCCAAAGACGAGGCGGGCATCCAGGGCTATTTCGACCAGTATCTGGGTGCTTCGGAAGAGGAATATCAGAACAACGTGGGCGGCCTTGACGCCATCCGCACTATTGAACTGCCCACCTATTAGTCGGCCAAGGAGACAACAATCATGACAGCAGCAACGGATTATACCCTGGCCGAACTGTGCATTGTCGCGGCCAGCAAGGCCTTTGCCGATGAAGGCGAAGTGCTGGCGACCGGCATCGGCGTGATTCCGCGTCTGGCCGCAAGCCTCGCAATGAAGACGTGCAACACCGACCTGATGATGACCGACTCGGAAGCCTGGATGCTGAGCGAACCCAATCCTATTGGCAAACGTCCCGCCGATTTTGTCCCTGCGATCGAGAGCTGGATGGGTTTCTCTCGCATTTTCGACAATGTGTGGAGCGGTAAACGCCACGCAATGCTCGGGCCGACGCAGATCGACAAGTACGGCCAATCCAATACCTCGGCGCTCGGCGGTACCTATGAAAAACCGAAAACTATGATGCTGGGCGCGCGCGGCTTTCCAGGTAACTCCATCTCGCACCCCAACAGTTTCTTTGTGCCCGAGCACAACTCGCGCGTGTTCATGGACGGTGAGTGTGATTTCGTTTCGTCCATCGGTTACAACCCGGCGCGCCTGCCCAAGGGGCACAAACTGGATGATGTCGATATTCGCCTGGTAATTACCAATCTGTGCGTGATGGATTTTGGCGGACCGGATCACCAGATTCGTCTTGTCTCGCTGCATCCTGGCGTGACTGTGGAGCAGGTGCAGGAAAACACCGGCTATCCGGTTCACGTTGCAGGCAGTGTGCCGACCACCGAAGCGCCCACACGCGAGCAGTTGGATATTATCGCGGCATTGGATCCGCACAATCAGCGCGCGCAACAGATCAGGGACAATCCCCCCGGTAACCCTACGTGATGCGAGGTCGCAGTCATGCTTGAAACACGATTAACCAAACTGTTGGGTTGTCGTTACCCCATCGTGCAGACAGCGATGGGCTGGGTGGCCGATCCGAAGTTGGTCGCCGGCAGTTGCAATGCGGGTGCCTTCGGTTTCCTTGCGGGCGCCACTATTCCTGCCAGTGAAATGGAGCGCGATATTCTGCGCGTGAAGGAGCTCACCGATAAACCATTCGGCGTAAACTTCCACATGTACCAGCCGAATGCATCGCAGATTGTCGATCTTGTTATTCGCCACGGGGTGCGCGCGGTGAGTTACTCGCGCTCGCCCGGCCCGGAGTTCATCAAGAAGCTGAAAGATGCAGGTGTGGTATGCATGCCGACTGTAGGGTTGCCCAAGCATGCCATCAAAGCGGTGGAGCTGGGTGCCGACGCTGTGACGGTGCAGGGCGGTGAAGGTGGTGGCCACACCGGTGCGGTACCGACCACGTTGCTGATTCCGCAGGTGGTCGATGCGGTCAGTGACAAGGTGCCTGTGGTTGCCGCAGGTGGTTTCAAGGACGGTCGCGGTCTGTTGGCAGCGTTGTCCTGGGGCGCCGATGGTATCGCAATGGGAACCCGTTTCCTGATGACCGAGGAAAGTCCGGTGCCGCGTGCCACCCTGCAACGCTATATAGATTGCAAGAATCCTGGTGACATTATCGTGTCCAAAGCGATGGACGGGTTACCGCAGCGCATGATCATGAATGAGTTGCTGGCCGAACTGGAAAAGGCGGGCACGTTGCGCAAACTGATGATTGCGATGCGCAACGGGCTCGCCTTCCGCAAGCATACCGGCGCTACTGTTTTCAGCCTCCTCAAATCCGCCATCGCGATGAGCAAGGATGACGATATGACCGCTGCCCAGGCCATCATGTCTGCCAACGCGCCGATGATTATTCAAAAGGCAATGGTGGATGGCGACCCTGCACACGGTGTGTTGCCCTCGGGGCAGGTGGCGGGTGTGATCAACGAGCTGCTGTCCTGTGAAAAACTGATTCAATCCATTGTTGGTGAAGCACAGCAACGCCTGACCCTGTTGTCACTGCGGGTGACTGAGAATTCCGGAGATTAAAAATATGTCCAAGCCATTCAAAACGACTATTGCCGACGGTATCGCCGAGATGATGCTCGACAAGCCGCCAGTCAACGCCTTTGACAGCGCTGGCTGGTTCGCCATCGCTGCAGAGATCGACGTGCTGGGTGTCAATGACGAGGTTCGTGTCATTATTATTGGCGCTGAGGGAAAAGGCTTTTGCGCCGGCGTCGATATCAAGGAACTGGCCGCGCACCCGAATCGCATTGTCGATGTAAACAAGGGCAACTATGAAACGTTTCGCGCGATTCACCGAAACCCCAAACCGGTAATCATCGCGCTGCACAGCTTTGTGCTCGGCGGCGGCATCGGTATGGCTGGTGCGGCTGACATTATCATCTGCTCCGACTGCGCCCGTTTCGGTGTGCCGGAAATCGATCGCGGTGCAATGGGCGGCGGCGCGCATCTACAGCGCATGTTCCCGGTGCAAAAAGTGCGCTATATGTATTTCACCGGTGAATTCATCGATGCGCAGGAAGCCTATCGCCTTGGCGCTGTGGAGAAAGTGGTGCCGCTGTCTGAGCTGCTGCCAACAGCGCGTGAAATCGCCGCCAGGATAGCCGCAAAATCGCCAGCGATGGTCAGGCTAGCCAAGGAAGCGCTGACCGGCATCGAGGACGGCAACCTCGAGGATAAATACCGCTGGGAACAGGGTTTTACGCTGGAAGCCTACACCATCGGTGACTCACAGGAATCGCGCGATGCCTTCGTGCAGAAGCGCGACGCAAAATTTTAGGATACGCAGACAATGGATCTCGCATTTACCAAACAACAGCAGGCTTTCCGTGAGGAAGTACGCAGCTGGCTGGTGGCCAATGTTCCGTCGCAGCCGTTGCAGACGTTTGATACCGCTGAGGGTTTCAAGCAGCACCGGCAGTGGGAGGCGACACTGAACAAAGGTCGTTGGGGCATGGTCACCTGGCCCGAGGCGCTCGGCGGACGTGGCTGCGACCTTATCGAGTGGCTGATCTTCGAGGAAGAATATTACAAGGCACGCGCACCCCTGCGGGTCAATCAGAATGGTATTTTCCTGCTCGGCCCCACGTTGATGGAGTACGGTACCGAAGAGCAGAAAGCGCGCATCCTTCCCAAGATGGCCAATGGTGAGGAAGTCTGGGCACAGGGCTGGTCCGAGCCCAATGCCGGTTCCGATATGGCGGCGATCCGTTCCACTGCGAAGCTGGAAGGCGGCAAATACATTATCAACGGGCAGAAGACCTGGTCGACACGCGCGGTGTGGGCCGATTGGTGCTTCGGTATGTTCCGCACCGACCCGCAGTCCGAAAGGCATCGCGGGCTGACGTTTATCCTTGTGCCACTGAAAAGCCCCGGTATCACCGTGCGACCAATACCACAATTGGACGGGCTGCCGGGATTCGCCGAAATCTTCTTCGACAATGTTGAAGTCGCGGTGGAGAACCGGCTTGGTGACGAAGGCGCTGGCTGGAGTGTCGCCATGGCAACCGCCGGTTTCGAACGCGGCCTGATGCTGCGTTCACCCGCGCGTTTTCAGGAGACAGCGCGTCGACTGGTCGAGTTATACACGGCCAACCGTGAATCTGCCGATCGTGACCCCGCGGTGAAAGACGCGGTCATTCGCGCATATCTGGATGCAGAAAGTTATTGCCTGACCACCTACCAGACTGCCTGTCGCCTGAACAAGGGGGGCAAGATCGGGGCGGAGTCTTCAACCAACAAAATCTTCTGGTCGGAACTGGATCAGAACATGCATGCCACCGCGATGAGTATTCTCGGTGCCAGGGCAGAGCTGCTGCCGCATGCTCCCGCCGCTCAGGGCGTGGGAACCTGGTTGGACGGTTGGTTGTTCTCGCAGTCCGGCCCGATTTATGCCGGAACCAATGAAGTGCAGCGCAATATCATCGCCGAACGAATGCTGGGAATGCCGAGGTAGTTATGGATTTTACGTTTAGCGAAGACCAGTTGCTGTTTCAGGAGTCGGTGCGCGATTTTCTGGTGAATGAAGTGACAGCAGAGCGCATTCGCGCCAGTTGGGAAACACCAAGTGGCCGCGATGCTACGCTGTGGAGCCAGCTCGCCGAATTGGGGCTCACCGGGTTGACCGTGCCCGAGGAACACGGCGGCCTGGGCATGACCGAACTGGATTTTGTATTGCTGGCGCAGGAGTGCGGTTATGTCGCGTTGCCTGAGCCGCTGGTGCATACCGTATTGGTCGCTGTACCGCTGCTGCGAGACCTCGGCGGTGACCTGGCCGCGCAGTGGTTGCCAAAAATTGCTGCCGGTGAGGCCAGGGTTGTGGTGGGTCTCGAGCAAAACCTCGTGGTAGAGGATGCGCACATCGCTGACCTGCTGCTGATACAGCGTGGGGATTCGCTGCTTGCTGCTATGCCGGATCAGGTTGAATTGCAGCACAATGAATCTATCGATCCATCGCGTAAACTGTTTTCTGTGGAAGTGCTCGGCGGCGCAACGATAGTCGCGAGTGCCAAGTCTGCGCAGACGCTGGTCAACGACGCATTGAATCGCGGCGCACTGGGCTGTGCTGCGCAGGCGCTTGGCCTGGCGCAACGCATGATCGATCTCTCTGTGCGGTACACTAGCGAGCGCCAGCAGTTCGGCAAGCCGATCGGCAGCTTTCAGGCAGTCAAGCATCACATGGCCAACGTTGCCGTGCGACTGGAGTATGCCAAAGCACCGACCCATCGCGCGGCGTTTGCTATCGCAAACGGTCAGCACGTCGCCGCCCACGCGGTATCACACGCCAAGCTGGTTGCGTGCGAGGCGGCTAACCTGGCTGCCAGGAACAGCCATCAGGTGCATGGCGCGATGGGTTACACCTGGGAAGTGGATTTACATATCTTCATGAAAAAGGCCTGGGCTCTGGCCAACACCTGGGGCGACGCAGGTTTTCATAAATCACGGGTCGCGGATCGTATCTTCGCCCCCGGCGCGGCACTGGGTGCCGGCGCTACCTTCGCTTAACAAGAGGACAGCAACATGGCAGATGCTTATATAGTAGACGCAGTGCGCTCGCCCACCGGCCGCCGCAAGGGCGGCCTGTCGGATGTGCACGGTGCCGATCTCGGTGCCCACGTGATCAAAACACTGGTGGCGCGCAACAACATACCCGACAACGAATACGACGACGTAATGTTCGGCTGCGTCGACACCATCGGGCCACTGGCGGGTGATATCGCACGGACTTGCTGGCTCGCAGCAGGGCTGTCCGACGAGGTCCCCGGCACCACCATTGATCGGCAGTGTGGTTCCTCGCAACAAGCGGTGCATTTTGCCGCGCAGGCCATCATGTCTGGCATCAACGATGTGGTGATCGCCGGTGGCGTACAGACCATGACGCAGATCCCCATATCTTCCGCGATGATCGCTGCGCAACCTATGGGCTTTACTGATCCGTTCTCCGGCAGCCAGGGCTGGGTCGCCCGCTACGGTAGTACGCCACCTTCGCAGTTCGCTTCAGCGCAGATGATCGCTGACAAGTGGAAAATCTCCCGCGTGCAGATGGAAGAGTTCGCGCTGCGCTCGCACACACTGGCACTGCAAGCGATCAAGGAAGGGCGCTTCGATCGGGAGGTAGCACCGCTGAACGGTGTGAATATGGATGAAACGCCGCGCAACACGTCGATGGAGAAAATGGCGGAGCTGGAACCATTGCAGGAGGGTGGCACCATTACCGCCGCAGTATCCAGCCAGACATGTGACGGTGCGTCAGCGATGTTGGTCGTCTCCGAGGCTGCCCTGAAACGCTATAACCTGACGCCTCGCGCCCGCATTGTGCATATGAGCGTACGCGCCGCCGATCCGATCTGGATGTTGACTGCGCCGATTCCCGCCACGGAATACGCGATGAAAAAATCTGGCATGAAGCTGTCGGATATCGATCTGGTGGAAATCAATGAGGCGTTCGCGTCTGTACCGATGGCGTGGTTGATTGATACCGGCTACCCGCTGGAGAAAACCAATGTGAATGGCGGCGCGATAGCGCTGGGGCACCCCCTGGGTGCCTCGGGTACGAAGTTGATGACGACATTGTTGCATGAGTTGGAGCGTACGGGTGGTCGCTATGGCTTGCAGACTATGTGCGAGGGTGGTGGTCAGGCTAACGTGACGATTCTTGAGCGGTTGTAGTTTATTGGTAGCGGGATGTTCGGTGAAAGTGAATATAAATTCCCCGGACACGCCGTAAATACATCCGGGTAGGCTCGCTGCGGCCATCCATGGCCGCAGACGGTCCAGGAAATTTGTATTCACTTTCACCGAACAGATCGCGCGCTATCGAAAAATTATGAATCAATAGCACCGAATTTTGAGATAACGAACCAGAACAGAGGAACAATGCAATGAGTGGAATCCTGCAAGGCCGAGTAGCCATCATCACCGGTGCCGGCGGCGGGCTGGGTGCAGCCCATGCACGCGTGTTTGCGTCCGAAGGGTGTGCGGTGGTGGTCAACGATATCAACACCGCAGCTGCGCAAGCGGTGGTAGATGAGATTATCAACGCTGGCGGCAAAGCCATAGTCAATAGTTCTGATATCACCAATTACGACGACAGCCTCAACGCGGTAAAACAGGCTATCGACAGCTTCGGCGACCTGCATATCGTGCTGAATAACGCCGGGATCAACCGCGATCGTATGTTCGCGTCGATGACCGAGCAGGAATGGGATGCGATCATGTCTGTGCATTTAAAGGGACATTTCTGCATCAGTTCCCACGCCGTGCATTACTGGCGCGGTCAATCGAAAGAAGGCAAGCCCGTCGATGCGCGCATCATCAACACTACTTCCGGTGCTGGTCTTCAGGGTTCCATCGGCCAATCCAACTACGCCGCCGCGAAGGCCGGCATTGCTGCTCTGACATTGAACCAGGCTGCTGAGCTGGCGCGTTACAACATTACAGCTAATGCCGTGGCACCCTCTGCCCGCACTGGCATGACCAGTGCTGTGCCGGAAATGGCAGCGCGCATGGCGAAACCCGAGGATGGCAGTTTTGACCATTTTGCGCCGGAGAACGTTTCCAATGTGTTGGCATGGTTAGCGAGCGCAGAAGCGGCAGGCGTGACCGGGCGAGTGTTTGAAGCCGAAGGTGGCCGTATCTGTATTTGCGACGGTTGGCGTACTACCGATGGTGTTGACCGCGGTGCTGCCTGGGCACCGGCTGAAGTGGGTGAGGCGATGAAAGAATTGTTGGCCAAAGAAATCCCGGCACAGAAAGTCTGGGGCACCTGAGGCGGGACGGGAGCGACGATGGAATTTGCATTCACTGAAGAGCAGGAGATGATCCGCGAGACCGCTGCGGCATTTTTGGCAGAGGTTTCAGACAGCGCGGCAATTCGCAGTGCGATGGCCACTGAGCAGGGCTACGACGCAGCGCTATGGCAGCGTATCTGCAAAGAGATGTACTGGCAGGCCATACACGTTCCCGAAGCATATGGCGGCATGGGCCTGGGCTATGTGGAACTGGTTGCGATGATGGAACAAATGGGTCGCTACCTATTGTGCTCCCCATTTTTTGCGACGGTGTGTCTGGCGGGCAATGCGCTGCGTGTGGCCGCTAGCGACGAGCAGCAGGCGCATTGGCTGGGCAAACTTTGTGAAGGCGGATTAACGGCGACCTTGGCGTTCAATGGCGGCAAGCCGCGATGGGATGCGCACGCTATCACGGCCACCTGGCGTCGGGAAGGCGACGGTTATGTGCTTAATGGGCAATACCGCTACGTAGTTGACGGTCACAGCGCTGAACTGCTGATCGTGGCTGCGCGAGCCGAGGGGAGCAGCGCGCAGGAGGGTATCAGTCTGTTCCTGCTTCCGGCCGATACACAGGGAGTCTCCCGGGAATGGCTGCCGACCATGGATCAGGCGCGCAAGCAGGCTGCCTTGCAGTTGCATAACGTCAGTCTTCAGGCCGAAGCACTGATGGGCGAAGCGGGCCAGGGTTGGAAAGCATTGTCCACGGTGCTCGACCTGGCGACGATTGCACTGGCAGCGGAACAAGTGGGTGGCTGTCAGCAGTTGCTGGACATGACAGTGGCGTACACCAGCGAGCGCGTGCAATTCAATCGCACTATCGCCAGCTACCAGGCCGTGAAACACAAAGCTGCCGATATGATGCTAAAAACGGAAGTGGCTCGTTCTGCTATTTATTACGCAGCCTGTGTTGCACAGGAGGCGCTTGAGGGTGGCCCGCTGGCGGATGAACTGGGCGAGGCGGCAAGCGTGGCAAAGTCCTACTGCTCGGATGCGTACTTCTCTATTGCCGGCGACTCGCTGCAGTTGTTCGGCGGCGTTGGTTTTACCTGGGAGTACGATGTGCACCTTTACTTCAAGCGTGCCAAATCCTCCGAACAACTGTTGGGCAATGGCGCGCAGCATCGCGAGCGTCTGGCCGGTTTGTTGCTCGACGAATCTGTCGGGGCTACGGGAGAAAGCATGTGAAATTGAGTTTTAGTCCGCAAGACGAACAGTTCCGCGCGGAAGTAGCGGGTTGGTTGCAGAGCAACCTCATCGGAGAGTTCGAAAAACTCAAATACCGCGGTGGTCCCGGCGATGAGCATATGTTCCCGCAGGAGCGCAAAGTATGGGAACAGAAACTCTCCGAAGGTGGCTGGACCTGTGTTGGCTGGCCCAAAGAATACGGTGGACGCGGCTGTTCAATCGAGCAGCAGGTGATTTTTTTCGAAGAGTATGCCCGCGCCGGGGCTCCGGGCCGTGTGGGTCATATCGGCGAGGGCCTGACCGGCCCGACGTTGATCGCCTTTGGTACCGAGGCGCAAAAGCAGAAGTACCTGCCGGGTATAGTGGCCGGTACACAGCTGTGGTGCCAGGGTTATTCGGAGCCCGGTGCGGGCTCCGATCTAGCTAATGTCAAAACCAAAGCGCGCTTCGACAAAGCGCAGGGTAAGTGGTTGATCAGTGGCCAGAAAGTGTGGACCTCGCTCGCCCATGAATCCGATTACTGCTTTGTGATTGCGCGCACAGATCCAGAATCGGTGGCGCACAAAGGTCTTGGCTTCTTCCTGATCGCAATGGATCAGCCGGGTATTGAGGTCAGGCCGATTGAACAGATCACAGGTACTTCGGAGTTCAACGAAGTATTCTTCGATGAAGCAGTGTGTGACGCCGATGATATTGTCGGCGCACCCGGTGAGGGCTGGAAGGTCGCGATGGGCTTGCTCGGCTTTGAGCGCGGCGTATCCACCCTCGGTCAGCAAATGCAGTTCCAGAACGAGCTGGACGAAGTAGTGCGACTGGCCAGGCGCAACGGCGCTGCACAGGATCCGATCATCCGCCAGCGCATCGCGCGTGCACATGCGGAGCTGAAGATCATGCGCTACAACTCTATGCGTATGTTGTCAGGCCAGAGCGGCAGTGACGGCTCATTGCAGAAGGAAGCTTTGATCTACAAGTTATTCTGGGCCACCTGGCATCGCAGTCTCGGTGAGTTGGCGATGGATGTGCTGGGGCCCGAGTGTGAAATCCTGGAGGGCGGTCCGTATGAGCTGAGTCGCCTGCAGTCGATGTACCTGTTTGTGCGCTCCGACACCATCTACGGCGGTACCAACCAGATACAGCGCAACATCATTGCCGAGCGGGGATTGGGTATGCCCAAGGAACCTCGCGGTGCGGCCAAATAACCGCTAATCAAGGGAAGTACAATGAATTTGAAAATACCCGAGTATGTGCAGGGCCACGGACTGATCAAGGGCAAATCAGTGCTTATCACCGCCGCTGCCGGTGCCGGCATCGGGTTCTCCGCAGCGACGCGAGCCGCCGAAGAGGGTGCTCGTGCGATTGTTCTCAGTGATATCCATGAGGGCCGTCTTGCCGCTGCGGTTGAAAAGCTGAAGGCAGAATCCGGTCTCGCTGAGGTCTACGGTAAAGTTGGCAACGTGGCGATCGAGGACGACGTGCGCGCGCTGGTGGATTTTGCGGAGGAATCGATGGGCGGCGTCGACATTCTGATCAACAACGCTGGATTGGGCACCTCCAAATTGCTGATTGAAATGGAAGATGACGAGTGGCACCGTGTGATCGACGTGACACTCAACGGCACCATGCGCATGACGCGCTATATGATGAAGGTCATGAAAGCGCGTGGGCAGGGTGGTGTGATTGTTAACAACGCTTCGGTGTTAGGCTGGCGTGCGCAGAAGGAGCAGGCGCACTACGCTGCAGCGAAAGCCGGGGTTATGGCTTTAACCCGGTGTGCGGCTTTGGAAGCAGCAGAGTTCAACGTGCGCATCAATGCTGTGGCGCCGTCGATTGTATTGCACCCGATGTTGCGCAAATCGGCCTCGGATGAGTTATTGGCCGAGTTGGAAGCGAAAGAGGCTTATGGGCGAGCTGCTGAAGCCTGGGAAGTTGCGAACGTGATGATGTTTCTGGCGTCGGATTATTCGAGCTATATGACAGGGGAGATTGTTTCGGTCTCCAGTCAGCGCTCGTAGCGCTGATTCAACGCAGCAGCAAGTCAAAACAAATAGTTAATCAGACATCAGGAGTAACAGTATGAGAGAGGCAGTCATTGTATCTACAGCGCGAACCGGTCTGGCCAAGTCCTTTCGCGGTGGCTTCAACGACACCGAAGCACCCGCTATGGGTGGCCATGTCGTTCGAGCTGCGGTAGAACGCGCCGGGATCGATCCGGCGGAAGTCGATGACTGTATATTCGGCGCCGCTGCCCAGCAGGGCACACAGGCTTACAACATCGGTCGCCTCTGTGGCATTGCCGGAGGCCTGCCCGACACCGTGGCGGGCATGTCCATCGAGCGACAGTGTTCGTCTGGATTGATGTCCATCGCCACCGCTGCCAAAAGCATTATGTGCAACGAGTACGATATCGCTGTTGCCGGTGGGGTCGAGTCCATTTCGCTTGTGCAAACCAAACACAAAAACGCCTATCGCAACGTCTCCAAGGTAGTTACTGCTATCGATTCCACCGCGTACATGCCGATGTTGGAAACGGCTGAGGTGGTGTCCGAGCGTTACAGCATCAGTCGCGAAGACCAGGACATCTATTCATTGCAAAGCCAGCAGCGCACTGCTGCGGCACAAAAGAGCGGCCTGTTTGATAACGAAATCGTGGCCATGAAAACCAGCATGGCGGTGTTCAACAAGGAGACCAAAGAGACAACCTACCAGGACGCGGTGGTGGATCGGGATGACTGCAACCGACCTTCCACGACGCTGGAAAGTCTGTCGGCGTTGGAGCCAGTGTTTAAGGATGGGCAGTGGGTGCAAGAGGGCAGGTTCATCACGGCGGGCAACTCCTCGCAGCTATCGGATGGTGCATCGGCCTGCGTGGTAATGGATGCGCGCCTGGCATCGCAGAAGGGACTGGCGCCGTTGGGAATCTATCGCGGTCTGGCGGTGGCTGGATGCAAATCTGACGAAATGGGAATCGGCCCGGTATTCGCTGTACCCAAACTGTTGCAGCGCCATGGACTCAAGGTCAGTGATATCGATCTATGGGAGTTGAATGAAGCATTCGCGTGCCAGGTGATTTACAGCCGCGACCAGTTGGGTATCGATAACGACAAGCTGAATGTTAACGGCGGTGCAATCTCGATTGGACATCCGTTTGGCATGAGCGGCGCCCGTATGGTAGGTCATGCGCTACTGGAAGGTAAGCGACGAGGTGCGAAGTTCGTGGTAGTGACCATGTGTATCGGTGGCGGTATGGGCGCGGCAGGATTGTTCGAAGTCGCCTGATCGACCGCGCATGCCACACGCAATTTATCAGGCCTTTTTTGAGCATCCAGCGCTTATAGTACAAATGGTAAAGCGCGAAGTGTTTATCCGCTACCGCGGTTCTTTCCTGGGGTTGTTCTGGTCATTTCTGAACCCGCTGTTAATGCTGGCGCTCTACAGCTTTGTCTTTACTGTGGTGTTCACCCCGCGTTGGGAGCAGGCTTTGACTAGCCAGTCACAGTATGTACTGATTCTGTTCTGCGGCCTTACCTTCCACGGCTTTCTGGCGGAAATATTGCAGCGCTCGCCGATGGTGATTGTAAGCAACACGAATTTTGTCAAGAAAGTGATGTTTCCACTGGAGATATTGCCGCTGATTGTCACGGGTTCCGCGCTTTTTCATCTGGCGATAACCAGCACCGTGCTATTTCTTTGTGCCGTGGTGGTGAACCATAGCCTGCCCTGGACGCTGGTATACTTCCCCCTGCTGTTGTTGCCGTTTACGCTACTGGCTTGCGGGATTTCGTGGTTGCTTGCAGCGCTGGGGGTTTATCTCCGTGATATTTCGCAGGTGATGGGGCTGATCACGTCTGTCCTTCTGTTTATGAGCCCGATCCTTTTCCCACGTCAGCCCTGCCTGAGAGATTTCAGCCATTTTTGTACCTCAACCCACTGACTTTCATTGTGGAACAGATGAGGGAAATCATTATCTGGGGTCATCCGCCACATTGGCTGGGGCTAGGTGTGTATAGCCTGGTGAGCATTCTGGTAATGTGGTCAGGCTTCTGGTGGTTCCAGAAAACCAGAAAAGGGTTTGCTGATGTCCTCTGATATCGCGGTCAAGGCAGTGAACCTGTCAAAGCGCTACCGTGTGTATGAAACACCACAGGACCGTTTGAAGCAGTTTTTCTGGCGAGGAAGAAGCATTTCTATCGCGAAGTCAGTGCACTTAATAATGTGTCGTTCACCATCAAGCGCGGTGAGACGGTAGGCATTATCGGGCGCAACGGTTCCGGTAAATCGACGCTGCTGCAATTGCTTTGCGGCACACTGGAGCGCAGCGAAGGCTCTTTCGAAGTCAATGGTCGTATTTCTGCGCTGCTGGAACTAGGTGCGGGTTTTAATCCGGACTTTACGGGTAAAGAGAACGTCTATCTCAATGGCAAGATTCTCGGACTTTCACAGCATGACATAGATGCAAAGTACGATGAGATTGTTGAATTTTCCGGTATAGGTGACATGGTCAACCAGCCGGTCAAAACCTATTCCAGCGGTATGTATGTGCGTCTGGCATTCTCCGTAGCAGTTGCGGCAGATCCGGACATCCTGATTGTCGATGAAGCATTGGCAGTCGGGGATGAAATGTTTCAGCGCAAATGCTTCGTCGTATCCGCGCCATTCAGGAGCGCGGAGGAACTATTTTGTTTGTCTCGCATTCCGCGTCAACAGTGGTAGAGATCTGCAATCGGGCAATCTTCCTCGACAGAGGAGAGTTGCTTGTTACCGGCGTACCGAAATCGGTGATATCGCTGTATCACAAATACATTTTCGCTCCCGCCGAGCGAACAGAAGCTGTGAGGGATTACATAAAATCGCTGGTCTCAATCGAGGAAGCGGACGATCTTATGCTACCGAAAAGTGAAGGCGGTCAGCTGGAAACCGGATTTGATCCCGCACTGGTGCCTGAATCGCGTTTGGTCTATGAGTCGCACGGCGTGTTTATTGAGAATCCCGAGGTTATCGACAGTAGTGGCGATGCCGCGAATCTGTTGGTGAGGCGCCAGAGTTACAGCTTTACCTACCGCGTGCGCTTCTCCCGGCAGGCGTTTGGCGTCAGATTTGGCATGCTGATAAAAACCAAAAGCGGCTTTGAATTGGGTGGCATCGGCACGGCAACCGATGAGCAAACCATTCCGGTGGTTGAGGCAGGGACACTGATGGACGTGTGTTTTCGTTTTTCCTGCATGTTGCTTCCGGGTATGTATTTCATCAACTGTGGCTGTTCAGGTATCAAGGGAGAAGAACGCATATTTCTTCACCGCATTGTCGACGCGGCGCTGTTCAGAGTGTTGCCGGAATCAGGCATGCGTGAAGGTGGTGTGGTGGATTTTTCGATTACCACGTCCGTGACGGAATGCAATTAGTAGTGGGCAAGGCGAGCGTCACACCAGCAGCGAATTGCTTGGCAATGCCTCATCGGATTAAACAGGCAGCATGGTTTTCGAGCCAATCATTTCTTCACTCAGTTCACTTGCGACCTGCCGAATCTCGACCCAGCCGCTCAGCGCCGCAGCATAACCCTGCGCCATATTTCTGAAACGTGTAAGTACCTGCTGTTCTGTCGCAGTTGCAGGGTCCGATAGAAAGCCGGTTGGACTCTGGTTTTCAGAAATTACTTTTTGCATGTCCTCAATCCGGCCGCGGAGATACGTTTCAAATTCGACCGATTGGTACTTCTGCGTTGCCGCATACTGCCTCTGCAGTATCGCGAGCGAATGGGCATGCCCCCTGGCGAGTTCGGCGCGGTAGTCGAGCAGCAAGTTCTGATCCGAGCGGGCCGAGGTGCGCAGTAAATCCTGAACAATCAGCTGTAGGTTGCGCTGCGCGTCATTGGAGTCACGGTAGTCGATATTCTCGGTCAGGTAGCGGGCAAAGAGCGTCATATCAGCACTCACCAGACTCCGGTCCTGCAGGCTGTATACCCGATTCTCAATCGGCAGATGAGGAACGCTCCAAGGGTATTCCAGAGACACACTGTGGTGGTGAATCGCCACGGTCATAGCACCAAACAGCGCATCTTCGCCGCGAAATGCCGGGAAATAGGGTGGCAGCAAGTAACTGTTATCCAGGCCCGTTAACTGCGACATGAAAGGCATCTTGAAAAAATTCGGTCTCGCGCTTCCCAGCCAGTTCAGCCTGTTTTCCAGGGCTGCGGATATGCCGTGTGGCGCGGCCAATAATCGTTCGATGGAATCTTCACCGAGAAACATACCCCAGTTGGGACCACCGGTGCCCGGGTCCCCCATCGAGCCGCATTGGGTTACCAGAATGGGCGAGTCAGCCTGCAATACGTTCGCCAGTGCCGCGTTGAGGTGAAGTAGCTGTGACTCCTGTAGCGGACCGTTGTTGGTAGCCAGAAGTGCATGGCCCAAAGTACTGCCGAGCAGGCTGGCGTGGCCGCTTAAAGGATCGAAGCTGGCGAGGCTGCCACTATTGAACAACTCCTGTTCGCTCGCATAGAACGCCGCTTTGCGCATGCCGCCGCTACCGATACCCACGCCGGGTTCTGTAATCGGTGGAAGTATCGCCTGACACAGAATGTCATCGTCCATGATCAGCGCGCGGTAGCCGACTGATAATAGCAGGCAGAGGGTTCGCGACCGGCCATAGGTTTTCGCACCCTGCCACTGGGATTGATCCAGCAGAAAACGAATGCCCTCACTGTACGTGGGCAACTGCGCGGTCAGCCCAGCGAGTAACGCCTGTTGGGCGTCTGCGCCGACATAGGACATTTCCTTGGCGCTGCGCAGATTAAACTTTGCGACAGCCTCGCGATTGGCGTCGCGATTGGCCTGCTCTCTGGAATCGTCGACCAGGAAAAGTGCGTTGTGCTGGCTCAACTTCGTGGTACGAAGTAGTGAGTCGAGCAAACGCTCCACGGCAGCAGGTCGGTCGCAGGTGACGATAAACACACGTGTGGGTGGAAGTTGTCGGGGAATATTCTGTGACAATTTGGCACATGTGGAGGTAGCGTTCTGTAGCATGCCTGACTTATGCAGCGTGTGCAGAGCTGTGGACGCCATCTCCGGGTTACCCTGAAGCTCTGCACGCGTATTTGCCAGATGCGCAGCATGCGCCTCAATGGTATTGAATGTAGTGCAGGTTTTCAGACCTTCTACCACCTGCGGCATGATTATCTGCTGATTACCATTCTGGCGATTGATCACCAGCATCATTGAGCTGTTTATGCCAATGAGCTCGCAATCTGCGAAGGCAACAAGTTCCGAGGCCGGGTTGGTAGTGGGATCCTGCGTATTGTTCCAGGTGTAGAATTCCGGCTTTTCAGTCATTGTGCTTCCGTGGAGGTACGCCTAAAAGCGCGTAGTTTAGGTGAAGCTGGCGGGATTAAGAAGTGTTGCGATGGAGATTGATCGCAAAGCGATAGCGTCTGTCACCGATTGGGTCAATACAGTTTCCGGGAGAAACTGTCGCCTGCTGCATCACGGCACTGAATGCCGGCAGGCTTTACATTTCCTGACACTTCCTGACACCAATGCGCAGTAGGGCTGTGGTACACTCACGCGCTCTGGAGTCGGTGAATTCCCTCGCTGAATTCTGCAGAATCAGACTAATTAGAGTGAATTATGAAAAAACTGGGGGAACTGCTGGTAGAGCAGGGCAAGCTCTCCGAGCGCGACGTGGAAAGAACCCTTCTTGCCCAGAAAGAAATGGGCGATCTGTTTGGTCAGGTACTGGTGAAACTGGGTCTGGTTTCGGAACAGGACGTCGCACTGACCCTCAGCAGCCAGCTTAATATTCCCTTGCTCACGGCTAACGAGTTCCCTCAGGATCCGATCCAACTCGATAAGCTGCCCCGCGACTTCCTGGTTAACAATAGCGTCGTGCCTGTTCTGGTAACCGATGAGGCGGTTACATTTGCCGCAACTGTGCCGCAGGATCCCTTTTTGATCAAAGCCCTGGCCATGGCACTGGATAAGCCTGTGGCCATTACTCTGGGATTAGAGAGCGATATCAGCAGGGCTATCTCGCGCCATTCACAGGATGAGGAGGCGCCAGAGGAATATCTCGACGATCGCTTCAGCGGCCAGAGTGACGATGATTTCATTGAGCATCTCAAGGATTTGGCCAGTGAAGCGCCGGTCATTCGGCTGGTAAATCAAATTATCCATCGGGCGCTGGACCTGAATGCTTCTGATATTCATATCGAGCCGTTTGAGGATGGTTTACACCTGCGTTATCGCGTTGATGGGGTATTGCAGCATTATCCCAATCCACCGGAAGGTAATCTCGCCGCTGCGATAGCGTCACGGATCAAGCTGCTGTCGCAGATGAATATTGCTGAGCGGAGACTGCCTCAGGACGGTCGAATAATGACCAGGGTTAAGGGACATGAGTTGGACCTGCGTGTTTCCACGATCCCCACGGTGCATGGCGAAAGTATTGTGATGCGCGTGCTTGATCGCGACAGTATCAGACTGGATCTGGCAACGATGGGTTTCAGCGCAGATACCCTGGTACGCTATGAGGAGCTGCTGTCGCGCCCACATGGGGTTCTTCTGCTGACCGGTCCAACGGGTTCGGGAAAGACAACTACGCTTTACGCCTCATTGGCGACCCTTGATTCCGGTTCACTGAAGATCATTACGGTAGAAGATCCGGTGGAATACCAGTTGCAGGGTGTGAATCAAATTCAGGTGCAGTCGCAGATCAAGCTCGATTTTTCCCGAGCGCTACGCGCCATCCTGCGCCAGGACCCGGACATTATTATGATTGGTGAGATGCGTGACACCGAAACAGCCAAGATCGGTGTGCAGTCAGCCCTCACCGGGCATTTGGTGCTCTCCACGTTGCACACCAACACCGCAGCCAGCGCGATCACGCGATTGGAAGACATGGGTGTTGAGCGCTATCTGATTACCTCATCGGTAAACGGGGTGCTGGCGCAGCGGCTGGTGCGCAAACTGTGTGAACACTGTAAGCAGCCGGTGGAACTCGACAGCGCCTACATCAATCAAACTGGCCTGCGCCGGTTTGTGCAGCACAGCAGTGTTGTTGTCTATCAAGCACAAGGCTGTGAAGACTGTATGAAAACTGGATATTCAGGGCGTACAGGAATTCATGAGCTTTTCGTACTCGATGCGGAGATGCATCGGATCATTATGGAAGGCTCGGACGCCTCGGTATTGCATGCCGCTGCAAGACAGCAGGGGATGATCACGCTGTACGAGGATGGCCTGCGAAAAGTGCTCCAGGGAGTGACCTCCATGGAGGAGATATTACGTGTCACTCGCGATCAGAGTGATGAAGACGCTGCTGAGCTCGATAGTGCCGATTCGCTTGCCACCTCGGCGATGGCAACGGTATAGCGCAGTCATGGCTCAGTTCAGTTACAAGGCAATCGGGCGCGATGGTAAGTCCCGGGACGGTACCGTAGAGGCCGAAGGCCTGGAACTGGCGTCGCGACAATTACGTGCTCAGGGTCTGACGCTGCTCAAGTTGGAAGCTGGCGTGTCAGCAGCTGCACAGGCCGGTAATACAGCCGGTGGGAAACCGCCGGGCCGACAGGAGATCCTGTCAATGACCAGTGAGCTTGCCGTGCTGCTGCGCGCTGGTTTACCGCTCGATCGTGCGATCAAAGTCTTGATTGATATGGCCCAGCAGCCGCGAATGAGTGCGTTGCTGAACGATTTGCTCACGGCTGTAAAAGGCGGCAAAGCGCTGAGTCAGGCCTTGCAACCGCATGAAGCGATATTCGGTTCGTTCTATATCAATATGCTGCGCGCCGGTGAAGCCAGTGGCGATGTGGCAGGCGTGCTCAATCGCCTGGTGGAATATCTGGACAATGCCAGAAAGAATCGCGATACCGTTGTCTCAGCCCTGATCTACCCGGCTATCCTTGCGGTGGTGTCTGTGCTGTCGATAGTCGTTATGTTGGGTTTTGTTGTTCCCCAATTCAAGACACTGTTTGAGGACATGGGAGAGGCACTCCCGCCGCTGACGCAATTAATAATCGGTGGCGCCAATTTTATTCAGAACTACGGTCTGCTGGTTCTCGTAATACTGGTGGGATTGGGAGTGTACCTGCGCCGTTGGGCGCTTACCGAGCAAGGAAAAACAAGCCTGCACCAACGAATGTTGAAAATGCCGCTGGCTGGAGAAATTCTTTTTGAATTTGAGGTATCAAAGTTTGCACGCACCGTAGGCACGCTTATTGGCAACGGTGTGTCGTTACTGAAGGCGATTTCGATTGCCATCAATACAGTGGATAACCTTGTGATTAGGGCTGCATTGGAGGTGTTGCCGCCAGCAGTGAAGGCGGGTAAGCGAATGTCTGTCGCACTCGAAGAGACAAAGATGTTTACACCCATGGTGATCCAGATGATACGGGTAGGAGAGGAATCGGGTAGCCTGGACCAGATGATGCTGGAGTTGGCGACAGTATTCGATAACCACGTGCAGACCGGTGTTAAGCGGGGTATTGCACTGTTGGAGCCGGTTTTGATTCTGACCATGGGCTTTATTATTGGCATTATCATCATCGCCATTTTGATGGGTATTCTCTCGGTTAATGACCTTGCGGCTTAGCTTTTCTGCTGTCTCGGGAGCCAAATTGGATGCCGTGTTTAATTGATGGATTTTTAGAAGGGGGAAAGATGAGAGCAGGTATTGCTAAGAACAGACGAGCACGCAAGCACGGCGGTTTCACTTTGATGGAATTGCTCGTGGTGCTGGCCATTCTCGGATTACTCATGAGTTTGGTCGGCCCGAGAGTGTTGAGCCAGTTAGGAGGTGCAAAGACCAAAACCACTGCTATTCAGATCAAGGATCTCGAGCAGTCGCTGGAGATGTACAAGCTGGATGTGGGCCGATTCCCCAGCACAGAACAGGGCTTGAATGCATTGGTGCAGAAGCCGGTCGATGTTGTGGGTTGGAATGGGCCTTATTTGAAATCAGGGGTGCCGCTTGATCCCTGGAATCGCGATTATATTTACAAGTATCCCGGTGAACATGGTGAGCTCGATATTTACAGCTACGGTCAGGACGGCTCCCCAGGTGGGGAGGGAGAGGATGCCGACGTCACCAGCTGGCAGTGACTCTTACTCTGGGCAAGCGAGTACTGATATGGACTCATGTGCAAGATCGCAGGCGCTGACTCCGCGAATAATGTTAGCGGCCGGCTTTACGCTGGTGGAGCTGGTTGTTGCCATCACGATTGTGGGCATGCTGATGGTCGCCTCTATACCGGCCACTGTGCGTTTTTATGACTCCATGAAATATCGACAGGCGGTTCGCGATGTCATTACTTCGTTGTCTACTGCGCGGATTCAGGCCGTTACACAAGGTAAAGCACAGGATGTTGCGCTCGATCCGCAAACCAATGTATTGCGATTTGACGGCGAGTCACATCGGTTACCTGCTGACTTCAATATCGTCGTGCACTCTGCGCGTGAAGTTAACCGGGAAGGGGAGGGTATTATTCGTTTTTACCCAGAGGGTGGTTCCAGTGGTGGAGATATCGATATAGCGCAGCCCAATGGCGCTGGCGTAAAAATATCCGTGGATTGGCTCGTGGGCCGCGTCACTCAGCAAAAATATGAATTTAACTAGGAGTGCCGGCAGATATAAGTCAGCCGGCTTTTCCTTGCTGGAAATGGTCGTTGCTCTACTCATACTGGCGCTTGCACTTGGAACACTTTACCGAGCGGCGAGTGGCGCGACGCGCAATGTTCGTATCGATGAGCGCTATGCCTACGGTGTGGAGTTGGCGAGTTCGCTGTTGGCAGATAACGGTATGGTGCCTAATTCCGGAGTAAATATTTCAGGTGAAACCAGCTCGGGATTTCATTGGTATGTAAAAACACAAGCCGTTGCGATCGGACAAAATTCAATGTGGAAAGATCTTTTACATGAAATCGAGGTCGGGGTTTCGTGGGTCGACGGCCAAAAGCAGCGCGAAGTGGTGCTGAATTCCGTTGTGGAAGGTTTTAATCCATCCAGCGTAATTCGGTGATGGTTGCGGTGGAGACGGATGTGCCGCGCGATGGTGAACAGGGCTTTACACTGGTTGAGGTCATGGTCGCACTTACCCTGCTGGCGTTGGTGCTCATGGGAACTGTAACCGCACTGCGCACACTGGGAAATACGCAAAGTGCGATAGAAAGTCTGACCGACCGTGTAGACGAAGTTCGCAGCGTGAGCGTTTTTCTGCGTGATCTCCTTGAGTCTGCGGTTGTTGGTCAGGACTCGGACTTCACATTGGGAGGCGGTAGTACAGAAGCGAGCTATTTCCGCAGTGGTGCAGATTTTTTGGAGTTTGAGTCGATCATACTGTTTGGCGAACGTTACGGCGGTAGCTACCTGGTGCGAATAGCGAAGGAAGAAGGTCAAATGGTGCTTCGATGGCAGGACTCTCCGGGCAACGATAAGTCGACGCTGCAGTGGAACGATACGCCATCCAGAGTGATTGTAGAGCAGCTGGAAGAGCTGACTGTGGCCACGCGAGAAGAGTATGCAGAGGATTGGTCGGACCGAAGAAGTGTGGATGAGTTGAAGGCTCCCGCAGCAGTGAAACTCAGAATAAAGGCTGCCGGGCGGTACTGGCCGGATTTAGTCCTACAGGTGCGACGTTAATTTCGATGAGACGAAGTGTTGTAGATTTGGGTGATCCCTACGCTGGCTTGGCCACAGGCTTTCGTATTCCAACGGTGAAGTCGTTAAGTCATGTGGAGAGGGAGCGGGGTGTCGCGCTTGCCATTGTGATCTGGTTCATTGCCGGGATGTCGCTGCTGGTTGCAGGCATTGTCGCGCAGGCAAAAGTGGATACCCGGATGGCACAGTTACATGTTTCCAGAGCAAAGGCGATAGCTGCAGGCGATGGCGCGATACAGCTGATGCTCGCAGAACGCCTTCTAACATCGGGTGAAGAACGGGGCAAAGGCAATATGTTGGCAGGCAACTACCGCTTGGGAAGTTCCGATATTTCCGTCTCGCTAATGCCAGCAGCGGGTTTTGTCGACCTGAATGCTGCGCCCCAACCTGTATTGGCGGCGCTCTTTCTTATAGTGGGGCGTGTGTCCGAGGAGGAAGCCAATTTTCTAGCGAACAATATGGTAAAGTGGCGCAACAGTTTTCCCGACCAGGACAAAAACCTAACAGGGTCGAGGAAGTTCAAGACAATCGAGGATTTGCTGCGGATTCAAGGTATGAGCCGCACGCTTTTTGACGCTGTCAGGAATTTCATCGTGGTTGGCAGTGGCAGTGGAACTGCAACCGACTGGGCTTTGGTGCCAGAGGAATTACTGCAAGTGCTGGACAAGGCGAATCCAGGAGAACTGGACAATATCCGCGACCGTCGAGAGAAAATGGCACAGGCTGCTGCCGCACCAGCAGGGGACGATTCTTCGCCTGGTGCAGGGCAGTCACTATCAGGGGTCTATCGCGCGGATGCCAAGATTGTCTATGGTGATAAGACCTGGCTGCGCCGACGTTGGGTCGCGATAGGATCGGTTCCGGGGACCGCTTTGCCTTGGCACTTTGTGCGTTCAGAGCCGCTGCGTGTTTACCAGCCATCAAATGGAATTCGTTAATGCTTGAATCAGGCAAGAACTGGGAACTGTTCGGCCACGACATGCGCCATGTGGGCAGGTATTGGTTGGATGCCTGGCGCGAGTTGCTTTGGGGATATGACTCGCCGGTTCGCCTGCATTTGGACGACGCTGTGCTTGTGCGTAGTGAGGAAGGCGAGTCTTACTATCAGGCAGGTAAGCCCAGTGCTATTGCAGATACGAAGTACAGGGCGATACTTTTGCCTGAAGATCTCGTGTTGTGCAAGACACTGAACTTGCCAGCGGTAGTTGAGGTTGACCTCGCGGCGGTGCTGGCGCTAGAAGTTAGCGCGTATAGTCCCTTCTCTGCGGATGATACTGGATACGGTTGGCGAATCCTTCACCGGGATGAATCGCAAATTCAGGTAGCACTGGTGATGCTTTCCAGGAGCGCCGCCATGACCTATTTGGGTCGACGGTTTGATGCTCACGACTTTCGTGAACAGGAAGTGTGGGTGCGAGTCGGCGGTGAAATGGTGGTGATACAGGGTTTTGGTGAGGCACCGCGGGAAAGGAACTATAGGAAGCGCCTGATTCGTGTTGCAGCGATGCTGCTGGCAGTGCCACTGTTAGTTTTGTCAATAGCCGGTGCGGCTGCGGGTTTCAAAGCGCTTGAGCTGGGCAATGTCCAGGATATGTACGCAACAACTGAGCGAGATTCCACAGAAGCATCGCAACTGCGTGCCTCGCTTGGCTTGGCGAATGAAATGATTGCAGCTGTCAATCAAATAGTCACTATGTATCCCAATCCGCACGTTGAACTAAGTCGCCTCACACACTTGCTCGGCGATGGAGAGTACATCGAGCAGTTCTCGATGAAAGGACCCGAAATAGCTTTGCGTGGTCGCGCCAGCGATGCAGCTTCAGTGATGCAGCGGCTAACGGATGAACCCGACTATGCTGAAGTGACTGCGCCACGCGCAATAACACGGATGAAAGGTACTCAGACTGAGCAGTTCTATCTCGATATTCGACGTCGTCAGGGAGAGTCACCGTGAGTTGGCTGCGATCACATCGCAGGGTTGCTTGGATATGTGGGCTTACGCTGCTTGTGCCCTTGCTGTTCTATACCAATGCGTTGCTTGGGCTCGTGGAGATGCGCAGCACCTATCAGTCCGAGATCGATAGCTTGAACCCACGCATAGCCCGGTTGCGAGGAATGATCGGGTTTGAGAGCCAGTTGCGCGACTCATCGGCACAAGGCATGCAGGAAGTTGCCGAGCTTGTGTATCCTGCTTCGCGAGACAGGGCTACCGTCTCCGCCGAATTACAAACGAGCGTTCGTGAAATTTTGTCGAATGCAGGGCTTTCAGTCAGTAATAGTCAGGTGCTTCCGGTACGCGAAAAGGACAATTTTGATCACATCAGCATAAGGCTTACCGTGGAGGGCGATTTATCAGGATTGGATGAGGCGCTCACTGCTATTGCCCGTTTTCGCCCCATCCTTCTCGTAGAGTCCCTGGAGATTGGGGCGTTGAGGTCCAGTCGTAGCTCACAGGAGCAGACAGTGTCTGCTACAGTGCAGCTGCTCTCGCTGAGGGCTTTATTGTGAAGAGGTTGTCTGCTCTGCGTAACAGATATCGCGGAGTCACTGACCCGCTGTTAACGGAGCGGCGGGTTGAATTGGTTTTGCTATTGGTGATCCTGCTGCTGATAGTTCAGCTCGTGTATGGTGTCTGCCGTCTTGCGTTTATGTCCGCTCCACGTGCTGTGGTACCGACTCAGGATTCGCTGCAGGTTATAACACCTCTTGCAGTCACCGCTGTGACAGCTGAACAGAGTAACGAGATTCGACAGCGCCCGCTCCTTTGGCCTGAGCGTCGACCGATGGAGGCTGTTGTAGAAGTTCCCGAGTCGCAAAAGGAGAAGCAAAAGGGACTCAAGGAGTTCAAGGAAATCAAACTGCTTGGTGTGTTCGGTGTGGGTGATTCCATTGGTATCATCGCGAAAGTCAAGGAAAACACCAAACGCATCCACCTTGGTGAAGAGATATCCGGATGGACCCTTGAGTCGGTAGGTACCAACGACGCGACATTTACCATGGGGAAGCGGCAGGAGAAGTTGGTCTTGCTGCCCGTCGCGACTAAAACGCCGGGCAAAGTAAAAAGCAAAAACAAGCACAAAGATAAAGTGGGTGTTAACGGTGACAACAAGTAAAACGAATAGGCCAATGGGACAAAATATGTTGCGATACCTGAAGATTTGCCTGGTCATCAGCTTGTTGGCCGGTTGTACGACGATGGATTCGGATATGGCCACCAAGCCGACTGCCGACGCTCAGGCTAGCACTCAGGCAGCGAGTTCGGGTCGCGTAGTGGATGCGGCAGCTGAGCTCTCTATTTCCGCATCTGCGCTGGCAAAGTCGACAGTAGATGAGGATTTGCCTGTTCAGCCAACCATTTATCGTGGAACCGACACGCAGTGGCGTATGCCCGAGGCGAGTGCGCCGGTGACTTTTCTGGGTGACGATGTCAGTCTGAACTTCGAGCAGGCTCCACTCAGTGAAGTCATGCACGCAATCATGGGGGACATCCTGCAACTCGATTATGTGGTCGATCGACCTGTTCAAGGGGAGGTTACGCTGCGCACACGTACGCCGATTCCTCGCAGCGAACTGCTGGCAGTACTTGAATCCCTGTTGATGGCCAACAATGCATTGATGATAAAGGGTTCCGATGGCCGCTATTTTGTCACCAGTTCACCGCAGGGTGGCAGGATAGCACCGACAATTTCGAGTCCGCAGAATATTAACGCCGGTTACAGCACCATGATCATACCGCTGCGCTACATCAGCGCCTCGAACATGGCGGAAATCCTCAAACCGGTTGCCGACGACAAGGCCTTTTTACGAGTGGATAATGGCCGCAATTTACTTATGCTTGCAGGTACGCGTGACCAGTTGGATGGCTGGCTGGATATTGTTGCCACGTTTGATGTCGATCAGCTAAAAGGCATGTCGGTAGGTATTTTCCCGCTGGAGAATAGCAACGTTGAAGATGTTGCAGAGGCGCTGTCGGCGATGCTTGAAAGTGGTGATCAATCAGACATCGTGCGGATAGTGCCGGTAAAACGTTTGAACAGCCTTCTTATCGTTACTCCGCGTAGTCAGTTTCTGGATAGCCTCGGCGTTTGGATCGAGCGGCTGGACAAAGTTGGAGATTCCAAATTCGAAAAGCGCCTGCATGTGTATCCTGTGCAGAACACTAGCGCGCAGCGTTTAGCAGATTTGCTGAACGCACTTTATGCTGATCAGTTCTCAGCAGTGCAAGTCTCAGCCGCTGAATCCGGTAGCGGATTTTCTGGCGATATTGGCGATGGTGCTGGTATAGCGCCGGGTATGTCGCCTGAGTCGATTGGCAGCGGATCGGGCGGTTCTGCGATAGACTCGAGCTTCTCACAGGATACTGACTCGCCAGGCCGCAAGGATGGATCCGTCTCTGCTGTTGGCATTATGGCCGACGCGATGGGCGGCAACTCCTCGCTCCAGGACGTGCGGGTGGTAGCAGATGACGAAAACAACTCTCTGATCATTCATTCCACCGGCAAGCAGTTTGACTTGATTAAATCTGCCCTCGAACAACTTGATGTCGTTGCTACCCAGGTCATTATCGAGGCGAGCATCCTTGAGGTGACACTAACGGATGAGTTGCGCTACGGGCTCGAATGGACATTCAGCAACGGCATTGGCAATCAGCGAGAGGGAACGGGTTTGCTGACAAATGCTCTGGATGTCCCAGCAGCGATTACTCCTGGCTTCTCTTATACGATAGCCAATACCGTTGGGGATATAAAGGCGGTACTGAATGCTCTATCGGAACAATCACTGATAAACGTTATATCGACGCCATCGGTTATGGTATTGGACAATAATGTTGCTTATATCCACGTTGGCGATCAGGTGCCGATCATTAATGAGCAGAGTACCAGCGATGCCAGTGATACCAGCAGGATTACCCAGTCCATCACCTACAAGGACACGGGCGTGCAGTTGCGGGTTAAGCCCTCAGTGAATGCGGGGGGGTTGGTAACCATGGACATTGAACAGTCTGTCACAGATGTTGGCCCGATCGATACCGCTACGAGTCAGCGGGCATTTTTGGAGCGACACATTCAGAGCCGGGTGGCAGTCCGATCGAATGAATCAGTGGTGCTGGGCGGCTTGATCCGTGAAAATGCCAGTAATGGGGAGTCTGGCATACCGTTTCTGCACACCCTGCCTCTGGTTGGGCCGCTATTTGGCTCCGTAATCAAGGATGACCGTCGTACTGAACTATTGGTTATCATCACGCCCCGGGCCCTGGTGTCTGAAAATGACCTCCGTGAAGTTGGCGCGGAAATGCGTGCCAAAATTCGTCACATGGAACTGATTGACGTAGAGCAATAGCATTCATGCAAAAGCACAGGTTCACAGACCGGTTTGAGTAGAAAATTAGTGGTACTTTTCACATCACATTTTCCTTGGTGCCGACCATCGCTTGTTAATGAAACACCTGATCCAACTGAAGACATCACCAATCTACCGAAAAGTTTTCTGTCCCGACGTTCCGCACTGATCCTTTGTGCCTGTGCGATAGATAGTGCTGCCGGAATGTGGTTGCTCGAGGCGTAGACCACTTGTGTTGTAAAAGCAGCGGCGTATAATCCCACGCCTGTTTAAAAAAATAGTGAGTAAAAACAATATGTTATATCATTTCACGCGCAATCATCGACTGCTGCTGGTTGGTTTGCTGATGCTGGTTTTCGGATTGTCGGCGGGTTGCGAAAGCAGGACAAAATGGGATGAGGCACAACGCAGTGCGCTTGAGCAAAGAGTGCGACAAAGATGGCAGGCGCTGGAGCACAAAGACTATGCAAAGGCATGGGAATTTAACAGCCCAAATTATCGAGCTATATTCTCTAAGCAGTTGTACGCGCAAAAGTTTTCCTACGCGGTCGAGTGGGAGTTGACAGGAGTTGAAATAGTTAACTATGATGGCGATGCAGCTGTGGCAAGTGTGGTGGTGAGGGTCATGTCCAAACCAACCAAACAAACCTCTGCGGCATCCGTAGCAATTGGCGCGATCCCTGTTGACTTGCGTGAAAGATGGATTTTCGCGGAAGACCAATGGTGGTTCTCGGCGAACTATTAGGTGTAGTTGAAGGTTGACAGCTAGCTGCAGTTAGCAATAATAGCGCTAGTTAAGTACGTACTGGTTGTAAAAAGTGAAACCCTTAGGAGTCTCCATATGAAAGCAACATTTAAGCCCTTAAGCCTCGCCGTCGCAGTTGCTACTGCGTCTGCTGGCTACGCGGGAATTGTCAATGCTCAAACTCTGGCTGGTAACACTAGCCTGGGTGACCTTGCGATTGTTCCCTATTATACAGTTCAGGCAGGCTGGTCTACTGGTGTAAACGTAATCAACACCAGCAGCGAGACCCAAGTGGTCAAGATCCGCTTGCGTCGCGCAGTGGATTCCATGGACGCACTGGACTTTAACGTTATCCTGTCGCCGGAAGACGTGTGGACAGGCTATGTACAACAGGTCGGCGAAGATATCCGTTTCTTCACCAACGATGCCAGCTGTACCGTTCCTGCTTTGACTGAAAACTATCTGCAGATGCCTAACATCTACCGTCTGGGCGCAGAAGAAGGCTACATCGAGATTCTCGGTATGGGTGCTGCTAACAGTTCTCAGCCGATTTCTAAAGCGGCCAAGCACAACGATAGCGGTGTTCCCGCGAATTGTGACCTTGCTCGTGAGAACTTTTTCCCCGGGGCAACTCCGTCGGATTATGCCACTTCATATCCTACTGGAAGCGGTCGTACCAAAGGCGTTATCAACTCCACTTTGACACGGCAGTCGACTACCAATGTAGCCTTGTCGTCGCCCGGTCTGAGCAACTTTACCGACACTGGCAACGTCCTGAAAGTGTCCTGGTTCATTAAGAGTGACGTTAGCGGCACCGAATTTGGTAATGATGCCGTTCACATCGCAGACTATACTGATGGCGCTACCATCACCAACCAGCGTCAAGGCATCAACGAGGGCGACCTTCAGGGCTTCGACCATCCTGACCTGAACGGCGGTGCACCAACCAGCGTAATCCTGGGTGTTGCAGGGGCTGCCGGCCGTGGTACCTACGAGCCGATTCGTGTGGCTCTGGGTGCAGCTTCAGTGATCAATGACTGGTCTGGTAATACAACTGAGCAGTTCACTGTTGATACTGACTGGGTTGTAACTACTCCTGGCCAGTACCTGATGACGAACCTCAGCGCGTATATCGATTCTCTTGAGGTCGGTGGTGACCCTTGCGATTATGGTGATCCAGCGCTTCCCTACGACGATGACCCTGAAAGTTCTACCTACGGTGAGAACTGTGACTTCCGTGATATTCCTCTGACTGTTTCTGCAAGCATCCGTGATCGTGAAGAGCGCGGTATCCAAGCTGAGGAAGACGATCTGGTGGTTTCTCCGCAGCCTCCAGGTGAGGTTACAGTTGTACAGTTTGACCAAGAGGTCAATGTTGTTCAGTGGGGCACTAACGAGGTTGTGAATTCAGCCAAGAATGTGATCATACCCAAGCCTGATGGTGCTCAGTTCGGATGGGCAACTGTTTCGGTTACACCGAACAGCAAAACTATCCAAGGTATCTGTGACTTCACAGACTATGGTGTTCTGCCTCTGGGTGTGAGCTGTGCCGAAACGAGCACTCCGGTTCCTCTGGTAGGCTTCGTGGCATGGCAGCGTAACTTTGGCGCTAACCCTGATGCGAACTACGGACGTGCTGTTGAACACAGCTACGCTAGCAGCAGCAGCGCTCCCTAGCACTAGAGCATTAAGCTAGACCTGGAACCGACACCGCAAGGTGTCGGTTTTTTTATTTCTACCACCAGAGAATGCAACAATTATGCCGTCTATCAAGTCAATTTTACGAACCGTCCTGCTGCTACTGGCCGTACAACACTCTGCCATCGCCCAGGTGGTAGTGGAAGATGAAGGGATAAGCCTGAATCAGGCTGAGTTAACTTTCATCGTAAGCCAGTGGACCGACCAGATGAAGAAGTCTGCTGCGAACGACCCCGGTGACCGCCTGGAATTGCTCAATAGAGTGTTGATGGTCAAGAAAATGGCCGCTGAGGCCGATAAAATTTCACCTGACTCTGCTGCATACTGGCCGCTGGCCACAACGCTAATGAATGAAAAACGTAAATTCATACTGCAGGAGTATGTCAATAATTTAAAAGTACCTGACATGTCAAAATTGGCAGCCGAACGGTATGAGACGGAAAAGGAAAAGTACGCGCTAGTGCCGGAAAAGCGCATCTCATCGCATATCCTTTTTGCCTGCCCGCCAGGGTCCTGTTCCCGAGAGGAAACAAAGGTCAAGGCACAGAAAGTACTTGACGAATTGAACGCAGGAGCTGATTTTACCGCAGCAGTGGAAGCTTATTCGGGCGATCCCGGTAGTAAGGCCAAAGGCGGTAAATTCAATAAGTGGATCAGACTGGGTGAGCCGGGGGTCGCAGGCCCTTATTCGGAGGGGCTGTTCACCATCGGAAAAGTGGGCGAATACTCTGGTCTGGTGAGTACACAGTTTGGAGTCCATATCATCCGTCTGGACGGTGTGGAGGAAGCGCATTTTCTGACCTATGATGAAGTGAAAGCAAAGATTATTGCTGATCTGGAAGCGGAGTTTCGTAGGTCATCTATCACAGAATTTAACAGAAGCTTCAACATGACGGACCAGGTTATTATCGACAACGAAGCTGTCGATGCAATATTTGCCCCCTATCGTGCTGCTGGAGAGTGAAGCCATCAAGTGTTGCTGAAGTCAGCTTGCCGGTGCAGCGTTTTAAAAAGTACCGGGTGAGCTCACGTCAGCATCCGCTGAAGAGAATCAAAAATGGGCGTTCCACTTGAATCCTCATCCGAAATGGATGCGATGGATGATTCCGTGGATAAGGTTGCGGTACTTCTATGTACTTTCAATGGCGACCGCTTTCTGGAGGAGCAGTTAACGTCCATAGGAAAGCAAAAAGGCGTGCGGGTGCATGTATACGCCTCTGATGATGGCTCGCGCGATCAAACACTTCACATACTCAATACGTATCGTGGAATTTGGGGGGAGGCAGGAATCTCACTCATTCGTGGACCCCGCTCGGGGTTTGTCGCAAACTTCTTCTCGCTGATATGCTCTGATATCGAGGCAGACTATTTTGCCTATTGCGACCAGGACGATGTGTGGGATGCAGACAAGCTATCACGCGCGATAGCAGCCATATCTGTGGAGGGAGGTGAAAAGCCGGTGCTGTACTGTGCGCGTACACGCTTGATCACATCTGCAGGCAGCCCGCTCGGGCTATCCCCTTTTTTTGGAAGGCAACCGTCCTTTGCCAATGCGTTGATCCAGAATATCGGCAGTGGCAACACTATGGTACTAAACTGCAAGGCTCGGGATCTTTTGCGAATTGCAGGTCCGGCTGATGTCGCCAGCCATGATTGGTGGACCTATCTTTTGATCTCAGGCGCCGGCGGCGCTGTTCTATACGATTCATCTCCTTCCGTAAGTTACCGGCAGCACTCAGAGAATCTGATTGGCTCAAATATGACCTGGAGCGATCGCTTTGCGCGGCTAAACCTGGCTTTGCTTGGGCGCAACAGGGCCTGGAACAAAAGGAATCTAATCGCGCTGCAGAAAAACAGCGATATTCTGACTCCTGAGAATTTGGCAACTCTCGAGCAATTCAGCAAGGCGCGTGAAGGTACCCTTTTCTCGCGGTTGTTAGCCCTGCATCGGAGCGGCGTATATACCCAATCTTTTTGGGGCAATCTGTCGCTGATCGTAATGACATTTTTGAAGAAACTTTAGATGCACAGAGTATAATGGTCAGGTCCTAACAAGTAAGCTTGTTGATAGCCCACCTATCCACTTTTCTTGTCGTATACCAAGGCCCGCACTGATACATGCCTGATCAAAAAAAGTTGATTGTAGTACTCGGTCCACATCGATCGGGCACATCGCTATGCACCGCAGCGCTTGAGTGCCTCGGAGCGGAATTGCGCTTGCCCACAAATTACGCCAACGAGGAAAATCGCAAAGGGTTTTTTGAGCACCCCGAGATCGTGGAATTCAACGAGAACCTGCTTACTCATCTCCGTGGGAGTTGGGACAATGCTTTGTTTGACGGGCCTGGTGCAATTGCAGAAGCAGATCTTACGGATTGGGTGGTCAATGCCTCTAAGCTTTATGACTCGATTTTTAGCGATACACAGATAGCGGCTATCAAGGATCCACGCTTTTGTCAGTTGTTGGATTTCTGGATGAAGGTGTTCCTGAAGAATGGTTACAACGAATCGAACATCTATTTGATCCATGTTGTGCGAGCGCCAGCCGAGGTTGCCTTATCCCAACAGCACAGAGCAAGAGAAAATCCCGCATATTATGAGATCGGCGGGCAGTTGGCGGAGGGAGTGATGCTCTGGATGTCGCTCTCCGCGCAAGCTCTGGCTCAAACACGTCATTTGAATTGCCTTTATGTTTCCTACTCAGAATTACTTTCCAGTCCTGAAGCAATCTTGAAGAATCTTGCTGGGTTTCTGGGGCTGAATTCTGTCCAGACTCTGATAGACGATTTTTGTAAGCACTTTGTGGATTCCAGCTTGCACCGTAGTGTTGCGGAAGATGCGGAGATTGGATATGTCGCGGACAATTTTCCAGAAGTCATGGAATTTGCCAGAGTGCTGTTTGCTCTATGCAAAAGCGCATCTGATCAGAGTCAGGCTGTTGAGGAAGCGTTGGCTGTGTATCGTAGGCCAGCTACCCAACTTGCCATTTCTCTTGCGCTAGCTCCTGCTATATCCAGACTCAGCCGCAGCAGCCGACATGCCAAGTTGCAAGCAAAACAGCAGAATGATGTGATTCTGAATCTGGAGACGCAAATTGCCGATTACACTGCGGTGCTGACTCCGTTACGGAACCAACTATTAAGTCTTGAAAAGGGTAATGCCGACTTACAAGAGCAACTCGAGGAGCAAACCAGAGAAATAAACAATCTGCAGTGGGCAATAGGCGAATTCGAACGCACCATCCGCGGTCTGGAACACAGAATCGGTGAAATGGAGGCGTCCACTTCGTGGAGATTAACAAGGCCGGTTCGGACGATCGGTGCATATAAAAAGAGCATGCAGCAAAAAATACGGGAGAGCACGGCTAAGTTCAGACTGCGAGCTATTTATAGCTATCAACGAATGAGTGTGAGGCATCCACGTTTTGCCTGGGCTGGCAGAGTTGCTTTGCGTCCACTGTTTCGATTGATCAACCACGTTGTATCTAGCGAAGAAGTGCGGTCCACGAAAAATAAATTCGGCGATTACCTCACACCGATGATCTATCAGCAAGCAGAGCCCTCAGGTAACTATAGGCCTCTCGTAAGTATTATTGTGCCAAACTACAATCATGCCAACTATCTATCGTTGAGGCTGGACTCAATATACTCACAATCCTATCAGAACTTTGAAGTCATTTTGCTTGACGATGCATCATGCGACGGTAGCGAGAAGGTACTCAATCGCTATCTAGAAGAGCATTCTGAGAATACGCGGCTGGTAGTGAACGATAGTAACTCGGGTGGTGTGTTTCACCAGTGGGAAAGAGGCTTGAGGCTTGCTAAAGGAGATATTGTCTGGATCGCTGAAAGCGACGATTGGTGTAGCGAAAACTTCTTGGAGCAACTGATCCCCTTCTTTGAAAACGAAGCGGTACAACTTGCTTACTGTCGAACAGTCTTCATGAATGCGGCAGGGAATGAGCCACAATGGTCGATTAATGACTACTTGCATGATATCGATCCAGATCGTTGGAAGAATCCTATAGTTGAAACGGGATACAGAATCGTTGCTGATGCTTTTGCCATTAAAAATATAATACCGAATGTCAGCTCAGCCATTTTTCGCAATCCTGGCCAATTAGAGCTGCTTCAGGATCCGCAGTGGAAGTCGATGCAAACGTGCGGTGACTGGTTGTTCTATTTGCATTTGATCCGTGGTGGCGTATTAGCCTATACACCTAACGCCTGCAATTATTACCGTATCCACGGTGAGAATACTTCCGTTAAGTCGTATGCGGATGACACGTACTATGCTGAACATGAGTTAGTGGCCAAGACCGTACATCAGTATTTCAAAGTCGATCCAGATGTTTTTGCTCGTCAGAAAAGTATTCTTATCGCGCATTGGCGCGAGTCTCGGCGTGGATTTTCTGAACAGGATTTTGAGAAGTGCTACAGCTTATCTCGAATACAAGCATCTGCAAGCGCCCCAGCACCCAATCTTTTGATGGCATCGTACGGATTTTGCACGGGCGGCGGAGAGACATTTCCAGTTGAGCTGGCAAACCTAATGAAAGCCGCCGGGTACAATGTGACCTATCTGGACTGCGCCCAGGAGCCTCGCAACGAAGGAGTCCGAAAGAATTTACGAAGGGATATCCCCATTGTTTCTGATATAAGCCAACTGGGAAAAATTGTTTCCGACTTTGGAATACAGTTGGTGCACTCACACCATGCATGGGTTGATAGTACGATTCTTGATTTGTTGCCAGACGGTGGTCACTGTAAAACAGTGGTCACATTGCATGGAATGTATGAAACGATCAATAACGTTGATCTCAAATTTATATTACCTCGCCTGGTGAAGAGAAGTGCGCGTCTTATTTACGTCGCGGAGAAGAATCTCTCCGCGCTGGCAGCACATAAGCTCATTGATGAAGCGAAATTGGTGCGAATTGAAAACGCTTTGTCTGCCACGGAATTTGCCCAAGTCCATCGCAATTCTCTAGGTATTTCAGACAATGCGTTTGTCCTGACTTTGGTCAGTCGAGCAATGGAAGAGAAAGGTTGGCAAGAGGCTGTAGATATTGTCACTGCCGCACGTACTATCTCTGGAAAAGATATCCATTTGATACTGGTTGGTGATGGGACCGAGTACGATCGTCTGGTCAATTTGGAGTTGCCAGCTTATATCCATATGATGGGGTTTCAGCGCAACGTTCGCGGCTACTTTGCTCTCGCTGACGCAGGTTTTCTCCCCTCGAAATTTCGCGGGGAGAGCTTTCCGTTAGTGGTCATTGAGTGCCTGCAGGCAGGCAGGCCATTTTTGGCGAGCGAGCTGGGCGATATTCCTTACATGTTGAGTAGTCCCGACGGGCCGGCAGGAATTTTGGTAGGACTGGATGGATTGGAAATCGACATTGCATCTTGGGCAGAGAAAATTAATGCTTTGGCATCGGACCGGAAGTCCAATGAGATTTTACGTTCCAGAGTAGCTGAAGCGGCTTCGAAATTCGATTCGAGCATAATGGCCAAAAGGCATGATGAACTATATCGCTCAATCTTAAGTGAAATGCAGTAGGAAATCAGGGGAGCGAATCAGTGGCTAGGGGATTGTTCTCTGCCAAACAGGTTAATCTCGTGCGAAAGAATCAGCTTTGACAATGGAGCAATGTCACGTATGTCGATAGTAGGGGCAACTCAATCTTTATCAATAGGGCGCTTGCTTTGAGTAGAAGTGTGTCTGAGTTTGAAATTGCTGCCGAAGATTCTAGTCCGATTGTTATAGGAGGATTGGGTGGTAGCGGTACCCGGCTGGTAACTGAAATCGTTCAAAAGGAAGGCGTGACGTTTGGCGGTCCAAAGAATGATTTTCTGGACAATCTGTGGTTCAGCTTGTTGTTTGTCCGCAGAACCATTCTCCTTAAGCCTATAGAAGAGGTTAGACGCTTGGTTTGGTTGTTTACAAACGCAATGCGTCACAGTCTTCCATTACCTGATGAGTTGTTGCCCTTGATAGAAGAGGCAGCTTTGCATGATAGAGGCCCTTCTCTGAGAAAGGCCGTCCTCGATGAGGCGCGTGAGACACTTGTAAATAATATGTTTCCGGGCAATTCAGAAGGCCTATGGGGTTGGAAGCAGCCGAATTCACATATATTGCTGCCTCTGCTTAACCAGTTTTTTCCAAAAATGAAATTCATATATGTGCTCAGAAATGGCCTGGATATGGCTTTCAGCTACAACCAAAATCAGCTTAAGTACTTTTGGGGTGATTTATTGCTGGAGGGAGATGTAGAGCCCTCTCCGCGAAATGCGCTGCGCTAGTGGGTAGCATGCTACAGGCGCATTTGCAGCCATCGAGAATTGCTTGGAAATAGATTATATATCCTCAATTACGATTTTCTTTGTGAGACTCCGCATGAACAGATCGAACTTCTCAATCGATTTTTGGGTCTAACTGTCAGTAGCGAGGTAATTGAGTTGATCGCGCAATCCATTTCTGTTCCTGAAAGTACAGGGCGTTATCAGCAGGCAGATAATAGCCAACTTCGTCCTGAAGATATCGATTTTGTCAGAACTCTCGGTTTTGAAGTGCGGATGGTCTGATAATCTCATGGAAGTTCCGTGCGCAATGGCCGTAAAAATGAAATGTGTGGATATGGGTAGTGGTTGTGTAAATCAGATAGTGCCAGTCATAAGCAGGTCCCGATATTATGTGTCTGAAGCCCTAACCGCTTGTAGTACAACAGTATTTAACATCAATTGTCGGTCTGGTTCAGTTCAGTGCGCGAATTATTTTTCCTGAAGTACGGTGCCTGGTTGCGCAAGTTCTTGGTGGCGCTGTCACTGGTATACTCCGTTTCAGTCTCTGCAGTTACGGAAAATCTTAAACTACCGAATTTGGGCGAATCCAGTACCAGCATGTTTTCGTCGGAGTTTGAGTACCAGTTGGGTCGCGCCTGGTTGCGAGAGTTTCGCAGCCAGGTGCCTACTATCGATGACCCCCTTCTCTTCGACTATCTGGAAAATCTCGTTTACAAGCTGGCCAACCACAGTAATCTCGATGATCGACGGATAGAACTGGTGATTGTAGACAACCCGACCCTGAATGCATTTGCGGTTCCTGGTGGCGTGATCGGAATCCATAATGGGCTATTGATGTGGGCGGAAACTGAGGATGAACTAGCAACTGTGCTCGCTCATGAGATTGCTCACCTGAGCCAGAGACACTTTTCTCGCGGTGTCGAATTTCAACAAAAGCTGCAACCGATTACTCTCGCTGCGATGCTGGCCAGCTTTGTTTTGATGGCAACAGCCGGCGGCGATACAGGAATGGCGGCTTTATCAGCAACGCAAGCGGCGTCGCAAAATTCTGCATTGCGATACAGCCGAGCAAATGAACAGGAGGCGGATCGAATCGGCATGCAGACTGTGGTCGATGCTGATATGGATCCACACGCAGCGTCTGTTATGTTTGAGCGAATGTTACAGGCGACGCGTTATTCGGATCATGAGCAAATCCCTGAGTTTCTGCGTTCTCATCCCCTGTCAGAGAATCGTATTGCCGATACGCGAAATCGCGCACGCAAGTATCCAAAGCATTACCGGGAGCCGGATCTCGCGTATCAGTTGATGCGCGCAAGGGTGATCACTGAACTCACGGATACGCCGCAACAGGCTGTGGACAGGTTTCGTGGCGAATTGGAGGGTACACCGCGATCCCGAGAAGCGAGCATCTACGGATTGGTACTGGCATTGACCGCTGCTGGACACCCAGATGAAGCAAGTTTGGAACTTGATTCAATTTGGTCAAAGAGCCCAGATCGCCTCGAGTATGTTATTGCGGATGCCGATATAGATATGGCGCGGAATAGGCCTGATCAGGCTGCGAAGAAGTTAGAACAACGTCTTAAAATCTCTCCCGGAAATCATCCCTTGACTATGAGTTACGCCACAGCCTTGATGCGAAATCAGCAACCCCACATAGCGGAGGAGGTACTTCTGGCTCAAAGCAAACGCAGACCCGGGGATCCAGGACTTTGGTATCTGCTTGCTGAAGTACAGGGTCTGTCGGGTAATATTGTCGGTTTACATCAGTCGCGGGCTGAATATTTCATTCTGAATGGCGCTTTGGACGATGCAACAAAACAGCTTACCTACGCGCTCAGATTGACGCACAATAATTTTTTGACCTCGGCAAGAATTAATCAACGTCTGGAAGACATCAATAGGATGCAGGAGCAAATGGAAGAATTGTGAACTCGTTGGAATTGCTAGCGAGTCACAGGTATCAGGCATTACCCTTGACCGGAAGCTGCAACTCACGGGCAAAATCGAGCATTCGGCGTAGGGGTATCATCGCCCGCGCACCGATGCTGGGATCTACGAATATCTCATTGTCAGTGCGTGAAAAGACCTGTGCCAGGCGTTCTAAATCATTCATGGCCATCCATGGACAATTCGCGCAGCTTAGACAGGTGGCTCCGTTTCCTGCCGTTGGCGCGATGATAAATTCTTTGTCTGGTGCCTGTTGTTGCAGTTTGTAAAAAATGCCTTGATCGGTAGCTACAATAAACTGCTTGTTGGGCATTTCACTCGCAGCGCGAATAATCTGTGTGGTTGATCCCACCCTGTCCGCCAATTCGAGCACAGCGGTAGGGGATTCAGGGTGCACAAGTACTGCGGCTTCGGGGTAAACTCTCATTAGGTCTGCTATTCCGCGCGCCTTGAATTCCTCATGCACAATGCATGCGCCATCCCACATAATGATGTCAGCGCCGCTCTCGCGTCTTACATAGTTTCCCAAATGCTGGTCGGGTGCCCAGATAATTTTCTGATCCTGATCTGCAAGATGTTCGGCAACATTCAGTGCAATACTTGATGTAACGACCCAGTCCGCCCTGGCTTTTACAGCCGCTGACGTGTTGGCATAGACAACCACGGTTCTATCCGGGTGCTGGTCGCAGAATGCGGAAAACTCGTCAATGGGACAACCCATATCCAGCGAGCAGGTCGCCTCTAGCGTCGGCATGAGGACGCGTTTGTGCGGCGTCAAGATTTTGGCTGTTTCACCCATAAATCTTACGCCGGCGACAATAAGCGTAGTCGCGGGATGATCGTGGCCGAATCGCGCCATTTCAAGGGAGTCCGAGACGCAGCCGCCAGTTTCCTCTGCCAGCGCCTGAATTGCCGGCGAGGTGTAATAATGCGCGATAAGGACGGCGTTTTCCCGCCTTAACATTGTTTTGATCCGGTCTTTCAGCGATCGTTCTTCCTCGGGACTCAGCTGTGTTTGCTCGGCATGATCCAGATGTCGTTGCACCTGTTCGCGGATCGTTTCCAGTTTGTCGGATGCCAGAGTCATAGGTAAAAAGGAGCGAGAAAAACCTAGAATGATAATAACACAGATTGGCTTGGGGAAGCTTCCAGCCTATCCTACGTTGTGTGTCTTTACTGGAGCGGTTCTTGTGATTGAGTATGAGTATGTCAAAACGCGCCGGGCGGATGTAGCTCCTATCAAGGATGCTCAAGTACCCTTGGTGCGATTCCTGATGCGGTGGGCAACCCGCTTGAATGTGATGGTGTTCAGGTTAAGTAAGGGCCGTTTTATGAACAAATTTATCGGCGGATATCCGGTGTGTGTAGTGACTACTACCGGTGCAAAATCGGGGAAAGCTCGACGAATAGCCCTCATTCATCTGCCCCACGGTAAGGCCAAGCTACTGGTTGCTTCCCAAGGCGGTATGGATTTCAACCCGGTTTGGTATCGCAATATTGTAGCGAACCCGGACATTCGAATCATGGTGGGCGGGGAGGAGAAGCCTTATAAAGCCCGTCAGGTGAGTGATGAGGAGAAAGCTGCGCTTTGGCCTCATCTGCTCTCCCTGTATCCAGGTTTTGACGAGTATCAGGCGCGTACTGATCGAAATATCCCCGTATTCAGTTGTGAGCCAAAATTCGAGTGATCAATCCTTCAACCAACTTGGCCAGTCCTCACTGACGCTCGCAGTCCATTGTGGCTGGCGGCGCTCGAGATACGACATCCCACCTTCTACTGCGTCTGCTGTAGACATTGTATGATTCAGTGCCCTGCTTTCCATATCGGCCAGTTCCGCTAAAGTCATCGACATTCCGCGCCAAAGTAGCTGTTTGTGCAAACCCACCGGGAGCGGCGCGCAGTGGTCCCTGATGTCCCGCGCCAGTTCAAGTGCGGTACCAAGAACCTGGTCAGCGTCTACGCAACGCCCAGCCAGACCCCAGGCGCAGGCTTCTTCACCGGAAAGTCGGTGTGCCCTTACCAAAAGCTCAAAAGCACGCTCAAACCCCACCAGCCTTGGTAGCACAAATTCGATAGCGAAATCGGCCACGACCCCCCGCCGGGACTGCAGGAACCCGTACTTTCCTTCTTTGGCAAATACCCGCATGTCTGCCTGTATAGCAAGCCCCAGTCCGGCACCGATAGCGTGGCCGTTGCAGGCAGCAATGACCGGTTTACGGACCTCCCATGCCTGTGTGCTCAGCGGACAGGAGTTGACTGCAACGCTTTGCGAAGCTCCATCAAATGTGCTTCCGCCTCCTCGCATATCTGCTCCGACACAAAATGCCTTACCAGCGCCCGTGACCACCACGACCCTGACCTGGTCATCCTCATCGCATTGTCTGTAAGCCGCTCCCAGACCTTCAATAATTGCGCTGGTCATGCTGTTTAGCATATCGGGACGATTGAGCGTGATAAGTGCTAAGCCGTCCGCGATGTCTAGCTTGAGTTCCTCGTTCATATACACCCCATGCTGTTAGCGCAAACTAGCCTACCCCATGCGCTCGTTATGAGAATAGTGCTGACGGCCTATAACTGATGTCATTTTGGAGCTTGCGGTAATCACCTGGCCGCCAAGCACACATTGACCGTTGCGGGGCCTGCTCATCCAAGTGATGTTGGGGATTGGTAATTTTAAATAAACATTTACTAGAAATTCACTTAGTAATTCCGTATAACTTGATGTTATATAAAGAATAAGCACTGTACTGCGCACGGACCAGGAAAGGGAAACCCTGACTAAAGAGTGCGTCGCAAACGCCAGTGTTCATCGGTTTAGTAGCCAGGACAAAAGCGTGGAACAGCACACAGTACTGATCATTTCCGAAAATAAGACTGACCACCTCATCATTGCTGCATCCCTGGAACGCGCACGCCCTGCGAGGTTTCACCTCGCACCTTCTGAGGCCATAGAACGGCCGCTCGAGGCCCTGCTGGATCCTATGGTAGATGCCGTAATCATGGCCTGCGGCCCGGAAACGGAGTATCTGCTCCGTCTGGCGAGCAAACATGAAGCTATAGCTCCCCTGATTCTTTTGCTGGATGAGCCGGACCAGGATATGTTCACGCAACTCCGCGAACTCGGCGCTCAAGATTACCTGGTACGCGGGCAGTTACAGGACGCGCTCGTTCACCGGGTTTTGGACTACAGCATCCAGCTCAAGCAGGCCAGAGAACAAATTAGGCAGCTATCAAATCGGGACCCACTGACCGGTGCCCTCAATCGAGTGGGGTTTCGTGCGCATCTGGAACGGGCAATGGGACGTTCGGAGCGTTATGGTTTTAATACCGCGCTGCTGTACATAAACATAGATCAATTCGCCAACATCAACGATCACTATGGTGAGGCTGACGGTGATGTGATGATCAAATCCATATCACGCCGTCTTATCAATAAAATGCGTAGTACGGACAGTATTGCCCGGTTAGGTGGTGATGAATTCGCCGTGGTTCTGGAGGATGTAAGTTCGGCAGCTGATGTGCAGCTAATAGCTGAAAAAATGCTTAAATCTATTTCAGCACCCATGATACTGAGCGAACAGCAGGTGGCAGTGGAAGCGAGTATTGGCTCAGCCATATATCCGGAAGATGGCGCGGAGTTTTCAGATTTGGTAGAACATGCTCGAAGCGCCATGCAGCAGGCAAAAAGTATGGAGGGCGGCTGCTATATTCGGTACTCGGAGAGGTTGACTTTCGACATTTCAGGTAACAGTTCACTGGCAGCTGAGTTGCGGACCGCGGTACGAAAAAATCAGTTTGAGCTGCACTATCAACCGCGCATAGATCTGGCTACCGGGCATTTGGTAGGACTTGAGGCTTTGTTGCGTTGGAATCATCCCGAGCGCGGGTTGGTGTTGCCCGGCGAGTTCATTTCCGCTTGCGAAGATATGGGATTAATGAAGACAATAGGCTACCAGGTGATTCAGCATGCCTGTAGCGCGCAGGTTTGGCTGAAAGAACAAAAGCTTCAGCATGTCGATGTGGCTGTGAATATATCATTTTCCCAAATTCAGGATGATCGTTTTGTAGAAATCGTTAAAGACATCATTGCACGCAGCGGCGCCAATGCCTCGCGCATTGAATTTGAGTTAACGGAATCGACAATCCTCAAGAGTCCTGGCGGAATCAAGGCTAGAATGGACGAACTGCGGGAACTTGGTATTTCTTTTTCGTTGGACGATTTTGGAACTGGCTTTTCGCAGCTTACCCACCTGACTGAATTGCCAATTTCAGCCCTCAAAATCGATGCGTGCTTTGTGCGCGATTTACCCCACAATGAGCATCAAGAAGCTGTATGTACCATGATTATCGAAATGGGGCGCCGTTTGGGTATGTTGGTTGTCGCAGAAGGGGCGGAAACGCATGAGCAGATTGCGTTTTTGCGTGACCATCACTGCCACCAGGTACAAGGTTTCTATTATAGCCCGGCCATCCCTTTGCAGAAATTGCCGCGATTTGTGCAGGAGCAAGGCCTCAAGCGTCGCGGGCAGTTATTATCCTGAGTTGACTCTACCAGGCGAGGCGGTTTCTCCCCGCATTTTTGGCTTGGTAAAGCTTCTTATCAGCGGCTGCAATGACCGTCTCCGGGTCAGAATGTTCCGGTGAGCGAGCGGCTATTCCTCCGCTGATAGTTACCGATATCTGATCACTGCCCAAGCGTGTTGCTCCGCGTCTCCGAGAGCCATCTTTCTTGCGGACTGGTCGCAGGTTGCGATCTCTTAGTGACATTCTGTAATTCGCAATTTCCTCTCTTACCCGTTCTAGATGGGGCTGGACTTCGTCCAATTCACGACGGGGAAATACAATGCAAAACTCTTCTCCGCCATAGCGGTATGCGATTCCACCTCCCCCTACCTTACATAATCTAGATGCAACAAGTTTTAGCACTTCATCACCAACATCGTGGCCATAGGTATCATTGAATCGCTTGAAGTGATCAATATCCAGCATCGCGATGCAATAGCTGCTTCCCAGGACCTTCAGTCGTTCATTCAGTGCCCGCCGTCCAGGCAGCCCGGTCAATTCGTCGCGATACGCCATCGCATGTGAGCTTCGTAGCAGGCCCCAGACAAGGCATAGGGCGGCAGAGGTACACATTGCTATGGAAATGTGCTCCACATGAAGAAAGGCCAGTACCAGGTAAAGCGATGCCAATGCACCCAGTAAAGCTGCTTCTACCTCTTCGTTTCGCACGCACAAAATCGCGATTCCAATCACTGCGACCAATGCAATTAACAAAGTGGCTCCGAAAGAAAGCACATAGCCTTGGAACGGTCTTGGCGCATAATATGCCTGCGCAGCTTCATTGACTTCCGGTAACCAGGGTCCTAGCTGAGTACAAATTAGGCCTAGAAGGATAAATGCGAGCGAAAATACAAATCCATACAGGTTCCAGATACCTCTCTCTGGAATTAACAATAGAAAAAAAGTAAGTACTGGTAGTGCCATGCTTAGTGCAAGGTATCCCCGTCCCGCGTCTGCTTGAGTTATGCTTACTTGCAAATAGCGCTGAACTGTCCAATAAAAAATTGCCACGCCGAAGGCGGTCATCATTAACCTGCTACGGTTAAACTGGTGTGCCATGAGTACTGCGGCGAAACAGATAAGATAGGGTAAATTTTCCAAAATAACACGTGCATCGCTGCTTAGGAGATCAATATACGCACGACCAATGGCGGCACCGCTTATCAGCACTGCCGGCATTAGAATTTTGAGTAGCGCGGCCGGATACAATCGCATCGTGCCAGATTTCTCCCCTCTGCACTGTTATCCCGGCGGCAACCGAGGAGGCTGGCCGGCTGTGCCCCCATTTCCTTTTCGCACTAGTAGCGGGCCTCCAGTAATGATAGCCTACAAATACCGCTAAACGCATTACCTCCCCCAGCAAATGCCGAGTACAGATCTTATCCGCCATCAAGCAAAGATACTGGTCGTTGACGATGACCAGAATGTCCGTTTTCTGACGCGGCAATGTCTGGAAGCAGAGGATATGCTTGTTGTTGAAGCCTCGAACGGTTTTGAGGCGATCGACACGTTTGTACGTGAGCGGCCTGACCTGGTTTTCTTGGATGTTGAGATGCCGGGAATAACGGGGTTGGAAGTTTGCCAACGCATAAGAGAGTTGCCGCAAGGTGAATCAATTCCAATTATGATCGTAACCGGCTCGGATGATCGGCAGTCCATTGATCAGGGTTTTGATGCAGGCGCAACCCAGTACAAGACAAAGCCAGTGAACTGGTCACTGTTAGGTAGGGATGTGCAGTACATGTTGCGTGCCAGCAGCGCGTTTAATTCGCTTAAGCGCCAGGAAGACCGACTCCGTTATCTGGCATACTACGATCCACTTACCAGTCTTCCCAATAGACGAAGTTTTAATGAGCAATTGAATCGGCTGCTTCGAAGAAGTCAGCGACACAAGACATCTGCTGCCCTATTGTTTATTGATCTGGATCACTTCAAGCGCATCAACGATTCAATTGGACACGCGCGTGGCGATAGTCTTCTGGTGGAGATCGCCAAAAGACTGACGATGGAATTACGCGAAGAGGACGCCATCAACTATTTTTCCGAGGCCAGCGGCGAAGACGATGAAAGGACTGATGGCACGACTGAAATCGCAAGACTCGGTGGGGATGAGTTTACGGTAGTGCTATCTGATGTTTCGGATATCGCCGATATTGAAAAGGTAGCAAGGAGAATACTGAACAGTCTTTCGGAGCCGATTGCACTGCAGTCACATAATCCCGTTGTGACACCCAGCATAGGCATAGCGCTATACCCTCAGGATGGAAATGATCCAGATACGTTAATTCGCAACGCTGATACAGCTATGTACGTCGCCAAAGCAGAAGGTCGGGCCTGTTATAGGTTTTATAATGAAGATATGAATTCCAGAGCTGTCGAACAGCTCAAAATGGAAGAAGAGTTGCGAGAGGCCATGCGTAACCATGAGCTCGAGCTGCGCTATCAACCGCAGGTAGATTGCGCAACCGGCGAAGTGGTAAGTATGGAAGCACTTGTGCGCTGGAAACATCCCACCCGCGGCATGGTCTCACCTCAGGAATTTATACCTGTCGCCGAGAGTACAGGACAAATTATAGAACTCGGTGAGTGGGTAATGAGTGAGGTGGCGCGGCACTGCCTTTATTGGGATACCCTGGGATTGAAGGCATTTCGCGTTTGCGTCAATATTTCACCGTTGCAGTTTAACCAGAGCAATTTGCCTGAATGGGTAGCGGGTTTTCTGGAACAATCCGGGCTACCTCCAGAGCGTCTGGAGTTAGAACTGACCGAAAGCGCGATCATGAATGATGCGGAAACCAATATAGCTAAGCTGCGCGCTCTGAAGGACCTTGGCGTAGACCTTGCGGTTGATGATTTTGGCACAGGGTACTCATCGTTGAGTTACCTGAAACGCTTTCCTATTAATACACTCAAAATCGACCACAGTTTTATTTCTGATCTGGATACGCTTGATGGGGCAGCGATTGTAGACGCCATTCTGGCTTTGGCAAAAACACTTAACCTTCGAGTGATAGCCGAAGGGATCGAAACTAAGAGCCAGTTAGCGTATCTCGTTGAAAAAGGCTGTGACCTTTTCCAGGGCTTCTACTTCGCGCGACCGATTTATCCTGAGGATGTGCCCAGTATGTTACAGGCAAACTTTCTCTCACAGATTCAGACAGCAAAGGGCAGCGAGTAACAAGCTGCCGATTGACACCGATGAAGCGCCCCATTTACACCGCTGTGCTTTTCGCTATTATCCTGCTCAACATCGACGCATTGCATGCAGAACCTGAAGAATTGCTTGTTCTCTTGCAGGGCTCCTCCTCGACGGAACTAGCCAGCCTGGTGGAACACGCAGGCGGGAGAGTTACCCATGATCTGCATATAATAAATTCTGTTGGCGCTCGATTGAGTCCGGAGCAGTTTAAGAAGGTACTCGACTCTCCATTGATTACTCGGCATTTGGATGACCTTGCAGATTCAAGCAAACTCTTAGAGCCGCTGGTTGAGCAGGGATGCAAAGTTCGAGGTCACATTGAGATCCAGGTGGTACCAGAAGGCCTTGTTTGGCCACTATATAATAAGCGTGAACCTACCGCGTACCTGGAGCAACTCAAGTTCGAATGGCCACCTGCGTTGGGCGCGGTGGGTTCGATAACCTTAGGTGGCGCAGAAATCGCTCGCGAGCTCTATGAGGATTCTGCAATAGGATCAATGACTCTGAAATTCTCTCCTTCAGATCGTCTGAAAGTGGATGGTCGGACCGATTTGAAAGTCAGCTTTGCTAGCCCGATTCCGGAGTCAATCTCCCGCACTCTCCAGCAACGCGATTTCACTCTTGAGGCAAGCTTTACTGGCGGCTGTAGCACCGATCTGGTACCGGGATACAAAAACAACCACGAGGATTTTTATTACAACGAAGTGGGAGGAGTAGACGCCTTGCACCTTCAGGGGGTTACCGGCAGGGGCGTGACCGTGGCCGTGGTGGATTCTGGATTGTGGGAGAATGATAGTTTGCTGAACGATACTGCGGGGAGGGGCCGCGTACTCGCACGCTATGATGCATTGACCGACACATTGGACAGTGAAGTGATTGATGAAAGTGGGCATGGCACCCATATGATTAGTGTGATTGCAAATAGTGACAGCACTATCCGCAATGGCAAACCTTCTGGTACTTACAAAGGAGTTGCCCCGGATGCCAGCCTGGTTGCTGTTAAAGTATTGGATAGGCAGGGATTTGCGCACGTGTTGGAAATTGTGCGCGCCATTCAATGGGTCGTCGATAACCGGTCCAAGTACAATATCCGCGTCCTGAACCTCTCGTTCGCACAAAAGCCCAGATGGCCCTACTGGGAAGATCCGGTTGATCAGGCGGTTATGAGGGCCTGGGCAGATGGCATTGCAGTAGTGGCAGCGGCTGGAAATGAGGGGCCAGACGCTGAAACTATAGGATCTCCGGGAAATGTGCCTTATATCATTACAGTGGGTGCAGTCACTGACTCATGGACGCCAAACACCAGAGATGATGATTATGTACCAGATTTTTCCTCCCGGGGTCCCACTCCCAGCGGGCATATCAAACCGGATGTCGTAGGACTGGGCGGACACATCACCGGCCTGATTCATCCACAATCAGCCATCGCCCAGGATCAACCTGAAGATATTCTCAGTACGGGTGAGTTTGTGTCCACCGGGTCTTCGCAGGCGAGTGCATTCGTCTCTGGAATTCTTGCTTTATTGCTCCAATTGGAACCAGATTTAACTCCGGACGACCTCAAGTGCAAACTCATGACAAGTGCAGAACCCGCTATCAACCACGACGGCAAACTCGCCTATAGCCCATTCCAGCAAGGATCCGGATACGTGACCGCAACACGAGCTGTCCTGCTGGGGAGGAAAGGATGTGGAAACCTCGATTGGAATATAGAGGCGGACATTGCCGGTCATGAACACTACTATGGACCGGCAATTGTCGGAGAGAATGGGGCCCCTAGTCTGCCGAGGTTGGATGCTCTAGTTTCTTCTGAACCCAGCGATGAGGGCCTTAGTAAAAGCCGGAGATGGGGCGTAAAGGATCACATAGAGCGATTGGCAGCCGAGGGGTCGTCGATCCAGCCGTCTGTGCAGGATTCTCCCTTCGATTGGAAAGAACTCTACCTTCAAGAAAAGGCGGCAATTGAGATGCTCTCAAGCAAGCCCGCTTCAGTCAACCAAGCGCAGTAACCGCGCATATCTACTGTCCCTGAGAGCATCTCCTAACCTTTTCGGGTTAGTGAGCCAATGGCTCCTCATAGTCGCTTGATCTAACATCCAGAAGTCGTTGAGGTTGCCCTCTCTCGATTCGTTTCTTAACCACGGGTGCACGCAGCGCCAGCCTACCCAAAACAGGGCATATAGACAGCTTCTTTTCCCCACCCATACATTTTATAAATACGTCAAGAACCTATGCACCAGATTGCGACTCAGGTCCTGTAGGGAGTTGGTTTTGGTGAACACAGTCACATTATCCAGATATTCAATTAGAGAAGGCAGGTGAAGTCTATGAAAACACTTCGAATTATTGGGTACGCAGGCATTATTGGTTTTGCATTTGCAATTACTTCGCCAACTTCTAACGGTTGCAGAACCGCAAAGTAGTGACGTTGTAAGAACAAGCGAGATGCTAGATAAGATTTTGTGCATAGAGTAGTTCAGGTAGATCATTAGCAGGCGCAGAGTCAAATTCATCTGATGTATTGGTCGGTTACAAATGGGGTAAAGACGCCCAGAGAGGCACCGAGTCCGAAACAAGAGAAGCTAGTACCATTGCCCCTCGTGGAGGCTATAAGTGGGGCCGTGCGAATGCGGCTGAGCAGGCTGGCAGCAAGTGGGGCCGTGCGAATGCGGCTGAGCAGGCTGGCAGCAAGTGGGGCCGTGCGAATGCGGCTGAGCAGGCTGGCAGCAACCCTTGGGGACGTGCGAATGCGGCTGAGCAGGCTGGCAGCAAGTGGGGCCGTGCGAATGCGGCTGAGCAGGCAGCAGCAAGTGGGGACGCCGAATGCGGCTGAGCAGGCTGGCAGCAAGTGGGGCCGTGCGAATGCGGCTGAGCAGGCTGGCAAAAGTGGGGACGTGCGAATGCGGCTGAGCAGGCTGGCAGCAAGTGGGGCCGTGCGAATGCGGCTGAGCAGGCTGGCAGCAAGTGGGGCCGTAGTTAGGTCCGTTATTAGTAATTGCAGATTTAGCAAGAGGGAGCAGGAAGGCGTCAACATACTCCGTAAGGAAAACGTGAGTTGGAAAAAGAAAGTTCGCGCTTGCTTTAGCAAAACTATGCATAGATTGGCGGATTTAAGCATACTGAATTGTATATATCGCTCACAGTAGGTCTCCGTATCAATTGAAAGACTTCTTTGCAGCTTCCGTTAATGAAAGCTGCGGTTTCTTTTGCTTCGAATCTTTTAATAATAATTGAAAACATTTGGTTACTGATAGGCTCCTATCGGGCGAGGTGCTATGGTATTTGTAGTTGCGTGAGTACGGTAACAAGACTATTCGTTCGAGTGCCTACTGGCCATAGAGCAGCGATATAGTATAATTGACACCTGTACATATTAGACTATGACCCAAATCACCAAGCATTCAGCAAACACCTCATTCACTTTTCGACTGCAAGGAGATCGATCATGAGATTGCGCAGCGAAATTCAGCAGGCTAGTAGTAGAACTGATGCGCCTGCCATTGCGCGGGCCGTTGCAGCGGCTAAGCGCGGTGAGCAGACCGGTAGAATTCATCTTACAGGTGCCTTGATTTGGGTGGGTTATTCCTGCCCCGATGCAGCTACCGCAGTTTACGATAACATCGCTTCCGCATGGCTGGGTACTGGCGAGATTGCCGAAATTCCGACTAATGTACCCGAAGCTCCGCTGGAAGACAGCTTTTGGGAGGCCTTTTGGGAAGTTGTAAAAGGTCCACCAGAAGGTTACGACGCACTCACTATTACCGTTGCAGTTGCGTCATTGGGCGGGGCTGTACACTCAGATTTTGAGCGTATAGCTGAGGCTCATGCACGCAATCATCCTGGCGCCGCCGTTGCGGTCACCAGCCCCATTCCGGGCCATACCGATATTGAGGCTTTGGCCGGCTGTCCGCAAAACAGTCTTGGTGCATCTCTTTACAAAATGATCGTGGAGAATGGTTACGACCCAGAAGTGCTGGATCGAGAATCGATCAAACTAAGTGCTATGCCGCATACGTTACATTACCTCAATGCTCGCATATTACAGATGCATGATGTGTGGCACTTGGTCGCGGGGTATACCACAAATTCATCGAATGAAATTGCCATTTCGGCTTTTCAATTGGCGCAATTTGGCCACAACTATTCAGCAATGTTTCTGGCAGCAGGTCTTGCGATGTCAACTACCACGGAACCCAGAGGTTTTACTATTCTGATGCAGATAATTACTGAAGCCTGGCAACATGGTCGCAATACACCTGCCATGATGAATATAGAATGGGAGACCGAGTGGAACAATTCACTGGAATCGATTCGTGCCAAGTATGCTATTCCCACTTATAAGAGTGTATTCCCAGCCGATCTGCTTGAATCGATCGAGAACCCTTCGCGTTGGAAGAAGTTGATGATGTTGTACCAGTTGGTGAAATACAACATTCAGTTACGCCGAGGGACACTTCCGGAAGCAGTATAGAGAAGCTCGGGTTGTCGCTAGCACTGGCGTTGCGAAGAAGTTATTCAATACTGCAGCAATCGATTCCTAACCGGACCCCGCCTAAGTTGCGCTTAGGTGTCGCTTCGACTTTGTTTAATGAAGTCCTGACCAAGAGCTGTTTTTTCGTAGGAATTATTCTTCCACCGTTCTGGAATATTACTGTCCTGGCCGAGGCCAAAGATCCACACCAAGTGGTCATCTCCGCGCTAAAAAAGCTGGATGCGACGGATCTTGATGTTGACTGGTACTACGCCATGGAAGTGGCTGAAAACGATGAGCTTCGTGTAGTTCATAGTGATCCCCGGCGAAGTAACTATGAGAAGCGACAGCTGATCACATTGGATGGAGTACCTCCAGACCAAAGGCAACTGGATAACTTTCATGATGCGGAAGTAGAGCGCATTGACGGAGAGGACCCCTATCACAGGGGCTACGGAAATTTGGCAGATCGACAAACGCTGGAATCGACAGAGAGTGCTGTTGGCTATAGCAAGCTGTTTTTCCAGCCCAGGGTTGAGGCGTTCGAGGATTCAGCCGATAAGCTTCGCGGTACCATACTTTTCAATACGACGACTCAGGAGATAGAGGAAATTGAAATCCTGAATACGCAACCATTATCCCCAGCGTTCTCCGTTACGGTAGAGTCCTATTGTTTGACGCTCCGATTCCAATCAGAACAGGGAGAAAATCTACTAAAGTCGCTCGAATCGCATGCCGCTGGAACTGTTGGGTTTCTGAAGCGCTTCGATTCCTTGGTTGAAGTTACTTTTAGCGCATACAGACGTGCTGAGCCCTGAGCTCGGCCGCATTAGTCGTTTCAGTTCTCCCCTTCCTGCTCAGGGGAGCGTAAATCGCACCACTACTGCCGGCCCCGGCATTGCCCTATCGATAACGATGTTCAACATGCCATTGTGTGACTCTGTTTGCACCACTTCGGCGCCGAGAACATCAACTTTGCGCCATTCGACGTCCGGCTGCTCAATGCTAAACCGCTTCTGAGTGTCACCCAAAACGATGGCATACAACATCTTGTTTTTTTGGGTGTATCGTAACTCACGGCCACGTTGGTTTTTAAATCGTTTCCACGGACGAGTGCCGTAGATGGACTCGCTGTTTACCGCCATCCAATCACCCAGGCCCAGCAGTGGTGATTGTTGAATCGGCGGGATTTGTCCGAAGCTGTCTGGACCGACATTGATAAGTACGTTGCCGTTTTTGGACACGGTATCGATTAGAAAATCAACGAGGTCAGATGCGGTAAGCATATCGGCGGCTGTTTCACTGGCGTTATACGCAAAAGATCCTCCAAGTCCGCGTGTAGATTCCCATTTGAAAGGGGGTATATCCGTAAAGCTGTCGTATTCCGCTGTCTTAAATCCAAAGCGAGCAGGATCATCCTTCATTGCTGCGGATTGGTCGGACATTAGCATGCGGCCTAGGGCTTTCAATACCCAGGTAACACCTGGAACCCGTGCCATCTGTCCAAGGGTGTCTACTGCACCCCACCGATCATTGACAGTGCCGTCGGGTACATTTTCGAAATAGTATTCAAATAATTCGCCCTGCCTACCTTTTGAGGGATAGCCGATATCTGCCCACAAGACATCCGGGTGATAGCGGTCGATTAGTTCCTCCATCTGTGCAAACACGTAATCTCCGTACGACTGGCTGGTGGGTGCACTGAGTAGAATATCCCGGATTCTGTCGCCTTTTGTCACCATTTCAAAACTCCAGTCCAGACCGGTGGAGTAGTAGGTCCCAAAGCGCATACCACGCGCGCGCACTGCAGTGGCGAGCTCGCCAACCATATCCCGTGGTGAGCCCCAATTATCCCGATTCGGATTTTTGACGGAACTGGGCCAGAGCGTATAGCCATCATGGTGTTTGGTAACCAGGACCACGTATTTTGCGCCCGCCCTCTGAAATAAGTCGGCCCATGCATCGGGGTCCCAGCGCTGCGCTACATGTTGCTCGTATATCGGTTTGAAATCCGTATAGGGTGCATTTCCGTAAGTCTTTGCGTGATAGCGCGCAGTTTCACTATCGGGGTAGTTCATGGCATTGAGATACCATTCGGCGTAGGGCATTTCCTTGCGTGGAGAATCACCGAACATGATTTCTTCCAGTTCGCCCGGTCGCAATGGAGGACCGAATGCAAATGCTGGTACCGACGCGGGGCCCCAGTGAATGAATATGCCCAGCTTTGCGTCTTCGTACCATTGCGGTATTTCGCGTGATCGGGCCCGCATATCTTCAACTACTGGATCGGTGCAGGCTCCCAGCAAAACAAAAGTTATGCTGAGCAGAAAGCGGAACGTCACTGAAGCATGTGTGCCGGTGCGCATTTTTTATCCCTCTTATTCTATTGGGTCAAACTCAGACGAAGCAAGCAGCTGATTGTGTTGCTCAGGCGGCATGTTGTTGTGAGTGTAAGGGCGGTGGTGTTGTATAGTTGAGTTCGCTTCCAGACACTCTGGCTAACGCCAGCGTCTTGCAGGGCAAGTCTCTTACCGCCCAACGGACCAGCCTGGTCTTTAGTCTTGCGTTGGGTTCGAAGAAATAACGCACAAACAATTGCCGTTTATACGTGCCAGTCATCTTGCGTGCCCAGTTTGGCATCAGTGTCATTGCTGCATTTAGGCTGATTTTGGCATCGAATCGTTGCCACCTGGTTGTTGCAAAATCGCCGCTGTTTCCCAGGAGAAAGTCTACAAACTGTGTAGTTTGGTCGTTGTAGGCCATTAGCGGACGCATCCGCTCCACGTAGTCCTCCAATTCGCTCACAGTTTCTGGAACCCAAACGGCACCGCCCATGCGGCCTATCACAGCCTGCTCGCGGAGGTACTGGTCTTTCTCTGCCCGACTCAGGGGACGCGTGTAGCGGTCAAAAGCTGTCATGATTGCCCAGGGAATACAGGTGTGTACCCAGGCAATCAGTTCGGGATCCAGTGCGTGATACGCCACGCCATCTGCACGTATTCCATTTACATGACTATGAATACGTTTGACCTTCTCGATTACTTCGGTCGCGGCATTGGTATTACCAAATGTTGTGCGCAGAACATAGCCGAGCGTGTTACGCGAACGCGTATAGGGATCTTTTCGATAGGACGACTGTGTAAACACCCCATGCATTACAGACGGGTGCAGTACCTCCATCAGAATAGCGGCGACGCCGGCGGCACCGATGCTGGAAAGGTCGCCGTTGATTTCCCAGGACATGCTGTCCGGACCACCGGTTAGCCCGAGATCACCGCTTGAGCCGCCATAGATGTCGGCTTCATCGTGCCGGCCACCCGATTGTTCTATCTGCGCAACGATGTCAGCCCTAATCGATGACAGGGACAGCACTATTCTGATCCATTGGTTTCGCCCGGTTGGCCTGCTGGATCTGTCGCCACCGGAAGGGTGCCAGAATTTGCGCCCACCAGGTCATGGGAAAGTTCTTCATGTCTGCAATTCCTATGTCCTCCGGCGGCTCGCGGTCTGATGGCAGATAACGCGTGCCGAAAACCCAGTCCCAGACACTGACTGTTTGACCATAGTTATGATTCGCTTCAACGACTGTCTTGGAATGATGCCACCGATGCAATTCTGCCATACTGAAAAACCAGTTAAGTGGTCCCAGCTTTAGTTGCACATTGGCGTGCTGGAAAATGCCGTGAATAGCCGTTATTAACCCGAAGTAGGAGAGCATCACTTCACCACTCCCCATGACCACCAATAGTAGGTAGGACGGCGCGAAAGTGAGGAAGGAGTCAATAGGGTGAAAACGCCCGGCGTTTAGCCAGTAAAGACGTGGAGCGCTGTGGTGTACGGTATGAAAACGCCACAACCCATCCCACTGGTGCTCAAAACGATGTACCCAGTATCCGGGTAGTTCGCCGATCACCAGTACCAGAACGATCTGCGCCAGCAGAGGCCATTCGGTTGGCCACAGCCCGATGCCAATGCGGTCGGAGAGCCAGCCGCCGATAGCTACGCCCGCCGCAACCACGGGCGGCGTGATCACGGCAATCAGTATGGCGATGCTGATCGCGTGGCGAGCATCCACGCTGACATCGGCGCGGGGTGAGTTCCAACTGGTGTGGTGGGGATACACATGTTCAAAAATGGCGACGATCGCGAAGGCCGCAAACTGGGGGCCGAGAATTGCCAGTGGCGGCGACATTCCACCATGCATCAGCCACCATGCCGCCAACACCGCCGAGCTCATCACAATAGGGAAAACGCCCCACTGAAAAATAAGTGGCGCGGGAGACCGCGTAGATTCTGAGATCAATGTCGTCAATTCACTCTGCCTGATTATTATTACAACAATGCCAGAATAATGACCTGCTTTGACAGTCTGAATCAATGCGTGACAGCTGTCAATTTAACTCTGATTCAGTCGTCACCTGGCTTGTAACGGCTCTAGCGAGGCAAAAGGCCATCGAATATAACGCTGACCGCACTTTCCGCCTGCTCGCGAATAGAGACTTTGACCTTGCTCGTTGCACCTCTGCCAAGCCGTTTAGTCAGCGCGGGTTGGGCGAACAGGCCACCAGCACCGTGTGTCATCAGAAAATACAGCAAGGAAACCGAGATCGGTTTGATGCGACCTTGCTTCACCAGCTGTGTGAGCCAGGCTTCGCCAAAATCACGGACCGGTTTGATATAGGTGTCGAACAGATAGTCGAGACGGGGACCAGGCTGACTCGCCTCCTGATTGATGATTTGCAGCAGGGAGGGGTGCAGTGCATTGATTTCGATAAAGCTGAGAATCAACCCGCGTAGTATCAGCAGTTCGTCGCTGCCCAGTGCCTGAGCCTCGCGTTTCAGATCGTTACTCAAGCGGCCGAAACCGTGATCAATTGCGGCATACCATAGATTTTCTTTGGAGCCGAAGCGCTGAGGAATCAGGTTGTGGCTAACGTCAAGACGACGCGCGATCTCTCTTACCGAGGTGCCGTCATAGCCATTTTCTCCAAATGATTGCAGAACTTCATCGAGCAGTGCGTCGTCGGCGATGGCACTTTGCGCAGGTCTTCCTCGTGCCCGTGTTCCCATGTACGGCCGTCTCCCGAAAGCGGTAATTTGCTAAAAGATGAATGAGCAGGTCAGTTGTGCGACGCAGATGCGCCGCAGTGCATTAAATTGACACCTGTCATGTTATTGGACAAACTGGTTCGGAGCAACAACTACGACATATTTGGATGCTTTCGATGCAGGAGATTGGATGGCCGACATCGCGCCAAAAAAAATTACTCTACCCGGCCGTTCCTGTGACCCTGATTTTCATCTCGCTACCTACGAAACTGGAGCTGGCACTGCCGTAGTATTTTGCCACGGCTTTCCCGATCTGGCGCTGGGTTGGCGACACCAGCTGGCCGCAGTCTCAGCGCGAGGATACCGCGCAGTTGCACCCGATATGCGAGGTTATGGTGGCAGTTCCTGTCCGCCGGGAGTAGAAGCTTATAGTATCGAGGAATTGACTGGCGATCTGGTTGCCTTGCTTGATGCATTGGATATTGATAAAGCCGTCTTCGTCGGGCATGACTGGGGTGGATTCGTCGCTTGGGCAATGCCCGTCCTTCATCCTCAGCGAGTGGCCGGTGTCGCGGCAGCTTGCACACCCTATATGCCTTTTCCCAGTGTGGCGGTGCATGCTGATCTGGTGGGCGGTGATATCGAGCGACAGTACGTTGCATGGTTTCAGCTTCCGGGCGTTGCAGAAACCCATATGGATCAGCATGTGCGATCGATCCTGTCGAAAATTATGCGCACCGGAGTGCCGCTGGAGGAGCTTTACGCTGTTGCTTTTGCGGATGGCAAACTGAATATGAATCCGTTCCTGGATATTGAATCCACACCGGAGTTGGGTGAACCGTTATTCAGCGATGAAGACTTTGAGAGCTATGTCGAGGCGTTCTCATCCACGGGATTTCGCGGTGGAATTAACTGGTACCGCAATATTGATCACAACGCGCTGGCGCATCCAGGAGTCGGCGTAACACCATTGGACATACCGTGCCTGATGTTGATGGCGGACTGGGACCCGGCACTTCGACCGGAATTCGCTGCCGATATGCCACAACGATGCTCCAGGCTCGAGATGCATCTCATTGAGAAAGCCGGCCATTGGGTGCAACAGGAACAGGCTACCATTTTTAACGCACATCTTCTTTCCTGGCTGGAGCGCAATTTCCCTCAATCTGCTAGTGTTGTCGAGCTGCCAGCAGGTGAGCACAAACCCTAAGCCACTCCATCGGATTCAACAAAATAATAGGTGATACAACCGGTGCAAGCTCTGAGCGCCACAGAAAAGTGGACCTACGCGATAGGCAATATTCCTTTCTCCGTGAAAGATGCAGCCTACACCAATTTTGCGGTGTTCTATTACACGCAGGTACATGGCCTTAGCGGTACATTGGCGGGCCTCGCCATGTTTATAGCGCTCACCTGGGATGCGATCTCAGACCCGATAGTGGGAAGCTGGTCAGACAGCCTGCACTCGCGCTGGGGGCGGCGTCATCCGCTGATGTTGGCAGGAGGGCTACCTACGGCATTATTGTTTCTCGGGCTGTTTGCGCCGCCTGATGGGTTGGGCGAACTCGGGCTATTTCTTTGGCTATTGACGATTTCAGTATTGCTGCGAACCTTTCTGACAATCTACTTCATTCCCTACTCGGCGATGGGAGCAGAGTTATCTGCCGACTATGATGAACGCACCGTTATCGCCAAGGCCCGGGTAGCCATGGGTTGGTTGGCAGGTATGTTGTTACCGGCTATTGCCTTCACACTGTTTTTTCAGCCCCATGACGGCATCGATGGACGTTTACTGGCAAGCAATTACTGGCAGTATGGCGTGTTATCTGCGCTCGTAGCAGGCGTTACCGCACTGGTTTGTATCGTTGGTACCCGCTCCACTATTGCCCGTTTACCGCAGGCAAAAGCCGGGCAGACCTTCAGCTGGCTTCAGCCAATTGGTGATCTGAAAGTGATTTATCAAAATCGCAATTTCAGAGTCACCATGGGTGCGAATCTTGCCTTTGGCGTATGTGCCGGGGTCTATACCACGCTGGGTTTATATCTGGGCACCTATTTTTGGGAGTTCAGTACCAACCAGCTGGCCGGGTTTGTCTTTCCCATCGCAGTTGCCACCTTGCTGGCGTTTACCATACTGAATCGTTTGGGACGCCGCTTCGACAAGCCGACACTACTAGCGGCAGCCAGTCTTGGCCTCGCACTGAACATCCTGTGGTTTATAGGCGGCCGTCTGGTCGGTTTGTTGCCCGAGAATGGACACCCCATTATCTATCCGCTGCAAATGTTGAATATCGGTATTGGGGTACTGATGATCGTTTCCCTACAGGCACTGGGGATTTCATTGTGGGCTGACATTCTCGATGAACAGCAGCTGGCAACAGGCCGGCGTCAGGAAGGTGTAGTATTCGCTGCCGGCTCGTTTGTCGGCAAGGCAACGACCGGCATAGGTTCACTGCTCGCGGGTATGGTAATCGACCTGTCGGGAATGTCGCCTGGTCTGGAGCCAGGTAAGGTCGGCGAGAGTGTTCTGCAGTCACTTGGCTGGTTCACCGTGCTTACGGTTTCGAGTCTTGCACTGGTAGCGTTTATATTCTTTACGCGGGTGCGACTCAGTCGCGCTGATCATGCCAGAGTCACAGCGCAACTTACTAGGCAGGTCACACTGCAATCTGCTGCAGAGCAATAGGGCGTTCTACGACTTGTTTGACTTCATGCTTTCATCGAAGATCAGGTAGGCGTCTTGCTCTTCCTTGGCGCGGTACATCGCCAGATCGGCATAGCGGCACAGAGCGCTGTGATCTTCCGAATGATTGGGGAATACCGCAACACCGCAGCTCGCTTTTACCACTACATCCACGCCATTTATGTGAATGGGTTTTTTAATCGCGTCCAGTACTTTTGGCATGATAGCTTCTATGTCATGGGGCACATGGATGCCTGGCAAGATCAGTGCGAACTCATCGCCACCCAGCCGCGCAGTGGTGTCAGAAAGGCGTAGTATTTTTTGCAGGCGAGACGCAACTGACTTCAATGCCTCGTCGCCCATGTGATGGCCGAGCAAATCGTTAATTGGCTTGAAACCATCCAGATCGATATAGACGATGCCGACTTTGTGTTCACGTTCCCGTGCTTCGTCAATCACATTTTTCAGTCTGCGGAAGAATTCAAATCGATTGGGAATGCCGGTGAGGTCATCGTGGCTCGCTTTATGTTCAAATCGGTTTCGTTCCTCGTTTAGCATTTTGGTAAGCTGGCTATTAATTACTTCGTATATCACCAGCGCGCCGCCGACTGTCAAAAACAGGGTGTATTGCAGCGCAACGTACATCGCATCAATCAGCGCCTGATTTTGCAGCAGCTGAACATAGCCGAAATTCGTCAGCACACTGAGGTAGCAGATAAGGCAGATCAATGCGGTTGCCAGAAGCCACAGTATTCCAGCGTGTAATCCCAGAAGCAAAAATGCTGTGACCGGCAGCTGCAATGCCAGTTGCAGTACAGGTGATTCCATATAGCCACCGGTAATCTGAATGCCGACAACAATAATTGCTGCCAACGTGGCCAGCAGAAAATTGGCGCATACTCGGAAGCTTTGCGTTCTCTTTAACAGTGCCAGGGCTGCCAGATAGGCGACCAGACAAAGCATATTGAGTCCCACGCCAATCCGCGTGTTTTGCTCAAGGTCCAGAAAATAGAGCAGTATCAACAGCACTATCAGGCTGATCAGGATATTCGTCGTAATCAAGCCGATCAGGATATATCCGCGCATCAAATCGGCGGGATTGCTGCGCAAATTTGCAGGCAAGAAAAAATCGAAGAAGCGGAATATTGAACTCATGCTCTTCCCTGGAAATTCCCGAGCCGGTCATCCTGATGCGCATCGAATGAGTGGTCACGGACTAAATTCGTATCACACATCGCAATTGAGGTGCATTTAAACCAGCGTACGGCTTTCATCGCTGAAACTCGTATCCAGACGCGGTCGGGTCCGGTAGGAAGTCTGGACTATTGCCACGCCGCACATCAGGTTTGTTATGTTTATTGATATACCAATTCCCCACTTGCGAGTAAGTGTAATTATTCTATTGCATTCGAGATGTAGCATCTCACCCATGCGACAAATTTGAGGCCCAGTACTCACAAATGCGGGAATCTGGTGTAGTGGAGATCTTGCTACAGGTTTATCACTGATCGTAACTTATTGAATATTATATATATTATTAAGAACATAAGGACGGTGACCCGGTCGGTAATTTAATTTGCTGCGCTGGGAATGGAAAAAATTGAGGACCAGACCAAGGGCATAAACCAGAGGGAATACCCAGTAAGCAGCATTGTCGATAGTTTCGGCCATTTGGCGCTGGCCGCGTTTCCAGAGACTGTTGGCCAATAGACTCTCGTAGATCCACAGGCACATAACCGCGAAACACAATAGCAACACTGCGTCGGTAAACATGAAGCAGGCGATGCGAAGTATGTTTGCGTCGCTCAGGAATTAATAGGCTACGAGGGTCAAGACGCCGATGAAGGCCACATTGAGGCGTTTAGCAAATTTCCCAATATCCATCCAGAATACTGCCCACATAAGTGGAACCAGCGGCATTAGCGGAACACAATTGTCCAAAGTATATTGCAAGGCTTGCCCTCAAGCATATTGACCTCGGTATACTCCTCAGCAGCGCCAAGCGCGTTTTCGTCCACAATCAGTTTGACCTGATCGCTGTAGTCCCCATAAGAAATGATCTCTGCCTGTAAGCTTTACACGCTAAACGGGACGCTCTTCAACGCCATCGGTGTCTCCAGCGTAACATTGCGCTGATCCTTGTAACGCACAGTGCGGTAGGCTTGAACGGTGACACGAAGGACATTGATGTCGCCTTTGCGATTTTCGGGCGATAGACGGCGAAACAAACTACGCCTATAGGGAAACAAAATTGTCGTAGTGATTTCCAGGGGCCGCGTTTTCTGCAGTTCCATGGATAGCGAATGTTGTTGTGCTTTGTTTCCTTTTGGTTCGACTAGCTGGTTTGCTACTAGTGTTTAAAACACTGTGCTATTTTTCACTACAGCAATGTGAGGAAACTTTTGTTTTGAGTAAGGAGGGAACGTGAGGAACTATTTTTACTTGCTCAGTTTCATGGCAATACTGGGCGCTGGATCTGCCGCTGCATGTGATATCGAGGATAAACAAGAAATACAGGTGGGGGCCAGCGAAGGTATAGCTGGAAAATGTTCCAACAACAGCGCTCCCGTTCAATGCATCAGTGACGCCAGCGGCGCTGATCGTTTCAGTTGTGATGGTATTGAAGGAACTTTCAACGGGCCAAACTTGAAACAATTGATAGCTGCCGCTTGTGGCTGTGGCGCCAACTCTGATGACAGCGCATCGGAGCAACTGAACCAGGAACTGAATGGTTTATAGCGCAATCAGATGCAATGCATCCTCGGCCATACGTGGCCCCCAAGAAATGCAATATTTTAATGAGCACCGGTGCCAGAGTCGGGAGAGTATTCCCGACAATGACTTGACGTGGAATTATGGGTTAGTGGTGGAGGCGGCGGGAGTTGAACCCGCGTCCGCCAGTACTCTGCCTTCGGCTCTACATGCTTAGATTCCGTTAATTGATTTAGCCTTTCACAGCCCAACGGGCAGGACGTGATCGGCGATCCTGATAAGTTTTAGCAGTTCCACCCCAGGCAGGCTTCACCGCGATCCAGTTCTATATGACAGTCAGTAGCGCGGGGCTGGCACCTTGCTAAAGACCGCTAGGGCCGAAGCCACTAGGTGGTGCTTTCATGACTGCTTACGCAGCCAGTTGGGCACCGTAGTTGTCGTCGTTGGCAACTAATAGTTTGCAGCTTTGGATTAACGTGATTGGCTACCATCACGGCATGCACCTCAGGGTTCGCTACCGTCGTCGAATCCAAATCGCCCCCATAAGTGAGCGTACAGTATAGCGCATATTCACTGTGCCGTGGGGCAAACCATTGGCGAAGATGCCGCTATGGTATTTTTGGGACACAAATCCTTCACTATCGTTTCCTTGGTAGAGGTGCAGGGGTTCTCGGTCGCCAGCACGCGTTTGATCACACTTTCGCCCAAAATTGAGAGGCCCCCAGTCATAAATGCCGCCCAGCCCCGCCAGGCGAGTCCGGTGGTATCGGGGACTATGCTGGGATTGGTGAGCGGGCCTTTTATCTGGATGGTGTTGGAAAAGATGCTGCCCACTGAGATACCCACACCCTTGCGACCACGGGAGTCCAGGCTCATCTGTATAGTCTCGTTGCCCAGGTCGACATGCACGCGTCCCAGCAGGTTTGCCTGGTTGGTACGCGCCGCGAAACCATAGGGCGTGACGCCTTTGCCATCCTGGAATAGGGCGACTGTGACGCCACAGTCGATGGTCGGCTGTTCGCGTTCGATGCCGGGAATCAGTGTCTGAAATACGCTGCTGGCTATATTGGTGGTGAGTAACGCCGAATTGGCGTAGTCAAATGGGCCCTTGCCCAGCTCCAGATAGATGAGGCCGTTGGTATTGGCTGCGACTTCGGCCTCGCTCCTGCCCTTGCTCTGCAGTGAAACGAAGCCGCTACGCGGGTAGGTGTTCTGGCCGGTGAGTCCTTTTACGTTGGTAAAGCTACTGGTCAACTCGAAGTTGGGTGGTTTGGCGGTGGCGTCGATTGCGAGCTTGATCTCGCCTTTTCCCTCGCTCAGTTTGCCGCTGCTGCCCTGCAGTGCTAGCAAACCTTTTCTAATACTGCCTTCGAAAATCAGCTGTTGTGCGGTGATTTCAGTACTGAGCAGCGAATCCAGCTGCCCGGAAAACTGCATGTTGAATTCGTTCAACGCATCCAGTGGCAGGGGCTCGCGGCTGAACAGCTTTGTACCCGCTCGGGATTTATCGTCATCGGCTAGAAATCGCAGAGGCGTAAGCAGAAGGTCGCCGACAAACTTGGCGCTTGCTCTCGCAGCTGATCCCAAGGTGGCCCCGCGTTTCTCCGTCGACGCCTTTTTGTCGGTACTGAGAAAATCTTTCTCCCACGGCAGCAGAGACACTGTCCCGCTGTGAATTTTGATATCCACGGATGGCGGTGTCGTTCGGCGATAAAGCACGCTGCCCGACAATTCGCTTTCTCCCCAGAGAAACTGGCTGATCTCACCGTGGATGCCATCTTCCACGCGCGTTGCCTTCATCGAGAGCGCGCGCCGCTCCAGCAGTGGGTCGCCCGGCTTGGGATCACTGGCCTTCAGATCAATGTATCCAGTCAGGTTGCCCAGCAACTCAGCTGTGGTGCTGCCCTCACTGAGGAGTCGTCCTGAACCGGATACCGGCACATGTTCGAAATCCTCACTGCTGATCAGAAACTGGTCGAGGTCGATACTGGCCAGTTGTGCCTCTACTTCCAGATTCGCACTTGTGCCTTTCCAGGATATTTTGCCCCCACTTTTCAGCGACCCTTCATCAGTGACGAAGTCGAATTGCGTCACTGTGAGCATGTCGGGTCCTGAGCTGATTTCCAGACTCACGTCGGACAGCGGTATCTCGTACGCGAGCAGTGATTTGACCTGTAAGGAGAGCTGCGCTGCGCCAAGTTTTCTAAGCGAGGGCAACAGTGCTGAGTCAGTTGCGTCATCGGTGGATTTAGGCAACAGGTCCAGCAGACTGTTTATGTTCAGTCTCCGTGATTCGAGATTGGCAACCAGCCATGGTGCGCGTCCGGAGACCAGCGAGACATTTCCGGTTAAATCCTGATCAATGGAGTCGATGGCGAGTTTATCAATCTCCACACCGATGATTCGATCATCGTTCATCACCAGATGGGAGTTACCTGAGAACGACAATACCTCCTGGGCGGCTGAGGTGCGTTGCCAGTCATTGTCTGGCCGAACAGTCACGCTGAGCTTTGACTCCCCCTGCATGGCCTTAAATACATTGCTCATGCCCTTTCCGCGACCGGAAAAATTCATGCTGCCACTGCTGCGACTGTAAAGCAGGCCCTGCTGCCGGAACATGTCGGGGATATCGAGATCTTTGAACTGTGCGGCGAGTTGCACATCGCTGGGCTGGTCTGCCGGTTTGGTGGCCTGCAGCGTCAGGTCGAGAGAACCGTAGTGCGTACGCCTTTGGCGGTGGCGGTCAGCTTTCCTCCCAGTGGTGTGCGTTCCAGGGTGGCTGAGGCCTCGCCCAGACTCAATGCCGGGGTTTTCAGGCCATCGACCGAAACATTCAGCTTCAGGTTGAGGTCTGGCAAAGCTGTGAGATATTCCGGAACTGCCACGCCGGGAAGTGGCTTGTTATCTTCAGTGTCGAACAGAAATCCAAGATCGAGATATTCACCGTGCAGATTCAGGCTCAGAGTACGTTGATCGGAGCCGGATAACACCGCACTGCCGCTGAGACGACCGTCGCCGAGGGTGATTTTCAGGTTATCAAACGCAAACTCTCCCGGACGATTGTCCAGTTGCGCCTCAATGGCTACCGGTGTCTGCTCTTTGCCCTGGTAGTGGCCATTGAGTTCAATCTCGCCCTGCAGCGAATTGAGTAAGCTTCCCCAGGTGTTCCCACTGCCACGCAGCGTTACCTGTCCTTGGCGCCACAACCAATCCGAGCCGGTGAATTGCGTGGCCATGGCGCCCTTGGGTTCACGCGCCTGCAGGCTGGTATCGACCTTCACATTCCAGCCCTGGGGGCTGCTTGAAATACCCAGGTTCCCCTGGATGACGCTGGCGGGCCCCTGGGCGGATAATGCACTGATCTGTAAACCCTGATCGCCCGTTACAAAATCGAAGGCAATGTCTTTGCTAATCTCGTCGCCGATATGTAACTCCTCAACCGCCACGTGGCCATGCAGTGTTGGCAATGCCAGTTGCGGCACGGTGGCATCAAGTCGATCGGCCAGAAGATCAGCTTCATCTGGTTCGCTATAGCTTGCGATGAGGCTTTTTACTCTGGAGGTTTCCAGCTTGGGAATGGTGATATCAACCCGATCAGGAAGTTGCCATGCGGTATGGCTGCCCGCAACCACATGCGCAGTCATGTCCGCTGCCTGGACATCGGCCAGTAGTGAGTACGCGGCATCGGTGCCGGGTTGAATACTGGCGCTCAGCGAGATGCTCGAGTCTGGCCTGCCTTTTACGCCCAGCGATATTTCCAGCTCAATTGGCAAAAGCTGCAGGAGGGCGTCCAACGATTTCAGGTTTGCTTGCAAGGTCACGTTGCCGGCTGCGCGATCTTCATTCCATTGCGCCGTTGCTTTACCGGTAAGATGGCGTTGCCAGACCAGTTCGTCGACTGGATAGGCATCACCACCGTCGCTGACATATCGACCGTGCTGCAATTTCAGCGTCAGTGGTATCCATTGGTCGAGGAAGCTGTAGTTCTGCGGCAATGGGTCGCTGCTGCTAGGCCAACGTGATGGGCGCAACATCAGGTCAGTGCCGCGCACGTGCACCAGCTTGATCTCGCCGTGCAGCAGGTCGGCCCACGACAGCGTGACCTCAACGTCGGTGGCGACCACAGCCGGGTCCTCGGGCTTGCCCATAATCAGTTTTGCACTGGTTGCAGTGAGTTCTAGCAGCTGTGCATCGATGGGTGCCAGTTGTACCGGTAGGCCGAGTTGCTTGCTCAGCAGCGGGCCAAGTTCAGCATCCAGGGTGCGGCCCAGTAGGCGGTTTCCCCAAATCGTCAACGCCGCGACGACCAGAATGACTACAATGGCAAAAATCAATCGTTTCAAGGAGTAGCGCCAAATAGGAGGTATGGCGCAATGTTAACAGCGGGCTGTAAAGCTTGCTACGTGCTCGACCCTGATGGGGCGTAAAACAGGTGCGACCAGGGCACCGGAAAACCGCCCTCGATCTGCGGAGCCAATCAATTGCGACCGTCGCAAACTACTGTTTGACGTTTGCGCGTACTATGCGCTGCTTCTCGCGGTTCCAATCGCGGTCCTTCTCCGTGTCACGCTTGTCGTGCGCCTTTTTACCTACGGCCAATGCGATCCTGGCTTTCACCAGATGGCTTTTCCAGTACAGTTGGGTGCACACGCAGGTGAGACCTTTCTGGCTAGTGGCTTCCAGAATTCTGCTGAGTTCCTTTTTGTGCAGAAGTAGCTTGCGGGTGCGTGTCGGATCAGGGACAAAATGTGTGGACGCGGTGTCCAGAGGAATGATGTGGCTGCCCAATAGCCACGCCTCGCCATCTTTCATCAACACATAGGAGTCGGCCAGGTCTGCTTTGCCCATGCGCAAGCTCTTTACTTCCCAGCCACTCAATGCCACCCCCGCTTCGAAGCTTTCCAACAGCTGATAATCAAAGCTGGCGCGCCGATTCTGGGCGATAATATTGCTCGATTTTTGTGCTTTCTTTTTAGCCATGGCGCGCATTATACGGGCAAGCCCTGCAAGGGAAACGTGAATCCTACTCTTTTCACTCCAGTTCACCTGCGACATCCTGCAGCGATGACAAGCCAGGCTTTTTGTTCGTGAATACAGTCGAACCCGGTAACCACGATCAGTGGGGTAGCCGCACCACGTTTGTCCTCGCGCTCTCGGCATCGGCGGTGGGGATGGGCAACCTTTGGCGCTTCTCCTACCTCAGCGGCGAGTATGGTGGTGGCGCCTTCGTTATCTCCTACGTGCTGTGTTTGTTCCTTATTGCTACTCCGGTGATGATTGCGGAGGTGGTTCTGGGTAGCTATGGCGGGCCCAGTCCTACTGCCGCGATTCGTCGCGCCTGTGATGGTTCGCTGCGCTCGCGTGGCTGGAGACTCGTTGGCGTGCTGGCTTGCCTTGCCGGCGTGCTGCTCCTGTCGTGTTACATCGTTGTAGCCGGCTGGGGTATGGCGTACGCGGGGTTCATGTATACAGGTGTTTTCTCCGCCGCACGAATCATCGATGTGGGAAATCACTTTGAGCAGTTTCTGGCCGAGCCGATGCAACAGGTGTTCTGGCAAAGTCTGTTTCTTTTGCTCACCGCTGGCACCGTTGTGCTGGGTGTGCGGCGCGGTCTGGGGATGCTCGTTTGGCTCGCTGTGCCGTTGATTGTGGCGATGTTGGCTTTTCTCATCAAATTTGCTTTTGATTATGGCGATATCGCCGCTACCCGAAATTTTCTGTTTTCCACACGGTTGGTGGACTTCTCAGCGCACTCTGTATTGGTGGCACTGGGACATGCGTTGTTCACGCTGGGAGTGGGGGTTGGCACAGGCATCAGTTATGGTGCTTACGCGCCCAGGCGTATCCCGATTGGACGTTCCGTGATGGCGGTCGCAGTTTTCGATACGGTGATTGCACTGCTGGCCGGACTGGCGATTTTTCCGGTTGTGTTTGCCAACAATATTGAACCGGCGTCGGGTCCGGGATTGTTATTCATCAGCCTGCCTTACGCATTTGGTAACCTGATGCTGGGCGAGGTGGTCGGTACCGTATTTTTCGTGCTGATGGTATTGGCGGCGCTTGGCTCAGCGGTGGCAGTGTTGGAGCCTGTGGTTGCAATGCTGATGCGCTCGGTGAACATTGCGCGCTTTACGGCTGTCACCATTGTTGGTGCTGTGGTTTGGCTGCTTGGCTGGGCCGTGGTGACGTCGTTTGGATCGAAGCTTGTCTGGCAATGGTCGGGATTGCGCAATCTGCTCGCCGTGTTCGACTTCGTTACGGCGAGCGTGCTGCTGCCGCTGGTTGCACTGTTCATCGCTGTGCTGGTTGGATGGCGCATGCGACCGGAAATACTGCGCACAGAACTGACGCGGGAATCCCAGCTGTTTTTCTCGCTCTGGCGCTTCCTGTTGCGGTATATTGCCCCGCCGGCCATCGTGCTGCTGATTCTGGCGCAGCTGTGGTCCACCGCAGCATAGGCTGATCGTGTCGTTGGATTTGTGTGTTAACAGGGTTACATTCATATCATGACTGTCATCAATCGCAGCGCATTGCTGCCGTATAGCGCCAGCCAGTTATTCAATCTGGTAAGCGATGTAGAGGCCTATCCCAGTTACATGGACGGGTGCGTAGGTGCCCGTATCCTGCACCGAGAACACGAACTGGTGGAAGCACGACTGGACCTGGCTCGCGGTGGAATCAGCCAAAGTTTCAGTACGCGTAACCGATTGTGTGACGCCCGCGAGATCACACTGGAGTTGATTGAAGGGCCATTTGAATACTTTGCCGGCCGCTGGGAATTTCGTGAGTTGGGCGATTCGGCCTGTAAACTGAGCCTGATGCTGGAGTTCAAGATCAGCAGCAAATTGCTGGGTGCTGCAGCATCGAGATTGTTTGATAAAGTGACTAACAACCTGATGGACGCGGTTGGTCGCCGCGCCTGCCAACTGTACGGTTGAGCCGATGAGTGATAGCAATACCATTAGAGTGGAGGTGGCCTACGCGCTGCCACACAAGCAGGCGCTGCTGGAAGTTCAGTTGCCGCGAGGCGTAACTGCGCTGGAAGCCGCACAGCAGTCAGGCATTGCTGCAAAGTTTGAAGGATTAGATCTGGATAACGCTACGCTCGGGATTTTTGGCCAGGTGGTTGCGCCGAGCCAAGTCCTGCGCGATGGCGACAGGGTGGAAATCTATCGTCCGCTAATCGCCGATCCCAAGGAAGTACGCAAAGCACGTGCAGAGCGCGCCAAAGAGCGACGGCAACAGGATAAATCGGGCTAATTAACCGAGCCTATGACTGCGGTACAGGAATTCCCGGTGAAGGTTCTGGCAGGCTTTCGCTGGTCTTTTGTGGGCTGGCATTGGCATTCCAATCAGCGGGCACCATGTCGCCGGTAACATTGACCAGAACATCCCCATCGAATATAACCGTGAGATGCGACTCGCTCAGCACCTTCGCGCCATTGCGTTTGACGTACAGGTAGTCCCAGCGATTATCGTTAAAGGTATCTTCAATCAGTGGTGTGCCCATAATGAACTTCACCTGGCGTCTGTTCATGCCCGGTTTTAGCTGGTCAGCCATTTCCTGGGTGACGATATTGCCCTGTTCAACATTAATCTTATATACGCCAGGGAAGCCGACGAAGCCACAGGCACTGATAAGTGCGACAGCCAGTGAGATCAACATAATCCGCATGGGATAAAACTTCCACTTCGGGTATTGGGGTGGCATCATACATCTACAGGACAGCACAGAGAACCCCTAGCGCCATGGCAGAACAAAACCAGGAACTACGTAACGCGGGTTTGAAGATAACCCTGCCGCGCGTCAAGATCCTGCAAATTTTGGAATCTTCCGACGCTGGACCCCAGCACATGAGTGCTGAAGACGTCTACCGAGCATTGCTGAATGCGGGCGAGGATGTCGGCCTGGCAACGGTTTATCGCGTACTCACGCAATTTGAATCTGCCGGTCTGGTGACCAGGCACCATTTCGAAACAGGCCATTCGGTATTCGAACTCGCCAAGGGCGAGCATCACGACCATATGGTGTGTGTGAGCAGCGGTGAGGTGGTGGAGTTTACTGACGCAGTGATCGAACAGCGTCAGCGTGAAATCGCGGACGAACACGGCTACGAATTGATGGATCATTCACTGGTGCTGTACGTTCGCAAAAAAGACTAAGCCTGGTTTTCCAGCATTTCGCGGGCGTGAGCCAGCGTCTGTGGTGTAATTTTCACGCCGCCTAGCATGCGCGCTATCTCCTGCACTTTTTCCTCCTCATCCAAGGTGCACAGATGGGTTTCCACCGAAGAGCCCCCTGTCGATTTTGACACCTTCAGATGATGGTTGCCCTGCGCCGCAACCTGGGCCAGGTGAGTCACGCACAACACCTGGGCACGCCCCGCCAGGTTGTTGAGCAACTGGCCCACGACCTCGGCCACCGCACCACCAATGCCCACGTCCACTTCGTCGAAAACCATGCTTGGTACTGTCGCGGTATTGGCTGTAACCACCGCGATGGCCAGACTGATACGTGACAGCTCACCCCCCGAGGCGATTTTGCCCAGCGGTCGCGGTGGTGCGCCGGGATTGGTGCTGATCAGGAACTCAATCTCTTCACTGCCATGCGGATGCGGCTGTTCGCTTCTCAGCGGAGTGAGGGCGATCTCGAATTGGCAGCCCTCCATCGCCAGAGAAGCGAGTACCGCAGAGGTTTGCTTGACCAATTTTTTTGCCGCAAGCCGTCTTAACTTGGTCAGTTGCGCGGCGTCCATGGCGTACTGTGCGGTTAGCGCGGCCATGTCCTGTTCCAGTTGTGCGATACGTTCGCCGCCATCCGCCAAGCCCTGCAATTCATCCTGGAGCGCCTGATGCAGTGCAGCGAGTTGTTCGGGTAGCACACGGTGCTTACGGGCGACGTCATAGATACTTTCCAGGCGCTTTTGTACCTCTATCAGTCGCGCCGGATCGATCTCCACACTGTCGATGTGTTGTTGGATTTCCAGTCGCGCCTCATTCAACTGGATAACTGCAGACTCCAACAACTCGCGCGCGGCGGTAGCCGCCGCTGTAGCGTGGATGTCCGCGCCGATCAATTTCAGTGCCTGACGAGTGCCACTCTCCTGCTGCTCGCAAAGCTCCAGCGCATGGTGGGCGCCGGTCAGGATGTCCTCGGCGTTTGCCAGTTGTCGTTGTTCGCGTTCCAACTCGGCCAGTTCGCCATCCTTTACGTTCAGGCTGTCCAGTTCCTCCACCTGGTAGGCCAACAACTGGGTGCGGCTGCTGTGCTCATCTTTTGCCCCGGTCAGCAACTCCAGTTCACGACGTTTGCGCAACCAGTCGGAGGCGCACTGTTCGACCGTCTGCGTAAGCGTTTTGTGTCCGGCGTATGCATCCAGCAGATCGCGCTGTACCGCTTTGCGCAGCAGTGACTGGTGCGCATGCTGACTGTGAATGTCGACCAGCAGGGTCCCGAGCTCAGCGCAGTCCTGTAAGGTGGAGACGCTGCCGTTGATATAGGCGCGACTGCGGCCATCGGCAGTAATGACCCGGCGCAGCAGGCATTCATTGCCGGTGTGCAGATCGTGGTCCTGCAGCCAGCGCGCCGCCTGTGGAATTGCCGTGATATCAAAAATGGCGGAGATTTCGGCGCGTTCGCAGCCATGGCGAATTGCTTTGGGGTCCGCGCGGTCACCCAGGCACAGGCCAAGGGCATCCAGCATGATCGACTTGCCGGCCCCGGTCTCCCCGGTGATCACTGTCATGCCCGGAGCAAGCTCTACATCCACAGAGGAGACAATGGTGTAGTTGCTGATACTGATTTGGGCAAGCATGTGAGGTCGCCTGAGGGTTTTCGCATTTATACCCCAGAAGGGTGTCGCGATAAACATCCACGCCATGCAAGGAAAGTGTGACTGCTACAGCTTTGTAATTTCCGGCGGCTGTGATAAAACCTGTCAGTAGTGTATTCGCGGTTGGGGTCTATGGCGTCAGGAGTAATTTCAGAGCGGGCCAGCATACTGTTAAAAACGCTGGTTGAACAACATATACAGGATGGCCAACCGGTTGGCTCCAGCACGCTTCTGCGCACCACCGGCCTGCCGGTAAGTGCTGCCACCATTCGCAATGTGATGTCCGATCTTGAGGAGCGTGGCTATCTGCACTCACCCCACACCTCAGCAGGGCGTGTGCCAACCGCAATGGGCTATCGTCTATTTGTAGACTCTCTGTTGCAGGTTCAGCCACTGGGGGAAGACGCTGTTACCGCGCTGCGGGCTGAGCTTAATCCCGACAAATCGGCAACCGAACTGGTGCAGGCGGCCTCGCTGTTGCTGTCCAATATCACCGCTCAGGCGGGGCTGGTGACTGTGCCTCGTCAGGAGGCTAATCAACTGCGTCAGGTGGAATTCCTGCCACTGTCGGGATCGCGGGTGCTGGTGATTCTGGTGGTGAACGAGCGCGAGGTGCAGAACCGCATTATTCACACCCAGCGACCCTTTACGGAGGCAGAATTGCGCGCGGCGGCGGCAATGGTAAACCAACGTTACTCCGGCAAACCGCTGAACCAGGTGAAGGAGCGAATACTGCGCGAAATGCAGGAGGCTCGCAGCCAGATCGACAGCTATCTGGAGGCTGCGCTGGACCTGGCCAGTAAAGCCCTGGACCAGGACGGTAATGAGGACGAGTACGTCATGGCGGGTGAGTCGCGCCTGCTGGACAACGCTACTGCGGAGGAAATCTCCCGATTGCGTGATTTGTTTGACTCTTTTGAACAAAAAAAGGATTTATTGCACCTTTTGGAGCGTTGCACCCAGGCCGAGGGGGTGCAGATCTTCATCGGAGAGGAATCCGGCTACGAGGTTTTCGGCAACTACAGCGTGGTGACGGCGCCCTACCACGACGGCTCCCGCACGCTCGGTGTACTGGGTGTGATCGGGCCCACCCGTATGGCCTATGCACGCGTTATCCCCATTGTTGATGTCACCGCCCGTATGTTGAGTTCGGCCCTCTCCAGCTAGTTCGCCCCGCCTGGATCGCCACCCTCTCCCGGTGTGGCCTGAGCCCGCGACCAAATTCCCCAACGTTGGCCTTGAAATAGAGGAGCAAGGCCCCATATCGGGCAGAAGATTGGGGTTGCGCGCCTGCCAGGGTGTGGCGTGTGTTGTTATATCGAGATAAATGGAGTGCTAGCGTGGCGGAGCAAGACCAAAAGCAGCCAGATAAACAAATTGAGCCCGTAGAAACTGATACGACTGGCGCGCAGGGAGACGCGGAAGCTGCCGTCGTTGAGCCGTCGGTTCCGCTGACGCCGGAAGAGGAGATTGCCCGGCTGCGGGAAGAACTGGTCGAAGCTCGTGACGGGGTTTTGCGTGCCCAGGCCGATGCGCAGAACGTGATGCGCCGTGCTGAGCAGGACGTCGAAAAGGCGCGCAAGTTTGCACTTGAGCGTTTTTGCGGTGAACTGCTGCCCGTAGTAGACAATCTTGAGCGTGCGCTGGAGGCTACTTCAGGCGACAACGAGATCGTCAAACCCATTGCGGAGGGCGTGGAGTTAACCCTTAAGAGCTTCCAGGATGCGCTAAAGAAATTTCATATTGAAGCGGTCGATCCGGCAGGAGAACCGTTCGACCCGCAGCTGCACCAGGCCATGAGCATGGTAGAGAACGGCGAGGTGGAGCCCAATACGGTGATTGCGGTAATGCAGAAAGGCTACACGCTGAATGGCCGTCTGGTGCGCCCCGCAATGGTAATGGTCAGTAAGAGCCCCGGTTGATCCGGCTGCGACACACTTTTTGGTGATATTTGTTGGGGGTCGCTCTATATAGTATTGGCCAGCCCTTGAAATCAGTCATCTCGGGCCAATATACAGAACAACACAAGTGACAGCTGCGGGTCGGACCCGCGCATACAGACTGGAGACAGAAAATGGGTAAGATAATTGGAATCGACCTGGGTACCACCAACTCCTGCGTATCAGTAATGGAGGGAGGCAAGCCCAAGGTAATCGAAAATGCGGAAGGCGATCGTACAACCCCGTCGGTTGTCGGTTACACCGAGGACGGTGAGATTCTGGTCGGCCAGAGCGCCAAGCGCCAGGCGGTAACCAATCCACACAACACCATCTTTGCGGTCAAGCGATTGATCGGTCGTAAGTTCAAGGACGATGTTGTACAGAAAGACATCTCTATGGTGCCTTACAAGATCATTGCTGCGGACAATGGCGATGCCTGGGTACAGATCAAGGACAACAAAATGGCGCCTCCCCAGGTGTCTGCCGAAGTCCTGCGCAAGATGAAAAAGACTGCGGAAGAATACCTCGGCGAGCCGGTCACAGAAGCGGTCATCACGGTGCCTGCGTACTTTAACGATTCACAGCGCCAGGCCACCAAGGACGCCGGCAAGATTGCCGGTCTTGAGGTCAAGCGCATCATCAACGAGCCGACAGCAGCAGCGCTGGCGTACGGCATGGATAAGGCCAAGGGCGATCACACTATCGCGGTATACGATTTGGGTGGCGGTACTTTCGATATCTCCATCATCGAGATTGCTGAGGTCGACGGTGAACACCAGTTCGAAGTGCTTTCTACCAACGGCGATACCTTCCTCGGTGGTGAAGACTTCGATATGCGCCTGATCGAGTATCTGGCGGCACAGTTCAAGAAAGAGAGCGGCATTGACCTGCACAACGATCCGCTGGCACTGCAGCGCCTCAAGGAAGCGGCAGAAAAGGCCAAGATCGAGCTGTCAAGCTCGCAGCAAACCGAGGTGAACCTGCCGTACATCACTGCCGATGCCACTGGGCCGAAGCACTTGGTGGTTAAGCTCAGCCGCGCCAAACTGGAATCGCTGGTGGAAGAACTGGTAACGCGATCAATGGAGCCGGTTAAGCTCGCACTGAAAGATGCCGGCCTCAGCCCCAGCGAGATTGACCAGGTGATTCTGGTGGGTGGCCAGACCCGTATGCCTATGGTGCAGAAGGTGGTGGCCGATTATTTTGGCAAGGAACCACGCAAGGATGTGAACCCTGACGAAGCCGTTGCGGTGGGTGCATCTATTCAGGGCGCGGTACTGGCAGGTGATGTCAAAGACGTATTGCTGCTGGACGTGACACCGCTGACCCTGGGTATTGAAACCATGGGCGGCGTGGCTACGCCGCTGATCGAGAAGAACACCACGATTCCTACCAAGAAATCGCAGATATTCTCTACTGCGGAAGACAGCCAGACAGCGGTGACGATCCACGTAGTACAAGGCGAGCGCAAGCAGGCGTCTGGCAATAAATCGCTGGGTCGTTTTGACCTCGCCGACATTCCGCCCGCACCGCGCGGCATGCCGCAGATCGAGGTTACCTTCGACCTGGACGCCAATGGCATCCTGCATGTATCGGCAAAAGACAAGGCCACTGGCAAGGAACAGTCCATCCGAATCACAGCATCGGGCGGCCTGAGCGAGCAGGATATTGAGAAAATGATTGCCGATGCCGAAGCGAATGCGGAGACAGACGCGAAGTTTGAAGAGCTGGTTGCCTCGCGTAACACGTGTGACGGTCTGGTGCACGCGGCGAGGAAAACGATCACCGAGGCGGGTGAGCATGCTACCGAAGAAGAGAAGGCGGCGATTGAGGGGGCCATCTCGGAAGCGGAGGCCGCACTCAAGGCGGGCGACAAGGATGCCATCGACGCGGCCGCTACCAAGTTGACCGAGGTGACTGGCACTGTTGCGCAGAAGATGTATGCTGCCCAGGCGTCACAGGCAGAAGCTGCAGCAGGCGGTGGAGGTGAGTCACAATCTGCCAGTGCAGACGACGTGGTCGATGCTGAGTTCGAGGAAGTGAAGGACGATAAAAAGTAAGTACTGGCGGTTCTCGCCAGTGGGGTGGGCGTAAATCCACCCCTTACCATAACCAGGACGATGCGGGACTTCAGTGCCCGCATAGTCATTTCTACGTAAGTTGTAAAAAGTTTGAGCATCTATGTCAAAGCGCGACTATTACGAGGTTCTCGGTGTCAGTAAGGGCGCCGATGAAAAAGAAATCAAAAAGGCTTATCGCCGGGAGGCGATGAAGCATCACCCCGATCGCAATCCCGATGACCCGGGCTCCGAGAGTAAGTTTAAGGAAGCCAGTGAAGCCTACGATGTCCTGACAGACCCAAGAAAGCGCGCAGCATACGACCAGTACGGCCACGCCGGTGTGGACCAGAGTATGGGGGGCGGCGGCTTTAGTGGCGGTAATTTCAGTGATATTTTCGGCGATGTGTTCGGCGATATTTTCGGCGGCGGGGGTCGTGGCAGGGGTGGCCCGCAGCGTGGATCAGACTTGCGTTATACCCTGGATATTTCGCTGGAGAATGCGGTCAAGGGCACCACGGTAGAAATCCGCGTTCCCAGTCTGTCCACATGTGATACCTGTGACGGATCCGGTGCGAAAAAGGGCAGTTCTCCCACCACTTGCGGCACCTGTGGCGGCGCTGGTCAGGTGCGCATGCAGCAGGGCTTTTTCCAGGTACAACAAGCCTGTCCAGCGTGTCGCGGCCGCGGTAAGACGATTAATGATCCGTGTCATACCTGCCATGGTCAGGGGCGGGTAGAGAAGACCAAAACACTGTCTGTAAAAGTGCCCCCTGGCGTTGATACCGGGGATCGTATTCGTCTGTCTGGCGAGGGCGAAGCCGGTCCGGAGGGTGGTCCGCCCGGTGATCTTTTTGTGCAGATGTCAGTCAGGCAGCACCCGATTTTTGAACGCGATGGCAAGAACCTTTACTGTGAGGTACCTATCACCTTTGTCGATGCGGCGCTCGGCGGCGATCTGGATGTGCCGACCCTCGATGGTCGCGTAAAGCTGAAGATTCCACCGGAAACACAAACCGGTAAACTGTTTCGACTGCGTGGCAAAGGCGTCAAGCCAGTGCGCGGTGGTAGCGTGGGCGATTTACTCTGCCGGGCAGTAGTTGAAACGCCGGTGAAACTTAACAAGGAGCAGAAAGCGTTGTTGGAGCAACTGCGCACCAGTCTGGGTGAGGGCGGGAAAGCCCAGTCGCCGCGACAGACCAGTTGGTTTGAGGGTGTGAAAAGCTTCTTCGACGATTTGAAACTATGACCACTCGCATTGGCATTACCGGCGCGGCCGGACGTATGGGCCGCACACTGATAGAAGCAATCAGCGCGGTAGAGGGTCTCTCTCTTACCGCCGCCATTGAGCGTCCGGAGAGCACTTTGCTGGGAGCTGATGCGGGTGAGTTGGCCGGGCTTGGCAAAAGCGGTGTCGTCGTGGTGGGTTCGCTGGTTCAGGTGATACAGGATGTTGACGTACTGATAGATTTTTCCGTGCCACTGGCAACGCTGGACAATCTGTCTGTGTGCAGCGAGCACGGTGTCGCCCTGGTCATTGGCACCACCGGCTTCACTGCTGAGCAGCAGCGTGAGATTGATAAGGCTGCGCAGCGTGTGGCGATTTGCAAGGCTTCCAATTTCAGTACCGGTGTCAATCTTTGCTTTAAGTTGCTGGACATGGCCGCTAGAGTGCTGGGCGATGATGTCGATATCGAAATTTACGAAGCCCACCACCGCCACAAGATCGATGCTCCATCAGGTACCGCATTAAGCATGGGCAAGGTGGTGGCCAATGCGCTCAATCGTGATCTCGACAAAGTCGCCGTCTACGGACGCGAAGGCCAGACTGGTGCGCGCGCGCGCGATACCATCGGCTTTGCCACTGTGCGCGCAGGCGATATTGTCGGCGACCACACTGTCACCTTTGCTGCCGACGGCGAGCGCGTAGAGATTACCCACAAGGCTTCCAGTCGTATGTCATTCGCCCGAGGTGCGGTGCGCGCTGCAGGTTGGCTCGTGGGGCAGGACCCCGGACTTTACGATATGCAGGATGTATTAGGGTTGTGAGGATCTGTCCCGTCGCCGTAGTCAATGCGACGAACGCAGTAAATGCAAAATAGAAAATCGAAATGTCACAGGGGGAGCCAGTGACCGACTACATAGTCAACATCGACGAAACCAACGCCGCAGCATTGCTCATAGACGAATCCCACAAGCGTCCTGTCGTTGTGGACTTCTGGGCAGATTGGTGTGAGCCCTGCAAAGTCCTGATGCCACTGTTGGAAAAAATCGCTAACGAATACAAGGGTGCATTCCTGCTCGCGAAAGTCAACGCAGACCAGCAGCCGGGCATCGCGCAGCAATTGGGTGTGCGCAACCTGCCGACGGTGATGGTGATACAGGGCGGCCAGCCAGTCGACGGGTTTGCCGGTGCCCAAACCGAGTCGTTCGTACGTAAAATGCTGGAGAAGTACCTGCCTAAGCCCTGGGATGGATTGCTGCAACAGGGTCTGGCCTTGACAGAGCAGGGTGAGTTCAACGCAGCGCTGACGCCGTTGCGCCAGGCGTGGCAGGAATCCAAACAGCGGCACGATATCACTCTGGCGTACGCCCACGCGCTGATTGAGTCACTGCGGCTTGATGAGGCGGAAACTGTATTGGATGGCGTGCGCATGGCGGATCAGGATCCCGGGTACGAACAACTGCGTGCGCAACTGGAGATAAAGCGAGAAGCGGCGAAATCCCCGGAGATTGAGGCTCTCGAGCAGCAGCTTGCCACCGAGCCGGATAATCTCGACGTGCGCTACCAACTGGGTGTACAGCACACCAATAACGGCCAGTACCGGGAAGCGATGGAGCATCTCATCGCAATACTGCGTAAGGACCTGGACCATGGAAATGGTGCGACAAAACGTATGCTGCTGGACACTATTGCGTCGCTGGGAAAGGGCGACCCGCTGGCGGTGGAATACCAGCGTAAACTCTATAGCTTGTTATATTGAGGCCGCACACTGTGTGGAGCTGTTTCTGCATCGCAGCAGGTGTTTCCTAACGGCTTATTGACCGTCTACAGGTAAATTTTTTAGCATTGATGTCTGTCATAAGGCAAAATTCAATGCGTTGCGTCACCGGCAGCTGAATCCGGTCAGCTCCCACCACTTTTGGAGACTATCTATGAAACTGGGCTTTCTGCTGGGCTATTCCGGCAAGCGAATACACGTACCGCTGGAACTGATATTGCAGGCTGAATCCATGGGCTTCGATTCGGTATGGACGGCCGAAGCTTACGGCAATGATGCCGTGTCAATGGCGGCCTGGGTATTGGCCCAGACCAAAAAAATCCGTGTGGGGACGGCGATCATGCAGATGCCTGCGCGCACGCCGGCTATGTGTGCGATGACTGCCATGTCTCTGCACCAGTTATCGGGTGGTCGTTTTATTGCTGGTCTTGGAGCCTCCGGCCCACAGGTAGTTGAGGGATGGCACGGTGTACCCTACGGAAAACCGGTTACGCGGACCAAAGAATACATCCAGATCATGCGGCAAATCATGGGCCGGGAAGGCCCGGTAGAGTTCGACGGCCAGATTTATCACATGCCAAACAAAGGGGAGGGCACGACCGGCCTCGGCAAACCGTTGAAGTCGATTCTGGAGGCGTGCCCCGAAGTACCAATCTATACGGCGTCCATTACACCCGCAGGACTGCAATGTGCCGGTGAAGTGGCCGATGGTGTGTTTCCGGTTTGGATGGATCCCAACAAGTACAACATCCTGGGTGAGTCGTTGGAAAAGGGCTTTGCCAAAGCGGGCAATGGCAAAAGCCTGAAAGATTTTGATGTCGCACCCTTTGTGATGGTTGCTGCCAACGATGATCTGTCTGCTGCCTTCGATTCGTTGCGTCCCTGGTTGGCGCTTTACATCGGCGGCATGGGTGCCAAAGGTAAGAATTTCTACCACGATTACGCCACGCGACTGGGCTACGGCGAAGTTGCTACGCGGATACAGGACTTGTACCTCAGTGGGGAAAAAGAGGCAGCAACAATGCTCGTGCCGAATGAGTTGATAGATGAAGTCTCGCTGGTCGGATCGCACGGCAGGATTGTCGAGCGTCTGGCGCCTTGGAAAGAAGCAGGTAAACGCGGCGAAGTTGGTTCGATGCTGTTGAGCGTCACTAATCCGGTGATTCTGGAGCTTTTCGCTAAGGAACTGCTGTGAACTTGATAGGCCCCGATGCTGTGGTCATTGAGTGCGCAGCTCCTGCCTTAGTCTGAGATTTGCATGAGGAATGAGCATGACGTTGCGGTGCCGCAGGAGACATGCGAACGTTTCGCGCGCGCAATTTTAAATGGCTTCGAATCCTATTTTGCAGAATTCCAGAACATTACGCTGGCGGCACGATCACGGTTTGAGAACGCTGACTGGCTTGGTATTCGCCAAGCATCCATCCAGCGTATTGATCTTTATAAAGCTAAAACTATAGAGGTCAATGAATATGTCGAGATCATTGCTGGTAAGGAACTTCACGATCTCGACTTCTGGCGACAGGCAAGAAAAATCTATGCACAATTGATTACCGGACACCATAATTTTGAGATTGCCGAGACGTTCTATAACTCCGTCTACGGCGCAGTGTTCAAGCATCGCAAAATTCGCGACGAGTATGTGTTTGTATTTTCTCCGCAGGGTGACATGCCTCCGGCAGATACCAGCAAGGTCTATCGCAGTTACCGCTTGAACAGGCCGCTCAGCGACTTGCTCAGGGATTTGTTAAATGACTATGCCTTTTCCATACCCTATGAAGATATCGATAGGGATATAGAAAATATTCGCAAAGCGATTATTGAGAATCTCGCGTCGCAATTCGATCTCAATGAAGACGACACGGAATTTCAAATTCTCTCACATCATTTTTTCCGCAACAAAGGTGCTTACGTTGTAGGACGTATCGTAGCGGGCGGTCGTTGTATGCCGATCGTATTGCCTATTTTGCACAACGAAGCGGGTGCGGTTTACGTCGACACGATTCTGTTTGGATCTGATATGGTCAGTGTGCTGTTCAGTTTCACACGATCTTACTTTTTGGTGGACGCAACGATTCCCGCGCAATGCGTACTATTCCTGCAGCAGTTGATGCCTGCCAAACCTATTTCCGAAATCTACAGTGCCATGGGGCATAACAAACACGGTAAAACCTATTATCACCGCTGTGCTTTCAGGCATATGCAAAGCACCACTGATCAGTTCAATATCGCGCCGGGCATCAAGGGCATGGTGATGACCGTTTTTACGTTGCCCTCTTATGACTTTGTATTCAAGGTGATTAAGGATAGGTTTACGCCACCCAAAGACATGACGCGTGAGCAGGTGAAAGCCAAGTACACTTTGGTGAAACGCTGGGATCGTGCTGGGCGTATGGCAGACACCCAGGAATTTACCAATCTGGCATTCGCCAGAGAACGTTTTTCCGATGAGTTGATGGAGGAGTTGCGCAAAGTGGCGCCCTCTGTGATTGAAGAGCACGGTAAGGCGCTGGTTATCAAACATGTATATGTTGAAAGACGCATGACACCACTTAATCTGTATCTGCGCAATGCAACGGATGAGCAGGTGGAGGCGGTAATGGATGAATACGGCAATGCGATAAAGCAACTCGCAGCGGCCAATATATTCCCCGGCGACATGCTGTTGAAAAACTTTGGTGTAACACGTCATGGTCGCGTTGTTTTTTACGATTATGACGAGATTATGCCTTTGACCGACTGTCATTTTCGCACCATACCCAAACCGCGTACAGAAGCAGAGGAAATGTCCAGTAAGCCCTGGTATACCGTGGGCCCTAATGACATTTTTCCGGAAGAGTTCCCATTATTTTTTTCTGGCAATCAGCGCGCACGGCAAGTATTCGACACGCTGCACAGTGATATCTATGAAGCATCGTTCTGGCAGGAACTACAGAACAAGATTCACGCCGGTCATGTGGAGGATTTCTTTCCCTACCGACGCGAATTGCGTTTTGATCGAACAGCAAAAGCCAGTGCGGAGTCGAACTGATGGCGACTATTTACCTTATACGCCATGGGCAGGCATCGTTCGGCGCAGATAACTACGACAAGCTTTCACCTTTGGGTTGTCGTCAGGCGCAGGTTACTGGTGAGTATTTTCGTGATATTGGTATTACGTTTGATGCAGTCTATAGCGGCGATCTTTCTCGCCAGCGCGAAACCGCCAGGCTGGTCATCGCTAGTCAGCCTGGAGAAGTACCTCATTATATTGATCCGCGCTTTAACGAAATTCAGAACGATGAGCAATTGAAGTGTTTGATGCCGCAAGTGATAGAACGCAACCCAACCGTCAAGGCACTGGTGGATAAGGGGCTAAGTTCCAGCAAGGACTATCAGAAAGTGATAGATGCAGTTTTCAACTATTGGGTTTCGCCGGAGTGCAACGATCCACGTATTCAGAGCTGGGCTGATTACTCCAATGGGGCTCGCGATGCTCTGGCCAATGTCATGCAGGCACAGGGAGCCGGCAAGACCGTAGGTATATTCACATCCGGTGGCACTCTTGCCACCCTCGTCGCTCAGGTTCTCGGTCTGGATGGAGAGCAGACCTACCAATTTTACGAACCTGTTTTTAACTGCTCTGTCACACAGCTTTTCTATAGTCGGTCCAAAATCTCGCTTTCCTATTTCAACGACTGTTCTTTTCTGCAGGTAATGGGCAGACTGCAGGGTGAAGACCTGTTGAGCTATCGCTAACGTCACCCGGCTACTGCATTGGATATTATTTTGGTAAGACACGGGGAAGCGGCGGCGCGTTGGGGCGTTTCTGCCGATCCCGGTCTCAGTGAGGCCGGGCTCCGCGAGGCTGAGCAGGCAGCATTAGAAATCCGGCCAACGCTTGCGCCCGACACTCTGCTCATCAGTAGCCCACTGCGACGTGCCTGGCAGACTGCCCAACCGCTTGCGCATTTGCTACAAGCTGACATTCTGGAGGATTCGGTCTTTCGAGAAATTCCTGCGCCGGTACCCTTGCAGCAGCGTCAGGGCTGGCTGCAACAATTTATGCGGCAGCAATGGATTGAACAAGCGGACGATTTGAAATTGTGGCGGGCCACCATAATGCGACGCTTACTGGCGATGGAGCAACCTGCAGTAGTGTTTACACATTTTCTGGTAATTAACGCTGTTGTAGGCCAAGTACTCGGACGCGACGAAACGCTATGTTGTTTTCCTGCGAACGGTTCAATCACCAGGTTCCGCCACTGTGGTGATGGCCTGGAGCTGCTCGCACTTGGACGGCAAATGCAATCGGTGGTCAACTAGCTACTAGTGATCCGCAGCAGTGACTCCTGTGCAGTGGATGCGACAAGCTCACCCTCACGGGTATAAAAACTTCCGCGACTGAAACCGCGTGCTCCGGATGCTATAGGACTGTCTAGAGAGTACAGTAGATAGTCATCAGCCCTGAACGAACGGTGAAACCATAGTGCGTGGTCCAGACTGGCAAACTGCACTGCCTGACTCATCGGGGTATAGGTGTGTGGCAACAACGCCGTGCCGAGCAATCCGAAATCCGACATAAAGGCCAATACGGTTTGATGCCTGCACTGATCGTCACCCAGGTCACCGAGCGCTCGAAACCATATCTGCTGTTGCGGCTCCTGTGGTTGTGGGTTCAGGTAATCACGCGGTCGCACTGATCTACGTTCAATGGGATCTTTCACGGGCGCCCGGACTTTGTCGCGACTTTTCTTTGCCAGTTTGGACCAGCGTTCGAAATCGGTTTCCAGTTCTTCAGGTGGTGGAACCGAAGTCATATCAAATTGATGAGTCAGGCCGGGTTCGTCAAGGTGAAAAGAGATTGACGCGCTGAAAATGGCAATACCGTCCTGCTTGGCGACGACGTTTCTGGTGGTAAAGCTTTTGCCGTCGCGAATCGGATCAACTGCGTAGATAATTTGTTTTGATGGGTTGCCCGGTCGCAGGAAGTAAGCATGCATTGAATGTGCAAGTCGCTCTGTGTCCACCGTTCTTATTGCGGCATTCATTGCCTGAGCCAATACCTGGCCACCAAAAATACGTGGTGGGCTTTTAGGGCTCCTGCCGCTGAATAAATACTTGTCGATCCGTTCTACTTCTAGATACTTGAGTAGCTTTGCCAGTTCGCTGGGCATAGAGAAAATCCTTCATTTTTGGCTTGCGGGACTCAGAGCACGAGGCAATAAGCCGTTAAAAAAAATATTGAAGTAATCAATGGCAGCCCCGTCAATAGTCTTCACTTTTCGCCACTGCTTGATATCCATGGCTGCATTGATTGCGCCTGCAATAAGCTGCTGTGCTACAAAGGTATTGATCGGTCGCACACTGCCATCAAGAATTCCTTCCTGCAAAAAAGTGCCAAATCGTTCATTGGCTTCCTCAGTCCGCGCCAGTATCTGTCGGCGGCGTTCCATGGGTAGTGCGGTAATACTGTTATAGCGAATTAAAGGACCTTCTTCGGAATTCTGGAAATAGAAAGTACGGCGGCAGGTCAGTTCGGCTTTGGTTAATCCAGTCAGCATTGTTTTTGCCGCGTGATTGTGTATCGTTTCCAGAATGTCCAGAGAATAACAATAGCAGTTAAAGAGAAGGTCCTCCTTGTTGCGTATGTGATAGTAGAAGGCGCCCTTGGACACATTCAGGTGTTCTGCGATCTCATCCAGGGAGGTGCCGTTGAATCCCTGTCTGTTGAAACAACGCGTGCCGGTTTTAAAAAAGGCTTCCTGCTTCAGCCGATTTTGTTCTTGGCGATCAAAACCGTGCGGTACAGCTATTTCCGTCATGTCATGATTAATATCTGCGGGGCTATAGGCGCCAGGCCCAGCGGCGATACCGTGTGCGAGAATGTCCAGTGCTTCGTTTGCAGTATCGCGTACCTGTTCCAAAGGAATGCGATGCAACCACGAAAATGCCCAGTCTACGGAACCCAGTATCGCAAGCGTGGTGGAGTTAGGCTCGCATGATCTTAGCGAGCCATCCGCGACTCCTTGACGAATGTGATCACGCAATCGTTTGAAAAGCGCCATGTAACGCGCTTCCACCTCTGTGCGATGCGTGCCTTTAAGTGCTGCGATCTCCAGCAGCGCAGCGATATGAGGCCCTCTGCCTTCCTGAGCTGCCAACCAATTCTCAAAATGTTGGCGAAAGAATGCTGAGGTGCGTTCCAATGCGCTGACATAATGGTTCTCAATTTCGTCCAGGTTGGTGTGATGGAGTTCCAGGGCCGTCATGTAGCACTGGTAAATAAGGTCTTCCTTGGTTTTAACGTAGTAGTACAGGCTGGTCTTGGTGAGTCCCAGACTGTCTGCAATATCCTTGAGAGTTGTCGCCCTTGAACCTTTGAAATTAAATAACTTGGCGGCTTGCGACAGGATTGCTGTCCTTTTAGCATCATGCTGTACAGTGCGATTGAACGGTGAGGCGTCACCACTTTTATATGCGGGAATTCGTGTAGCCATACATTCCGGTTCGCTCAGGTGACCTGAAAACCTACTCCAAATTTTAAAATTCCAACTTTAAGTATAATTTTTGTCACTGTCCACAATCCCGGTTAGATTTATTCAGGCGGGAAGGTCTATTCGTATATTCAGCCATTTGCGGGAACGATAGCGGTATACAAGCAATACCACTTTGATCGCGTAGTCGAGGAGCATTACGGAAAAGATCCAGTAAACAGACAAGCCTATCCACACAAAGATCAGTGCGGGAATCAACCTCCCAAGGATGATTCCGCAGAAAGTCGCAATGAGGGGAAATCTGGTATCACCCGCGCCGCGCAATGCGCCGCCCAGTGTGAATTCAAATGCCATCAGCGGTTGGGCGAAGGCAATCATGTACATGAATACCACGGTAAGCTCAATCACTTGTGGATCGTCTATCATGAAGCGTGCCAGGTCTTCGGCGAACCAGCATAACAATAGGGACAGCGCTGTCATTGCAACGACGGCCATACGAAGAGACCGTGACACCGAGAGTACGGCGAGTTCTGTTTGTCCTGCGCCTAGTTGTTGCCCTACCAGAGTCGCGGTAGCTATACCAAATCCAAAGCCGACCACGATCGAAAATGCGACCAGGGTTATACCAATTCCATAGGCGGCATAAGCGACTGTTCCATAGTGTGCGACGATAGCGAAGAAAGCGAGAAAGGCCAGTTGGACTATACCTTGCTCGAGTACAGAAGGTGCGCCAATTGAGATCAGTTGGCGCATGATAGAGTAGTTGATAGATTTACGCTTTGCCGGCTTAAGATTGAAGTTTCCGCGCCACCAGGCGATGAGAAACACGATGGTAATTAGCATCGCCCCAAAGCTTCCCCCCAACGAAACGCCGGCGACACCAAGCTGTGGTAACGATCCTTTGCCAAAGGCCAGCATATACGCAAAAGCAGCATTCAACGCTGAACTGAACAAGAGGAACCATAGAGGAGTGATTACATCACCCGTCGCTCGCAATGCTGTGCCCAGCATCATATTGATGGCTGTAAACACGTTGAAAAGTCCCAACCAAAAAATAAAAGTTGCAGCCAGCGCGGTCGTTTCCGCGTCCAGCCCGAATAAACCTGCAATCGCTTCTGGCACCAGCAGGATCGGAATGCTGAGCACTGCTGCCAACAATACAGACATTAAAATGGAGTTCCAGGAAATCGCTTCCGCTTGTTCGATTTGCCGGGCTCCCCAACTCCGAGCGATCATCGCAGTGGCTGCCACCGAAATACCCATCAATACCGCCTGGACCAGGAAAAATATCCTGTGGCCTGTTGTAACTGCCGCCACAGAACGTGTGCCAAGTTCAGCCACGATCTTTATATGTATGAACCCTACGGTGGTAAATAACAGGTTTGAAATAATAGTGGGCCAGGCTAAGCGCCAGACATTGCGGCTAGTGGAGTGTGGTTGGGTAGAGGTGGGATCGGACACTAAGTATTTTCTCAGATTTATTTGTTTAACTGCTGCTTTTTGTCAGAGCTACTTTTGTGAACCATGTCCGCACACTCGCGGTGGCGAAAGCAATCTGTGGTGTGATCGTTCACCATACCGGTGGCCTGCATGTGCGCATACACAATGGTAGAGCCGACAAAAGTAAAGCCGCGTTTCTTCATGTCCTTGCTCAAACGGTCAGAGATGTCGCTTGTTGCAGGCACGTCTTTCATTGATTTACGGTGATTCTGTATTGTTTCACCTTCGACGAAACTCCATATGTAGTCTGAGAAGCTGCCGCAATCTTGCTGAACTTGCAAGAATGCCTTGGCATTGGTGCGTGTCCCATACACCTTCAGTCGATTTCTGACTATCCGGGGATCTTGTAGAATCTTGTCTAGTTTCTTGTCGCTGTAGCGGGCGATTTTCGCCGCATCAAAATTATCAAACAGCTTTCGATAGCCTTCTCGCTTGCGCAATACAGTAATCCATGAAAGTCCGGCCTGTGCGCCTTCCAGTACGAGAAACTCAAACAGTGTTTGATCATCCCGGACCGGAACACCCCATTCATTATCGTGATAAGAAACGTATAGCGGGTCATCGCCACACCATTTACAACGCTTGACCATGTGGTTCTCCCTGAACGAATGAGTATGCTGTCACGCCTACCTTGTGTCCATTATTTTGCTTCTCTAATGGAGACCGGCAACAGCTTGTGCGACACTCATAACTTTGCCAACCTATGAACTAACTATGACAGATACGATACTCTATAGCAGCGAGGGCCATGTTGCTCGTTTGGTCTTGAATAATCCGCGGCGCCATAATGCTCTCGGAAGAGAACAACTGGATGCTATGCGTATCCGATTGACACAAGTGGCGGCTGATCCTCAAGTACGTGTGCTGATACTGACCGGTACGGGTGAGAATACATTCTGTGCCGGAGCAGCGTTGCAGGAGCTGAGCGAAGGGCAGCTTGGAGACGATTTCTTCCAGCAGGTCATGGGCCAGCTTGCAGACCTGCGTATTCCTACGATATGCGCCATAAATGGTAACGTCTTCGGTGGAGGTGCAGAGCTGGCGATTAGCTGCGACTTTCGGATCGGCATAACTGGAACTCGTTTGCGTGTGCCGGCAGCAGCTATCGGATTATGTTACCCACTTTCGGGCCTACAACGGTTTGTCGAATCTCTCGGTCTGCAGAATGCCAAGCGAATACTGGTTGCGTCTGAGGAGCTTTCTGCGAATTCTCTATTAGAAATTGGCTTTCTAGATCACCTTGTAGAGCCGCAGGAGCTGGTTCCGTTTGCCGGAAAATATGCGCAAGATATTGCAAGTCTGGCCCCACTCGCGGTGCAGTCTATGAAGCAGATTCTCCGTCAATCTGCTGCGGGCAAAATTGATTTGATTGCAGTTGAGGCACTTTACCGTGAGTGCCTTAAATCAAATGATTTGCAGGAGGGATTCCTGGCGAAGCGGGAAAAACGTAAACCACGATTCAACGGCGATTAATACAATCAGTTCATAGGCACCAGCGGGCCGAGGCAGTTCAGTTGCCGGTCTACAGCCATCCATGGCAGGCCAAGATTTTCCAGCCATTTGATACCGCTGGCTTCTGTTTTCAGTCGTGCGACGCTGGCCGCAGTGCATGCTGTGAGACAGTTTTCGGCTACAACCGCTACACTCAATAGTCCGGGAATGGGCTGTCCATCTACCGGGCTCAGTGCGCGACCAAAGTGCTCTTCTTTGTGAACTACAGCTTGTTCAAAGTCACCGCGCACAGCAAACCCCTTTTGATTCACCTTCAGTCGAAAGATTGCAGCTCGCGACCCTTTGGGGATTCGAACTCCAACAAGCCAGTTCGCGCCATCGGGTTGCTTGCCAATCGTGGCGACATCCTGGTCCAACTCGATATAGGCATTGGACACTCCCTGCTTTAGCAGGAGTTTGCGTAGGGTGTCCAAAACATAGGGCCGAACGCAGCTATTGAGATCTATTAACATACCTTTTTGTGACATGTGTGCGCCCTCCGCAGAGATCTCGACATTCCGCCAACCTACCAGTTTCAGCATTTTTTGCAGTTGATCCTGGGTTGCTATCTGAGTGCCGTTGCTGTCGTAGCAGTCTTGTAGTACGCGAGTTGTGGGATCAAAAAGATGCTTACTGGCCTCCCAAAGCGCATCGATATAGCGAAATAGACTCCGAGCCTCTGGATCCAGGGGAACGAAGTAGCCGGTCCCAGCCGTCTGATTGATCTGGCTGCTGATGCTCTCGGGGTGGTAAGCGCTAAATTTCTGCTCTAGTCGAAGCAGTTCATCCCGGCATAGTGCAAGTAGTTCCGGCCCTCGTCCATCATTGTTATTGATAATGAGATGACAGGCTCTGCCGAAAGCGTGCAGTCGAAGTTCACTCTTTTCCACTATCCCCTACCAAATACCATTATTGTTGAAAAACTTTGGCTGTCATCAGCGACGAGCGACTTTGGTATCGCCAAGGCTGCGCATATCGGCAATGTACCATCCCGACAGGTTTGCTGACTAGATAGATTGGGGTTCCTTACGATCAGTTCGATTCTCTAAGGGCTGGGTATTTCGATGCTGATAGTGGTTCCGGATGCTTCGCTTAGCTCCAGTCTTCCACCTAGCTTCTCAACAATCGATTTTACTATGGGTATTCCACTGCCTTGGCCGTCCAGATTCTCAATATCTAGCGGCATGCCTGTCCCGCTGTCATGGACGGACAACAGCAGCGAGCGGTACGGCGCGACATTAGTCACCCCATACGCCAATACAATATGTATGTAGTTCGCCGGAGAATCTGGCTCAAATGCGTGTTGAAAACAATTGTTCAATAATTCATAAAGTATTACGGCTATGGGTGATGCAAGCTCGGCGTCTATCGGAGTGGAAGTGACTTCATTGATAGTGATTATTGACTCTGGAGCAACTCGAGTGTTGTTTAGTAATTCGCATAAGAGACCCTCTGTGTATGCGTGCAGGTTCGCACAGGGACCGCCCGCCTGATAGTTTATGCAGTCCTCCAATCGGGACAAAGCAGCAATGCGCTCGATGCTCGTTTCCACTAAATCTTGCTGCACAGCCTCTGATCGATTGAGTTTTGCCAGCGAAATACCGCCGCTGATTAACGACAAGGTCGTCTGATAATGTTGGTAAGCAGAGTTTACCCATTCATCCTGCATCTCCAACTGTTCCTGCATATCATCATCCGCTCTGTTTTCGGCCTCGAACATTTCCACGGCCATTTCCGCAGATCTTCGCTCTACTGCATAGCTATGATAAATACGATGCAGCGCCCATACCAAGCCAAGGATTGCCATAACATAAATAATATATGCCCATCCTGTTAGCCAAGGCGCGGGTAGTACTGTAATAGCAAGTGATATTCCCTCACGATTCCAAATTCCAGATGAATTTGCCCCCTGAATTCGAAGTGTATATTCGCCGGCGGGCAAGTTAGTAAATGAAGCAGTATTGTTGGTACCATTTTCAACCCATTCGGATTCGAAGTTCTCTAGTTTGTACCTAAACTGATTTCGCTCTGCGTCGATAAAATCAAGAACACTAAATTGAAAGGTCACCGAACTGTCATTATGAGAGAGTTCAAGCTCCTGCAACTCACTTACATCTCCAATGTCAGAACTAGCTCGCCCTGGGAGGCTGATGTTGGTCAATCTCATGGGAGACGGGTCGTTTTCCACGTCTATCTGCTTTGGGTCAAATCGGTTGTAGCCGTTTGCGCCTCCGAAGTAGATTGTGCCATCTCGGTTTTGGAATGATGCGCCAAAAGAGAAATCCATTCCTTGCAATCCATCTGCAATCGAAAATCGCTTAATCAACTTACCGCTCGGATCGAGCTTAACGACACCGTTTTGGGTTGAACACCACAGATTCTCAGTTTGATCTTGCTCGATGCCATAGATGGTCGAATACTTTAGGTCGTTGTTCTGGCTAACATGGTGTAACTGGTGCCTGTTGGTCTCTTGGTCCGTTCTGGACCATAAGAAGAGACCGTGATCTTTCGTGCCGAGCCATAGGTTGCCTTTCTTGTCATTGGATAGGCTAAAAATGTTTATTATTTCGGAACTAAAGCCAAAATCGAAATTGAGCAGAGAGAACTTGTCAGTGTTTGTATCGTACTCATAAAGGTTATTCGTTGTAGAAACCATAAGTGTACGATTGTTGTCGCATAATACTCGCGTGACTCCCTTCTCGGGGAGCTTGATGCTATCAAAATAGATGTAGGTTTTTTTAGGAGTAATCCGTAGAACACCGTGATTATAAGTAGCGATCCAGATACCGATACCGTCTTTATCGTCAGAACAGATATCTGTAACATGTAGTTCGCTGAAGTCCTCTGTTGCTGGCCCAACAGGAGTTTCGTTTTTCAAATCAAATACTTGAAAGCCACCCCGATAGAATCCAATCCACATTTGGTTATTAGAAATCTCTAAGGCTGTAATACGTTGATCGGCTAGTTCTAAAAAATTGAGACCAGACTCAATTCTTGAATGTTTATCATTGATGATATCGTATACGTATAGCCCATCGTAGGTTCCGATCCATGCTCGGCCGAAGCTGTCTTGTTGAAAAGACAAAACATCGTTATGAATTTTGCTATTTTTGCATTATTGAAGAGTTCAAAAAGGGTGCATGCGTTAATATGTCTAAACCATTGTATGTGCCGATCCACACTTGTCTCCATCTATATGAATACTATAGATATCATTACTAGAAAGGCCTGACTTCATGGCTAATATCTCTGATATTCGACAAGTTCATATCTGATATATATAGCCCTTTATCACTAGCACTAAGAATTTCACCTTTTAGAATTTTAATATTTGAAATTAGAACTGGGGTACTTTTATCAATCTGTGTGCTTGCAACTATGTTTCCATTTTTTGGATCTAGGATAGCTAAATGGCTCCGTGTCTGTCCTTGATAACAAGGTTTCCGTCTGAGTTTAAATCTAGTGCGGAAACTCTTTAAAATCTCTGAAATATTCAAAGAAGATAGATCATACCGATAGACTGTTCTACTCGAGATTGAAACCTTTGTCAGTCCAAGATTGCTACCCACGAAGAGATCGGGCCGTTACCATTTTCAATTAATGCTATGGGTCTGCCGATCCCATCGGCTACTTCTTAGTTGCGAGCCATTCTGAGGCGTAATCTTTCTCTTTGATGAGAATAGTACGATTCTATCTTTCGTACCCATCCAAACATTTCCATTTGGTGAGGTATGCATTCGAATGATTTGCAATTCATTAACTGATGAGTCCGGTTTATAAGGAGAAAAACGAATCTAGAGATCGATTCCAGGCTAGAAGGCCCCCACCAAATGTGGCGATCAGTAAGTTACCTTCTTTGTCTTCCGAAATGTCTCGTATATCAGCGGAAGGTATCCAGCTAGCGTTATTCCCATCAGAATTGAATACGGTATGATTTGCGCCGTCAAATTTGTAGAGTCCTTCTTGCGTGCCAATCCAAAGTAATCCTCGGCTATCTCGATGAATCGCGACAATTGTCGGTTGAGCTATGAGTTTAGATAACGCGGAGTTTGACAGTCTCAAATTTGCGCCATAAGCAGGTAAAAGTAGGCACCAGAATAGCACTATAGTAATTATGTTATTTCTTAGGCTCATTCACACCTTCGATCTGGTTTGGCGAAATTGCAGAAATTCTATTCGTTGAGTGAAGTCTCAACCATGCTTTACCTATATTTAAGCTTAATGAATCAAATATCCATCGGTTGTCCGAATTGGATCTGCATATTCCCGCGGTATGTTATTCGTAGCTTCAATGACTGTCTTAGCGTCGCTGAGGCAATTCATAAAGTTAAGTAACTCAATTAAAAGTTCAATCGACGCAGGCGTGTGGTTTGCAGCATCTCTAATGACAGATATGTTGTTTTCCAATGTTCCCTGAAAATTTATTCTCTACCTCCTTCTGGGCAGTTGAATCACTTTTTGCCCCCCTTTTTTTAGTACCCATTTGGCTTAGGTAGATCTGCTCTAAAATTTCTGACATCGTTCCGACATTATTCTTTTGACTTCGCAATGCAAGTTGGTGTCGCGCGGCTACCTCGCATTGACTCGTGAGATCTAAATGCTATACGTGCGCTTAGTTTACAGAATGACCTCTTCAGAAAACCTTTTAACAAATTCATCGTATGCATTAACCAAGAGCTCGATTATCTCAGATAATCCATCTAATTCCTGCGCCTTGCTACTTTTCTCTATCTGAAAGCTAATTGCTCTTACTTTATCTGCACCAATATTAGTACTCATAGATTTTATGGCATGTGCAGTGCGATATATTGACAAGCTATCTTTTGAGATTGCATCGCACTTAATCTCCTTAAGCTTTTCATCCATTTGCTTAATATATCCCTCAAATATTGAAGGAAGGATTTGCTTTCCAGTTATTCGCTCCACTTCACGAATGCTTTCTATTGCGGAGAGTGTCGATTGAATCAGAATCTACTTGGAACTGACGCTGATCGAATAATGTTTCATTGGATGGAGTATTTCCATTTAGCGGTAGTTCGATTCAGGACTTTCCACAAGTAAGTGCTGTCGAATTATTGCCTGGATATCTGATATGGAGAATGGTTTTGTAAGGTATCCATTCGCCTGCTAGTCGACACCTTCTCTTGTCCTCTTTGTCCGAGCCAGCTGTCAGCGCTATGATTGGAACAGGTTTGCGCCGTCGATTATATTCTTCTAATTTACGAATTTTCCTAGTTGCTTCATATCCATCCATTGTTGGCATTTGGCAGTCCAAGAATATAAGATCGCAGTTTCCGGCAGCATATTTTTCAACGGCTAGCTCTCCGTTATTTGCGATATCTACCTCGTGTCCGAGCAATCTAAGCATCTCAAGAATGATCTGCTGATTAGTAACGACATCTTCAGCTACTAGAATTTGTAGTCTTTCCGAATTTCCTTGGTTCGGAAAATTGAGCTTGTCCTGCATTGATATCTTTGGCTCGCTTAGATTCGCATCTAGAGCTTCTCGAAGTATCTTTGAGGTGATCGGTTTTGAGATTGCAATCCAATCTGCGAACACAGCTGGCAATTTTTCGCCGGTCAACGGAGTTAACACAATACGAGTGGTAGCTTTACAATTTTTCAACAGAGAATCGATATCCGCTGAAAAATCTAGTTTGTCATAGTCAAAGATGAAGATGCTATCACTCGAAATTTTGAAGGAGGTCCATTCATCTCTTAATACACGATTTGATTGCATACCGAATCGCGACAGATGACTAGATATCATCTGAAATGTATAATAATTTCCAGTGTAAATATTGGTATCGGATTGACTAAATTTCCTATTAACTGAATCCTTAGAAATAACACCTTTCATTGGGATTGATAAAATTAATTTGGTTCCTTCGTTTAAAGCGGATTGGATTTGGATTTCTCCGCCCATCATATCAATGTAGTGCCGCGATATACTAAGGCCTAATCCAGTGCCTCCATACTCTCGTGTGGTACTTGCGTCAGCCTGAGTAAAAGGATCAAACACTCTCTTTTGGGTTGGAATATCCATCCCTATACCGTCATCCTCTACATAGATACGGATTAGCAAGTCATCCGAACCAATGATGAAAATTCTGGTTCTACTTTATGTTTACATTTCCAAATTGAGTGAATTTTATTGAATTGCTTAGAAGATTCATAATGACTTGACGAATCTTGTGGGGTCGCCTATTAATTTTCTAGGAGTCATGGATGGCAAATATTGTTAAGACTTAATCCTTTTCTGCTGGCGGTTCACCCTGAAGATAGCAATGTCATCAATTAGTTCGGTAAGGTCAAACTCGATCATCTCAAGTTCAACTTTGAAGCTTCAACCTTAGAAAAATCTAGTATTTCATTTATGAGATTTAACAACGATGCCCCACTGTTTCTAGCGGCATTTGCAAACTGTTGTTGCTGACCATTAAGGTTCGTGTGCAAAGTAATTCGGTCATACCTATGATTCCATGCATTGGTGTTCTGATCTCATGACTCCATAGTCGCTAGGAATTCTGATTTAGCCTTGGTAGCCTCTTCTGCAATTTTTCGCGCTTCTTGAAGATCGTGAGTACGCTCTTCAACTCGCAGTTCGAGTAGTCGTTGTCGCTCTAAAGAAGACTGTCGCTGCTGGGATTGTCGATAAAAATAATAGTAAGCGACTGTCCCCATCGCAAGTAATATAAGCTGAGGCTGTCGGACTAAGCCAAGGCGGGGGGGCTACCACCACAGGTATGTTCAAAGCATCCCAGTTCCACGTTCCATCGGGACTTGCTGCAGCCATTTTGAGATTGTAAGTGCCAGGCGGAGCGTAGTGAAAGATGCAATTGTGAATCTGGTGAGATCACCCAGTTCGGGTTTATGCCCTCAAGTTTGTAGGCATACTGACAAGATCAGGATTGGAATAATCTGCAGCATAGAATTCAACCGAGAGCATTTTGTCCTCGTATCCAAGCTTGATAGCATCGAGATCGGAATAAGGTTCATCAAATTGTCTACGTTCATTCATTACCTTTATTTTGAAATGGATACTTGCGGAGGAATCTTATCTATTGTCATAAAGTCGGGCTTTATCGTGTTGAATCCGAGTCCCCCCTCCAAAGTACAAAGTTCCTGACTGACTTCTGTATGATGCTCCAAGAGTAAATTCCTTCGCTTGAAGACCATCGCGCACTCCATATTGATGTGATTCAAGTGTTTTTGGGTTGATTCTGGTAAGGCTCCATATTGTGCGAAAGCCATACCCAACCACTGTCATCACCCTGAATCCCGTAAATGTTTGAGCTAGAAGGGTTATGCTCTCTGAAAAATGCTGTATATTCACATCTCCTCTCATCCTGTCTTGCGCCGGCCAAAGATTTACATCTCCTGCGGTGCCAATCCACAGTGCGGTTTTCGTCTTCAAAGAATGTCCATGGAATGTGGTCGCTGGAGAAGCTATTTCCGGGCGCCCCCTTTCGGTGAAATAACGATCAAAACGCAGAGTCAGATGAAAGCGATTTAGACCTTTTCTGTGCCCACCCATATGAAACCAAATGAGTCCTCATATAGTGAAAGTACCATGTTGTTACTAATGCTATTTTGATCACTAGGGTCATTTTTGAAGTTCAGAAAATCATCGCTCTCTTGCCGGTATATGCTTAAACCTCCGAATGTTCCAATTAATAGTTCTCCGGATGACAAGCGAAGCAATGATGTAATACCATTTGCACCTATGCTAAATTGATTCGACGAATCGTGAAAATATTTTGTGATATTTCCTGACTTGAGATGAAGTTTTCTAAGTCCTCCTCATAAGTACCTATCCACAATACATCTTTGTCGCTAAGCAGACTCATGATTCTGGAGTTTGCGGCTGAATTAATTGCATCTGCTTTAACTTCACAAATTGCTTTGCGTCTGGAGGCAGTTGATTCAGACCATCATCTGTGCCAACCCATAAGCTCCCATCATTTGTTTCCATGAATGCATTGACAGAGTCATTGAAAGGTGGGCATTCAATCGATCATATTTGGAAGTTTGTTTTCATGCCAGAGGTTAATCCTGAAATTGTTCCTATCCAGTATTTTCCTCTGGTTTGATAAACACTTAAAACAACGTCTTCGGTTAATCCTGAATTCGAACGTGTATATCTGACGAAGCTGTTGTCGCTAGGAATAAAGAGATTGAGTCCATTCGATGTGGCGATCCAGATTCGACCATCGTTATCCTCGCAAAAATATCCGATGTTTGATTTGATGATAATGAATTGCTATCTGAATCAGAGTGAGAGTAGTTTTTAGCTACGCCTGTATTTGGGTCAAATTGGCTTATTCCTGAATCAGCAGAGGCTACCCATATTTTCCTTGACTGTCAGTTATTGCGGCGTACAACCAATTTGAAACTATGGAACTCTTTGATTGCTATGATGGGAGTGGGCACTTACACTGCCGGTGGTGGGTTCTATCTTAAGCAATCCAATACTTTGAGTCGTTGCCCAAATGGAACCATCTGGTGTTTGAGTGAAGCTTCCAATCGTGCCGATGTATGGGATTTCATTAGTTCCAGATATGTAATGCTGAAATGTGCGCTCCTTTGGCGAAAAACGATCAAATCCATTCGTGTAACCTAGCCAAAGCGATCCATCAGCTGAGGTGAATACTGTACTAATTTCGTTCGAAAGAGGTGTATTTTTATTGTTAGGATCGGAGTAAATAGCCTCGAAACTGTCAGTGACTGAATTGTAGAAAACTAGGCCTGCTCCGCGTGTTGATAGCCAGAGATTTCCGTCATTGTCTTCAGTGATTCTAGTAATATTGTTCAGGTAGGAGTTGGGGTTTCGTGGAGTACCTATAGTTTTGAAGTTCATATCCAGTGTACCGATAAGATCTTTCTTGGGTTACGAACCATAGGGCGCCCCTAGAATCTTGAAATGATTGTCTTACACTTTGCTGAGTGAGGTTATCGGTAAAGTTAGGACGAGTAAGGTTGAGATCTATTAGTCCCAATTCTGAGCTATGAAGATGCAATGCATGGCCAAACATTAGGACCATAGCAAATTGGTACATTATCAAATTTAATTTGGAACGTATAATCATCTTATCGTAGCCAAAAGCAAGCTTCTTAATGTATTGAGTAACTCCAGAGTTGGATTTAGAGTATATTGAATGTGTAACACCGCCTCTTTGGTCAACTCAAAGAAATGTGGAGAACAGAATCATAGGTTCAGTTGCCACTCGAAACTATAATAATTTTTGTACTAAAACTACTAATGGATTACCGCTTTTTGATCCAATACCCGAAAACAAAACCGCTTAAGTGACAATTTTGTGCCGGCCCTACAACCAAGCCCAACCTAACTCCGCCAAACTTACCGGCGAGGTCTATTGCCCCGTTCCATTTGAAAGCAATCCCTTCTTTCTCCAAGCGTTTCCGCTGAGCAAGGTGAGGTTCCGATTCTGCGGGGAAGGCTATCCGGCCCTGCGCATTGATTACGCGGTGCCATGGAATTCGCGTATCTGCTGGTAGCCCGCGCAGTGCGTTACCCACTCGGCGCGCTGCACCGATGAGGCCTGCTCTTTCTGCAACATCACCATAAGTAGCTACTTTGCCCATCGGGATGGCAGCCACTACTTGCCAGATTCTTTCGTCAGTGCCAAGTTCGTTGTGCGCCATACGATATACTTATTCTAAGGAATGTCCGCGATTTATCGGGTGAGTATAGTCACCTGCGGCCCATTGGGTTGCTGTTGAGCAATCGCTATTGAGTTTGAGCACCTTGTCCCCATAGTACTATAGCCCTGCGGAGAACCTTGATTATGCGCATTGTTTTTATACTTCTGCCCTGGTTTGAACTTTTTACGCTTATTGAACTGGGCATAAAGACCAGCGCTTTGACGGCATTGGCCTATGTTCTGTTCACTGGAATAGTTGGCTTGGCGATCCTTCAGCGACAGGGGCGGGGCATGTTTGAGCGTCTTCGTCAGGCTCAGGACGGCCGCGTGATAGGTCCCGAGTTGTTGCTGGACGATATGGTAATGGGCTTGGTTGGCCTGTTGCTGATCGTACCCGGTATGATTACAGATGTGGTTGCGGTTGTGGTGGCTATTGGCCCTCTTAGGCGTCGCCTCGCGCGTGCACTAATGGGCCCAAAACCTGAAATTTATCGCGCGGAGCTGGACCAGAGCGGGCATCAGACCATCGAGGGAGATTTTCGCAAAATTGATGACCCATAGTAGTATAAGTTATTGTAATTAAAAGATATTATTCATTATCTCCACGCCCCATCAGGCGCCTCAGCCTCGCTTGACTCCACTCGAATCCTGACTAGAATTAGCACTCTCTTGAAAAGAGTGCTAATTGGGGCTTGAATTCTATCCGGCTGCCCCCATAAAGCAGGACAACCCCCGGTTTGGGGTCCACATAACATTGTTACTTTGGAGAGTTACACCAATGAAAATCCGTCCGCTGTACGACCGTGTGGTCGTTCGTCGCAAGGAAGAAGAGGAAACCACTGCAGGAGGCATCCTGTTGCCCGGTTCCGCCAAAGAGAAGCCCAACCAGGGCGAAATTGTCGCTGTTGGTGACGGTAAAGTGCTGGAAAACGGCAATTTGCGCGCATTGTCAGTCAAAGTCGGCGACAAGGTTGTCTTCGGCCAATACGCCGGCAGCAACACCATTGAGGTCGATGGTGAAGAATTGATCATCATGGGCGAAAACGAAATCTTCGCGGTAGTCGAGTAAGACTCCGGCAAGTTTGTTTTTCAGGCATTTTAACCAGATTAAGACGTAAGGAATTTTCACCATGGCAAAAGACGTAATCTTCGGTAGTAGCGCTCGCCAGCGCATGCTGAATGGCGTGAACATACTGGCCGACGCTGTAAAGGCGACGCTGGGCCCCAAAGGCCGCAATGTAATTTTGGACAAATCCTTCGGCGCACCCACAGTCACCAAAGACGGTGTGTCGGTAGCGAAGGAAATCCAACTCAAGGATAAGATTGAAAATATGGGCGCGCAGATGCTCAAGGAAGTGGCCTCCCAGGCATCTGATGTCGCCGGTGATGGTACAACCACCGCTACTGTGTTGGCGCAATCCATTGTCAATGAAGGTCTCAAATCTGTTGCTGCCGGGATGAATCCGATGGATCTCAAGCGCGGTATCGACAAAGCTATCGCAGCTGCGGTGGCTAAAATATCTGCGGCAGCGACTCCTTGTGAGGACAGCAAATCGATTGCTCAGGTTGGTTCTATTTCGGCCAACAGCGATGAAGCAGTCGGCAAAATTATCGCCGAAGCTATGGAAAAAGTAGGCAAGGAAGGCGTCATCACGGTAGAAGAGGGCTCTGGCCTTGAAAACGAACTCGATGTCGTGGAAGGCATGCAGTTTGATCGCGGTTATCTTTCTCCCTATTTCATCAACAACCAGGAAAGCATGAGCGTCGATATCGACGATCCCTATATTCTTCTGGTTGAGAAGAAAGTGTCCAATATTCGTGAACTGCTGCCGCTGCTGGAGCAGGTTGCCAAATCCTCCAAGCCGCTGGTGATCATTGCGGAGGACGTGGAAGGCGAGGCACTGGCGACCCTGGTGGTGAATAATTTGCGCGGCATTGTGAAAGTTACTGCCTGTAAAGCGCCGGGTTTTGGCGACCGTCGCAAAGCTATGCTACAGGATATCGCTATCCTCAGCGGCGGTACTGTAATTTCTGAAGAAGTCGGCCTTGATTTGGAGTCTGCAACTCTGGAGCATTTGGGTCGCGCCAAACGCGTAACTATGGATAAAGATAGCAGCACTCTAATCGACGGTGCTGGTGATCATGATGCCATTTCAGCGCGTGTAAAAGAGATTCGTGTGCAGATTGAAAACACCTCCTCTGATTACGATCGTGAGAAGCTGCAGGAGCGCGTTGCCAAACTGGCTGGTGGTGTTGCGGTGATCAAGGTAGGCGCGGCAACTGAGATCGAAATGAAAGAGAAGAAAGCTCGCGTTGAAGATGCGCTGCATGCGACACGCGCTGCGGTCGAAGAAGGCGTAGTCGCTGGCGGTGGTGTTGCTCTGGTTCGTGCTCTTATGGAAATCGCTGGTATGAAGGGCGACAATGAAGATCAGACCCACGGCATCAACTGTGCGCTGCGCGCAATGGAAGGCCCTCTGCGGCAGATCGTAGAAAATGCCGGTGATGAAGCATCGGTTGTTCTCAACAACGTAAAAATCAATGGCACCGGTAACTACGGTTACAATGCGGCCACTGGTGAGTACGGCGATATGATCGAGATGGGTATTCTGGACCCGGCCAAGGTGACGCGTACCGCACTGCAGGCAGCCGGTTCAGTTGCTGGTTTGATGATCACTACCGAGGTAATGATCACCGAAGCTGTTGAAGAAGGCGGCTCTGGTGGCGGTGCCCCGGATATGGGCGGCATGGGCGGTATGGGCGGCATGGGCGGCATGATGTAATTGTTGCCACTTCGCTCAGTAACACAGGAAACCCTGCCGTAAGGTGGGGTTTTTTGTGTGCGAAAAAAAAGGAGGCTGAGCAAGCTTTATCGGGGCTGGGTTCCGTTTTTTTATGTACAATAACCCCAGGGTTCCTAACAACAACAAGAGGAGAAATATATGATTCTCGATTTCGTTTTCAGGTGGGCACACGTCCTGTTCGGTATTGTCTGGATAGGCATGCTGTACTACTTCAACTTCGTTCAGGGAGAGTATTTCAAGGAAGCGGAGGCTGGCGCCAAGGCCGACGCGGTCAAGAAGCTGGCTCCTCGTGCGTTGTGGTGGTTCCGCTGGGGTGCGATGTTTACGTTCCTGACTGGCCTCATTCTTCTGGAACTCACTGGTGCCACGCGCAATATGATGGGCAACCCCATTATCTGGATCGGGGCTCTTGCGGGAACCTTTATGTTCCTTAACGTGTGGTTGGTCATTTGGCCGAAACAGCAGGTTGTGCTTGGCTTAAAGCCGGGTGATGGCCCGGCTTGCGCCGCGAAGGCGGGCCTGGCATCTCGAACAAATACACTATTGTCCGGGCCCATGCTTTTTGCAATGTTGGGTTCCATGCATCCGGCAGTGGATCATGTCATCAGTGCAAATGCATTTATCGCTTGTCTGTTGATAATCGTTGCTCTGGAAATCAATGGTTTGGTCGGTAAACAGGGGCCGCTGACGAGTGTGAAAGGTGTTATACATTGCAGCATCGGCCTGACCGCATTGATCTGGGTTTTACTGGCCTATCTGTAGCGGCATATCTAGGTAAACAAAAGCCGGGTTTACCCGGCTTTTTTATATCTCATCAATGCACGACATGTATAATTGACCGAATTCCTTGCGTGTAAACCCCATGGCAAACGACGATTTAGATCACATTCCTTCCATAGTTCCGACTCGTGACGGTGTACCACAGCGTAGCACCGCAAGAGCACGATCTGGCGCTGGCGACAGAAGACACAAAGGCAGTCGCCCCCACAAAACTGAGAGTTCAGGTTCAGGGGCGGGAGTCCTGGCGCGATTTTTTATCGTGATCGCGCTGATTGTAGCAACAGCAGCATGCGTTTGGGCCTGGCGATTACAATCGCAATTGCAGGCCGCCGATGATCAGCTTGCCAACTATGCTGCGCGTATTGGCGATCTGGAAGCCAGGCTCTCTGATACGGATGAGGGAATGAACCAGAGTGCCGAGGTGCAGGCCGTGAAAATCGCCGAGTTGGATGCGGAAGTGCGGAAGTTGTGGGACAACGTGTGGAAGGAGTCTAAAGAGCGTCTCGGTAAACTGGAAGCGGCCAGTGCCAGTCAGGGCAAGAGCCTGAAGGCAGTGGAAGGGTCTCTCTCCAGTAACCAATCGCAACTTAAGGCAGCGTCTGATGAAATCGCTAAATTGAAGAGTGTGGCAGGTGATCTCGCGCGTCTGATGAACAGCGCGAAAGCAAATCAGGCTGAGGTGGAGCGTGTTGCCGATAGCCTAAACAGGATTGAGTTGTCACTCGCCAAGCTGGATAAGCGGGTGGTGGATAATGAAGAATGGGTGGGGTCGATCAACGCTTTCCGTAAGCAGGTGAATACCAGTATAAGCCAGTTGCAGACCACAGTACGATCCATGCAGACCCCCAAGTGATTTTATTACAGCGGCATTGAATCTGCTCACTTCCGATGTCGGGTGGTTCCCGTCGGGGGTATAGCATAACCCTTAGAATTTTGACCTTTGCTACACAAGGACTTTTACCATGACCGTCATTCGACAAGACGATTTTATTGACAGCGTAGCCGACGCCCTGCAGTTCATTTCCTACTACCATCCGCTGGACTTTGTGAAAGCGGTAAATGAAGCTTATGAGCGCGAACAAAATCCGGCAGCTCGCGACGCCATGGCGCAGATACTCATCAATTCACGCATGTGTGCCCAGGGTCACCGCCCAATTTGCCAGGATACAGGAATCGTTACCGTGTTCCTCAAGATTGGCATGGATGTCAGGTGGGAAGCTGACATGTCGGTAGCGGATATGGTCAACGAGGGTGTGCGCCGGGCTTATACTCATCCGGACAATGTGCTGCGCGCTTCCATATTGGAAGACCCCGCTGGTGCGCGTCGAAACACCAAAGACAACACACCTGCCGTTATACACATGGAAGTTGTTCAGGGTGACACGGTAGATGTTCAGGTGGCAGCCAAGGGTGGCGGCTCAGAGAACAAATCCAAGCTGGTTATGCTTAACCCCTCCGATAGCATCGTGGATTGGGTGGTCAAAACCATCCCGACTATGGGTGCAGGCTGGTGTCCGCCCGGCATGCTTGGCATTGGTATTGGCGGCACTGCAGAGAAAGCGGCGGTGATGGCTAAGGAAGCCCTCATGGACCCGATTGATATCCATGAACTGCGTGAACGCGGTCCATCCAACCGCATTGAAGAATTGCGTTTGGAAATCATGGAAAAGGTTAACAAACTGGGTATAGGCGCCCAGGGGCTTGGTGGTCTTACTACCGTGATGGATGTGAAAATCAGGGATTACCCCACACACGCGGCATCCTTGCCGGTAGCGATGATTCCTAACTGTGCTGCCACGCGCCACGCGCATTTCGTATTGGACGGTTCCGGCCCGGCACTGCAAACCCCTCCTGACATCAATGACTGGCCGGATATCACCTGGGAAGTGGGTGAGAATGTCCGTCGCGTTAACCTCAATACGGTGACGCGTGAGGAAGCCGCGCAGTGGCAACCAGGCGACACGATATTGCTTTCAGGCAAAATGCTGACGGGTAGGGATGCCGCACACAAGAAAATGAAAGAGCTGATCGACAGCGGTGAGGGCCTGCCGCCCGAGGTAGATTTAAAAGGTCGTTTCATCTACTACGTGGGCCCCGTCGATCCGGTGAGGGATGAGGTGATGGGTCCAGCTGGCCCTACCACTGCAACGCGAATGGATAAATTTACCGATTTCATACTTGAGCACACGGGATTGCTGGGCATGATCGGCAAAGCCGAGCGCGGCCCAATCGGCGTGGAGGCTATCCGCAAACACCAGGCGGTCTACCTGATGGCAGTGGGCGGCGCAGCCTATCTGGTTTCCAAGGCGATTACCGCAGCCCGTGTCGTCGCTTTTCCCGAGCTGGGAATGGAAGCTATCTACGAATTTGAAGTGAAAGACATGCCTGTCAGTGTTGCGGTGGATGCTACCGGCGCATCAGTCCACGAGATCGGTCCGAAAATCTGGCAGGCGAAAATTGCAGAGCAGGCGATAGAAGTTGCCTGAGACGTTCTATTGGCACGATTATGAGACCTTCGGTGCCAGTCCGTCTCGCGACAGACCGGCACAGTTTGCCGGTGTTCGCACTGACGCGCAATTGAATGTCATAGGCGAGCCGCTGGTCATTTTCTGTCGTCCAGCCAACGACTTTTTACCCCATCCGCAGGCCTGCCTGATAACGGGTATCACGCCGCAAAAGGCTCTCGCGGAAGGTTTGCCTGAGTGCGAATTCATCGCTCGCATTCACGCCGAACTGGCCGTGCCGGGTACCTGTGGCGTTGGCTACAACTCGTTGCGTTTTGACGACGAAGTCACACGCTATACGCTCTATCGGAATTTCTTTGATCCCTATTCACGCGAGTGGCAAAACGGCAATTCCCGGTGGGATATCATCGATATGGTGCGCACAGCCTATGCACTGCGGCCAGAGGGTATTGAATGGCCTTTACGAGAGGATGGGCTCCCCAGTTTTCGGCTGGAAGAACTGACGAGCGCCAATGGGATAAGCCATACAGCTGCGCATGATGCGCTGTCAGACGTGTATGCGACCATTGCTTTGGCGCGACTGATTAAAGACCGTCAACCGAAGCTTTACGAATACGTACTGAACCACCGCGACAAGCGTTCCGCGATGGCGCAGCTGGATATTGCGGCGATGAAGCCGGTGCTCCATGTCTCGGGCATGTTCGGCGCCAGCCGATTCAATATTGCGCTGGTGGTACCGCTGGCAGTGCATCCGCAGAATCGTAACGAAATCATTTGTTACGATCTGGGTGTAAGTCCCCAGATGCTCTTTGATCTTGATCCACTGCAGCTGCAGGAGTTGCTCTACACTCGCACGGAGGACCTGCCGGACGGCACGCAACGGCTGGGTCTCAAGTCAGTGCATATCAACCGCTGTCCGATACTGCTCACACCTAAAATGGCTGATCCGCCGACCGCGCAACGTTTGGGGATAAGTGGGGAGCTCTGCCGTAAACATCTTGAAGCGCTTCGTCGGTTTCGCGATCGGGATGCCCCGGCTTTCACTGCCAAAGTGCAGGCCATCTATGCTGGCCGTACTGCGATTACGCTTCGGGACCCGGACCTCATGCTGTACAGCGGTGGATTTTTTGGCGAAAAGGACAAGCGCGCGATGGACAGGCTGCGTACCTTGACACCTGAGCAGCTCTCCAGCGAGCAATTTGATTTCGAGGATGCCCGCCTGCCTGAAATGTTGTTTCGCTATCGGGCACGAAACTATCCGCAGAGCCTGCTTCCCGAAGAGCAGGCAGCCTGGGAAGAATTCCGCTATCACCGGCTGACCGAGCCGGAATCGGGCTCCGCTTATTGTATGGAGGAGTTTCACGCCGATATCGAAGCCCTGCTGGATGGTGGCGATCTCACGGACACGCAGCGGCTACTGTTGGAACAACTGCTGGAATACGCCGATCTATTGTTGGCCTGATCGACTAGCGAATTTCTTTGGTATTACGCACATGGGCAGGTGCCTGTGTCCCCCTTATAATGTCCTGCAAAAACCAGAACCCACTTATAGTGGAGCCTAGGAGTACCAGCGTGCAGTTTGCCGGCAGCCATATCCTCTCGGTTCAGCAATTTGAGCGGGATGATGTTGAACGGATTTTCGCCGTTGCGGATCGTATGGCACCCTATGGCCGTCGGCAGCGAGTTACTGAGGTGCTCAGTGGTGCAATTCTTGGGTCTATGTTTTTTGAACCCAGCACTCGGACCCGGGTCAGCTTCGGCAGCGCATTTAACCTGCTTGGTGGAGAGGTCCGCGAAACAACCGGTTTTGAAAACTCAGCTATTGCCAAGGGCGAATCGCTTTACGATACCGCGCGTGTGTTAAGCGGTTACTCCGATGTGATCGTTATGCGGCACCCCGAAGTCGGGTCAGTCGGTGAGTTTGCAGCAGCTAGCCGGGTACCCGTGATCAATGGCGGCGATGGCAGTAACGAGCATCCCAGTCAGGCGCTGCTTGATCTCTACACCATTCGCAGCGAACTAGCCGCCAGTGGTCGCAAGATAGATCAGTTGCGGATCGCCATGGTAGGCGATCTGCGCTATGGGCGAACGGTGCACTCGTTGTGCAAACTTCTGTGTCAGTTCCAGGGTGTTCAGGTCGTGCTTGTCTCACCTGACGCATTAAGAATGCCTCCGGAGATCGTTGAGAGTTTGCGCATTACCGGGCACAAAGTGCTCGAGTCAGACAAACTGGAAGAGAGTATTTCGCACGTAGACATCGTGTATTCCACCCGTATACAGGAGGAGCGCTTTAGCTCCCAGGAGGAAGCAGATCTTTATCGTGGGCGTTTCCGCCTTAACCAGAGTATCTATACCCATAATTGCGAACCCAATACCGTCATCATGCATCCCTTACCGCGTGATTCACGGGCGAATGCACGGGAACTGGACGATGACCTGAATGACAATCCGAACCTGGCGATTTTCCGCCAGACGGATAACGGTTTGTTGGTGCGCATGGCATTGTTTGCTCTGATACTGGATGTTGTCGATCAGGTAGACACGCATGCACGCGATGTGAACTGGTATACCGGTGGTCGCTTCTAATGTCACCGGAGTTGACATTCGGGTCGCAGGATGTGCGTGTGCTGGAGAACGATATTGTTTTCTCTGGACACTTCTCCATGCGCAGATTAACGCTTCAACATCGGCGCTTTGCCGGTGGTTGGAGTCAGCCCATTGTTCGAGAAGTGTTCGAGCGCGGCGATGCTGTCGCTGTTCTGCCCTATGATCCTGCGACAGATGCTCTGGTAATGATTGAGCAATTCCGTCCCGGTGCAATGCGTGGCGATGACAGCCCCTGGATGTTGGAATTGATAGCCGGCATTGTGGAATCGGGGGAGCAAGATGAAGATGTGGTCCACCGCGAAGCCATGGAAGAAGCGGCCTGCGAACTCGCCGAACTCGTGCCTATTGCAACCGTATTCCCCAGTCCGGGCGCCTGCACTGAGCAAGTGAGGATTTTTTGTGGCCGAGTGAGCAGGGCGGCAGTAGGCGAATTGCACGGTCTGCAGGACGAGGGCGAAGATATTCTGGTGCACTCCGTGTCGCGCGCGCAGGCGTTGCAGCTTCTGGCCGACAATCGTATCCCTAATGGCCACACGCTGATCGCGCTGCAGTGGTTGTGCATTCACGGCGACGCGTTACGGGAGCGTTGGTGCTGAGGCTGTTTGCCGGCACTTGTCAGCCATGACGGAAAACAACGCGAGTCCTCCCGCGAAAGCAGCCCCAGGCCTGTTACGATCCAGCGCTTTGGTCGGCGGCATGACCATGACTTCCCGAGTATTGGGGCTGCTCCGCGATGTGGTAATCGCCGCGTTTGTCGGCGCTAGCTCCAATGCCGACGCATTTTTTGTCGCCTTCAAGATACCCAATTTTCTGCGTCGCCTGTTTGCGGAAGGCGCTTTTTCCCAGGCATTTATCCCTGTTTTAGCTGACTACAAAGCTGAAGGTAGCGTTGTCGCAGTAAAGGCATTGGTTGACCGTGTGTCCGGTGTGCTTGGTGGCACCTTGCTATTCATAACCACCTTGTCCATGTTCGCGGCTCCACTGATTACCCTGATTTTTGCTCCAGGCTTTGTCAGTAACCCCGAGAAGTTTCAGCTGACTTCCGATATGACCCGAATTACCTTCCCCTATTTGTTGCTCATCTCCATGACGGGGCTTTGCGGTGCAGTATTGAATAGTTACGGCAGGTTTGCTGTGCCGGCTTTCACTCCGGTGTTTCTGAATCTTTCACTCATCTTTGCTGCCTTGGTCGCAGCCCCCTGGTTTGATGAGCCGGTTTTGGCTCTGGCGTGGGGCGTGCTGCTGGCCGGCGTAGTGCAACTGTCGTTTCAGCTGCCGTTTCTGTATCGATTGGAACTGGTGCCGCGACCGCGTTGGGATACCAGGGATGAGGGTGTGAGGCGCATCATGAAGCTGATGGTACCTGCATTGTTTGGGGTTTCGATCAGTCAGATTAATTTGTTGCTGGATACAGTATTGGCTTCGTTTCTGCCCACCGGTAGCGTGTCGTGGTTGTACTATTCGGACCGGCTCACAGAGTTGCCGCTCGGTATTTTTGGCATTGCCATTGCGACGGTCATTCTCCCCAATCTTTCAGCGTTTCGCGCAGCTGACCGTACACGACAGTACAGTGCAACACTGGACTGGGCACTGCGCTGCGTGCTTCTGATCGGTGTGCCCTCGGCGCTGGCGCTCATCCTGTTGGCGGAACCCATTCTTATCTCGCTATTTCAATACGGTGCACTGACCATGGCTGACGTGGAAATGTCTGCCCTGAGTTTACGGGCTTACAGTGTGGGTCTGGTCGCCTTTATGCTAGTGAAGGTGCTGGCGCCGGGCTTTTACGCGCGTAAGGACACTGCCACTCCGGTGAAAATTGGAATTGTGGCCATGGTGGCGAACATGGTCATGAATCTGATGTTGTCATTGCCCCTGATGTATCTTTGGAATATCGGGCATGTCGGGCTCGCTTTGGCCACCAGCCTGGCTGCAATGCTGAACGCGGGGCTGTTGCTGCGAGGATTGCTGCGCGCCGGCTTTTTTCAGCTGCAGCCTGGGTGGGGGCGCTTTTCGCTGCGCCTGCTATTGGCATCGGTGTGTATGATCGCTGCGCTGTTGTGGATATCTCCCGCAGCAACTGACTGGATTGATTGGCAATGGCAGAGGCGAGCGTTGGAGTTATTGCTCCTCTGTTGCGTCGGTGTTGGCGTCTATTTTGCGGCTCACGCGTTGCTGGGTACGCGAATGTCACATCTGCGCGCGCCCGCAGGTCTTTGATTTACTGTTCGGATGACATATTCGCGCGTTGAATGTGACCCAACCGTAGGCTAGCGGAAGCAATTTCGTTATACTGCCGCGTTTGGTCTGACCGGGCTTTCATACCGCATGGAACTGATTCGCGGCCTGCACAATCTGCGGCCCAGACATCACGGTTGTGTCGCCACGATCGGTGCTTTTGACGGCGTGCATCTGGGTCATCAGGCGGTCATTCGCCACCTGCTGGAGAAGTCGGCGGAATTCAGGTCGCCCTCGCTTATCATTGTATTTGAGCCATTGCCCCGCGAGTATTTCGCACCACTACAGGCGCCGGCCCGAATCATGAGTTTTTGGGAGAAATGTCGCGCACTGGAAGCGCTTGGCGTAGACCGCCTGCTGCGTATACGCTTTAACGAGCAGTTTCGCGGCATGTCGGCGCAGAGTTTTGTCGACGATATCTTTGTGACAGGGCTGGGTGTGCGCTATGTGGTGCTAGGGGACGATTTTCGTTTCGGCGCAGATCGACAGGGTGATTTCGAATTCATTCGTAAGCAGGGTTTGCGCTATGGTTTTGATGCCGTGTCGACACCGACCTTTGAGATTCACGGAGAGCGAGTGAGCAGCACGCGCATCCGGGAAGCGTTGCAGGAAGCCGATTTTGCAACTGCGCAAGCATTGCTGGGCCGCCCCTACAGTATCTCCGGTCGAGTCATTTACGGGCGACAGTTGGGATCGGTGATCGGGACACCGACAGCGAATTTGGAGTTACGTCGACTGCGGTCTCCACTGGCAGGGGTGTATACGGTGGAAGTCAGTGGTGGCGGTTTGTTCAGTGCGCCCGGAGTAGCAAATGTAGGCGTGCGGCCTAGTGTGAACGACAGTATCAAGGCCAATCTGGAGGTGCACATACTGGATCATAAGGTCAATCTTTACGGCCGCCATATACAGGTCACTTTCCGTCATAAGTTGCGCGACGAAATGAAATTTGGCTCAGTGCAAGAGCTGCAGGAAAATATTGCGAGGGACATTGAGCAAGCGCGCGCCTGGTTTGGCCGCGACCAGAACTCAATCTAAATACTATGAGCGACTACAAAGACACCCTGAATTTGCCGATGACGGCATTTCCCATGAAAGCCAGTCTGGCGCAGCGGGAACCGCAGCGTTTGCAGCAATGGCAGGAAATGGGTCTGTATGAAATGATCCGCGAGGCCTGTGCTGGGCGTCCCAAGTTTATTCTGCATGATGGCCCTCCCTATGCAAACGGCGATCTGCACGTGGGTCATGCGCTCGGCAAGATTCTCAAGGATATGATCGTTAAATCCAGAACGCTGGATGGCTTTGACGCACCCTACGTACCCGGGTGGGATTGCCACGGACTCCCGATCGAACTGAATGTCGAGAAGAAGGTGGGAAAACCGGGCGTTAAAGTCACAGCGACCGAGTTTCGCCAGAAGTGCCGTGAATACGCACGTCGACAGATTGACGGGCAGCGTGCAGATTTCATTCGCATGGGCGTCATAGGCGACTGGTCAAACCCTTACCTGACCATGGATTTCAAGTTTGAGGCTGACATTGTCCGCGCGCTGGCGCGCATTGCCGAGAATGGCCACCTGCACAAGGGCTTTAAACCCGTACACTGGTGTACCGATTGTGGTTCTGCGCTGGCCGAAGCGGAAGTCGAGTATCAGGATAAACGTTCGCCGGCAATTGACGTTGCGTTTATAGCGATTGATCCGGCTGCCTTTAACAGCGCTTGCAACGCAGCTTATCACGGCGAAATAGCCGTGCCGATCTGGACCACCACGCCCTGGACGCTACCCGCAAATATGGCTGTGAGTCTGCATCCGCAATTGGACTACGTATTAATTGAGGGGCAGGGCAGGGCGTTACTGATAGCGGAAGCTCTTGCGCAGTCCTGCGTCACGCGTTATGGATTGCCAGAGTTGAAAGTGCTGGGGCGCTGTAAAGGTGTCGCACTGGAACACCTGATGTTGCAGCACTGCTTCCTGGCTCGGGAAGTACCCGTGATACTTGGCGATCACGTGACCACTGACGCCGGTACAGGTGCCGTGCACACAGCTCCGGCACACGGTCAGGAAGATTTTGTGGTGGGCCAGAAATACAACCTGGAGGTTTACAATCCGGTAGGCTCAAACGGTGTTTATCTTCCTGACACAGAATATTTTGCTGACCAGCACGTGTTAAAAGCAAATACCCAGGTTATCGCCTTATTACAGGAGCGCGGCGTCCTGCTGCACAGTGAAGACTACGAACACTCCTACCCGCATTGCTGGCGCCACAAAACGCCGATTATTTTTCGTGCCACACCGCAGTGGTTTGTCAGCATGCAGCAGCAGGGATTGCTGGACAAGGCATTGGAATCAGTCGAAGGCGTGCGTTGGGTGCCTGATTGGGGCAAGGCCCGTATTGAGGGGATGCTGGCCAAGCGACCCGATTGGTGTATCTCGCGTCAGCGCACCTGGGGAGTACCTATCGCGCTCTTTATTCATCGGGAGACCGGCACATTGCACCCACGGACTTCGCAACTGATGGAACAGGTCGCACAGAGAATGGAACGCAGCGGCGTGGATGCCTGGTTTGACCTGGACAGCGCTGAACTGCTGGGCGACGAGTCGCGCGACTACGAGAAAGTGACCGATACGCTTGACGTATGGTTCGATTCGGGAGTGACGCACGCCTGTGTATTGCAACAGCGCAAGGAGCTACAGTTTCCTGCAGATTTGTATCTGGAAGGCTCCGACCAACACCGTGGCTGGTTCCAGTCCTCACTGCTGACCAGTGTCGCCATTAACGGTGTCGCTCCCTACAAGTCAGTTCTGACACATGGATTCACTGTGGACGGCGACGGTCGCAAGATGTCGAAATCCCTCGGCAATATTTTGCCCGCAAAGAAGGCCATGGAAGATTTGGGGGCCGATGTACTGCGTCTGTGGGTGGCGGCAACTGACTACCGTGGCGAGGTGACGGTCAGTGATGAAATTTTCAAGCGCACTGCTGACTCGTATCGAAGGATACGAAATACAGCACGTTTCCTGTTGTCCAACCTTAACGGCTTCGATCCGGATCTGAACATGGTGGATTTCGGTGACATGTTGTCCCTGGATCGCTGGGCAGTTGATCGCAGCGCACAATTGCAGCAGGAGATTATCGAGGCGTTTCGCGGCTACCATTTCCACCAGATCTACCAGAAGCTGCACAATTTCTGCGCCAACGATCTCGGTGGGTTCTATCTGGATATCATCAAGGACAGGCTTTACACCACGCCCGCTAATAGTCTGGCGCGACGCTCCGCACAGACTGCGATGTACAGGATAAGTGAAGCGCTGGTGCGCTGGATTGCACCCATACTCAGTTTCACGGCTGAGGAAATCTGGGAGAACCTGCCTGGCAAGCGTGACCCTTCGGTCATGCTGCAACAATGGTATCAGGATTTGCGAGACTTGCCGGTTGACGTGGTTATGGGGCGCGCTTACTGGCAGCAAGTGATGGCTGTGCGTGCGGCCGTGAATAAGGCGATGGAGGCGCAGCGTACCGCGGGAGTGCTCAAGGGATCATTGGATGCTGATGTCACACTGTATTGCTCGCCTCAACTGTGCGATATCCTCGCTGCGCTGGGTGAAGAGTTGCGCTTCGTACTCATCACGTCCGGCTCGAGCGTCGCGCTGTTGGATGCCGCCGGTGCGGATGCGGTCAGTACGGAGCTGCCCGATCTGCGTATTCGCATAGTCGTGTCAACCGAGGAGAAATGTGATCGCTGCTGGCACCGCAGTTCCACTGTTGGCCAGCACAGCTCACATCCAGCCTTGTGTGACCGCTGCGTAGAAAATATCGACGGCAATGGCGAGCAGCGCAGCTATGCGTAATGGAATTTATAGCCTGCCATGGTTCCTGCTATCTCTGGTGGTTATAGGTTTGGACCAATATACCAAGGGTCTTGCCACCAGTGGTTTGGAATACGGACAGCCAGTGCGTGTATTTTGGTGGTTTAATCTCACGCTGCATCATAATACCGGTGCGGCGTTCAGCTTCCTGAATGATGCCGGTGGCTGGCAGCGCTATTTTTTCAGTATTACTGCGATGGCTATCAGCATCGTGCTGGCGATCTGGATGTATGTAATGCCTCGCGGTCAGCGGTTGTTGGCCTTTGGACTCGCGTTAATTCTTGGCGGAGCGCTGGGCAATTTATGGGATCGAGTCGCGCTCGGCTTCGTGGTGGATTTTATCTCAGTTCACTACCAGAACCATTACTTTCCCACATTTAACATTGCAGATTCTGCGATTTCAGTGGGAGCAGCCTGCATGTTGCTTGACAGCTTTATTCACCGCGATAAGGCAATTATCGGTACGAGGAAAAGTAGTTGATGAATGTTGTTCCTGTTAGCGAGGGTACGCGCGTTTACCTCAATTTTTCTGTCAGTCTGGAAGACGGATCGGAAGTGGATACGAATTTTGGCGGTGACTCAGTGAGTTTCGTAGTCGGTGACGGTAGTCTGTTGCCAGGGTTTGAGCGCTTGTTATTTGGCATGGCACCTGGCCAGCGGCAAATGTTCGTAGTGCCGCCGGAAAATGCTTTCGGTCAACCTAATGATAATAACGTGCAATACCTTCCGCGCGAACAGTTTGACGATGACGTCGATCTCGAAATTGGTTTGGTGTTTTCGTTTGCTGATGCCGGCGGCGGAGAGTTGCCGGGTATGATTATCGCTTTCGACGACAATGAAGTGACGGTGGATTTTAATCATCCGCTGTCCGGGCGTACAATCCTGTTTGATGTTCTGATACACCGGGTGGAACCAGCGGAGCTGCATTAGCGACTGGCTGGCACATTGATTTGTTTCTGAGCAGATGATGAAGCCTGATAAGTGGGCTGGGAGAATTGTTTGGCAATGGAGATCAGGCTGGCAAATCCACGTGGTTTTTGTGCCGGCGTCGATCGGGCAATTGATATTGTAAATCGCGCTCTGGAAGTGTTTGGTGCGCCCATTTATGTCCGCCATGAAGTTGTGCACAACAAGTTTGTAGTGGAGGATTTGCGCGAACGCGGTGCCATTTTCGTTGATGATCTGATAGAAGTACCAGATAACTGCATCGTTATATTCAGTGCCCACGGCGTGTCACAGGCCGTGCGCAGGGAGGCAGCTCTGCGCTCACTCAAGGTCTTTGATGCGACCTGCCCATTGGTTACCAAGGTGCACGTGGAGGTAGCCAGCTATAGTCTCCAAGGACGGGAGTGCGTGCTGATTGGTCACCGGGGGCATCCGGAGGTTGAAGGCACCATGGGGCAGTATGATCGCAGCGCCGGCGGCGATATATACCTGGTAGAGGACGATGCGCAAGCCGCTTCACTGGTGGTAAAAAACCCCGACAATTTGTCCTATGTAACGCAAACTACTCTGTCGATGGACGACACCGCCAAAGTCATTGAAACGCTGCGCACTCGCTATCCGAATATTGAGGGGCCACGCAAGGACGATATTTGTTATGCCACTCAGAATCGCCAGGATGCCGTGAAGAAGCTCGCTGCGGATTGCGACCTGATGCTGGTGGTCGGTTCTCCCAACAGTTCCAACTCCAACCGATTGCGCGAATTGGCCGAACGCATGGGGGCGGAGGCCTATCTCCTTGATGGCGCCGAAGATATTGATCCGGCGTGGTTGCAGGGCAAATCCCGCATCGGCGTCACGGCAGGGGCCTCTGCGCCCGAGGTGCTGGTGCAGGAAGTACTCGACGGATTATGTGCCCTGGGTGCCAGCCCTGCGGTAGAAGTAGCCGGGCGACCAGAAAATGTGACTTTCTCTCTACCGCGCGAGTTGCGTATCGCCGCCAAGAATATTTAGCACGCCACTCGACGCGGTCAGAGCCGCAGTCCAGGCATCCCTTCAGTCCCCCTTCAGTCAATTCAGGTCAATTGCTGGCGCTGTATCTTTCTCCATCTATGCTCAGGGCTAACGTCATGGAAATGAGGTGGACAGGATGTCATGCCGGCGGATCTGCTGCGGTTTCACACTGATTGAACTGATGATCGTACTGGTGGTACTGGCTATCATGATATCGGTTAGTGCCCCGTTGATGCAGGACCTGGTGCACAGCAACCAACTGCGCTCTGAGGCCAGCCGCTTTCTTGGTGCTATCAATCTGGCCCGCAGTGAAGCGGTGATGCGAAATCAGCCAGTCAGCATTTGTCCCTCAGCAATGGCTATCACGGGAGCACCCGAATGCTCAGGGAACTACGCTGACGGCTGGATCGTATTTGCCAATGCAGACCGGGACAAAGTTGTCGACTTGGCGACAGATCAGGTATTGCAGGTATTTGAGGGGATTCCATCGGGATACCGGCTGACCAATCGCAGTGGGACTCGCGATGCGTTCGAACTGATCAACTACCTGCCGGACGGCTCATCACCCAGCAATCGCACCCTGTTGTTCTGCCCGCCTCCCGGTGCTGCAGTGCCAAACCTGAGCGTGGTGATCAATATTGTCGGGCGGGCCAGATTAGTGGGGGGTTGGGGCGAATGTCCGCTTGTCTGAAAAGTTCTGCAGTGATCGATCGATACGCGCGCGGGCCGAACAGAGCACGTATTCAGATTCCCGCAATCGCGCAAAATGGTGTGGGTATGCTGGAGTTTCTGGTCGCGTTACTCGTTTTCAGTACCGGCATGATGGGACTTATGTCCGCGCAATTGGCGGGGAAGAAAGCGAGCTTTGACGCTGCCCAGCGCTCTGTTGCGACAGCGCTTGCCAGGGATTTGCTTGAGCGTATGCGATCAAACCCGCGTCAGTTGGCTGCATTTAGGAAAGTCGTACTGGGCGATGCAGACAGCCGCGTGTCGTCGCCAGCAAGGAATTGTGGGACGTCGCCATGCAGCGTCAAGCAACTGGCTGAGTTCGATCTCTGGCAATGGGAATCTTCGCTGCTGGGCGAAAACGAGCAAGGTACCGACGGTAGCAGAGGCGGATTGATTGCGCCGCGGGCGTGTATATCCAGCGACGGATCACGCGTGGACATCGCAATCAGTTGGCAGATTGAGGTTTCCAGTGCCCAGGTGCCGGGAGACGCGTGTGACGAACTCAGCGCCATCCTCAGCGACGAAACCGGGATGGTTGACAATGCTCCAGCGCAGCGACGCCGGCTGCACATATCTACGTTCATCGCAGGTACATGATGCAATCGGGAGCTCGACAGGCCCACTGCGGTTCCAGCGAAGGCGGTTTGTCACTGGTTGAGCTGATGGTATCGATGTTGCTGGGCATGTTGCTAAGTGCCGGTGTGATCAGCGCCTACATGCTTGCCAAGCGCAACTACTTTTATGAAGAACAGACGGCGCGCATACAGGAGAACGGGCGCTACGCACTGCGACTCATTTCGCGGGAGCTGGGCATGGCAGGATTTTTCGGTGGCTTGCCGTCGCTCTCCGAGGTTGTCCCGGCTTCAGTAGCGACCGATTGCGCGGATGGCAATTGGGTATTGAATGGCCGTGATCCTCTGGAGCTGGTAAATAATCACGCCGGTGAATCAACCCCGGTTTCGCTGCAGGGAACCGCTTTAACCTGCTTCGATGGCGCGACTGTTTTTCCCGCTAGCGACATACTTGCAATCAAGCGCACTGCCTCTGAGGCGAGCCTGCTTTGGGGTGTGCCGGCGGCGACGCTTAGTCGGACAAGTACGGAGAGTTGGTATTTGCGCGTGACATCCGGTGGGAGTGCCCAATGGGAAAAATTGCGTCCGCGAGACTTGCTGGATCCCGGGCGCACGGTACCAACACAGAGTTACTGGGAGGCGATCTCCAGAATCTTTTATGTCAGATCGCCTTCGGTGGCGAGAGATGGTGGAGAGGATTCACCCGCTTTATGTATGGAGACACTTGCGGGTGATGAGATGACTTCCCGTTGTCTGGTAGAAGGCGTGGAGAATATGCAGCTGGAATTTGGGATTGATACAGATTCCGACGGTGTACCCAACCAGTACCTCTCGGCTCCTGCATCGGGAGAAATGGAGCATGCAGTTGCGGTGAGAATTTATTTGCTATTGCGAAGTACTGCGGAGTTGACCGGTCACCGCGACGACAGCAATTACAGACTGGGTGCAACCAATGTTGCGGCGACCCACGATGCCTACCTTCGTCGCGTGTTCAGCTCGACAGTTTTCCTGCGCAATAGAATTCGCCCCCTAGGTTGAATTATGAATGATTTGGCAGGATTTACTCGGAGGCGTAACTCGGCAGAAATGCGAGGTGCGATTCTGATCCTTGCACTCGTTTTCATTCTCATGCTTGCAATGATCTCAGCCACTGTGATGCAAACAGCGGTATTCAATTTGCACATGGCGGGGAATGACCAGTTTCTCGAAGAGGCGTTCAACACTGCGCAGGGTGTCGCCAGCGAACTCGCCGTAGAGCAGGAAAATTTCCGTTTGGATGCCTTGGTTGGGCAGAGTAATTGCCCGAAGGGCATGGAAAGTGCCGATTGCACGGTGAGACTACTACCCGATTCAGTTCTGGCAGACGTGCCTCCGGATATTGAGCTCGATTATCGCATAACCCGACTAAAGCCCTATCTATACTCAGGATTTCCCATTCGGGAATCGCAAGCCGGGGTATCCAGTAGTCATAGTTCGGATACTGCGATTTTTGAAATCAGCGTTCGCTTTGATGGTTCGCAAAGAAAGCTTGGCAGCGCACACGTTGTGCAGGGTATGGCGGTTCGCATCCCTGCTGTTCGCCAGTGATGGGAGTATCGCGATGAAGATGTTCATTTCCTGGATATTGACGTACTTTTTGGTCGGTATGCATACAGTGGCCGCGGACGACACCGACGCGTATATTCCCGGTGGCTCGCGGGAGCGGATGTATCTGCACGTTGTGATAGATACCGGTGATACCTTACACGATGCTGTGCTGTGTACTTTCGGTACCGACTGCGGCCCACCTTTTATGACCTTGGAGGCCTATCGTCACCTCTCTGCTATGTACGCAGTGGGTGAACCTGTTACAGGGACTGGAGTTTTTCGAGCAGTGTTGGCAGCGGTGATTGAACAGACCCGATTTGACGATATTTACCTCTCTCTGCTTATTTCAAATCATCAGGACAACTTTTCGGGTATAGATAACAGCGGATATGGTGGGGGCAGTATTATCGCCGGTTATCAGCGCTTGCGAGAACATCGAGGGGACTTAATCGCGCTTCTTGAACAACTTCCTCGCCCAGCTTCACCCGTATCACATGTTCTGCAGCCAAAGGAAACCTATTTTGAGTGGGTGCGCTATATTCGCGGCGAAGGCGTTGCATTGGGTCAGAATACGGCGGGTAACTTTGGCTTGGCCGATCCGGTTCCCAACTATGACTTGAGCATTATTGAAGATCGACGTTACCTCGCGCCTGTTTCCAATGTACATGAGTGTCCTGCGCTTTTCTCTCTGCTGTATACGCAGGGCGCTCCGGCAGGTGATGAAGACCTCAATAGCGAAATCAGCACTGAATTTTCCGTTCCTGCGGCATCTTCCTTTACCCAATTTCTGACGTTCTTGCACAATAGCAGAACAGACTTGATTCCTCAGATAGATGCCAGCGTCCCGCTAAGCAGAACGTGGGTGGTCACCAGCCAGGCGTATCTGGATAGGGTCGAAAAGCAGGCCGCGGCCGGTGGTAGCGCAGCTATCAATGTGAATGAACCTGTGCAACTGCAATCAGATCTCACCAGTGCTTTTGCCTCGATAGTAGATGTTCGCAGCCATTCTCAGAATCCGGTGTTTGTGGAGGATGTATTCAAGCGCGGGAGGGTCCTCGACCAACTCTTTGTACCTATGTTCTCCGCTCAGTCGCGCAGTAACCAGCCGGGTAACCTGAAGAAGCTGAAATTGATTGTCACCGGTCATGATGGAATGGTTGCAGATGAGGCAATTAACGCGAAGCGCCAGATAGTCGATATAAATGGCCAACAGGCGATTGAGACCACTGGTGTCGATAAGGGCCGCCTGCGATTCGATGCGCTTACGTTCTGGACAGACGTAGGAAGCCTACCTGCAGGAGACGGCAGGGTTATTCCCAATGGTACTGATGGACGTGTAGTGAACAGAGGTGGAGCCGGGCAAAAAATCGATGGTTTCGTCAGCTACAGTGACGGCGTGGGTGACCGAGTCAGCTATTTTATAGGTGATACCAATGCTGATGCGCCAGTAGATGGCTATACCGCCAGACAAGTCTTCTACGATTCTGCCGATGGACAGACCCTCGTAGATTTCAACGCAGACGCTCTGACCGCCGAGACGCTCAAAACCCTTCTCGACCCAGCAGGAAAGCTTGGTCAGGAAGCGTTGCTCGATCTGATCAGGTGGGCGCGAGGGCAGGATGTCATCGGAGAGCCCGCCTCTGCCCGCAGTTGGCTTCTTGGTGAGCTGTTGCACTCGCGGCCACTGGCATTGAACTATGGCGCAACACCCGGCTACAGCGCGGAAAATCCCAATGTCCGTTTATTCTTCGGCAGTGGGGAGGGTGCTTTCCATATTTTGGAAAATACCGATACGCAGGGTCGTGAGTCGGGTCGAGAGATATTTGCCTTCTATCCCCGCGAATCCATGGCGACCATCAGTTGGCGACATGATAACGACGGGACCACAGTTGCGCGACGCTACGGCGTGGATGGCACGCCAGTAGTGCTGAAGAATGATCGAGATGGTAATGGAACTATCGATTACACCAGCGGCGAGGAAGCCATTGTGTATTTCGGATTGCGGCGTGGAGGCACCAGTTACTTTGCACTGGATGTCAGCAATCCCGACGCGCGGCCACGCTTATTGTGGAAAATAAGCCCTACCACCTCAGGTGATTTTGATCACTTGGGCCTGACCTTTTCAACACCGTTGGTGGGAAAGGTCAATTTCAATGGCGTATCGGAGGACGTGTTGGTATTCGCCGGAGGCTATAGCGGCGGTTGGAACGGCAACTTCTCTGCGAGAGTGGGAAAGGATCTTGGGGCGGATGACGATACGGTGGGCAACGCGATCTATATCGTAAATGCGCGTACCGGAGCCCTTGTGTGGAAAGCCGTGGCTGGCCCGACGGGTGCCAGATCCAATACTCAGTATGCGCATGCCGGCCTGGTGGACAGTATTCCCTCCGACGTGGCTGCGCTGCTTACACCCTCGGGTACGCTGCACCGTTTGTATGTTGGTGATAGCGGCGGGGGCGTTTGGAGGATCGATTTGCCACCGGGCTCTAGTGACGATGAGAACCACCGCAGGGATCACTGGTTTATCACCAAGCTGGCAGATTTAGGTCTGGATGCCTCCGAACCGGATGGATCAGAAAGCGCGGACCGACGTTTCTTCCACGCTCCCGATTTAGTCCAGTCTTTTGATGAAGAGGGGCCTTTCGACGGTGTGCTGATTCAGAGCGGTAATCGCGCTGACCCGAACGAAACTGTGGTAGAAAATGCACTGTTTTATATCAAGGACCGCAACACTGTGTCCGGCAGTTCACTGCTTCAGGCAGAGAACGAGGTCAATCATCCAGAAGCTGGCATCCACTATGCTGATCTGGCAGACCAGACGAGCTGTGTCGTTGCCTCAGAAGAGGTCACCGATAGCGACAGCTGCAGCAATCAATCCTTTGTCAATGGCTGGATAGTCCGATTCGACGAGGCAGGCGAGAAAGGTTTGTCCTCGCCAATTACTGACGCTGGAAGAATATTCGCATCGACATTTGTTCCTGGTGATCCTGCCAGCTGCCCGGTACAGCAAGGGCATGGACGGCTCCATGTATTGCGCCTCGCGGACGCAACCGCCGTGGCCAACTCGCTACGCGTTTATGAGTTAGGTGAAGGTATTCCCAATGGTGCAGAATTTGTCGGTGATTCCATTTACATCCCCGGAGGCGGAGTTGATCTGTATGACCTCAACAACGACGGTACACGCGATACGACCAACCTGTTGCCCAGACAGGCGATAAAATTGTATCGAACCTATTGGCGAGAGCCCGGCGTTGACTCCTTGTAGCGCAGCGACAGGATTACCTTGATGCAAGCGCGAAACAATGGCTTTACCCTCGTTGAGTTGGTGGTAGTAGTGCTGGTGATAGCGATTTTAATGACGCTGATCCTGCCTTCTTACCAGCGACAGTTGGTGGGTACGCGGCGCAGCATTGCGAGCGCTGCTTTACTGCAAACTCTGATACGTCAGGAACAATACTTTGTTGAGCACAAGCGCTATGCACAGACACTCGTGGAACTGGATTATCCTGCCTCTCCCTATGCAATCGATGCGCAGGGCAACGTGCTGGCCGAAGATGCACAAAACAGAATTTACCTGATCAATCTGGCGACTACGACCAACGCATTTACCCTGCTCGCTACACCTCAGTTGGGTCAGGCAGCAGATCAACTGTGCGGTGCCCTCAGCCTGGATTCCATCGGCATAAAGCGCGTCACCGGCGAGGCGGATGTCAGCGCTTGTTGGTAACTCGGATCAGTCGTCCAGCCCCAGCTTCTTTTGTCGATAGCGCAAGCTTCTAAACGTTATGCCAAGCAATTTGGCGGTTGCAGTTTTATTCCAGCGGCATTCTTCCAGCGCGGCACTGATAATCTCTCTCTCCAGATTTTCCAGATAACCTTCAAGATCACCAAAGGCCTCTTGCGCCGAGCGCACTTGATGCTTGCTTTCGGCTGGTGTCGACTGCGGCCGTGGCGATGCGGCGGTCCAACTGTTGGAAAACTGCAAATCTTCAGCAGTAATTTTTTCGCCGTCGGAGAGCGCAAGTGCGCGCTCCAGCATATTTTCCAGTTCGCGGACATTGCCGGGGAACGAGTAGTTGCTTAGTGCTATAAGTGCGGATTTATCCAGTTGGGGTGTTTTATCATCACCCGCAGAGATACGCTTCAGGATTGCGGTGGTGAGTGCTGGGAGATCCTCCAACCGCTGGCGCAGGCTGGGCACCAGGACTCCGATGACATTGATTCGGTAGTACAAATCCTGTCGGAAACGTCCAGCTTCGACTTCTTTGGCTAAATCCTTGTGGGTGGCGCTCAGCAGGCGAATATCTGTGCGTTGCTCTTCGCTCGCTCCCACTGGACGGATCGACTTTTCCTGGATCGCGCGCAGCAACTTGACCTGCATGGCAAGCGGCAGATCTGCTACCTCATCAAGGAAAAGTGTGCCGCCCGAGGCGGCCTGAAAGAGTCCCATTTTATCGGCGCTGGCGCCCGTGAAGCTGCCGCGCATATGCCCAAATAGCTCGCTCTCCATGAGTTCTGGCGGAATCGCGCCGCAGTTTACCGCGACGAATGGTCCGGTCGCGCGCGAGCCGTTTTTGTGAATCAGGCGCGCGACGACCTCTTTGCCGCTGCCGGATTCACCATATATATGCACCGGCGCCTGGCTGCGCGCCAATTTCGAGATTTGCTGTCGCAGCGTTTGAATGGTGGGAGCGGAGCCGATGAACTCACCATCTACGGCGTTCTGCGTTCGTGACGTATCGCCCTCCAATTGCAGGGCAGAACTCACCAGTTTGCGCAGGTATTCCAGTTCAATCGGCTTGCTGATGAAGTCAAATGCGCCCGCCTTGAGTGCGGCAATAGCGGCCTCCACGCTGCCGTGGGCGGTAATCATCGCGACGGGTATATGTGGAAACTCCTGTTGTATATGTTCAACCAAAGTGATGCCATTGCCATCGGGTAGCCGCATATCAGTGAGGCACAGGTCAGGTTTCACCTGAGCCACCATGTCTTTGGCTTGTGCCAGAGTTGCAGCACTATGGGTTTCCAATCCCATGCGGCTGAGTGTAATGTCCAACAATTCGCGGATGTCCGGTTCGTCATCCACAATCAAAACGGTTTGGCTTGTCATCTACAGCGCTCTTTGGTTCATAGAAATGCGGAAGCAACTTTCGCCCTGTCGGGTGGGTCTGTAATCGAGGTCTGCATTGTTGATTTCACAGAGTTCTTTACACAGGTAGAGGCCCATGCCACTGCCTTCCGCCATAGTAGTGAAAAAAGGTTCAAACAGTTTTGCCTGATCTGCAGACGGCACGCCACTTCCCGTATCAATGATGTCGATCTGGCACTGGTGTAACGCGGAATCAATATCCACTTCTATGCGGGCAGTCTCTTTACCAGTGGCCAATTTGCTGTGGCGCAGTGCGTTGTCCAGCAGGTTGGTAAAAACTCGCTGTAAATTTTCCGGGTCGAACTCCACCAGCAGCTCCCGATAGTCGCAATCTATAGTCACCTCAGCGGGCCTGTTCAATTCATTTAGGTAGCCGCTGACAAATTCGGTCAACCAGGGTGACAGCTGCAGGTATTGTGGTTTGGGGGGCTCACGCCGTGAAATCTGCATGACACTTTCCACGATTTGATTCACGCGCTCGCAATGGCTCTGGATGATATCCGCCATGCGACTGTCCGAGGCTGTCAGGTCAGGTGATTCCTGCAACAATTGAGCTGCGTGACTTATCGCGCCCAAGGGATTGCGAATCTCGTGCGCAATGCTGGCAGTGAGTCGACCCAGAGAATTGAGTTTCAGCGACTGTGCATACTGAGTAACCGGCGTATAGTCTTCGACAAAAACCAGCGATTCCCGGTTGGCATTGGGTTGTAATTCCCGAAAGTTGGCAATGACCGGCAGAGCGCCCTCGGAAACGATGAACGGTTTCGCTCGATGCACGCCAGAGTTCTTCCAGTGTTCAAACTGGTAGGCCAGCTCGGGACAATAGTCCGCCAACTGCCGTCCTTGTTCGACCGACACCGGTCGTTCAGGGGCGAGAAGGCGGATAGCAGACTTGTTCATAATGCGCACCACTCCTTCGTTGTTCACCAGCAGAATTCCAGTCTGCATGTGCTGCACTATCTGCTCATTCAGGCGTTGCAGGCTGTACAGGTCACTGGCTCGATTGCGCGCCAGCTCTTCAGCCCGGCCAAGGCGGTGCGCAATGGGTTGAACCATCAGCGATACGCCAAAAATCAGTAAGCCAAGAATACCGGCAGGAAACAGCGAGGCAGTGTCGAGTACATCGTGCAGTATGAGCCATGACGTGTCCAACAGGATCGCCAGCACAGCAACTGCCGCTATCAAAGTCGCCAGGGTTCGATTGGCCAGCAGTACTGCACTGGCTGCGACAGTGATAACCAGCAACACCGGAAGACCACTGATCATGCCGCCGCTGCTGTCTGCCAAAATCGTAATGGCGACAATGTCCACCAGGAACACCAGCATCATGAGCTTCTGACTTTGATTCAGTCGCGTGGAGAGCGACCCCACCAGAGGGATGCTGGTAGCCAGATAAGCCAGCGCGACAGTGGTATATACCGTGGGATTAAGCGTACCCACCAGTTGCCGAGTATTGGGGCTGACAAGCATTATCAACAACACAATAGACAGCAGCGAACGATAGCCGACATAGACACGAAACAGCGCGAGGTTTTGATGACTCGGAGAGTGCGCTTCAGGTTTGGTAAGAATAGCTGGGCGATTCACCGTATGCAGGCCCTGTGGCTGTTATTGCTCTGGAGTGTACGCGTAGTGTAACAGGCATTTTTGTATAAAGGAGCGGCCGGCGAGGTGCGACTGATCGGCAGAGATTGTGCGACACGCTCAGCGCAAAGACCGATGCAAGGTGTCAATAACCCTGCGGATCTGCGCGCGAATGCTCTCTCCCCTTGAGTGAGCGTACCCGCAGGGTTATTGGCGCCGACAACGCAGTCAACGAACCTGAATAGGCACATGTCTACAGCAGCCCAACCCACATTCAGGGTCTGGCTATAATCCCCGCTTTTCCGGACAATAGCCGCCTCCAATACATGAACACCCGAGAATGTCATGAGTACCCTGCATATCCTGATGGCGCAGATGAACACCCTGGTCGGAGACTTTGAAGGGAACACCCAAAAAATCATCGATGCAATTGCATTGGCGGAACAGCTGCATGAGTCCCCGGTCGTTTTATGTCCTGAACTAACGCTCAGCGGATATCCACCAGAGGATTTGCTGTTACGTCCCAGCATCGGCGTGCGGGTGTCGCAATCGCTGGCGACTATCTGTGCGGCAATGCAGGGATCCGTTTATGCCGTTATCGGCTACCCCCTGAGGGAGGATGGTGCTCTATACAATGTGGCCGGCGTGCTGCACCGCGGTGAAATCATCGCCGAGTATCGCAAGCAGTGCCTTCCGAATTATCAGGTGTTCGACGAGAAACGTTATTTCACAGCGGGTAGCGACCCCTGCATCGTGAACATTCAAGGGGTAAAGGTTGGCTTGAGCATCTGTGAGGATATCTGGGAGCCGGCGCCGGCTATGCAAGCGGCGCAGGCAGGTGCGCAGTTATTGCTCAATATCAACTCCTCGCCCTACCATCAGGGCAAGCGTACAGAGCGCTGGGACATTGTGGGAGCACGCGCCAGGCAGTCCGGCATGCCAATTGTGTACGTTAACCAGGTGGGTGGACAGGACGAACTGGTGTTTGACGGTGGTTCATTCGCAGTGACAGCCGACGGCAGCGTCGCTGCCGCAGCGCCCAATTTTGAGGAAGGTGCCTACTGGTTGCAGGTGGATTTTGACAATCAGGCGCGGCCAGCGACCATTATCGGGCCCGCTCCGACTCCGCCGTTAACCGAAATGCAGGCGATCTGGCAGGCTCTGGTACTCGGCGTTCGTGATTACGTTGACAAGAACCGCTTTCGCGGTGTTGTGTTGGGCTTGTCCGGAGGTATCGATTCCGCGTTGACGCTGGCGGTGGCGGTAGAGGCACTTGGTCCCGAACGGGTAGAGGCAGTCATGATGCCCTTTCGCTACACCTCGCAAATGAGTGTAGAGGACGCTGCGGAACAGGCCAGTTTGCTGGGTGTGTCACACAAGGTAATTTCCATAGAGCCTATTTATGAGGCGTTTATGGCCAGCCTGCAAAGTGAGTTTGTCGGCACTGCGCGCGATACCACGGAGGAGAATCTACAGGCCCGATGCCGTGGAGTGCTGCTGATGTCGATCTCCAATAAGAAGGGTTTTCTGGTGCTCACAACCGGTAATAAAAGTGAAATGGCAGTGGGGTACTCCACCTTGTATGGTGACATGGCAGGAGGATTTGATGTGCTCAAGGATGTACCCAAAACCCTCGTATTTGAGCTTAGTCGCTATCGCAATTCGTTGGGGCCGTGCATTCCACAGAGGGTCATTGATCGGCCGCCATCGGCGGAGCTGGCGCCCGATCAGAAGGATGAGGATAGCCTGCCGCCTTACGATGTACTGGATCGTATTCTGGCCCTGTACGTGGAGCACGATTGCAGTGCCGAGGCCATTATTGCCACCGGCATGGACCGTGAACAGGTGCACAAAGTGCTTCGCTTGGTGGATATTAATGAATACAAGCGTCGTCAGGCGCCTATTGGCGTACGCATCACCCGTCGTGGGTTTGGACGCGACAGGCGCTACCCGATTACCTCCGGCTGGCGACTCGGGGATTAGTATGCGGGGCTGTAATCGGCGGTTCTAGATTTTCGGACGGTGATCAAATTGCGGTGGCTGCGGCGGATCAAATAGCCCAAACGACGCCTTGTTTACCCAGGAACGCTGCACGCCCTCCAGGTTATAGTCGCTGACAAACCCGCCGCTTCTATCAAGGGCCGGATAGTCAGGGTAGTTCGATGCCAGTACCGTAATCGACTCCTGCGCCAGGTCATTCATACCCAGAAATATATAGCCCTGTGCCATGATGGCAAGGCCATCAGCGACCGACGGCGTTTTCTGGAAATTCTCTACAACGTAGCGCCCGCGATTGACAGCTGCGAGGTAGGCGCCGCGACGTATATAGTAGTTGGCAACCATGATCTCATGGCGCGCCAGTTGGTTGCGCAAAGACACCATTCGCGCCTCGGCATCCGCAGCGTAGGGACTGTCCGGGTAGCGCGAAAGCAGTTGTGAAAACTCAGCGAAAGCTTCCTTCGCCTGAGAGGTATCGCGTTGTGTGGGATCGGTGGGCAGGAAAGGGGCGAAGATATCCTCGTTGGCAGTATAGGCAGACAAGCCCTTCATGTAGTACGCATAATCTACATTGGGATGCTGTGGGTGTAGCCGGATGAAACGATCAGCCGCTTCAACCGCAGCTTCGTGCTCGTAGGCACTGTAGTGCGCGTAGATCAATTCAAGCTGCGCCTGCTCCGCATACTTGCCAAACGGGTAGCGCGATTCGAGTAATTCCAGACTCTTAACGGCCAGATCATAATTGTCGCCGCGCAGGTAGCGCTGTGCGTCCTCGTAGATCTGTTGCTCGCTGGCGTCGGCGGCAATGTCCGGCAGTTCATCGGTGTTGGAGCAACCGATGAGGACAAGGCCGAGTAACAGAATGCGGATGTATTTCATGCTTCCACCTAATGGGCTAGCGCGAGCGTGCTAAAATCCCACACAGCGCGGGTACTGTCGCAGCGGTATTTAACCACAGGCGGGCTGGCGCATAAACAGGAATTCTCATGACTGACAGAGTGGAACTGCAGGCTAGCGTGCCGCAGGAGATGCACGGCAATCGATTGGACCAGGTGGCGGCGCAGCTTTTTCCGCAGTACTCACGGTCGCGCCTGCAGGGTTGGATCAAGTCCGGGGCGGTGTCGGTGGATGGCGCGCAGTTGCGTCCGCGCGACAAAGTGTCAGGGGGTGCCAGCGTGCAGATAGACGCAGTGCTTGAGGCGCAGGTGGTATGGCAGGGTCAGGAGATTGAACTGGATATCGTCTATGAGGATGACGATATTCTGGTGATCAACAAGCCCGCAGGATTGGTAGTACATCCAGCTGCGGGTCATGCCGAGGGCACGTTGGTCAACGCTTTGTTGGCCCATGCGCCCCGGTTGGCACAACTGCCCCGAGCCGGCATTGTGCATCGACTGGACATGGAAACTTCGGGTTTACTGGTCGTTGCCAGGACGCTCCCTGCGCATCACGATTTGGTCATGCAGTTGCAGGAGCGTACGGTCAAGCGGGAATACTGCGCGTTGTGTATCGGGGCCATGACCGGCGGTGGCACCGTGGAAGCCCCTATGGGCCGACACCCGCGGCAGCGCAAGAAAATGGCGGTGATACCATCCGGTGGCAAACCCGCCATTACCCACTACCGCTTGGCCCAGCGTTTTGGGCATCACACCCGCATTACGGTAAACCTGGAAACCGGGAGAACGCATCAGATCCGGGTGCATATGGCGTATCGCCACTACCCGCTGATTGGCGACCCGCTTTACGGTGGGCGCCCGCGCATACCCAAGGGTGCTTCCGACCTGTTGATAGAAACGCTGCGCAACTTCCCCAGGCAGGCGCTGCACGCTCGCGCTCTGGGGTTTATTCACCCGGCTACGGATGAGCCAGTACATTTCGAGTGCCCGCTGCCGGAAGACATACTGGGTCTGATCGCGGTCCTGGAAAGCGAAGATCCGTTGCTCGCGCATGACGCCCCGCTTTATTAGACCCGACTGGCCTGCTCCGGAGGGCGTGCTGGCTCTGTGTACCACGCGTCAGGGGGGATGTAGTGCTCATCCCTATAACAGCTTTAATCTGGCGCAGCATGTTGGGGATAGCGAACAGGCAGTGGCAGCGAATCGCGCTGTTCTCGCAGCGCAATTGCCCGCTGGAAGTCAGCTTTCGTGGTTGTCGCAGGTGCACGGTCGCGATGTGGTCGAAGCGGGGCAGCGGGAGTCACTCCCCACCGCAGATGCACAGTGGAGTCGCAGCGCCGGCATCGCTTGCACAGTGATGACTGCCGATTGTCTCCCCGTACTGTTTTGTACCTCCAACGGCGATGTCGTTGCCGCAGCCCATGCCGGATGGCGTGGTTTGCTGACTGGGGTACTTGAGGCGACGGTAGAGGCCATGGCGACGCCGCCGCAGCGGTTGCTCGTTTGGCTGGGGCCGGCGATTGGTCCCCAGGTGTTTGAAGTGGGTCCGGAGGTGCGTCAGGCTTTCCTGTCTGCGGCGTGTCCCGGCGAGCTTGACTGCATCGCCAATTGCTTCAGGGCGAGTACTGGTCGGCCAGGCCATTGGTATGCCAATCTCTACGATCTGGCCAGAGCCCGTCTGAAGGCGATTGGCGTCACTCGATTATTCGGCGGGGAGTGGTGTACGTTCTGCGATAGCGAGCAATTCTATTCCTACCGGCGCGACGGCCAGACCGGGCGCATGGTCAGCCTTATCCTGCGGCTTTGAAGCTGTCCGGAAATCCCTATTACCCTACTTGAAATGGGGTAATTAGCCCCCATCTATGTTTGCAATGAACGTGATATACCTCCGCGAGGGTAATCAGTGAGGAGAACAGTATGCGGATGGACAAACTAACCAACCAGCTACAAATGGCACTGGCGGACGCCCAGTCACTTGCGCTGGGTAAGGACCACAATTATATAGAGCCGGTGCACTTATTGAGCGCGCTGCTGGATCAGCGTGGCGGTGCCTGCCGGCCTTTGCTGCAAAAGGCGGGCGCAGATGTCGCCAGCCTCGTTGCGCGCACAAAAGCAGCGATTGATGCGTTGCCTACAGTATCTGGCACCGGCGGCGATGTGCACATGTCGAATGATCTCGGCCGCATTCTGAACGTCACTGACAAGTTGGCGCAACAGGGTGGCGATACCTATATCTCCAGTGAGCTGGTGTTGCTGGCGATGCTGGAAAGCAAAACGTCGGCCGGCGAGCTGTTGAAGGCCGCCGGTGTCAAACCGCTTGATCTGAAGGCCGCTATCGACGCGGTACGAGGTGGAGAATCTGTGGATAATGCTGATGCCGAGGAGTCCCGCCAGGCGCTGGACAAATACACCATTGACCTGACTGAGCGCGCCGAACAGGGCAAGCTCGACCCGGTGATCGGTCGTGACGATGAAATTCGCCGCACCATCCAGGTTTTGCAGCGTCGCACGAAGAACAATCCCGTGTTGATCGGCGAACCGGGTGTAGGTAAAACCGCGATTATCGAAGGACTGGCGCAGCGCGTCGTCAACGGCGAAGTACCGGAGACCATGCGCAACAAACGCGTATTGTCTCTGGATTTGGGCGCACTGCTGGCTGGAGCGAAATTTCGCGGCGACTTCGAGGAGCGACTCAAGGCAGTGCTCAATGAACTGTCCAAGCAGGAAGGCCGCGTCATCCTGTTTATCGACGAGCTACACACCATGGTTGGTGCAGGTAAAGCTGAAGGCTCGATGGACGCCGGTAATATGCTCAAGCCCGCCTTGGCGCGCGGTGAGTTGCACTGCGTAGGCGCGACTACCTTGAATGAGTATCGCCAGTACGTGGAGAAGGATGCCGCGTTGGAACGGCGTTTTCAGAAGGTGTTGGTGGACGAACCCAACGAGGAAGATACCATCGCCATTCTGCGGGGGCTGAAAGAGCGCTACGAAGTGCACCACGGGGTGGATATCACCGACAGTGCCATCATTGCGGCAGCACGGTTGTCGCAGCGTTACATCACCGATCGGCAACTGCCCGACAAGGCAATCGATCTGGTGGATGAAGCTGCCAGCCGCATACGCATGGAAATCGATTCCAAGCCAGAGGTAATGGACAAACTTGAACGACGCCTGATTCAACTGAAAATCGAGCGTGAGGCGGTGAAAAAGGATTCCGACCCGGCGGCGAAGAAGCAGGTTGAGCGGTTGAACGACGAGATCGAAAAGGTCGAACGCGAGTTCTCTGACCTGGAAGAAATCTGGAAGGCCGAAAAAGCGTCTGTTCAGGGCGCTGCTCAGATCAAGAGTGATCTGGAACAGGTCAAGCTGGACCTGGAATCAGCGCGTCGTGCAGGTGATCTTACACGCATGTCGGAGTTGCAGTACGGCCGAATCCCGGAACTTGAAAAGCAACTGGCTGTGGCACAGGAATCAGAAAATACCGATACCGTGCTGCTGCGCAACAAGGTTACCGATGAGGAAATAGCCGAAGTCGTCTCGCGCTGGACCGGCATTCCCGTGTCCAAGATGATGGAAGGCGACCGGGAAAAACTGCTGCGCATGGAAGATGCTCTACGCAAGCGCGTTATCGGACAGGACGAAGCGATCAAGGCGGTATCCAATGCCGTGCGGCGTTCACGGGCCGGTCTGTCCGACCCCAAGCGGCCCAATGGTTCCTTTCTGTTCCTGGGACCTACGGGCGTAGGTAAAACCGAGCTGTGCAAAGCGTTGGCAGACTTCATGTTCGACAGCGACGATGCCATGGTGCGGGTGGATATGTCCGAATTTATGGAGAAACATTCGGTTGCTCGGTTGATTGGTGCGCCTCCAGGCTACGTGGGATATGAAGAAGGTGGCTATCTGACCGAAGCGGTCCGACGACGACCTTATTCATTGTTATTGCTGGATGAAGTGGAAAAAGCGCACCCGGATGTCTTCAACATACTCCTGCAGGTGTTGGAGGACGGCCGATTGACTGACGGTCAGGGCCGGACTGTGGATTTTCGCAACACCGTGGTGGTAATGACCTCCAACCTGGGATCCCATCTGATCCAGGAGATGGCGGGCGACAACGACTACGAAGCAATGAAAGCAGCCGTGATGGAGATTGTCGGAACCCATTTTCGCCCCGAATTTATCAACCGGGTGGATGAATCGGTGGTATTCCATCCTCTGGGCATCGAACAGATACGCGGTATTGCAGCCATTCAGTTACAGGGTCTGCAAGCGCGTCTTGCAGAGCGTGAACTGACCTTGGAACTCAGCGATGCCTTTATGGATCGTCTGGTGTCTGCGGGATTTGATCCGGTGTACGGCGCGCGCCCGTTGAAGCGGGCGATTCAGCAGGAGCTGGAAAATCCGTTGGCGCAGCACATACTGGCGGGTGAGTTCGAACCCGGGCAGACGATAGCGGTGGATTTGCAGGACGGAATGCCCATTTTCACTCACCGCTAGGACAGCGTTGAGGCGCTCAACAATGTACTGAGCCTGAGCGCTTGCTGGTGTGAGAAGCTCCAGGGATGGAGCTTTGAGTGGGTCTCTTTTTTTGCACGGATCTATCTAACGATAGCGTGCGTGTTGGCCCACAGAGACTCACGTCAATCGCAATTGTGCTTGATCGTATCGAGCGCCTTGTTGCGCTCCAGTTGCTTCTCTTCTTCTGTTAGGTAGCGCACTTCGCCCTGATCATCACGCAACCGGATTCTGGCATGGGTATCAAGTGTGGCCAAATTTTCTTTCGCGCGTGCGCAGAATTCCGGGTTTTTCTCGATCTTGGGTTTGCTGGTGTCTACCGGTTCAAATTCATTGCCGACGCTGGGTTTGACTTTGGCTGGCACAGCTCCCTCTTCGCCATCCACTGAACGCACCATGCTTGACTGTGTAGATATGACTTCATAATCAGTGCCCGCTGGTGGGGGACGGTCACTGTTGACAGGGTTGCCGCGGTCGTCCATCCAACGGTAGACATTCTGTCCCGCGCTGACCATGGAACTGTAAAGCGAAAGTGCTGTAATCAGCACCAGTACACAGGTGGGCATTGCGCGATTCAATTGGTCGTCTCCCAGTAAAATTCACATACCGCAAAAATACCCCACAACACCAGCGTAGGCAATGCAGTAAAAGTCACACTCACAGCTCATTGCAGCGCTCAGTTGTTGACTTTGATAGCCCCCAACGCAACAATATGGCCGTCTTGCAACTGGCAACGGCTAACGTCGAGTACCCTCGGCCACTGGCCTACTGTGTCGATTCCATTATTTGATGCAGCTGCTTGTAAGTCCCGTATTCAATTTGAGCCGCATTGGCCGGATTGAGGGCCAGACACTGCGCTACCCCGCAGGGCGACCGATACACGGGCTGTTCGTGATCGTATTCCCTGATGGGTGATTCCGGGCAGTGTATCGAGCTTTAAATGGGGGTGGTGTGGCTCATCGAACGCCTGTTCCAGGTATTTCTGCAGCAACGTCCACACATAAATCTGGAATGTTCCGGTGAGGGTCACGCGCCGGGCGTTTTGCAGTGGAGAATGCTTGTGGAATTGTTATCCGGCGGTGAAATGATCGCGCGTGCGCTTGAGGACGAGGGTGTCGAGTACATCTTTGGCTATCCCGGCGGCGCGGTACTACATATTTATGACGCGCTGTTCAAGGACTGCAAAGTCCCCCACGTGCTGGTGCGCCATGAGCAGGCAGCTACTCACGCAGCCGATGGTTATGCCAGGGCAACCGGCAAGCCGGGCGTGGTGCTGGTGACCTCTGGTCCTGGCGCAACCAACGCGGTAACCGGAATCGCCACTGCCTACATGGACTCGATTCCTATGGTGGTTTTTTCAGGTCAGGTGCAAAGCCATTTGATCGGTGAGGACGCGTTCCAGGAAACAGACATGATCGGCATCTCGCGGCCTATCGTGAAGCACAGTTTTATGGTGAAGCGTACCGAAGACCTGCCGATGATAATCAAGAAGGCTTTCCATATCGCGGCCAGCGGTCGCCCTGGGCCCGTGGTCATCGATATTCCCAAGGATCTCACGCGGCCCGATGAGAAATTTGAATACCGGTATCCGAAATCGGTGAAGATGCGCTCCTACTCACCGGCGCAGCGTGGTCATACCGGTCAAATCAAGAAGGCGGCGAAGCTTCTGTTGGCGGCCAAACGGCCTGTCATCTACGCCGGTGGCGGCGTCATTCAAGGGGACGGCAGTGAACTGCTGACGCAACTGGCGCGCGGCCTGAATTATCCAGTGACCAACACACTGATGGGCCTGGGCGGATTTCCCGGCAGCGATCCCCAGTTTCTGGGCATGTTAGGTATGCACGGGCTGTACGAAGCAAATATGGCAATGCACCACAGCGATTGCATCCTGGCAGTCGGCGCGCGCTTCGATGACCGTGTTACCAACACCGTCGACAAATTCTGTCCGGGCGCTAAGGTGATCCATATCGACGTCGATCCGGCGTCCATTTCCAAAATTGTGCTGGCAGACATCCCGATCGTAGGCCCGGTGCAGTCAGTGTTGGGCGAACTGCTGACACAAATTGAGCTGCTGCGTGAGAAGGACAACGAATTACCGGATGCGCTTGCACTGCAACGCTGGTGGCAGCAGATCGACGAGTGGCGTGCCGCACATGGTCTGTATACCGCTCGCCGTTATGACGAAAGCGACATGATCATGCCGCAGCAAGTGATTGAAAGTCTCTACCGTGTAACCAAGGGTGATGCGTATGTGACTTCCGATGTCGGTCAGCACCAGATGTTTGCTGCCCAGTATTACCGTTTTGACCAACCGCGCCGTTGGATCAATTCCGGGGGCCTTGGCACAATGGGGTTTGGCTTACCGGCTGCCATGGGCGTAAAACTGGCGTTCCCCGACATGGAGGTCGCGTGTGTAACGGGAGAGGGTAGTATCCAGATGAATATCCAGGAGCTATCGACCTGTACCCAATACAATACCGCAGTGAAAATTATCAATCTGCGTAACAACTATCTCGGTATGGTAAAGCAGTGGCAGGACATGCAGTACGAGGGCAGGTACGCCATGAGTACTTACGAGAATTCTCTGCCGGATTTCGTCAAGCTGGTGGAAGCCTATGGCCATGTTGGAATCCAGGTGAAAAAACTGTCAGATCTGGATGGGGCGATGGAGGCTGCGTTTGCGATGAAAGACAAACTGGTTTTCCTGGATATCTTTGTTGATCCAATGGAGCACGTCTACCCGATGCATGTGGCGCCCAATGGCTCGATGAAAGATATGTGGCTCAGCAAGAACGAGAGGACCTGACATGCGCCGGATAATATCCATGTTGATTGAGAATGAACCGGGTGCTCTATCGCGTGTTGTGGGACTGTTTTCGCAGCGCGGTTACAACATCGAGACACTGAACGTAGCACCCACGGACGATCCGACGTTGTCCAGACTGACACTGACAACGGTAGGTAGTGACCTGCGAATCGAACAGCTTACCAAGCAGCTTAATAAGCTTGTAGATGTGGTCAAGTTGGCCGACCTTACAGATGGCGCGCACATTGAACGCGACATGATGTTGATCAAGGTGCGGGCGATCGGTGCTTTACGTGAAGAGGTTAAGCGCACGACCGATATTTTCCGCGGACAGATCGTCGATGTCGGTCCTACCGTATATACCATCCAGCTCACCGGTACCAGCGAAAAACTGGACGCTTTTGTCGCCGCGATGGCGGACGCCGAGGTGCTGGAAGTTGTGCGATCAGGTGTCGCCGGCATTTCACGCGGGGAGAAAGTGCTTAGCCTCTAGGCCCTGAAGCCGTAACAGCTCTTCGCGCAGCGCGAGTGGGCTAGAGGAAATCAGCGGCCAATAAATAGGTACTGGAGAAAGCAAAAAGGGGCCTCTCGGCCCCTTCTTTTTTTTTAGGCGAATTGCAGCGTCTAAACAATGCGCTTCATAGCCGTCATGTAGCCGCGGAGCTTTTTGCCAACAATCTCCACAGGATGGCTGCGAATTGCGTCGTTGACCACGATCAGTTCGATGTTGTCAACGCCGTTGTCGCCCTCGATCCCCTTGCCGATGACATCTGTGTCAATCTTGCTCATGAAGTCCGCGAGCAGTGGCCGACAGGCGTGGTCGAACAGGTAACACCCGTATTCTGCGGTGTCAGAGATCACCACGTTCATCTCATAGAGTTTTTTGCGTGCGATGGTATTGGCAATCAGCGGGGTCTCATGCAGCGACTCGTAGTATGCAGACTCCTCGATGATCCCCGCCGAAACCATGATTTCAAACGCCAGTTCCACGCCGGCTTTGACCATAGCAACCAGTAGAATGCCGTGATCGTAGAATTCCTGTTCAGGGATGTCCATCGTCGTATTGGTGGATTTCTCAAAAGCGGTTTCGGCTGTTGCAGCACGCCATTTAAGCAAATTGGCGTCATCATTGGCCCAGTCTTCCATCATGGTTCTGGAAAATGCGCCTGTCATGATGTCATCCTGATGCTTTTCATACAGCGGGCGCATAATGCTTTTGAGTTCTTCTGCGAGGTAGAATGCGCGAATCTTGGCCGGGTTTGACAGGCGATCCATCATGTTGGTGATGCCGCCGTGTTTCAGGCCTTCTGTGACAGTCTCCCAGCCGTACTGAATCAGTTTGGACGCATAGCCAGGGTCGATACCTTTCTCTACCATTTTGTCGAAGCATAGGATGGCGCCAGTCTGCAGCATGCCGCACAGAATTGTTTGCTCGCCCATCAGGTCGGACTTCACTTCCGCGATAAATGAGGATTCCAGTACACCTGCTCGGTGGCCTCCAGTACCCGCTGCGTAGGCTTTTGCCAGTTCCATGCCGTCACCGTTGGGGTCGTTTTCGGTGTGCACGGCAATCAGAGTGGGAACACCGAAGCCTCGTTTGTACTCCTCGCGTACCTCGGTGCCAGGGCACTTGGGTGCCACCATGATGACAGTGATATCGTCGCGAATCTTCATGCCTTCCTCGACAATATTGAAGCCGTGCGAATATGACAGGCACGCACCTTTCTTCATCAGGGGCATGATTGCTGTTACCACGCTGGTGTGTTGCTTGTCCGGCGTCAGGTTGAGCACCATATCGGCCTGTGGAATGAGTTCCTCATAGGTGCCTACGGTAAATCCATTTTCGCTGGCATTTTTCCATGACTGACGCTTTTCCTTTATGGCACTGTCCCGCAACGCGTAGGAGACATCCAGCCCGCTGTCACGCAGGTTCAGGCCCTGGTTTAAGCCCTGTGCACCACAGCCGACGATCACCAGCTTCTTGCCGCGAATCATGTCCACGCCATCGGCAAATTCGGAGCGATCCATGAAACGGCACTTTCCTAATTGTTGCAGCTGAAGCCGCAGTGGCAGCGTGTTGAAATAATTGTTTCCCATGGCAGGAGTCCTCAGGCAGGTGATTGCTTAGGGGGCGAACCATACGGCAATTCTATCCTTGCGTAAAACGCTATATAGTTAATATTGTATTGCGTATATGGCAATAATGGAGAGTATATGGAAATCAGAGCTTTATCGGTCTTCCTCAGTGTCAGTGACACGCTCAACTTTAGTCGCAGTAGCGAATTGCTGCACATGAGTGTATCGGCAGTGAGTCGAACCATTCAGCGTCTGGAGAGTGAGTTGGGGCAACCACTGCTGGAGCGCGACAATCGCACTGTGCGCCTGACCGGCGCTGGCCGTGAGTTCAGGGAATATGCACGCAGCTCTATTGCCGAATGGCAGCGGCTGCGTCGCCGACTCGGGACTGATCAGGAATTGGCCGGCGAGGTCAACCTGTTCTGTTCGGTGACTGCGACTTATAGCGTGCTTGCGCCGATATTGGCGGCCTTCAGGGCGACGCATCCTGCTGTGGAAATCAAGATGCATACTGGTGACCAGGCTGATGGTATCAGTAGGATACTGGAGGGACGGGACGATGTTGCTGTCAGCGCACGGCCAGGTCAGCTGCCGCGGCGCCTGGATTTTCTGCCCCTATTGGAGTCACCCATGCAATTCTGCGCTCCGGCCGCAGAGTGTGCTGTGCGCGACCTGGTAATGGCTCACGCGTCCGGTGAAGACGATATAGATTGGAATGCGCTTCCTTTGATTGTGCCCGAACGCGGTGTTACCAAGGAGATATTGGATGCATGGCTGAGGACACGCGGAATCCGTCCGCGAATTTACGCTCAGGTGGCAGGACATGAAGCGATCGTTGCCATGGTCAGTCTCGGTTTAGGGGTTGGCATTTGCCCGCAGTTGGTCATTGATGCCAGCGGTATGTCTGGTCGAGTGAGTGTGGTTAATGTAGCCGAGGGCTTACCGCCACTGAGTGTGGGCTTATGCAGCCTGACGCAGAGGTTGGCCAGCCCGTTGCTGAAATCCTTCTGGGATGTGGCGGGCGAGACCTATCCGGATCGGGTTTGATACTATGTGCGCACATGCAGTGAGTTGGAAGTAGTATGAAGACGCAAGACGAGATAACGCAGGGTGCAACATCTACAAGCGCAGACCATGATGACTCAACTGTTAGCAGCGGTGTTACGCCTCGTCTGGATTTGCCCGTCGATGAGCATGAGGAAGAGGTTTCAGAGAATGGCCGGACGGTGCGCCACCAGGGCATTTATCTGCTACCCAACCTGTTCACCACAGCGGCACTATTTGCGGGATTTTACGCCATCATTATCGCCATCCGCGGTGACTTCGAAAATGCTGCGATAGCGATTTTTGCGGCCATGGTGTTGGACGGGCTGGACGGGCGTATTGCTCGTCTTACTAACACCTCCAGTAAGTTCGGTGCTGAGTACGATAGTCTGGCTGATATGGTGTCGTTTGGAGTAGCACCAGCTCTGGTAGTGTTCAGCTGGGCCTTGGGCGACCTGGGCAAGTTTGGTTGGAGCGCAGCATTTATCTATGTAGCGTGTGCGGCGCTCCGGCTAGCCAGATTCAATACCCAGATTGACACTGCGGACAAAAACTATTTTACCGGATTGGCCAGTCCCGCTGCAGCCGCCATCATTGCCAGTACGGTATGGGTTTGTCATGACCTGGACTTGGTTGGTAGGGGATTGCCTATCGAATTATCAGTAGTAGTCGGTCTGCTCACCGCATTAGTAGGCTTCCTCATGATCGCCAATTTCCCGTACTATAGTTTTAAAAGCATCGATCTTCGCCGCCGGGTTCCTTTCGTTGTGATGATTGCGATGGTGCTCATTTTTGGTCTGATTACGCTGGACCCTCCGAGTATATTGTTGGTGGTGTTTCTTGCTTATGCATTATCTGGTCCAGTAACTCAGGGGCTGAAGCGCCGCAAACGTTTGCGTAGCTGATACCAATGCGCGCTGGCGGGAACCAATTGTAATTTATTCGTTCTGAACTGGATTACAAGCTTCGAACAGGAAGATAAATCCATGCGTCGCCTAGACCTGATTCCCAAAATTGCCTCCTCTGAAATCACATCGGAAACTGCTTATCTGAACCGCAGGGACTTTGTGCGCGCTGCTGGGCTCGCAGTGCTGCCAGCTCTAGGCGCACTTTCGAAGAACGCAGATGCGGCCGTTGTTTCAGGCGGCAAAGCGCTGACCTACGACAAAGCAACGTCTAAAGCGGATGGTTTTCTTACCGATGAACCTGCAACACCTTTGACCGATATTACCGCGTATGGAAATTTCTATGAGTTTGGTACAGACAAGGAAGATCCAGCGCGTTTTGCGCACGAGATGACGGTAGACCCCTGGTCGATTGAAGTTGTCGGCGCAGTCAACAAACCGGGCAAACTGCATCTGGAAGACATCCTCTCCGGTTTTGACTTGCAGGAGCGCATTTACCGTCTGCGTTGTGTGGAAGCCTGGTCCATGGTGGTGCCTTGGACAGGATTTCCTCTGGCCAGTTTGTTGGAGCGCTTCGAGCCCAAGAGCAACGCCAGGTATGTGGAATTTCAGACCTTGTATCGTCGCAATGAGATGCGAGGTACACGTTCGTTTAGCAGCACAATAGACTGGCCTTATCGTGAGGGATTGCGGATGGACGAAGCTATGCATCCGCTCACATTAATGGCGGTGGGCTTGTATGGAAAGACCTTACCCAACCAGAACGGAGCCCCTGTAAGATTGGTGGTGCCGTGGAAGTATGGATTTAAAAGTATAAAGTCGATTGTCCGCATCCGTCTCACAGAAAAACAGCCGGTGACGACATGGGAGGGGCTTGCGCCCCGCGAATACGGTTTCTATGCCAATGTGAATCCCACTGTCGATCATCCTCGCTGGAGTCAGGCCACTGAGCGTCGTCTTCCATCGTCCCTGTTTCGACCCAATCGTATTCCCACCAAAATGTTTAACGGGTATGCCGAGCAGGTAGCGCACTTGTACGCGGGTATGGATTTGGCACGGTATTACTGAGCGTGGAGCGTTCGGTGCGGATCGGAGTTTTTGTCGCATGTCTGCTGCCCTTTTTCTGGATTCTCTACACGGCGATCAGCGGTAGCCTCGGCCCCGATCCTGCGAAAACACTCATGCTTTTCACGGGAGAGTGGTCTCTCAGGATGCTGGCACTGACACTAATTGTTTCTCCTGCTTATGCCAGCACTGGTTGGTTGTTGTTAATGAAGTTGCGCCGCATGTTCGGCCTCTTTGCCTTTTTTTACGGTTGCGTTCATTTTTTTTCCTTCGCGCAATTTTATGTCGGTTGGGATGTGTCTGCGTTGGCCAAGGAATTGGTAGAGCGTCCCTATATAACGCTTGGGTTTTGCGCTTGGGTTCTGATGCTTCCCCTGGCTGTTACATCAACACGCGCTATGCAGCGTCGCTTGCGTCGCAACTGGCAGCGGCTCCATAGACTGGTCTACCCCGCAGCCATTGCGGCTTGTCTGCACCTGCTGTGGCAGGTACGTTCTGATATCGGTGAGGCACTGTTTTACCTGGTGGTTTTTTGCTTCTTGTTGGGGTGGAGGGTCAGACGTCGTTTAGAAAGAAACCGTCGTACTGTCGCTGCTAAGGCCTCAGCTTGAAGTCAGTTTTGACGCTTCTCTGAGTACTGAAGTGGTGAAGAATTGATCAGGTAATTTACCGGTGGAGATTTCCCTGAAATATTTCAACGAAAGCGCTTGCAGGGGGAGGCGCTATGCGTATAATGCGCATCCTCGGTTCAGGCATGCCCTGACGGGATATCCGAGCCCTGGCGGCGCGGATGTTGTTTAACAATCAGATGAAGACAGATGTGTGGGCACTTGTTGGGATAGTCGTCACGACTATTCAGGTACAACAAGTGACTCATTAATTCATGTAATTTTTGATTTTCGAATTGTATCTGAGCCCTTGATTTGGATGTTGAAGTGGGGTTAACCACGTAAACATCCCCTCTTGCAGGTTTCTGTAACAGGAAGCGGGCAGAGGTAAAAGATTAAACTGAAGAGTTTGATCATGGCTCAGATTGAACGCTGGCGGCAGGCCTAACACATGCAAGTCGAGCGCGAAAGGCTTTCGGGCTGAGTAGAGCGGCGGACGGGTGAGTAACGCGTAGGAATCTACCTGGTAGTGGGGGACAACTTGGGGAAACTCAAGCTAATACCGCATACGCCCTATGGGGGAAAGTGGGGGACCTTCGGGCCTCACGCTATCGGATGAGCCTGCGTAGGATTAGCTAGTTGGTGAGGTAAAGGCTCACCAAGGCGACGATCCTTAGCTGGTCTGAGAGGATGATCAGCCACACTGGGACTGAGACACGGCCCAGACTCCTACGGGAGGCAGCAGTGGGGAATATTGCGCAATGGGGGCAACCCTGACGCAGCCATGCCGCGTGTGTGAAGAAGGCCTTCGGGTTGTAAAGCACTTTCAATTGGGAAGAAAAGCTGGTTGTTAATAGCGGCCAGCCCTGACATTACCTTTAGAAGAAGCACCGGCTAACTCCGTGCCAGCAGCCGCGGTAATACGGAGGGTGCGAGCGTTAATCGGAATTACTGGGCGTAAAGCGCGCGTAGGCGGTTTGTTAAGTCAGCTGTGAAAGCCCCGGGCTCAACCTGGGAATTGCAGTTGATACTGGCCGACTAGAGTACGAGAGAGGGAGGTAGAATTCCATGTGTAGCGGTGAAATGCGTAGATATATGGAGGAATACCGGTGGCGAAGGCGGCCTCCTGGCTCGATACTGACGCTGAGGTGCGAAAGCGTGGGGATCAAACAGGATTAGATACCCTGGTAGTCCACGCCGTAAACGATGTCTACTAGCCGTTGGGAGACTTGATTTCTTAGTGGCGCAGCTAACGCAATAAGTAGACCGCCTGGGGAGTACGGCCGCAAGGTTAAAACTCAAATGAATTGACGGGGGCCCGCACAAGCGGTGGAGCATGTGGTTTAATTCGATGCAACGCGAAGAACCTTACCAGGTCTTGACATCCAGAGAACTTTCCAGAGATGGATTGGTGCCTTCGGGAGCTCTGAGACAGGTGCTGCATGGCTGTCGTCAGCTCGTGTCGTGAGATGTTGGGTTAAGTCCCGTAACGAGCGCAACCCTTGTCCTTAGTTGCCAGCGCGTAATGGCGGGAACTCTAAGGAGACTGCCGGTGACAAACCGGAGGAAGGTGGGGACGACGTCAAGTCATCATGGCCCTTACGACCTGGGCTACACACGTGCTACAATGGAACGCACAGAGGGCAGCAAAAGCGCGAGCTGGAGCGAATCCCACAAAACGTTTCGTAGTCCGGATCGGAGTCTGCAACTCGACTCCGTGAAGTCGGAATCGCTAGTAATCGTGGATCAGAATGCCACGGTGAATACGTTCCCGGGCCTTGTACACACCGCCCGTCACACCATGGGAGTGGGTTGCTCCAGAAGTGGTTAGCCTAACCTTCGGGAGGGCGATCACCACGGAGTGATTCATGACTGGGGTGAAGTCGTAACAAGGTAGCCCTAGGGGAACCTGGGGCTGGATCACCTCCTTAAACGATAGTGACCTTGACCTTCAAGTGTCCACACATTTGTCTTCATCTAATCGGTTGATGCGAAAGAAATCACGAGCGCACCTGTAGGACCCGATTACCACAGGCCTGTAGCTCAGTTGGTTAGAGCGCACCCCTGATAAGGGTGAGGTCGGCAGTTCAAATCTGCCCAGGCCTACCAAACACGCGTTTGGTTCCCCTGGTAGCTTGTGATTGCTGGCGGTAGTTATTGGGGCTATAGCTCAGCTGGGAGAGCGCCTGCCTTGCACGCAGGAGGTCAGCGGTTCGATCCCGCTTAGCTCCACCATCCTTTGGTTACGCGCATCACTGAGATCAGAACAAAGCCTGTTGTTGTAATGGGTTTTGTTCTGGTTTTAACAACCGGACTGTTCTTTAACAAGGTAAATCAAGCTGAGTCTTTGGATTTGAGCTTAGCACTGGCGGGGTCTTCGGACCGTGTTGGTGGTGAGAGAAATCCATAGATAAATTGTTCTGTGGTGGCGGGTTTCAATTCCCCGTTGCCACGACGAGTTGTAATAAACACTGTGACTTAAGCGTCACAACATCCGGCGGGTGTGCACTTTGATCGGTGCACATCTACTAAGTACCTGGCCTGTGTTAAGGGGGTCGGGGAACTGTCTTCTTGGGCGTTGTTTTTGAAGGTTGAAAATGGCGGACCCCTTGTTTGTTCAGGGGGGACAGATAACTTCGGTTATATGGTCAAGTGACTAAGCGTACACGGTGGATGCCTTGGCAGTCAGAGGCGATGAAGGACGTAGTAGCCTGCGAAATGCTTCGGGGAGTCGGCAAACAGACTTTGATCCGGAGATGTCCGAATGGGGAAACCCACCTGGTGTAAGCCAGGTATCCTGCACTGAATACATAGGTGTAGGAGGCGAACGAGGGGAACTGAAACATCTAAGTACCCTCAGGAAAAGAAATCAATTGAGATTCCCCCAGTAGCGGCGAGCGACCGGGGAGTAGCCTGCAAGTGATAGCAGTTGGGTTAGTGGAACGGTCTGGAAAGTCCGGCGATAGAGGGTGATAGCCCCGTACACGAAAACCTGGTTGTGGTACTGAGCTTGCGACAAGTAGGTCGGGACACGTGTTATCCTGACTGAAGATGGGGGGACCATCCTCCAAGGCTAAATACTCCTGACTGACCGATAGTGAACCAGTACCGTGAGGGAAAGGCGAAAAGAACCCCGGAGAGGGGAGTGAAATAGAACCTGAAACCGTGTACGTACAAGCAGTGGGAGCAGACTTGTTCTGTGACTGCGTACCTTTTGTATAATGGGTCAGCGACTTATTGTCTGTAGCAAGCTTAACCGTATAGGGGAGGCGTAGGGAAACCGAGTCTTAATAGGGCGTTTTAGTTGCAGGCAATAGACCCGAAACCGGGCGATCTAGCCATGGGCAGGTTGAAGGTGCCGTAACAGGCACTGGAGGACCGAACTCACAAATGTTGAAAAATTTGGAGATGACCTGTGGCTCGGAGTGAAAGGCTAATCAAGCCCGGAGATAGCTGGTTCTCCTCGAAATCTATTTAGGTAGAGCCTCGCGTCTTACCCTGGGGGGTAGAGCACTGTTTGGGCTAGGGGGTCATCCCGACTTACCAACCCCATGCAAACTCCGAATACCCAGGAGTACAATCGCGGGAGACAGACGGCGGGTGCTAACGTCCGTCGTCGAGAGGGCAACAACCCAGACCGCCAGCTAAGGTCCCCAATACCAGTTAAGTGGGAAACGATGTGGGAAGGCTTAGACAGCTAGGAGGTTGGCTTAGAAGCAGCCATCCTTTAAAGAAAGCGTAATAGCTCACTAGTCGAGTCGGCCTGCGCGGAAGATATAACGGGGCTAAATTGGTAACCGAAGCTGCGGATGCGTGCTTGCACGCATGGTAGAGGAGCGTTCTGTAAGCCGTTGAAGGTGAACCGGGAGGTTTGCTGGAGGTATCAGAAGTGCGAATGCTGACATGAGTAACGATAAGGGGGGTGAAAAACCTCCCCGCCGGAAGATCAAGGTTTCCTGTCCAACGCTAATCGGGACAGGGTGAGTCGGCCCCTAAGGCGAGGCAGAAATGCGTAGTCGATGGGAAGCGGGTTAATATTCCTGCACTTCTTATTATTGCGATGGAGGGACGGAGTAGGCTAGGCCATCAGGGCGTTGGTTGTCCCTGTTTAAGGTTGTAGGCTGGGATCTTAGGTAAATCCGGGGTCCTAAGGCTGAGAGCTGATGACGAGTATCACCGCAAGGTGACGCGAAGTGGTTGATGCCATGCTTCCAAGAAAAGCTTCTAAGCTTCAGATAGTAAGGAACCGTACTGTAAACCGACACAGGTGATCAGGTAGAGAATACCAAGGCGCTTGAGAGAACTCGGGTGAAGGAACTAGGCAAAATGGTACCGTAACTTCGGGAGAAGGTACGCCGGCTGTGGTGATGGGACTTGCTCCCTGAGCTGTGGCTGGTCGAAGTAACCAGGTGGCTGCGACTGTTTATTAAAAACATAGCACTCTGCAAACACGTAAGTGGACGTATAGGGTGTGACGCCTGCCCGGTGCCGGAAGGTTAATTGATGGGGTTATCTTCGGAGAAGCTCTTGATCGAAGCCCCGGTAAACGGCGGCCGTAACTATAACGGTCCTAAGGTAGCGAAATTCCTTGTCGGGTAAGTTCCGACCTGCACGAATGGCGTAACGATGGCCACACTGTCTCCACCCGAGACTCAGTGAAATTGAAATCGCTGTTAAGATGCAGTGTACCCGCGGCTAGACGGAAAGACCCCGTGAACCTTTACTATAGCTTCACACTGGACTTTGACCTTACTTGTGTAGGATAGCTGGGAGGCTTTGAAGCGGTGGCGCCAGCCATCGTGGAGCCGACCTTGAAATACCAGCCTGGTAATGTTGGGGTTCTAACCCAGGTCCGTTATCCGGATCGGGGACAGTGTGTGGTGGGTAGTTTGACTGGGGCGGTCTCCTCCCAAAGAGTAACGGAGGAGCACGAAGGTGCGCTAATCATGGTCGGAAATCATGAGGTTAGTGTAAAGGCACAAGCGCGCTTGACTGCGAGTCTGACAAGACGAGCAGGTACGAAAGTAGGTCTTAGTGATCCGGTGGTTCTGTATGGAAGGGCCATCGCTCAACGGATAAAAGGTACTCCGGGGATAACAGGCTGATACCGCCCAAGAGTTCACATCGACGGCGGTGTTTGGCACCTCGATGTCGGCTCATCACATCCTGGGGCTGAAGCCGGTCCCAAGGGTATGGCTGTTCGCCATTTAAAGTGGTACGCGAGCTGGGTTTAGAACGTCGTGAGACAGTTCGGTCCCTATCTGCCGTGGGCGTTGGAGAATTGAGGGAAGCTGCTCCTAGTACGAGAGGACCGGAGTGGACGAACCCCTGGTGTTCGGGTTGTCACGCCAGTGGCATTGCCCGGTAGCTACGTTCGGACAGGATAAGCGCTGAAAGCATCTAAGCGCGAAGCCCCTCCCAAGACTAGTTCTCCCTGGGACTTTACGTCCCCTGAAGGGCCGTCCAAGACCAGGACGTTGATAGGCTGGGTGTGTAAGCGTTGTGAGGCGTTGAGCTAACCAGTACTAATTGCCCGTGAGGCTTGACCATATAATCCAAGTTATTTGTTGAAGAAGACAAAGAAAGTCGGATGTAGTGACAAGTCACGTGTTGAATGGCACCTGTTGTAAAGACGGAACAGACAGCTTGATTTACCGCCTTATTTGATTGCCAGTAGGCACTGCGAGCGCAGGTAAGACCGAAGACGATCAAGCCAGTTTGCCTGGCGACCATAGAGCATTGGAACCACCTGACCCCATCCCGAACTCAGAAGTGAAACGATGCATCGCCGATGGTAGTGTGGGGTCTCCCCATGTGAGAGTAGGTCATCGCCAGGCTTTAATCCCAAACCCCGTCGGCTTACCCGACGGGGTTTTTTAATGCCGCAAATCTAGGGAATTGTAGATGATACAAGATTACTCCGCGAGATACTTGGCTTCGTCTACAGTATCTATCTGGTTTGGTGGCAGGAACTCTCTGGCATAGCGTAGATAAACCTTATCTCGAACAAACAACTGGAAGCAGTCTTTGTCGATGTGATCGTCCAGCACCATTTTATACAGGATATCCATCGCTTCACTGATAGGCTTCGCCTTCTTGTACGGCCGATCAGATGCGGTAAGTGCTTCGAAGACATCGGCAACAGCGAGTATACGCTCCGGAATACTCAAGGCCTTTCCCGGGAGTTTGCGCGGATAGCCGCTTCCCCTCATGGTTTCATGATGAGTGGAGGCGTATCGCGGAACATGTTTCAGTTCTTCAGGGAAGGGAAGGCTTTCCAGCATTTTGATTGTACTGATCATGTGCTCATTGATTTTAAATCGATCTTCCTTGGTTAGTGTTCCGCGCGAGACTGATAGGTTATAGAGTTCTCCTAGATTGTAGAGATGCTCGGGGATTTCCATATTGATACCAAACTCTGGAGGATAAATCGCGGCATGTTCTCTTTCGATAATGTGCTCAGGCTTGTCACTCAATAATTTTTCTGTTGCAGGTAGTGCAGGCGCTGGGCCAGAAATTCGAAGCTCCTCCACAGGCGACAAGCCAATCCGGTCATCAAAGTGTCGCTGCCAGGTTCTCTTGGCGATCTCCTGTAATCGATCAAGTTTTGCTTGGTCAAGATATTCCCCGCCAACGTTGCAATCGGCAATAAAAGCGTAATCATCTTCAAGCAAGCGCCGTTCTTTCTCCAGTTGCTGTGCAAAATTATCGGCACTAGAAGGCTGCGCCAAGCGGTTTTTCCAGTATTCGATTTCCGCGTCGCGCCACAATACCTCAAAGCGCATCCGTACTTCGTGGATACGGTTGTAAATGGTTTCCAGCTTGCTGCCCTTGTCGACGATATGCTCTGGTGTTGTTATTTTGCCGCAGTCGTGTAGCCAGGCTGCAATGCGATATTCACGCCATTGATCATCTGATTCCAGATTGAAGTTTCGAAATGGGGGCAGATCACTGGCTGAAGCATGCTCGGCTAGCATCAATGCCAACTCTGGGACGCGTTTACAGTGCCCACCTGTGTAAGCAGATTTATCGTCAATAGCCTGCGCGATTAGTTCGATAAAAGCATCCATCAGTGCACGTTGGGCGAGTTCATGCGCCTGGAGTGACGCAACCATGCTAACCATCGAGCCGGATAATTCGTCCAGTTCTTTGACATTTGAATTCACCCGCATCACTTTGGCATATTCACGCCTTTGAACCTTATCATTCTCCAGTGCGAGCTGTTTGATGGGTCGCACTATGGGTGTCGCAAAGATCCATGACAAAGGCAGTACGAGTAGCAGAACGCCCGAGGTCACCAGGATCGAGAGCTTGATCTGATCAAGAAATGGCGCGACGACCGAGTCGCGGGGAGAAAGTATGCCAATGAAAAGTGGATTTTCGCCATCGCCTGTTGGTGCGGTAAAGGCGAGATAGGTATTACCTGCTATCTGTGTTTCCAGTAGTTGGCCATGCAGCTTGGGATTGTCAGCAGCTTGAATGAGCGTATCACTGGGCACTACGTTGGAATAACTCGCGACAGTCGCCTTGTCAGGTTGTAGCCATTTATCGGAAAGGTATTTAAGTTGCTCAGGGCCAATTGCAGCAATGGCCTTATCTATAAGGGCGCGAAGTTGCGGCTGATCTGCTTGCACCACGATGTGCATTTTGGTCGGTAGGAAATCTACATCAGAGTTAATCTGGCTGTGAAACTGCAAACCCGAAAGAAAATAGGTTCGAGCGATATAACGCAAAATCACTTCGCTATCGAGCGCGGCTGTCACTTCACCTGCCACAACCATCTCCAGGGCCTTGAGCGTGGAGTCAGTTTCAACAATCTCTATCTGCGGAAAGCGTTCGCGAATTATGGGGATAGTTGACCAGCCAGCGGGTATCGCTAACCGTTGGCCGCTCAACTGGGACAACTGAGTTGGAACACTTTGCCCTTCCCGTGTCACGATTGCCGAAGGTAACTGGGCATAGCTCGTTCCGAGTAACCCCAGATTCTCACTGGTTTCGGACTGGATGACGGATTGCAGAAGATCGAGTTCCCCGCGCTGGAACAATTCCACCAGCTGCGGCCAGGTGTAGCCATTGGTGAATCTCACCTCCAGACCGGTCATTTTTGCGATCAACTTGATCACATCAATGGAATAGCCATTGGGTTGTCCTGCCTGCGTATAGTCAAATGGTGGCCAGTTCAGTTCGTTGGACACGTTCAATACAGGTTGCGACTTTACAAACTGCTGCTCTTTTTTTGTGAGCACCAGTTTTGGGACAGGTAGAGCAGACAATGTATCCTGCTGGTCCAGACTTGACGCTATTACCTCGCCAGCTCGATTGAACAGGTAGACATCCCCGTGACCGGATAATTTGTGCTCATTCAGAAACGCCGAAATGGTGGCGAGCGTCATATCGATGGCAACAACGGTGTCAGAATTTTTGAGCCGCTTTGAGAATGTTCGCCCCGGTGCGCCCAACTGCGCAAAAATATACGGCTCTGTAAACTGGACCGTATCGGAAGTGATTGCGCTGGTGTACCAGGGTCGGGAACTGACATCATAATCAGTCGGTTCCCAACGGGATAAGCGCACATTCAGCTTGTCATCAAGATAACGGTACAGCCGTTGCATACCGCTGTTACCCTGGCGCATTGTAATTATCAGCCAGCGATCAGTGGGATGTGCGTTGAGAATTTTGCGTGCAGTGTCGCTGGTATTGAGATTGATCACTTCGAAAAAGCTGCCGTCGCCTCCGCCCAGGTAAATGCCGTAGTAAAGCGGGTTCTTGAGCAGGACCTGCGTAAAGATCTCCAAATGCGCGTTTTCATTGCTGCGATCGTTCAGCAGTGGGTTCTCTGCAAGTAAGTCGATAACGTTGGCATTGATTTGTCCTACACTGCGCAGTTCTCCGGCAACGCTGGAGGAGGCAGTGGAATAGAGATCCGCTGCGACTTTTTTTGCCAGGGATTGACCGAAGTAGTATTGCAGACCAATCGCAATTCCGGCGGTCAGGACTGTTGCCAGGATAAAAGCAATGACCACAGTGAGTCGTATGGTGGTGCGCATTTTGCCGAGCAACGCGGTCATTTAGAGGATGATCCTGATTCAAGGTCCATGCGAGCCAAAGCATATCATGATCAGACTTGAGGTTGGCTGCTGTAATACAGTCAGAGGATCACCCGAATCTGCTTGGGCGGGCACAGGACTTCTTTTTGTGGCATTACTCTCAATACAGGGGCCTGTGAATGAAGCAAAAAAAAGCCGCAACCAAATGATTGCGGCTTCTTTGTGATACCTAGCACAGTGCCTTACTAGGGAGGAGTACATTCCGATGGTGTGGGGATTTCATTACAGTTCACAAATCTGCCACAGCTATAGGTCTCTGCATAGGGTGCGCCACCTGTCGGATCAAGCGTGATCGTTAGCGTTCCAGCCTCAAATATGTCGCCTTCGATCGCTCTCACATCTATGGCAAATGCACCCCTTTTTGCGTTGTTTTGAACGGTAAATGAACCTTGGCTGGTAAGTTCGCAGTCCCCGTCCGTAGATACCGTAATTGTTGATCCGGCAGGTGGCTGAGTATTGAATGCATCGGATATGTACGCTGTATACCCAGTGCCACTGGTCACGCTCTGCACGATCGTTGAGCCATTCACCAAAATGGTGGCGAAGCCGGCACCGTATGGGTTAGAGAGGATTACGATATTTTCAGCTCTTACGTTCACCAGGTCTCTGCTGCACCACACGCCATCTCCTTCTGGTGGACACAGCAGTCCATTGTAAACCGCCGGATCATCGTTCAGGTCATAGACCTGGTTGTTGTTAAAATCAATGAAGGTCTCTTCCTGTCCCGCAATACATTGTTTGCTGTTGGGATTTGCGATGCATGTGGGGAGCGCAGGCGTGTAGTAGCCATCTTCATTGTTGTCCAGGAATGCTTCTGGCAGATTCTCAAACTGGTCTTTCTCCGCTTCATCCATGACGCCATTGCCGTTGCTGTCGATAAACGATTCCTCGCCAATGGCATGAACCAGAATTGTGGAACGCCCTCCGCGGGTATAGCCCAGATCCTCGTAACAGGGTATGGGGGGTCCGCTGTGGCTGGGGCACCTGATGCCCGCATCATTGTCCGCGCTAACTACGTAGGTACTGCCAGTGAGCGTTGGGTATCGAGGTGCTTGACTGCGCCACTCAACGGAGCATGTGCCGTCCACTGTCGTACAAGAGCCTACTATAGCGCCGTACTCTGTGGTGAACACCGCAGCTGTGCCATCTATCACCGGGTTGTTGAATTTGTCGGCCATTGAAACAGTGAGGGTACGTGTGAGGCCGTCGGTGGTCATGCCATTCTCGACGATGAAACTGTCTGCAACAGCCAGACTGATAGAGTTCTGGTCAGGCAGGCCTGTAGTAACCGTCAACAGGTCCGAGGCCGTTGCAACCGTTTCTCCGCCGCTGTTCACCGTAGCGATCACACGCACTGTCGTTGCAATGTCTCCCGAAGAAACGGTGACGGTGACCTGGCCTTCGCCGTCACTCAGCGCGGAGGTTTTGGATAGCGAGAGGCCACCAACTTCGGTGCTGAGGGAAAAGTTCACCAGAGTCCCCTGCAATGGCGCGCCGGTCCCATCCACTACTTTGAAAATGACATCCGATGTTTCATCTCGACTGCCGCCGCCGGTACCGCGCAAAACAATTAGTTGCGGTGTAGCGCTTATAAAATTCACCGCATTGGCCTGTGGTGAGGCGATTGACACGGTACCAAAAGCCTGGGCACTTGCCCCTACCAGGCTGGCAGTTACATTGTCATTGCCTGAGCAGCCGGCTGCTGTGTATAGAGTAGACGCCACGCCATTTGCCGATTTTGGGTTCGCAGGGTTGATGGTGGCTTGGCCAGCAGCAATACAGCCACTGTTAAATCGAACCTCTTCTGCCGTTGTCACGCGTTCACCGCCAGAGGTCAGTACTACAACGGAAAGCTGGGCATTGCCTCCAGCCGACAGCGTTGTTTGCGGCTCAATCATTATTTGGTTTTCTATAAATGCGCCGTTGTCATCGAAATACCCCAAGCGCAACCCACTTTCCCCGATCTGGAATCCGAGAGTGCCAGTCAGCGCTCCGTCCTGAGTCGTGGCTGTAGCGGTGATAGTGCCTGCGCCTTTCTCAGCCCCGGCTTCAAGCTGGAAAGTCGCGATGCCGCTACCGTTGGTGAGGGCTGTTCCTGATGCCGGGAATAGTGTGCCAATGGTGGTCGTGGCAGAGACCACGACATTGGACCCGTTATCCTTAACTTTTACTCTAACCGTGCCGGGGGACGATGTTGTCACCGTTTTGGTTTCAATGCCCTGCGGATCGTACAGCGTAAGTTTCAGCTCCGTGTTATCGCCTTGGAAAAAGGTATCGCCCCCACCACCACCGCCTCCACAGGCAGTGAAAGTGAACAGAACCGCGAATAACACAGCCATACGGCTGATAAGAGTGGCGCCCCGATTGATCATTGTTATCCCCTGTTGCCCGCTGTATAGCGTGTCTTATAGTGTGATTTGACCGTATTCGATTCTGCGGCGTTTGCCCAGAGTGTCAACCTTTGAATTATCCACTTTTTGCAGCTTACCACGACATTCCTTGAAAACTCGATAAATAACATAGTGATAGGCAACTTTTGTGATTTTTTACACAAGGTTCGTCTGCAGAGTTTAAAGCGAATCAAGCGGATGTGGAAAGAATTTCTGCCGGTTCATACTGAAAAGTTATATCAACGCGCTCAACGGCTATCTGCCGCTGGCAGGAGTGTTCGATTACGCCAGTGAGTATTGCTGTGCGCAGGCAACTGATAACATCGCTGCGATGCATGATTCGTCAAAAGTTCACACACACCTGTCGGTGTCGATTGTGTTGTTCAACAGTCCCCTCGCGTTGCTGCAACGTACCGTGCAGAGCCTTTACCGCGCAGCAGAAGTCGCCATGGACGCCGGCTGCGTTGATCGTGTCACTGTCGATCTGGTGGACAACGCGTCTGACGCCGCCTACCGTGCTCAGCTCGAACGTGAATTGAACAATTGGCCACAAAGTGATTTTTTTCACATGCGCTATGCAGTGCAGCGCTGTAATAACGGGTTCGGCTATGGGCACAATACTGTGTTGCCCGCATTGACGAGTGACGTGCATCTGATACTCAATCCCGACGTTGAGCTACAGGCAGATACCTTGCGCATAGGCATTCCCCAGCTGCTGCGCAGCAAGGACATTGTTCTCCTGAGTCCCAGAGTTTGTGGTAGCAATGGAGAGCAGGAGTTTCTGTGTAAACGATACCCCTCGGTGCTGGTGTTGTTGTTGCGCGGTTTTGCACCAGCATATGTGCGTAGATTCTTCGATCGCAGACTTGCGTCCTACGAAATGCGCGAGGAGTGCACAGGTGGGGCGCAGGTTGATGTGGCTATTGCCAGTGGTTGTTTTATGTTGATACGCACTGCTGCACTGCGGTCTGTAGGCGGTTTCAATGACAATTTCTTTTTGTACTTTGAGGACTTCGACCTGTCATTGCGGTTAGGTGCGCAGGGTCGATTGGTCTTCGATCCGGCTGTACGCATTGTGCATCACGGCGGATATGCCTCGAGCAAGGGGCGCCGCCATGTCAATTATTTCATCCGTTCAGGCTTGCTGTTTTTCAAGAGCCACGGCTGGCGTTGGGTATAGCGGGTGTGGAAATACTGTTAGAATTTCGCGAGAAAGTGTCAGGAGTTAATCGGGAAGCCGTATGAGTGAACTGAGGCGAATGGCCTATCTCGAAGCGATGGGCATTGAATGTTATATCTCGCGCGTGCAGCTGCCCGGCGCTGCTGTAAGCCGGCGTAAAGCAATTGTCAGAAAGCCTCGCGCCACGCCGCCAATCGTTGCTCCCGAAATTCCCACAATTGCAGTGCGTACTGACCGAACAGGTCAGGTATCGCCGCCCGAACTGGAAAATGCAGTAGCTGTTCCGCGTTTCAGCCTGGTCACTATGGTAGCCGGGGATTGGCTGTGGCTTGAGCAGTTGGGTGATATGCCACTGACCACAGAGCAGGTGCAACTCGTTCAAGCGATGGCACATGCACTGCAGCATTGTCGGCCAAATGTGCATCAAGCGCCGCCACAGGTAGCCCGTCCCGACGTGTTGCTCTTCGAATGGCCTATGCACAACAATCGACAATTGGATCTCAGTGAGGAAGCGGCGCGGATTGGCATCGCTGCGTTTGTCAGTCGCCGCTTGGAACAGCACCAGTGCCGCGGCGTAGTGTTGCTCGGCCACGCCTGCGCAACCAGAGTGCCGCAGCAATCGATGCAAATTCCGACCGTGCTTACCGCTAGTACTGCTGAAATTCTGCAAACACCCAGTTTAAAGCGGCAGGTGTGGCACGATTTACAGGTACTGGTTCGCACTGCATGAAGGCCGTGCGAATCGAGTTTTCTGCGATGTCCGGTCAGGTTCGCTAGCATTGCTGGTGCCATACACCATCAGGGCTGCGCAGGTTGCGGATGCGCGATTGCTGGCGGCAATTGATGCCAGCGTTAATAGTAATCCGCGTACTGAGCCGCAATTTGTCGCGGCATTCAGTCCCGGCAGCAGTAGCCGCGAGATTGCATTGCTTGTTGAGAGGGATGAATGCGTCAGTGGTTTTGTGTTGTTTTCACAAGTGATGGATGAGGCGTCAGTGCACAGTATCGCGGTAGACCCACTGTGTCAGCGTCAGGGACTGGGGCAGCTTCTGCTTGATGCAGCGCTGATGCATATGCAGGCGGCAGGCGCCACGCGCTGTTTGTTGGAAGTGCGAGAGTCAAATGCTCCAGCCCGTCGATTATATGAGCGAAGCGGTTTTCGTCTGGATGGGGTGCGCAAGAACTACTACCCGGCCAGTGCCGGGCGAGAAGATGCCATGTTGATGTCATTGGAGTTAAAAGGATAGGCGCATGAATGTGCTCGAAACCGAATGGTGGTCAATGGCCCTCCCGCCGGAGTGGTGGGCGGACTCTGAGGAGGACAGCATTCTGGTCGGGGATCGCGACGATGTTGGCTGCATTGAATTGAGCACATTGCACAAAGAGGCAGGAGACTTTGATCTTGACACAGTGCGAGCGATCGCACTTGCCGAATCCGAGCAGCCTGTGGACTGGCATGCGATCACGCTCGGTGATTTTGTCGGCGTTGGTTGTCAATACCTTGAAGAAGATACCGCAGTACGCGAGTGGTACATTTTCAACGGTGCATTGCTGTTGTTTATCACATACAGCTGCGACAAAGAGAATCGCGGGATGGATGATGCCGCCGTCGATGAAATGCTCGATACCCTTATGGTGCTCAGCGACAGCCTCTAGAAAAAATCCCCGTGAAAGGTACCTAGGACACCGTGCCGGTGACGCGCACGCGCTTGGCGCCTTTCACTGGCTTGGCTTTCAACGCGGCCTCCCGATTCTTGATCTGGGTATCAATCAGATTTTTCACCGCAATAATCAGCCCGGTAAAAATAAAGGCCCCCGGTGGCAGAATTGCCAGCAGGAAGGGTTGATAATTGGGGAACACTACAATCTTCCAGTCAGTGGCACCCGGACCAAACAGTAAATCCATATTCGCAAAAAGCGCACCGGTGCCGCTCAATTCACGCAGAGTACCCAGTACCACCAGTACGCTCGCAAAGCCCATGCCCATTATAAATCCGTCGTAGGCGGATGGACCCAGAGAGTGTTTCGCGGCAAAGCCATCGGCGCGTCCCAGGATCACGCAATTGGTGGTGATGAGCGGCAGAAAGATGCCAAGGATTTCGTACAGTTCGTAGGCGAAGGCTTGCATCAGCAATTCGATACAGGTGACTGCTGCAGCGATAATCATCACGAATGCCGGCAGACGCACCGCGTCGGACACGATGTTGCGGATCAACGACACCGAAGTGTTCGAAATAATCAGTACCAGGGTGGTGGCAAGGCCCAGGCCGATCGCATTGACCACGCTGCCGGTGACGGCTAGCAGCGGACACAAGCCCAGCAGCTGGACGATCGCTGGATTGTTTTTCCACAGGCCATTGATCGACAGGTCCGCGTAACTGACTTCGGCCATTATGAGTCACCTCCAGTGGGTGTCGCCGCCGGTTGGGCGAAAAGGCGCTTTCTGTTCGCCTGTGCAAATTGTAAGGCCCTAAGAGTAGCAGCTACAACTGCGCGCGGTGTAATGGTGGCGCCGGTGAACTGGTCGAACTCGCCTTTGTCCTTTTTCACATGCCAGCCATCGAGTGTGGGATTGAGCAGGGATTTACCATTAAAACCCAGCACCCAATCGGATTTCTTGAGATCGACCTTGTCGCCCAGCCCGGGTGTTTCCTTGTGTGCCAGAGCGCGCACACCGGCAATGGTGCCGTCGGTATTCACGCCGACGATCAGCTCTACCTCGCCTGAATACGCATCGGGTGCCACGACTGGAATAATGACTCCCACGACCTTGCCACCCTGTCGCGCTACGTAAATATGCTTATTCTCGGATAAGCCCAGTCCTTCATCCTGCGGGCCCACCGCGACAGTGTCGTCCAGCATGGAATTATCGTGGCGGCTGCGCGGGATGATCTCCAGCAACGCTTTTTCTTCCGCCAGACGTTTTTGCTCAGCAATATCGGCTTTGGTCAGCAGATAGGTGCCGGCTATCAACGCGGTGGTGCACATAGCGAATACTGCGAGCAGTAGGCTGTTGCGGGAAATCGACTGACCGAGCATGCTACTTGTCTCCCTGCTTGCGACTGTGGCCGTAAGTACGCGGCTGGGAATAGTAGTCGATAAAAGGCGCGGCAAAGTTCATGATCAGCACCGCGAACGCCACGGCGTCGGGATAGTTGCCGCGGACGCGAATGGTGTACACCAGCGCGCCGATAAGTGCACCGTAGATCAGGCGGCCGCGCAGCGATACCGCCGATGTAACCGGGTCAGTAACAATAAAAAAGGCACCGAACATCGTGGCGCCGCTTAGCAAGTGAAAAAGCGGTGAGCCACCGCTGGCAGAGCTGCCGCCGTCGTAGAACACAGCTGCGAGAAAACTGAGGCTGGCCAGCATTGCAACCGGCGCGTGCCAGGTGAAAATGCGCCGGTACAACAGCCATGCGCCACCGGCCAGAAAGGCGATGTTCGCCCACTCCCAGCCGAGGCCTCCCCAGCGTCCAAACTGCGGATTTTGCTGCCACAAATCCTCGATCAGCAGGCTATTGTTCTGTTTCAGAACGTCCAGTGGGGTGGCCATGGTGACGCCGTCGAACTGGCCCGGCGTAAAGCAAGCCTGTAGTGCGCCCAGAAAATCGGGTACCTCGCCGAGGCCGCTGGGTGGGGCCCATGATGTCATTTGCACCGGGAAGGAGATCAGCAGGATGACATAGCCGGCCATCGCGGGATTGAAAGGGTTGTAACCGAGACCACCGTAGAGCTGCTTGGCGAGCAGAATCGCGCTGGCAATGCCTACCGCAATCAGCCACCACGGTGAGTAGGGCGGCAACGCGATACACAGTAGAAAGGCGGTTACCAGTGCGCTGCAATCCTTGAGGTAAAAACCCACCGGGCGCTGCCTGAGTTTGAGCGCCAATGTTTCGCAGGCCAGCGCTACAATACTGCCCCAAAGTATGTTGACCAGTGTGCCGTAGCCAAAAAAATGTGTGAGCACCAGAATGCCTGGCACGGTGGCCAGCAAGACGTTCTGCATGACCCGTTGCGTGCTCATCGGTCCGTGCGCGTGAGGGGAGGTGATGCGTACCAGCGGCATATCAGGCGTCCTGCACTTCGGCGAGATGCCGCTGTGCAATGTTGATCTTTTCTGTCAGGCGCACCACTGTGGATTCGAGCGCCACAATCACTTTTTCCTCATCGCCATTTTGCCTGCTCTGCACCAGCGAATCCTGTGATTTTTTCAGCCGCTGCTGCAGCTTCTCCAGATCGGCTCGCGCCTTATCGGTGGGGCTCAGTGTTGCTTCGGATGCGCGCGCCGCCATTGCTTTTTCTATTGCGGCCTGGGCGGCGTCGGCTGGTGGTTTGACTGTGGGTTCAGCGCCCTGCAATTGCTGGAATGCATGCAGGGCTTGTTCCGCCGCTTGCAGCTTGGTACGGGTTTTATCGACCCCGGATTGCAATGCGTCCACCAGGTCACTGCCTGCAGCCTGTGCTTCCGCCAGCTTGGCATTCGCGGTCTCCAGTCGTTTATGCGCCGAGACCACGGCTTTCTCCAGTTTGTCCAGTTCACTGTCCTGGGCACCGTCTGACTGCTGTGCTGCTTTCTTCGCTTTGGCGCGTGCAATAGCCGCCTGAATTGGATCTTCGTCAGTGCCCGAGCCGGAGGCCAGGGCGCGCTGCTCTGCCGCCTTCTTGCGTGCGGCGCGCTTGGCTTCTTTCTCCGCCTCAGCTTGTTCCAATCGCTGCTGGCGCGCTTCGAAACGAATGCGGGAGGCTTCGGACTTTTCGTGATCGCGCCGCATTTGTAGTATCTCCGCTTTAGAGGCGCGGTAATACTGTACCAGCGGAATATTGCTGGGGCAGGCATAGGAGCAGGCCCCGCACTCAATACAGTCAAACAGGTTGTGATGCTCCAGCTTCTCAAATTCCTTGCCCTGGGCGAACCAGAACAATTGCTGTGGTAACAGGCTTACCGGACACACTTCGGCGCACATGCCGCAGCGGATACAGGCCTGTGCCGGTGGCGGAGTGGGCAGCTCTGCCTCAGACGGGGCCAGTACGCAGTTCGTGGTTTTGACAATCGGAACATCACTATCGGGCACGGTGAAGCCCATCATCGGGCCGCCCATGATCAGGCGGTTATTCTCTGCTGCCACATAGCCGGCCCGCTCCAGTAGATAGCGCATGGAGGTGCCGATCAGGACCTGGAAGTTTTGCGGTTCGCGCACGCTGTCTCCGGTCACGGTAGTAATGCGTGAAATCAACGGCTGGCCTTTGGTGACGGCTTCAAAAATTGCCACCGTGGTGCCTATGTTTTGGCATACCACGCCTACCTGCGAAGGCAGGCCACCGCTGGGTACCTGCTTGCCGGTGAGTATTTCTATCAGTTGCTTCTCGCCACCGGAGGGGTATTTGGTAGGAAACACGACAATCTCGATGTCGGTATCCTGCGCCGCCAGGCGCAGCGCAGCGATACCCTCTGGCTTGTTGTCCTCCACGCCAATCAAGGTTTCCTGCGGGCCGATAATGTGGCGCAGGATTTTAGCACCTTCAATTATCTGGTCTGCGCGCTCGCGCATCAGCACGTCGTCAGCCGTAATATACGGTTCGCACTCGGTGCCATTGATGATTAGCGTCTCGATCTGAGTGCCAGGCGGCACCGACAGCTTTACTGAACTGGGGAATCCGGCGCCACCCATGCCCGCAATTCCGGCATTGCGAATCAGATTGATCAACGCAACTTTGTCCAGCTGTCGGTAGTCTGGGTGGCCCTGCAGTTCTGTCCACTCATCGCGGCCATCCGTGGCAAGCACGATACACGGCGCCGAATATCCGGAGGGATGTGCGATGAGACGATCTTCTATTGCCTGAATAGTCCCCGAAGTCGGTGCATGCAGCGGTACGCTGACGAAGCCACGCGCTTCCGCAATCATTTGGCCCTTTAGCACGCGTTGCCCGACCTTCACTACCGGACTGGCCGGCGCGCCGATGTGCTGGGACAGCGGCAGGATGAGTTGCGGTGGGATGCCCGCATCAGCGATTGGCGTGCGTACAGACTGGTGTTTGTTTTCCGGCGGATGGATGCCGCCGTGGAAGTCGAAGATTTTTCTCATGCCGCGCGATCCTGGGAGGCGTCGCTGGCGATCACGTCCACGCGCCGACTCACCGGATCAGGCAACTGCCAGTGCCAGCTTTGCAGTGTCTCCTGCTGCGGAATCATGTCGATACAATCCACCGGGCAGGGCTCTACACACAGATCGCAGCCGGTGCACTCGCTGGTAATAACAGTATGCATCTGCTTTGCGGCGCCGAGGATCGCATCCACTGGGCAGGCCTGAATACATTTGGTGCAGCCAATACACTCCGCCTCGCGGATAAAGGCCACCGAGGGCACCTGCTTGGCTTCACCGTGTTCCGAATCCAGAGGAATGGGTTCCACATCCAGCAGGTCTGCCAGCGCCTGTATCCCCGCCTCGCCGCCGGGCGGACACTTGTTGATCGCTTCACCATTGGCAATGGCTTCCGCGTACGGCCGGCAGCCGGGATAGCCACACTGGCCGCATTGTGTCTGGGGCAGGATATTGTTGATCTCGTCGGCAATGGGGTTGCCTTCGGTCTTGAAGCGAACGGCGGCGTAGCCGAGAAGCGCACCAAACGCGGCGCCCAAGCCTACCAGCGCGAGCAGGGCGGCGAGCAGCGGATACTGGACGAGAAGAGCAATCACGAGCGCTTATACCAGTCCCGCAAATCCCATAAAGGCGAGGGACATCAGGCCGGCTGTGATCATCCCCACTGCTGCGCCCTTAAAGGGTGCGGGTACATCGGCGACCGTCAGGCGTTCGCGCATCGCCGCGAACAGCACGAGCACGAGTGAAAATCCCGCGCCGGCTCCAAAGCCGTAGAATAACGCCTGCAGGAAGCTGTGATCCTTGCTGACATTCAGTAGTGCGACGCCGAGCACGGCACAGTTGGTAGTAATCAACGGCAAATACACGCCCAGCACACGGTGCAGTAGCGGACTTGTCTTGCGCATCACCATTTCCGTAAATTGCACCACTACTGCAATCACCAGAATGAAGGCGATGGTTTTCAGGTAGCCCAGGCCCATCGGCAGCAGCAGGAACTGATAAGTGAGATTGCTGCAGGCGGAGGCCAGTGTCAGTACGAAGGTTGTGGCCATGGACATTCCCATGGCTGCTTCCAGTTTGTTGGAGACGCCCATAAACGGGCACAGTCCCAGGAACTGTACCAGTACAAAATTGTTGACCAGAATCGCGCTGATCAACAGGATGGAATAGTCTGCCAGCATGTTTTTCTCTCGGTACGCGCGGCCAGCCCTGCCCGTGCGGTGTCATTTGCGAGTGTGGCTATTCTAGCCGTTACAGTAAATGAGGGCAGTCTGAAATTGCGTACTAATACCCATTAGTCTGTGCGCTGATCTGCACTTTGGCTACACCTTATTTCACCTGCATTCCAGGTTTCGCCCCGGCGTGCGGTTCCAGCAGGAACAGTTCCTTGTCCCCCGGTCCTGCGGCCAGCACCATACCTTCGGAGAGGCCAAAGCGCATTTTTCGCGGTGCGAGATTGGCCACCACCACGGTTAACTTACCGATCAGATCCTCTGGTTGATACGCTGATTTGATGCCCGCAAATACCTGCCTTTGGCCACCTTCCGCGCCCAGGTTCAGGGTCAGGCGCAGCAGTTTGTCGGCGCCATCGACGTGTTCTGCGGACACAATTTCGGCAATTCTGAGATCGACCTTGGCAAAATCGTCGTATTCGATGGTGTCGGTCGCGGCTATCGGCTTCTTCTTAGCGGCCGTTGACGGCGCTGCTGCCGCCGCCTGCGTTTCCTTGCTCGCTTCTACCATGGCCTCTACCTGCTTGCTGTCGATACGCGTGAGCAGCGGTTGAAACTCGTTCAGTACATGACTACTCAGTGGCGTTAGCAGTGCCGTCCAGTCCAGCGAGCAATTCAAAAAGGCCTCAGACTTTTCCGCCATCGCCGGCAGCACCGGCTTGAGATAAGTCATTAATACGCGGAACAGATTGACGCCCACACTGCAGACTTCATGTACCTCTTGATCCGTTCCCGCCTGTTTCGCCAGTGCCCAGGGCTTTTTCTCGTCGATGTATTGGTTCGCCCGGTCCGCCAGAGCCAGGATTTCGCGAATCGCTTTGTTGAACTCGCGTTTTTCATACAAGTCTGCGATAGCCTCACCTTTGGTAATAAAGGATTTCACCATTGCCTGCTCCGAGCAGTTGGCAGACAGCGTGTTGTCGAAACTATTGCGCAGGAATCCGGCGCAGCGGCTGGCGATATTCACCACCTTGCCGACGACATCGGAGTTCACCCGCTGTACGAAGTCTTCGAGGTTGAGGTCGATGTCGTCTACCGAGCCGCTGAGTTTGGCGGCAAAATAGTAGCGCAGATACTGTGCATCGAGGTGTTGCAGATACGTGCTGGCCTTGATGAACGTGCCACGGCTCTTGGACATCTTGGTGCCGTTGACGGTCAGGAATCCGTGGGCGTAGATGGCATTGGGCAGGCGCAGGCCTGCCGATTGCAACGTCGCCGGCCAGAAAAGGCCGTGAAAATTGATGATGTCCTTGCCAATGAAATGGTACAGCTCGGTGTTGGCCCCGGGCTGCCAGTATTCGTCGAAGGGGTGGCCGGTGCGGTCGCAGAAGTTCTGGAAACTGGCGATATAGCCGATCGGAGCGTCCAGCCACACGTAGAAATACTTGCCGGGCTCACCGGGAATTTCGAAGCCAAAGTAGGGCGCATCGCGGCTGATATCCCATTCCTGCAGGCCCGCGTCAGTCCACTCACGTAATTTGTTCGCGACCTGGGGCTGCAGCCTATCCGAGGCGAGCCACTCCTTGAGCATGCCTTCGAACGCGGGCAGTTTGAAGAAAAAGTGTGTGGAATCCTTTTCAATCGGCTTGGCACCGGAAATCGCTGATACCGGATCGATCAGTTCCATAGGGCTGTAGGTGGCACCACACGCCTCGCAGTTGTCGCCGTATTGGTCTGCAGTCTTGCAGCGCGGACATGTGCCTTTGATGAAACGGTCGGCAAGGAATAATTGCCGCTCGGGGTCGAACGCCTGGGTGATCGACCGAGTGGCAATGTGGTCGTTATCTTTCAGGCGCTGGTAAATGGATTCGCACCAGAAACGGTTCTCTTCGCTGTGTGTGGTATAGAAGTTGTCGAAGTCGATCAGGAACCCGGCGCTGTCGCGCATATGTTCCTCTCGGATTGTATCGATTTGCTGCTGGGGGGTGATGCCGAGTTTTTCGGCGGTCAACATGATGGCGGTGCCGTGTGCATCGTCGGCACAGACGTAGATGCAGTGATGTCCGCGCGATTTCTGGAAGCGTACCCAAATGTCGGTTTGCACCTGCTCCAGCAGGTGTCCCAGATGCAGCGAACCATTGGCATAGGGCAATGCGCTGGTGACCAGGATGTTGCGTGGTGCCGATGCTTTCATGGGGAGCGTCTGATTGCGAAAAAGGGCGCTACTATAGCGGTTTTGAGGTGTGTTTTCACCCGTTCATGGGTTTTGCAACTGGGTGTGGTGTGGTTGGCTGCGTGGTGGACAATACACTGCAATTGGTCTGGCATTGTTGAACACGGGGCATGTCCCTATACTAGCCAGCCGGAAAAAGCGGACTCAACTACCTCGGTTGTGAACTCGCGCGTATTGCAGGTTGCCATGAACCAGATAAAACACATTGTTGCCGTTGCCTCTGGAAAAGGCGGCGTCGGCAAGTCCACAACAGCGGTGAACCTCGCCTTGGCACTCAAGGCGATGGGCGCGCGTGTCGGGTTGCTGGACGCGGACATCTATGGCCCCAGCCAGCAATTAATGTTGGGAATCCCTGACGATCAGCGTCCTGAACAACAAGGTGGGCAGTATTTGTTGCCGGTTGAGGCCTATGGCCTGAAAACCATGTCCATGGGCTATCTGGTGACGGATCGTACGCCGATGGTGTGGCGCGGCCCGATGGCCGGTGGTGCGCTCGCTCAGATGCTGGAGCAGACGCTGTGGGGTGAACTGGATTACCTGATCATCGACATGCCACCGGGAACGGGTGATATCCAGTTAACGCTGTCGCAGAAGGCCAAGGTTGCCGGTGCGGTGATAGTGACTACACCCCAGGATATTGCACTGCTCGATGCGCGTAAGGGCATTGAGATGTTTCGTAAGGTTGATGTCCCCGTGCTGGGGGTGATCGAGAATATGGCGGTGCATATTTGCAGTGCTTGTGGTCACCGGGAACATATCTTCGGCGAGCATGGTGGTGAGCGTATTGCCAGGGATTACGGCGTGCCGTTGCTCGCCAGCCTGCCGTTGGCGCTTTCGATACGGGAACAGACCGATGCCGGGCGTCCTACGGTAGTGGCGGACCCGGATTCCGCGATCAGCGCACTCTATCGGGAAGCTGCGAAAGCAGTGAGCGATGCACTCAACGCGCTGGGTGACAGCAGCGTGCGCCAGTTTCCCGAGATAAAGATTTCAGATGATTAATTTGAAGGCCAGCCTGAGCGCCGGCCGGATGACAATAGCGAGCAGCAGGTGACCGAAGCGTGAGTATCAAGGCAGACAGATGGATTCGAAAAATGGCCACAGAACACGGCATGATCGAGCCGTTCGAGGCTGGGCAAGTGCGTTCCAACGGGAGCCAGCGACTGATCTCCTACGGCACTTCAAGCTACGGCTACGATGTGCGCTGTTCCCGTGAGTTCAAGGTCTTTACCAATATCAATTCGGCGACAGTTGATCCCAAGGGCTTTGACGAAGGCAGTTTTGTGGATGTGGTTGGTGACGTATGTGTGATCCCGCCCAACTCTTTTGCACTTGCCAGTACCGTCGAATATTTCCGCATTCCGCGCAATGTGCTGACCATTTGTCTGGGCAAGTCGACGTACGCCCGCTGTGGCATTATTGTCAATGTGACCCCGCTGGAGCCCGAGTGGGAGGGCCACGTCACGCTGGAGTTTTCCAACACTACTACGCTGCCGGCCAAAATCTACGCCAACGAGGGAGTGGCACAGATGCTGTTCTTTGAGTCGGACGAGGTCTGTGAAATCAGCTATAAGGATCGCGGCGGTAAGTATCAGGGGCAGCGTGGTGTCACGCTCCCCAGAGCCTGATTATCCTGGTGTAAACACTGGCGTAGTTCTTCGCAGTACCGTATTCCAGTCGGCGCGATTACCTCGCCGTCCAGCAACGCATGCATGCCCGACAACTGGAGGCGTCGCTGTTCGAACCAGCGCACCACGGTGGGATAAATTTCGTGCTCCAGTCGCGCAATGCGAGCGGCCAGGGAATCCGCTGTGTCGCCGGCCATAACAGCTTCGCTGGCTTGCAGGATAGGCGGGCCGCCATCCAGTTCCCGGGTGACAAAATGCACGGTCGCGCCCGCTTCCGGGTCTCCTGCGTCCAGCGCGCGCTGGTGTGTATTGAGTCCGGGATATTTCGGTAACAGCGACGGGTGGATGTTCAGTAACCTGCCAAGGTACGGTTCGATCAGTACCGGCGTCAGTATGCGCATGAAGCCCGCCAGTATGACCAGGTCCACACAGTGGGCGCGTAACTCATCCACCAGTGCCGCATCGAATGCTTCGCGTGTGGGGTAGTCGCGGTGATTGATGCAGCGCGTGGCGATGCCCGCATGTTCGGCGCGTTGCAGTCCATCAGCCTGTGGATTGTTGCTGATAACAATGCTGATGCGTGAGGCCAGGACACCGCGCTCGCAAGCGTCGATAAATGCCTGCAGGTTGGAGCCGCGCCCGGAGATCAGGACGGCCAGGCGCAGCGACTCCGCCATGTTCACGACAGCAGTTCTACCTGGTTGGAACCTGCAGCGATGCGACCGATCTGCCAGGTTTCGTGTCCGGCTGCCCGCAGCAGCGACACAGCTTTGTCCGCATCCTGTGGGCTTACACACAACACCATGCCAACACCGCAGTTAAAGGTGCGGTACATCTCTGTCGTTGCGACCCGGCCCTTGTCCTGGAGCCACTGGAACACAAGGGGCCACTGCCAGCTGTTGGTATCGATCTGCGCATTGCAGTCTTTTGGCAGAACCCTCGGGAGGTTTTCCAGCAAACCGCCGCCGGTGATGTGTGACAGCGCTTTCACCTGTAACTCGTCGAACAGCGACAACAGCGCTTTGACATAAATTGTGGTGGGTGTCAGGAGCGCCCGCCCGAGCGTGGTGTCGCCCAATGGCTGTTGCAGGTCTGACCGATCGAGTTCCAATATTTTCCGAATCAGCGAGTAGCCATTGGAATGCGGCCCGCTGCTGGCGATCCCCAACAGAATGTCACCGGCGACAACTGTGCTGCCGTCGATAATCGCGGATTTTTCCACTACGCCGACACAAAAGCCTGCCAGATCATAGTCTTCACCGTGGTACATCCCCGGCATTTCGGCTGTCTCACCGCCGACCAGGGCGCAGCCGGCCAACTCGCAGCCTTTGCCAATACCGGTTACGACGTCTGCGGCAGTGTCTACGTTGAGTGCGCCGGTGGCGTAGTAATCCAGAAAGAACAGGGGCTCTGCGCCGGCGACCACCAGATCATTGACGCACATTGCAACGAGGTCAATGCCGATGGTGTCGTGAATCCCCATATCCATTGCCAGGCGCAGCTTGGTGCCCACGCCGTCCGTTCCGGAGACAAGCACTGGCTGTCGATAACCCGCCGGAATTTCGCACAGTGCGCCAAATCCGCCGAGTCCGCCGAGCACTTCCGGTCGGGTAGTACGGGCAGAGACACCCTTGATGCGCTCAACCAATGCATTGCCCGCGTCAATATTGACGCCCGCGTCCTTGTAGCTCAGGCCGGTTTTGCCCTTGTCATCGCTCATTGCGTGGCATCCAGTAGAAAAGTTCGAAAGTGGGTGAGGGCCGGTATTTTATCGTGCCTGTCGCGCCAACGCACTCCTGAATTGGTGATGTGCCCGCCGTTCTCTTGTGCTGTTACAATTGTGCGCCTTGGCAAGTATCTGATGAGAAGCAACTACGGGACACTAAAGTGATGGAAAGTGCTGTGCGAAAAATACATTTGTCGCTGGTATGGGCGTGCCTTGCTTTGCTCTGGGCGGGAAGTTCCACGGCAGATAATGTCGCCGACTTGCACGCGGCGAGCGTACCGGTAGCGGAACAGAGCGACAAGGCGCTAGCTGCCGCTGCCCGGGTGGCACTGTCTGAAGTGCTGGTAAAAGTATCGGGGTCTGCGGAACTTCTGAGGAATCCCTCGATAGCCTCCGCGCTGGCTGACGCACGCAGTCATGTGCAGCAGTACGCCTATGTGCGCGGCACGCCACCCGCTGCGCCGCTTGCAGTGCGCTTCGAATTTGAGCCTGCCTACATCACTGAACTTGTGGTCCAGGCCGGTGCGCCACTGTGGACGGCTAACCGACCGTTGGTGCTGGCCTGGGTAGTTGTCGAGGATGAGCAAGGCAAGCATTTCATCAGTTGGGACAGCTCGCCGGAGCAGGCGCAACAGTTGCTGGACGAATTTTCGCGCCGCGGTGTCCCGGTGCAACTTCCGGTGTTTGACTTGATTGATATGACTGCCCTGAGCCTTGACGATGCGTGGCAGTTGAATGCCGCCGCGATACAAGCCGCCTCTGCCCGCTACAACGTGCAGGATGTTGTCGCTGGTCACCTGGCGCGCCTGAACACCGGGCAAGCGTCCGGAGACTGGACGTATTTCAACCAGGATAACCGCCTGAACCGGTCCCTGAGTGCGCCGGATTTGCAGGCTTTCCTGCGCGACGGTGTGAATCTGGTTGCCGCTGACATGGCGTCGCGTTATGCGGTGGCGCCCACCGGGGGGCAGGAGGGCGGCCTGCGGATGTCTGTTACCGGTGTGTCCAGCTACGCAGATTACGCGGGGATTGTTGGCTGGCTGGAAAATCTGGAGCTGGTGGAGTCTGCCAATATCGAGCGTATACAAGGCGATCGCATAGAACTACGGCTGCAGGCGAGAGCAGACGCTGCACAATTGGCGGGTACCATTCAGTTGAACCAGCACCTCCTGCCTTTGGCGGCCCAGGACCCGGGGATACCGTTGAATTTCCAGTGGCAGAACTAGAGTCCATGGGGGAGCAGGCTGATACCTTGCCACGCCACCAACAAATACCGCTGGCGGTGCAATTGCGTGACGATGCGACATTCTCCAATTTCCTCGCGCTGCCCAGGGAGGAGCCTTTGGTGCGCGCGCTGCACAAGCAAATGGCGAGCGACGGAGAAGCTATCATCTACCTTTATGGCCCTGAGGGAAGCGGAAAAACCCACTTACTGCAGGCGTGCTGCCATGAGTCGGCAGAGGGGGCGGTGTACTTGCCTCTGGCACAGTTGCGCGAGTTCCCGGCCGAGGAAGTGTTGCAGGGTGTGGAACGGTTGGGTCGCGTGTGTATCGATGATATTCATCTGGTGATGGGCGATGCCGACTGGGAAACGGCACTGTTTAATTTCTACAACAACGCACGGTTGCACGGATGCCGTCTGGTCGTGGCGGGTGATGCCTCCCCTCGCGCGCTGGCAGTCAAGCTTGCAGATTTACGCTCGCGCCTGTCGTGGGGTATTGTTTACCAACTGGACCCGGGCAGTGACACCGAGAAATCAGCGATATTGCAATTTCGAGCGCAGCGCAGGGGATTGACGTTGTCGGCGTCTGTGGCTGCATACATAGTCAGCCGCGCGCCGCGCGCGATGGATCAGTTACTGCTGGTTTTGGATGTATTGGATAACGCGTCGCTCACCCAGCAGCGCGCGCTGACCATCCCCTTCGTCAGAGAAACGTTGCGTTGGTAAGTCACCCCAGATGAAAGCTGTCTGCATCCAACTGGCAGGGAAAAACCTCGCGATACTTAAGCAGAGCGGCGCCATCCAGCACAGCATGGGCTGCGCCGTTGTCACTCTGGGCATCGAGCAGAATCTTGCCATCGGCGGCGATCACCAGGCTATCGCCACTGTAATCCAGGCCTTTGGCATCTGCGCCAATACGGTTCACACCAACGACACAGGCAAGGTTTTCAATCGCCCTGGCGATGAGTAACTGCCGCCAGTGGAGGCGACGCGCTGCCGGCCAATTTGCTACGTAGAGAATCACGTCGTAGTCTTCGCGGTTACGACTGAATACCGGGAAGCGCAGGTCGTAACAGACCTGTAACAGAATGCGCCACTCGCGCCATTGCACAATCACCCTATCGTTGCCGGGCTGGTAGCGTTTGTCCTCGCCGGCCATGCGAAACAGGTGGCGTTTGTCGTAGAACTGCACGCCGTCGGGGGTGGCAAACAGCATCCTGTTGTAGACACCCTGGTCTGCGCGCACGGCAATGCTGCCAGTCAACGCGCAATCGTGTTGTTTGGCCAATTGCTGCATCCACTGCTCGGTTGCGCCACCGGGGTCTTCTGCATTGGCCAGTGCATTCATGGAAAAGCCGGTGGTGAACATCTCCGGCAGCACGATGAGGTCGCAGTTGGTGTCCAGCGCCTCGATAATCCCGCCAATCTGTTGCCGGTTGTCCTCGGGTTGTTCCCAGGCGAGTTCGCACTGGATCAGGCTTACATTCAGATTTCGCATAATCGCTGCGCCGCTTCCAGCAGTACTTGGTCGTTCTTGGCGAAGCAAAAACGCAGATAGTGCTGGTCGGGCGGCTCCTGGTAAAAGACAGAAATCGGGATAGAGGCGATGCCGTACTGCCGGGTCCATTTCTGGGCCAGCTCCACATCCTCGTCCTTGGTGATACCACTGTAGTCAAGCAATTGAAAATATGTACCTGCACTCGGCCTGATGCTGAACATGGAGCCGGCCAATGCAGTGCAGAACAGGTCGCGTTTGGCCTGGTAGAAACCTGGTAATGTCGCCGGATAGTCAGGTTGTTCGGCCATGAAATCCGCTACGGCAAGTTGTACCGGCGTTACCGCGACAAAACAGACAAACTGGTGAACCTTGCGCAACTCCGCAGTCAGGGCAGGGGGCGCGACACAATAGCCGGTTTTCCAGCCAGTCACACTGAACGTCTTGCCGAAGGAGAACATCACGAAGCTGCGCTCGCGCAACGCCGGAAACTGCAATGCGCTATGGTGCTGTTGGCCGTCGAATACCAGGTGTTCGTACACCTCGTCACTGATCACCAGCAGATTGTGTGTCTCTACCAGCGCCTGTAATTGCAGCAGGTCAGTTGAGGACAGCACCGCGCCGCTGGGGTTGTGTGGTGAGTTGATCATTATAAGGCGGGTGCGCGAATTGATCGCCGCCTGCACACGCTCCCAGTCAATGCTGAAACTGTGCGGCGAGAGTGGGACGTGGATAGCCCGGCCACCGGCCAGCACAATAGCGGGCTCGTAGCTGTCGTAACAGGGATCTAACACGATGACCTCATGGCCCGGCCGGACACAGGCGGTTACCGCGCAAAAAATGCCTTCGGTAGCGCCTGGCACTACGGTGATTTCAGAGTCTGGATCGCAGTTTACTCCCCGGTGGCGCAGTAGCTGTGCTGCGATCTGGTCTCGCAGGTACATTACACCTGCCATCGGTGCGTACTGGTTGTGTCCGGCCCTGACATGTCTGGCCATCGCTTCCAGCAGCGCCTTTGGCGCGTCAAAGTCGGGGTAGCCCTGTGACAGGTTCAGTGCCTGACACTCGCTGGCCAATGCGGACATCCGGGTGAATATAGTGGTGCCGACCTGGGGTAATTTGCTGTCGATCATCGGTTTACCCGCGCGGCCACCGTTGGCGGTTCGGGCATCGGGCCGGCGTCGGCGCGGTGCATCAGCTCTCCTTCTGCCCGAGATTGGCATGCAGTACTGAGCCATTGATCACTGGATGGTGGTGCGCCCAGCGGATCAGTTCGGCGATTTCATCGGGTGCTATCAGTCGATTAAAGCTGTTGAGTCCTGCTATGGAGGACATGATGAGAGGATCATTCCCCAGGTGGGTGCGCAGCATTTCGGTATCGGTAAAGCCGGGGCAGATCATGGCGGTGTGTATACCTGTGCCCATCAGGTCCTGGCAAGTTGCCCGCATCATACCCAACTGTGCGTGTTTGCTGACCACATAGCTGAACGATCCGGCGACCGCTTTCTCTGCTAGCGTAGAACCGATATAGAGCACACTGGAGGCGGCTGACATTAACGGCAGGAGTCGCTGGTTGAGGCTGTTAATGGCGATGACATTGGTCGCCAGTACTTCCTGCAGGCTCTGGCTGGCGCAATTCTTCGCGCTGTCCTTGCGCATCTGGCTGGCATTGTGTACCAGTGCAATTTCACTGTCTGGGGGAATGGCCTGTTCGAGTCGGTCGAGGGCGTGCGCGATGGATTGCTCACTACTGAGGTCGCAGCTCACGTTGGTAACCTGCGCCACCGGGCTTTCACGTCGGGCGACGCTATACACCGTAAATCCATTGTTGAGAAATGCGCTTGCAGTCGCGCTGCCGATACCTGCGCTGGCACCGGTGATGATTGCTACTTTCATGCCTGGGTTCCCATGGGATCGGTGCGTTCCTCAATTTCCCTGAGTACGCGAGTCAACGCCAGAGGCTCCGCGATTTCGACAGTGACGTCAAGTTGTCGCTTCGCTAAACTGTCGTCATGGAGCAATTGACCACACTGTACATCGACAAGGAAAGCCACAAGTTCTCGGTGGCCCACTACACGATATTTTCTGCCACCGAGCGCGAGCGTTTGCACGGGCATAATTATTCGGTGTCGGCAAAGATTGTTGCGCCCATGGGGGATAACGGCTTCGCTGCAGATTACAACGTCTATAAGACGCGTATCGCTGCACTGTGTGAATCGCTCGACGAGTATACCCTGTTGGCCGGCGCATCACCGCACCAGCGCATTACGGAGGAAGGTGAGTACTACCGGGTAGTCTATGCTGACGAGGAAATGCGGTTTTTACGCAGTGATACCCAGGTGTTGCCAATTCGTAATGCCACGGTGGAGGAGTTTTCACGCTACCTGTTGCAGCGCCTCGTAGAGGACAGCGTGTCCGATGACCTGCGTGAGATCGAGCTCTGTGTTGCCTCCGGTCCCGGGCAAAAGGGCTGTGCCAATTGGCGTTGCCCCTGAGCAGATAACGCTGTTCGCAAATACCCTTTCAGGGTCCGCCACGGCACTCGCGTATCAGCATTGTTATGCTAGGATTCGGAGCGTACGCGAGTACCCATTGTAATAGCCTGTGGAGAATCCATAATGAATATGAGCAAGAAGCTGGGCGCAGAATTTATCGGTACGTTCTGGTTGGTTCTGGGTGGATGCGGCAGTGCCGTTCTGGCGGCGGCGTTTCCCGATCTGGGCATCGGCTTCCTTGGCGTGGCCCTGGCTTTTGGTCTTACGCTGCTGACCATGGCCTTCGCCATTGGTCATATTTCCGGTTGCCATATTAATCCTGCGGTGACTATCGGTCTGACCGTCGGCGGGCGTTTTCCCGCCGCCGAGGTAGTGCCGTATATCGTCGCCCAGGTACTCGGTGGCGCAACCGGTGCGGCTATCCTTTATGTGATTGCGACGGGGCAGCCTGGATTTGAACTGGGCGGCTTTGCCACCAATGGTTACGGTGAGCATTCGCCGGGGGGCTACAGCCTGACCGCCGCCCTGGTGTGCGAGATCGTCATGACCTTTATGTTTCTGCTGATCATTCTCGGTTCAACCGACAAGCGTGCGCCAGCCGGTCTTGCGCCAATCGCGATAGGTCTGAGCCTGACGCTGATCCACCTGATCAGTATTCCGGTGACCAATACCTCGGTCAACCCGGCGCGCAGCACCGGTGTGGCGCTGTTCGTGGGTGGCGCAGCAATTTCCCAGCTTTGGCTGTTCTGGGTGGCGCCTATCATTGGCGGGGCGCTGGCCGGTGTGGTTTACAACTGGCTGGGCAAAGAAAACTAATGCGCTAATTGGCAATGCCGCTGTGCCGCAGTAGTGGTTCGATACTCGGCGCGCGGCCCCTGAATGCCACGAATACGTCCATCGGTTCCCGCGAGCCGCCAACCTCCAGCACTTCTTTCCTGAAAGCAGCGCCGGTTGTGGCGTTGAAAATACCGTCCTCCTCGAACCGGGAGAACGCATCAGCCGACAATACCTCGGCCCATTTGTAGCTGTAATACCCGGCTGCGTAGCCACCGGCAAAAATGTGGGAAAAGGCGTTCTGGAAGCGGTTGAACGGTGGCAGCGGGGTCACCGCGATCTGAGCACGTACTTCATCGAGTAGCTGCTGTACGTTGTCGAAACTGCCGGTACCCCATTCCCGGTGCAGGCGGAAGTCAAACAGCGAAAACTCGAGTTGGCGCACCATTGCCATGCCGGACTGAAAATTGCGTGCTGCGAGCAGTTTATCCAAAAGTTCCGCCGGCAGCGGGGCGCCGGTTTCAAAATGTCCCGATATAAATGACAGGGCTTCGCGCTCCCAGCACCAGTTTTCCAGAAACTGGCTGGGCAGTTCCACCGCATCCCATGCGACACCGTTTATGCCCGAAACCGCCGCGACCGTCTGGCGGGTCAGCATGTGGTGCAGGCCGTGGCCGAATTCGTGAAACAGGGTGGTGAGTTCAGTGTGGGTTAGCAGTGCTGGCCTGTCGCCTACCGGCGGAGTGAAATTGCACACCAGATAGGCGACCGGAACCTGCAGGCCGTCTGCGCGTAAACGGCGCACCCGGCAGTTGTCCATCCATGCGCCGCCTCGCTTGTCTGCCCGGGCATACAGGTCGAGGTAGAAGCGGGCGATGACTTCTTTGTCGCGCAGCAATTCAAACAGTTTGACACTGGGGTGATAGGTGTCGAACTGTGTCACCTCCCGTATGTCGATACCGTACAAGCGGCGCGGATCACTTCAAATAGACCGGGTAATACGCGATTGACCGGCAGATAGGGACGGATGTCCTCCTGTGAAACCTTGGTAGCGCGCTGGCGCAGTTTTTCACTGTAGAAACTGATATCCCAGGTTTGCAGCGGGGCCGGACGCCCCTCCTGCTGAGCAAAATCCTGTAGTTCCTGCCATTCCAGTTTAGCCTGCGGCGACTGTTCAGCCAGTTGCTGCAGGAATTCACTACCGCATCCGGACTATCGGCCATCTTGGTGGCGAGGGACAGCTCGGCGTAGTTCTCAAAACCCCAACAGTTGCGCCAACTCGGTGCGCAGCTCCAGTGTTTCGATGATCAGCGCCGTGTTGTCCCACTGGCCGCCGTGCGGACCCTGCTCCGAGGCGCGGGTACAGTTGGCGGTATAGACCTCTTCGCGCAGAGCGCGGTCCTCGCAGTAGTTCAATACCGGCGATAAGGAGGGAAACTCCAGATTGATCAGGTAGCCTTCATGTCCGGCCTGCAGTGCCGCCTGCCGGGCATTGCCAGCGCCGTTTCCGGCAGACCCTTTAGTTGCTCGCGTGTTACCTGCTTGGACCATGCGTTGGTGGCGTCCAGCACGTTCTCGCCAAATTTGCTGCCCAGTTTTGACAGGCGCTGGCGCAGCTCGCCGTACTTGTTTTTCTTGTCATCGGGCAGGGCGACGCCGGCAAGCCGGAAATCGCGCAGTGCGTGTTCTATCGCTTTTCGCTGTGCAATGTCGAGTTTGGCAAACTCATCGCTGTCAGCGATTTGCTGGTAGGCCGCGCACAGCGTGCTGTGCTGACCCATCCAGGTGCCGTATTCCGAGAGTAACGGCAGGCAGGCATTGTATGCCTCGCGCAGCGCATCACTGTTGCACACACTATTGAGGTGCGACACGGGAGACCAGGCCTGCGACAGTTCGTCTTCAATATCTTCTATGGGCTGTAGCAGGTTGTCCCAGCTGTAGGCGTCTGTGCTGGCCAACAGTTCTTCAATGAGCCGTTTGTTGCGCTCAATAAGCTGTGTAATGGCGGGCTCTACATGCGCCGGTTCAATACGCGAAAAGGCGGCAGCGCGTGGCTTCAAGCAGGGGGTTTGACATACATGGTGTTCCGACTGAATTGCAGGGTAGGATAGTATCCGAATCTGCACCGAGGCCATATTGGTGTTTACCACAGCGCACAGCGTAACTATCAGTGCGTTGCATGATAATTTTAGCGTGCCGCGCCCGCCAGTTCCCAGTCCTGTAATACGTGATAGCTGACCCCGCTTTTACCGGGCCGGGACTCGAACAGCGAGAAATGCTGGTAGGTGAAGGAAATTAGCGGTGGCTGTGCCGGTGCCGGAGGCGCGTCAGGGCATTGTCGGTACAGGGTGATATGCGGCTGGAAAGTGTTGCGGTCGTCGTGTTTGGCGCCTACCGCTCCGGCCAGCCTGGAGAGCTTGTGCGCCAGCCCACCCAATTGCGCAGGCCAGGTCTCGGCACCAAGCCAGTAGATGCCCGGCCTGGGCCAGTAGCCGGTGCAATTAAACTCCAACATTGCTCCCTCTGGCGTTGCGCGCGCTGTCCAGTCGTCCACCGACAGGCACAGTCGCTCGATCGCCGGATCACTCAATGCGCCAACGAAGGCCAGGGTCACGTGGAAGTTGGCCGCAGGTACTGGCTTGCCGATGCCAGCGAGTTGTCGGTCGCGCCAGGAGGACACCTGTATCGTGGTCGCCGTGTCCAGTTCCAGCCCGAAAAAGACGCGCATCACTCACTCGGCTTCTTTTTCTTCAGCGGCGCGAAACCGTCGTTCACGCCGGTTTTGCTGCCTGTGGAATCTGTTCTGCGTTTGCCAATCGCCTTTTTATTGCGTTCGCGCGACTTGCTTTTTTCCACCGCCGATTTCTTTGGCTTCTTCTTGCTCCCGGCTGCCTTGCCGGATGACTTCAATTTCTTTGGCCCGCTGTATTTCGCTTTCAGTCCGCTCAATGTACGGCGCTCAAAACGCAGGTCGAGGTAACGTTCAATGCTGACCATCAGATTCCATTCCGGCGCGCTTACCAGGGACACAGCCAGACCTTTGGCGCCGGCCCGGCCGGTGCGACCCGTGCGGTGCAGGTAGTTGTCGCCGCTGTAGGGAATGTCGTAATTGATCACCAGGTCGATACCGCTGACATCCAATCCCCTGGCAGCCAGGTCGCTGGCACACACGATATTGACTTTATTGCCGTGAAATTGCTCCATCACCAGTTTGCGATCCTCGGTGCTCATTTCGCCGTGCAACGTTGCGCACCGCAATTTCTGATACTTGAGTGCATTGCAAAGGCGCACCGCTGTATTGCGTTTATTGGCGAACACCAGCGCGCGCGTAAATTCACCGGATTGCAGTAGCGCGGCCAGCAGTCTGTCCTTGTGCTCATGGTTGTCGGCAAGGATCAGTTGGTGCGCGATGCTGCTGTGCGCCTGTCGCACCTGACCGACTGCAACGGTTTGTGGCGCGCGCAGCAGTGTGTCGGCAATGGCGCCGACGCCGCGGTGAGACAGTGTCGCAGACAGTAACAATACCTGTTTATCCGCCGGGCAGAATTCAGTGATGCGCATGACATCCTCGCGAAACCCCATATCCAGCATGCGATCAGCTTCATCCAATACCAGCGTTTGTAATGAGCGGAAGTCGGTACTGCGTTTTTGACAGTGCTCCAGCAAACGCCCGGGAGTTGCCACTACAATTTCCGGATCCTTGCGCAGTTGTGCCTTCTGGTATTTAAAATCTGCGCCGCCGGTGATTGCCTGTGCGTTCAACGGTGACTTCGCCAGCAGTTGGCGACATTGCTTGAGAACCTGTCGTGCCAGTTCGCGAGTCGGTACCAGGATCAGAGCGAGCGTGCCGGGCTGGCGAGCTCCTGTCGCGGCGAGTATTTTTTGCGCGACAGGGATCAGATAGGCGAGCGTTTTGCCGCTACCGGTCTCAGCGCTAACCAGTAAATCAATACCCAGCAGCGCCGGTGGCACAGCCAGTTGCTGGACTTCTGTCGCTTCCTGCAGGTCCAGTGCATCCAGCCCCAGGCGCAAGTGACGGTCAAGCTGTAGTTCTTCGAACACGTTTTCGCGCTCCGTGGACAATAGGGTTGAGTTTCAGGTTTGGGGTGTAGTGGCACTGCGCGGCTATTTCCGAGGTATTATATCGCGTGAATGCAAGTAACGGGTACCTTCGGTAGGTCATGCTGATCGGAACTCGTAGCCATGGGCGGGATACGGAGCGAGAAAGATGGTGCAGGCGATAAGAATACACGAGACGGGTGGACCCGAAGTCATGACGCTGGAAGATATCGCCCTGGAGGCACCGGGTCCGGGCATGGTCACCGTGGAAAATCGGGCGATTGGCCTTAACTACATTGATACCTACCACCGCAGCGGATTGTACCCGTTGCCGCTGCCCATCGGGATCGGACTTGAAGGTGCCGGTGTGGTGCAGGCTGTCGGAGAAGGCGTGGCGCTGCGGATTGGGGATCGGGTTGCCTACTGTTCCGCCGGATTTGGCGCGTATGCGCAGGCGCTCAATCTTCCGGCGTCGCGTCTGGTGAAAATCCCTGACGGCATCGATTTTGCGCAGGCCGCTGCCTGCCTGCTGAAAGGCCAGACAGTCGAGTATCTGCTGCAGAGGACGCACCGACTGAAAGCGGGTGAAACCTGTTTGTTTCACGCCGCAGCCGGCGGTGTGGGCTTGTTGTTTGGCCAGTGGGCGAGGAGTATCGGCGCCAATGTGATTGGCACCGTGGGGTCCGAGGAAAAGGCGGAACTGGCGCGCACGCACGGTTATGCGCATGTCATTAATTACCGCTGCGAAGATGTCGTGCAGCGCGTGTTGGAGATTACCGATGGGCACAAGGTGCCGGTGGTGTATGACGGTGTGGGAAAAGATACGTTTGATATATCGCTGGACTGCCTGCGACCGCGCGGCCTGATGGTGAGTTTCGGCAATGCCTCGGGTGCCCCTGCGCCGCTGGATTTACAGGTTCTGGCCAACAAGGGCTCACTGTTTATTACCCGGCCCACGATGATAACGTACACCGCATCCACCGAAGAGTTGCGGCAGTCGTCTACAGACCTGTTTGATCGTGTATTAAGTGGCGCGGTGCGAGTAGAGATCAACCAGCACTACGCGTTGACCGATGTGCAACAGGCGCACCGTGATCTGGAGAGCAGAAAGACTACCGGGTCGACGGTACTGCTGCCCTGAATGTCCTCAGCGCAGTCATAGTGTGAATTCAACAGCTATTGCCGCAGGTCGCACCAAGCGCGTTGGACGCGCGAATTATGCGCTGCTTGCCCTGTTACTCGCCTATATATTGTCGTTCATCGACCGCAACGTGATGGCGGTATTGATTGGCCCGATACGCGATGATTTTGCGATCAGTGATTTTCAGTACAGCCTGTTGCACGGTTTTGCCTTCTCCATGTTTTATATTTTCCTGGGTTTGCCAATTGCGCGACTGGCTGATCGCGGAAGCCGTAAATGGGTCATTACCGTCGGCGTCTTTTTCTGGAGCCTGATGACCTGCCTGTGCGGGCTGACGCGTAGCTTTGGCACGCTGTTTCTGGCGCGCATCGGTGTCGGTGTGGGAGAGGCCGCTCTGTCACCTCCGGCCTACAGTCTGCTAAGCGATTATTTCAGTGCCGACAGTTTGCCGCGGGCGATGGCGATCTACACCTTGGGGATCACTATCGGCGGTGGCCTGGCATATATCATTGGTGGCGGGGTGTATGAATACTTTTCCGCGCACGGTGCGTTGAGTCTACCGCTGATCGGTGATTTGCGTCCCTGGCAGACCACCTTTGTCATTGTCGGCTTGCCCGGGTTTGCGCTGGTGTTGATGTTATCGCTGATAGTGGAGCCGCCGCGACGCGAAAGCGCCACCTCGGCGGTCAGCGACTACAGTTTGGCCGAGGTAGGCGCACAACTGCAGCAGCACTGGCAGGCCTACAGCAGTTTGATACTCGGAGTCTCCCTGCTTGCCGTGCTGGGCTATGGCACGATGGCATGGTATCCGGAGTTGCTGGTGCGCAGTCACGGTATGAGTCGCGCGGAAGCGGGTTCGCAGTTCGGCATGATTTTCATTGTGGCTGGCAGTATTGGCACACTGCTCGGTGGCTTCAGTGCGCGACCGTTACGGGCAAGGGGTTATCAGGACGCCAGCATGCGCCTGATTCTGTGGATAGCGCTGTTGTGGTTGCTGCCTGCGACACTGGGACCCCGGCTCAGTGACGGTCAGATGGTGCTGTGGGCCGCAGTGCCGATTGTGTTTTTCCTCAACAGCTACTTCGCGCTGGCGATAGCGGCGCTGCAGGACATAACGCCCAATCGCATGCGGGCGCAGATTTCGGCGCTGATGTTGTTTATGACCAATCTGTTTGGCCTGGCGCTGGGACCCAGTGCCGTCGCCGCATTGACGGATTTTGTCTATCAGGACGATGCGTACCTCGGCCAGTCGCTGAGCCTGTTACCGCTCCTGGTCTGTCCCTTGGCAGCCACCATGCTGTTTTGGGGACTCAAATTTTATCGCGCGGCAGTGCCGCAAGGTGCGCTGCATAGTGGAGAATGATGAGTGACTTTGAACGTTAAACCGCTAGTGCTGGAGGGAACCGTGGTGCGTCTGGAGCCACTGCGGCTGGACCACGCGCAGGGCTTGTACAATCGCGGCCGTGTGCAGGCAGACTGGGTGTATCTGCCACGCGGCTGCTTTGTTGACATGGCCGATACACGGCAGTGGATCGAGGAGGCTCTCGCCGCGCCGGGGCATTTGCCCTTCGCCATCATGGATGTCGCCAAGGGTATAGCGGTGGGTAGCACCCGCTACCTGACGATTCGACCCGAGCACCGGTCACTCGAGATAGGCTGGACCTGGCTCGGCCAGGAATGGCAGCGCACGCCAGCCAACACCGAGGCAAAACTGCTGCTGCTGACGCACGCTTTTGAGACACTTGGATGCGTGCGGGTAGAGTTCAAAACCGATGCCCGCAACGAGCGTTCCCAGCGCGCACTGCTGCGCATCGGTGCCAAGCGCGAGGGAGTCATGCGCAATCATATGATTGTGCAGAACAATTTCCTGCGTGACTCGGTGTACTTCAGTGTGATTGACGCAGAATGGCCTAAGGTCAAGGCGAAACTGCAAACCCTTGCAAATCGCGCCTGACCCATTATTTGCTCAGCTTATCGTATCCTGCACCGTTTCATTTTCCGAGAATGTCCCGGCGAATAGCGCTGATGTCAGGTAGCGTTCACCGGAATCCGGCAGGATCGCGACGATCATCTTGCCGCGGTGGGCTTTGTCCTGTGACAGGCGGTGCGCTACTGCCATCGCTGCGCCGGACGAGATGCCCGCGAGTATTCCCTCCTTTTGCATCAGCTTATGCGCCCATGCCATGGCCTCATCACTGCTGACCTGCTCGACCTGGTCGATCAGGTCAAGGTCCAGGTTTTTCGGTACGAAGCCGGCGCCAATGCCCTGTATTTTGTGTGGCGCATGATGCGGTTCCTCACCGGATTTGGCCGCTGTGATCATGGTTGTGGTATCGGGCTCCACCGCCACGCTCAATATATTTTTGCCACGGGTCTTCTTCAGGTAGCGGGTTATGCCGGTGATAGTGCCGCCGGTACCCACGCCTGAAACCAGAATATCGACGCCGCCGTCGCTGTCCTCCCAGATTTCCGGCCCCGTTGTTTGTTCATGCACGGCTGGATTGGCGGGATTTTCGAACTGGTGTGGGCCCCAATATTTGTCGGGGTTTGACGCGAGTATCTCTTCCGCTTTCTGTATGGTCGCCGCAATACCCTTGCTGCCTTCGGTGAGAATCACCTGTGCGCCCAGCGACTTCATCAGCATGCGCCGCTCCAGACTCATGGTGTTAGGCATGGTGAGAATGCAGCCATAGCCTTTGGCTGCGGCCACAAACGCCAGGGCGATACCGGTGTTGCCGCTGGTGGGCTCGACGATTGTCATGCCGGGCTTCAGGCTGCCGTCGCGTTCAGCAGCAGCCACCATACTTGCGCCGATGCGGCATTTCACCGACATGGCGGGGTTGCGATTTTCCAGCTTGACGTAAATGTTGCCATCACTGATATGGTTAATTTTTACCAGTGGTGTGCCGCCTATGGTTTCGGCATTGTCGCGGTAGAGTTTGCTCATGGTGTTCCCTGCGGTTCAATAGGATTGGATGTCTGGCCCTCAATAGGGTAGTCGGGCAGCCGGGCAGTGTCCAACCTCCAGAGGAGTTGCCGTAACGACAGCCAAAAAAATATTCTCAGATGTGGAACCAATGGCGATAGGTCCAGTCTGAACTATCACAGGTGGTGTGATAGGTCTGCTGAAGGTGGGGTCTTCCCCCCCCCATTGTGGCAACACCTAGCTCCATCCAGGTCTCCCTGCTTCGCGCACTGCGGTACGCACTCCGGCCCTCTGGGCCGGATTTTTATTTCCTATTCCGATCCCTCAGCAGCAAGCTGTTGCGTTGCTTTTGCCAGCGATTCTGCTGTTTGCGGGCCAACCAGCGTTGCCACCAGTTTCCCGGTAGTGTCGACGACGAGTGTTGTGGGTAGTACGACGGGCCTTGTGGTGCCCAGCTGCGTTGCCGGGTCCTGCTGCAGGCTGCCAAACGCGACACCCAGTTGTTGCCGCTGCTGCTCCAGTTCCACCCCGCTGGCGCCATCGTAATTGACGCCCAGTACCGTGACCTGGTCGTAGCGTTGATCCAGCTCGTTCAACTCGGGGATTTCCTTGATACAGGGCTTGCACCATTGCGCCCAGTAATTGATCACTACCCATTGGCCGTGCAGGTCCTCAAGATTCGCATTGGGCGCTGTGCTTTCCTGCCTGGCGCAAGCAATGAGCGACAGGCTCAGGCCGAGTATAAACAGGTACTTCATCGTTCGAATAACTCCACCAGGTTGGCAGACAGCGTCTCGTGCTGTTGCATACGTTGCGCGACAAGCAGCGTGTATGCCGCGCGCTGCCAGTCGCTTTGGATATGCGGCTCCTGACCAGTAAGCGACTGCTCCTTCTCGATCCATTCCTTCAACTGCCAGAACGTGACTGTGTGCAGGTCCCGGCTCAGCAGGTAGTGCCCGCTGCTAGTTTCGGTGATGACGTGTTTCTCCAACAGGATATCCCGCACCGTACGCCAGGTTTCGCTGTCGAGGCCGCGAATAATGTCGTGTCTGCGCTTGAGCAACTCCATTTCGCGTACCGACTCACCGGACTGTTGTTTCTGCCAGAAGACATGCAGAACATCCAGAGCCTTGAGAACAATGGGGCGATTGGCCTGTGCGTCGCTTTCATAGGCCGACAAGCTGTGCACCAGGATGCCGCCAAGCAGTACGATATTCCACGACAGGTAAATCCACATCAGGAACAACGGCACAGCGGCGAAGGCACCGTAGATAAAAGTGACGCTGGAGCCGACCACAAGTTTGGTAAATAGACCGCGGGCGGCGTGGAAGGCCATGGCTGCAAATACACCGCCAATCACTGCATGCTTTAACGGTACCGGGCAATTGGGTACAGCGGCGTAGATCAGGCTGAACCCGATGGTGCTCAGCACTAGTGGCGCGGCCTCTATCAGGAAGGCTTTGGTACCCAGAATGTCGAAGTTTTCAAGCGCTTGTGTTACCGATGACAGGTAGGTGCTCAGGCCCAGCGCCAGTCCGATGGTCACTGGCGTGAGTGTCAACACTGCCCAGTACAGCAGGAAGCTGGACAGCGGGCTGCGATGTTCCCGGGCACGCCAGATGAAATTAAAGGCGTGCTCGATATTGCGCAGCATCAGAATGGCAGTGACCAGCAAAAAGCCGATGCCAGGGCCCGTCAGGTTCTTGGCCTGTTGCGAAAAATCGTTCAGGTACTGCTCAATATTTGCACTGCTTTGGGGTACCAGGTGCTTGAACAGAATAGTCTGCATCTGCTCTTCGGCACCCTGAAAGGCAGGTATGGCAGATGCCATGGTGTAAAGCACTGTGAGCAGTGGCACCAGTGCAAACAGGCTCATGTACGTCAGGGCTGCCGCATTTTCTGAGCAGCGATCCGCAGCGAAACGGCTGACAAGATAGCGTACACGACGCCATCCTTCATGGAACAGGGATTGGGACAATGACATCTTCGCATTATGACGTTTGCCGTGGAACATGCACAAGGCCGCAGCGATACTCGCCGGCGGTTTTGTTATACTCTGCCGCGATTCAATACCACCCGGGGCATCCGCTCATGAGTACAGTGACCATCTACCACAATCCTCGTTGCTCCAAGTCGCGAAAGACACTGGCGTTGCTGCAAGAAAACGGTGTGCAACCGACGATTGTGTTGTATCTGGAGACGCCGCCAGACAAGGCCGAAATCACGAAACTGCTAAAAAAGCTGCGGATGACCGCCGGGCAGCTGGTGCGTCGCGGCGAGGATGACTATAAAACCAGCGGCCTGAACGGTGATTCCAGCGATGACCAGATGGTGGCCGCTATGGCCAAATACCCGAAGCTGATTGAGCGTCCGATTGTAGTCCGCGGCAACTCAGCCGTATTGGGCCGTCCACCGGAAAACGTGCTGGCGTTGATCGACTGATGTCTGAACCCTATGTGCTGGTCCTTTACTACTCACGCCACGGCGCTACCGCTGCCATGGCACAACAGATAGCGCGCGGCGTTGAACAGGTGCCAGGTATTACAGCGCGCCTGCGCACCGTACCGGCCATCTCAGCGAATTGTGAACAGACAGAGGAGGATATTCCTGCGCATGGGCCATTGTATTGTGACATGGTGGACCTGCGCGACTGTGCTGGCCTGGTCATGGGCAGCCCCACGCGCTTCGGAAATATGGCCGCGCCGCTGAAGTATTTTCTCGATCAGACATCCTCGCTGTGGTTGAGCGGAGTGATGATCGATAAACCGGCTGCTGTGTTTACTTCAACATCCAGTTTGCATGGTGGGCAGGAGTCCACACTGCTCAGCATGCTGATACCGCTGTTGCATCACGGAATGATTATCGCCGGGCTGCCCTATAGTGAGCCAGGCTTGATGAGTACCGCCTCTGGCGGCACACCCTACGGCGCTTCGCATTGGGCTGGCGCTGACAACAGGCGGACGCTGGACGACGTGGAGTCGACATTGTGTCGCGCTCTGGGATATCGCGTTGCGCGTCTGGCGTTGGGTGGCAAGCGATGAGCGCAACATTACGTGCCGCAGCTGAGCGACTCACCTGGATAAGTTATACCGCGCTGGTAGTGCAACAGGCAGCGGATGCATGGTTGCATGCAGCGCCCTGGTTTATCTGGGCTATCAAACTGCTTCCGCTGCTGCTTTTTCTGCCGGGTATGCTCAAAGACAAGCTGCGCAGTTACATCTGGTTGTGCTTCATTTGCTTAGGGTATTTTTTGGTCTTGGTGCAGCGCGTGTTCGCACAGCCGGAAAACGTACAGGTGATCGGCGGCCTGATAGCGGTTGTGGTACTGTTTATCGCTGCCATGTTGTATGTGCGCTGGCGCGCTCGTGAACTGCGCAGTTTGAGCGCGGCTAAATTGGAGTTGGAGAAGAGTGTATGAGTAAACCATCGCTGTTGCGTCGTATTCTGTCTGCTATCTGGCGGGGTATTACGCGCGTCAGGTTGGCGATGTCCAATATCCTGTTTTTGCTAATGCTCGCGTTCATCTACTTTGTTTATATTGGCGGCGCACCGGAACCGCTGCCTGAAAAAGCCGCCTTGCTGTTGAACATGAGCGGCACCGTGGTCGATCAGCGAGCCGAGGTCAATCCGCTGGAAGCGCTCCTGAGCACACCTTCGCCCACCAATCACGAGGTGCTGTTACGCGATGTTATTGACGCCATACATTACGCGGAACAGGACCCGGCAATTAATTCACTGGTAATGGAGCTGGATTCCCTGATTTATGTTGGCATCAGTAAAACCCAGGAAATCGCGCAAGCGCTGGAGTCATTTCGCAAAACCGGAAAACCGATTGTCGCGATCGGTGATTACTACACGCAGGATCAATACCTGTTGGCCAGCGAGGCCGATACGATCATCAGTCACCCGATGGGTGGAGTGGCTTTGGAAGGCTACAGCAACTACAACAACTATTTCCGCGAAGCGCTGGAAAAGGTTTCAGTCAATGTGCATGTATTTCGGGCCGGCGATCATAAATCTGCGGTGGAGCCGTTCATACGCGATGACATGTCGCCAGCGGAGAAGGAAGTCACCAGTCGCTGGCTGGAAAACCTGTGGAGTCAATATACCACTACCGTGGAATCGCGACGTGCGCTGAAACCGGGCACCGTCAATGACTATATCAATAATTTTAGCGAACGCCTGGCCAGTCAGGGCGGCGATGCAGCGCAGACCGCATTGCAGGCCGGCCTGGTAGACAAGCTGCTCGGTCGTAGCGACGGCAATGAGTATCTCGTGGATCTGGTTGGCGCCAGCAACGATGATGGGCTCTATGAAGCAGTTGAGTTTGAGCGCTATGCGGCGCACAAGCGTCCCCTTTCACTGGGTGTTTCGGAGACTAACCGGGTGGCAGTGATAACTGCCGAGGGCAACATTATTCCCGGGGAACAACCACCGGGGAATATCGGTGGTGATTCTCTGGCGCAACTCATTCGCGGTACGGTGGAGGATGAAGGTGTAAAGGCTATTGTGCTGCGAGTGAATAGCGGAGGCGGCAGTATGTTTGCGTCGGAGATAATTCGCCAGCAGTTGTTGCATGCGCGAGACATGGGCATACCTGTGGTCGTCTCCATGGGTACCGTGGCAGCCTCGGGCGGTTACTACATTGCTGCAGACGCGGATGAAATCTGGGCCACGCCGTCCACTATCACAGGCAGCATCGGCGTGTTTGCCGCATTTCCCACGTTCGAGGATTTGTTGCAGCGTGTAGGAATCTATACGGATGGTGTAGGTACCACCGATCTCGCTGGCTCTCTGCGTGCAGACCGGCCGCTCAGCCCGGAGTTGGTGACCGCGCTTACCAGTGGTGTGGAATTTGCCTACAAAAGTTTTGTGCAGATTGTTGCCCAGGGTCGGAATATGACTCCCGAAGCGGTAGATCCTATTGCACAGGGTCGAGTGTGGTCTGCTGAAGACGCTTTGCAGGCAGGGCTCATCGACAAAGTCGGTACGCTATCGGATGCGATTGCTGCGGCCGCCAAGCGTGCCAGTATCGAGGATTTTCAGGTGGACTATGTGGAGCAGCCGTTGTCGCCCCGCGATATGTTGATGAAGCAACTGGCCAACAGTGTCGGCAGCCTGAATCTGTGGACTGCATCGGCCACCAACGCGGCTTTGTCCGGATTGTTGGCGCCGGTACGTGGGGCAGTGCAGGAATTGAACAGTTTGCAGGACCCTGCGCATCTCTATATGCGCTGCACCGCCTGTGGACAGGTACGCTAGTTCCGCACCGCTCAGTGTTGGCCCAGTGCCTCGTGCGCAGCGTTCTCTCGCCTGGCACGCCAGGCCGCCAGATCCTCGAGGATCATGTAAAGGCAGGGAATCAGCAGTAGTGTGATCACGGTGGCGAAGACTATCCCGTAAGCCAGGGAAATCGCCATCGGTACCATCATCTCTGCCTGCAGGGTGCGCTCGGTCAGCATCGGAATCAGGCCAAAAAATGTGGTTAGCGAGGTCAACAGAATGGCGCGGAAGCGTCGTGTTCCCGCCTCAGTCACTGCGGTATAGCGGTCAGTGCCATCGCTGATGGCCCTGTTGACGAAATCCACCAGGATCAGGCTGTCGTTGACCACCACCCCACTCAAAGCGATTACGCCCATCAGCGACATCATGCTCAAGGGGTATCCTGATACCCAGTGGCCGAAAATTGCGCCGATCATGCCAAACGGTATAACGCCCATAATGATCAGTGGTTGCAGGTAAGACTTGGTCGGAATTGCCAGCAGGGCGTAGATACCAAACAGCGCCAGTCCGAAGCCCACGATCATGCTCACTGCCATTTTGGCTTCTTCGTCTGCCATGCCGGAGATGGCGTAGCTCAGCCCGGGATATTTCTCCTGCAGTGCTGGCAGCACATTTTTTTCTATATCGGCGATAACCTTATCCGGTTCCGCCTCACGTTTGTTCACTTCAGCGGTAAGCTCTGCGGCGCGTTGATAATTGATACGGGTTGCTTTTAGCAGCCCTTGCTGCACATCCAGTCGCGCCACTGTTTCAAACGGTACTTCGTCACCTGTCGGGGTGCGGATGAACATATCGTTCAGACTGCTGACATTCTCCCTGTCTTCCTTGGGATAGCGCACCATGACCTTGATTTCATCAATGCCGCGCTGTACCCGCTGTGCTTCAGCACCGAAAAATGCGTGTCTCACCTGGGTGCCCAAATCGTAGCGGGTGATGCCCAGAGACTCAGCTTCGGGAAGCAGTTCGAGGTGAAATTCATCTGAGGTATCACTGACGCCGTTGCGAATATCGTAGAGTCCGGTGTAGTTACCCATCGCCTCTTCCATCTCACTGGCCGCTTTGCTGAGCGTGGCAAAATCCTTGTGCTTCAGGTCGAATGCAATAGCGGGGCCCATCTGCGGACCATCGGCACTTTTGATTGCAAATACCTCAGCACCGTGAACCGTGCCCACCTGCTTACGCCAACGTTCCTGGATATCGCGGGTGCTAATGCTGCGCTCGTCCTCCTTGGTGAGTTCCACGTCAACGCGACCATTGATGCGATCATAACCGTATGTTGCCATGTGCTTCAGCAGAGGTTCATCGGTGCCGCTTTCGCGCTGGTAGATTGCCTCCATGGCTTTGAAATCGGCGGCGATTTTGGCAACCGCCTGGAGCGTTCGCTCTTCCGGTGTGCCGGGTGACATACGCAGTTCTACCTGCAGGAACTCGCCGGGTGTATCGGGCGATAGCACCGTGCGCACAGCGCCACCGGCCAGCAATCCGCAGGTCAGCACCAGCAGTGACAAAAAGAAGGCGAGAGTGAGATAGCGATTTTCAACACAGCGCAACATGAATGGCTTGTAACGGTATTCGACAAAATAGCTCAACCACCGGTTGACTGCTTGCTGCACTTGATCGATGCGTAGCAGCAGGCGGTTGCGTGTGGGTTTACTGTGCGCCAGATGAGCGGGAAGTATCCACTTGGATTCGACCAGCGAAAAGCACAGGCAGAGTATGACCACCCAGCCACAGGCAGCGGGGAATGCGCCGAACACACCCTGCACAAACAGAGTAGGTGCGAAAGCTACAATAGTCGTGAGCACGCCGAACGTGGCTGGTGTGGATACGAGATAAACACCGCTGACGACACTGTCGACACTGTGGCCGTACTTTTCGCATTCAGTGTAGGCGCTCTCTCCCATAATTATGACATCGTCCACCACGATACCCAGTACCAGAATAAAGCCAAAAATACTGATCATGTCCAGACTGGCGTGTATGTAGGGCGTATTGATCAGGGCCATGGCACCAAAAAAGCATACGGGAATACCCATCATCACCCAAAACGCCAGCTTGATTTCCAGGAACAGGGCCAGAATGACGAATACCAGCAGCGCACCCATGGCCAGGTTTTTTACCATCATGGTCAAACGACCATTGAGGTAATAGGTGGCATCGTTCCAGATATCCAGGGTCACACCCTGTGGTAGATTGCCACGTTTCTCCGCCACATACGCTTTGGCCGCATTTGCGGTTTCGATAATGTCCTGCTTACCCATCGCGAAAATATTGATTCCCAGCGAGTAAACGCCGTCAAACGCGGCGAATCCGGCGGCATCGACAAAGCCGTCGTCGACGGTGGCAATGTCGCCCAGCAGCAGGCGGGTGCCATCAGGCCAGGTCTTGAGAACGATGCTTTCAAAGTCGTGTTGTACATACGCCTGCCCGGTGGTGCGCAGCATAATCTCGCCGTTTTCCGTGCGCACCGAGCCGGAGGGAAGATCCAGTGAAGAGGCGGAAATAATGTTGGCGACATCGCCGAGGGTCAGGTGATACTCGCGCAGCAAAGGCTCGGAAATTTCGATGGCGATTTCATAATCGCGTGCGCCGACCACTGACGCCCCGGAAATTTCTGGATAGGTTAGCAGTTCACGTCGAATGCCGTCCGCCAGCGACTTCATACTGCTTTCATCGATGTTGCCTGACAATTGCAAGGTGAGTGCGGGGAACATTATTTCGGGTTGACTGATGATGGGTCGCTCAGCTTCCTTTGGAAAATGTTGAATGGCGTCTACCCGATTCTGGATATCCGACATCAATTTGTTCAGATTGACTCCGTCATGAGGCTCAACCATCATTCTCGCGCCGGACTCGAACGAGTCGGATTCGACGCGCTTGATCCCCTCTATATCGTTGATCGCCTCCTCGATCTTCAGTACCACACCCTGCTCAACTTCTTCCGGCGCTGCTCCCGGGTAGACCACATTGATAAAGATGACTTCGATTTCGATTGCCGGAAACATCGCGCGTTGAATAGTGAAGGCAGATCCCAGGCCGACAACAACGATGATCAGCATCAATAGGTTGGCCGCCACCGGATTGTGTGCAAACCAGGCGATAATTCCTTTGTGTTCGACGGCGTGCATCAGCCGCCTGCGCTGTCATCAGTGACAGGTTCCACAGCAGCAGTTGCCTCATCGGCCTTCGCGTCTACAGGAACCCTGGGTCGACCGGACTGGTCGAGCATATTGGTGGGCGTGCTGGAGTGCACGCGGACTTCCGAATTGTCAAAAGAGCCATCCAGAATGGTCAACGATACCCGCTCGCCATTCTCCAGCCCATCGCTGACATAGACCAGATCACCACCAGTGCGAAGTAGGGTGACGTTGCGATTACGCAGGTATCCGCTCTCGTCCACTACCCACAGGTTGTTGCCCGCGCGCATTACGAAGCGAGGCAGTGGCACGATGTCTCGCAGTTCCCTGCCTTCAATATCCGCATTCACAAACGTGCCGATTCGCAGCGGCTCGCGCTCCGGGTTATGCAATCCATAAGGGTCTGCGATACGCGCTACGGCGTACAGCACACGCGAGCGCTCATCGAATACACCCTCGGTACGATGCAGCTGCGCTGTCCAGTGTTTCACTTCGCCACCGACATCGGTGTACAGGTCGATAGATGCACCTTTGTTGTCGCCGTTCAACTGCGGTAGTTCCAGATACTCAAGTTTGTTCTGCGGGATGGGTAAACGAATTTCCGCGTACTCCACTGAAATGATTTCCGCCAGCGGGCTTCCAGCAGCGACAAACTGACCAATGTCACTCTGCTTGGTTTTGATCAGCGCATCATAAGGGGCCCTTATGATGGTGCGTTCCAGAGTGTCTCGCGCAGTCTGTAAGTCCGCCTGGGCTGCGAGCATTTGCGACTGAGCCTGCTCCAGTTGGGGTTTGCGCAGGTAAAGGTCTTTCGCTTCCTGACTGCGCTGGCTGCCTTTGGGCAATTTTTGCCATTCCCGCTCTGCCACCTGGGCTCTGCCTTTCTCCTGAACGAGGTTGCTCTCGGCGGTTTTGAGTGCGGCTTCTGCGCGCAGCAGGTTGGTTTCATAATCACGGGGATCAATGCGCAGCAAAATGTCGTCTTTGTTGACGAAGCCGCCAACCGTGAATGTGGGAGAGACCTCAACAATGCGACCGTTGACCTCAGACATAATGGCCGTTTCACGCATCGGTGACACAGTGCCCTGTGCTTGAATCTTGATGCGAATGTTCTCTTTCACAACCACAGCGACATCGACGGACACAGGTTCGTGAATCGGTTCTTCCATCTCCGCAGGTGGTCTGTTCAGATACAGCAGCGTGGTGATGGCGACGGAGCCTGCCAGCATCGCAATGGAGTATCGGATTTGTTTCTTCCTGGAGATCACTATCGCTACCAATGAGTGTCGGTGAGGCGCGGATGTCGGAAAAGCGCCTGAGTGAACGGGGGCAGACAACACACGAGTAAGGGGGGCATTTATACCATATTTTGCGGCCTGTTTACTGTGAAATACTTGTAATTAAGCGGCGTGGACCGTACTTGTGCGCAGACTCGAAGTCTCACGGGACAGTGGTATAGTGCCCGTTCGAATTTTAGGCAGGGCACATAGTATGAGCAAAATATTTAAGCACCCTGAGGCACTACTGGATGCGGTGGGGCAGCACCTGGGCTACAGCGAATGGGAAGAAATCGACCAGCAGCGTATTAACCAGTTTGCCGATGCCACAGGAGATCATCAGTGGATTCATGTCGATCCGGTAAAGGCTGCCTCTGGTCCATTTGGCAAGACTATCGCACACGGTTATCTCACACTCTCAATGGCAAACTTGTTCCTGCCGCAAATTATGCAGGTTGAGAATACATCCATGGGCGTAAATTACGGGTGCGAAAAAGTGCGCTTCCCCGCAGCGGTCCCAGTGGGCAGTCGGATACGTGGTGGTGGTGAGATTATCAGCGCGGAAGAGGTCAAAGGCGGTGTGCAGGTGGTGGTGCGAATGACCATAGAGATAGAAGGTGGCGACCGTCCTGCCTGCGTAATCGATACCATCAGTCGCTTTTTTCCCTGATGGTCGGCAGTGCGGTGCGCGCATGGTTAGCCGCCTGTTTTAGTTGGTGTAGACTCTGCGAGATTCGAGGCTGGAGGTAGCCTGGTGCTTGAAATAAGTGATGTTGTAGAGCCCGTATTCCCCGCAGCTACTGTGGTGCTGGTGCGTGACGGTGATGCTGGTCTCGAAGCGTTGTTGGTGCAACGCAACCAGGCAGTGCAGCACATGGGTGGTATGTGGGTATTTCCCGGCGGCAAAGTGGATGAGGCTGATTACCCGGGCGATCGCGATGAGTACCAGGCGGCGGTCAACGCTGCGATTCGTGAAACGCACGAAGAGGCGGGAGTGCAGGTCACCGCAGACCAGTTGGTCTATCTCTCGCACTGGACTACCCCGGAAGGCGCCAAGCGCCGTTTTGCGACCTGGTTTTTCCTCACCATTCTGGAGGACGGGCAGGAGGTTAAGGTGGATGGCGGGGAGATCGCCCATCACCGATGGGTGAGTCCTGCGAAAGCATTATCGGAGTCGGCTGATGAAGAACACCCTTTGCGCCTGATGCCGCCGACATATGTCAGCCTGGCAGATATCGCAGACTGCGACAGCTGTGCGCAAGCCAGGGCGCTTATGGGCAGGCGGAAAGCGATTATGTATGCCCCGCGTATGGTTGGCGTGGAAGGTGGCTTGTGTTTTCTTTACGAGGGTGACGCAGGCTATGACGATGTCTCGCTGTCAGTAGAGGGTGATCGTCATCGTCTCTATATGATTGGAAATCAACTGGAATATATTCGTCATGCCTGATCTTTGCGCAGGAGAAGTTGTGTGAGTGAAAGCAGCAACGCCATCAGTCGGCGCGCGCTGCTGGCAGGTATTGCCGCGACAGCTGCAGCCACGGTCTCTGCGGGCGCCGCCGCCTTGCCGCGCAGCGCGATCAAGTCCTGGGATATGCGCACAGACGTACTGGTCGTCGGTTCCGGCGCGGCCGGTGTCAGCGCCGCGATTGAAGCGCGCGAGGCCGGGGCGGAGGTGCTGCTGATTGAGTCGCTGTCACGCTTTGGTGGTTCTTCTGCGATGTCCGGTGGCGTGGTGTACGCCGGAGGCGGTACTGCGCTGCAGAAAGCGTTGAAGGTGCGCGACTCTGTCGAACAGATGTACCTGTTCCTGTCGCAGGCCGGCGCGATTCATCCGCCGCTGGATAAGATTCAGTTGTACTGCGAACAGAGTGTCGAGCATTTTGACTGGCTGGTAGCGCAGGGCATTCCCTACACCGACAAGCTGACACTCGCCAAGGGCCTGCCGATGGGCGATGAGTCGCTGTATTTTTCCGGTACCGAGCAGGCCTGGCCGGCGCGCGATCTGGCGGTACCGGCACCGCGTGGACATGTACCTGGTGTGCCTGGCATGAACGGTGGCAGGCGCATCATGGAAGCGCTGTTGCCGCGAGCACAGGCGCTGGGCGTTGCGCTGCAGGCCGGAGTGCGCGCCGAGCGCCTGGTGATTGAAAGCGACGGGCGCATCGCCGGTGCCACGGTGACCATTGATGGCGCGCCCCGTGCTATCCGTGTACGCCGGGGCGTGGTGCTGGCCTGTGGCGGCTTTATCCACAATCGCGAGATGCTCAGGCTGTACGCGCCGCAACTGTTTGACTGTTCCGTGCCCTGGGGCAATGCCCACGATCACGGTGACGGTATCAATATGGGTATCGCAGTAGGTGCCGCTGCGCTGCGCATGCACCAGGGCTTTGCAATTGCGCCGATCTATCCCCCGGAGAATGTCCTTTCCGGCATTCTGGTAAATGCATCGGGTCAGCGCTTTATTTCGGAGGAGTCCTATCACGGGGTGCTCGGGGATGCGATCGCCTACCACCAGCAGGGACGCGCTTGGTTGATCACGGACAGCCAGAGCAGTTACAACTTTCACCAGGATAATTTCCTGCCTGTGGCCGAGGGCAATAGTATCGGTGAGATCGCGTTACAACTGGCGTTCCCCAAAGGTGCGTTGCAGCAATCGGTGGCGTACTACAATCTGCATGCTGCCAATGGTGAAGATCCGATGTTCCGCAAGAGCCGCACTTACCTTCGCCCGATACAGGGTCCGCCCTATAAAGCCTGGGATGTGTCGGTAGCCAATGCATTTTTCCCCGCGCATACTTTTGGCGGCCTGCACACCACGATCGACGGCGAAGTAGTGAGTAGTTTTGGCGAGCAAATCCCCGGATTATACGCAGCAGGTCGTACCTCCGCCGGGATACCGACGGCGCCCTATATTGCCAGTGGCCTGTCTGTTGGCGACTGTACATTTTTTGGTCGACGTACCGGGCGCGCTGCTGCCCGAGGTCCGGAGGCGCAGGTATGAATCGTGTGCTCACTGCGACCATGCTCTGCGGCCTTGTGTTGCTCGGATATACTGTGGCGTTCGCGCAGGCTGAAACCGTACTGACAGCACCGGATGAAAGCGCGGTGATTGTACAGACTGTTGCCGACCGGGCAACACTGCCTGAAACCGACAAGGTCGCGCCGGTGGTATCGCCGCCGGGCGATGCCTCGCGCGGAAGACTTGCCTTCGGCCCATGCCGCACCTGTCACTACGCAGAGGCGATTATGGGGCACAACAACGGGCCCAATCTGCACCGCATTTTTGGCAAAGTCGTTGGCAAACAGGCAGGGTTTGACTACTACTCAGAGGAATTCAAGGCTGCGCAGTTTGTGTGGACGCCCGAGTTGATGTTTGTGTGGCTGGAGAACCCGATGGCGATGTTCCCGACCTCAAGCATGATGAGCCTGGGTGTGCCCGACCCGCAGCGTCGCGCCGACCTGATCGAGTTCCTCAAACAGGCCTCCGTGCGCGAGCCTTAGGGCGGCGCGTGATACAGGCTATTTTTTGACGATAACCGAGCTGCCGTGGCCGAACAGTCCCTGGTTCGCGGTGATACCCACTTTCGCGCCCTCAACCTGACGATCACCTGCCTGGCCGCGTAATTGCCAGGTCAATTCACAGACCTGCGATAGTGCCTGTGCCGGGACTGCTTCACCAAAGCAGGCTAGTCCGCCGGACACGTTTACCGGAATCTTGCCTCCCAGTGCGGTGTCACCGGCACGCAGCAGTGCGGCCGCTTCGCCGCGCGGCGCCAGCTGTAAGTCTTCTATCCAGTCCAGTTCCAGCGCGGTGGACAGGTCATAGACTTCCGCCAGACTTATGTCCGATGGGCCGATACCCGCTTCCTCATACGCTCTGACAGGCAGGCTCGCGCGGTAGGCGTGTGCTTCGACCCCGGCGGCCGCAGCCGAGTCAGTTGCGATGTCGGGCATCTCCACCACCGCACTGGCGAACGTCGGCGTGACCAGCGAGATTGCCGCCACGCGTGGTGCGTTTGCCTTGCCTATTTTGCGCGCGTATTCCAGGCTGGATACAATGATCGCTGCGCCGCCGTCGCTGGTGGCGCAGATGTCCATCAGGCGCAGGGGGTCAGCCACCATCGCTGATGCTGCGACATCTTCGGCAGTAAAACACTTGCGATAGCGGGCGCGGGGATTCTTGCTGCCGACGCGCGAGTTCTTCACTTTCACAGCGGCGAAATCGTCCAGCGTATCGCCATACAGATCCATGCGCCGGCGCGCGTAAAGCGCAAAATAGGTTGGGTTGGTGATGCCCAAATAAAAGCGCACCCAGTCCGGGTCTTCCGGGCGATAACCACCGGCCGGAGCGAGAAATCCCTTCGGCGTGGTATCTGCGCCCACTACCAGCGCCACTTCGCATTCGCCTGCAAGGATTTTATTGCGCGCAGCGGCCAGTGCCTGAGAGCCTGAAGCACAGGCGGCATAGGATGTGTTGACTTCAGCACCCTGCCAGCCCAGGGCCTGGGCAAACGTGGCGCCAGCGACATATCCCGGATACCCGCAGCGAATGGTGGCACCGCCAGAAACGTAGGTAATGTCTTGCCAGGGCACGCCGGCGTCGGCTAGCGCCTCGCGCGCTGCAGCTACCCCGTACTGCACAAAGTTGTGGCCCCATTTGCCCCAGGGATGCATGCCGACGCCGAGGATGGCGATTTCTTTGGACATAGTGATTTACTCCGAATTCAGCGGGCGGCTATTGCGCCAGGGGTTGCCACTTCCAGGTGACTTTGATGTCGTCGTCGGTTTCGTGCAACGGCTCCAGCACCAGTTCCATCGGCATGCCGACTTTCAGGTCATCGACCGTCAAGCCTTCTATCACCTGGCCGAGCACCACCATCTGTTCTTTCTCAAGTTGTACGGCGGCGATGGCGTAGGGGATAAACGGTTCCTGCGCAACAAACGGCGCCGGCGGCTTGTAACAGGCGTTTGTATAGCTCCAGATATGGCCGGTGCGGCTCAATTCCACCTCGCGAAAATCTGTGCTATCGCACGCGGGGTTCCTGCAGTAGTCGCTCTGCTTGGGAAAAAAATAGGTGCCGCAACTTTCGCACTGTGTGCCGATCAGGTGTGGTTGGGCTGCCATGGTGTGCCAGCCTTCGATGGCGGGGACCTGTGGTTTTTGGCTCATAGTGAACTCCCGGAAAAACGGTGGACAGGGTACTACCGGGCGGCAGATACATTCAAGGGCGCAGTCAGATTGTCTGCGCCGGTCACTGTATGAGTCCCGATGCGGCAGGTACCCGGTTGCTCCGATGCACGCAATTGGGCACAGTGGCGTCATGTGCGGCCGCTTTAACGTTATCGACACCCCCGGCCTGCAGCAGTTGCTGCAGGACCTTGGTATTGATTTGGCGCTGCCGCGGGCGGTGAATGTGGCGCCCACTGAAAATATTGCTTTGGTGCGCATCGGTGAGACCGGACCCGCTGTGGAAACGGCGCGTTGGTGGCTCACGCCGTCATGGGCGAAGGAGGTGAGCCAGGCTTACTCGATGTTCAATGCCCGTTGTGAAAATCTTGCTACCAGCCCCGCATTTCGTGGTCCATTCAGGCGTCAGCGCGCACTGGTGCCAATGAGCAGTTTTATAGAATGGCGCACGGAAAACGCGGTTAAGCAGCCTTGGTTGATCTCTAATGCGGAGCAGGCGCTGGCGGTGGCGGCGCTGTGGGATATTTGGCAGGGCGGTGATACACCTCTGCTCTCCTGCACGTTGGTGACCACGGCGGCGGCTGAATCCTTCAAACCCTGGCATCAGCGTATGCCGGTCATACTGGCGCGCCAGGAGCAGGAGCGCTGGCTGGATAACACTCGTGCGATTGCATCGGACGATACCATGTTTCGCAGTGAGCTGAAAATGGCGCTGGTACTTAAGCCGTTGTCGCGCGCGGTGAGCAATGCCCGTAACAAAGATATTGCAGACATGGCCGGGGTGGGCGACGAAATCACACTATCGTGTTGAGTTGCCGTGACAACGCTCGCAGCGAAGTGAGAGTCGCGAAAGTTACGCCCGTTGGTATCAATTATTGTCCGTCTGGCACATTCTGCGTGTAACCGCACTGGTAGAAAACTCCCTCACTGTTCACAATCAACCCCACGCGAACGCCACATAATGGAGACGACGATGCGAACGTATGCAATGACCGGGGGTGCCACAGGTATTGGCGCAGAACTGAAGCGCCAGTTGCTGGCAGCGGGCCACAGTGTGATTTCTGTGGATATCAAAGAGGGCGATATTCTCGCGGACCTGTCTACGAATGAGGGGCGCCAGGCCGCTATTGACGGCGTGCGCGCATTGGCACCGGATGGCCTCGACGGATTTATTCCCTGTGCCGGTCTGCCGCCGGTGGCCAAACCTCTGTCACTGATTACACGCGTGAACTATTTTGCGGTGGTGGCTACGGTCGAAGGCTTGCGCGATTTACTCGAGAAGAAACAAGGCAGTGTGTTATTCGTCTCCTCCAACTCAGCGCCCATGGTAAAGGGCGACGACCTCTATGTTCAGGCCTGTCTTGCCGGCGACGAAGACGCTGCATGCCTGCAGATTGAATCGCGCGATGGACACACCGCCTACGCCGGTTCCAAACGCGCGGTGACCATGTGGATGCGCCGGCATGTGGTTGAGTACGCTGCCGCTGGAGTCCGTTTTAATGCAGTAGCTCCCGGTATCACCATGACCCCGCTAACCGAGCGCGTGTATGCCGACCCTGAATTCGGCAAAGCCATGCAGGATTTCGGTGACACAGTACCGGTAGGGCGCACTGCGCAACCGGCTGATATTGCTAATGTGATGCGTTTTATGCTGAGCGATGAGGCGAGCTATTTATGTGGTTCGCTAATTTTTGTCGATGGTGGATCGGACGCTATGTTGCGCCCCGACAATTTCTAAGGCTGTCCGAAATCAACAGCGTCGTGTGTGCCTTTGTCATCGCTCAAGGCTCTGCGTTCGGTTTTGCTGATCCGGCATCTGAGGTAATCGCCGCAGCAATGATTTCGCTAAGCTGGAACATCAACTCGCTATAAGCCGCAGCGACCTGTTGCGGCGCAGCGGTCCCCGGCGTCAGCGGTGCTTGCAACCGGCTGATACGGCGCACCACCGACTGCGAGCTTTCCGGGCGGTAAACAAGCCATTCTGCCGTCAGCATCGCATCCTGCTCAGTGCTCTCCAACTGCAGCACGTTAATCTTCACACCATACGCCGGCGCGCGCTTGGGGTGCCAGGGGAAATAGCTTACGTCCTGTGTGTTCAGTAGACCCGCAAGGTTCAGTACCAGCACCCGTTGTATACCGTTTTCCAGGGGTTCGGCCCACAGGTCTAGACCAGCGATGTGCAGTGCATTGTCGGACTGGTTGTAGGCGAGCTTGTCGCGGTTCAGGTATTCAGGCACTTTAATCGGGCCTACCCCAATTGTCGGTGTATCACCAACAGGCGCAGGAAAGTTGTGAGCTGACAGCAAATAGTAATTATTGGTTGGGCTATTGCCGCAAGCTGATAGCATCACCACTAGCGACAATACCCATGCTCGCGACAGAAAATTGATTGTCATTACTTGTCTCCCCGCTTGCCCCGGATCAGTGATTCGGGTTGAGCTTCCAGTGTGTCCGCCAGCGACTGCAATGACCTGCCAGCGCGCGTCATTTCTTGCAGCGCATTATTGAGTTGGTACAGCGTTGCTGAATCCGGTGACACCAGACCATCAATGCCCGCCATGCCCTGCTCGAATGCAGCAATCGCGCTGTTCAGGACTTTAAGATTGTCCTCGACCATGCGGGCAAGCTTGGGCATTTCGCTGTTGGCAGTAGCCACGGTGGTGGCCGTCTCCTCCAGTACGCTATTCAGTTTGGGGCCAGTGGTAGCCAGTTGTTCCTGCAACTGCGTGCTCAGGTCACGCATGGAATCCAGCGTGCGTGTTACGTTCTCCGGCAGCGCCTGGAATTGCTCGCTGCTGACAAGGGTCTTGATGCCATTGCTGATGCTCTCCAGTTCGTCGGTGAGCTTGGAGATGTCGATATCTTCCAGTTTCTTGGCAATACGCTGCAGATTGGTTGGAATAGTGGGAAATTGAAGATAGGGCGATTCGATATCGGCGAGATTGAGTGGGCTGTCGGGATAGAAATCCAGCTCGACATAGAGCAGCCCCGTCAGCAGACTTTGGGTATTGAGCTGCGCACGCATGCCACGTGAAATCAGTTCCTCAGTCAGTTCGGAATCGCTTATACCGCGCCGACGAATGTTCTTTGGGTCGAAATTCGCTTCAATCAACATAATCACATTGGTCTTGTTGTTATCGAGGATCAATTCGATATTGGTTACTTCGCCCACTTTGACACCGCGTAGTGTAAGTGGGGCCCCAACGTTCAAGCCTTTCACGGAGCCATCGAATACCATGACGACCTTTTCTTTATTGACTAAGCCTGACCCCAGCAGGAAGATGAGTGTGGCAAGTGCGATAAGAATCGCACCCAGAACAAATGCGCCAATGGCGACGTTTTCAGATTTCTGACTCATGGCTTGTCCTCAATGACGGCCGCAGCGCTGCGGGTCAGGAATTGTCGCACCACCGCTTGATCGCTATGCTCGCGCAAATCCTTCGGATTGCCATAGGCAATCATGGTGCGACTGATGTTGTCCAGATAGACCGAATTATTGGCGATGGCAAAAATGCTCGGCAGTTCGTGCGTTACCATCACCACGGTCGCACCCATGGATTCCTTGATCTGCACAATCAACTCGTCAAGCAGGCGCGAGCTGATGGGGTCCAGTCCGGCCGATGGTTCATCAAAAAACAGGATTTCGGGGTCCAGCGCTATAGCGCGCGCCAGGGCGGCCCGCTTCTGCATCCCGCCGCTAATTTCCGAGGGATAGTAGGACTGGTAACCCGCCAGTCCAACCAGCGCCAGCTTATACGCCACAATATCCGCTATCTCCGCCGCTGTGTAGCGGGTGTAAAGTTCCAGCGGTAATGTAATGTTTTCTGCCAGCGTCATCGCGCTGAACAAGCCACCGGACTGATAGGTTATACCCCAGCGCTGGCGCATCGCACCCTGTTGCTGCTCGCTCGCGCGGATAAAGCTTGTACCACTGTACAGAATGTCGCCGCTGCTTAGTGGAATCAGTCCCAGCATGTGTTTTAACAGCGTACTTTTGCCGCAGCCGCTGCCGCCCATAATGACAAAAATATCACCGCGATTGATGTTGAAGCTGAGGTTGCTCTGGATCACGGATTCACCGTATGCCAATGTGACATCGCGTACCTCGATCTCTGGCTTGTCTGTGTTTGTATCTGTCACAGGTGAAGCTGCTGGAAAAGGATATTGATCGCGGCATCGGCAACGATCAGGTAGACGATGGCCGTAACTACGGCATTGGTGGCTGCCTGCCCTACAGCGGCAGAGCTCCTGCCCGAATTTATGCCTGCGCGACAACCTGCGATCGCAATCAAGGTTGCAAATACCAGCGCTTTTAACAGGCCAACGGCGACATGGGTGAAAGACAGGGCGGTCTGGCCCTGAATAATGTACTGTACCGGCGTAATTCCCATGCCGCCGGCGACGATACCACCGCCCACGATGCCCAGAAGGTCGGCATAAATGGTCAGCAGTGGCATGATCACGATCAGGGCGAGCATGCGCGGTAGTACCAGGAACTCCACCGGGGAAATGCCCATGGTGGTGATGGCGTCTATTTCTTCATTGGTCTGCATCGTTCCCAATTGCGCCGCGTACGCTGCACCGGTGCGGCCGGCCATGACTACAGCAGTCATCAATACTCCCATCTCGCGCAGCATACCGATCACCACGAGGTTGGCGACATAGACTTCTGCACCAAACTGCTTTAGCTGCACTGCACCCAGATAACCCAGGATCATCCCCACCAGCACGCTGGTCAGGCTGATAATGCCAAATGCGTGCGGGCCGGCCTGAAAACAGAAATCGCGAAAATCTCTAAACCGTGTATTCGCTTTACCGCGGGCAAGACGCGCCAGCGCGATGGTTACCTCGCCACTAAACGCCAGTGATTCACGGAAGTGATCCGCGACTTCGCGCAGCAAATGTCGTGGGTCGAGAGAGGACAGCCAAGAGGGAGTGGATTCGGCCGCTGGTTGATGCGCATCTACCGCAGAGGCCACCGCGAGTAACTGTTCTATGCCGTTAGGCATATTGCGGACATTGAATGGAATGTTTTCTACTTTGCAGTAATCGTGGCACTGCAGTAGAAAAGCCATCAGAACAGAATCCCATTTGCTCAGCGACGCGCCATCGGCGATCAGTCGTGTTGGATGTACGCCGCCCAGATCGGCTTGCGCAGCAACGAAACCGGGAGGATGTTGGCCCTGTATCCAATCCCCGGAAAATACTAGCGTTGCCCCTTCCTGCTGTTGGTTCAGGAGTTGGTAAGTGGGTGGTTGGGTAGTCATGCCACCTCGATGGTGCATCCAAAGCAGTCAGTTTAATGGCAGTTTCGCGCAAATACCATGCGTTACTGGAAGGGCAGTTTAGGTCGTGAAGCGTCGAGCGTGTCGTAGGCTTTCTGGTAGATCTCGATCACGGGGGTCTCATTGCCCACCTCCCTGCGCCTGGCAATCATGGTGATCGGGAACAGGAAGTTGTCGGTTTCCCGGTAACGCAGCGCGCGGCTTCGGCCCTCACGGTCTTCGTAGATGACCCAGTGCATATCGAGATCCGCAGCCAGCAGATCGCCCATGATGACTCCCATTGCCTGCAGTTCGCGAACCTGGTCAGACCGCACCAGCTGTTGGTCCAGCAGTGCCTGCAGGAGATCGAGGTCGCGCTGCTTGTCACCGCTGAACTGCCGGCCGAGTCGCGATGCCGCCAGGTCCTGTAGCAGCGCGCGTTGCTGTGCCATGAACTCCAGGTCGACATTCGACAACTCGCCAATATGCACACCTTGCGGCGCTGCGCTGGCGGAGATGGCGCAACTGACCCAGATCGCCAGCATTAGCCTGATCAGGTTGGGTAGTGTCATTGCAATAGCCTCCTAATTCTATACGTTGTGCAGCTCCTCGCGCCTGCCTGGTTCATTTTAACCCACAGGTTGTCATCCTGCTGCCGTCATGGATAATGGCGGGCTTTCCCCCGGCGTGTGAGGTTGTCGTACGCGCCGCCACGGTTATGATGCGGAGACACTTAATGATTACCGGCAGTATTGTCGCTCTGGTTACCCCGATGCACGCTGATGGCAGCGTCGATTGGGCTGCGCTGGAGCGTCTATTGGATCTGCACCTGGCAGCGGGTACCGCCGCCATAGGCGCGGTCGGCACAACCGGTGAGAGTGCAACGCTGAATGTCGCCGAACATTGTGAGGTCATCCAGTTCTGTGTCAAGCGCAGTGCGGGGCGCATACCAGTAGTGGCGGGAACCGGTGCCAACTCTACCTGGGAGGCCATCGAGTTAACCGCAGCTGCAGCGACTGCCGGGGCTGCGGCCTGTCTGTTGGTCACACCCTACTACAACCGCCCGACACAACGTGGGCTGTACGAGCATTTCAAAGCGATCAATGAAGCGGTGGCCGTACCGCAGATTCTTTACAATGTGCCGGGCCGTACCGCAGTCGACATGAGCAATGACACCGTGCTCAGGCTGGCAGAACTGGATAATATTGTCGGCATCAAAGACGCTACCGGTGATCTGGAACGGGGGCGGGATTTAATAGCGCGCTGTGGCAGTGCGATTGCCGTTTACTCCGGCGATGACCAGACCGCGATGGAATTAATGTTAGCTGGCGGTCACGGCAATATTTCCGTAACTGCCAACGTGGCACCTGCGCAAATGGCGCAACTATGTGGGTATGCGTTGGCCGGCGAGCGGGCCGCTGCTGAGGCAATCAATAAGCGTCTGGCGCCACTGAACAAGGCGTTGTTCCTGGAATCGAATCCAATACCGGTGAAATGGGCTTTGTACAAGCGGGGACTGATCGAGGAGGGAATACGCCTGCCTTTGACGCTGCTGGATGAGCGCTATCACGCCCAGGTCATCAGTGCCCTGGAAACTGCGGGAGTGTAATGAAAATGCGGACGACGTTCATACAGGCAGCAGTGCTTAGTGTCCTGACGCTGTCAGCGACGGGCTGCGGCTATATGTTTGGTGACAAGGGAGTGTTTCGGGATCGTTCCGAGGACTACAAAAAGGCGCCCCAAACCCAGCCGCTCGTTGTGCCCGAAGGAATGAAAAGTGTACCGCTGCGCGAAATCTACGTCATTCCGCCAGTAGAGGATAAGTTCCTCTCACAGGGCGAGTTTGAGGTGCCTCGGCCGGTACCGCTCACCACCGGCAACGGCTCGGAAGTTGTGCGAATTCAAAAATTAGGCGATGAGAGTTGGGCGCTGATTGGCGTTGCTCCCGGTCAGGTGTGGCCTGAAGTGCGCAATTTCATGTCCGCCTCCGGCATGCAGATTGCGCGTGCCGATGCCCAGGCTGGCATCATGGAAAGCAACTGGCTGACCGTTGAAGGACAGCCATTGTCGAGCCGCTTTCAGTTTCGCATTGATCAGGGCGTGCAACGTGGCACCAGTGAGTTGCATGTGTTGCAGATGACACAGGCAGCAGATACTGCGCCGTGGCCGACCAAGTCGGACGATCCTGCCCAGGCTGCGCAGATGCTGCAAGCGGTAGCACAGTTTCTCGCCAACAGTTCCGATTCCGCACCTGTGTCGATGATTGCCGAGCAGGGTATTCGTGCCGGCGGCAAGATAACACTGGTGGAAGCACCAGAGGGTTATAGCTACCTGCGACTGGAGCTGCCTTTTGACCGGGCCTGGGCTTCACTCGGCCTTGCATTGGAAAAGTCCGGTTTTGAAATTACCGATAAGAATCGCAGCAGTGGTGTGTACTATGTGCGTTATCTCGGCCAGGCGGCGACCGAGGGAGAGAAAAGCTGGTGGAGCTCGCTGTGGAATAGCGATAACGCTAACCCTGTGGTGGGGCAGTCATTTGATGTCAGCATGCAGTCGCTGCCAGACAATGCTGTGGGCATTCGCCTAAGCCCACAAGACCAGACCATTTCCTTTGAGAATCGCGAAGACCAGGACCTCCTGGCCGTGATCAAGGGCAATATCGACTGAGCGCCTTTGCGTTTCAGTCAGGTAGTTCCCGGTGCAATTCGCTTCACTCGGCTCAGGGAGCAAGGGCAACGCCACGCTGGTAAGAGCAGGCGATACCCTGGTAATGATTGACTGTGGATTCTCACTACGTGAAACCTTGCGGCGCATGGCACGCCTGCAGGTGGAACCCGCGCAACTGAGCGCGATACTGGTCACGCACGAGCACTCGGACCACGCCAGTGGCGTCGCAGCATTGTCGAATAAGTTTTGTATTCCGGTGTATTTGACCCATGGTACCGGCAGGACAGGTCGTTGCGATGGCAGCTATGAACTGCGCCAGTTCAACTGTGAGGAGACCTTTAGCATCGGCAATCTGATGGTTAAGGCCGTTGCGGTGCCTCATGATGCGGCGGAACCTTGCCAGTACCGTTTGAACTGGGGCGAGTATTCACTGGGCATCCTCACCGATCTGGGAAGTATAACCCCCCATGTCATCGACAACTTCCGAGTCTGCCAAAGTTTGTTGCTGGAATTCAATCACGATCTCTCGATGCTGTTGGAGGGACCTTATCCGCAGCACCTCAAGCAACGCGTTGGTGGCGACTGGGGCCATCTGAATAACTCGCAGGCCGCGGATCTGCTGCGGCAAATCGACTGTAACCGCTTGCGTCATCTGGTGGTGGCGCATATCAGTGAAAAAAATAATAGCAGGGAGCATGCTCAGCGTGCGCTGCTGTCAGTTCTCGACTCCCTCGATAGCGTAGTGTTTGCCGAGCAGGCAGGCGGTTTTGATTGGCTCGAACTGGTTTAGCCCACGAGCAAGGCTACAGCGCAATCCACTTTAGCTGCCCGTAGTACTTTTTTGGAAAAACTGTGAGTTCGCTCGCGTTCCTGTATCCAAAGGCTGCGGTGAGGGTACCTCACGCGATGCCATTACGATAGCCTCAGAGTCTGTTGTCAGCGACAGTGCTCAGGAAGTATCAAGGTTGTCACCTGCGCCAAGCTTCCCGGTCCAGGACACTGCAGGGCCGGGTTACCGGAGAGATCAACGTGGCGCAGGAGGGGCAGGTGGTACAGAGGGACTGGATCGATGATCTGGTTGTCGTCAAGGTACGCTGCTTCCAATGCCCTTAGATTGCCGAGCTCAACCACATTGCGCACCTTGTTTGCAGACAGGCGCAGAGTCTTGAGTTCAGTGAATATGGCGAGACCGGCGAGGCTTTCAATGCCGGCAAAACTGCAATCGAGGGACGTCAGTTGGTCGGCCCGCGTGAAAACTCCATCATTGATGGCCCGTTTGATACAGCTATTTAGCCCTGGGTCGGGTGTGGTGAAGTCGTTAAATAGCGGTACAGGGGTGTAGACGACCTTGTCGTTGACTGTGACGTCATAGCCCTGGCAGGCGCCCAACAAGAAAAATATAGGAACAAGGACACAATAAACCAGACGGTGCGACATGCTAGGCAAACTCCCTTACCCTCAATACCCAAGGCTTCGATAAACGTGGCAACTTCGAAGGATTCAGACGTGGCTCCCACGTCAACAGGCCTCTATAATGCCAGTAGTTGTAATGTAGTTCACTACAACTTTAGGCCATTGGAGACCAGAAAAGGTATGGCAAATTCCAGCGAAACGGGTGAGTTGGGGCAGGGCGAATCCAGCATCGGACAAAAGCAGGTCGACAGTGCTGAGTCGCTGAACGCCATTAGTATTGTGCAACGCGGCAATCTGAAAGCACTGGAAACCACACTGCGCAGGCAGTGGCGCATGGGACAGAACATTGTGCTGTGCTGGAGTTCTGACGAGCGCGGTGTGTTGGTGATATTTGTGCCGCATTACTTTCTGGGGAACTACTGCGCGGCCGGTGACACAGCAACGGATCAAAGCCGTGACAACGAGGCGTTTATCCGCGGTCTTATTTCCGGTGAACGCCGCAAGACCCGGGAAGAGCTTTTCGCAGTTAGCAAGCGCCTGGATGTCTCCCCCACTTTCATCAAGCTCGATACTGCGCTGTCTGAAGAGGCGCCAGTGCTGGAAGCGGTGGAGCAGGTAATCAAGCGCTACGGTTTAAGCTACGTCGAGAGTCGCGCGGTTATATTGCTCGACATCGTTGATTTTTCGCTCTACACACCGTTTGAACAGGCCAGCCAGTTGAACAGCCTTTCCTACTCGCTCAACTCTGCTTACAACAAGCTGCTGGCTCAGGGCATTGAGATCAACTTCGCTCGAACTACCACTGGCGATGGGTATTACATCTGGAACCGCGATTTGAGCCCTACCGCCAATCAGGACCTGTTCGTATTTATGCTTTTGGTGGTGGCCGACAATGCGGTAGCGCAGGCGGCCTCAAGAGGTCACACCGTCCCGGCGATCCGCACCGGTTACCACATTGGCGGGCATTATGAGTTGTATCAGGCGGAAGGCGTGAACCCTTCGGTATTCAGCTACATTGTCGGTGACGTGACTATTGAACTGGCACGTATGCTCGACCTTGCGCAGGCCAATCAGATGTTGATTGGTGAATTTCATTGCGAGCAGGCAGGCTGGAGTTCGAACACCGTTAAATCAATTACTTCTGTTTCGGCCACTTCTTTTGTGAACGCTTGTAACCGTGTGCTGCCCGCCCTGCACGGTATCCCGTTGTCAGGCAAGAACATCGATTCGATATCCTGCCGGTTGACGGAAGGCGTTGAGCGCGATGGACAAACACGACCGCGTCGTTTTCGTATTGTAGACAAGCACGGCCTGTCGCGGTTTGCCTACAATCTGCAAATTGAGATCGATCTCGAAGGGAGAAAATTATCGCTGGGGCTCAGCCATGATCAATTACCTGGACGCGCCTCGCCAAATGCCGACGGTGAGCGCAACAGTTTGCCCGCCGATACGGCACCGAGCGCCGAGGAACTGTTCGACGATCTGGCCTGCATGCTCCGCAAAAGTGGCGTAAAAAAAATCATCGAGGACTAGGTTTGATATGGGGCAGTTCCTGCGGGCTGGACACATGGACGTGAGCAATACGGTCGACGTTTCGAATCCGGAATCTGTCGCTGTTGCAGTGACCGAGATCCTGCAGAATCGCTATCCGAGCGCCGATCTTTGGCCTGTTGCAGTATTGTTTCGTGATTTCGCCAGGCTCTATCGCGGTCAGTATCCGGGGTACAGGGCGTGTGATGTTCCCTACCACGATACTCAGCATGTGCTGGATGTCACCCTTGCCATGGCACGCCTGCTCGATGGCTACGAATGCACTAGTGCAGAAAAGGACCGGCTGGGACCGCAGATGGCGATGATTGGAATCGCGGCAGCGTTGTTTCATGATTCAGGTTACATTCGTCGTACTCGGGACAACCGCAACCAGAATGGCGCTGCCTATACGCGGGTGCATGTGAGCCGCGGCATCCGCTTTATCACCGGCTACCTGCCGCAGGTTGGCCTGCTGTACATGGTTGATCCATGTACACGGATTCTGCATTTCACCGGGCACGAAGTGGACCCGAGCGCGTTACCTGTGGCCAATGAGCAGGAACATCTGCTGGGTAAGTTATTGGGCACGGCCGACCTGATTGCGCAGATGTCTGACGTCGCCTACATACAAAAATGCCGTGATTTCCTGTTTGAGGAATTCACCGAGGGTGGTCTGGCGGGTGATACCAGCGATGGCAACCACAAGCGCACCCTGTACCAGTCTCCTGACCAGTTGTTACGACAGACGCCGCACTTTATGCGTACCGCAATAGGTGTTCGTCTGGATGGGCATTTCAACAGCGTACACCGTTACGCTGCCAACTATTTTAATGGCAGGCACCTGTATATGGATGCTATCGAGAAGAACTGTCTCAGCCTTGAGGCAATGCTCGCCGTCGGTGGTATATGATGGCGCTACATATCCCCCGAGCGAGATTAAACCCTGTCCGCTGAGCTGGCGCTGCTTCCCGCGGCGGCGGCAGATATCCCCCTCGCCACTGAATTGGCGCAACGTCTGGCCCTGCCACTTTTGGGTGCGGGCATTCACCCCGAATATTGCATGGATGCGCAAACTGTATTGCTGGTTAGCGGCCGGCAACGCAGCTTGCAGCGAACTGGTAGAGGAGCACCGGGGCCGGTGGCCGTGGATTTCGGCAGTTCAGATATGCGGCATCGTCGCCGTTCTGGCGGCCGCGAACTTTTGGGTAAAGCGGTGGGGCTGGACAAAAAACCACTGTTAAGCGTATTGGACGCAACGGCAGGACTGGGCCGCGATGCTTTTGTGCTGGCTGATCTGGGTTGCGATATTCTTCTCTGCGAGCGCCAGCCGGTAATGGCAGAGCTATTGCGAGCGGGTCTTGAGATTGCTGCGGGAAGCGCAGATTCCTGGTTGGTTGATACGGTGCGGCGCATGGAATTGTTTCCATCTGATGCTCGCCTGATATCGCCATCAAGGCTGCAAAAGATTGAGGTCATCTACCTGGACCCGATGTTTCCACCGCGCGGAAAAAGTGCCGCAGTGAAAAAGGAAATGGCACTATTCCAGCAGCTGTTGGAGCCTGACGCACACGAGCGGGAAGGCGAAGCACTGTTGCTTTGGGCTCTGCAGCAAAATGCTGCGAGGGTCGTGGTAAAGCGACCAATCAGGGCGTCGAGTCTGGCGGCGTTGCCACCCTCTCACAGTATCACTGGAAAAGCCGTGCGGTATGATGTCTACGTGCATCGCAGTTTGCTGTGATGCACTTGTATCAGGGCGGCTGTCGCACTCTCAAGTAGCCACGGGGCCGATTATCCCCATTCAATATCCGGAGAAAGTATGTCTGAACAGAAGGTAACGGCGCTCGTCACTGGCGCTTCGGCAGGGTTGGGCGCAGAATTCTGCCGGCAGTTGGCCGCCCGGTGCGATGTCATTATCGCCGTGGCACGCCGCCGTGAACGCCTGAGCGCACTGGCGCGTGAGTTGGGAAATACAGTCGAGCTGCACCCGGTAGAAGCGGACCTCGGCAGTGTGGAGGGTGTTGCCAGAACAATGGAGGCAATACGCCAGCAGGGGCCGGTAAACTATCTGGTGAACAATGCCGGTTTTGGTACCTTCGGCAACTTCGACCGGCTGTCGATCGAAAGTCAGCGGGCTATGGTGAACCTGCACATCGACACCAGCATCACGCTGTGTCGCGCGGCGATACCGTTCATGCGCGAACTCGGTGCTGGCGTAATTATCAACGTTTCCTCATTGGGCGCATTTATTCCAGGCAAGGGCATGGCCGTGTATGGAGCTACCAAGGCGTTTCTGAATTACTATTCGTTAGCGCTGCAGGATGAGTTGTCCACTACGGGTATCGAAGTGCAGGCACTGTGCCCAGGTTATACGCGCACAGAATTTCACGATCCTATGGAAGCGGGCGGTTTCGAGCGCTCGCGAATTCCCGAGCAGATGTGGATGACATCCGAGGCGGTGGTGGCGGCAAGTCTTGCAGCACTGGGGAAAGGAAAGGTAGTCGTTGTTCCCGGTGAAGGTAATCAGGGATTTGCTCGCCTCGGACTGCAAAAGCAGTTAGACGCCCTCTAGCAGCAGTCGCTCCATAATACCCTGATAGATTGCCGCGAGTCGTGGCAGGTCTGCTACCACCACATGCTCGTTCAGTTTGTGTATGGTGGCATTGACCGGCCCCACTTCCACCACTTGTGCGCCGGTTGGAGCGATAAAGCGACCATCGGAAGTGCCCCCTGCGGTCGACAGTTCTGGTGCGCGCCCGGTGATCTGCGTAATACTGTCGATAGCAGCTGCAACCAGTTTACCGGCAGGTGTCAGAAACGGTTGTCCACTTAACTGCCACTGTATATCGAAGTCGAGCCCATGCGCACGCAGTATGGATTCGGTTCGCTGGCGCAGTTCGTGGTCAGTGACGGCGGTGGAGAAACGGAAGTTGAAAAGCACCTGCACGTCACCCGGAATGACATTGGTTGCGCCGGTACCAGCGTGAATGTTTGAGAGCTGCATGGTGGTGGGCGGGAAGAATTCGCTGCCTTGATCCCATTGTTGCTGAGTGAGTTCGTGCAATGCTGGCAGTATTTTGTGGATTGGATTGTCCGCCAGGTGTGGGTAGGCAATATGGCCCTGCACACCTCGTACGGTGAGCACTGCGCCCAGCGACCCCCGCCTGCCATTTTTGATGACATCCCCAAGAGTTGCAGAACTGGAAGGTTCGCCGACGACACACCAGTCAATGCTCTGGCCCTGTTTGGCAAGATACTCCAGCACGCGTACAGTGCCGTCTACCGCAGGGCCTTCCTCGTCGGAGGTAATCAGGAAGCCTATCCGCCCCGGATGATTGGGGTATTGAGCTACAAACTGCTCACAGGCAACCAGCATCGCAGCCAGGCTGCCCTTCATGTCAGCGCTGCCGCGGCCAAACAACCTTCCGTTGCGCACAGTTGGTTCAAAAGGCAGTGAATCCCATAGCTCGCTGGGGCCACTCGGCACGACATCGGTGTGTCCGGCGAATACCAGCAGCGGCCCGTGCTGGCCGCGCTGCGCCCAGAAATTACTGACCCCGCCATGCGGCAGTGCGACACACTCAAATCCCAGCGCCTGCAGCCGCTCCATCATCAAAGATTGGCAGCCTGCGTCCTCGGGTGTCACCGAGGGCCGGCGTATCAGTTCACAACACAGTTCCAGTGTCTTTTCCACGTCAGTTATCCGCAGCAGCACTCAATTATGCGCATGCAATTCCTTGTTAAGTTCTACTGCAGTGCGGTTGGTCAGGCACTCCACTGAACCTGTAGTGGAATTACGGCGAAATAGCAGGTCGGACTTGCCGGCGAGATCACGGGCTTTCGCCGTTTCCACCGGCATGCCGTCCGCGTCCAGCATCGTGACTTTGGTGCCAGCGGTGACAAACAATCCTGCCTCCACTGTGCAGCGATCACCCAGCGGAATACCGATTCCCGCGTTGGCACCGATGAGGCACTTTTCTCCCACAGAAATGACGATGTTGCCACCGCCCGAAAGGGTGCCAATTGTCGAGCAGCCGCCGCCGAGATCGGAGCCGCTACCGACCAGAACTCCGGCAGAGATGCGCCCCTCGATCATTCCTGGACCAATGGTGCCAGCATTAAAATTGACGAAGCCCTCGTGCATTACAGTGGTACCCTCACCGAGATAGGCTCCCAGGCGCACCCGGGCGGTGTGCGCAATGCGTACGCCGGCAGGCACCACGTAGTTGGTCATCTTGGGAAATTTGTCGACACAGCTGACCTCCAGCACCTCACCGCGCAATCTTGCCGCCAGTTGCCGCTGGGGAAGCTCACTGAGATCGATTGCGCCCTCACTGGTCCAGGCGACATTCGGCAGTGCCCCGAACAGGCCATCGAGATTAGTGCCGTGAGGCTTCACCAGCCGATGCGACAACAGGTGCAGTTTCAAATATGCTTCTGGAACATTTCCCGGTGCAGCATCGGTGCACAGCAGTACCGCTACTGCAGGTCGACCGCTTTCAAGTAGCTGTCCAGCAATTTGTGCCTGTGCGGATTCTCCGGCTTTGGACAGCGCTGCCTGCAGGTCCTGCAGTTGTGCAGTGCCGAGGGTTTGGTTGTTGTCGAGTTGCCCAAGGGCACTGCATAGCTGCTGTGAAGGATTGAGGACGGGCTGCGGGAAAAATACTTCCAGCCAGTCTCCTTTGCCGTTGTGGGTGCCCACACCTAGGCCAAAGGCAAATGCGCTGTTCGTCATGTCAACTCCATGGTGAATTACTGACCCTGTCAGAGGGTATGTGCGTTAAAAATTTTGGCGTAGCTCGCTGCCGAAAAACCAGTGTAGCGTTGCTGCCCCGTGTCCAGTAGCGGACGTTTGATAAGTGTCGGCTGCGACAGCACTACCTTCTGCGCGGTTGCATCATCCATGCTCAGCCGCGTTTGTTCATCCAGCGAACGCCAACTCGGGCTGCGTCGATTGAGCAGGTTCTGCCATCCCAGTTCCTCCACCCATTGAGCGACAGCTTCCGCGTCCAATCCGTTTTCGCGAAAATCATGAAACTGATAGTCGATGCCCTGAGTGTCCAGCCACTTCCGCGCCTTTTTAACCGTGTCGCAATTTTTTATGCCATAGAGTGTAATCACAGCAATACTCCGGTGATAGCGTGCTTTGTGGGGCCGCGTAGCATAGCAAAGCCAGCGCAGCAGTTATAGCGATCCTGCGCACGGATGACTGCACCCGAGCGACGACCAGAATTCAGGATAGTTCAGGATTCAGGCCTTGACGGTTTTTTTAGGGTGCTTGCGGTTTGGATAGCAGGTCCTGCAGATCTCACACACGCGTCCATCGCAACCGCGCGCTGAGCAGTACTGGCGACCATAGTAAATCATCTGCAGATGCAGGCGGTTCCAATACTCCTCCGGAAATAGTCGTTTCAGGTCGCGTTCGGTTTGTACCACATTCCTGCCATTGCTCAACCCCCAGCGCTGCGCCAGGCGGTGGATGTGCGTGTCTACCGCAAATGCTGGAACATCAAACGCCTGCGACATCACTACACTGGCAGTCTTGTGGCCAACTCCGGGCAGGCGTTCCAGTGCCTCCATGTCGGCGGGTACTTTGCCGCCGTGTTCCTCCAGCAGAATTTCGCTGAGCCGTTTGATAGCTTTTGATTTTTGCGGTGACAGCCCGCAAGGTTGAATGATTTCTCTGATCTGCTCAACATCCAGTGCTGCCATTTTTGCGGGTGTATCAGCCAGTGCAAACAGTGCTGGCGTAACCTTGTTGACACGCTCATCGGTGCATTGTGCGCTCAGCAGTACCGCTATCAGCAGGGTAAACGGTCCGCTGTGATCCAGTGGTATGGCTGGTTCCGGATACAATTCCTGCAGGCGGTGCAAGATATACTGTGCGCGTTCCGCTTTCAGCAAGAGGCGCGACCTACAGCCGTCCCAGGCAATGCACAATCCGCTGCGCGGCTTCTATACAGTGATCGGCGTTCGCCACTAAGGCCATTCTCACCCGATTTTCGCCGGGATTGATGCCATCTGATTCACGTGCAAGAAAGCGTCCGGGTAGTACGACAACGTTTTCAGTGGCATACAACTGGCGCGCAAATTCTAGGTCGCTCACCGGTGTTTTCGGCCACAGGTAAAAGCCGGCATCGGGTGCGGACACCTCCAGGTGGCCTTCAAGCTGTGCGAGTACCGCGGCGAACTTTTTGCGGTAGAGCTCACGGTTGGTTACCACGTGGTTTTCGTAGTTCCATGCAGCGATGCTACCCAACTGGTGGTGAATTGGCATGGCGCAGCCGTGGTAGGTCCGATACTGCAGGAACATTCGCAGAATCTGTGCGTCACCGGCGACAAAACCTGAGCGTAAGCCTGGCAGGTTGGAGCGTTTGGACAGGCTGTGGAAGACTACACAATTGCGAAAATCACTGTCGCCCATGGCCGCGCAGGCCTGCAGCAGACCTGGGGGTGGAGACGCCTCATCGAAGTAGATTTCCGAGTAGCACTCGTCGCTGGCAATGACAAAATCGAATTCCCTGGCGAGGCGAATAATGTCCTGTAACTGCTGTACAGACATGACGGCGCCGGTTGGATTCCCGGGACTGCACAGGTACAACAATTGACACTGCTGCCACTGTTGTTCCGTCACGCTGGCAAAGTCTGGCAGGAGACCGCTGTCTGCGGTGCAATTGATAAAGTGTGGCCTGGCGCCAGCCAGCAGCGCAGCGCCCTCGTAGATCTGGTAGAAGGGGTTAGGGCTCATAACCAGCGCGCCCATGTCGGGAGACACCACAGTCTGCGCAAATGCAAACAATGCCTCCCGCGTGCCGTTTACCGGTAATACCTGGCTGTGTGCGTCAACCGATGTCAAATTGAAGCGTCGCTGTAACCAGGTCGCCATGGTCGCGCGCAGCTCTGGTAGGCCAATACTGGTGGGGTAGTTGGCAAGGCGCTGCAAATTGTCCGAGATGGCTTTGATGACGAATTCCGGCGACGCGTGCTGCGGTTCACCGATGGACAAGGCGATGGCGCTTTTGCCAGCGGCTGGTTGCAGGTCACTCAGTAGCTGTTGCAGTTTCGCAAAAGGGTAGGGCTCTAGATATTCTAAATGTGGATTCATCGCAGAGATTCGTCAGGCTGCAGCTTGTTCGTCTAGTTCGTCGCAGATAGTGCGTTGCAACGCGTTGCACACTTGTGCATCAGTGATCGCCTGTTGCCGATGATCAGTAATAAAAAATACGTCTTCGACGCGTTCGCCCAGCGTCTGAATCTTCGCTGTCTGCAACTCGACATTGTAAGCCTCGAAGATTCTGCCCAAACGCGCAAGCAGCCCCGGTCTGTCTGGTGTCGATACCTCCAGCACTGAGACGTTCTTGATTTTATCAATGTAAATGCGGGTTTCAGTGGGGATGGAGAAGGATTTCATAATCCTTGGAGTGCGTCGCGCTGGAATCGCCACCTTACCGGTGTCATTGCCCAGTATTTCGCTGAGGTACTCTTTGATGTGGATCAGTCGCGCGCCATCTTCGGTAATGGGTTGGCCGTTGGAGTCCAGAACGAAGAAGGTGTCCAGGCTCATACCCTCGCTGGCGTTGTAAATGCGGGCATCGTGCACGCTGAGGTCAAGTTGTTCCAACGCTGCGCAAATTCGCGAGAACAACTGTGCGTTACTTTTTGTGTGAATGAAAATCTGAGTGGTGTTGGCCACGCTCGACTCTGCATTGTTGCGCAGGATGACCAGTGGTTTATCGCGATCGTGGTGCCCGGCGATGGCTTCAGTATGCCAGGCGATATCTTCTATCCTTTCTCGCAGGAAATAGTCCTCGCCTCGTCCCCGCCACAGGTCATCCAGTTCTTTAGTGGTGAACCCACGGCCTTCAAGAATGTCACTTGCCGTCTGGCGTGCCTGTTCTACCAGTGCCTGTTTGTCTACGGGATTATCCAGTCCGCGTCGCAATGCACGACGGGTTTCTGTATAGAGCTGGCGCAGCAGGCTGCCGCGCCAGGCGTTCCACAGTGTGGGATTTGTACCGTTGATGTCAGCTACCGTCAGCGTGAAAAGGTAATCGAGGTGTTCCTCGTCCTTCACATGCGCCGCAAACTGCTGGATTACCTCCGGGTCCGAAATATCCTTGCGTTGTGACACAGCCGACATCAGCAGGTGGTTGCGTACCAGCCACACCACCAGATCGGAGTCCTTCTGGTCCAGCCCGTGATTTTCGCAAAACTGGCGGGCATCTGCTGCCCCAAGTTCAGAGTGATCTCCTCCGCGACCCTTGCCTATGTCGTGATACAGGGCGGCGATGTAAAGAAGCTCAATCTTGCGCAGTCGTCGGGCAACCCGGCTCGACACAGGAAATTTATCCTCGATATCGGAAAGTTGAAAGCGTCGCGCATTTTTAATGACTTCCAGTGTGTGCGCATCAACTGTATAGGTGTGAAACAGGTCGTACTGCATTTGCCCCATGATGCGTCCGAACTCGGGTAGATAGTCGCCGAGGATGCCGTAACGCGCCATGCGTCGCAGTTGCAGCGTCATTTTGTTGGTGCTACGCAGGATTTGCAGGAACGTCTGCCTATTGCGTTCGTCATCCCTGAAGGACTGGTTGACCAGGTGTCGATGGTCGCGAATCAGGCGAATTGTCGGCGCGGCAACGCCTATGATATTTTCATGTGTCGCGCAGAGCAGGAAAACTTCCAGCAGCGCACCCGGCTGCTTGTCGAATAGATCCTTTTCGCGCACCTCAATGTAGCCGTTGCGCACCCGGAACCTGTCATTGAGGATGCTGATATCGTCTTCCATATTCTGACGAAGAATGGCCTGGTCGAAGTTTTGAATCAGCACCTCATTCAACTGGCCCAGGGCGAGTGCCCAGCGATAGTAAGTTTGCATGAACTGCTCTACAGCCAGCTTGTCGCCGTCTTCAAATCCCCACAGGCGGGCAAGTTCCCGCTGGTGGTCAAATAGCAAGCGATCTTCCTCTCGGCCGGTAATCATGTGCAATGCATAGCGCACCTGCCACATAAAATCCCGTCCTGTGGTGAGAATTGCCATCTCCTCAGGATTGAGGAATTCCTTGGCGGTAATTTGTTCCACGGATTCCACGCCAAAGTGACGTTCCGCAATCCAGCCGATAATCTGTAGGTCGCGCAAGCCTCCAGGTGAGCCCTTCACGTTAGGTTCGAGGTTGGATTCGGTGTCAGCAAATTTGTTGTGTCGGGTAGCTTGCTCTTCCAGTTTGGCCTGGAAAAAATCCCTGCTGGACCACATTTTTTCTGGGCCAGTGAGTTCGCGTACCTGCTGCATCAAACTGTTGGGGCCGCGTATTACCCGCGCCTCCATCAGGTTGGTCAGGATGGTGATATCGCTCGCCGCTTGCGCTACGCATTCGTCGACGTTTCGGACGCTGTGTCCGATATTGAGTCCGATGTCCCACAGCAGCGTCAGGAAGCCCGATAACTCGTCTCTGCAGTCGTCGCTACCGGAGCCCAGCAGAATCAACAGGTCGATGTCTGAATGAGGGTGTAACTCTCCTCGTCCATAGCCGCCGACGGCAACCATCGCGAGCTCAGCTGAGCCCCAGTCCTGCAAATCCCAAAGGCTGCCCAGCAGTATGTCCATGAACGCCGCCCGCTGGCGGATCAATAGGCTGGCCTGTGCGCCCATGCGAAATTGCTCATGCAGGTAGTGCGTGGTGCTGGTAATCGCATTCTTGCAGCGACGGATTGCATTCTGGAGAGTGAGTGTGTCTTTGAAGGCCTGCGTATCGAACATTGCCGATGGCAGAGTGATTTGGGACATGGGCATTATCCACCAAATCCTGGTTCGTCACTGCGACGGGTGAGGACATCGCAGCCGTTCTCAGTGACGCAGATAGTGTGCTCCCACTGGGCTGAAAGGCGACCATCGCGTGTTGTCACGGTCCATCCGTCAGCTGCGTTCAGCCGCGTGTGCCGCCTTCCGGCGTTGATCATTGGCTCTATGGTGAAAGTCATTCCTGGCTCCAGGACCAGCCCAGTGCCCTTGCGTCCATAGTGCAGGACCTGGGGTTCTTCGTGAAATATCTTGCCAATTCCATGACCGCAGTATTCGCGCACCACCGAGTAATGGTTTTTTTCCGCATGTTGCTGAATTACATGCCCAATATCGCCGAGAGTGGCCCCCGGTCTGACGACGTCGATCGCCTTGTACAGGCAGGTGCGAGTGACCTCGATCAGTCGGCGGGCGTGGCTTGGTACCTCGCCCACCTCTACCATGATTGAAGAATCGCCATGGTACTCATCCTTGATGACGGTGACATCGATATTGATGATATCCCCGCTTTTCAATTTCTTGGTGTCGGACGGGATGCCGTGGCATATGACATCGTTGATCGAAGTGCAGATGGAGCGCGGAAATCCGTGGTAATTCAAGGGTGCGGGTATGGCCTGCAATTTCTCGGTAATATAGTCGTGACAAATGCGGTCGAGTTCACCCGTCGTAACGCCCACCTGTACATACGGCACGATCATTTCCAGTACTTCTGCGGTGAGGCGGCCCGCAACGCGCATCTTGTCTATCTCATCCGCCGTTTTGATCGATGCAGTCATCGTTAACCTGTTGATAAATATCAGAAAAAATCTTTGAATTTGGTGGTTTACCGTTATGCGGCGCGAACAGTCTACCTTATTCGACAAGCAAATGAGTAATGCCGTGCTCGCGCCGCACCGTGCAGCCCTTTTATCCCTTGGCCCGTTATGGTATAAAGCGCGCCTCCTGTCGGGGCTGCCAGGCATTTCGTATGAATGCGCAGTTGCGCGGGGATTAAAAAGCAAACGTCACACACATATCAACACCTGAACCAGGGTGCCGCACGGCGTTGTCAGCCGGGGGTTTGGTGACAGGGATATGTGGAGGATTAACCCACACAAGGTAACTATTTATGTCACAAGTGCAAGTCAGCATGCGCGACCTGCTTCAGGCAGGCGCACACTTCGGTCACCAGACTCGATACTGGAATCCAAAAATGGACCAGTACATCTTCGGTGCCCGCAATAAGATTCACATTATCAATCTTGAGTACACCGTTCCAGCCTTTAACGATGCGTTGGAGATGGTCAAGCGACTCGCGGGTAATAAAAACAAAATCCTGTTTGTAGGTACCAAGCGAGCTGCTGGCAAGGTGATCAAGGAGCAAGCCGAACGCGCTGGTATGCCCTACGTCAACCACCGTTGGCTGGGCGGTATGCTCACCAACTACAAGACTATTCGTGCATCTATCAAGCGTCTGCGCGATCTGGAAGCGCAACAAAGTGATGGCACCTTTGAGCGCCTCACCAAGAAAGAAGCCCTGATGCGTACCCGGGATATGGAAAAGCTCGAGCGCAGCATCGGTGGTATCAAGGACATGGGTGGCCTGCCAGATGCATTGTTTGTTGTTGATGTGGATCACGAGCGTATTGCAATCAGCGAAGCCAATAAGCTGGGTATACCTGTGATTGGTATTGTTGATACCAACAGCAACCCTGATGGTGTGGACTACATTATCCCTGGCAATGACGACGCAATACGCGCGGTCAGACTGTATGTCACTGCGGTGGCAGATGCCTGTGTGTTAGGTAAGGTCGAATCCGGCGATGCGGTGATGGTCAAGAATGAGTTTGTGGAGGAGGCAGCGCCTGCTTCCCAGCCTGAAGTTGCAGTGGATGAACCTGTGGAGTCGGCAACACCTGCCGGGTAGGCGGATGTTCAGCGCTGACCTTTTGTCGGTCAGGGAGTTATTACACCCCTGGTAAAGTTGCCGGGGGTTTTCGTTTTCAGGAACCCGGTTCCTGGATAAAGATAAGGAGGAGTACCAATGTCAGCAGCACTGGTAAAAGAATTGCGTGAGCGTACAGGCCTGGGCCTTCTGGAGTGTAAAAAAGCACTGGCTTCGGTGGGTGGCGACATCGAGTTGGCCATTGAAGAACTGCGCAAGTCCAGCGGCATGAAGGCCGCCAAGAAAGCCGGTAGAACCGCAGCGGACGGCGTTGTCGCCATACGCGTTGCCGACGATTGCAGTTTTGGCGTGTTGGTAGAAGTGAACAGTGAAACGGATTTTGTTGCGCGGGATGAAAACTTCCTGGCGTTTGTGAACAAAGTCGTTGATGCTGGTTTTGCGACGAAACAAACGGATGTTGCCGCGCTAATGCAGGGTGATCTGGAGTCCAACCGCGAAGCCTTGGTGCAGAAGATCGGGGAGAATATCGGCGTAAGGCGCATTGAGATTCTGGATGCCGATGCAGGTGTGGTTGGTTCCTACGTGCACAGCAATAATCGCATCGCCGTGTTGGTTAAACTCAAAGGCGGAGACCAGGACCTGGCGAAGGATGTGGCGATGCACGTTGCGGCAGTTAACCCGCAAGTTGTCTCCGCTGCCGATATGCCCGAGGATCTGGTGGCCAAGGAGAAGGAAATTTTCATGGCGCAGGCACAGGATTCCGGCAAGCCTGCTGAAATTATTGAGAAGATGATTGGCGGCCGGATCAAGAAGTTTCTGGCAGAAAACAGCCTGACAGAACAGCCTTTCGTCAAGGATCCTGAGATCACTGTCGGCAAGCTGGTCTCCAATGCCGGTGCTGAAGTAGTGTCCTTTGTGCGCTTTGAAGTGGGTGAGGGCATTGATGTTGAGAAAGTGGACTTTGCCCAGGAAGTGGCTGCCCAGCTGAAGGGTTGATCTGCAGATAAAGTAAAATGAAAACGGGGCTTAGCCCCGTTTTTTTTGCGATTGGATATGACCCCGCATGCGTGGGATGCGGTCACTCCGCGCCTGTGGTGCAGCGCTATGCTGATTCGCCCAAAGAGCCTGAAAATTCAGCCAAAGCCACTAGGGAGATAGCGTGATGTCCTGTAGTATACGACACAGCTTTTGGAGGGAGTTTTATGCCCCAGTTGGCAGGCGAAAAAATATATAAGCGAATACTGCTAAAGCTTAGCGGTGAGGCACTCACTGGCAGCGAAAGTTTCGGGATTGACCCCAAAATTCTGGACTCGATGGCACTGGCTATCGGTCAGTTGGTGGGTATTGGGGTGCAGGTGGGTCTCGTGGTGGGCGGTGGCAATCTGTTTCGCGGCGCAGCTTTGCAACAAGCAGGTCTGGACAGGGTGACCGGAGACCAAATGGGCATGCTGGCCACGGTGATGAACGCATTGGCTATGCGCGATGCGCTGGAGCGATCGAACATCGCTACTCAGGCCATGTCCGCCATTCCAATGACAGGTGTCGTTGACCATTACGACAGGCGTAAAGCCATTCGTGCTCTGATGAACGGCGATGTGGTGATTTTTTCTGCAGGCACCGGCAATCCGTTTTTTACTACCGATTCCGCGGCTTGCCTGCGCGCAATCGAGATGGATGCGGACCTGGTATTGAAGGCGACCAAGGTCGATGGCGTTTACTCTGCCGACCCAATGAAGGTACCCGGCGCCATCAAGTACGAACGCCTTAGCTATGACGAAGTTCTGGATAAAAAGCTGGAAGTCATGGACTTGACCGCCATTTGCCTGTGTCGCGACCACAACATGCCTGTGCGAGTGTTCAAAATGGAAAAGCCCGGCGCGCTGCTCAATATAGTCAGGGGCGGTGACGAAGGTACGTTGATCGAATAGCCGGGCGCACAGGAGAAATATAATGATCAATGATATTAAAGACGACGCCAAAGAGCGTATGGAAAAAAGCCTTGAGGCGTTGGCACATCATTTCAACAAGATTCGTACCGGCCGTGCGCATCCAAGTTTATTAGACACCATTCGTGTGGACTATTACGGGTCCGACTCACCCTTGAACCAGGTGGCGAATATCAGCGTGGAAGATGCGCGTACGCTGAGCCTATCGGTATGGGACAGGAGTATGATTCCAGCCGTAGAGAAAGCTATTTACAAGTCCGATCTGGGCCTGAATCCGGTTACGGCAGGAGAGGTGATTCGTATTCCAATGCCGATGCTGACCGAGGAAACCCGCAAGGGATATATCCGCCAGGCAAGGAATGAGGCTGAATCTGCGCGGGTTTCGGTACGCAATGCGCGCCGGGATGCGATGGCTATGCTCAAGGATCTGGTGAAAGAGAAAGAAATCTCAGAAGACGATGAGCGCCGCGGTCAGGATGAAGTGCAGAAGTTGACCGATGGCTTCGTCGCCAAAATCGATAAGTTGTTGGCAGATAAAGAAGCCGACCTGCTGGAAATATAGCGCCCACCAGTGGCTACCAGCAAAACTTTGTCGACTTCACACGATGACGTGGCTCCCGTGGTCCCGCGGCACGTCGCAATCATTATGGATGGTAATAATCGTTGGGCAAAACGTCGCGGCGTCTCTGGCCCTACCGGACACCGGGCTGGTGTTGAGGCGGTCAGGGGAGTGTTGCGCGCGTGCAAACGCCACGGTGTAGAAGTACTGACGCTATTTGCGTTCAGTAGTGAGAACTGGGGGCGACCGATTCCCGAAGTGCGCGCGCTGCTGGCGCTACTTTCTCGCTATCTGCGTAATGAAGTGCGGGAGCTGCACCAGGATGGAATTCGCATTCGCTTTATTGGCGAGCGTCGCCGCTTCAGTCAAAGGCAACAAAAGTTGATGCGGCAATCGGAGGAGCTGACGCGCGGTAACTCCGGCGCGACAGTGGTGATTGCAGTCGATTACGGTGGTCAGTGGGACATCGCACAGGCAGCGCAAAAGCTTGCCCGGCAGGTTCAGGCGGGGAGTCTGCAGCCGCAGGATATTACCGCTCAATTGATTGATAAAAATATCTCGATTAGTGACCTGCCGCGTCCAGACCTGTGTATTCGTACGGGTGGAGATGCTCGAATCAGCAATTTTATGTTGTGGCATTTTGCCTATACCGAGCTCTACTTTACCGATACTTTGTGGCCTGACTTTAACGAAGTTGAGTTTGCCCGGGCGCTGGCAGAGTATAGTCTGCGCGAACGTCGATTCGGATTGCGCGATCAGGGTGGGCAGGTAGCGGACGGGAGTGCCGATGCTTAAACAGAGAGTTGTTACCGCCCTGATAATGGCCGGATTGTTCTTGTCCGCAATTTATTATCTGCCCTTGTCCGGTTTGGCCATTTGCTTTGGTCTATTGGTCGCGCTCGGCGCTTGGGAGTGGTCCAGTCTGGCGGGTTGGCGCCACACTCTGCCACGCGTGCTCTATGTGTTGCTGGTGCTTGCGGCGCTGGTGTTGGTTTACCAGTATTGCCAGTTGGGCGTGCAACCGGCGCGGGAACTGGTGCAGCCCTTGCTTGGGCTTGGCTGCCTGTGGTGGTCATTCGCACTGCTCTGGGTGAAGGGCTATCCTGACAGTGCAGTGCTGTGGCGTACAGTAGCGATGCGCAGTGCAATGGGTGTATTGATCCTTGTGCCTGGGTGGCTTTCTGCGGTCTACCTGCTCAGTTTTCCGCCGGCAGGCCTGATGATGGTAATACTGGTGATCATAGTGGCGACGGCCGATATTGGTGCTTATTTCAGTGGCAGGCTTTTGGGTAAACACAAACTGGCTGTACTGGTGAGTCCCGCCAAAACCTGGGAAGGGTTTTGGGGCGGCGTGGCGGCATGTGTCGCATTAGCTGTAGCGTTCTGGTATCTGCTACCTGAGCGGGCTGCGCATATTGGCATGGCATCAGTGATCGCTGTGGTCGTCAGCACGTCGCTGGCTTCGGTAGTCGGCGATTTGACTGTCAGTATGGTCAAACGCGAAAGTGGCGTGAAAGACGCTGGCAGTTTGCTGCCAGGTCATGGTGGGGTGCTGGATCGTCTTGACAGTTTGTGTGGCGCGGCACCGGTTTTTGCTCTGGGTCTTTTGCTGGTGGGTTGGTAGCCATGGCATTGCAACAGCGCTGGATAAGTGTGTTAGGTTCTACCGGATCGATCGGCGTTAACACGCTTGACGTGATTGCGCAGCATCCGGAGCGCTTTGCTGTCTATGCATTAGCGGCACACAGTTCAGTGGATGCGATGTTAGCCCAGTGTCTGGAATTCGCGCCGCGTTTTGCCGTGATGATGGATGAGGCAGCCGCCACGCATTTGCAGGAACTGCTCCCGGCAGAGTCCGTTACACAGGTAAAGTACGGTGAACAGGGCCTCGCCGAGGTAGTGACTGCACCGGAAGTTGAGCTTGTGATGGCAGCAATTGTGGGTGCAGCTGGCCTGCCCTCAACGCTCGCTGCGGCGCGCGCAGGAAAGACCCTGCTGCTGGCAAACAAGGAGTCGTTGGTGATGGGCGGGCATTTGTTGATGCAGGCGGTACGCGAGTCCGGTGCGCGTTTGTTACCCATCGACAGTGAGCACAATGCAATTTTTCAGTGTATGCCTGTCAGTACCCTTGCCACACCTTCAGCGCGGGGTGTCAGCAAGGTACTACTCACGGCCTCAGGCGGACCATTTCGCAGTTGGAGCCTCTCACAAATGCGCGCGGCAACGCCCGACCAGGCATGCGCGCACCCCAATTGGTCTATGGGCCGCAAGATATCGGTGGATTCTGCTACTCTGATGAATAAGGGTCTGGAGTTCATCGAGGCCTGTTGGATTTTCGATCTGGCGCCCTCACAAGTGGAGGTGGTTGTGCACCCCCAGAGCATTGTACATTCCATGGTCCAGTACCTGGATGGCTCGGTGTTGGCACAATTGGGTAACCCCGATATGCGCACGGCCATCGCCTACGGTTTGGGTTGGCCAGACCGTCTGGTTTCCGGTGTGGATCCACTGGATCTGGTGGCAGCTGGTCGACTCGATTTTGAGGCGCCGGATGAAACACGTTTTCCCTGTCTGCGTCTGGCGCGAGAATCAGTGGCTGCTGGCGGCACGGCCATGGTGGTGTGTAATGCGGCGAACGAAATCGCCGTTGCCGCATTTCTGGAAAATAGGATTTGTTTTACAGACATTCCCGAAGTGATAGAACACACTCTGGAACGCGTAGCTTTCGTTGAACCCACCAGTCTATCGGTGGTCGAAAGTGCCGATTCCCAGGCGCGTGAAATGGCAACTTTATATCTGGCGGACGCTCGGCGGGCCCGCAGTGCGGTGAAGCAAAACTAATGGAACTTCTATATACCATTGCTCTGACGCTGGGCACTCTCGCAGTGCTGGTGGCAATCCATGAGTTTGGTCATTTTTGGGTGGCGCGGCGCTGCGGCGTGCAAGTGTTGCGCTTCTCCATTGGCTTTGGCCCGGCGTTATACAGCTGGCGCGACCGCCAGGACACTGAATACAGCATTGCAGCAATACCTTTGGGCGGCTACGTCAAAATGCTGGACGAAAGAGAGGGCGAGGTGCCTGCGGATCAGTTGCATCGCGCCTTCAATCGCAAGCCGGTGCTGCAGCGGATCGCCGTGGTAGTTGCCGGTCCGCTGGCCAACCTGTTACTCGCTGTCGTCGCCTTCTGGTTTTTATTTATGGCCGGGGAATCCGGTTATGTTCCGCTGATCAGTGAAGTGAAGCCAGACTCGGTAGCGGCCGTAGCGGGGCTGGAAGCCGGGCAGGAAATTGTGGCTGTTGATGGCGTTGCAACGCCGACCTGGCAAGCGCTGAGTTTCCGCTTGCTGGATCGTATCGGCGATACCGGCAGCATCGCGTTTGCAGTGAAGTATCCCGATTCGGATGTGGTCTACGAATCCAGTGGCACGATTGATCAGTGGTTGTCAGATCAGGAGCAGCCGGACTTGTTCGGTGGGCTGGGCATCAGCCTGTTCACTCCCCGGTCCCTCCGGTGGTAGGCGAGGTCGTAGCTGGTGGGCCGGCTGCGGCGATTGGAATCGAACCGGGTGACAAGGTGTTGCGGGCAGATGGCGTCGATATGCCGCTGTGGATGGACTGGGTGGACTACGTCCGTGCCCGCCCGCTGCAGCCGATTACCGTCGAATACCAACGCGGCGACCAGATGCTGCAGGCTATCATCGTACCGGAGAGCGTGCCTGACGACGAAAGTGGGGTGGAGATTGGGCGGGTGGGCATTGCGGTGGCATTACCTGACATGCCGCCGGACATGGTGCGCCAGTACTCGCGAGGGCCGCTGCAAGCACTCGGTGCCGGTGTTGCGCGGACCTGGGAGCTGTCTGTCTTTACGCTGAAATCGATCAAGAAGATGTTGATGGGCTTGATCTCACCAAAAAACTTGAGTGGACCTATCACCATTGCTAAAGTGGCGACCGCGTCCGCCAAGTCCGGTCTGGAGTCCTACATCAGCTTTCTGGCGTTGTTGAGCGTCAGTTTGGGGGTGTTGAACTTACTGCCCATTCCGGTGCTCGATGGCGGCCACTTGCTGTTTTATACGATTGAGCTATTGGCGGGACGTCCGGTACCTGAGAAGATACAGTCCGTGGGCTATCAACTGGGGCTTTTTATGGTTCTGAGTATGATGATGCTGGCCCTGTATAACGATTTCACACGCCTGTAGTGGTCGCAGTGATAATAACCAACAATGGACATCTGCAATCTGCGGCTTGCCAAGGGTGATTGGGAATATTTTGAATAGACGCATGCCTAAAGTGTTGGCTCTGGTGCTACTGCTAGTTGCACCTCTTGTTGTCGCGCAGACTTTCATCATTTCCGATATCCGCGTCGAAGGATTGCAGCGTATTTCAGCGGGCACCGTTTTTGCCGCACTGGGTGTCGGTGTGGGCGACGTAGTGGACGAGCGCACGATCAGGGCAGCCACGCGCAATCTGTTCGCCACCGGAAACTTCGACGATATCCGCATCGGCCAGGATGGTAATGTCCTGGTAATTGAGGTGACTGAACGCCCCAGTATCAGTGAAATTAATATTGAGGGTAACAAGGCTATTGAGACCGAAGCCCTGCTAGAGGGTCTCAAGGGCGCCGGCTTGTCAGTGGGGCAGGTATTCCAGCGTTCCACGCTCGAAGGAATGCAATTGGAATTGCAGCGCCAGTATGTGCTGCAGGGGCGTTACGATGCCAATATCGAGACTGAGGTTATCCCGGAGCCACGCAATCGGGTGACGGTGAATATCGATGTAGACGAGGGCACCGTTGCTGCGATCAAACACATCAATGTAGTGGGTAATGAAGTATTTACCGAAGAGGAACTGCAGGACGAATTTGAACTGCATACCACAGGCTGGTTGTCTTTCTTTACCAACGACGATAAATACTCGAAAGAAAAACTGACCGGCGATCTCGAGACTCTGACTTCCTACTACATGGATCGCGGTTACCTGCAGTTTCGCATAGACTCGACACAGGTCTCTGTATCGCCTAACAAAAAAGAAGTCTATATCACCGCCAATATCACCGAGGGCGATAAATTCACCATCAGTTCAGTGGATTTGTCGGGTGACCTGGTCCTGCCCGAGGCTGATCTGCGGCGTTTCCTTCTGGTGTCTGAGGGACAGGTGTTCTCCCAGGTAATGGTCACTTCAACCGAGGAGTACCTGACCAAGCGACTGGGTGATGAAGGCTACAATTTTGCCAAGGTCACCGGCATTCCCGAGGTAGATGACAAAGATAAAACAGTCGCTATGAAATTCTTTGTCGACCCTGGCAAACGCACCTACGTTCGCCGTATCAGTTTCAAGGGTAACCTGAAGACGGCCGATGATGTACTGCGTCGTGAAATGCGACAGATGGAGAGTGCGCCGGCCTCTGCCGCCGCGATTGAACAGTCTCGCGTGCGACTGGAGCGTCTCGGCTATTTCAAGACCGCAAAAGTCGAAACCCCTGGTGTTGCCGGCCACGATGACCTGATCGATGTAGAATACACTGTCGAAGAACAAAGCTCCGGAAGTATTGGAGCCAGCATCGGCTTTGCCCAGGACGCCGGTATCATTCTCGGGTTAAATCTGGAGCAGGATAACTTCATGGGTACCGGGAAGCGCGTAGGCATAGGCCTCAACTCTTCCAAATACCAGGACTACTACAATTTCAGTTATACCAACCCATACTTCACTGAAGATGGCGTAAGTCGCGGTTTCAACGTGTACTACCGCTCTACCGACTTGAATGAGGTCAACGTTGCCAATTACAGTACGAACACGCTGGGAGCGGCAGTCAATTTTGGTTACCCGATCAAGGAAACCGAGCGTCTGGGCTTCAGTTTCGGGGTGGCCAGCACCGATATTAATACCGGGCAGTATGCAGTGCAGGAAATTGAATCCAGCCCCCGCCTCCAGCCGGGCGTGAACTGGTTCCAAAGTACTCTGGTCGATGGCATATACACGGCGCCCGAGGTGATTCAGCCGATCAGTGACCTTCCTCCCGGCTATGAGGCCACACTTTCGGACACGGGCTTCCTCGATGAAAATGGCAATGACTTCCTGAACTACACAGTGACCAGTAGCTGGACACAGTCGACCCTGAACCGTGGGCGCATGGCGACACGCGGGCACTCGCAAACAGTAGCACTTGAGCTGTCGGTACCACTCTCGGATCTGGAGTTTTACAAGCTGACTTACGCCGGAGAGATCTACTTTCCGGTGCCTGTGCTGGAGGCCTGGACGCTGCGACTGCGCACGGAACTGGGTTATGGTGGCGGTTACGGTGGCACCAATGATCTTCCTTTCTACGAAAACTTTTTCGCCGGTGGTTTTGGTTCGGTACGCGGATACCAGAGCAATACGCTCGGACCTCGCAGTACCCCTGCAGACCTCTATGTCGCCGCCCTGCCGGTGACTGAGATCGATGCGGATGGAAATCCAACCGCATTTGGGAACCAGTATGCTTACGTCGCAAGTGATGGCAGTCTGCTCTACAATCAGGTGGATACCAAGGCCGATCCATTCGGCGGCAATGTCTTGATTGAAGGTAGTGCTGAGTTGTTGTTCCCGCTGCCATTCATCAAAGACCAGAGCCAGATTCGTACGGGCTTTTTCCTCGATGCCGGTAATGTTTACGATACCGACTGTGGTGCTACGCAGGTCAATTGCTATGATGTAGACCTTGGAGAATTGCGCTACTCGGTAGGTGTGGGTTTGACGTGGGTGACCGGCTTTGGGCCGATGTCCTTCAGTCTCGCCAAACCGTTAAATTCTGGCGAGTATGACCAGGAAGAGATCTTCCAGTTTACTTTGGGCCGAGGCTTCTGATTTTTTTGTTGTTAATTACTGGAGGAATGTGTGTCTAAATTAGTCAAGGTTGTGATCGCCGTGCTGGCTTTTTCGGTACCGGTACTCGGATGGTCCGCGGAAAAAATTGCGGTGGTCGATGTGCAGGGCGCGATCCTGCAGACTGATTATGCGCAAAAACGTCTTGGAGAAGTTCGCGATCAGGAGGATTACAAAAAGAACAAGGCAGAGTATGACCGTCTGAAGAATGAGGGAGAAGCCCTCCTGAAGACCTTTCAGAAAGATGCTGCCGTGATGAGCCAGGATCAAAAAGTTGCTGCCCAGCAAAAGCTGACCAGTATGCAGGAGGATCTGGATCATGTAACCAGTAAGTTGCAACAGGCGGAGCAAACAGTCGGTCAGGCACTGCTGCAGGAAATGGCGCCAAAAGTGCAGGATGTTTTGCGCGAAATCATCGAGAAGGAAGGCATCGGCCTGTTGTTGCAGCGTAATGCTGTCATTCACGCAGAACCGAGTTACAGTATTACTGCCAAGGTCACCGACAAGCTGAACCAACTGGCGCCGAAATAATTCGCGTCCGGTAAAGCTCGCCGAACTGGCAGCACAACACAGGCAACACGCAACGAAGAGAGCGCACTTACAGGAATGACGGTAGGGATGAGGATGGACATTACGGATATTCGCCGGTATCTGCCTCATCGCTACCCCTTCCTGTTAGTGGATCGCGTGGTTGAATTGCATCCTGGCAAATCGATAGTTGCCTACAAAAACCTGACAGTCAATGAGCCGTTTTTCAACGGCCATTTTCCGGAGAAACCTATTTTTCCCGGTGTGCTATTGCTGGAGGCAATGGCCCAGGCTGCGGGCATCCTCGGCTTTAGCAGTCAGGGTAAGACCAACGAAGATGGCTCAACCTACTACTTTGCCGGCGCCGATAACGTGCGTTTCAGGCGACCCTGTGTGCCCGGTGACCAGGTGATGTTGCGTGCTTCCGTGCTCTCACAGCGTCGCGGCATCTGGAAGTTCGAGGTGAGTTCGGATGTGGACGGTGAGTTGGCCGCGACTGCCACAATTCTTTGCGCTGATCGTTAGCCATGCTGCGTCACCAGCGCATCGCAGGTGTTGATGAGGTGGGGCGGGGACCGTTGGCTGGTGAGGTAGTGGCCGCTGCCGTCATACTTGATCCAGAGCGCCCGATTGACGGTTTGCGCGATTCAAAAAAGCTGTCTGCGTCGCGGCGCGAGGCACTGGCCCAACTCATCCAGGAGCGGGCGCTAGCATGGTCTATTGCCAGCGCCAGTGTGACGGAAATCGATGAGTTAAATATCCTGCAAGCTTCGCTACTGGCTATGCACCGAGCAGTGCAGGCACTGCAACTCCAACCCGATTTTGTGCAGGTCGACGGCAATCGCCTCCCCGATTGGCAGTATGAGGCCGAAGCAGTGGTGCGTGGCGACGACCGCGTCCCGGCGATTGCTGCTGCTTCTATTCTCGCCAAGGTCTACCGCGATAACGCATTGATCGAACTTGATGCCCGGTATCCCGGTTACGGTTTTGCGACGCACAAAGGCTATCCAACGGCTGTGCATTTGCAGGCGCTGGAATCGCTTGGTGCTACGCCAGAGCATCGCCGCAGCTTTGCGCCGGTAAAAAAAATCCTGGCGCTGCGGTAAGCGCGGTGCCACACCCGGATCAAGTCGCGTAGAATCATTGCATGACTGATTTCATTCACCTGCGCCTGCATACCGAATTTTCCCTGGTCGATGGCCTGGTACGAATAAAGCCGCTGGTAGCACGGGTGGCTGAGTTGGGCATGCCCGCAGTCGCCGTCACTGACCTGTGTAATTTCTACGGTCTGATCAAGTTCCACAAAGCAGCATTCGCCGCCGGCGTACAGCCAATTTTCGGCGTGGATCTGCGCGTGATAGATGCCGACGACCCCGAACGCTCCTATCCGTTGTGCCTGCTTGCCATGAACCAGACTGGTTATCGCAATCTCACGCAATTAATTTCCCGCGCCTACACCCAAGGCCAGCAACTGGGCGTGCCCTATGTTGCTAAAGCCTGGCTGGAAGAGGCTGCGGAAGGTGTCATCGCATTGTCCGCCGGCGTGGCCGGTGATGTCGGGCAGGCGCTGATGGGTGACAAGGCTGCGCTCGCCGCGGAGCGAGCACAGTACTGGATGAACCTGTATCCACAGCGGTTTTATCTGGAGTTGCACCGTACGGGTCGGGAGGGTGATGAAACTCACCTGCACGCTGCAGTAAAACTGGCGCAAGAGCTGCAATGCCCGGTGGTGGCGACCAACGATGTGCGCTTCCTTGACGCCGATGAGTTTGAAGCCCATGAGGCCCGTGTCTGTATCGCCGAGGGCCGGACTTTGGATGATCCCCGACGCGCGCGCCAGTACACAGAACAACAATACCTGCGCTCGCCGCAGGAAATGATGCACCTGTTCGCTGACCTGCCTGAGGCCCTGGCAAACACTGTCGAAATTGCCCGTCGGTGTCACGTTGTGGTGGAATTGGGTAAGCCCTACCTGCCCGACTACCCGGTACCGGCAGGCCTGACCATGGATGAGTTTTTTCGCCAGCAATCGCATGAAGGGCTGGATAAACGCCTGCGTATGCTGTTTGACGAGACCTCGGCGGATTTTGCCGAGAAGCAACAGCAGTATCGGCAACGTCTGGAGTTTGAACTCGAAACTATCATCCAGATGGGATTTCCCGGCTATTTCCTCATCGTGATGGACTTTATTCGCTGGGCCAAAAGCAATGATATTCCGGTCGGGCCGGGGCGCGGCTCAGGAGCTGGTTCGCTGGTCGCCTATGCGCTGGAGATTACCGATCTGGACCCGATTGCCTACGATCTGCTGTTCGAGCGGTTCCTCAATCCCGAGCGGGTGTCCATGCCTGACTTCGATGTCGATTTCTGCATGGAAAAGCGCGATCGGGTTATCGACTATGTGGCGCAGACCTACGGCAGGGAAGCAGTCTCACAGATCATCACTTTTGGCACCATGGCGGCCAAGGCGGTAGTGCGCGACGTGGCCCGCGTGCAGGGCAAGTCCTATGGCCTGGCCGACAAGCTGTCAAAAATGATTCCTTTTGAAGTGGGGATGACACTCGCCAAAGCACTGGAGCAGGAGGAGCCCCTGCGTGATTTTCTGCAGGAGGACACCCAGGCGCAGGAAATCTGGGAGATGGCCGAACAACTTGAAGGTGTGGTGCGCAATGTCGGCAAGCACGCAGGTGGTGTGGTCATCGCGCCTTCCAAGCTCACCGACTTCGCACCGCTATACTGCGATGAGGGTGGTTCCGGCCTGGTTACGCAGTTTGACAAGGGCGACGTGGAAGACGCCGGCCTGGTGAAGTTTGACTTTCTCGGGCTGCGCACACTGACCATCATCGACTGGGCTGTCAAGATGATCAACGCGGCGCGCGAGCTGGCCGGCGAGTTGCCGCTGGATCTTATGCAAATCCCTTTGGACGACGCTTCCAGTTTTGAGTTGCTGCGCTCGGGAGAAACCACCGCGGTGTTCCAGCTCGAATCGCGTGGCATGAAGGAATTGATAGAGCGACTGCAACCGGATTGCTTTGAGGACATTGTCGCGCTGCTGGCGCTGTTCCGGCCGGGACCGCTGCAATCGGGCATGGTGGACAATTTCGTCAATCGCAAACAGGGTCGTGAGAAACTGTCCTACCCGGATGCGCAGTATCAACACCAGCTGCTGCAGCCCATTCTGCAACCTACCTACGGCATCATTCTGTATCAGGAACAGGTCATGCAGATCGCCCAGGTGCTGGCAGGCTACACGCTTGGCGGTGCTGACATGTTACGCCGGGCCATGGGCAAGAAAGACCCGAAAGAGATGGCCAGGCAGCGGGAAGTGTTCGAGGCTGGCGCCCGCGCCAAAGGTATCGACGGGCAACTCGCCATTAAAATATTCGATTTGGTGGAAAAATTCGCCGGTTACGGATTTAACAAGTCGCACTCTGCGGCCTATGCACTTGTGTCGTACCAAACTGCGTGGCTAAAGGCTCGCTATCCGGCACACTTCATGGCTGCAGTTATGAGCTCGGAACTGGATAACACCGACAAAATAGTGGTGTTCGTGGACGAGTGCAAGCGTATGAAACTGTCGTTGAAATTGCCCGATGTCAACGAGGGCCAGTACATGTTCACCGTGAACCCGCAGGGCGAGATTATCTACGGTCTCGGTGCGATCAAGGGTCTTGGTGAAGGGCCGGTGGATGCTATTTTGCAGGCGCGCGCTGCCGGCGGCCTGTTCACTGATCTGTTCGACTTTTGCGCGCGTACCGATCCGCGCAAACTCAACCGACGCGCGCTGGAAGCGATGATTCGCTCCGGCGCTCTTGATTCTCTGAAGGTCGAGCGCTGGGTGCTGATGTCGGCGCTGGACGATGCATTGAAGGCGGCCGAGCAGAGTGCAAATAACCGCGATAGCGGTATCGCCGACCTGTTCGGCGAGGTGGTGCCCAGCCAGCACGAGGGGCATGGTGATGTGTATGCCGCGTTTCGCTCGGCGCGTGCCTGGTCGGACAAGGAGCGACTCGGTGGTGAGCGCGATACATTGGGCTTGTACATCACCGGACATCCGATTGACGAATACCAGGCCGAGGTGCGTAAGTTCGCGCCCAATCGCATCGCCGATCTCAGCCCGGACAGTCACAGCAACCAATACGGCCACAGCAAACAGGGCAACGGCCATGGCCAGACCATCGTGGGGCTGATCATGGCTACACGTACGATGAACAGTCGGCGTGGCACCATGGGGGTCATGACGCTGGATGATAGCAGCGCTCAAATTGAAGTAACGCTGTTTTCCGATGTCTATGCTGAATGTCGCGAACTGCTGGTGAAGGACACTATAGTGATCGCCGAAGGTCGAATTTCGATCGACGACAAAACCGGCAAACTGGCGATGCGAGCCTCAAGTCTGCGCAGTCTGACCGAGGCCCGACTCAGTAAGGTGTCTGATCTGACTATCGAAGTGTGCGCGGAAAATGTCACTGAGGAATTTGCCCAGCGACTGGAAAAAACGCTGGCCGGCGCCGGCGGAGGCAGTTGTCCGGTTTCTCTGATCTATCGCCAACCGCACAATTGTGCACGTATAAAACTGGGTCCACGCTGGCAGGTGGTTCCAACTGATGAACTACTGCAGGAATTGCGCGAAGTTGTGGGTGCACAAGGCGTCGCGCTGAAGTACAACTGACGCACGGCGACGTCGTGCCAGAACGTGCAAGATACAGCCGAGAAGTTTCCACGGATTACCCAATAGTTGACTGGAGAAAAATATGTTGTTGCAAGACAAAGTTGTGATTGTTTCCGGGATCGGCCCCGGTTTGGGTCAGGAGCTATCCACGCTGGTGGCGAAGGAAGGTGCTGCTGCAGTGGTGCTGGCTGCTCGTACGCCGGCCAAGCTGGATGTTGCTGAGAAGGAGATTCGCGATCTGGGCCTGACCACGAAAATCCTCAAGGTTGCTACGGATATATCCGATGAGGCGCAGTGCAAGGCGCTCGCTGATCGCACTGTGCAGGAATTTGGCCGTATCGATGTATTGTTCAACAGCGCCTATGACCCGGGTAGCTTCGAGCCCATAGAGGACGCCAAAATGGACGGCTGGCGGCGCGCGATGGACGTCAATTTCTTCGGCACCATGTACCTCACGCAGGCCTGTGTGCACCATATGAAGGACAGCGGTGGCGGTGCCATTGTCATGATTGCCACTATGGTAGAGCACAAACCCCTTGCCACGCAGGCTGGATACGGTGCCTCCAAGTCAGCCCTGCGCTGCGCGACCAAGCATCTGGCACTGGAGCTGGGCAAATACAGTATCCGCGTCAACAGCGTCCATATGGGCTGGATGTGGGGCCCCAGTGTGGAGGGCTATTTCTCCTGGCAGGCCAAGGCAACCGGCAAGAGCCAGGAAGAATTGATTGCCGAGGTGACGCGCAGTATTCCGCTGGGTGTGATTCCTGATGACGGTGAATGCGCCAAGGCGGCAGTGTTCTTCGGCTCGGATTACTCGAGCGTGGTCACCGGCGCCGCATTGGATGTAAATGGCGGCGAATACATGCCGATTTAACTACAGCAATCCTGAAAGAGTAGGAGGCGAAGATGAGTGATACCGACAAGATCGAGGCGGCCGTTTTTCGCCGCCTGTTGCAGCATCTGGATGAACGTAAAGACGTGCAAAATATCGACCTGATGAACCTGGCCGGGTTCTGTCGCAACTGCCTCTCCAAGTGGTATGTGGCGGCGGCACAGGACGAGGGCATGCATGTCGACTACGAACAGGCGCGTGAGCGGGTGTATGGCATGCCGTACGAACAGTGGAAGGCGCAATTCCAAAGCGCTGCGACAGCGGAGCAGGTCGCGGCGTTCGAGCAGGGTAAAACGCGCTGATCGCCTAGAGTGGGCCGTAGGGCAGGTAGCGGTTGCCGTTAACGTCGCGCAGCCATTGCAGCAGCGATTTGTCCAGTCGGGCACCGCGATCACGTAATAATCTGGCCAGCGGAATCACTGGCGATTTCGCCCCGGCCTCCCAGCCGGGCAGGTTTTCTGCCACGGCAAAAAGCCGGATCAGGTGCAACAATTCGGCGTTTCCCAGCGGTTCGGCAGCCTCCCGCCATTCGCTGTGGTCCAGCTTCATCAGGCCTGCCAGGTGTTGCTTGTCGTGATCGCCAAGCAGTTGTTCCAGCTGTGACAACTGCTCCTGGCGATCATACGCAATGAGGCGCTGTAGCAGGGTGGGGTGTAATCGCAGAGCGCTGTCTGCCGTTTCGATGTTTGGATCCCAGGTGCTCAGAGACATGCAGTGTCAGTCGTAGTGAAATGAGTCAACAGTGTACTCAATTTCAACGTTCAGCGGTAAGCATTGCCCGCCGTGTGTCTTTCGATCAGTTGTCCATGCGCAATGCGTCGTTGCTGTTAATCATTCCTCGAAAGTACTTGAATCTGCTGGCGTAGGGCTCGAGCGCGTCGTCGGCAATGCGCTGCAACACTGCGGATATGGATTCGGCTGGCGCTTGCGAGGCTTCATCGCGTCGCGACAGGTGTTTGCCCAACTCATTGACCCCTTCGCCTATGACGGTAGCGCTTTCGATTGTAGCCTGGACCAGAAACATTTCGGCCACAACCAAATCATTGACCGCCCGGCGAACGCGGCCGTGTGAGTGATTCAGTGTTTGCATAAGCGTCTCTCCCGTACCAATGTTTTTTACTACACAACCGTCCATTGCCTTCACGTTGCACCTGTCAGGTGCAACGCATCTGCATGAGTGACTTGTTTGAGTGCAAATCCGCGAAAAAGTGCGATTCCTTGCGCTCATACAGGTAATCAAGCAATCCACGTGCCAGCCGGGCGTCATCATATTGTGTAATTATGACCGTGATATTGTTGGGCCTCGTATGAGTCTGGCAATAGTGCGCAAAGTGCGGCTGGTGGATAATTGCGCTAAGCTGCTCGGCTTTCACACTCGAGGAAGTAGTATGACGACATGGACCCAATGCGCAGTTCGCTTGCGACAGATGCTGGTGCTACTACTGTTGATAGCAACAGTCGGTCACTCTGCCTTCGCGGAGGAACTTACGGGCATTCTCACCGTCGAGATTGTCGGTTTGAAAAATGCCACGGGCAATGTCTACATTGCTGTCTACGATTCCGACGCAAACTGGCTGGGCGACGAGACTGTGGCGGATAAAAAAGTGATCATCGCCGATGCCCTTGACGGCGATGTGGTGCGCACAGAACTGCAGCTACCGATGGGTGATTACGCGCTCTCGGCATTTTACGACAAAGACGACAATGGCGAATTGAATACGAATTTTATTGGTATGCCGAAGGAGCCCATTGCGACCTCCAACAACGCGCTGGGCAAGTTCGGCCCTCCCAAATACTCCGATGCGGTATTCACGCTGGGCGCAGAGCCGATGATCCAGCGCATTGATATGCGCGACTTGTAGTCTGGTTGAATCCTGAAAGCGCGCGGTAATTTTGCACAAACACCTGATTTTTCTGAGGAAATGTGTGCAATGCTTCACAACGGGGCATGCGCCCACCTGACTTTTATATGCCGCACTGCTATGAATGAATCGTACAGGCCGTAAGCAGGGGGACAGCATGTCCAACATGGTCGAACAGAGTAGGGAGGGGACACTTTCCAGCGAGGAAGCCTTCCGCTTGCGGATGGAAAGCCAGTGTCAACACATACATGAATACCGATTGGCGACGCTGCGCGAAAGTGGTCGCCTACTGAGCCCCGATGAAGCCGCTGTGGAATGGATTGAGCGCTACGCGGCGACCTTTGATTGCAACAGCCTGAATTTCTGACAGACACGCACCACATACGCGGCTAACACCGCGCGACCTGCCGACGCCAGCTAGACAGACTTCATGTTATCGCCGCTCCAGTAGGCCTTCATACTGCTTACCTTTCCGTCGGCATTGAATTCAAACACATCGATGATATCAATGGTGACCCCGGGCATATGCACCTGGAAGGGGAAAGCCACCGCGTTGCCACTGCAGCGTGGATCGCCGCTGAGGACGAGTTTGGCACCGGAATGCAATGCGCCTTCATAGAACGCGCACACGGCGTCGATACCCACGTGGAGATCTGTGCCCACCGGGTCTTCGACGGTTGCATCGGTGGCATATATGTCTCGAATAATAGCCATATCCTGTTTTTCAAACGCTTCCACGTATTTGTGGACCATCGCGATCTTGCTGCTGGCGTCCATTTATTTGCTCCTTGTTGTCAGTAGCCACTCAATGTGGCGTAGCGGTCCTGGTGAAAGCCGGTGTCGCCAAAAATCTGCATGCAGACTCTGGCCCGCTTCAGGAAGAAACCGATATCCAGCGCATCGGTAACGCCGATGCCACCGTGCATTTGAACAGATTCATTGGTGACGAGTTTTGCCAACTCGTTGAGCTTGGCCTTGGCCAGACTGGCCAGCTGTGGCAGACCCTGCGGTGCATCGTCTACCGTGGATAGTGCCTGCAGTAGTACTGAGCGACACAGTTCAAGTTCTGACTGCATTTGTGCCTTGCGGTGTTGCAGGGCCTGAAAAGTTCCGATGAGAGCGCCGAACTGCTCACGCTCCTTAAGGTAGGCAACGGTGCGATCAAAAGCCTCGAGCGCGCAACCCATCATTTCCGCAGCGATTGCCACTCTGCCGCGGTCCAGCACGGGCTCCAGAATTGCCCAGCCCTTATCGACCTGCCCGAGAATATCGCCTTTGGGTACGACCACATTGTCGAACTGGATATTCGCAGCGTTGCGACTGTCCATCATGATGGTGCGCTGGCACCGAAGGCCTTTCGCATTGCGGTCTACTATCAGTAGTGTCAGTCCTGAGCTATCACCTGCATCGCCACTGGTTCTTGCCACCACGATCAGGCGGTCCGCGCTGTGACCATCCAGCACGAAACACTTGCGGCCACTGAGTATAAAATTGTCGCCTTCGGCCGTGGCAGTAGTGGCGATGTGGGTAGGCCTGTGATGCTGTGATTCTTCCAGAGCCAACGCCAGCGTCAGTTCGCCGCCCGCGATGGCCGGCAACAGCGCCTGTTTCTGCTCTTCGCTGCCGCCCAGCAAAATTGCCGATGCGCCCACCACCGCTGAGGCGAACAGGGGAGAGGCGGTGAGCGTACGTCCGCACTCTTCCAGTACTACCCCCAGCCCAAGAAAGCCGAAATCCAGCCCGCCATAAGCCTCCGGCAAAATGATGCTCGCCCAGCCCATTTCCGCCATCTGTTGCCAAAGCTCGGGCACGTACCCGATCGCGTCATGCTCGTCGCGCAGTTTGCGTAAGGCGGAGACCGGTGCGTGAGTGGCCAGGAAATCCCTGGCAGTGTCCTGTAACAGACGTTGTTCTTCATTGAGTACCAATGCCATGATGCCTCGCTCCTAGGCCTGCGGTAAATCGAGAACGTTTTTCGCGATCAGGTTGAGCTGAATCTCAGAACTGCCACCGGCAATGGTCATTGCCTTGGACATCGCCCAGAGGCGTGCAGTATCGATTTCCTGCTGGGTGAAACCCTCTCCCTCCCAACCCAGTGCGCTGCTGCCCATAATGGCCAGCAGCAACTCGCTCTTGGTTTTTTCAGCTTCGGTGCCGACGTACTTCATCACCAGCGGCGCTGCGCTGCGCACACCGGCATTCTTTTCCTCAAATGTGCGAAAATGCGTCAGCGCCACAGCCTGCATCTGCATGTCGTACTCGACCAGCGCGCTGCGCAGCCGAGCGTCGACGATCTTGCCGTTTTCAAACTCAAGGTAGGTCCGCGCCGCGACACTGGGCACCAGTACCTGACGTGGGCTGTCGCTGCCGATCTCGGCCATCAGTTTTCGCTCGTGCACCAGCAGCGCCTTGGCCACTGACCAGCCCTTGTTCAACTCACCCACCAGGTTTTCCTTCGGAACTTTCACGTTGTCGAAGAAGGTCTGGCAGAATTCCGATTCGCCGCTGATCAGCGCAATAGGCGAAGTGCTGACACCGGGGTCGTCCATGTCAATCAACAGGAAGCTGATCCCTTCCTGCTGTTTTACATCCGGGTTGGTGCGCACGAGGCAGAAAATCCAGTCACACTTGTCGGCGGCCGTGGTCCAGATTTTGCTGCCGTTGACCAGGAAGTGGTCGCCCATGTCCTCGGCCTTGCATTGCAGGCTGGCCAGGTCAGAGCCTGCGCCGGGCTCGGAGTAACCCTGCGCCCAGCGAGTTTCGCCATTGACGATAGCGCGGATATGCCTTTGTTTCTGTTGCTCGTTGCCGTACTCCAGCAGTGCCGGCCCCAACATCCATATGCCGATGCCGTACAGCGGCGTGCGCGCATGTATGCGCTTAAGCTCTTCCTTCAGCACTCGGCCCTGTTGTGGACTCAGTCCACCGCCGCCATATTCTGATGGCCATTCGGGGGCAGTCCAGCCCTTGTCGCGCATCCGTTCGAACCAGAGTTTGGCGTCTTCGCTGGAAAATTTTCCACGGCGACCACCCCAATACTGATCCTCCTGTGTCATTGGCTGGCGTTGCGACTCGGGGCAATTGACCTCCAGCCACGCACGCACTTCCATACGAAATTGTTCCAGGTCTTCCACTGTTGTTCTCCTGACGACTCTATTTCTGGCGCTTCCCGGCAGCGCTGGATCAGCCCGCTTGCCGAAGACGCCGTATGATACGGGCGCGTTCGGGGCAGATAAAGGTACAGCACGGGCAGTACAACGCAATGGCTTAATAAGTCAGCCCGTACTGACCAAATACGCCAGTTGCGCTTGGGCGGATTAATCACTCTGGACCGGTTTATTGCCGCGTACCGGGCTATTTGACCGGAATGCGCATGGCGGGCATCCTGCTGCGCTGACTTAGGGAGAATAACGATGCAACGATTTACAGGAAAAGTAGTGCTGGTAACCGGTGCCGGCAGCGGAATCGGCAAGGCGAGCGCACTGCGCATCGCCGCCGAAGAGGGCGCTGTTTATTGTCTGGACCTCAATAAGGAGGCGGTCGAAGCAACAGCTGCAGAGATCACCGCAGCCGGTGGCCGCGCCACTGCCAGAGCGTGTGATGTGAGCAACGAGACGAGTGTGCAGGAGAGCGTCCAGGCCTGTATCGCGGCCTATGGACAGCTTGATGCTCTGGTCAATATGGCGGGCATTCTGCGCTTTGATGACACGCAGGAATTACAGACCGGGCACTGGCAGAAAGTGATTGATATCAACCTGACCGGCACCATGTTCCTGTGCCGCGCGGTGCTCCCGCACCTGATGCAGAGCAAGGGCAGCATCGTTAATGCGGCCTCCACCGCGGCGTTATCTGGCTTACCCTGCGGCCTGGCGTATTCTGCCAGCAAGGGCGGCGTACTGGCGATGACGCGCAGTATTGCAGTGGAGTACGCCAAACGCGGCGTGCGCGCCAACTGCGTCTGTCCTGGCGATATCAATACTGGAATGACCGATAATATCGCATTCCCCAAAACCATGGACTTTGAACTGATGCCGCGCATCATGTCGCTGTCGGGTGCCAAGGCGCCATCGGTGGTTGCCGGCGTGATCGCGATGCTGGTGTCTGAAGACGGCGTGCACATCACCGGCGAAGATATTCGGGTGGACGGCGGTACTCTGTCCTGACAGCCGCCGCTTACTGCGACTCAATCAATTCCACGTTGTAGCTACGCAATTTTTCCGCGCGCCGCGTGGTGATGTTGATGCGATCGCCGGGTTGGTGCGCTTCCAGTGCGCTATAGTAATCGTCTTGGCTGCGAATCTGCTTGCCGTCAATCTCAGTGATGATGTCGCCCAGTACCACTTCGCCGCGCGCGTTGCGGTAGGCGCCGGTGATGCCGGCTTCTGCGGCAGGCAAGCCAGGGTAGGCCTGTACCACCGGCAGCCCCTCGATGCGGTAGCGCTGTACCCATTGATCGCTCACCAGTTCCACCCCGATCATCGGTCGCAGCACGCGCCCGTAACTGATCAACTGCGGCACCACATCCTTGACCGTATTCACCGGTATGGCGAAGCCAATCCCTGCGCTGGCACCGCTGGGACTGTAAATCGCGGTGTTTACGCCCACTAACTGCCCCAGTGAATTGAGCAGCGGTCCGCCGGAATTGCCGGGATTGATCGCGGCATCGGTCTGGATCACGCCACGAATTTTGCGGTTGCCCGACGCCTGTATCTCGCGCCCGAGTGCACTGACTATGCCGGTGGTGAGGGTGGTATCGAGGCCGAAGGGGTTGCCGATGGCCAGCACTTTGCGTCCCACAGTCAGCTCTGACGAGTCGCCCAGCGGCAGCGTGACAAGTTCTTCCGGCGGATGCTGCAGGCGCAACACAGCCAGGTCTTTTTCCGGCGCCACACCGATCACTTCAGCTTGGTACTCGCTGCGGTCATGCAGGGTGACGGTCAGTTTCTGCGCTCCGGCAATGACGTGAAAGTTGGTGAGTACCAGACCGTTTCTGTCCCACACGATTCCGGTGCCGGTGCCGCGTGGAATCTCCAGTACATCGAGGCTGAAAATACTGCGGCGCAGGGCGCTATTCGTAACGTACACAACAGCGGGGCTGGCCTGGCGGAAAATTTCTGTGGTATTGGTCTCATCCTCGGTGGCAAAACTGAGGTAGTCCACGTCCTTCGCCTGAGTGGTTGTCGAATACAGAACGCCTACGGTGCAATACAGTGCGACACCAAGCGCGCGCGTCAAAAACCTGGACATACGACCTAACCCTGTTGCAGGAACGCCTCGCGGAAGGCGCGAATACGTTTGGCATTGGCACCGATATCGCCCTCACCAACGCGCGATACCGAACGCAGGTCAAGCTTGGTGCCCTGTGCATTGGTGCGCAGGCGTATCACTACATCGTCCTTGAACGCCATGACCTCGGTGGTGTCCACCGCCTCGATAACGCCGGCGTTGCGGTCCTGGTGGTAGATATCCCACCCGAGGTCTTTCGCCACGCGCAGGGCACGACTGAAGGCGTCTTCATACGACAGCGTACTGTTCAGCGTTTGCAGGTCAGGGTAGGCGGCCTGTTGCTGCGCAATGACCTCTGGATCAATATCCAGCGGGTTGGCATCGCTACCACGCTGTTGCCCGGCAGTGACGAACAGCGGCGGGTCAGCGGTATCGGTAGTGATGTCGTGAATTCTCGGCACGTCACCGCCGCTGACCAGCGTGAGCAGCAACACGGTGCCCGGTACCGCGAACAGCGCGCGCCGTGCGATGACTGAGCGCCACGCTGCGAATCGGGGCAACATCAGCAGCACGATCGCAACGATCATCAGCACCGTGCTTCCGAAGCACGCTATGGCGTACATCAACAGTCCCTGCTGCCACTGGCCGGAGCGCACGGTAACGACTGCCAGTGGCAGCAGCAACAGCAGCGTAATGGCGAGGTATCCGGTCCAGGTAACAAGACGGGGTGCTTTTTCCGGTGAGTTCATGGCGAGCTTTCCTTTGACGGCGCTGTGATTGACGCCAAGAATACTACCCATGTCCGGTACTGGCGAGGCCTCTGGTGGTTCAATTGGGCAGCCCTGTGGCGTGTTTAGTGGCGCGCTGTTTGAGCTGCTGCGAGGCATCTGGTTAACTTGCCCGCTGTTGTAGCTGCGCTGCTGGCAAACGCATCGCAATCTTTGAGTCATCAATCGAGAGAGCAGGAATATGGGTAGAGTAGCAGGCAAAGTGGCCATTGTTACCGGCGGCGCCAGTGGTATGGGCAAGGCTGACGCAATGTTACTGGCAGCGGAAGGTGCCAAAGTCGTTGTGGCTGACCTCAACGAAGCAGACGGCCAGGCCGTGGCTGACGAGATCGGTGCCAGCGCGCTATTCATGCGCCTGAATGTCGCCGATGAGGACAACTGGAAAGCGGTGATAGCGGCAACGATGGAGCAGTTCGGCCAGCTCGATATCCTGGTGAACAACGCGGGCATCATTGCACTTGGCAGTATTGTCGATACAACGCTGGAATCATGGCGCCTGGTGAACTCGGTGAACAGCGACGGTGTTTTTCTCGGATGCAAGCACGCCATTCCCGCGATGGCCAAGTCGGGTGGCGGGTCCATCATCAACATGTCATCGGTAGCCGCCATCCACGGGCAGTCGTTTGTTGCGGCCTACACTGCCAGCAAGGGTGCGGTGCGTGCACTTACCAAGAATATTGCCATGTACTGCAAGGAGCAGAAAAACGGCATCCGCTGCAACTCCGTGCACCCCGATGGGGTGAAGACGCCGATGGTGGTGAAAGTCGCGACCGGCAAGGAGACGGCAACCAAGGAAGATATTGAGGCAATCGGAAAATTCGGCAATATGTGCGACCCGGAAGATATCGCCAACCTGGTACTGTTCCTGGCCAGTGAGGAGTCGCGGTTCATCAACGGCGCTGAGATGCTGATCGACAACGCTTCCACCATCACGCCGCCCGTCGGCATTTAATCAGCTGACTGCGGAGCGTATCGTGGAAAAATTGCTGTACCCGCTGTGGAAACCACACTCCCAGACGAGCGACGACTTTCGCGACGAGCTGGTGCATCAACTGTCTCGCGAGCTGGTTACGGTGCACGGCGTGCACGGCCTGCGCATCTGTGCCGCCGACAGTGCGGTAGCGCCCGCTAGCAAGCGGCGGATTGAAAGCCACGCGCCGCTGCCCGATGCCATGCTCTCCCTATGGGTGGATTTCGCCGGTGCTGCCGGGCACTGGGAGCCGTTGATCGACGCCTGCGTCCGTCACAAAACCGCGTATCTGGTCGCAGAAGCGGAGCCGCTGGTGAATCAGCATGCGCACCCGTCAAAGCCGGGCGAGCGCGTCTACGGTATGTGTCACGTGGTGTTCATGTCGCCGCCGGCGGAGATGAAGCGTGAGGAGTGGCTCGCACTGTGGAAAGACAGCCACACCCAGATCGCTATCGATACACAGTCAACCTTTGGCTATCGGCAGAATCTGGTGGTGCGCGCATTGGGCGAGGATACACCGGTCTGCCACGCGATTGTGGAAGAAAACTTTCCGCCCGAGGCCATGACCTCGGATCACGCGTTCTACGCCACCGGCGGCGATGAAGCGCTGCTGCAACAGCATATGGACGCGATGATGGAGAGCTGCGCGCGGTTCATCGATTTTCAGCAGATCGATGTGATTCCGATGAGCGAGTACCTGATCAAACCGCTTGCAAGGCCCTGATCCTGTCATCCAGCGGTGGGTGTGAGCTGAACAGCGCCGAGACACCCTGTTTCAGTTGCTCGCTGATGCCAAAAGCGGTCAGCTCGCCCGGAAGGTCCTGTGGCTGCCCCTGCTCCAGTTGCAGTCGTTGCAGCGCGGCGATCATGTTTCCCCTTGTGGTCAGCGTCGCGCCGGCGTGGTCTGCGCGGTACTCGCGTCTGCGTGAGAACCAGAACACAATGATGCTGGCTAAAAAGCTCAACAATACCTGTGCCACCATGGTGACCACGAAATAGCCGATGCCGTAGCCACGCTCAGTGCGGAACACCACGCGGTCGACCGTGTGGCCGATAATACGGGCGAGAAACAGTACGAAGGTATTCACTACGCCCTGAATCAGGGTGAGTGTCACCATGTCGCCGTTGGCCACATGACCAATTTCATGGGCCATGACTGCCCTGGTTTCCTCGGGTTTAAATCGTTGCAGCAGGCCAGCGCTGACCGCGACCAGCGCGGCGTTGCGGTTCCAGCCGGTGGCAAATGCATTTGCTGCCTGCGATGGAAAGATACCGACTTCCGGCATGCCAATGCCTGCTTGTGCAGCCAGGTCCTTGACGGTGTCCAGCAGCCACTGTTCCTCGCGATTTTTCGGCTGTTCAATGATGTACATCCCGGTACTGCGCTTGGCCATCCATTTGGACAGGAACAGGGAGATAAACGAACCGGCAAAGCCGAATACCGCGCACATCACCAGGAGTGACGTGAGGTTCAGGTCCACCCCGTTCTGCGCCAGCACGCCCTGCAACCCGAGCAGGTTGAAGACAATGCCGACCAAAACGAGGACTGCGATGTTGGTGGCGAGGAAAAGAAGAATTCTCATAAGTGCGCGACCATCCTTCGTGAAAAGAAATACTCAAATATGACAACGGCAGCGAGAGAGTGTTCCGCATGGGTTGCCACATTCACAGATGCTATCCTGCTTCACTTATATTGGGTAGTGTTGCTGTTTTTCAAGCGGGTTGCCGGGATTGAGTATCGTCGTTCAGCACCGCTTCCTGTTCGCCCTGTTCCGGTAACGGATTTGTGCTGGGCTCGACGTCGGGCTCGCCTCGCTCAGTAACCTCTACGGCGACGACCTCGCCGCGCAGGGCGATATCCTTTGAACTCAACTCAAACAGTGTATTGATGGCTTCGTCCTGATGCGCGGTGCGCATCACCGCCTTGGGCGTCGAGCCGTCTACCCAGGTTTTGGCCTTGCCCCAGTAGTGTCCCAGTTGATTGCGAACGACAAATACTTCAGTCATGGATCTGCTATTTCCTTCAAAAATGCTGCGCGCAAGTGTAAGCATTTGCGCGCTTCGATGCCAGTTTAGACAGCCTCAGATCAGCACGTCCCGGGCGCGATTAACTTGCGCGGCCAGGTAGTCGTTGCCGCCGCGGTCAGGATGTAATTTCTGGATCAGCTGGCGATGCGCTGCCAGTATCTCGTCCCGGGTTGCGCCCTCCTGTAGGCCGAGCACAGCCAGTGCCTCGGCACGCCCCATGGTGTGGTTGCTGCCAGACTGAACGTTGTCCTGCTCACCGGTAAAGGTTTCTCCGGGGAAACGTTGCTGCAGATAGCTGTCCAGCAGGCGCAGCGAGTCGGTATCCTCGCGGCGGCAATAGCTGAGAAGTTGCTCCAGCTGCTGCCTGTCCATATCGGCCAGGCGCCGGCCGGCAAAAGCGCCCTTGAGCACTTCGCCTTGCAGGTCGCCGCTGTCGTGGTCCAGTTGCATACGCAGCAGGGCAGTTTCCACTGTGGAGGTATTGCCGCCTGCTGCTGCGGCTGCGCGCTTGCCGCGCAAGCTCGCGAGCATTGGGAACAGGCGAATGATCACCGGCAGGCCCTGGCGCAGTGCCACCAGAAGTGCGGTAAACACTGCGCCTAGCCAGTTCATGCGACCGGTTGCCGCAAGTAGCACTGCGGCCACCAATGCAATTCCCAGTCCCAGTTTGATGTACTGCGGTCGGCGCTGCTGAGGGGGCAGGGCTTGTATGCGGCGCAGCAGAATATAAATAACGGCAATGACCGCCAGAAGCAGTATCAGTCGGGGCACGAATACACTCAGTTTTTCAGCTGTAGGAGCAGCAGTTTAGCACTGTCGTCGCCGCGTTTTTCAAGTGCTGCGCGGCCGCCGGTGGCGAAGCTGGCCACCGCTGACAGCAGCGCTGCCAGTGTGGAGGCGCTGTTGCTGTCGAATCGCGCGTAGGCACCGCCGCTGAGTTTTGCCATGCTGCGAAAAGTGTTTTCCACCTGCTTTTGGCGTCCTTCCTGAAACAGGAACAGCGGCAGTTGCAGGATGCCGCACTGGCCGGCGAGGTTGCACAGGTCGTCGGGGCTTTCTTCAATGGCGTCGCCGATGAATACCAGCGCGCGCACCGGGGCCTTGCGGTGTTCTGCCTGGGCGTGACGCAGCAGTTTGACGATTTGTGTGTGTCCCCCTCGCACCGCACTCGTCCCATCAGGCGCGCCAGTTGTGCGCTATCTGTGAGCCAGCGGCTGGCGTGAAAGTCGGCAAAGCCACGGTAGTAGCACAGCTGTACTGCCAGTGCACCGAGTTTGCCGCTGGTGATAAACATTTCACTCTGCAAGTGGCTGGCGCGATCCCAGGTGGGTTGCCGACTGGCGGTCGCATCGACCGCGAACATCAGGCGCGGTTGCTGTGCTACGAATTCCGAGATAGACCTGCTCTTTTGCAGGAATTGTGTTATTTCTGCGCTGGAGGAGCGTTGGGCTGGGGGTTTTGCCATTGCACAGAGAAGGCTGTCCGCCTTCAGCCCTGTTGCCCCTTCAGCGAGTCGAGCAATTGCAATTCGTCGAGGTCATGGCAACGCTTGGCCAGTTCAGCAATGACCTCCGACAGTTCGTCTTCGCTGATCTGTTCCCTGCTGCGTGTGTCCGCCAGTTGCCACAGTTTTCGACTCGAAAGCTCCTGTGGGTTAATGCGAGTTGTATTCATAATCTGTTACCGTTCTCAGTAGATTCCATTGTCTTCGAGTAGCCAAAACACCCCCGTTGTGTGCGACGGCGGGGGAGACGTTACATCGCGACTGTGACAATGGCATGAAGCCCACTGCGGCAAGATTGCGCGGCAGCAGGCGCATGTTTAGTCCAAGAGCTTACACCGAGGGTGCATCAAAGGGGAAGGGTGGCGTGCCGTCAAACTCGGGTCCAGCCAGTTCTGGCGGTTCTCCAGCGTGCCACAATGGCAAGCGGAAAAGGGCGCGATGATCGATTGCCGGTGCCTGTACAAAATCCTTGCGACAGTCCTGCACGGTGATCATCTGAACCTGCAGTTCCTCGCTGTTCAGACTGGCGATACCGTAGCCATTGGCTGTGGTATCCACGTATTTCAGGCCGGGATTGGCGGCGTTTGGACCCAGCCAGCGGCTTGCAGATTTCATTCCCGTTTTGGTGTAGGTATATGCGGCAAAGACGCCGTAGAGCATGGAGATATTCCAGCTCGGCTCGATACCGCTGTCGGTTTGGCTGTAGACCAGTGGCGCAAAGTCAGGATGATCCGCTCTTGCTACGGCCATCAAGTCTTCAAACAGCGGGGCAGAGCTGATCCCCGCTACCGTAAAATCCACCGTCACCGGCTTAGCATCGCTGTCTGTGGTCGAGTGGCGCACTGTGCCCGCGCCGTGCATATGATGATCGCCAGACAGCGAAACCATGCCGCTTACCCGGTCTTTCTCCAGTTGCTGGATTATCAGGCTCAACTCATAAGGGTATCCCGCCCAGCCGTCAATATTGAACACGCTGTCCTCGTAGTCGGTGAAGGGCAGGGATGACATATCGAGGCGCAAGGGGATGAGCGGTAACGAGTTACCCCACAGTTTCCAGGGCGCGGCGGACGCTTTCATGGTGTCCAGAAACCATTCGCGTTGTGCCTCGCCCAACATGGTGCCAGGTGGCCTGTCCCGCGCCGGATTAGCTGTTGTGCCATCGCCGTAAGGCAGTGTCGCCGGTGGATGCCCACCGCCATAAGCGCTGCCTGCATCGGCGATCGCCACCAGTTCCACCGTGTTCAGCGGCAGGCCCAGGCTGGCGGAGAAACCTTCCGGCAGGCAGGGTGGATCGCGATAGCTGCGGCTGTCCGTGAGGACGATATCCACGTATTTGCCCCAGCTCAATTTGCGGTAGATGCGCAGGCTGTCGATCGCAGCCAGATTCTGCGATGCGTCGTCCCCGGATAATGACTGTGGTCGAAAATTGTACGCCTGCTGGTTTTGTAGCTCGTCCAGCACTGCGGGGATGAACTCGAACCAGGCCTGATTGGCGTTCAGTTTACGCTGTGCAGCCAGCACGGCGGGATAGCCGTAGGTGGTAAAACTCTGGTAGCCGTCATTGGCAAACTCGTGATCGTCCCAGGTGCAGATGAAGGGCCAGTGGGCGCGAGCAGCTTGCAGGTGTGGGTCGCTCAGGTAGGTTTTATACAGATGGCGGTAATCGGCCAGCGACACCGCATAGCGATTATCGGGCGTTTCCACACCGTTGGGAAAGGGTGGAACGCTGCGTGATTGCGGGCTGCCGTCCGGGAACTCGTTCCAGCAGCGCTCATAGATAAAGTCGCCCAGGTGCAGCACAAACTGGATGCGGTCATTCGCTGGAGCGGCCAGATCGTCTTCCAGCATCCGCGCCCAACTGCCATAAAAACCCTGTTCATAACTCTGGCAGCTGGCAAAAGCCAGTTTAACGTTGCGCGCTTGCTCTGGGCTCGGCGCAGTGCGTGTGCGACCGGTGCGTGAGACCGATTGCCCTGCGCCCAGAAACCGGTAGTAGTAGTGTGTGTCCGCAGAGAGGCCATTGATGTAGGTGCGTACGGTGAAGTCACTGTCTTCATTGGTCTGGACTTCCTCCTGCAGCAGTAGCGTGGAGAACGCGCTATCCATGCTGAGCTGCAGCAAGACGGTTACCGGGCCTGCAATGTCGCCGGCAGGGACGGCTCGTGTCCACAGCATGATGCCGTCCGGTTGCGGATCGCCCGAGGCGACTCCCTGCGGAAACTGCAACGGTGCGGCATCTTTGGGGGGTTCTGTCGCAATTACCCGACCGGGGGAGACCGTCAGGAAAAAAGTACTGCTGGACAGCAATCCAAGCAGGTGTCTGCGCGTCAAGGGCATGGTCAATCGATCATTGCTGAGATGGCCGACTACTGTAGCGCATTTATGGCTATACTTGGACCCTATGAGCTTATTCGACATTCGCAGGAAACACAGTATGCCCACGCCCGCAACGGCACTGCCCGGTCGGGCAGAGGAAATGCCCGTGCCTGAACGTCATTTTGTGAATGGCAACCCGCTGCGTGGCCCGTTCCCAGAGCATTTGCAACAGGCGGTTTTTGGCATGGGGTGCTTCTGGGGCGTGGAACGCAAATTCTGGCAACTGGACGGGGTCTTTACCACAGCAGCAGGCTACGCTGCCGGTCTTACGCCAAACCCTACCTACAGAGAAGTGTGCAGTGGGCAAACCGGCCACAATGAGGTGGTGCTGGTAGTGTTTGATCCCGCGAAGATGCGCTATGAGCAACTGCTGAAGGTGTTCTGGGAGGGTCACGACCCCACACAGGGCATGCGCCAGGGGAATGATCGCGGCACCCAGTATCGCTCGGGTATCTACACCTACGGCGAGGAGCAGGCTGTGTTGGCGCAGGCGTCGAAAGCGGTGTTCCAGCGCGCACTGGATCAGGCAGGCTATGGTGAGATCACCACCGAGATTTTACCCGCGCCACCGTTCTTTTACGCAGAGGATTACCACCAGCAGTATCTGGCGAAAAATCCCGGCGGGTATTGTGGCCTCGGGGGCACCGGCGTGAGCTGCCCGGCGAGTCTGGCCATCAGTTAAATGGGTCCCGGTTAGCCGGATTCAGTGGCGCGCCAGGTTCTGCGTCCAGGTTGAATGTCCGTTCAAAAAAAAGGGCTGGAGTGAGGCAATCACTCCAGCCCTTGTCATTTAAATAGCAACTTACCAGGTGTAAGCAGCCTCGATCCCGTAGGTGCGCGGCTGGTTGTAAATGGTTCCTGCAGTCGATGTGACATCCACCAGCGGCGTGCCGCCCGTGACATAACGGTCATCGGTCAGGTTGTTCCCGAAGGCTGTTACACGCCATGCCATGTCAGGTGAGTTCCAGGTGAGGCGAGCACTGACATCCTCCTGGTCAACCTTGTAAATACCTGAAATACAGCTGGATGCGTCAAAGCAGTTGTCGAGATTGGTGCGGTAAGACCACGACAGCAGTGGTACGATCGAGCCGTATTCGGTCTCGAAGGTGTACTGTGCAGCCAGATAGAACACACTGTCGGGCAGGCGTGGCAGGTTTTCATCCGAGCGATCGATCTCGCAGTTGAGCACATTGCCGGCACCACTCACGCTGATCAGGGTACAGCCCTCAGGTACCTCTGTCCCAGGAGTATAGGAGGTGATGCGCTCATCGTCGTAGGTTTTGATGTCGCTCTCGTTGAAGGTGACGTTCGCTGTGAGCTGCAGGTTTTCCACCGGGAGTATGGTGGCTTCAAACTCGATGCCGGAGATGTACGAAGACTCGGCATTGATCAGTGCACCCGAAATACGTCCCTCAGGGCTGATACGAATAGTGGTCAACTGGCGGTCCTTGTAATCGGTATAAAACAGCGCTGTATTCAGGCGCAGCTTGTGCTCCCAGGCGTCCATTTTGAAGCCGATCTCGTAGTTCCAGACCTCCTCAGGCTTATACTCGCCCATCAGGCCCGTTACCGTGTCGACAGTATCGGTGAGTCCGCCAGAGAGGAAACCGTTGGCCACGGTGGCGTAGGCGTTGCCGAAATCCATAAAGCCAATACCATCGAAAGTGCGCTGGATACTTGCCATCGGCGTGACCTTGGATTTGTCATACTTCTGGGTCTGGTCAGCCAGCGGGTCCGGCTGTCCATCTACCGTCGCGGTGATATACGCGTGGTTGGGGTTAAACGCCAACGGACCATCGGAGAAGACGTAGAACGTGCTGAACGGGTTGGTGACTGTTCCAGAGGTCGCTAGTGTATTGATATCGGGCACTCTGAAACGTCGCGTTAATCTGCGCTCTTCCCAGGTGTAGCGCGCGCCCAGTGTCAGCGTCCAGTAATCATCGAAGTGCCAGTCGGCCTGGCCGAAGGTAGAGACAGAGGAGTTCTTCGCCAGCAGTTCGGTGAGATTGCTCAGATAAAAAGCCTGGTTCGGGTCGAACAATGCGTTGAAAAATGGTCCGGTGGGCGATGAGGCCGCACCCTGGTCTGTTTCTTCGTGGAAACCATACACACCAACCACATAGTCCAGCTTCTCATCGAAGGCGTTACCGGCGAGTTGGAATTCCTGGCTATAGGCATCCGTCTTGCGCGGGTCTGCGCCATTGCCGGCGAAATTGGTGCGGCCGAGAAGGGATATTCCTATCGCATCCAGTTCGTTCATTTCTGCGCCTTCGGTGTAGCGTCCTGCGCTGATGCTTTTGAAATTCAGCGCATCGTTGATTTCCCAGTCTGCGGTCAATGACAGCGTATTCACCTCGGCTTTATATTTGTTGGGATCCAGGTTGGCCATGATTTTATCTTTACCCAGGTCCTGGTTCGCTTGGCACCAGTCAGCAATCGTCTGTCCGGTTGAGGGCACTACGATGAAGCCATCCTGCAGGTCAGCCTGCCAACCCGTGCCCGGTATGCCCGTCGCCAGCTCACAATTCTGGCCCCGCGATTTCTGGTCTGTCTTGCCATAGTTATAGTTCAGGTCGAATAGCAGGTCATCTGAGGCAATCCAGCGCAACTGGGCCTGCCCGCCCCAGCGGTCAGTATCGCTGTACTCGTCTTCCACAAACGGCGTGTTGCCCAGTGCCTGTGGCGGAAGATTGTCGGGAATTTCGCTGTGTACGTACCCATCCTGCTTGGTCTCATAAAGCGAGAAGCGCGACATCAGTTTATCGCCCATCAGGGGCACGTTGACCGTCACTTTGCTGTCCAGCTGGTTGTAGTTACCGACGCGCACTTCCGCATGCCCGCCGTACTCTTCATTCGGCCTGTTGGTGGAATACAGAATGGCTCCACCGGTGGTGTTTTTGCCAAACAGCGTGCCCTGTGGTCCGCGCAATACCTGCACGCTTTGCACGTCGACATTGTCCAGTACCGCGCCATCGGCGCGCGACACATAAACACCGTCTACATAAATACCCACACCGGAGTCAAAGTTGACACCTGTGTTGCGAGCGCCGATACCGCGAATAAACACGTTGCCGGCACCAGTGGTGCCGTTGCCGGTGTACATGTCGACGTTGGGGACCACCTGGGTCAGCCCGGCGATGTCGTTAATCCCCAGCTCTGTCAAAGTATCTCCGGTAAACGCAGAAACCGCGACCGGTGTCTCCTGCAATGATTCCTCGCGTTTTCGCGCGGTGACCACTACCTCTTCAAGCATAGAGTCTCCCAGAGCCACGGAGGGGGCGAGGCTAACGGAGGTAACCGCTAATGCTGCCGCCAGATGAGATACAAGTAGTCGTTGTTTATTAGCCATTGCGGTGCCTCTTTATGACTTAGCATTATTGGTGTAATTGTATGGGTGTAGCTGTGCACTGAACTGGTAGTTAAAATTATGATTGCGGCCCTGGTTTCAATTAAACCCACGAAACCATGGCCAAGCGGAAAAGTTAGCATCATGCGCGCGTGAATGCTACGGGCCGCACCAGATTCTTGTTGTGACATTTTAAAAAAGAATTGGGAGTTTAGATTTCTGTGCACTATTGGTGAATCGAATCACCGCAGGGCAGGTTATGGCAGCTTAGAAGAGTTTGCCCACTAGATTGGTAAGGGCATTTTCCACCCTCAGGATACGCGGGCCCAGAGACATCGTCTGGCATCCAGCGTGCTGTAATTTTTCGACCTCATAGGGAATAAAACCCCCTTCGGGTCCGACCACAAGCAGTGTGTCACCGGTAACGTTGCGGGGGCAGGTCGGGTAGTCTCCGGGATGGGCGAGCAGGGCGTGTTTTGCTGATGTCAGTGTCGGTAGCACATCTTCCACGAACGGCTTGAACCGTCGGTGGCAGTGTACTGCCGGGACCATGGTGTCGCGGCATTGTTCCAATCCCTGCAGCAGGTAATCCCTTAAGGTTGCTGCATCCAGCACAGGGCTGCTCCAGTAGCTCTTTTCCACGCGGTAGCTGTTGATCAGGTGCAGCTCCGGCACGCCCAGTTCGGCCACGGTGCGCAGTATACGGCGCAGCATTTTGGGGCGCGGCAGTGCCAGTACCAGGCACAACCCCAGTTTCTTGGGTGGACTGTGCTGGAGGGATACACTCAACGTGGCGTGTGATGCATCGATTGCAAGGATTTCACCCTCGCCCATCAGGCCATCGATTTCGCCCACTCGCAGCGTGTCCCCGACGGCGGAGCGAGTGATTTCGCGCAGGTGTTGCAGGCGTCGACCAGTAACGATAATGGTATTGTCAGCGAGGCGATCGTCCCGGGTAAACAATAGCAGGTTCAAGGCCCGGTTAACCTACCCACAGGTCGTACTCATCGGCGGCAGTGACCTGTGCTTCCACGAAGTCGCCTGGATGCAGGTCGTTCGCGCCTTCCAGGTAGACCTTGCCATCGATTTCCGGCGCATCTGCGCTGGAGCGACCTGTCGCGCCCTGGTCGTCTACTTCATCGATCAGAATCTCAATGGTCTTGCCGATCTTCTGCTGCAGTTTGGCGGCGCTGATCTGTTGCTGCAAAGCCATGAAACGGTCCCAGCGTTCCTGCTTGACCTCGTTGGCAACCGGGTCTGGCAGTGCATTGGCACGGGCGCCTTTGACCGGGGAGTACTGGAAGCAGCCGACACGGTCGAGTTGGGCCTCGCGGATAAAGTCCAGTAACACCTCGAAATCCGCGTCTGTCTCTCCGGGGAAGCCGACGATAAAGGTGCTGCGCAGCGTTATATCGGGGCAGGTGCTGCGCCAGGCGTGAATGCGCTCCAGTGATTTTTCAGCGGCTGCTGGACGTTGCATGCGCTTGAGTACGTCGGGGCTGCCGTGTTGGAAAGGCACATCCAGATACGGCAGTATCTTGCCGTCGGCCATCAGCGGCACCACCTTGTCCACGTGTGGATAGGGGTAGACATAATGCAGGCGCACCCAGATCCCAAACTCGCCCAATGCCTCGCACAGTTCCTGCATGCGCGTTTTTAGTGGGCGGCCATTCCAGAAGCCGGTGCGGTATTTGATATCCACGCCATAGGCACTGGTGTCCTGAGAGATGACGAGAAGTTCGCGAACACCAGCACGCACCAGACGTTCCGCTTCTTCCATCACATCGCCAATCGGCCGACTGACCAGATCACCGCGCATGTCCGGAATGATGCAAAAGCTGCAGCGATGGTTGCAGCCCTCGGATATTTTCAGGTAAGCATAGTGGCGAGGCGTGAGTTTGATGCCCTGCGGCGGCACCAGGTCGGCAAACGGATCGTGCACAGGGGTGTAGGGCACGTACTTGTGTACGGCGCTGACAACCTCCTCATAGGCTGCAGGTCCGCTCACATTCAGCACTTTCGGGTGCAGTGCCCTGATCGATTCAGCATCGTCGCCTTTGCCCATGCAGCCGGTGACGATCACCCTGCCATTTTCACTTAACGCTTCGCTAATAGCGTCCAGCGACTCCTGTTTGGCGCTGTCGATAAAACCACAGGTGTTTACCACCACCACATCCGCACCTTCATAGCTCGGTACGATGTTGTAACCGTCCATCTTCAGTTGAGTGAGGATGCGTTCGGAGTCGACCAGCGCCTTGGGGCAGCCCAGGGAGACAAACCCCACATTGTTCTTCGTGGTGGTCGAATCTGTGACGACTTTTGACTCTGTATCCGTCATGGGGCAAGTGGCTGCGCGAAAATGGGGGCGCGATTATAGCTCAGTTGGCAGCACAAGCCGAAAAAATTGGCATATTGATTGTGCCCCTTGCCGGGTGTGCAGCGTTTGTGGTTTAAAACAGGTAGCGCACCGCGAATTGAAACTGCGTGGCATCACCCTGTGCGCCATTCTGGTTTTCCCTGCGACCCCAAAGATATTCGCCGCCGAGATCGATACTGGGGATCGGCGACCACATCAGGTTGGTCGAGAAGCGCAGCGTACTGCGGTATGCATCTCCGCCAAGAAAGCCGGGATTGTCCACATCTACAGCACCGAAGGTGAAATTGGAGCGCAGTTGCGGTGTGCTCCACCAATGTTGCAGGGATACATAGCCGGCTGTGACTGTAAACAGTTCCAGCTCTCCGGTATCAAGATTAAAAATACCGTCGTAATTGCCGATGCTGGACAGGTCGTTGACATAGCGTCCGATGGCCTTGCCGTAGTTCAACTGGAACAGCACGCTGTCGCGAGCATCGAAGCGAGGCGTCATGTAGCGGCCGCTGATCGAGGTACCCCAGGCGTATTTTTTCTCCACATCACCATCGAGACTCTGGCCGCGAATTTCCCGCAGCAGCAGCGACAGTTTCATGTGCAGGCGCTCCCTGGGAGAGAAGCGTCCCGCCAGCACCAGGTCGGGATTGCGTGTAACGCCGGTACCGTTCTGAATCTCGGGGTTCGGGTCTTCCATTGCAAACTGCAGTTCATATTCCTCGCCCAGTTTCGGCATGTACCGCAGTTGGCTCTGGCGCACGTTAATGCGAGCATTCAGGCCCTCGAAGTCAATCTCTTCCGGCGAAGCTTCCGGGTCGACAAAGGTGGACCAGGTTTTGCCCGCCAGCATGCGACGCCACTGGCCGAAGGCGTGTCGCAGGCGGAATGTCTCGTTGCTGCCGGCGAAATCGCCCTCAATAAATGCCCGCATGACGCCATAATCAGTCGCCTCACGCAGGTCGAAATTGAGCCGCGACTGGTCGGCGGTAATACTGCTCTGCGCTTCATCGCCCGTGGTCTCCTGCACCCCTACGGGGATGGAGCCGACGATAAATCTGTCAGCGATTTGCAATGGATCAAAATTGTACACAACGTCGGTTTTGACGAAGCCGCCTATGGCCAATGCAGCCTGCGTTCCCGGTAGCAGCCACGCGCCTGAAAAGTCTTCGAGCAAATTCCGGCTGGGGTCATCCACCTGCGCCTCTGTAACCGCCTGGCCGACCGCCGTATCCAGTTCCTGTTCTGTTTGTGGCTCAGGAGGATTAACCGCCGCTTGCGCGGCAGGCGTTGGTGCGGGCGAATCCAGTACCTGCGTTGCCAGTTGTGCAGTCTCCTGCTGCGCTGCTGTCCTGGTCGTTCGCAGTCCGTCCAGTTCTCTGGTCAAACTTTCGATTTTGCGTGATTGGGCTTCCAGTAATTGCTTCTGCGATGCCAGCTCCTGCTGCTGCTGCCGCAACAGGGCGAGGACATCTTTCAATTGCATGGACTCCTCTGCGTCGGCGACTGGCTGAGTCAGGCTGTCAGAAGACTGGCCATAGCTCGGCACCACTGCCAGAGACCACACCAATAGCACAGCAATGACTTTTGAGTCAGTGCTCATGCTGGTGAGCCTGCTCTTGGCTGCCCCATGTGATTAGTGTTTAGCAATGAAGTGAACCCTTACGCTTTTGTTTTGCCGATGGTGATACCCACCGCTACTGCTGCTCGCTCCAGTATCTCGGCTGACGAACTGCCTGTGGTACGCGGTGCCACAATTTAACGCAAACAGCAGCCGTATTACAGTGTCAGTGGCCTCGTGATGGCATGCGTAACCATTAACGCTTACTGTGTCGCCACTCCCACGGTGGGACAGGGTCCGGGTCCTGCCATAAACCCAGATGTTGCTCGCGCGCCTGTTGTTCGGCCAAAGCGAGGCTGTGCTCATACGGCGCATAATGCTGGTACCACCAGGCGTAACCGCTTGCCACCATGGCAAGATTGATATTGTCACCCTTGTGGTAGAGGGTGCCCACTGTGCGGCCATAACTATCCCTGGTTACCACCACCACACCCACTTGCTGCTGGCTTACCCGGTCCAGTAGCACACGTTTAGCTGCATTTCCGTAGGGTTGGTCCCGCTCCGGGCTGTCGATGCCGTACAGCCGCACTTTGGTTTGTTTATTGTGCTCGTCCAGTACCGACACTGTATCGCCATCAGCTACCCGGACCACCCGTCCGGTCAGATCGAACGCGGGTGCCGTTTCGGCCTCTCGGCTGGCACCCAGTTCCTCCAGGGTATCAGAAGCGCGTCGCCAGCCGGCCTCGGGTCGGGTGGCGAACTCCCCCAGCGCCTGCGTCGCTTGTCGCAATACTTGGCCGGGCCAACTGACGCTTCCAGTACTGAGGTATTGAAACAGGCTGAAGCCCAACAACAGGACTGTGATTGTGCGCAGTCGTCGCAGTGTCTTCGCCTTGTAAGACCGACCCCTGGTAGCCGATTTGTCGTTGCCGGGCATGCGCTGGTTATCTGTTGTTGCGCATGACGTTCGCCGCTTCAGCGCTCACTGCTTGCGCGGTTCTCTGCGGGCGGACTTCCCACAGCTGGCGGTGTTGCACTGTCGGGTCGAAACCAGATGGGTGACGACCAGGCCCGCTCCTGCAGGGTTTTGGGCAGATCGGAGCGCGGCTCTTCGCCCGCGCGAATCGCATCCCAGGTGGACCAGCGGCAGCTCGGATTTTCAAGTACGCGCACATAATAGAACGCCTCCTGGCCGGGATCGAAGTCCGGGTCACGCCACAGTGCCTTCAACTCTGGGGCACCCTTACCCTGGCTTATAGAGCAGTCTGTCAGGTCAACGCCGGCACCGTTGTCCGGGCAGCGAGCGGTGGTCGGGTCGACTTTCAGGTCGTCCGAGCAGGCGACGTCGTAAATCTTCTCCTGGTGTTCGCCGTTGTCGAGGTAACCCTTGATTACCTGCACCCGTTGCAGCGGTGTGCCAATGGGATCGGCCGCGGCCCAGACAATAAATTCAGGCGTTTTCATTCCGTCAGCCGGTAGGTCGCTGCCCATGCTGACGCCCCTCTGATAAGCGAGTCTGGTCAACTGGGGATTGTCCAGCATGTCCGGTGCAAAGTCGTAGCCGGAAAAAAATCGCACTTTGATTCGCGGACCGCTGGTAGCGAAGGTTTCCTTACGCCGCATCGCAGCGTAAATCGACTCGCGTGTGTTCTCCTCGGCCCACACGCCGGCCAGACCGGACGCGGACCAGTATTCAAACGAAGAGCTGGCCAGATAGTCCTTGCCATCGACTTCTGTTACCAGGCCGGGATCAACAAATTTCATCACCGTGCCGTTAAAAAACGAGGTCGGAATTGAGCCGCGCAATTCCGCTGTGCCGTCGAGTAGACCGGCCTTTGAGAAGAACGTTCTTTCGTCCTCGGAACTCGCTGCATCATGGGTATCGCTGGAACCGATGAGTCCAAATTTGTAGGGATTGATGACGCCGCCGGCCTGAATTTGCAGGCCTCGCAGGTAGGCATCGCGTACATAGCTGCCGGCCGGCTCGCTGTACAGCTTGGTCGCGACGCGGTAAGGCGTGATCTCAAAATTGGCCCACTCATCATTTTTCGACAGCAGCGGGTGTGTGTCCGAGGTACCTTTGATCTGGGTGATTTCCACCAGTGGCTCGTTGCGCAGCCGCTGCCTGCTGTAGTCGTCGTCGAACGGACTGCCAGCCCAGTCGACCATTTTGAACATCTGGCCGTTGGAGCCATTGGAATTGTGCGGGATGGCCAGACTCTCCACGCCCTGGTCGCGCAGATTGTCCATCCACTGCCAGAGGCCCTCAGGGTTCAGTGAATTGAAGCGTGAGAAGGGCATGGCCGGGAGACGGTCGCTGTCGCGGAAGATCACATTGCGATGCAAGTTGCCCTGGTCGTCTGAGGAAGAGGTGTATTCAAACGCCGCGAATGTGGTGAAACTGCCCGGAATGTAGGCTTCATTGGCGGCATTGATGGCATCCAGCCATGCCGATTTCGTCACCGCCTCAACCATTGGCAGGTCGATGCTGCCATCGAGCAGACCGCCCATTACACCGGGGAGGAAGGTGGCGAAAGCCTTGCCGCGTGCCGGCAGGCTGAAACGGCTCATGTTGCCGGGTGCGTTGATGTCATGCAGGGGTTCAGCAACCGCGTAGCGAGAAAATTCCGTGCTGGTGTCAGCGGCCTCCCTGACCAGCCCCATCAACATGGCGTGATCAGTTACTGCGTAAAAGTCCATCGGTGCCTGCAGCTGTACTTCGTAGCCGCTGGGGTGTTCCAGAGGCTGGCCCTTGGCGTAGCGGTAGGCATCGGCCGGCGTGCTGATGGTGCCGAATACATAGGCGTCAAAAGAGTAGGCGGTGTGCACGTGCAGATCGCCGAAGTAGGCGTTGCGATCTGGATTGGCCGGTGGGCGCAGCGTCAGTATTTCCGTATTGGGAGGGAGCAGGCTGTTTTTGCCGTTGGCGTTGCCGGCGAAACTCGTGTGTTCATTTTTCTGCATGGCATCGAGTGAGTTTTCCGAGTCGGAGCAGGCCCCCAGAAGCAGCAAAAAGCAGCTTGTGAACAGTAGTGGTTTGTTCATCATGCGTGTGGTCCTTTGTTATGTAGCCCGATGATAGGTGGCACTGGCTTGCCCGTCCAGCACGGCGCATTGGCATTGCGTGCGGGCTTCATACGAGCTGCAGTGCGTTATTCTTCCCTCAATGCTAGTCTTTTCGAACGCAGCTCAGGTTCAATTCAGCAATGTCTTACAGGTGGAATTACGATGGGAAAAGTCAGTGTAGAGATCAGGGAGCGCACCACTATCGTCAGTATTGTTCGTCCGGAAGTACGCAATGCCGTCGATGGTGAGACTGCGCAGAGTCTGGCCGCTGCTTTTACGGCGTTTGATACCAATGAGGATTCTGATGTTGCGGTGTTGTACGGTGAGTACGGCACTTTTTGTGCGGGGGCAGATCTCAAAGCTATAGCCAGTGCTACCGGCGGTAATCCTTTAAGTGTGGACGGCGATGGCCCGATGGGGCCTTCGCGCAAAGTACTGGGTAAGCCGGTGATTGCTGCTATTTCAGGCCATGCGGTGGCGGGGGGTCTGGAACTGGCACTGTGGTGCGATCTCCGCGTGGTCGAGCGCAGTGCGATCATGGGTGTGTACTGTCGTCGCTGGGGTGTGCCGTTGATCGATGGCGGCACCATCCGGCTCCCACGATTGATAGGCCACAGTCGCGCCATGGACCTGATTCTCACCGGGCGTGGCGTGGATGCGGCCGAAGCGCTGCAGATGGGTTTAGCCAACCGGGTAGTCCCCGATGGCGAAGCGCTTGCTGCAGCGCTGGAATTGGCAGCGCTATTGGGTCGATTCCCGCAGCAGTGCCTGCGCTCTGACCGGCTCAGCGCCTACGAACAGTGGAATCTGTCGCTGGAGGACGCGCTGCGCAATGAATTCAAGCGCGGTCTGGCAGTGATTGCCTCCAGCGAAACGGTTGCAGGTGCAACGCGCTTCGCCTCCGGTAAAGGTCGACACGGCGATTTCGACAGTATCTGACCCGACCTAGAAATTGCGCACTGCGCTCGCGCTATGCGCCCGCACCCGAATTTCCCGCTGCAACAGTGCCAGTAGTTTCAGGCTGTCTTCCCGGTTCAGGAACTCGCCCAGCGTGACGCATGAATTGCTATCGTGGACGCATAGCTGCGGCCCGTCCCAGGGGTGGTCCTGCGCAGTGATGGTCAACCCGGCGTTGTGCCTGACCAGGTCCCAATGTTGTTCACTGGCGCGACGGCCTTTATCGATACGCACGCTGTCGGCGCTGACGGTAATGATGTGGCGGTATTGCTGATTGCAGCTCACCCTGTAGAGCGCGGTGCCCAGTGCCAGCAATTCCAGTCCGGCGAAGGGCAGGATCAGCCACGCGCCCAGCAGCGCGAAGAACAGGGCGATGCCCAGCACGGGAACGGCAAGAGCGAGCAATAGCCATACGTTATCATTCCAGGTCGCCGATTGGTTAGGCCTGGCGATGATCATCACGCGCGTTGCTGTGTGGGTACTGCTTACCAAAGTGAGAGCCCCTTGTGCCTGTGCCAAGCCAGTCTAGTTAATTTTCCGTGACTCGCCTACTCTGCGGTGAAAGATTGTCCAGTGGAATTTAAGCATAGGTGACAGCAATGTTGATTGAACCGGACCAGTTACTCGGTGGCACTGACGCAGTGGTTTTTGATTGTCGATTCTCCCTGACAGACCCGCTTGACGGTCGCAAGCAATACGAACAGGGGCATATACCGGGTGCACACTACCTAGACCTGAATCGCGATCTGGCGGGTCCGGTGAGCAAGCACGGTGGTCGCCACCCGTTGCCTGATCCTGCGATATTTGCGGCTACACTCGCGCAGTTTGGTGTGCACAGTGATACGCCAGTGGTCGCCTATGATGACTCCCGCCTGGCCTTTGCCGCTCGGCTATGGTGGCTGATGCGCGCGTTGGGGTATCGTCCGCCGCGCCTGCTCAATGGCGGCTACGCGGGCTATCTCGCGTCGGGGGGTGGTGCCGAAACCGTTGTGCCGCAGGCGCAGCCAATCACACCCCCCGCAGTTGGCAGTTTCGCCGGCCACTGTGATATCGATGGCCTGCGGGATGCGCAGGCAGACGGGGCGTTGCTGATCGATTCACGAGAGTCGCACCGCTACGCCGGGCTCCAAGAACCCATTGATCCGGTGGCCGGACATATTCCCGGTGCTATCAATCGCCCCTGGCAGGGCGTCACTGGCGCCAACACTAAAGTATTGGACACGGCAGGCCTAAAGGCTCATTGGGGCGACGCGCTGGCAGCAGAGCAACTGGTTGTCTATTGCGGCTCCGGCGTCACCGCCTGTGTCAATCTGTTCTCGCTGGCCTTGCTGGGGCGGGAGGATGCCAGACTCTATGCCGGCAGTTGGAGCGACTGGTGTAGCTATTTGTAGTTTTTAGTGGTCGCCAGCAGGCATCGGCGCGGGTGGCTAGAAGTCTGCCTGACACTCGCCGCGCAGCCACACACCGGTGGTCGGGTGGGTGAATTCCAGTGTCGTTGCGTGCAGCATCAGTCGGTCTGCCATGCCCAATGCGGTGTCGTGTGCATACATATCGCAGCCGAGGATCGGGTGCCCCAGTTCGCGCATGTGAATCCGCAACTGGTGCGAACGCCCGGTCACCGGTTTTAGCAGCACGCGCGTGCGATCACCGCTGCGCTGCAGAACCTCGTAGTGGGTGAGTGCTACTCTGCCGTGCTGGTGACAGATTTTTTGCCGTGGACGACGCTCCCAGTCGCAGACAATTGGCAGATCCACCTGACCGCGATCCTGTGTTATCTCGCCAAAGACCACCGCATGATAGGTTTTATGCACCTGGCGTTGTTGAAACTGGCGACTGATGTGCGCATGGGTGGCTTTGTTGAGCGGGATTACCATGATCCCTGAGGTATCGAGGTCCAGGCGGTGCACGATACTGGCGCTCGGGTAGCGTTGCTGCAGCCGGGTGATCAGGCAATCCTTGTTCAGTGGATGGCGGCCAGGAATGGTAAGTAGCAGGTGCGGTTTGCGCACCAGTAGCAGGTCGCTGTCCTCATAGAGGACAACGATCTCTTCGGTGCTGTGCGGTACCAGATAGGGGGGTGGTTCCTGCATCGCGGCAAATGTCCCGGCAGATAGTTTGGTCAAACGGCAGTTGCGCGCCACGGCGAGTATACTGCGCTCTCGTTAAGGCCTGGCGAGTCACGGTATGTCAGCGTTGCACAGCTTACAGCAACACCTGCAGGGAATCATTCCCGCTGCGCGATTGGAGGCAACACCGTTGCCTGATTGCCGATCCATTCGCCTGTGGTTGCTCAACGCGGACTACCCGCAGGGTGATCTGACTCCGCAGGAAGTGCAACGCGCAATGGATAACCCCCTCTACTGGGTGTTCTGCTGGGCGTCCGGCCAGGTGCTGGCCGACTTTATTGCGCGCAACCCGCAGACAGTTGCGGGTAAGCGAGTAGTGGATTTCGGTTGTGGCAGTGGTGTGGTAGCGGTAGCTGCAGCACAGGCCGGCGCCGCACACGTGATCGCCTGTGACAGTGATCCATTTGCGCTTGCCGCTGCGGCTGCCAATGCCGAACTCAACGGTGTGACGCTGACACTGGCGCAAGACTATGACGCAATCGATGGCACCATAGATCTGGTCATAGTTGCCGATGTGCTTTACGACAGTAGCAATTTTCACTGGCCGCAGCGTTTTCTGCAGCGGGCTGAGCAGGTGTTGATCGCGGATTCGCGGGTGAAGGATTTTAATTTTCCAGCGTACCGCCAGATTGCGCAGCGGCGCAGTTGTACGGTGCCGGACCTGGACGAATCAGCCGAATTTCGGGAAGTCAGAATTTATCTGGCTGATGCAGGCCGACAGGCCTGACGCTGGAGGATCGAGCACAGCCGAACCATCGTGCTATTGGTCTGCCGCGGATTAATTTTGTACACTGTGCTTCCAGCCCATCTGTCGAGAAAGCCTGCACATGAACCCCAACTACCTGGACTTTGAACAGCCAATCGCCGAGTTGGAAGTCAAAATCGAGGAGTTGCGACTGGTCGGCTCCGACAACGAAATCAATATCAACTCCGAAATTGAGAACCTGCGGGCGAAAAGCACCAAGCTCACCGAGAAAATCTACTCCAACCTCAGTTCCTGGGACATCGTCAAGGTGGCGCGCCACCCCCGGCGCCCCTACAGCCTGGATTACATTCCCAGAATATTCACTGAATTCGACGAGTTGCACGGCGATCGTCACTTCGGCGATGACAATGCCATCGTGGGCGGTATTGCCCGTATCGAGGGCAGCCCGGTAATGGTGATTGGTCAGGAAAAAGGCCGCGCGGTAAAAGACAAGGTGATGCGTAACTTTGGTATGCCCAAACCTGAGGGGTACCGCAAAGCCCTGCGTCTGATGGAAATGGCCGAGCGCTTCAAAATGCCTGTGGTGACACTGATTGACACGCCCGGCGCATATCCGGGTATCGATTCCGAGGAGCGCGGGATCAGTGAATCCATTGCCCGGAATCTGGCTGTAATGTCTCGTCTGGCGACACCGATTGTGTGCGTAGTAATCGGCGAAGGCAGCTCCGGCGGCGCTCTGGGTATCGGTGTGGGCGATCATCTGGCGATGCTGCAGTACTCCACCTACTTCGTCATTTCCCCGGAGGGCTGCGCCAATATAATCTGGAAAGACATCGCGCATGCGCCGGAAGCGGCAGAGGCGATGGGTGTTACCTCGAAAAACCTGCAGGACCTGGGCATCGTCGACGCCACTATCCCTGAGCCTCTGGGGGGTGCCCATCGCGATGTGGATTTGATGGCAGAGCGCATCAGGGAGCACATCGTTACCCAGTTGCAAAAGCTGCAACAATTACCGCTGGAGGATCTTCTGGCGAAGCGCTACCAGCGCCTCATGTCTTACGGAAACTAGTCCGGGTTTGCTCCATCCTGACGACCTCGACCAGCAACTGAGCGCGTTGCTTGCGGCACCACACTGGTATGTGGGCTTCAGTGGTGGTGTGGATTCCACGGTGCTGCTGCACCTGTTGCATGGCTGGTGCGCGGCGCAGCCCAAAGCGCCACCTCTGACAGCAATTCATGTAAACCACAATCTGCAAAACCGGGCGACGGCATGGCAGCAGCACTGTGAACGTGTTTGCCATGCCCTGGACGTGCCGTGCACCAGTTACAGTGTTGATGTGCCTGCGGCAGGCCGGGGAGAGGCTGCTGCTCGCAACGCGCGCTACGCGGTATTCGAAGCACAGTTACCCGCGGCGGGTGTGTTGTTTCTGGGTCACCACCTTGATGATCAGGTTGAGACGTTTTTTCTGCGCCTGATGCGCGGTGCCGGCGTCGAAGGTCTGGCCGGAATGCCGCGCAGCCGTGCGCTGGGAGCGGGGTTGCTGGTGCGTCCGCTACTGGATTGGCCGCGCAGCGCTATTGAGCGCTATGCCGCTGAGCACCAGCTTGATTATGTGCAGGACCCCTCCAACAATGACACCGCTATGGACCGCAATTTCCTGCGCGCACAATTGCTGCCCTTGCTGGACGCTCGGTGGCCGCGGTACCGGCAATCGATCGCCCGGGCCAGCCGGCATCTGGCTGTTGCGGCTGCCACGATTGCCGATTTACTCGGCGCGCCCGCTACGGTTGTCAGTGTGCTGGGTGATCCGGGGCTGGCCCTGGCGCCACTGCTGGCCAGTTCGCCTTCGGTAGCCGCCACCCGGTTGCGTGCCTGGTTGCGCGCAGGTGGCTATCAGGCCCCCGACAGCGCAGCACTGTCGGAATTTGTGCGGCAGTTGCACGCCTCGGCCGCTGACGGCAATCCGGCGTTGAACTGCGGCAGCTATAAACTGCAGCGCTACCAGCGCGGCGTATTTATGGTGCCGCTGTGGGACTGTGGTCCGCCCACCGAGAGTATAGGGCTGGCTCCCGGCGAGAGTTGCGATGTGCCCGGTGTGGGTATCCTGGCCATGCGGCCAGCGGCGCACAACGGCCTGTGCCTGCCAGCCGGGACGCGGCTTACTGTGTCGTGGCGTCGCGGCGCTCTGCGATGCAGGCTGCCGGGACGCGCGGGGCAGCGCAGCCTGAAGGCGGTATTGCAGGAGAACCAGGTCCCACCCTGGTGGCGAGACCGCGTGCCTCTGGTATTCCTGGGTGAGGAATTGCTGGCCGTGGGCGATATTGTGCGCTGCGAATCCAGCCACTGGCATGCGCTGCCACCGGCCGGTGACCAGCTTTGGAATTTCCACTGGGAACGCCCTGCGGACACCGGTTCTGATTGAGCTGGCGGTCCCTTTCTGATAACCTGACTGCCCATCTTTTGCAGGACTGGCAGCGGTAGAATAAGGTCCCTCTACAGGCTGCGCTTGGGTCCTGTTTGCCCGGAAATACAGCATAATTGTAGGCTTTTCATGACGCGTTATATTTTCGTCACAGGTGGGGTAGTGTCTTCTCTGGGCAAAGGCATCGCTGCAGCTTCGATGGCAGCTGTGCTTGAAGCAAGGGGTATCAAAGTCACCCTGCTCAAGCTTGACCCCTATATCAACGTCGATCCGGGTACCATGAGCCCGTTCCAGCACGGCGAGGTCTTTGTTACCGAAGACGGCGCCGAGACGGATCTGGACCTTGGTCACTACGAGCGTTTCACCCACACGGTAATGAAGCGCACCAATAATTTCACCACCGGACGAGTCTACAACGCGGTATTGCGCAAGGAGCGTCGTGGCGACTATCTCGGCGGCACCGTGCAGGTCATTCCGCATATTACCGATGAAATCAAGCGGCGTGTGGTGTTGGGGGCAGGTGATGCCGATGTCGCGGTGGTCGAGATTGGCGGCACAGTAGGCGACATTGAAGGCCTGCCTTTCCTGGAAGCTGCGCGCCAGCTCAAGGTTGAGATGGGTCCTAATCGCGCCCTGCTGATGCACTTGACACTGGTGCCCTATATCGCCACTGCCGGCGAAATCAAGACCAAGCCCACCCAGCACTCGGTCAAGGAACTGCGCTCCATCGGCCTGCAGCCCGACATCCTGTTGTGTCGTTGCTCAGTGGAGATAGAAGAGAGTGCGCGCAAGAAAATATCGCTGTTTACCAACGTTGAAGAGCGGGCTGTCATTCCACTGCTGGATGTCGATTCGATTTACAAAATACCCGGCATGCTGCGCGATTTTGGCCTGGATAAATTCGTCGTAGAGCGCTTTGGCATCGAATGCAAGAGCGAGGCTGACCTGTCCGACTGGGACGATGTTATAGCGCGTGAATTCAACCCCGGCAGTGGCGATGTGCGTGTAGCGATGGTGGGTAAGTACGTGGACTTGCAGGACGCCTACAAGTCGCTCAATGAAGCGCTGGCGCACGCCGGCCTGCAGACCCTGACCCACGTGAACATCGAATACTTTGATGCGGAGGATATTGAGCGTAATGGCACTGATGCGCTGGTCGGCGTAGATGCCATTCTGGTGCCTGGCGGTTTTGGCGATCGCGGTGTCGAGGGCAAGATCACCGCTGTGCGCTACGCGCGGGAGAATAACATCCCGTTTCTGGGAATCTGCCTCGGCATGCATGTGGCGCTGGTGGAGTACGCGCGCAATGTCTGCGGGCTGGCGGGTGCCGATTCAACCGAGATGAATCCGGCTACCCCTTACCCGATTGTGGCACTCATTACCGAGTGGATGAACGCCGACGGCAGCGCCGAGCAGCGCGATGAGACCTCCGACAAGGGCGGTACCATGCGTCTGGGCGCACAGCCTTGCCATCTGGAACCTGGTAGCAAAGTACGTGAGATTTACGGCAAGGATGTGGTTTCCGAACGGCACCGCCACCGCTATGAAATCAATAATAATTATATCGACCAGTTACAGAATGCGGGTATGCGCATCGCTGGTTGGTCGGCTGATCACTCTCTGGTGGAGATGATCGAGTTACCGGCTCATCCCTGGTTTGTTGCCTGCCAGTTTCACCCGGAGTTTACGTCCAGGCCGCGCGGTGGACACCCGCTGTTTACCAGTTATATTCAGGCGGCCATTGCCCACGCCAAGGGCAAGGCTGCGATTCCGGGCAACCGCTAGAGAGAACCGGCCGTGACTGAGCAGACTGTTGCAATTGGACCGATGCGCATCGACAACAGCGCGCCCTTCGTCCTTATGGGTGGAGTGAATGTGCTGGAAAGTCGGGATTTTGCGTTGCGCGTGGCGCAGCATTACGTTGAGGTGTGCCATCGCTTGGGCATACCTTATGTATTCAAGGCCTCTTACGACAAGGCGAATCGCTCTTCTATTCACTCTTTTCGCGGGCCGGGCCTGGAGGAAGGCTTGTCGATTCTCGCCGCTGTGAAAGCCACCTTCGGCGTGCCGGTCATTACCGATGTACACACACCGGAGCAGGCAGGCCCCGCCGCCGAGGTGTGCGACATAATTCAGTTGCCAGCTTTTTTGGCGCGTCAGACCGACCTGGTGGCGGCCATGGCGGCCACCGGCGCCGCGATCAATATCAAGAAGCCGCAATTCCTCAGCCCCTCGCAGATGGCCAACATCGTGGAGAAGTTTGCCGAGTGCGGCAACACCCGCGTGATGCTGTGCGAGCGCGGCAGTAATTTTGGCTATGACAATTTAGTGGTGGATATGCTGGGTTTCGGTGTGATGAAGCGCAGCTGTAACAACGTGCCGCTGATTTTCGACGTCACCCATGCACTGCAGTGCCGAGACACCGGCGGCGCCGCCTCCGGCGGGCGGCGGGTGCAGGTCGCCGAATTGGCGCGCGCCGGTATGGCTGTGGGGCTGGCCGGTCTTTTTCTGGAAGCTCACCCGGAGCCCGACAAGGCGCTGTGTGATGGACCCAGCGCATTGCCGCTTGCGCAACTTGAACCTTTTTTGCAACAGGTGAAGGCGGTCGATGACCTGGTGAAGTCGTTGCCCCCCCTGACTATCGATTAAAACATACGGAGTTGGACTGCATGACATCAATCACGAACATTCAGGCTTTTGAGGTAATGGATTCGCGAGGCAATCCCACCGTAATGGCCGAAGTGACCCTGAAATCAGGCGAAGTTGGTGCCGCATGCGCACCCTCCGGGGCCTCCACCGGGTCGCGCGAAGCACTGGAGTTGCGTGATGGTGATGCCAAACGCTACCTCGGTAAGGGTGTGCTTAAAGCGGTCGCTCACATCAATGAACCGATCCGCAAACTGCTGCTGGGCCGTGACGCCACCGCCCAACGAGAACTTGACGCGGCGATGATTGAAGCGGACGGGACCGACAACAAGGCCAGGTATGGCGCCAATGCGATTCTCGCGGTGTCACTGGCAGCGGCCAAAGCGGCAGCGTTGTCGCGCAATGTCCCGCTGTATCAGCACATAGCCGATATCAACGGCAGCAGCGGGTTCACTATGCCGGTGCCGATGATGAATATTCTCAATGGCGGCGAGCATGCCGATAACAACGTCGATATCCAGGAGTTTATGGTGCAGCCGGTAGGCGCGCCCACCTTTGCCGAGGGCCTGCGCGCTGGCGCTGAAATATTCCACCATTTAAAGAAAGTCCTGACGGCAGCCGGTCTGAATACGGCGGTGGGCGATGAGGGCGGCTTTGCCCCCAACCTGCCCTCCAATGAGGCGGCGTTGGAGGTCATTGCCGATGCCGTAGCCAAGGCTGGTTACTCTTTGGGGAAGGACGTTACGCTGGCGCTGGATTGTGCGGCCTCCGAATTTTATCGCGATGGAAAATATGATCTGGCGGGCGAGGGCAAGCAGTTCAGCAGTGCCGCTTTTACTGACTATCTGGCAGACCTCGCCGCTAACCACCCGATTATTTCCATTGAAGACGGTCTCGATGAGTCCGATTGGGATGGCTGGAAAATGCTGACTGACAAGATCGGTAATAAGGTGCAACTGGTCGGTGACGACCTGTTCGTGACCAATACCCGCATTCTCAAGGAGGGGATCGACAAGGGCGTAGCCAATTCGATCCTGATAAAGTTCAACCAGATCGGCAGCCTGTCGGAGACGCTGGATGCAATCGCGATGGCCAAGGCGGCAGGGTACACCGCCGTCATTTCCCACCGCAGCGGCGAGACCGAGGACACCACCATCGCCGATCTTGCGGTGGCGACTGCGGCAGGCCAGATCAAAACAGGGTCGCTGTGCCGTTCTGACCGCGTCGCCAAATACAATCGCCTGCTGCGCATCGAAGCAGAACTGGCCGGTCGCGCGCCCTACCGCGGCATGGCAGAGTTCTCTCGTAAGTGAAGAACTAATCCTTGCGCTGGCTGCTGTTCGGTTTGGTGTTACTACTGGGTATTCTCCAGTATCGCCTGTGGTTTGCCGAAGGCAGTCTCGCGGAGCAGCATCGCCTGGAACTGCAGGTTGAGGAACAGAAGCGCGTCAACAGTGAGCTCCTGGCGCGCAATGCGGTGCTGGAGCGGGAGGTGCTGGAACTGCAAAGCGGCAATAAGGGTGTAGAGCAGCGCGCTCGCGAGGAACTGGGGCTGGTGCGCGAGGGCGAAACCTTTTACCAGATCATCGAGACTCCGCAGCCGCAGGCGCAAGATTCCCAGTGAGTCAGGGGCATACCACACTCAATATTGAAACTGCGCCGGCGCCGCGCTATTGGGCGGTGCTGCCGGCAGCCGGTACTGGCAGTCGTATGGGTGGCGAATTACCCAAGCAGTATTTGCAGGTGGCCGGTGCAACGCTGCTGGAGCACAGCTTGCGGGCGCTACTCAAAAGTGACCGCCTCAGTGCGGTCGTGGTAGCGCTACACCCGCATGATACGCGCGCGTTACAGCTATCGATTTTGCAGGATCCCCGGGTGCAAACCGTTACCGGCGCAGCGCAGCGCAGCGGCTCAGTGCTTGCGGGTTTGGATGCGTTGAGCGTGCGGGCCCAGGCACAGGATTGGGTGCTGGTGCATGATGCAGCCCGGCCCTGCGTCGCGGTGCAGGATATTGAGCGATTAATACAGACGGTGAGCGAAAGTGGCACCGGTGGCATTCTGGCCGAGCGTATTGTCGACACGGTCAAACAATCCACGGCTGAGTCGCTGGTTGAGTGCACGCTGGACCGCAGCGCCCTGTGGCGGGCGCAGACCCCGCAGATGTTTCGGCTTGAGGAACTGCGTCAGGCACTCATCCGGGCGCAGCAGCATAACCTGACAGTGACCGACGAGGCCTCAGCCATGGAACTGGCTGGTTACCCGGTGCAGCTGGTGGCCGCTTCTACTGGCAATCTGAAAGTCACAGTGCCCGCCGACCTGCCGCTGGCGGCCTGGTATTTACAGGCGGCTGGGAGTGAGTCCTCATGCGCATAGGCCACGGCTACGATGTACACCGTTTCGGCGCGGGAGATGCGCTGGTGCTCGGTGGTGTTCATATTCCCCATAGCCGTACGCTCATTGCTCACTCAGACGGGGATGTGCTGATTCACGCGGTATGCGACGCTTTGCTGGGTGCGTTGGGACAGGGTGATATCGGCCGTCATTTCCCCGATACCGATGCGGCCAATGCGGGGATCGACAGTCGCCTGTTGTTGCGCAGTGTCATGCAGCGGGTTCACAGCGCGGGCTGGGTGCTGGGAAATCTTGACACAACGATCATCGCGCAGGCGCCGCGCATGGCGCCCCATATTGAGAGTATGAGAGTCAATCTGGCTGCTGATATGGCAACCAGCGTGTCCCAGGTGAATGTGAAGGCCACTACCACGGAAACGCTGGGCTTCACCGGGCGTGAGGAGGGCATTGCAGTACACGCAGTGGTGCTACTGCAGTCACAGCCGCAATGACACCGACGTGGCCCCGTGCCTGGGGTGATCCATCCGGCAGTACGCTGATTCGCAGCTGTCCAGAGGATTTCCAGGTCAATGAAGAGCTTGGCTTTGCCCTGTCGGGTGAAGGTGAGCACTGTTTCCTGTATCTGCAGAAGCGGAAACTCAACAGTATGGAACTGGTGCACCGTGTCTCCGCACTCAGTGCTATACCGCCGCGCGATATTGGTTTGAGTGGATTGAAGGATCGCAACGCGGTGACCCGGCAGTGGATCAGTATTGGCATGGCGGGGCGGGAGGAACCAGACTGGACTTCGCTGGAAAGTGACGGCGACATCACCATCGTGGAGAAAGGGCGGCATCTGCGGAAGCTGCGGCGGGGGGTACATCGCGCTAATCGCTTTTCACTGGTTTTACGAGAACTGGACGCTGAACCTGCTGAACTGGAGCAGCGCTTGCGCAATCTGCGCGAATTCGGTGTCCCCAATTATTTCGGCGAACAGCGTTTTGGTCGCGGCGGCTCTACGCTAGAGCAGGCGCGCCGCTGGATGAAGGGCGGACGCAGAATATCGCGCGAAAAGCGCAGCCTTTACTATTCGGCGCTGCGTGCACTCGTGTTCAATGAGCTATTAGCGTTGCGGGTGCAAAGCGATGATTGGAACAGTGTATTGCCCGGTGATGTCTGCATGTTGCACGGGAGCCGAAGTTTTTTTACCTGTGATGACGTGACCGATGATATCCGGCAGCGAACGCGCACTGGCGATATTCACCCCGGCTTGCCATTGTGGGGTCATGGCCTTACGCAGTGGCTGTCATCGTGTGATGGTCGTTACGCGCAAGTAGTGGTCGAGTGCCAGGACGTGTGCGACTTCCTGGAGTCGTCCGGACTGGACTGTGCCTGGCGTCCTGCACGGCTGTTGCCGGATGACTTTTGCTGGCAGTTTTGTGATGATGCCACACTGCGGTTGGATTTCTCACTTGGTGCTGGCGGCTACGCCACCGCGCTATTGGCGGAGCTCGTGCGTTACAAAGAAGGAAGTAGAGAGAGTGGTTTCAGTGGTTAACAGGATTGATCTCCATGGCATTGGGATGACCTCCCAGCGAACCCGGGAGCGTTTGGTACAGCGGTTGGCGGAACAGGGTGTCGGTAATTCCCAGGTGTTGGATGTCATGCGCACTACGCCGCGTCACTTGTTTCTTGATGAAGCCATGGCGCATCGCGCATACGAAGATGTGGCGCTGCCGATCGGTTTTCAGCAAACCCTGTCGCAGCCCTATGTAGTGGCCCGTATGACGGAATTGCTGCTCGCAGCGGGCCCGCTTAAACGGGTGTTGGAAATCGGTACGGGCTCCGGCTACCAGACGGCAATACTCGCGCAACTGGTTGAAGAAGTGTACAGCGTGGAGCGCATCAAGGCACTGCAACAAAAAGCGCGGCAACGCCTGCGTCAGCTCAAGTTGCGCAATGTGCATATGAATCATGCCGATGGCGGTATGGGCTGGGAGGAATGCGGTCCCTATGACGGGATCATTGTTACTGCCGCGCCGGAGCGCATTCCCGAAGACCTGCTGTTGCAGTTGGCTACCGGTGGTCGCATGGTGATACCTGTGGGCAAGGAATTGCAGCATCTGCAGGTGGTGACTCGCACGCACGAGGGTTATGAAACCGATATTGTAGAGGCCGTGTTCTTTGTGCCACTGCGCTCCGGCAAAGAAAAGTAATGGCGTTGTCATCCGCCGGGGTGTTTCTGCGCGGGCTGCTGATGGGCGCGGCAGATATCGTGCCGGGGGTTTCCGGTGGCACGATGGCGTTTATCACGGGTATCTATGACACCTTACTGGATAGTATCCGTGCGTTTGATCTGCAGTTGTTGCGCATGCTGTTCCGCCGTGATATCGCCGGTGGCTGGCGACATGTGAATGGTTCATTCCTGCTTGCGCTGCTGCTGGGAATCGCCACTAGCATATTCTCCCTTGCACAACTTGTTTCCTGGTTGTTGGAATATCACCCGGTACCACTTTGGGCGTTTTTCTTCGGCTTGATCCTGGCGTCGGCATTGGTGTTGTTGCTGCAAGTGGAGCGGTGGTCGGTGCCGATAGCACTGTCGTTGCTGGCGGGTGTCGCAATAGCGTTGTTTATTGCACTGTCGCCCGTGGTCAATCTCGATATTGGGCTTGCCGGAGTGTTCCTGGCCGGCTTTGTGGCGATCTGCGCGATGATCCTGCCCGGCATCTCTGGCAGTTTTATCCTGGTATTGCTCGGTATGTACGGCACAGTACTGGAGGCGATCAGGTCTTTGGATTTAATGTTTATTCTCGTGTTTGTGCTGGGTGCAGGTAGCGGACTACTCTGTTTCTCGCGCTTCCTGCACTGGTTATTGCAGCGTTTTCATCAGGCCACTATGGCGCTGCTCACCGGGTTCCTGTTCGGTTCTCTGGCCGTGGTATGGCCATGGAAGCGGGTGCTGGCATGGGTGGAGGGTAGCCATGGGCAGCTGAAGCCAGCGCAACAAATTCCCGTCTCGCCCGAAGTTTTCCAGGTCTACACAGGGCAGGAGCCGCAACTCTGGGTCTGCCTCCTGTTGGCGATGCTGGGGTTTGTCCTGGTCTGGCGGATACACGCGCGTTGGGGCCATGTCGAGTCGGCGTGATTCCCCCGTTTGAGGAAGGCTTGTGCTGGCAAGATTGATATTGGGGCTGGTGTTGAGTGGCCTGCTGGGGTGCGGGAGTACTACGCGTGCACCAGTGGAAGACCGCTCTGCGCAGACTCAGGACGCTGCTTACACGGTTAAGCGCGGTGATACGCTGTACTCCATTGCTTTTCGCTACGGCAGGGATTTTCGCGATGTGGCTGCTGCCAATGGTATTGCCGCACCCTATACCATTTATCCAGGGCAAAAAATTGCCTTGCAAACTCCTGCCCCGAGCAAAACGGCCAGCGCGCCACCCGCTGTAGTGCATCCTGCAGTGCCGGTATCGCCCGGCTACCCGGCTACTCAAGCGCCTGCACCAGAGCCGGTGTCGGCACCGCAGCCAATACTGCAACGACCCATGCCGATCTACAGCCCGGATGAGGTGAACGCCGCGGCGCCGCCGCGTATCGCAGGGACGCCCGCCGTGATTCCCTCACAGCCGACAGTCATCGAAGCGGGGCCTACGGCAACCCCGGCCCCGGCTCCAGTCCCGGAGGTGACCGCCACTGCGTCGCCGACCAAGCCGCCGCCTGCTGACGTCGCCTACACCGGTAGCAAGATAGAGGCCTGGCGTTGGCCGACGTCCGGGCCGGTGACACGCGGCTATTCGGAGAGCGTACACAAAGGGATTGATATTGGCGGTGCGCGCGGAGACCCCGTCGTTGCCGTGGCGGCGGGTAAGGTGGTCTATGCCGGTACGGGTATCGTGGGTTTTGGCGAGTTGTTGATCGTCAAGCATAACGATGTGTATCTGAGCGCCTATGGCCACAATGAAGAGCTACTGGTTTCGGAAGGCCAGACTGTGGCGGCAGGACAGACCATCGCGTACAAGGGAAATTCGGGCACGGATACGGTGAAACTGCACTTCGAGATCCGTAAGGAGGGCAAGCCCATTGACCCGCAGAGGTTACTACCGCAGCGGTAGGCAGCCAGCGAATCAGGCATTATGGGAGGTATCAAGGGGCATAAATGGTAGTAACTACTAGAAAAAAATTGCTTTTTTGCACGAGTTTGCAATTGGCAATATAAGTGGGTTAGTCTGGTGGGCCCGGCGAAATATGCTCTGAGTATATACTAATAGTAGAGTGGGTTATCACCATGGATTTGGATCAGGCAACCGCAGGTTCGAAAAGGAATTCGAAGTCAGGTGCAGCTGCAAAGCGCGCTGCTATGTCACAAGAAACTTTATCCGACAGTAGCGCAACAGCCAAAACAGCGCGCAACGGTCGAAGTAAGTCCGCAAAGTCCGTTCAGTCAACTGCGACAGCGACTGAATGGCTCGACTCCTCTGCTGAAGTCGAGCAGGAAGACGACGATTTTGATCGCGCCAAACTTGAACTTCCCCGCAAGACTGAAAAATCACTCGACGCCACACAGCTGTATCTTAACGAGATAGGTTACTCACCGCTGCTTACGGCGGATGAAGAAAAGTTCTACGCACGCCGAGCTCGCAGTGGTGATGAGTCCGGGCGCCAGCGCATGATTGAAAGCAACCTGCGGCTGGTGGTAAAAATTTCCCGTCGCTATATCAATCGCGGACTTACCCTGCTGGATCTTATTGAAGAGGGCAACCTTGGCCTGATCAGAGCGGTGGAAAAGTTCGATCCTGATCTGGGTTTCCGCTTCTCAACATACGCTACGTGGTGGATACGACAGACGATAGAACGCGCGATAATGAATCAGACGCGCACCATTCGCCTGCCGATTCACGTGGTGAAGGAACTGAACATCTATCTGCGTGCAGCGCGGGAACTGACGCAAAAACTTGACCATGAACCCTCGGCGGAAGAAATTGCCGATATGCTGGACAAACCCGTCGACGACGTGAAGAGAATGTTGGGTTTGAATGAGCGCGTTATCTCCATGGACACGCCGGTGGGTCCAGACTCCGACAATTCGATGGTGGACCTGATCGCCGATGTCCAGGTTTGCGATCCATCACAGTTATTGCAGGACACCGACATCAGGGACAATATCGCCGTCTGGTTGGATGAGCTTTCAGAAAAGCAGCGAGAAGTGGTGTCACGCCGGTTTGGTTTGCGTGGCTATGAGAGCAGCACTCTGGAAGAGGTCGGTCGTGAAATTGGCCTCACGCGTGAGCGCGTGCGTCAGATTCAGGTAGAGGCATTGAAGCGGCTGCGCACTATCATGGAAACGCAGGGCTTGAGTGGCGATTCCCTCTTCAGCTGATTCCATCTCCAAAGCGGTATGCCTTTTTTCCGCTACCTCAATTCTTCAGTCGCGCCATTAGCGCGATGTGCGATTACTGCGCAATCCGTTTCTCTTTATCGTCTGGCTGTACGGATATTTGGACCAGCCGGAAATGAAAGCCCGTAAGGTGGCAATGGTTGCTGCAACCGCCTTGTGAGTGGCTATGCTGCGATGGAGAAAAATTTCCTGGAGTGCTTCTTATGGTGCCCGTGATATCCGAGCAATTGAAACTTCCCGATCTCTATCAGATCGGCTTCGTGGTCCGTAATCTGGAGCAGGCATTGGCTCTGTATGAGCCGCTGTTCGGCCCTTTTTCACTCATGGACCCGGGCCCGATGACCTACGATTACCGTGGCGTGCAGGAAGAATGCACAATGCGTCTCGCGTTTGGTAAAAGTGGTGATGTGGAAATCGAATTGATCGAGTGGCAGTCTGGAGGGTGTCCGCACAAGGAGTTTTTGGATGCCGGCCGCGAGGGTATGCATCATTTGCAATTCAGGGTGCATGACCTGGATGCTCAGGTAGCTTCCGCACAATCAGTGGGGTACAAGTCAATCTGGGGTAAACGTTTCGGGGAAGGATTGGCCGTTGCGTATCTCCAGAGACAGGGCGACCCTCTGATACTGGAGTTTTTTGAAAACCATCACGGTTAAGAGGGCACCGTGGCATTGCAGCATGGGGCGAAGGAATGGCCAATTCGGCAAATCCCATTGAACAAACTGCAGCCAGCAACAGTTGTGTCCTAAATGGGCGTTGGCGGCGGCCCGGTAAAGTTCAGGGTAATGTCGCCTTGGGCGTGTAGGATGATGCGGTACAGGAGTCCTTCTGCGGAGCCATTTAACAACGCGTCTGTCACCATATCGTCGGTGTCCACTGCCCGCGCTGCGTCCAACAGTTTTTTGAAGGTCTTGCGAAAGGTTTCCGTGTGACGGGTGCGGATGGGGGTGCTGAAGAAGATTTCCTGCATTTTTTCCTTGTTATCGAGTTCACCAATGGCCAGGGCAACCATTTTGCGAATAAACCATGCGTGATCGCCGCTGGAAGAAATGGCGCGCTGCTCGGTGAACTCCAGGCCGCTGATCTCGCCGGTACCGGTCGGGCCACAAATGGACATGTAGTGAAAGCCGGCAATTGCGCCCAACTGATCCTGTACCAGACTCAGCAGCTTGAAATAGCTGTCCTGACGGGAGTGCAGTTCCAGCCGGCGCGCACTCTGTTCTTGCAACTTGATGGCGCGCGTGTTGGCGCTGATTTCCTTCTGTTGCATGAAGTGACCGATAACCAGCCACAGAAAAGCGAGCGGTGCGAAAGCGCCCTCCAGAAAGCTGCCGATGTCCGCAGTCGGCAGGTGGATAAAATTGTCTGAACCCACAATGCCTATCAGGTACGCCATACCGGCAGTGAACCACAGCAGCGTGACGGACAATCCCAGGGCGACGCGCCAATCCATATCTACGATAACTCCCGTCGGTTGAGTCGCGATCCACCTGCAGGCGAATCAGGGGGGCTCTAGTGTAAGCCGCTTGGCGACTCCGGCCAACGTCTAGAAAAAAGCCCCATCACGCTGCCGCGATGGGGCTTTTGGATGACTACGGGACACTCAGCGCTGCAGCAGTGCCAGTTTGTTGGGTTTGCCAGCCCACTCCTCGGCATCTTCCAGGGCAGGTTTCATTTCAGTGATGCAAGGCCATACTTCGGCCAATTCCGCGTTCAATTCCAGAAATACCGCCTGGTCCTCAGGTAGTTCGTCCTCGGAGAAAATCGCATCTACGGGGCATTCCGGTTCGCACAGTGCGCAGTCGATACACTCATCCGGGTGAATTACCAGAAAATTGGGGCCTTCGTAAAAGCAGTCAACCGGGCAGACCTCGACACAGTCCGTATGTTTGCAGTTGATGCAATTTTCACCTACAACAAATGTCATTCCTGAATCGCCTCTTGGCAGGGGGTGGCTAGACTAAGGGGCGCTAGTTTACCCGCAGTATGTCCAGAAATGAAGGCCTCAAAAGCCGATAATGCACGGCTCTGTGAGGCTTTCCGCAAATCGGTTGCAGACCCAAAACAGGGGGTGGTTCGTTGCTTACGTCTCGTCAACCTTAGACTTCAGTTCATACAATTTGTCCAGCGCCTGCCTTGGACTGAGGTCGTTAACGTCCAGGGCCCGCAGCAGTGTCACCGCCGGGTGCGATACAGCTGAACTGAACAGATCGTTTTGCGCAGGTAACGCAGTTGCCTGCGTCGATGCGATACCTATGGTTGCGGTGCGCTCCAATTCCTGGAGTTTTTGTTGTGCTGCCTGCAGAACGGGAGCCGGAATCCCGGCAAGTTTGGCCACCTGCAAGCCGAAACTGCGATTGGCTGGTCCCTCCTGGATATTGTGCAGGAAAACCACATGGTCCTGGTGTTCTGTCGCATCCAGATGCACGTTGGCCATGCCCGGGCACAGCTCGGGAAGGCTGGTCAGCTCGAAATAGTGCGTAGCAAACAGGGTAAAGGCGCCCACGGAGCGCCCCAGGTGCACAGCGGCGGCCCAGGCCAGGCTCAATCCGTCGAAGGTGCTGGTACCGCGACCGACCTCATCCATCAGCACAAGGCTGCGCGGCGTAGCGTTGTGCAGAATATTGGCCGTCTCGGTCATTTCTACCATGAATGTAGAACGCCCTCCGGCCAGGTCGTCGGAAGAACCGATGCGGGTAAAGATGCGGTCGATCGGCGCCAGTTTTGCCGCGCTGGCCGGCACGTAACTGCCGATATGGGCGAGCAGGGCGATTACCGCGTTCTGCCGCATATAGGTGGATTTGCCGCCCATGTTGGGGCCGGTAATGAGCAACATATGACGCTTTGAGTTGAGCAGGGTATCGTTGGCGATGAAAGGCTCTTCCAGAACTTGCTCCACCACGAGGTGACGGCCGGCCACCACCTCAAACACCCGTTCGTCACAAAAGTCCGGCTGGCACAACCGGAGTTCATTCGCGCGTTGTGCAAGATTGGCCAGCACGTCGATTTCGGCAACGGCAACAGCGCAGTCCTGCAGTGGTGATAGTCGTTCGTTGAGTTCCTCCAGCAGCGCCTCGTACAGTAGCTTTTCCCTTGCCAGCGCGCGACTCTTGCTGGATAGCGCCTTGTCTTCGAAGGCTTTCAGTTCCGGCGTGATAAATCGCTCGGCGTTCTTCAGGGTTTGCCGGCGTATGTACTCGGTAGGTGCGCGATCCGACTGCGCGCGGCTGATCTCGATGTAGTAGCCGTGCACGCGATTGTAGCCAACCTTCAATGTACTGATGCCGGTGGCTTGTTTCTCACGCTGTTCGATTTGCAGCAGGAAATCGCCGGCGTTGCTGCTGATCTGGCGCAGTTCATCCAGTTCTGCATCGTAACCTTCGCGAATGACGCCGCCGTCGCGAATAACCACTGGAGGATTTTCAATCAGCGCCGCGCTCAACAGTGTGCATAACTGCGGGAACTCGCCTGCCTGCTGCGACAGCTCGCACAGTAACGGCGCGCTCAGCGGTGCCGTCTCGGCGCGCAGTACCGGAAGCGCCTGCAGGGAGCTCAGAAGCCGTGTCAGGTCGCGCGGTCGGGCGGAGCGCAGTGCCACGCGAGTGAGAATTCGCTCCATATCACCCACTGGCTGCAACGCGTCGCGCACGGATTCGTAGGCGTAATTGTCGCTCAAAGACTGTATCGCGGCATGGCGCGTTCGCAGTACGTCGACATCCGTTAAAGGGCGATGTAGCCAGCGTCGCAGCAGCCGACTGCCCATCGCAGTGGCGCAGCGATCCAGCACTGACAACAAGGTATTGCTGTTGCCACCGTGCATGTTGACGTCAATTTCGAGATTGCGTCGGGTGGCTGCATCCATGATCACACTGTCAGACCGGCTTTCCTGGCGCAGGCTGCGAATGTGCGGCAAGCTGCCGCGCTGGGTATCCTTCACGTATTGCAACAGGCATCCGGCGGCGCCGATAGCCAGGTCCAGCTGATCGCAGCCGAAGCCCTGCAAATCGTGGGTCTGGAATTGCGTGTTCAGGGCGCGCCGCGCACTATGTGGATCAAACTCCCAGGCCGGCTGGCTGCGCGCGCCGCGCCGCTGGGTAATCGCCGGGTGATAGATGGACTCGTGGTACAGCGTTTCCGCCGGGTTCAGCCGTTGCAGTTCGCTCGTGAGGGCTTCCTCGCCGGTGATTTCCAGAACGCAAAATCGCCCCGTGCTCAGGTCGAGGTAGGCTATGCCGTAGTGTTGTTGCTTCTGGTACACCGCCAGCAGCAGGTTGTCGATGCGGTCGTCCAGCAGTGCTTCGTCGGATAAGGTGCCGGGAGTCACTACCCGCACTACCTGTCGATCAACGGGCCCCTTGCTGGTGGCCGGATCCCCAATCTGCTCGGCTATGGCGACAGAGACGCCGGCTTTTACCAGTCTGGCGAGATAGTTTTCTGCCGCATGGTAGGGCACGCCGCACATCGGAATCGGCTCGCCGGCAGATTGCCCCCGCGAAGTGAGCGTGATATCCAGCAGCTGGGCCGCACGTTTGGCGTCGTCATAAAACAATTCATAAAAATCGCCCATACGGTAGAACAACAGGTCCCGTGGGTGATCCGCCTTGATGCGTAAGAATTGTTGCATCATTGGCGTGTGTGTAACGTCTTGATTCATTGGAGATTCTACTGTTGTCTTGCGCTGAAGTCACAGCGTCGAAGGGACGTATGATAATGGATTCGACGACGATTGTTACACGCTGGTATTAATCATTGGCCTGTGACGGCACAATGAGCGGCACAGAATTCACGGGTGATTTTCATCGTATATACTGGCATCAACATTCAGCAAGGTAATCAAGCTATGGCGTTAAGAGTAATTGTTTGGGGTACGGGCAATGTCGGGCGTCCGGCTATTCGCGCCGTGCTGTCGCATCGCGATCTGGAACTGGTCGGCGTAATCGTGGCGAGCAAGGATAAAGTCGGCGTCGATGCCGGCAAAATTGCCGGTGTAGCGAATACCGGTGTCATCGCCACGGATGACTGGCGCAGTGTGCTGGATGCCGGTGCCGATGCCGTAGTCTACACGGCTACTGCCGATATTCGACCCGTCGAGGCCATGGCTGATCTGATGGCTTGTCTGGAGGCCGGCATCAATGTCGTCTCCAGTGCGTTCTATGCATTCCTGCATCCTGCGTCAACGCCACAGGAGGCGCTACAGCCCGTCACCGAGGTCTGTACACGCAGTGGTGCATCACTGTTTGTCTCCGGTATCGATCCGGGTTGGGTGATGGATATGCTGCCGGTCGTGCTCAGCGGCGCGGTTTCGGGTATCCGTGAAATCCGCACCCGAGAGATTTTCAATTACGCGCTCTACGATCAGCCGCATGTGGTGCGCGAGGTCATCGGTTTTGGTGGTCCAATGGAAACCACGCCGTTGATGTTGCACGATTTTGCGATTGAAATGGTATGGGCACCCATGGTGCGCCTGGTCGGTGAAGCGCTAGGCGAGCCGGTGGAAAAGGTGGAAGTTCGGGTCGAGCGGTTGCCGTTGGAGCGCACTATCGAAGTGCCCGGAATGGGAACCTTCGAGGCGGGTACTCAGGGCGCTTTTCGTTTTGAAGTGCTCGGACTCTGCAACGGCCAGACGCGTTACGTGCTGGAACACATTACGCGCATTGACGATGAGTGTGCCCCGCATTGGCCCTACCCGCCGGAAGGGCGTGGTTGCCACCAGGTCATTATTAGTGGTGACCCCGACCTGCATGTCAGTGTGCACGCCGAAGATCACTTCGAGCCCGGTGTCGCCGGGGGTGGTAACGCCTCGGCGGCCAACTGGCTGGTCAATGCGCTCCCGGCGGTGTGTCAGGCGAAGCCGGGGGTGGTTACAGTGATTGATCTGCCACAGATAACCGGCGCAGGACAATTAGCGCATGGATAACAGCGCCCGGATTGTAGCGCCGGCTGCTGAGCCCGGGGCATGCGATCAAGCTTCACCGCCAGCATCGGGAGAGACTGTGGAAGTAGCTCCAGCTGCGAAAAGCCCGGTGCCCCGCAACAAACGATTGGGCAAGCTGGCGGGGATTCATGCGCTGGTTGTGCTCGCCACACTGGCCATGTTTGCAGCGGCTGACAGTTGGAGTGTGGTCACCGGCCTCGGTATTGCAGCGTTGCTCAGTGTGATTACCGCAGTATTGGCCGGTGTCGCTATCGCCACGCTGGTGCATGAGTGGTTTCACTACCTTGGCGCCCGCTACACTCATGCGATATTCGATATTCCGGCAACCCCAGGCCTGTTTGTGTTTAACTGGGATTTCTCCAGTAACAGTGTCCGCCAGTTTCTTATCATGAGTATCGCTGGTACTGCCGGCGGAATGCTTGCGGTCATTTTCTTGAGCAATGCGGTGCCGACGGACAGCGCCGGTCGGGCCGCACTGCTCAGTGCCGCCATCGCCAGCGTAATCTACGCATCTTTGATTGAATGGCCAGTGATCAGGCGTATACGCAATGGTGGCGATCCATTGGCAGAGCTGTCGAAAATTGATAAACCACTGTTATCGCGCAGTTTCGTCATTGCAGGAATTTCCGCTATCGCGCTGACGCTGATTTTTATGTCGTGAGTATTGAGATTGATATCAGCGGGGTCAAATAGGAATCTCTAATCACACTTTTTCTTTCATACACTTGCAGGGAGCCTGAAATGAGAAATACGTTTACTTTGCGCAAAGCGACACGCCTGCTGCTCATGGTAGGTCTGCTCAGCATGGGTCAGGTTGCGCTGGCTGAACACGGTCCCTCGCCACGCGTTGTTGTTACGGGAGAAGGCAATGCCAATATTGCACCCGATATGGCGATTCTGAACCTGAGTGTGATGCGTGAAGCCGCAACTGCGCGGGAAGCACTAACTGCCAATACTGCCGCAATGCAGAAAGTACTCGATGCGATGAGCAAGCTGGGCATCGCCAAGCGCGACCTGCAAACGTCCAACTTCGATATCCAGCCGCGCTACGTTTACCCACAGCGGCAGAACGCGGGCACCAGTGAACCGCCGCAGCTTGTAGGATACACAGTGCGCAATGCGCTGTCGGTGCGGGTGCGCGATATCAACAGGGTGGGAGAGGTGCTCGATACCTCGGTAACACTTGGCGTGAATGAGGGCGGCAGCATCAACTTTACCAACGATGACCCTGCGGCGGTAATTACGCAGGCGCGGATCAGCGCGGTGAAGGATGCGATGTCCAAGGCGAGCACGCTGGCCGAGGCAGCGGGGGTGAAATTGGGTGAGGTACTGGAGATTTTCGAGCAGAACTACACGCCGCAGCCTATGGTATTGAGCAGAATGAAAATGGAAATGGCCAGCGCAGATGCTGCTGTGCCGATTGCTGCCGGGGAAAATACCTACCGGGTGACGGTGAACCTGTCACTGGCGATAGCGCAGTAATGAAACCGGTCTGTTTGGTTATTGGCGCAGGCGCGGGCATTGGCGGCTCGGTGGGTAAGCGATTTGCCGCCGGGGGTTACCACGCGGTGCTGTGCAGGCGCAGCGACCAGGGAGGGCTCGATGCGATGGTCGCAGCGATACGAGCCGATGGTGGCGACGCCTCCGGCATGTTGGTCAATGCCACTGAAGATAACGCACTGGAAACACTGATAGCGCGCACTGAACACGACATCGGCCCGATAGAAGTAGTGGTGTTCAACCTGGGTGCCCAGATCGGCGATCGTCATCTCAAGGATACCAGTTACAAGGTTTTCGAATTGGGTTGGCGGCTGGCGACTTTTGGCCTGTTCCGCGTCGCATCGACAGTGTGTCCGTTAATGGAGGCGCGCGGTAAGGGCACGCTGCTGGTCACGTCTGCGACGGCCGCGGTGCGAGGTAACGCAGGTCAGCACTCGCATGCCGCAGCGATGGGCGGTCGCAGGATGTTATGTCAGTCGTTAAACGCGGAGTTTGCTCCAAAGGGCATTCATGTGGCACATATCCTGATCGACGGCGCGGTGGACGCGCCCGATACGCTGGGTAAAATGCTTGGACCGCAGCTGTTCCAGGCGCTGCGGGAAGAACGGGGTTTGGAGCACGACGGTTTACTGTTGCCGGAAAAAGTTGCTGAGACTTACTGGCATCTGGCACAGCAGCATCGGTCTGCCTGGACGCATGAGTTGGATCTTCGTCCATTCAGCGACCGTCCGTGGTGGAACCACTAGGCGGGGAGCAACTGTGAAACAGGCATTAGCGTTATTGAAGCAACAGCTGCAACAGCAGGTCATCGGGCAGGAAAATGTCGTTGAAGGTTTGTTGATCGCCCTGGTTGCGAACGGCCATGTGCTGCTGGAGGGGCTACCCGGTACGGCCAAGACGCGTACTGTCAAAGCGTTAGCTGCCGCTATGACTGTCGACATGGGCCGGATTCAGTTCACCCCGGATTTAATGCCGGCGGATGTTGTCGGTTATGAAGTTGCGCAGGCAGAAAACGCCCTGGCGATGACCTTCGTGCCGGGACCTGTGTTCAACAATATTCTGCTGGCAGATGAAATCAATCGCGCGCCACCCAAAGTGCAGTCCGCATTGCTCGAAGCGATGGAGGAACGGCAAGTTACAGTCGGCGGAAAAACGCACCCCATGCCTGAACTGTTTCTGGTACTGGCGACGGAAAACCCGATTGAGCAGGAGGGCACTTACCCGTTGCCAGAGGCGCAGCTCGATCGCTTCCTGATGAAAATCAATGTTGGTTATCTCGACAAGGCCAGCGAGTTGTTGATGCTCAGACTGGTAAAGAGCGAAGAAATGGCTATTCCTCCAGTGCAAACCATCGATCCTCAGGTGATTCTGGATGCGCGTAAAGCCATATCAGAGGTGTACTGCTCAGAGAATATTGAGCAGTACATTGTCGATCTGGTGGTCGCCACGCGTCACCCTACCGGCAAGCTGAAAGAGTGGATTGCTGTCGGTGGTAGTCCCAGGGCAACGATAGCGATCGAAAAATGCGCGCGCGCACATGCCTGGTTGGAGAACAAGGAGTTTGTGGACCCGGACGATGTGAGAGCGGTGCTGTTGCCTACACTCGGTCATCGCCTGGTGCTCAGCTTCCAGGCCAGCGCACAAAAAATTGACGCCCAGGTGGTGATTGCGCAGTTGCTGCAGCAAGTGCCGGTGCAGTAGGGCGGGCTTATGAGCCAGCAGCAGTTTGCCAGCAACAGGGATAATCGCGTTTACTGCAACCTGGACCAACTGCTGGCATTGAAGCAACAGGCCAGTTACATCAAGTTCGATGCGCGCTATCGCCCCGCTGGTCTGCTCGCCGGGCGCCATCGCTCGCGGCTACGCGGCCGCGGTATGAACTTTGAGGAATTGCGCGGGTATCGCAGTGGCGACAGCGTACGCAATATCGACTGGAAGGCAAGCGCGCACAGTCGCCAGAAGCTGGTGAAAGTGTTTACGGAAGAAACTGACAGGCCGACCGTGTTACTGGTTGATCAGCGTCGCAGTCTTTTTTTTGGCAGTCGAGAGCGCACCAAGTCGGTGACAGCTGCCGAGGTTGCGGCCACATTAGCCTGGATGGTGCTCGACAGTGGTGACCGTCTCGGCGGGGTGGTGTTTAACAATGAGCAGCAAACCTTCCTGCGCCCGACACGCTCGTCCACTGGCGCGATGCGTATTCTGCAGATGATCTGTGATTACAACCAGCAACTGCAACCCGGTGCAAACAGTATTGATGATGCAGTAACACTCAATGATGTACTGGCCCGCTCGAGCAATTATATCGGCAATAATGGCACGTTGATTCTGGTCAGTGACTGTGACGGTCTGGTGGAAAAGCATCTCGATCATCTTGAGTATCTGGCGCACCAGCACAATGTGCTTGTTTTCCTGATTGCTGATCCATTGGAGTACAGCATTGCCGATGTCGAGCGACTGATCGTTTCCGACGGCGACCAGCAGATGGAGTTATCGGCGGACGCGGGCGCGAGCGAACGTTTTGCCGCACAGTACAGCGAACAGTTGCGCTCGATAAAGGATCGGGTGGCAGCGCACGGACTGCCTTTTGGCGTGATTGATACGGTGCAGGCAGTGGATCAACAGCTGCAGGCCCTGTTTGGAATCGGCTAGTGGATTTTCCTCGCCCCGACGTTTTCGGCAATTACATGCTGAAAGACTTCGGCGACATTGTGATGCCTGCGGATTTAACCTGGTGGCCAATCCGGCCGGGCTGGTGGGTGTTGCTGGCAGTGCTAGTTATAGCGTTTTCACTGTACGCTTATCGACGCTATCGCCGCTGGCGACGCAATGCCTATCGACGCGCTGCGCTTGCACAGTTGTCTGCGATGACTTCGCTGCGTGATTTGAACCGCATTGTAAAACAGGCCGCGGTCGCTGCGTTTCCCTCAGACTCCACCGCGATGTTATGGGGGAATAGCTGGGTTGAATATCTTAATCACAAAACCGAGAAGCCCTGCTTTGTCGACGGAGATGAAGCGTTGTTTTTGTGCCTGCTGACGAAACCGGAGACAAGCTGGCCCGGGGACATACAGTACTTGCGTGACCGGGTCCGCGCCTGGTTGCAACAGCACAGGGAAGAGTCGCTGTGAGTCTCGAATATTACTGGGTACTGTTGCTGCTGCCATTGCCGCTATTGGTCTACAAGTTCCTGCCCGCCAGACGCGAATCCGAACAATCGCTGCGCGTGCCCTTCTTTGATCGTCTGGTAGCGGCCACGGGCTCTAACCCCGGTGAAGTGTCCGTTATCAGGCGCAGGCGCCTGGCACAGAAAATTCTGCTGACACTTTCGTGGATCGCGACGGTCGTGGTATTGGCTGAACCTGTGCAGTATGGCGCCCTCGTGAAGGAGCGAGAGTACGGACGTGATCTGATGATCGCTGTAGATCTTTCCCAGTCCATGGAAAAACAGGATTTCCCCGCACTGGACGGAGAAACAATCTCCCGCTGGTCAGCCTTGCAGAAGCTGATGAGCCAGTTTGCACAGGAGCGTGAAGGCGATCGCCTGGGTCTGATAGCCTTTGGTAGCGGCGCCTATCTGCAGGTTCCCTTCACTGCAGATGCCGGCATGTGGGTAAGCCTGTTGGGGCAGTTGCAAACGGGTATGGCGGGTGCTGCAACGGCTATCGGTGATGCCATTGGCCTGGCGATGCGCAACTTTGAGACATCGCAGGCAAAGCAGAAAATGCTGATTCTGGTAACTGATGGCAGCGATAACGCCAGCCGCCTGCCGGCGATAGAAGCGGCCAAGGTCGCTGCGACACAGGGAGTCACCATCTACACCATTGCAATCGGTGATCCTGCCAGACAGTCCGGCGTAGACAAGGTCGATGTCGCCACGTTAAAGCGTGTGGCCGAAGTAACCGGTGGCAAGAGCTATGTGGCGATTGACAGCCAGTCACTGCAAACCGTATTGACCGACCTAAACCAGATTCAGCCCTCAGCGTACGACTCCACCACCAGCAGACCGAAAACCCTGTTGTATCCGTGGATTATCGCTCCATTGTTTATGCTCTATCTGCTGCTGTGGTTGTGGCTCAGCGCACAGGAAATTAGCAGGAGTTGGAGACTGCGCCGTGGCTGATTTCCATTTTTTGCACCCGGTCTGGTTGTGGTTGTTTCTACCGACTTTTGCTGTGCTTGCCTACTTGCGCGTACGCTCTTACCGGCAGCATAACGCAGCGGGGCAGGGTGTGATCGCAGAGCATCTGGCGATACATTTTCGCGCGCAGGGCAATAGCAATCGGAACGTGTTGCCGATCTATTCCGCGGCTTTGATTTCAACCCTGATGATACTGGTGTTGTCACAACCGGTGTGGCGTCAGGTCACTGCCGAAGGCCAGGGCGCGCCGTTGTTGATTGTCATGGATGCGTCACAGAGCATGCTGAAGAATGACATTTCGCCGAGTCGCGATGCGCGCGCGCATCTGTTGATCAACGGCTTGCTTACGAAGGGCCTGAATCGCCCGGTGGGTTTGTTGGCGGCGGCGGGCTCCTCACACGTACTACTGCCACCTGCAGTCGACCCCGATATCGTGAAGCTTTACCTCAGTTACCTCGATCCCGGCGTGATGCCGGTCGATGGCGGTGATCTCGGTGATCTGGCCCGTTTGCTGACAGCTACCCCGGGGCTGCTGGATGGCGGTGCCAGTATCCTCTTGGTCACCGATGGCATGAGTACGGGATTTGAAGAGTTACAGCAGGTTCTGGTAGCACGGAAAATTCCTCTGGCGACATTGACGTTCACCGCCCTCGGTGAGCAAACCGCGAAAAAAATGGGTGGGCCGACAATTAGTGGCGACCAACTGACGCCCGACAACAACAGTTTGTACAAACTGGTCGCCAGAATGAAAAGCGCGAATGCCCGCGATGGCGAAGACTGGGTAGATGAATACCGTTGGTTTGTAATTCCGGCAGCGCTGTTAATGCTGCTGTGGTTTCGTCGCGGCGTCACACTCTACTGGGCTCCCACCGCTGTCGCTGTTTTTTTGCTTGCAACACCCGGCACATCGCGAGCGGATGTCGTCGACTGGTTTTTCACGCCGGACCAGCAGGGCATGCTGTTACTGAAGATGGGTAAGTACAAGGAGGCCGCTATCCGGTTCGATGATCCCGGTTGGAAGGCCGTGTCGTGTTATTACGCCGAAGACTGGGACTGCGCGAGCGAAGAATTTGCGCGCATACCTACGGAGGCCGGTGTTTACAATATGGCCACCGCAGCGGCGCAGGGCGGCTCGTACAAACTGGCGCGCGATACTTACGCGCAATTGCTGAAGATTAATCCTGACTATCCCCACGCCAGAAGCAATTATGAACAACTGGTGCTTATCGTTCAGGAAATTGATGATATGAGTGAAAGCCAGCAGGATGATAAGGCACCTGCGCCGGATGAAAATGCCAAACCGGAGAAAGGTAATCCGGCGGATAGAGCAGACGGGGCCGAGGAGCAGGGCTTCGGTGCGCGCAAGGTAAAGCAATTAACCGCAGCCGAGGTGCTCAAGAGCAAGGAGATGACAGATCGCTGGCTGCGGGATATCACGCGTGATCCCAAGATGTTTATTCGTGCAAAATTTCAGTACGAATATGCGCGGATGCAGGAGTCTGACAGTGAGTCCTAGGGTGCTCATCCTGTGGTTCTCGTATTCTCTGGCAGCGGCCAGTTTTGCATCGGATTACTCTGATGAACATCATTTCATTGAGGTCTGGCTTGATCCACCCAAGGCCGCCGTGGGCGAGCATATCAGGCTCAACCTGATGATCGGCGTGGACAGTTATTTTTCCGCTGCCACCGATCTTGCGCTTCCCGATATAGAACATGCCCTGGTGCTGCATGACCAGCCGGCGATTAACGGCGCCAAGGACATCGGGGGGAAGTACTTTACGACGCAATTGCATCAGATCGATATCTATCCCGGTCGTGAGGGCATTATGGTAGTGCCTGCATTTCAGGTGACTTTTACACAGGCGGTGGAAGTCAATGGTGAGCTGAGCAGTCAGTCTGTACGGCTGGATACGGAGCAATTGTTGGGACTGATACAGGTGCCGCCTGTCATGCAGGGTGAAGCCGGCTTTATGGTATCGCCGCACGTGCAGGTTTCCGATGAATGGGAAGGTACCAGGGATGACGAGTACCAGGTCGGCGACGTGTTGACGCGCGTTGTGGTCCTCACCGCGAGCGACATGGCCGCGATGAACATGCCGCAGTTCACGCCGCGTGTACCTCGCGGGGTGAGTGTGACGCTGGCCGAGCCGAGCCTGTCTTCCAGTAGCGGTCGAGAGGATACGGCGGCGACGATGGAGCAGCATATGAGTTACGCTATTGAAGCACCTGGCCGCTACCGACTCGGTGGTGAGGTGCTGAGCTGGTGGGATCCGGTCAAGGCGGCGCGGCAGGATCACCGGTTCGCCGAAGTGCCTGTCAATGCAGGTGGCCTGCCATGGCGCATGATGACCATCGCTGCCATCCTTGCGGCGACAATGGCTGTGCTTGCGTTGGCGCTGCGCCGCTACCTGCGTCGGCGAGATGCCACTGACCTGGCTATCCGGCAGCGATTATGCAGCAAGGATGCACGGGAACGTCTGGCGGCGTTGTACGCTTATGCCGATTATCATCAGCCGCGGGGTGGAGAGCCTGTGCGATTGCGCGAGCTGTTGTCGTCCTCGGATGTGTTGATTGACAAGGTGCTTGCTGCACAATTTTCTGCTGCCAGTGTCGGTGGTGAGCCCTCACGCGCGCAGAGCAAAGCGCTTTACCGCAAAATTCGTAAAAAGTATGCGACCTGAAATTCACACGAACCGGAGAAAACATTATGCGTATTGGACTCTTTGCAGGTGCTATACCCGACACCAGCCTTGGACTCAGCGAGCTGGTGACATTTACCCAGGACGCGGAAGCACGTGGATTCGACACCGTATGGTTGCCCAATATTTTTGGTATCGACGGCATCGGCGCGTGTGCGATCGCCGGTTGGGAAACCAGCCGTATTGAACTCGGTACTGCGGTAACACCTACATACCCGCGACATCCGGCCGCGCTGGCGCAACAGGCACTGACTACACAGCTGGCGTGCGGCGATCGTTTCGCGCTGGGTATCGGTTTATCACATCAGGTGGTGATTGAGGGTATGTATGGTTTGTCTTACGACAAGCCGGCGCGACACATGGCGGAGTACCTGCAGATTCTTGTGCCGCTGTTGCAGGGCAAGGGCGTGCAGTTTGAAGGTGAGCAGTTGACCGCGAAACTGGCACTCAATGTTCCCGGTGCCGATGAAGTTCCCTTGTTGGTGGCGGCGCTCGGTCCAGCCATGCTCAAGTTGGCAGGCACCTTGGCGCACGGCACAACGACCTGGATGACCGGCCCGAAAACCATCGAGCAACATATCCTGCCAATTATCAGTGCCGCCGCCGCTGACGCCGGAAAGCCGGCGCCACGTATTGTTTGTGGGCTACCAATCTGCCTTACTAACGATGTTGACAGCGCCCGTGAACAGATCGGTAAAGCTTTGGAAATCTACGGGATGTTGCCCTCCTACCGTGCGATGCTGGATCGGGAGGGTGTGTCAGGACCGGCGGAATTATCGATAGTGGGAGATGAAACGACACTGCGCGCGTCAATTGCACGATTGCGCGATGCCGGTGTGACAGATTTCAATGCGGCGGTGATCTCTATTGGCGCAGTTCCGCAGAAGGAGATCCTGGACCTGTTGCAATCTGAACTGGCGTAGCAATGACCCTGATCCTGTCGGCGAGCATGCAACAGTTCGCAGGCGATGCGGTCAGTGGCATATCGCCTGCGTCAAAAGAAAATGGGCAACAGCAGCAGGCAACCTATGCCAGATGCTATCAGGGCGGTGCGTCGTAGTTTGGGGAGTCCCACGGCCAGGAACACACCGCTGGCCAGTATAGTGATCAGTGCGATTGCCATACTGAACGATACGATCTCGATCCAGGAACCGGCTTCCGCTCTGTGTACGCGCATGATCTGCGCCAGTGGGCTGCGCTGTCGATAGGTTAATTCGGCTTGTAATGGATTATCGGTCGATTTCATTACCACCAGATGCTTCAAATCGCCCCAGCGGTATTCGTAGACGCCTTTTTTCTCGGTGATCTTCGGGTCGCCACGCGGCGGCACGAGGTCGTGTTGCTGCAGTGTCGCGCTGGCCAGCACAGACAGCTGCGCCAGATCGGGCGTGAATGGACTGGAGAGATTCACGCTGATCACCTGTTTCTTGATCGAGCCCTTGATGTCAAAGGTATACAGGGCGCCGCTGATGAAATACAGCAGGGCCAGCGGTAGAACAACGCATGCCAGAATGGCGTGGATCTTGATCACCAGCATGCGCTGTATTTTCATTACTGCAATTCCGTCCTGTGTAATTTAAGTGAGTCATCGGCTGCATTACCTGTCAATCCCCGAAACTCTTCTGCAGGCTGTGGCAGAGATCGCAGGCCACCGGTTGTCCCGCGCTGACCCGGCGTTGCGTGCCTTCCACAAGGAAACTGCGATCTACGGCAGCGCGCGACAGCACAGTACCGCGATGATCCGCCCCGTGGCAACTGCCGCATGCGCCCGCCCCGGGTTTTCGGTTCTCATTTTTGGCCAGGTCCTTGTGTGCTTCTTTCCAGAAACGTTGGTCATTAACCAGATGCATACCGTGCGGGCCCTTGAGCGTATTTGCCGCCAGTGCGCCAGTGGTATGACAAGCACTGCATTCGATGATCGGACCGGCGTGCCCCTGTACCTGCATGGACAGCAGATTGTCGTTGGCGTTGGCTCCCGCTACGGGCCACTCTGCGTGCGTTGCGCCATGGCAGCCCTCGCACATTACACCACCGTGGCCGGTGCTAACGCGGTACAGTTTCGGATTGCCCGCAGCCGGATTGGGAAAGCCATTGAACACAGCAGGTACGGCCGGCTCTGCAAAAAGCTTGTTGACCGGCACAATGGGTGTGGCTTTCGGGTCGCCAGTGACGAATGCCTGGCGCAGGCGGATACCGTCCGTTACACCGTGGCTGTCCTTGATGTTAACCACAACGCCTGGCTGTTGTGTCAGGTTGTCATTGGCACTGCCGGAGTGGCAGGAACCGCAGCCGGGCTCGTTCGCCCAGGGTACGCGCGGCTGCGGGCTGTTCGGATCATAGAAATTGCCCTGATTGAGCACAAAGCCGCCGAGGTTATCGGACGATACACCGGCAGAAAAGTCCGCACCGATCTGTGCCATCGCGCCGTGACAGTCACTGCACAGAATACCTGCATTGAACATTGCACCGCGCAGGCATTTGGTGTCTTTGCCGGGGTGACACTGGTAGCAATTGTTCTCAAGCGCAGCCGTGCGTTCTGCCTGATTGCTGATGGCCCCTGTGACGGGATTTTGCTGAGGCGGTGGAATAGCGGGAAACAGATCGCTGAGGGCACCGTGATGATTGTGCATCACTCGCGAATTGGTTTCGTGTGCCAACTGGTTGCGGCCGTTGGCATCACTGCCCGGGGGGCCGGCTACCGGCCCTGTCTGGGCGAGGTCAAGCGCCGGCGTGTAGTGGCAGCTCTGGCACACCACGGGCTGATGTTGTTCCACTGCGCGATTCACCAGGCAACTCGCAGACCCGGAACTGCCCTGCATTGGGACGCAGGCATCTGCCTGGTGCACTAACGTACCGTCAGTAAGTACCGGTTTGACATAGCGTGAGCCGTGTTTGACATCATGCAGGCGCAGAATATTGATATCCGCCGCGTACTCCAGGCTGACCTCTACCGGCACGGCACCCAGGGCAAATTCAGGGTCCCAGGTTTTATCGGCCACCGGTAGTCCTGCCGCCAGTAGTTGTTCTGCCGGAGCGGTGGATCGTGCAGCAGGAAAGTCCAACGGATTGCTGTGGCAGTTGGTACAACTGGTTTCACTGGATACCGGCAGCACGACGTCGGAAGTAGAAAGCGTCGCTCCCGCGCTGCTGGCCTCCACCCTGACCAGCGGGAACGGGTTCTGCCGCCCCGAGTCATCAAAGGGCGACATCGGGATACCGGCAGCTTCAAACCAGTTGACAGAGTCTGCCACGTAACCGATTGGGAAGCCGATAAAAAAGGGTTTGTGGCGATAGTGTTCCAGTACGGGTTGCGGCGTGTTTGCAGTCATCGGGTTGTTGACGCCGGGCATCGCGTGCTGCACCGCGCTCAGGTATTCATCGCCATCGCCAACAATGCCATTGTCGCCAAGGTACAGCAGTTCCGCATTGGGCACCGGCAACCCGATGTTTTCGGTGACCGCAAAGGGCGGGCCAGCCAGCGGTGTGACCAACGGCGGATAGAAAGCATCATAGGACCCTTGCGGTATGCCCTGCCAGAAATTGGTCTTGTACAGCGTGCCATCCGGCGCAATGCCTTTGGGTGCTTGGGTGAGAATCGGGTCCAGCGGATTGGATGTTGCTGAGTAGGACAGAGTGACGCCTGCAGGGTTGAGTATTGGTCGTCCCGCTTTCTGGATGACCTGGCCCAGCATTACCTGGAACGGGGGCAGGATGTTGGCGATGCGGCCGTCCAGGTCCACGCAGTGCATACCCAGATCATTGACAGCGAATACCGCGTAGTTGGTGCCCAGCACTTGTGGCCGTTCCGGCACCGGGGAGTACGGTTGGGGATAGTAGCCCGCTGCACTGCTGGAGTTTATCGATTTGGCCGGCGGAAGTACTTCGAACGCCGGTATAAGCCAGGTGTTGTTTGGCAGCGATGTCAGCGATACCGGAATATTCTGCAATGCGCATGGTGTCGTTGCGTCGCCACACAGGCTGCCTGAACTTTTTACCCAGCCGACAAACCGGTAGCCAGGTGCCGGTACTGCGGTGAAGGTATCGCTGAATGGCACGCCGTTGATATCCACGATACAGGTCTGGCCCGCCTGGCAGTCGTGCAACCCTGATTCGGAGCTGATCGAGCCCCCTTCTGGTACCACCTGCGTGATACGGCAACCCTGTACGCTTAAAAGGAGAAGGATCAGGAGGACGGATTTCAACTGGTTCATGCTCGGACTGCCCCGTGAGTAATGTTTATTGAGCTTTGTATTGGCGGCTCCCGACAGCGAGATGATGTACTGCTGAATGGGAAAATATGCCCAAAACAGTATAGTCTGTAATAGTTCGGGAAGTACAATCACTTTTTTTTATTAAGGTTATTCCGTGACCATTGGCTGCGCTGCAAAGTCAGGTGTTGTTTCGGGCAGTACACTGAAGAATTTCCCGGGGGGGATAAAAAAACTATATAAAACAATATTCTATGTGAATTAGAATGGGCGGACATCGCGGCCTTCGAATGCCGATCAAGATTGGCAGGGTAAGCACTGGAATAAATGACTTGACTTGACGCTTGCTTGGGATATTTTTCCCACTTATGAAAGAAACTATTCAGGAATCGCTGAACAACGCCGTTCTACGGGTACTGCGTCCGCTCGCCCGGATAATGCTGCAACACGGTATGGCCTATGGCACTTTTGCAGAACTGGCCCGTCGTGCATTTGTAGAGGAAGGGTTTGATCAGTTGCAGCGCGCCGGCAAGCGACCCACGGTCTCTGGTGTATCTGCGCTCACGGGCCTGACTCGCAAGGAGACCAAGGCGCTGCGCGAGAATGCCAGCGTCGACAGCGGCAAGTCTGCGCAGCGCTACAACCGCGCTATCCGGGTTATCAGTGGTTGGGTCAACGACGCCCAGTTCCACACTGCAAGTGGCGAGCCCGCAGAATTGCCCTTTGACAGCGGCGCTGCCAGCTTTTCCTCGCTGGTGAAAAAGTACAGTGGTGATATACCACCCGTGGCAATGTTATCCGTACTGGAGGCGAGCCAGAACGTGGATGTTAAGGGCGATACCGTGGCTCTGCGCGAGCGCGCCTATATTCCCACGTCAACCCCGGTCGACAAGATCAATATTCTTGGTACGGACGTTGCGGAATTGATCGGCACCATCGGACACAACCTTGAGGTTGTTCCCGCACAACGATTATTTCAACGCAAAGTTTCCAATACCGCAGTCAGCGCAGAGGCCATTGCTGCTTTTCGCGAGCTTTCCAACCGCAAGTCGCAGGCGTTGCTTGAGGAATATCACGCGTGGTTATCAGCTCATGAAACAGATGCAGGCAGCGGTGACACCGATCAGGTGGGTTACGTGGCCGTAGGCATCTACTACACCGAAAAGCTGAGCGCAGAGGAGCCTCACAATGAAACTGATTAACATCGTGCTACCACTGATTCTGTTATCGGTGGTGGTGCAGCCTGGCTGCGGTGGTGCCAGCGGTGGTATTGCGTCAGTAGGAAACAGTGGTGGCGGAATCGGCGGCACCGGAATTACTAGCAACGGCACTATAGACGGCTTCGGTAGTATTTTTGTGAACGGCGTGGAATACGAAACCGATGACTCCGAAGTTTCGCTCAACGGCGCCGCTGCATCGGCCGACCAGCTGCGCCTGGGCATGGTGGTTACTGTCCGTGGTACGGTGAATGAGGACAAAAAAACCGGTTCTGCCAGCCAGGTGATTTTTGACAGCGAGGTCAAGGGTCCTGTGTCTGCCATCGACATCGTCCCTGGCGCAGATACATTGCGCATCACCGTGCTCGGTGTGAGTATCATTGCCGAACGCACTGCGACAGTTTTCGATAATGTGACCTTCGATACACTGGCGCTCGATGATCTGGTGGAAGTGTCGGGCTTCGTCGAAAACGGTGCCCTGCTTCGCGCGACGCGCATTGAGAAGAAGTCTGACTTCGTTCCCGGTGGCAGTGAAGTGGAGCTTAAGGGGGCAGTGTCCGCGCTCACGCCCAATCAATTCACGCTGGGTGTCTATGTCATCGATTACAGCAATGCAGACCTGTCGGAGATAGCTGGCGGAGTCCTCAATGAGGGCATGCAGGTAGAAGTGCACGGAACGCTGGACGGCACAGTGGTCCGCGCCTACAAAGTTGAGGAAGAGGGCAAGCTTAGTAATGGATTCGGTGACCGTGATGAAGTCAGCCTGCAAGGTGCGATAACCCAATTCATCGATAAGTCGAGCTTTGTCGTCGATGGCGTGACCGTAGACGCAACGAATGCAACCTTGCAGCCGGCGAACCTGTCCCTGGTGAATGGCATGATTGTGGAGATTGAAGGCCCCTGGAATGGCGCAGTCGTGGTTGCCAGGACAGTTGAGGCGCGGCGCGGACGGGTAAAACTCGAGGCGCACGTGGCGTCTGTCAATATAGCGGAACGCAGCCTTACTCTGGAATATTTTGCTGGCGCCGTCACGGTTGCGGTGAGCAACACAACGCTGTTGAAGGATGACACCGGTCAGGCAAACCCGTTAACGCTGGACGATATTGTGGCCGGTAATTTCCTGCAAATCGAGGCCATACAGATTGGCGATACGCTGGTGGCAAGCCGCATCCGTCGTGATAGTGCGGATGACAACGTACTGCAGGCACCGGTGGAAAGCTTCACTACCGGTGTGGATGTCACCCTGCTGGGTATCACGTTCGCTACAGCTGGAGCCATTTTCGAAAGTCAGGACGACACTGAAATTGGCGCAGAGGCGTTCTTCGGTCAATTACAGGTGGGTGACCTGGTCCGGGTCGAAGATAAAGGTCCTGCCGACGGTGTTGCCGATGAGCTGGAGTTCGAGGATTCCAATGCCCTGGAGGGCAGCGAGTACAGCGATGATTCTGACGACGAATGTGCTGAGAACCAACTCAGCGCAGCAACAGACTGCGAGTCAACTGATGGTTCGGATGATGAAGGCTCGGATGATGAAGGCTCGGACGATGATGGTTCGGATGATGATGGTTCGGATGATGATGGTTCGGATGATGGTTGCGCTACCCAAGACACACAGCAGGACTGTGCCACAGATGATCACGGGTCAGACGACGAATGCAATGACTGCGAATCGGACGACGAAGAGGATCAAGATCCCGAGGATGACGCCTAGGCAGGTCATCGATACCGCAGCAAATGTGCCGGCAGTTGCGCTGGCAATTTCGGTCAGCGGTGTTTCCGCGCTTTGGTTCCGGACTTATTCTTGCGCTGTTTCGAAACTGACTTTTTTTGTGACGTTACAGCCTCTTTTTTTCGACGTTTTTTCTCCGCAGCTGCTGCTTCTGTGACCGGCAGGGCCGCCAGACGCAATTCATCATACGCCTCCTGTAGGCACTGCCGGTAAAACTGCGGATCCGGCATCATTTCGCGACAGGAAATGAAGTTGATGATGATCTTACCTGCGCCGGAAAGTACCGCGTGAAATAACCCCATCATGTCCAGCAATGGTCCCAGCCCCATCATCAATGCCACCCTGGCACCGGCGAGGTACAGCGGAAACTGTGGCCCAGGCACATTGGAGATAACCACATGGCATGGCATGGGTGCGTCTGCGCGCGCTGCCGCCATGGTCACTGCCCTGAATCCCCAGCCGAGCACCTGTGGTATCAGGATTTCGCTGATATCCATCATCACACTGGAGCCAATTGCGCTGGAGAACGCCTTGGACTGTTGTGAGCTTTGGTGGATGCTCAGCAGGCGTTCCACCGGATCTTCGATATCCGTAGCCATGCTGATCGTCATGATGCTCACCTGGTTGCCGCTCGATTCACTGTTGCGCTCGTCGCGCACATTGATAGGTGCGCCCGCGATCAGGCTGTCCTGTGGCATTTCGTTCTTGCTCTGCAGGTATTTGCGCATCCCGCCGCCGACAACCGATACCATAATGTCGTTGATAGTGACATCGCCCAACGCCTTGCGAATGGCCTTCACTTCGTCCAGATCCATAATCAGCGCATCGGTGACGCGGTTAGTGCTGATAAGTGCGTTGAACCGTGTTTTCGCCGTCAGCGGTTTCCTGGGAGTCGCCTCCTGATCAGCGCTCAGCTTCCCGGCGCGAATGATCGCCGGCACCAGGGTGCTGAGTGTCCCTACAAATTTGACCGGGCGCTTGAGATTGTGGAGGTAGGCGCGCGACCAGACCTGCCAGGCAGAGGGTGCCTGCTCGCCTTTCCATGTGTCGATTACCGGCGGAGGTGCGACCTCGTTAGTCAAACTGTGGATAGCGGTGATGATTTCCGCGCCGGAGATACCATCGATAGCCGCATGGTGGATTTTTATCATGATTGCGAAGCTGTTTTCGGGCAGACCCTCAACACGATTTAATCCTTCAATCACATAGGCCTCCCACAACGGCCGCTTCATGTCGAGCCCGCGCGCCTGTAACCGTGCCAGCAGAATGCAGAACTGGCGCCAGTCTCCCGGTTTTGGCAGCGCCAGATGGCGCACGTGAAACTCGAGGTCGAAATCCTCATCCTCCACCCAGAACGGAGTATCAAGACCCATCGCGCCGCCGGCAAGTTTGCGCCTGAAGATGGCGGATTTGTGCAGGTTGCGTTCAAATACGGTGAGAATTTCCTTATACCGGACTTTGCCGCCTTCGCGCTCTGACTGGTCATAGACGATCACCGGACTGATGTGCATCGGTGTACGCGGGCTTTCCTGTTGCAGGAAATTGCTATCCATTTCCGTGAGCTGCTGCATGTTCCGGGTCTCCGAGTGGTTCAGAGCGTACTGTGCACCGAAGCATTTGCGCGGGCAAGTGTGTGCTGTCAGTATCGCGCTGCAGGCAAGGGAAAAGTGATCCATGACAAAATTTATTCTTTGGGGGCTGACGGCTTCGCCCTACCAGTTGAAGATGCAGTCGCTGCTGGATTTCGCGGGGCACAGTTGGGAGCGATGGCCGCAACAGGCCGGTCGCATGGCGGCGCTCTCGATGGCACTGCGTCTGGATACTGCGAAACGCCGCGGCCGCGTGCGGCGATTTCCAGCGTTGACACCTGGCCTCGACGAGTACCCTGCGGTGCCGTTCTATACCCAGGACGGTCGGGAGTTCTACTACGACTCGACATCACTGGCGCAGCAACTCGATCAGCAGATGCCGCGCCAGAGTCCACCGCTGATTCCTGCCGACCCGAAATTGGCGTTCGTCTGCCAGTTGATCGATGAGGCCTTTGATGAATTCGGTCTGTACATGGTGCATCACATGCGCTGGGTTGGGTCTGCCCGCACTACGCCCATGGGTGATATGACCGCGCGCGAACTCGGGCCGATTCTGCCGCCGGGTTTTACTTCGCTGATGGCACGGCGTTTGTATCGTCGTCAGGCTGCACGCTGCCCCTATCTATTCAGCGTTGCAGCACCGGGGTTTCAGGCTGGGGTGAGTGCGGACCGCACACCACCGTCGCGCACGGGTTTTCCACCGACTCATGAACTTCTCGATCGCGCCTGGCGCAGTTATATCGCTGCGATGGAGCAGCTGTTAACGCAGCAGCCGTTCCTGTTGGGGGAGCGCTTCACGCTGGCGGATGCCAGCGCTTACGGACAACTGGGTATGAATCTTGTAGACCCTGAGGCTCGTGACCTGCTTGCCGAGTTGGCGCCGCGTACCTATCGCTGGTTGTGTGCCATCGCAGCTGGAGAGCAGCGTGATGGCGTTGGCGCACTGTCCCTTGCGCCGGACCTGCGACCGCTGCTGGATATTATCGGGCAGACCTTCGTGCCGTTGATGATACAGAATGAAGACGCTTATGCAGCGGCAGTGGCGCGCGGCGAGACGGTGTTCAATGAAGCTGCATTCGAGCGTCATCGCGCTCTGTACGATGGGCAGCTGTTGGGGTATCCATTTCGCTCCGTGGTAAAGACCTTCCAGGTGCGTGTCTGGCGGGATTTGCGACGCAGCTGGCAGGCGTTGGATAACTCGACCCGGGCAGCACTGCTGTCTGAGCTTCCGTCCGGAATAGAAATCGCTTTGGACGTGCCCGCCGCAGTTGCGGCCTGACGGTGTTGACGCAAGCGCGACATGCGCCAGTGTATGTGTCGACTAATCAGGCGGGTTTTTTCCGGCGGTGCCCGATGACCGAATTTAATTGCTTTTGGGGCTTGCAATCCGCATTTAAACCACTGAGTATATATACAGTAGTTTTGCTGTATGATGAAAGCCGTCCACGGCAAGCGTTTACCGGGCCTGGCCTGCACTACAGAGCAGAAACACACCAAGAACCAGCATAAAGAGGAAGTACTATGGACGCCAACAAGACCAAAGCACTGGATGCAGCACTGAGCCAGATCGAGCGACAATTCGGCAAAGGTACTGTAATGCGCATGGGAGACCGCGAGCATGTGGCTATTCCCGCTATCTCTACCGGTTCCCTGGGGTTGGACATCGCCTTGGGTATCGGAGGGCTTCCCAGAGGTCGAATTTGCGAGATTTACGGTCCTGAGTCCTCCGGTAAAACCACGTTGACCCTGCAGGTCATCGCCGAGGCCCAGAAGCTGGGTGGCACCGCCGCATTTATCGACGCCGAACACGCGCTCGACCCGGCCTACGCGGAAAAGCTGGGCGTGCAGATGGACGAGTTGGTTCTGTCCCAGCCGGACACCGGCGAGCAGGCGCTGGAAGTTGCCGAGATGCTCGTGCGTTCCGGTGCGATCGATGTGCTGGTCATCGACTCCGTCGCAGCATTGACGCCCAAGGCGGAAATCGAGGGCGAGATGGGTGCGTCCCATGTCGGACTGCAGGCGCGCCTGCTCAGCCAGGCGATGCGTAAACTGACCGCCGCAATCAAGCAGACCAATAGTCTGGTGATTTTCATCAACCAGATTCGTATGAAGATAGGTGTGATGTTTGGCTCCCCTGAAACCACCACCGGTGGTAATGCGCTGAAGTTCTACTCCTCTGTACGACTGGATATTCGACGTATAGGCGCTGTCAAGGAAGGCGATGAGGTGATCGGCAACGAGACGCGGGTGAAGGTAGTCAAGAATAAGGTGTCGCCGCCCTTCAAGCAGGCGGAATTCCAGATCATGTACGGCCAGGGTATCTATCGCATGGGCGAGGTCATCGACTGGGGCGTTAAACTGAATCTGGTAGACAAGTCCGGTGCCTGGTACGCCTATAAGGGAGACAAGATTGGCCAGGGCAAAGCCAATGCCGCCAAGTTCCTGGGAGACAATCCTGCAGTAGCTCGAGAGATAGAGGGTGAAATCCGAGCGCAAATGCTTAATACCGGCGCACCGGTGAAAGCTGCCGCTGCTGTTAATATCGACGAAGATGCGGAGGAGACTGCACCCGAGGAGTAACACGCCCCGATTGCAGTACAACACTTGAACTATTTCCACTGGCACCGGGGTCCCGCTTCCCCCACTCCAAGCCCCGGTGCCTTTTTTAACCATGCCTGACAACATGCTTTCATCGACTGCATCCGACGAGGAATCTCCGGCACCCGATAGCAATTCGGCGGATATTCGCCTCGCCGCGATGAATCTGCTGGCGCGAAGGGAGCATTCGGTACAGGAACTGCGCATTAAACTGAAGCGCCGATTCGCGGACGAAACCACCATAGAGGAACAACTTTCGCGCCTCACCAAAGAACAGCTGCAAAGCGATGCGCGTTTCGCCGAAAGTTACCTGAGGCAGCGCATCGATCGTGGTTATGGACCCGTGCGGCTGCGCGAGGAACTGCGTGAGCGCGGCGTTTCGGAAGGCGATGTTGAGACTGCCCTGGAAGAACTGGAAGTGAACTGGCACAGCCTGGCGGCAGACGTTCTGCAAAGGAAGTTTGGTACTGGGGCGCCCCAGGATTTTAAGGAGAAAGCCAGACGCGCCCGCTTTATGCAGTATCGTGGATTTGCCGCCGAGCATTATCAGAAGCTGATACCGCACTAATCTCGAAATTCCTGCCCATCACTTGCCTGAGTGTGCATTTCCAAGTAATTTCGTTGCCTCGAGCTGGCGTTCGACGCTGGGTAATACACATAACTCACATAATTGGCACAACTAGACGGAGTGCAGCGAATGACGCAGGAGGAATCTGAGGACGGCGAAATCCTGCACCAGGAATTGTCGGTGAGTCACCCCGATCCACTGATTCGCGTGCTGCACTTCGCCATACGTGGCTGTGTCAAGGTCATGGCTGTCCTGATGGTCGTGGTAATTGTGCTCGGTGTGGTAGACGTGATGTATCACTTGTACGAAGCGTTAAAGATGCCGCCGATGTTGAATCTGTCTGTCAGTGAAATATTCGAAATTTTCGGGGCATTTATGGTCGTGTTGATTGCCATCGAAATCTTCATCAACATCAGGCTCTATCTGGGATCCAATACTCTGCCAATTAAACTGGTGATCGCTACAGCGTTAATGGCGATAGCGCGGAAGGTCATTGTGCTGGATCTGGCTGAGACTGCTCCGGTTTATGTATTTGCTATCGGCGTTGTCACGATCGCGTTGGGTGTCACCTACTGGCTGGTAAGTGTCAGCGACAAGCACCCGATCGGCGAGTCCCCTTAGAGTTATTCGCTGGTTTGCTGCTGATTTCCCCATTTCACTGCGCAGGCAGGAATTCCAATTACATAAGAGAACGCAAAGCATGGCGAAGCTAACCTTTTACGGTGCGGCACAGGAAGTTACCGGCTCTTGCTATTTGCTCGAAACGATCGGAGGAGGGCGCGTGCTGCTTGAGTGCGGCATGCACCAGGGAGGAGACGCTGTCGAGCGTATAGGTGATGAGCAATTTGCATTTGATCCAGCGGATATCGACGCGGTCATTCTCTCGCATGCACATCTGGATCACTCCGGCTTGCTGCCGAAGCTATACCGGGAGGGCTTCTCCGGTCCTGTGATTTGTACCACCGCCACAGCGCAATTGCTGGATATCATGCTTCGGGACTCGGTGGGCCTCTACTTGCGAGACCTTGAGCGCACCAATGTACGCAACTCCCGGCGGGGCAAGCCCCAGATAGAGCCAGCATTTGATATGGAGTCGGTAGAGGGCGTGCTGCAATTGTGTGAGGGTGTGCCGTACAAACACGAACATGCGCTTGGCGACAGTGTAACCATTGTGTTTCACGATGCAGGGCATATTCTCGGGTCGGCCATTGTCGAAGTGCGGCTTCATGAAAAAGGACGGCAGAAGACGCTGGTATTTTCCGGCGATCTGGGCAAGCACGATTCAGTGCTAATGAACGAGCCGAAAAAACTATCCCACGCAGATGTATTGCTGGTCGAGAGTACCTACGGGGATCGTGAACATCGCGGTGAGCAGGATTCTGTCACGCAGCTGCGAGACATCCTGCATGAAACCTGGGTAGCCGGCGGATCAGTGATGATCCCTGCTTTTGCGGTGGGTCGAACGCAGGAGCTTCTGTTTCATCTGGGCTGTCTGCACTACCAAGGTGAGTTGGATAACTGGGAGGTCTTTCTCGACAGCCCAATGGCTATCGCGGTGACCCGTGTTTATGACCGTTGGCTGAATGCCATGGACCGTGACGATGTCCGTCAACTCAGTGACGTGCATAAGACCTCTCTGGAATGCTTTTTGCCCAAACTGAACATGGCGATGGAAACGGAAGAGTCTATGGCGATCAATCGCATCAAGGGTGGTGCGATCATTATCGCCGGTAGCGGAATGTGCACCGGTGGTCGCATCCGGCACCATCTGAAACAGCGCATATGGGATGATCGCAATACGCTGATAATTGCTGGCTTCCAGGCGCGTGGTACATTAGGGCGCATACTGGTAGATGGTGCGCAAACGATAAAGCTGTTTGGCGAAGAGATAGTGGTAAAGTCCCGCATTGAAACACTGGGCGGACTGTCTGCGCACGCCGGGCAGAGTGGTCTGGTCGAATGGATTGACGCATTCGATCCGCCGCCGAGAACGTATCTTGTGCATGGTGAGTCGCGCGCGCAGGATGCCTTAGCAGAACGCTTGGCCAGAGAGAAGAAGTTGCAGGTCAGTATCCCTGTGCGCGGTGAAAGTATCGATATCTGAGGACTCATCATCGCAGTAGCACTGCTCTTGACGCCATTGCGTCACACTGTCTTTAACGCAAGTATTGTATTGTCAATGATTGTGAATAACCGTACTTGTTCCAGTTGTTCCATGAATTGTCGCAATCTTTTCTTTCGCAGCTCTCGAATTTGGAGGCGCACATGAGTAGTTTTGATTTCAGCGGTAAAGTGGCGTTGGTAACTGGCGGCGCCTCGGGCATCGGTCGCGCTTGCAGCGAACTTTTCGCCGCCGGCGGAGCGCGCGTGGTGATCGCCGACGTTAACACGACGCTGGCTAAACGGGTGGCCGCTGAACTGGAAGCGGGTGGCACTGAGGTGCTGTACGTCGAAACAGATGTCGCTGATCCTGCTGCTGTGAGCGTGCTACTGGAGCGCACGCTGGCTCGCTTCGGCGCATTGCATTATGCCGTCAACAATGCCGGTATTGAGGGTGTATCCAGTCCGCTGGCACAGACGAGCATAGAGGACTGGCACCGCGTCATCAACATCAATCTGAACGCAGTTTTCTATTGCCTGCGCGAAGAAATTCCTGCGATTTTGCAATCTGGTGGTGGCGCGATCGTCAACATGTCGTCGGTCATGGGTTCTGTATCTGCTCCGGGTATCAGTCCTTATGTAGCAGCCAAGCATGCGGTTTTGGGGCTAACCAAAACCGCAGCGCAGGAGTATTCGGCGCAGGGATTACGCGTCAATGCAGTGTGTCCTGGTTTTATCGAAACGCCATTGGTATTGAAGCACTTGACGGAAGAGGTCAGGGCACAGGCGCTCGCCATGCACCCGATCGGCCATTTGGGTAGAGCGGAGGATGTCGCCAGTACAGTGGCTTTTCTGTGTTCCGATCACGCGGCGTTTGTAACCGGTAGTGCTTACGGCGTCGATGGCGGCTACTTAACTATCTGACTCTATTGTACTCGCGGTGCACTGCGCCGATCTGTATCAGAGCTGCGCCGCAATGCAATCCTCAGGAAAGCTGCGGCGTGAAGGTATCGGCCGAAGCCAATTGCCACTCTCTCTTCCAGTCGGCGGGCATCGAATCCGCCAGTAGTATGCCCGGCGCAAGTCGTGGATAGACTTCATCGAAAAGTTTGTTAATGCCGTCAGGACCGCGTCGCCAGATGAGGTCCGGGGTCAGTTTGTCGGGATCATCCAGTCCCATCGCGCCGATCAGGTCAAACGCGGATTTCAGGGTGCGCTGCTGGAACCCCGCAACCCTTGGATAACGCTCCTCTACCGCTAACGCTTTGCTGCGCGCCGGGTCCTGGGTTGCAATCCCTGTTGGACACTTGTTGGTGTTGCACGACTGGGATTGGATACAGCCCAGCGCCAACATCATGGTGCGCGCAGCGTTTACCGCATCGGCACCGATAGCGAGCTTGGTGACAATATCAAAGCCGCTGGCGGTCTTGCCTGAGGAGATTACTTTGATTTTGTCGCGCAGACCGGTGCCTGTCAGGCAGTTGTGCACAAAGTTCGTGCCCTCCAGGCAGGGAACACCCAGGCGATTGGTGAACTCTACCGGCGCAGCACCTGTGCCTCCCTCCGCGCCATCCACGGTAATAAAATCCGGTGTGATGCCCGTGGCGAGCATGGCTTTGCAAATCGCCAGGAATTCATACTTACGGCCGATACACAGTTTGAACCCCACCGGTTTACCACCGCTCAAATCGCGCAACCGAACCACGAAATCCAGCAACCCCCTGGGTGTGTTGAATTCGCGGTGCGCCGGGGGTGATATCACATCCTCGCCCATATCGACCAGTCGAATGCGGGCGATTTCCGCAGTTACCTTCGCCGCAGGTAGCACGCCGCCGTGCGAGGGTTTTGCCCCCTGTGAAATTTTGATTTCAATCATCTTGACCTGTTCGAGTTGCGCTGACTGGGCAAATGCATCGGCGTTGAAGCTGCCATCTTTGTTGCGACAGCCGAAATACCCGGTGCCGATTTGCCACACGATGTCGCCACCCTGCTGATGGTAAGGACTGAAGCCACCCTCACCGGTGTTGTGGTAGAAGTTTCCCAGCCGGGCTCCCTTGTTGATCGCCATAATCGCCTGTGCGCTGAGCGCTCCAAAACTCAACGCTGAGCAGTTCAGGCGGGCGGCACTGTAAGGCTGTGAGCAGTTGTCAGCGCCGATCATCACGCGCTTGGTTTCCTCGCGTACCTGTGTGGGTTTGATGGAGTGGGCCGCGCCCAGCCAGCCGCTGGTGTTGAGGTCGTGCTCCGTGCCAAAGGGCTGGGTGTCGTCCAGACCTTTTGCCCTGCGGTATACCAGATCGCGCTCCTCGCGATTGAAAGGCAATTCCTCGGTGTCACTGGCAATGAGGTACTGGCGGATTTCCGTGCGTATAGACTCCATCGCATATCGGATATATGCGAGTACAGGATACAGTCGATTCAGCGTATGGGTGCTGAACCACAAATCGTAAATACCTACCAGGACATAGACGCCAAGAACGCTGGCAAGCACGAAACCTGGTGCCCACATAGCAACGGCGACATACACTGAGGCAGGAAACGCCACAAGTGCGATCAGCCAGAGTAATTTTTGTGCGATGGTCAAAATATGAACTCCTTGTTAAATTGACAGCGATCGATCAGGAAAATAGGGCCTTGAACTCATCGTGTGTGGTGGCGCACGGTATTGCTTGTGGTCTGCCACTGCGCATCAGGTGTGCAGCGCCTGTTCGACAAAATCCAGGCGATCCTGGCCAAAGTACATTTCACCCGCCATGAAGAACGTCGGCGCGCCGAACACGCCGCGCGCCACGGCCGCTTCAGTTTCAGTGATCAGTGCGGTTTTGATTTCTGGTGTCTGTGAAAGCTCCAGAAGTTCCTTCGCGGCAAGATGATGGTTTGCCAAAACGGCAGCTACTGTTTCTGTATCCCCCAGATTTTTACCATCGACCCACATAGCATCAAACACCGTATCAATAAGTTGCTGTGCACAACCCAACTGCAGTGCCGCGATGCCGATGCGCATCAGATTGAGCGTATTGATCGGGAAGAAAGGATTGAAGTTCATTGCTACCCCATAACGCCTGGCAAAGCGCGGCAGGTCGTGCACCATCATATACTCGCCTTTGGCCGGAATTGTTATCGGCGAGGCGTTACCGGTGGCTTTAAATATGCCGCCGAGTAATATCGGTTTGTAGATCACTTCCAGGTTGTACTCAGCGGACAATTGACCGAGTCGCTTGTGCGCGAGATAGGAGGTAGGACTGCCAAAATCGAAGTAGAATTCCAGAGGTTTTTTCATGAAGGCTTCCTTGTTACCAGCGGTCGATCAAGTAGGACGATATCTATGACCCGGGATCTCTTTTCAGCAGAGGCAGAACGCTCCGATACGGTTTGTAGGGTTGACCTGCCTGACGCCGAGATTTTTCATTATGCCGCGTTGTTTAGTGAGAACGAAGCACTTCAACTATTTGCGCGATTGCGCCGGGACATCGCATGGCAGCAAGATACCATTACACTGTATGGCAGGCACCATCCGGTACCGCGTTTAACGGCCTGGTACGGCGATCCAGGCAAGACATACGCATATTCCGGCATCGCAATGCGGGCAACACCGTGGACTCCGGCGCTTCTTGCAATCAAGGCACGTATTGAACGCATGGCAAATTATACTTTCAATAGTGTACTGCTCAATTTATATCGCAACGGGGCCGATTCCGTGGCTTGGCATGCCGACGACGAGCCTGAACTGGGACGCAATCCCGTTATTGGCTCAGTCAGTCTGGGGGCAAGTCGTTCATTCCAGTTGCGGCACAAGACGGATAAAAACAGCCGTCATTCTATCGATCTGCACAGTGGCAGCTTTTTGCTGATGCAGGGCTCAACCCAGCACCAATGGTTGCACCAGATTCCCAAGACAGCGCGCAAAGTGGGCGAAAGGATTAATCTGACCTACCGAAGGGTCTCGTGATTTCAAAGCTGTGTGACATCAGCTTTGCGGGGGACGTCGTTAAATAGCCCGCTTTGCAGCACCTCAACTTCGTCAAGTGCTAGCGAGGTTCAGGAAACCTGTTCTGCCAGCAACGGTGCCAGCACCTGCTCGCTGTACAGGTGCAGGCACTGCCACGCCTTATCCAGGGGCATGCCACCAATCAATGGGTGAATCGCCGCAAAGAAATCGCCGCGTTCCTGATGTCGTTGCCTGCATTCCTGTGGTGTGATGATCTCGTAGCGCCGTTCGGCGCGCAGAGCGTCCAAAGAGTCGCTGCTGAATTCCAGCGGACGGTTGACGCCTGCAGTCTTCCAGCTGCTGTACTCTACTACTTCGTTAAGAAAGTGCTTGCCCAGTTCCTCCCATGCCTGATCGGGATTCTCGTGAATGAACAGTACCGAAAAATCCGCAGGAGGCGAATGGGTGAAGCCCTGCTTACCGTAGTGTTGTAGCTGTTCGTGGTAGTACGCTTCCAGTACCGGGTCTGCAACCGGTGGCGCAAAAGGCAAGCCCAGACGTGCAGCTCGGCGCGCGGCCGGTTTGCTCATACCTCCGACGAGAAACATCGGGTGCGGTCGGCTGAACGGCTTGGGCGTCACGTTCACTACTGTGCCGTTATACTCGAACGGTTCATCGCCCCAGGCTTTTAGCAGGGTTTCCAGTACATGGTCCATCCATTGCCCGCGCTCAGCGTACGGTTTATTGGCAATGTGAAATTCCACTTCCCGATAACCCATGCCAGCAATGAAATTTAGTCGCCCCCCGCTGAGCAGGTCGACGACTGCAATGTCCTCGGCGAGTCTAATGGGGTCGTACAGTGCAACCAGCAACGCCATCACGCCGATGTTGCAGCGCTCGGTGCGGGCAGCGATAGCAGCGGCCATGGTCAATGGGGAGGGCAGCCAGCCGTTTTCGGCAACGTGATGCTCTTCCACATTCACGCTGGAGAAGCCCTGTTGGTCGGCATAACTGGCCATCTCGATGGCGGTGCGGTAGCGTGCAGCGCGTTGCGCAGGATCGGCCTCTGCGCCTGTCATATTCAGGCGCAGGTTGCTGCTGATGGTGACCATGTTGCGGCCCGTCAGGCCGCCTGCGGTGCCGCCGCGGGTGCAGGCTGGGTGCCGCGGATCAGCGTGCCGGGTACGGCACCCGTGTATTTGCCGTTTTCCATGATCACTTCGCCGCTGACGATGGTGGCGATATAACCACGCGCTCCCTGGAACATGCGTCGTCCGCCCGCTGGCAGGTCGAAAATGATCTGTGGCGCTTCCAGTTGCAGTTCATCGAAGTCAATCAGGTTAAGGTCTGCTTTCATGCCGACTTCCAGTGTGCCGCGATCTTCAAGGCCGACACAACGCGCAGTGTCATGGGTTTGCATTTTGACCACGTCTTCCAACTTGAGACGATGACCGCGTTGCCGGTCGCGAACGTAGTAGCTCAGCATTTGCGTAGGCACGCTGGCATCGCACAGCACGCCGCAATGTGCGCCAGTGTCGGCGAGTGACAGTACGGTGGTCTCGTCTTCAACCAGCGCCACCTGGCGGCTGAGGTCGTTGGCACCGTAACCAAAGCAGGGGAAGTACACCACGTTCTTGCCGTCGTTCTTCATCATCAGGTCGTAGCAGTATTGCTGCGGCGCAATACCTTGCTCTGCAGCTTTTGCCGCGATGCTGTCCTGGGGGCCGGGCTCATAGTTTGGCGGGTTGCCCAGTTCATAAAGTTTGTCGTAACCGCCGATGATGGTGTCCATAAACGCGTCGCCCATCAGTGGCAGGTCTTCAGCAATAATTGCCGCGCGTACCTCCGGCTTACGCAATTCTGCCAGGCGATCCTCGTGCGACATGATAGACAGCGCCGCGTAGTGGGTGTGGAAGCTGAACGGGTTAATGGTGCCATCCCAGCTCAAAAGTATATTCACCGGACGCGCACCGATGTGGGGTATCAGTTGCGCACCCTCGGCATTAGCCTCGCGGCAGAATGCGAGTTGCTTGAGTACGCGATCCCAGTCTTTCTCCTCACGGAAGAACAGTACGAAATTGATCTGGCAGTTGTTCTCCATGGAAAGGCGTTTCATCCAGTCCATTTCCTGTTCCCAGTTGTGAAAGTCAGACACCAGTCCAAAAATGCCCTTGCCACCGAGCTCGCCGATCACTTTGCCAATGCCCATCAGCTCGGCCTCGTCGGCGTAAGTGCCCGGCATTGCCTGATCGCCACCGGTGGTATGCAACTCGGTGCGCGAGGTGGTAAATCCCAGCGCGCCGTGTTCGATGCCCTCTTTGACGATAGCGGCCATCGATGCGACATCGTCGGGTGTCGCCAGTTCGTTTTTAGCACCGCGGTCACCCATCACATAGGTGCGTACCGCACAGTGAGGAACCTGGGCGCCAACGTCGATCGCGCGCGGGAACTTCTCCACGGCATCGAGATACTCCGGGAAGCTTTCCCAATCCCACTTCACGCCTTCATGCAATGCGGTGCCGGGAATATCTTCCACATCCTCGACTACGGTGATCAGCCGCGCCTGTGCTTCCTTGTTCGGTTCACAGGGCGCGAACCCGATACCGCAGTTACCCATTACCAGCGTAGTGATGCCGTGATTAGCGGCGGGGCTACACAGCGGATCCCAGGTTGCCTGACCATCCATATGCGAATGCACGTCCACCCATCCCGGTGTCAGCAGCTTGCCTTGAGCGTCAATTTCCTTTTTACCTTGTCCACTGACTTGTCCGACTGCAACGATTTTGCCTTTGTCTACTGCCAGATCGCCGGTAAATGCGGGTTTCCCGGTACCGTCCACAATGTTTGCATTTCGAATAATGAGATCGTACATGTTGATTGCCTCCCGCAGAGTGAGCGCTACAGTGTACTCAAGTTATGAACAAACGGGTTAGTGACACCCCTGCGAATGCCGGTGCCGGTTTAAATTTGGCGACCTTTGAGCTGCATACTGAATTTCAGGACTGAGACACAAGCAACAGAGTGTCGTAAATTCATGGATTCCGAAGCGGCTTGCGGTTCAAACGAGACAGGGCACCGACACTGGGCTATGGTTAGCGCTTCGTCACCCAAAGAGAAAAAGAGAGATTTCCTATGAAACTGAAACGTCGGGAGTTTGCGCTGGCCTCGCTCAGCGCATTGAGCGCACTGGCGCTGGGACAGGTGCAGGCAGCCAGCGGGTCGGAAAATCGGCGTTACGTGCTGGCATCGAGGCCGGTAGGCGCTCCGACGACAGCGAATTTCAGGCTGGAAACCACACCCATTCCGCAGCCGAAAAAAGGTGAGGTGTTGTTGCAGACACGCTTTCTGTCGCTGGATCCGTACATGCGTGGGCGCATGAATGCTGGCAAGAGTTACGCCGACCGGGTTGAACTGGGAGATGTCATGGTCGGTGGCACAGTCAGTGAGGTGATCAGGTCCGAGCATCCTTCCTATGCGCCGGGTGATCTGGTCACGGCTTATGCCGGTTGGCAGGATTACGCAGTCTCCGACGGCAGTGATTTGATGAAACTGGATCGACGCATCCAACCGTCGTCCTATGCACTTGGCGTATTGGGTATGCCGGGTTTGACCGCTTACGTCGGCCTGCTCGATATCGGTGAGCCCAAAGCTGGCGAAACGGTGGTGTTGGCAGCTGCGACCGGCGCAGTTGGTTCGGTGGTCGGGCAGATCGCAAAACTCAAGGGTTGTCGCGTGGTGGGTATAGCCGGTGCCAGGCAGAAGTGTCAGTACGCAGTGGATGTGCTGGGTTACGACGCCTGCGTCAGCCATTACGATAAAGACATGGCAACGCAATTGGCAGCGGCCTGTCCCGAGGGGATCGATGTGTATTTTGAAAATGTGGGCGGCAGTTCCTGGGAAGCGGTGATGCCACTGCTCAATAATTTCGCCCGCGTGCCGATATGTGGACTGATCTCCCATTACAACCAGACAGAACTGCCGCCGGGACCGGATCGTATATCGATGCTGCAGGGACTGATTCTGCAGCGCAGCCTGAAAATCCAGGGTTTCATTGTCAGCAACTATCGCCACCGCATACCGGCTTTCATCGGCGACATGCTTCCCTGGCTCGAGCAGGGCAAAATACACTACCGTGAAGATGTGGTCGACGGGTTGGAGAATGCACCTGAGGCTTTCCTTGGGCTCTTCACCGGCGATAATTTTGGCAAGCTGGTAGTACGGGTCAGTTAGCAGGTTAGCGTCAGGCAGCCGTTAGTGATCGCCAGCCGGGTGTTTACGGTGTGATGCTTTGATGTCTACTCCATTGCACGTAGGCACCACTGCCTGGAACTGGGACGCGGTGACGCATGCCGACACATTGTGTGCCCAGGCGGTGACTGCAGAGCGCCTGGGTTTCCATTCTTTCTGGCTACCGGAAAATCACTTTGGCCAGCGTGCTGCTGTGCCGGCGCCGCTGCTTCTGCTGGCGGCGGTTGCCGCCAGAACGCAGCACATAAAATTGGGCAGTACCTCCTATCTGCTGCCGATCCGCAATCCGCTGTTGGCGGCGGAGGAAGTAGCGGTACTGGATCGGCTGTCAGGTGGGCGCTTGATTCTCGGTCTGGGTCGCGGACTTTCGGCGGCGATGTTCACGGCCTTTGGAGTTGCCGCTAGCGATAAACGTAAACTGTTTCAACTGAATCTGGAAATTATGCGTCGCGCCTGGCGCGGCGATTCGATTTCCGAAGACGCGCAGGGCAAAGCTATTTATCTCTCCCCCCTGCCGCTGCAACAACCGTCGCCACCGTTGTGGATCGCCGCTTTCGGCCCGCTCGCTTTGCAGCAGGTAGCACAGCTTGGTCTGCCGTATCTGGCATCACCGATCGAAACGTTGGCGACGTTGTCAGCGAACTACCGGCAGTACCACGAGGGTGTGGCCGAGGCTGGACTGGCAGCAGTATCGATTATTCCCGCCATGCGCACTGTGTTTGTCAGTGAAAACGCGGGGGAGACCGAAGCGGTGCGAACCGCGCTAATACCAGCCATGCAAACAAATGCGCGTCATCAGAGCGCCTCGGTTGAGGAGTGGGCTATTGTTGGCGATAAGTATTACACACGCGACCGGCTGGCAGAATACATCGAGCGTATCGCACTCACTCACCTGATCGTGCGTTCGGGCATACCGGGAGTGGGTGAACAGGCACAATTGAACAGCCACCAGCGTCTACTGGAGATTGTGGCCGGATTGTAAACCCTGATTTTCGTCGCATGTTGATCTATAGTGAACATCCCGGATCATACAATAACAAGGAGTATTCCCATGAAGTACGCAATGCCCGGCTCACCTCAAGCCCTTTACGCGTTTCGCTCGCGCTATGAAAATTTTATCGGCGGCGAGTGGGTGGCACCGCTGGAGGGAAAATACTTCGAAAACGTTACCCCGGTGACGGGTGCGGTAATCTGCGAGGTAGCTCGCTCCACGCCAGCCGATCTCAACAAGGCTCTTGACGCCGCACACGCCGCAGCCCCGGCGTGGGGGAAGACCGCCGTGGCAGAGCGCTCCAACACCTTGCTGAAAATTGCCGATCGTATCGAGGCCAATCTTGAGACTCTCGCCTATGTGGAAACCTGGGAGAATGGCAAGGGCATTCGCGAAACTCTCAATGCCGATATCCCGCTGTTGGTCGATCATTTCCGTTATTTTGCCGGCTGCCTGCGAGCACAGCAGGGTAGCGCCAGCGATATCGATGCCAATACCGTCAGCTACCATTTCCATGAGCCGCTGGGGGTTGTCGGGCAGATTATTCCATGGAACTTTCCCTTGTTGATGGCTGGTTGGAAGCTGGCACCGGCGCTCGCAGCGGGTAATTGCGTCGTGCTCAAACCGGCGGAGCAGACCCCGGTCTCTATCCTGGTGCTGATGGAGATGATCGCCGATCTGCTGCCTCCTGGCGTGGTGAACATCCTCAATGGCTACGGTGAGGAAATCGGACAAGCGCTCGCCAGTTCCGATCGCATTGCCAAGATTGCATTTACCGGCTCCACCGCAGTTGGCCATTTGATCCTGGCCAATGCCGCTAAAACCCTGATTCCGTCCACTGTAGAACTCGGCGGCAAGTCGCCCAACATCTACTTTGAAGATGTCATGGCGCAGGAAGATGAGTTTGTCAGTAAGTGTGTCGAGGGACTGTTGCTGGGTTTCTTCAACCAGGGTGAAGTCTGTACCTGTCCTTCGCGGGCATTGGTGCAGGAGAGCATCTACGATGAATTTATCGAGCGCGTGCTGGCGCGTGCAAAACTGATCAAACAGGGCAATCCGCTGGACACTGACACCATGGTGGGTGCGCAGGTTTCACGCGAGCAGTTTGAGCGGATTATGGGTTACATGGACGTTGCTCGCGCCGACGGGGCCAAATTCCTGATGGGCGGTGAGAAAGCTGTCGTGGGCAGCGACATCGCTGGTGGCTTCTATGTGCAGCCGACCTTGCTGCAGGGCACCAACGATATGCGCATATTTCAGGAAGAAATCTTTGGCCCCACCCTGGGTGTCACCACATTCAAGGATGAAGCCGAAGCCCTGTCAATTGCTAACGCGACAGAATACGGGCTTGGCGCCGGCGTGTGGACGCGCGACACCAACCGGGCGTTCCGCATGGGTCGCGGTATCAAGGCGGGCCGGGTGTGGATGAATTGCTATCACGCCTATCCGGCCCATGCTGCATTTGGCGGTTACAAAAAGTCCGGCATAGGCCGTGAGACACACAAGATGGCACTGGAGCATTACCAACAAACTAAAAATCTTTTGGTGAGTTACGATATCAACCCGCTGGGGTTTTTTTGATCGGGCTACAGCGGGTTATAGGTTTCGCTCGGCTGCGCAATAAAATAGACAAGTCGGTCGCTTGCGGTTCTGGCTGCTATCTGGATTCACAGGCTAAGGGAGTTGCGGCATGGTTAAACGGCTGGTATTGGGACTGTTCCTGCTACCTCTCGTCGGCCTTGTACTGCTATGGGCGGTGGCTGGCATCGCGCCGCGAGATTATCGTGACGCGATAGCACTGGCCACCGGTATAGGGGCGAAACTCGCTTGCTCGGGAAAGTACCTGTCCGGTTTCGACGAGGAGCGGAACGCGGACGATCTGGCATCCTACTCTGTGCTGACGCGGTTGCTGAGCCTGCGCCCGGTGGAGCCGATGGGTATATCTGCCAGTTTTTTTGGCGGTAGCACTGCGGTGGCGCGTTTCCGGCCGGGCTTGGGCTGTACGCTGGAGTACAGTGATAAAAGTCCGCTCGACTCGGTGTTGGTCAAGCCATCGGCAGTGAGTTCGACTGAGTTGTGGCCGAAGGGACGACTGGCCGGACCCGCCGATCCGCGCATGGCAGCGTTGTTGTCAGAGTTGGTTGCCGAGGACAACGATGCAGGGTATGACACGCGGGCATTGCTGGTGGTCCGCGACGGACGAATTCTCGGCGAGGCCTATGCCGAGGGCTTCGATGAGACAACGCCGCTACTGGGTTGGTCGATGGGCAAAACAGTCACCGCCATCCTGCTCGGTCGCCTGCAGGCCATGGGAAAACTTGCGGTGAGTGAACGCGGACTTTTTCCCGAGTGGTCCGGCGATGAACGCAATACTATTTCGCTGGAAAATCTGCTGCAAATGTCCTCTGGGTTGTTGTTCACCGAGAACTACGTCCCCGGCAGTGATTCTACCCGTATGTTGTTCATGTCACCGAGTGCTTCCGATGTCGCGATGCGCAGCGTGCTTGAATACATGCCCGGCACCTTTTTCGCCTACTCATCCGGCACCACAAACCTGCTCGCGCGACTGATGTTTGAACGTGCCGGTGGTTCTGTGCAGGCGCAGATGGATTTTATTTCGCATGAAATCAGTGAACCGATGGCATTGGAAGCCACCACAATGGAGCCCGATGCCAGTGGAATCTTTGTCGGCAGTTCCTTCATCTACGCCAGTGCGCGCGATTGGGCGCGGTTTGGCTATCTGCTGATCAATCACGGCCAAATCAACGGCCACCGGCTGCTTGGTGAGGAGTGGATGGCGCGTGCCTCCGAGCCCAATCACAGTAGCAACGACAGGCGCTACGGGTATCAGGTTTGGCTCAATAGTGGCGGGCCGAATTTGCGCTGGCCTTCGCTGCCACCGCTTGCTTATGCAATGCAGGGGAACCGCTCGCAGGTGGTGATGATGGTGCCTGAGATGAAGGTGGTGATCGTTCGACTTGGGTGGAGTGCAAATGAATATCCCGTCGATAGCAAATTTTCACAAATCATGGCGGAATTGGAGCGTCGCAGCACATCGAAGTAACGCAAGCGCCGTGGTGCGTCGATCCTGCACTCACATCACTTTTTCGCGGAAAATGCCTCGCGCAGAAATGCGATTCTTTTTAGCATCGACGCCTTTGAGATTGCACTTTTAGATGCACCGTCGTAGCCGTGGATGGTTCGTTGCGTGTCGTTTCTGACGACGCTTACACCGTGGCTTTCCAGCGATTCAGCGTAGTGCATACCCTCATCGCGCAGTGGGTCGAACTGCGCCGTCTCGACGTAGGAAAATGGCAAGCGTGATAGCTCCCCGAAGGTGGGTGCGGCATAGGGCGGGGTCAGCGTGTTGCGGTAGCGGCTAAGGTACATTTCCCACATGCGATAATTGGAGACAGCATTCCAGAGCGGTACATCGATAAATTCTGTTGCAGACACCGTCGTACAGGTGTTGTCCAGTACCGGGTAAATCAGCAATTGCGCGCACAGTTCAATCAGTCCATCGTCCCTGGCTTTTTGCGCCACGCCTGCTGCCAGCGCGCCACCGGCACTATCACCACCAACAGCAATGCGCTGAATGTCTATACCGAGCGTTTGCGCCTGCTGAATGGTCCACTGCAGGGCCGCGTAGCAATCTTCAAAACCGCAGGGAAAAGGGTGCTTCGGTGCCAGGCGATAGTCGACAAAAACAACTACGCAGCCGGCTTCATTGGCGTACCGCTCGCAGTTTTCCAGATGAAGGCTGGCGTGTGGCATGGCAAAAGCACCGCCGTGGTAGTACACCAGCGCGGGTGCCGGTTGCTGCAGGTCTTGGGGTGTCATGGTAATTACAGGGAATGCGCTGCCGTCTGCACTGCTGACCTTGTGACGAGATACCGTCAGATCAAACGAACGTTTTGTAAAGAAAGTCATCAATCGCATCAGGGTATTGATCAGCGCCATCAACAGCGCATTGAAGCGGAGGGTGATAGTTGGAAATTTGGCGAAATCAGGGTGGATATCGTACTTTTTATTCATAGTCGTTTTTTCGTTGCAGGATAGTCATCGTGCAGAGTAGCAAATGCTCCGATTTCGACCAACGAATAGTTACTTTCGTGTTCAGGCAGTGCGGAACCGGGTTGAACTCGCTGCCAGGGGTTTGATTTAGTATACGTGTGTTCAGTGATTGCCCGGTGTTCTTGTTGATGGCGCGGATGTGGGGCATGCTTGCGGGCCTGCCATTATCGGAGAGCGGCTTCATGTTATCCAAATTCGACGATTACCCTATTCATCAAACAGCGGAGCCAGTCATCCACACGGCAACCAGCGATCGCTTCTTTTACGATCGTTACTGGTACAACGGCCACGCACATGATGGCAGCTTTTATTTCGGTGTGGGCATGTGCCGCTACGCGAATCTCGGCATCCTCGATTGCAGTCTTAGCCTGGCTGTCGACGGTCATCAATATGCCTTTCACGGTTCGCGGCGCGCGCCACACGAACCGACCGACACTACTGTCGGTCCGTTTCCGCTGCAAATTCTGGAGCCTATGGGGCGCCATCGACTGTTGATCTCGCCCAACGAGACCGGGATCGAATGCGATCTGGTATTCACGCCGCGAACCGCCTGTATCGAGGAGGGCCGCCAAACCCTGCGCAACGAGCGGCATATCGTTATGGACGCCACCCGGCTCGATCAGTTTGGTTTCTGGTCCGGGTGGATACGCTACGATGGCAGGGAACTGAAAGTAGACGGGCGAACAACTTACGGTCTGAAAGATCGCTCATGGGGCATTCGCCCGGTAGGAGACGCCTACACCGGCGGTGCGCCTCTGGCGCAATACCAGGCGGTGCACTTTTGCTGGATGCCGATCCACTGGGAGGACGAATGCAGTTTGGCGGGTTGGTTTGAGGATGATACTGGCAACCAGTGGCATGCCGACCAGGCGTTCCTGCCGCACTACCCCAACATGGAGTCCATCCCCGGCACTGTCGATCCCGCCACTCGGGTGTGGCAGGGCACCGTGCAACATCAATTGACTATGATACCTGGCACGCGGCGCGCCAGTTCAGCCGTCGTCACTATGCATGATCGATCGGGCGATAGCATGGAGGTGCACCTTGAGCCAGTGTTGGTACACAGGATGAAGGGGCTGGGCTATCAGCACCCCCAGTGGGGGCACGGCAAGTGGCACGGTGAGTTGGTGATTGCCGGAGAGAGTTGGAAAGACAGTGACCTTGACCCGCTGGCTCTGGAAAATCTCCACGTTCAGCAGATTGTGAAAGCGACCTGTGGCAGCAAGATTGGGCACGGTGTATTGGAACAGATGCACATTGGGCCGTCTGCAACCCTGGGCTTCTCCGACTGGTTTGACGGCGCAAAATAGCCTACCCTCGCGCGAGGGTTGTCAATAGATGGTGTAAGCCTGATGAAGATTCTGAAAATTCTACTGATGCTGATTGTGCTGGCCGTGGCTACAGGTCTGGCCGTCATTTGGAACATCGGCGCATGGCACCTGGTATTTCCCTCTCACCAACACGATACCGTTGCGCCTACCCTGCCCAAGGGGCTGGCGTCACCGGCGGTCCTGGTATTCAGTAAAACCAATGCCTTCCGTCACAAGGAAGGTATAGAAGGTGGTTTGAAGGTGCTGCAATCCATTGCCACGCAGCATCAATGGGGACTTTTCCACACGGAAAATGGCGCTGTATTTAACCCTAAGGATCTGGCGCGTTTTGACGCAGTGGTGTTCCTCAACGCTTCCGGCGATATGCTCAGTGACCAGCAGGAGAGTGCGTTCCAGTCCTGGCTGGAGGCAGGCGGTGGTTGGCTCGGAATTCATGCAGCAGGTGATAGCTCGCACCTTGCCTGGAAGTGGTACCGCGACAACCTGATCGGCGCCACTTTTACCGCGCATATCCTGGGTCCCCAGTTCCAGCGCGCCACGGTCCTACTGGAGCACCAGCAGCACCCGGTGCTGCAAGGCGTGCCCGACATCTGGGAGCACGAAGAGGAATGGTATTCCTGGGAGCGGAGTCCGCGCGCCGAGGGCTTTACTATTCTTGCCACCCTGGACGAAGGCTCTTACACGCCGGAGCAAAAATTCATGGGCAAAGTGACGGATTTGCGCATGGGCGACCACCCGGTGGTGTGGACCAACTGTATCCAGCGTGGTCGCAGCGTCTACATGGCGATGGGACACAAGGCAGAAGCGTTTGAACAACCGCAGGTTCGACGGCTGATCGACAATGCTCTGACCTGGCTTATCGCAGATTCGGCGGAAGGGTGCCTGTTGGCAGAGGATGCCGGCGCAACCGGCTCACGATAGCGTAATCACCTCGGTTTCCAGCGGCGGGATGTCACCCTCCGGGAGCTGGAAGCGCCAGAACATGATGCCGTAGGGTCTGCCTTCGGTATCCAGCCAGTTGGGGCGGCCGGGGTCTTTGTGCGCCACTATCATTTCAAAATTGCCTTGGTCGTCCAGCTCGGTTTGCGCGCGATTCAAAGAAATACTGCGCTCCTCGTAGTCCAGCGTCTGCAAAAAGCGATTGAACAGCACGACATTGGAAAAGCGGCATTGCGGAAACCGACCTCGAATCAGTAGCGCCTGGTCCGCAGCCAATACAAATGGCGCCATGCTGTAGACATTGTCGCGTGCGGCATAGGTGATGGCGTCGTGTGAGTCGTCTTTTTTCGGGGGCACAAATTGATTGGGAACCCGCGATACCCAGGCGGGACTGTTGTCGTTGTTCATGGTGATAACATTGCCTTTAACAAAAGCAGTTACGCGACGTATTCCGGCCGCGATATCGACGTCATTGGGTGTAGGACGCGGGGGTACCTTTTCCATATTTTGTATATCCAGCGGTATATGGTGTAGCCGGTCATTATTGATACTCTGTTCGCGCTCGTAGTAATGACGGGTGGTCAGGCTGCTGGCGCCCTTCGCCATTGGCATCCAGTTTCCTGCGGTTTTGTTTGCGCTGAGAATGATTTCGTAGTCACCGTTTTTGTCCGCTGTAAATTCTGTGTCATTCAGTGTCGTACCAATGCCGGAACCGTCACTGCCGGCACCCAGTTCTATGGTGAAGCTGGTGTAGGTCGCGCCGGCCAGATTGCCGCGAATGCGATAGCTGTGCTGGTCGTCGATAACAGCTGAGTAGTAGCGCGCATCGGGATTGTCACCCAGCAGCTTCTTGTGCTGGTTAATGAACGGGGTGAAGAAAGGTCTGGCGGGGTCTCCCTCCAGCCAGCACTGCAATCCGTGCATCAGCGTGTGCAGCAGCACTCGACGCGCCTCGGCATAATCCTGCGGTGTGCGCAATTTCCAGGCGGGTGTGGCGAACCCGGCCTCCAATTGATCCAGGGCCTGCTGCAATTCGGCCAGCGCCTGTGCGGCCTGGCTGTCGGCCTTATCCTGAGCGACCGCTGCCACGGTCGGTGTGAGCATTGAGGCCACCAGTCCACTGAGGGCGGCACCTTTTAACAGGTCTCGACGTTGCATTTTTACGACTCCTTCGGGTGCCTGGCTTTCCACCCTGATGATTTATTGGTTATTGGATGACGGACTTACACCGCCGCACAACACTTGCGTTACGCGCTCAGTATCCATGTACTCTTTCAAGCGGAGCAATTTGCCGTCACGGAATTCGAAGAGAAAGTGATAGTCGTTGCTGTATATCTGGCCGGAGATGTGTTTGCCTTCGCTGGTGGCTTCCACAGCGACCTTATCGGCTTCTGCCACCATGTCCACAACGCGGAAGGTAAGTCCTTCGGGGAATACATCAAATATCCCGCCCGCCGAGGCCGCGATCTGTTCACGGGAAAAGGTGCCTGAGATCAATGTATTGCCCATAGTTTGTACGCAGCCATCAGCCGCGTAAGCATCCACGATCGCCGCAACATCACCGCGATTGAGTGCGTCGAAGAATCGGGCGACGGTGGCTTTGTTCGTTTCGCAATTACTAACAGTCATTAATGAACTCCGTGCTTGTTTGTAGTCATTCGTAATCTACCCTCGCACGTTGGGTTTTCAATTGTCCGCGTTTGGTTTTGCTGTCTATGCGTTTTCTCTGGCTGCTGCGCGACGGTTTTGTGGGTCTGCGTGGTTTACGTGTTATCCCAGCTGCCTGCACCAGTTCTCGCAGTCGATTCAGGGCATCCTCGCGATTCTTGTCCTGGCTGCGAAAGCGCTGAGCCTTGATCACGATGATTCCATCGGAGGTAATGCGACGATCACTGAGTTTGCCAAGGCTTTCCTTGTAGGCTTGTGGCAGTGAAGATGCCCCTATATCGAATCGCAGGTGTACAGCGGATGACACTTTATTGACGTTCTGGCCTCCCGCACCCTGCGCGCGTATCGCCTGAAACTCTATTTCCGCCATCGGTATGCTGATGCGATTCGATATGTGCAGGCTCATGTCACCACTTTCTGCAGCAGCCTCGCGCGATTATCGAGGCGATGATTAACGATTGCGTCCCAGCCGTTCGTGGGCATTGACCCACTCATTGCTTCTTGTTTTCTGGTCGATCTTGGCCGCTGCACCCAATGACAGTTCTCCTGCCAGCGTCAGCGCGGCTGCGATCTCAGCCAGTTTCTTGACCTTGCCAGGGCCATAGCAGTCCATGATCTGCAGGCATTCACGTTGGGTAGGTAACCCTGTGCCGCCACCGTACGTAGCCACGATCAGCGCCGGCAGCGTAATAGAGAAATAGTAGTCGCCGTCGCGCGTTACCTTATTGTAAGTCGTGCACTGATTGGATTCACCGATATTGGCAATATCCTGTCCCGTCGCCAGATACAATGCTGCGAGTCCGTTGGCCGGGTGGGCTGCATTGTTGGAAGAATTCGACAGAAAAGCGCTGAGCGTACTGATGCCCTGGCCATAGTGCATCTGCTGTGGCGAAATTCTCAGGTTATCTATCAAGACTTCGCGCGGAATGGTGATCTCCGCCGTAACTCGTCTGCCGCGACCTTTGAGCATATTCACAGATGATGTTTTCTTCTCAGTGTCAAAATTGCCGGAAAGCAGGTAGTGCGAGATCCCCTGGTACTCCTTGTTGATCCATTCGCATGCGACAAAGGTGGCCTTGCTGGTCATGTTCTGGCCAGCCGCATCGCCTGTGCTGTAGTCAAAACGGGTGAATACCATATTATGGGCATGGTAGTGTTCCACCTCGTTCAATTTGCCGACTGAGGTAGTGGATTCTGCCTGGGCTTTTATTTGTTCGAAATTGGCGTCAAGCCAAAGCCCGAAATCCCTTGCTTCTCTGGCGCTGGGAAAAACGAATACCGGCGCTCGCTGCATGGCTTCGCCGGAGACGGTGGTGATGACACCTCCACTTTCCCGGATCACGCGCATGCCGCGGTTGTAGCTGGCCAGCATAGTGCCTTCCACTGTCGCCATGGGCACGTAAAACTCGCCGTTCGCATACTCACCATTGATTAATAGCGGCCCCGCCAAACCGATTGGCACCTGTGCGACGCCGAAGAGATTCTCTATATTTCCCGACATCTGGGCAGGGTCAAAGGAATATTGCCGAGTGTGCTCCAGTTTTACGCCGGTAGTTTGCTCGATAAAATTCTGGCGTTCAGAGATTATCTCGGCGCTGTAATCATCACTATTGGATCTCGGAATTTTTTTGCTCACGGAGGGAACCTCGGCAGTAGTGAGGCACTGAAATTACGCGTTTAGGCATCTTGGGTCAATGTGTTGTGCCCATTTTGGTGCGGACGGTGTGCAGCTGTCGCAGGGATCAATACACGCTGCATTCGTCGCCACACGTGCGCAAACCAAGCAGACGTGTCACGGATAAATCTGTCGCTTGAATTCTTCATCGTATATCGACAGAATCAGTTTCCTCCCCCCCTGAATGAGCGTGGACGGCAAGGTGCTGTTTGCGGAACAAGGATAAGTCGACGTGAACATAAATTTCTCTGTTATTGGCACATACCTTGTGCCGCGTACGCGCGTTGTCCTGGTCGCCGCGATACTGCTTCCAGTCATGGTAGCTTGCTCGGACGGCAGTGATCAGCAACCTGTCGTGGATGCACTGCAACCGGCACCTTTCGCGGAGATTTTTCAACAGGGTATCGTTCGCTATCTCGGTCTGTTTGCCCCCATCCTTGCAGAACAGGATGGCCCGGTTACCACGCATTACTTTGCAGCGGATGCCGATGCTGGTCCAATCTGTGGCGACGGGTCGGCGTATTCTATGGCGACACGGGATCAGGGTTCGGAAGATTTGATGATCTTTCTTGAAGGTGGCGGTGCCTGTTGGTCAGATTTTTGTTTTTTCATCAATTCAGTAACACCCGGAATACCGCAGGATGGACTTCTGGATACGGCACGAGTGAACAATCCGGTAAAAGACTGGAGCGTGGCATATGTGCCTTATTGTGACGGGTCATTGCTCGCCGGCGATGTCGATGTGGACAGTGATGGCGATGGCAATATTGATCGTTTTCAACACGGCTTGCAGAATCTCTCTGCAGCACTGGATGTCACTGTTCGCACTTTTCCTGCTCCGCGCCGGATTCTGCTAGCCGGTCAAAGTGGCGGCGCGTTGGGCACCATCTTCGCATTACCGATGGTGCGCCATATGTACCCCGGTGTGCCTATAGACGTGCTGAATGACTCTGGCGTCGGCGTACTCAAACCGGGTAAGCCCGAATTCTTGCATCAGATTGTCGCAGAGTGGAATTTGAGCGCCTTCATTCCACAAAGCTGCGCCGACTGCATTGCACCGGATGGACACCTGACTGATTACCTGATCTGGCAGATGGATCAGGATCCCGACCTGCGGCGCGCGATGCTCAGTAATACGCAGGATGTTAATCTGGCAGATCTTTTCCTGGGTATTGGCGGTCCTGCATTTGAAACAGCCTTGCTGGAAGAAATGCAGCAGCAGGAAAATGCCTACCCACAGCGTATGCATTCCTGGATAGTAGACGGCAATGGCCATACCTTTGTGGAGTTGCAGCCGGACGCCACTGCCGGCGGTGTGCCGTTGATGGATTGGATAGGTTATATGCTGTCGGGTTCAGACCAATGGGTGTCAGTGAAGGATGCCAGCATCGGGCAGTAATGGAGCGTGTTGTGACGTCGCGATTTGCTGCTTCATCACGTTTGGCCTTCCGCCAGATATTGGTTGATGACCTGCAGGAAGGCCTCACCGTATTTCCCCAGTTTGCGCTCGCCAACCCCGCTTATACGGGCAAACTGCACAGCGGTTCTGGGCAACTGACTGCACATCTCCTTCAAGCTTCGGTCGTGAAAAATGACATACGGCGGTACGCCCTGCTCCTCTGCCAGTAATCGCCTGCGCTCGCGTAATACTTCCCACAGTGCGATATCGATATCGCTGGGAAGCGAGGTTTTGGTTTGCTGGCGAGCAATTTTGCCATTGGTGTCGCGCCTCAGTTGAATCTCCTGTTCCCCGCGCAGCAGCGGGCGACATTTCTCCTCCAGTCGCAGCGCGCCGAACTGGTTGAGGTCGACGCTCAGGTACCCTCCGGCCACCAGTTGCCTGAATACTGAACGCCACTGCTTGTTGTCCCAGGCTTTGCCCACGCCAAAGGTGGGCAATTGCTGATGGCCGAATTGCAATACCTTGCTGGTGTCGGCACCGCGCAGTACGTCGATCAGGTGATTGACGCCAAAGCGCTGTCCGGTGCGATACACAACGCTCAGCGCCATACGCGCGGCTTCTGTGGCATCCCAGGTGTCCACGGATTCCATACAGGTGTCACAGTTGCCACAGGGCTGCGTGAGCGTCTCACCGAAGTAACTCAACAGGCTCTGGCGGCGGCAGCTGGTAATCTCACATAAACCCAGCATTGCATTCAAGCGGTGCTGTTCCGCCCGTTTGTGCGCTTCGCTGCCCTCGGAGGACGCCATCATCTGGCGCAGTTTGATAACGTCCTGCAGCCCATAAATCATCCAGGCGTCGGCCGGCTCACCGTCGCGTCCGGCCCGTCCCGTCTCCTGATAGTACGACTCCACCGTTTTAGGCATATCCAGATGCGCTACAAACCTTACGTCGGGTTTGTCGATGCCCATGCCAAAGGCAATTGTGGCTACGACAATACAGTTTTCCTCGCGCAGGAAGCGAGCCTGGTTTTCTGCTCGCACATCCGATGGCAGGCCGGCGTGATAGGGGAGGGCGTGAAAGCCCTGCTCCTGCAACCAGTGCGCGACGTCCTCTGTTTTCTTGCGCGACAAGCAATAGACGATACCGGCATGCCGAGGATGTTCCTGCTTGAGGAAGCGTAACAGTTGTGCTTTGGGTGACTGCTTCAACGCAATGCGGTAGCGAATGTTGGGGCGGTCGAAGCCGGCGATAAATTGGCCAGCGTCCTGCAGTTCGAGCCGCTTGATAATTTCTGCACGCGTGCGCGCGTCAGCTGTGGCGGTAAGCGCGATGCGAGGGATATTGGGGAAGCGCTGGTGCAGCAGGCTCAGCTGCAGGTAATCCGAGCGGAAATCATGACCCCACTGTGATACACAATGCGCCTCATCGATAGCAAACAGTGCAATGTCTGCCTGTGCCAGCAACAGCTGGCAGCGCTCCTGTGCCAACCGTTCTGGCGCGATATACAAAAGATCGAGCCTGCCTGCCAGCAGTTCTTGCTCAACCGCTCGCGCGGCGGCGGCATCGAGACTCGAATTCAGGAAGCTTGCTCGCACGCCAATTTGTCGCATTGCATTGACCTGATCCTGCATTAGTGCGATCAGCGGTGATATGACAATTCCGCAACCTTTCCTGACCAGCGCAGGGATCTGGTAGCACAGGGACTTGCCGCCACCTGTGGGCATTAGTACCAGAGCGTCTGAGCCTCGAATGACTGAATCGATAATGGCGCCTTGTGGCTCCCGAAACACGGTATATCCAAAGACTGATTGTAAGATGTGTTCTGCTTCATTCATGAGGCGGCAGTATACCTCAGCCCGAAAGTTGCGCTGGAACATTCGCACGTCGGTGGAAGTAAATGATAGAATCCCGCGCTTTATTCACTCGACCTACAGAACAGGATCATCAGCCATGAGTGCATCTGATGCGGAAGTCCACAACGCGTGCGTAAATCGCTTTATTGAGCTAGCAAATACCATGAAGAACGAGGGCATTAACGTTACTCTGGTTTCCAGAGGCATGATGACGGCCTCTGCGTTATATGCCACTTTTGCCGTGGCAGGAAACGAGGGCGGGCTTACTGAGTCCGGTGTCGAAAAGATGTCCGAGGTGTTTAAGCGCGAATTGGAGCAAGTGCAGGTGGCGAAGAAAGCGCGCAGCGGTGCATAAGCGCTGCTGCTAGCTATAGTCGCGCGCAATTTAGCGCTTGGGTTAGGAGTTTTGGTTGGGCCAACCTTCTTATAAACGTTGCTACTCCAGCTCGGAACTGAACTGCTGGATCTGATTTTTGTAATACCCGGGTGCAAGAAGTGGCTTCAGTTCATTCAGTGGAACTGGTTTGCTGAACAGGTAACCCTGAATCACGCTGGCACCGTGGTTGCGCAGAAAATGATATTGCTCCTGGGTTTCAACACCCTCCGCCACCAGCTGTAAACGCAGGCTCCTTGCCATCGCGATAATGGCGATGACGAGGCTGGCATCATTTTCGCTCTTTTCCAGGTCTATAACGAAACTGCGGTCGATCTTCAGCTCATTCAGCGGGAAACGGCTGAGGTAGCTCAGTGAGGAGTATCCTGTGCCAAAATCGTCAATGGACAGGTGCACTCCGAGATCCTTCAGGTGATTCAGGGCGTTCAGCGTGTACTCCTTATCATCCATCATGATCCCTTCGGTTAACTCCAATTGCAGCCGCATCGGGCGCAAGCCGGTATTGGACAATACTTCCGATACCCGCTTAATAAATGATTGGTTGAACTGCAGAGCTGAGACATTGACTGACACTTTTGGCAGCTCCAGACCCATTGCCTGCAATTCCACCATCTGACGACAAGCTTCTTCCAGCCCCCACTCGCCAAGAGCGCCGATCAAGCCCATCTCCTCTGCCAGCGGAATGAATTTGAACGGCGGTATCATGCCCTTCTCCGGGTGCTGCCAGCGCATCAGCGCTTCCGCACCCACAACTGTGCCAGTCAGCGTGTCTACTTGTGGTTGATAATGCAGAACCAGATCCCTGTTCTCCAATGCTCTGCGCAATTCGTTTTCCAGTGTCAGCCGCTCGACGCCGGCGGCATCCATGTCGCTGTGGTAGTACATCAGTTTGTTTTTGCCTGATGTCTTGGCGTGGTACATCGCCGTATCAGCGGCTTTGAGCAGACCCTCGACAGTGTCTGCGTCAGTCGGTGCAAGGGCGAGGCCGATACTGGGCGTAATCACCAGATCATGACCCTCGATGGTGATGGGCTGGGAAAACATATCAAGCAGCCGTTTGGCAACCACGCCAGCTGATTCGGCGTTGTCGAGCTGGTTGAGAACTACAGTGAACTCATCACCACCGAGGCGGGAAACATCGATGCGCGAGTTTGGCTCCACGTAGTGCGCGACCACATCGCTTTCCCTGACACAGCGTGTCAGGCGTTTGGCCACCTCTCGAAGTAGCAGATCGCCAGAACTGTGGCCCAGGGAATCGTTAATGCGCTTGAAATTGTCCAAATCTAGGAATAGCAACGCCAGTAGCTCATTATTGCGTTTGGCCAGTCTCAGCAGCAGGTCCAGTTGCTCGGTAAATAGTCGTCGATTGGGAAGCGCTGTCAGGCTGTCGTAATACGCCAGTTGGCGCAGTCGGTTTTTGGTCTCTGTAACTTCCTTGACTGCGCGGTTCAACTCCTCATTGCGACGCGATAGCTGCGAGGTACGCTCTTCCACCTTCATACTTAACAACTGGTGATCGACGTCCATTCGTGTTTTGTAGGTATGGAGTCCACCGATGATGGTGTTCAGCAATACAACGATTTCCTTGAACTCCCCACTGTTCTCAAGACCTCGCTGTTGCACCGCTGCACCGGATGCAATATCGTCTGCCATCCGCTTGATGATGGAAAATGGTGCCGTGATCCTGCGTGTCATGTGCCGACTGAAAATGCTGCACAGGAGTATAAATACCAGTGCTACCGCTGCTACGGTTGCCACTGCGGGAAAGACCTGTAGCAGCATGCGCGAACGACTCACCGAAATTTGCACGTATCCCACCACATAAACGCTGGTTGCCGTTCGCGACTTCGCCAATGCGGCACCGAACTCCCCGCGACTGATATTCTTGTTGAGCGGATTGATGACCGAAAATACAGGTATCGTGAGATCCCAGATGAGGTCGTTCCGAGGCCGAGTTATGCGGTGGGGTGTCATACCCATATCCACGACAGCCACATTTTGCCGCAATTGATCGAAAGGTATCGGTTCAAATTCATTGGTGTCAGGACTCTGGAGGTGGCCCAATATATTGCCATTGGTATCCCGGATAGCAGCAAAAAGGATAGTTGGTGAGGAATTCAGGAAGTCCTGCAGTGCAACGTTAATTTCTGCTTGGTCTTTCAGGTAAATGGCAACCTGCAGCTGTGGCTGGCTTTGTACATTGTTTTGAATCTGTGCAATAAGGTGGGCATGTGCCAGTGAATATTCTCGTTGCAGCACGGTAGCGATAAGAATGCCGCCCGCAACCACGGTGATGGCGAGTACCATGGCGTTAATTTTGCCCGCGATCGTCATAGGCTACTGTGTACAGCCATGATTGCGATCACGGCAGCCCTGGCCTCGATCGATGCCATAGATTTGCACCCCGGTTTCCGGAATCGGCGGTTTAAAGCTCGCCGCTCGGAAATTCTTATGTGTAACAATGTATGTGCGATGTCGCTTTTTTAGTTAAAAACAAGCACTTGCAGGAAAAGTATCATGACTCAGTTCAGCGGTGCAATCGTGCATATTGCACCTATCTGGATTACATGCGCGGAGGTGTCTTCCGGTGTTTTGTTAGCTTGCCATGCGTCGATCAGGCAGCGAACGTCGATCATTGGCTATGAGAATGCCATTCACAGTGAGAGGAAATGCCACGGGTCTGCCGCTGCGGCGGTCGATGGGGTTGCGTGGCACAATGTGCGAGGGCGGCTTGTCGGCAGAGTGATTGCGTTGGAGTCGGTGATCCTCTGAAACATACGTGCGGGCCGCGACTGTAAACACGTAGGTCGATATCGCAATGGCACCAAAGCCCAATACGCCGAGGATGACGAGTAGCACATCCATGAAAGTTACAATCCCAGTAGCCAGCAGAAACGAAAGATGCACTTGTCTATGCAAGTTTCGCGCCTATTTTGCGAATGCTTATTATACAGGTGCTTGGAGCATGTTAGCGCTGCGCACAGGCAGCAACAACCCGGAAGTGTATAATTTTCTGACGCGTTTGGGTCAGCGTGCGCCAGAAATGGGAATGCAATTAGAGAAAGCCGGTTAGCGAGCGCCTTTGCCGAAGAGAACGACCTCTACGGTGCTCAGTGTTATCATAAAGTCCAGAAAGAGGCTCTGGTTTTTCACGTAATACAGGTCAAATTGCAATTTCTGGCGAGCGTCTTCTTCTGAGGCGCCGTATGGATAGCACAGTTGCGCCCAACCGGTTATCCCGGGTTTTACCGCATGTCGCGAATTGTAGTAGGGGATTTGCTGGGCCAGCTGTTTTACAAACTCAGGGCGCTCCGGACGGGGACCAATAAATGCCATCTCGCCTGACAGCACATTGAAAATCTGCGGCAACTCATCGATACGTGTACGGCGGATGAAACTGCCAACGCGTGTGATACGACTATCGTTCACACTGGCCCATCGCGCTTTTCCGTCGCCTTCGGCATCTACGCTCATGCTGCGAAATTTCAGTACCTTGAAGGCTTTACCGTTAAGTCCTACGCGCTCCTGACTGAAGAAAATTGGGGCCTTGAATCCATCTTCCAGCCATATTGCAATTGCCGTTACCAGCATGAGTGGCCAGGTTGCCATCAACAGCAGAAAACTCGCGCAAATATCAAAAGTGCGTTTTGTCAGGCTGCCGGCTGTGCCGCTACGCAGATCTTCGGTCAGAGTCATCCAGCCCGGTGTCGCAAAGTCGACCAGAATCTTGCCGGCCTCGCGTTCAAAGAAGTTCACCAGATTCAACACCTTCACGCCTTGAAGTCGACACTTGAACAACTCGTCAGTAGGCGTCTGATCACGTTTGTTGTCCAGCGCAACGACGATCTGGTCAATTTCTGTTTGTTTAGCGTATTCCGCCAGTGGTTGACGCAGGTTGATAATGCGTTCGCCTGTTACCCTTGATTCTTCGTCTCCAACCCTGACAAAACCAACGATAGTAAAACCCTGGCGATCAGTTTTGCGCCGCATTGAGCTACTGATTGTAGAGGCAGCCGAACCGGAGCCGTAAACCAGAACCCGGCTCTTGAATTGATCGAGGTCTGTCACGCTAATGAACGCGAGCCTACTGATGAGGTTGGCGCTGAATGACAAGAGCAGGGTGTAAAGTAAGACGCCGCGCCACTGGTCAATATTGGGTAGCAGCAGGAATATTCCGGTGGTCAGTAGACTGGCAGCTGTGAAGCCACCCAGGGTGCGCACCAGTACCCCGGATCTTCCCTCTCGCATGCGCGGTTCATACAGGCCCATCGCGGATAGGCAGACCACGGTGACAACAGCGTAGATCATTGCGCGGATGGGTAGTTCGGAGACGTAGGTCTGGAAGCTGTTGGGTTGCAGGGCGACGAAGCAGTAGATATAGGTTCCGGCGTACGCGGCTAGTACGAAGAGTGCTGCGTCCACCAATGCCAGCCAATAAAACGATGTGTGTACGTGGTGGTTGAAAACCCTCACCGTAGCCATTACTGATTCCTTTACTTTCTACTGTTACCGTAGGTTTCGCCGGGTGAACAGGTTGCCGTACCGCGCCTGTTCGGGCGAAATAATCTACGAGTTTTTATTTGAAATGTCGCTGTTGTGTTCATGGCCGGGTCAGTCATGCGACACTTATACACAGCGTACTACCGTACTTATCCACAAACCATTTGCTGTCTAAACTAAAGTAGCACGGCTTTCTCAAATGCGCTTAAAATATTCCTGAAAATGTGAACTTATTCCTTACGGTCTCACAGTTGCGTGACAGAGAAATTACAGCAATCTGCCTGGATCAGGAGTCCATTGGTCAATTATTCAAGGCCAATATCAAAAAAAGTTAATAATACCATGGGGTTAGCTCGGCACACGAATACCTCGGGCCGAGTTTTGGTCCGGTTCAGAGCAAAATCTCACCCGGATGTGGGTGGCTTAGAAACGCGAGCGGACTGGCGGTGAGTCCATAGGCACCTGATTGGAAGAGTACGATGAGATCTCCCGGTTCCGCCCTGGGCAAGACTACTCTGTGCCCGAGTATATCGAGCGGTGTACACAGGGGTCCTACAACGTTGACCACCTCCGTTTCCGAATCTGACACTCGATTACCCACGCACAGTGGGTAATTTTTACGGATGACCTGGCCGAAATTACCTGAGGCAGCGAGGTGATGATGCAGGCCGCCGTTGGTGATCAAAAATGTCTCGCCCCTGGATTCTTTCCTGTCCACGACCTGACAGACGTATACCCCGGCCTCGGCGGTAAAGTAGCGACCCAGTTCCATTACGATTTCTGCCTGAGGTAACTTTTCCTTCGCCGCGTCGAGCAGCGGACTGAGATTCTCTGCTATTGCGGTCAGAGGCAGGCGCTTTTCACCAGGAAAGTAGGGGATACCGAGGCCGCCTCCGATATTGAGCCAGCGCACGGGAGAGGGCGCATGAGCTGCCAAGCGGAAGGCGAGTTCGAAAGTTTTGCTCTGTGCCTCGATAATTGCCTGCTCGCGCAAGTTCTGGGAGCCGCTAAAAATATGGAAGCCCATAAAATCCAGGGGCAGGGAGCCGAGTGTTTGCAACATCTGCGGTACACACTCGGCGTCCACACCGAAGGGTTTGGGTCCGCTGCCCATTTTCATGCCAGCGGCCTTAAGCTCAAAATCAGGATTGACCCGAATCGCCACTCGCGGCAGCGCCTGCGCTGATTCGGCCAACGCCGCGATTCGCAGCATTTCGGCGGGCGATTCCATATTGATGATCACGCCGCTTTCCACGGCCGCTCGTAAGTCCTCATCTGACTTTCCTGGCCCTGCGAAACTGATATCAGCGGGTCTGACACCGGTTCCCAGCGCCACGCGCAGTTCACCCGCAGACGCGACGTCCAGGCCATCGGTAATCTCCGCCAGATGTTTTACGACCTCGGGCATCGGGTTGGCTTTCATTGCGTAGTGTAAGTGTATGCCCGGCGGCAGAGCGGCGCGCAATGCATTCACCTGAGCGCTCATGACCGACCTGTCGTAAGCGTAAAAGGGTGTTTTGCCTACTTCATTTGCAATATCGGTGATCGCTCGACCTCCCAATTGCAGGCAATTGTCCACCACCTTGAACTGGTCCATAGTCACATGCTGCGGTGTGTCAGTCGCGTTGGTGGCGTTCGTCATGATCACTTGTCCTGGAAGATGGTTTCGTACTCTTGCGCCAATGAGCGACGGTCAATTTTGCCGTTCTGGTTGTGCGGCATTGCATCGCGGGTGACGATGGCAGTAGGAATCATGAAGTTGGGTAGTTCCCTACGGCAGTGCGCCAGCAGTGCATCTTCCAGACTGATGTCGCCGCTACTCATCGTTCCGGGGTCACCACTAATAAAATAGCCTGGCCAAGTGCGGCATGAGGCAGGCCCAGCGCAGCGGCAGCGGCTACTAATTCAGACGCGTAGGCGATTTCTTCGACCTCGGTGGGGCTGACTCGATACCCCGAGGTTTTGATCATTTCGTCCTTGCGACTGATAAAGTAAAGAAATCCCTCCTCGTCCTTCATCACCTGATCGCCGGACCAGACTGCCAACTCGCGGTTGGGAATTTCCGCCGGTTGGGTGGGACACGGTTTGAACCGCTCCGCTGTCTTCTCCGGGTCGTTCCAGTACCCCAGGCTCACCAAAGCACCTCGGTGGACCAATTCGCCGGGTTCGTTTGGCGCACACTCTCTGCCTTCGTCATTGATGACCAGGATTTCAGCGTTTGGTATGGCTTTACCCATGGACTCTGGACGCACCTTCACCTGGTCGGGTGGTAGATAGGTAGAGCGGAAAGATTCCGTGAGCCCATACATCAAATAGATGAGCGTGTTGGGTAGTGTTTTCTGCAGTGCTTGTGTAGTGGGAACCGGCATGGCGCCGCCGGTATTGGTGATGTAGCGAAGCGATTGTACTGCCTCGGCTGGCCATTCCAGGTCTTTGAGCTGGTTCCACAGTGGCGGCACTGCGGCCAGGCCTGTTATACCGTAGCGTGCGACTGCCCGCAGCACATCCCGCGGGAGTAGATAATCCATAAGCACGACAGCGGCACCCACGGAAAATGCCGTGGTCAATTGACTGAGGCCTGCATCAAAACTCAGTGGCAAAACCGCCAGAATTCGATCGCTAGCGCAATTGTTCAAATAACTGGCGACACTTATCGCTCCAGCGACCATGTTGCGGTGTGATAGCACTACGCCTTTGGGGTTGCCGGTACTGCCGGAAGTATAAAGAATAGCTGTCATGTCGATGTCGATTCGCCGATGCGGCTGGCGATCGTGCGTGGCCAAGTGCGAGAACGTGTCGAAGCTCATTAGTTGTTGCGGTAGGCCGTTCAGCTTTTCGGGCAAGTATTGCTCAACCACAACAATAGTGTGCAAATCAGGACACTCAGCTACAACCTCCAGTAGTGTCTCCAGTCGTGGCGCTGAAGTGATCAGTACCCTGACGTTGCAGTGCGGCAGGATATGCGCCAACTGTCGTGGTTTCAGTAGCGGGTTGATAGGAACGAAGCACGCGCCAGCGGCAGCAGCTCCGAACATACTGAACACAGTTTCCGGTTGTTTCGGTAGGTACACCGCAACTCGCTCGCCCGGACCGATACCCAATTCCAGCAGGGCGTTGGCCACTGCCTTTACTTCGTCATGTAGCTGCGCATAATTGATCGCTTGATCTTTGAACAGCACGGCGGGTGCTGCCGGTGAAACCTGCGCGCTGTGGGCGATGAATTGGTGTATGAGTTCTGGCATTGCGCTTGGTGTGTTGAAATACGGCTCGTCGGTGAAAGAGTGCTATTGTGGGTCCGCATGGTAACGGGTATGTGGTGGATTGTGCGATGAATATCTATTATCGACAATGGCAGGGCTGTCGAACTGTGAATGATTGCACATGAAACGCACCTGCTTGATGGGCAGCTTGGTGGCCGCGCTTGCGTTGCTGATGACGCATGCGACGCAAGCAGCAGAACTTCCAGACCTCATCGACAGGATTCAACCGGGTGTGGTCGGCGTCGGCACGTCTTACCCGCCGCGACAGCCGAATGTGCGCGGGGATCGCGCAACCTATCTTGGGACCGGTTTTGTGGTCGGCGATGGACGCCACATCATCACCAATGCGCATGTGATTGCCGTCGAGCTGGACGCTGATAATCGCCAGACACTTGCAGTTTTTTCAGGACGGGGTGCTGAGGTAGTAGCGCATCCGGCGCGCGAGCTTGCGAGAGACAGCGCCCATGATTTGGCAATTCTGGAAATTGATGGCGCGGGACTGCCCGCTCTGTCACTGGGAGATTCCGATTTGATAAGAGCGGGACAGGAGATCGCTTTCACCGGTTTTCCCCTGGGAATGGCGCTGGGACTCTACCCCGTCACGCATCGTGGTATTGTCTCTGCTATCACGCCGACGGCGCAGCCGGTGTCACAGGCGAATCAGCTCAACACATTGCAGATCAGTCGTATGCGAAGTGGGTTTGACGCGTTTCAACTCGATGCCACTGCATATCCCGGTAACAGCGGTAGTCCGGTTTTTGAGCTCAAGCATGGACTCGTGATTGGCGTAGTCAACAGTGTGGTAGTAAAGGAAACGCGCGAATCCATGCTGGCCACACCCTCAGGGATAACCTATGCGCTGCCTGCAAAGTACATAAAGCCGCTGCTCGATGCAGCCACTCGGAGATCTCCGCTTGATCCTGTTTCCCAGTAAGACCCGGGTATTGTTGGTATGCACAGAAAATATTTGCCGCTCCCCGATGGCTGAAGGCTTGCTATGCCATTATTTGCGGCAAGCCGATTTGCATCAGCAAGTTGATGTAGCCTCGGCCGGCACCAAGGCATCGCAGCCCGGGTGTCGAGCTGATCAGCGTGCACAAAAGGTCGCCGCCTTGCACGGCATTAACATCAGTCGGATTAAAGCACGTCGGATCACTCAGCGCGATTTCCAGCGCAGCGATTTCATTTTTGCGATGGATGAATCGAACATGCGCGATTTGCTTCAGATGTGTCCCCCGGAATGTGCCGACAAAATTTCTTTTCTATTGAGTCACCAGATGAACCAACCCCTGTTAGAGGTGCCCGATCCCTACTTCGGCAGTGCGGAGGGATTTGAACGCGTTTTTCGCATCCTCGACAACGCAATGGGTGACCTTATTTCCTATCTTGCAGAACGTATTCCGCGAATCTGACCTTTACTCCCCAGAGGGTTGGCGCTACTGTAATCTGAGTGACTACTGCGTTAGTGCAGGACACGTGGGTAGCAGTTGTAGCGGGTAAAGTTGAGTGAGTTTATGAATAAGAATAGCGCGTCTCTGGTGGAGGATTTTCAGCGGTATTTTACGCTCGAGCTGGCCACGACACCGGCGCAGCTGGAATATGTGTACAGAGTGAGGTACCGGGTGTACTGCGAGGAGTTTCACTATGAACCTGTGGAGTCTTTCCCCGAGCAGTTGGAAAAAGATGAATTCGATGCTATTTCCAAACATTGTGTGGTGATGCACAAGGCTTCGGGAATGCCAGCCGGTTGCGCAAGATTGGTGCTTGCAGATGAACATAGCCTTATGCCTATGGAGAAGTTTTGTGGCGACGCAATCGATACGAACATCATCCGTAGCTTCGACAACAGGCGCGATTCTATTTGTGAATTTTCGCGGTTGGGTGTTGATGGCGCGTTCCGTCGAAGGATGGGTGAACGAGAGTCACGATTTGGTGAAATTTCTGCACTCGATTGCAGCCAACGCGAACAGCGCACATTTTCCTTGATTGCCGTAGCCACCATCCTTTCAGCGCTCGCCATGAGCGAATTGATAGGGCGGCCACATTGTTTCGCCATGATGGAAAACTTCCTGCCGCGTCTTCTTAGACGATCTGGCATGGTGGTGCAGCCAGCTGGTAGGGAAACCGAATACCACGGCTCCAGGTCGCCCTATTTCTGGGATACACGTGAAGTCGTTGTCAATATGGCGGACGAATTGCAGGATTTCTACGCAGCCATTTGTGCGGATTTTTCTGCATCCGGATTGCTTTCAGCCAGCGGCTCCGCCGCTCAAACAAAGCGCATCTCCGCGCTGCTTGAAAGGCGAGGATTGTGTCTTCACCCGTGGCCATCGCTCGCGTTCTAACGCTACACGCTGCGCAGTTGCTGAATTCTCCGCAATTTACTTGTACCGCAGTCTCCTGCTGACTAAGATGCCAAGAATTGCAAGGCGCGCTGGCAGTGCGCACAAGGCCACTGACAAGGCGCATGGCGGAGCTGAATTTCGAGGCTACAGATGTCATTTAATTATCACGAGGCCTTCTCACGCAACCTGGGCTGGGTGACAGAGACCGAACAGGAAATCCTGCGCAATAAACGTATTGCCATCGCGGGAATGGGTGGAGTTGGGGGAAGTCATTTGCTCACTCTGACGCGGCTGGGCATTGGTGCGTTTAATCTCGCCGATTTTGACCAGTTTGAGCTGCCCAACTTTAACCGGCAGGCCGGTGCGAGTACTCCACACCTTGGACGCGACAAGCTTGAAGTGATGGTGGAGCTTGCCGAGGGTATTAATCCGAATTTGAGCATTGGAAAATTTCCCGACGGCGTCAGCGCGAATAACCTTGATGCTTTCCTGGAGGATGTTGACCTGTATGTCGACTCTCTGGACTTTTTCGCGCTTGATATTCGTCGCGCCGTATTTGCCGCATGCTACGCCAAGGGAATCCCTGCGATCACAGCTGCCCCTTTGGGGATGGGTGCTGCGATCCTGTGTTTCTTTCCCGGCCAGATGAGTTTTGAGGAATACTTCCTGATGGAGGGTCAGAGCCGTGATGAGCAGGCGCTGCGCTTCATGCTCGGGCTGGCACCCAATCCCCAGCAGCTTGCTTATCTGGTGGATGACAGCCGATTGGATCTCGAAGCTGGAAAAGGCCCTTCCACGGCGATGGCGTGTGAGCTCTGCGCGGGGTTCGCCGGTACCTTCTCGCTGAAAATACTGCTCAATCGTGGAGAGGTCCCAGCAGCGCCACGCGGCCTACACTTTGATGCTTACCGAAACCGTTTGGTAACGACATGGCGGCCCTGGGGCAACGCCAATCCACTGCAGCGCCTTGGGCTGATGATTGCGCGTCGGCGAATCATGTCCCGTTCAGTGCAGCGCGTGGTGAGTGAGCCCCTGAGAAGTCGGCCTATTGAACGCATACTGGACCTCGCGCGCTGGGCCCCCAGTGGTGACAACGATCAACCCTGGCAATTTGAAATTGTCGACGAAAGCCACCTGCTGATACACGGCAGTGATACCCGCACCTGGTGCGTCTATGATCTCGATGGGACCTCAAGTCAGCTCGCGCTGGGGGCGTTGCTTGAGACCATGTGCATTGCCGCGTCAGCAGAAAGCATGCGGGTAGAGTACCAACTACAAGCAGACTCACCCGAGGATGCCCCGCTGATCACGGTCGCGCTCATCCAGGACTCACAGATTGTGCCGGACCCGCTGTTGCCATTTGTGAAAACCAGGGTGACCCAGCGCAAGCCTTTTACCAGGAGGTCGCTGACAGAGCGCAACAAACAGGCTCTGGAGCAATCAGTCGGTGCTGGATTTAAGGTGCACTGGATAGAAGGCGATGCCCCAAGACGCAGAATGGCGAAGTTGTTGTTCCACAACGCCCACATCCGGCTGACAACACCCGAGGCGTTCGAGGTGCACCGGCGTAACATCGAATGGGGTGTGCGTTTCAGTGAGGATCGGATTCCAGAGGAAGCGCTTGGCATCGACCTCCCCACACGCAAGATAATGCGTTGGGCACTGCACAGCTGGCAGCGAGTAAAGTTCCTGAACCGCTATCTGGCCGGAACCTGGTTGCCGCGTCTGCAAATGGATTGGCGCACAGCGAACGAGTGCGCCGCGCACTTCGTTATCATCGCCGACAGCCCGCTGCAAACGGTAGAGGACTATCTGGCCGGCGGGCGCGCGGTGCAGCGCTTCTGGCTGGAAGCCACCCGGCAGGGGTTACAGTTTCAACCGGAAATGACGCCGGTAATTTTTTCCCGCTACGTGGCGCAGTCGCGCGTTTTTACCTCTATCGAAAAAGAGCAGGCGCTCGCAACGCAGTTGGCATCGGAGTTAAGCAACCTTTTAGGTGGCGGTGAAGACCCTCTACAGCGCGTTTATATGGGGCGGGTGGGATTTGGTCCGACCCCTACCTCGCGCTCTGTGCGTCCACCACTGGAACGGCTGCTCGTCGAGGCGCGCGCCTAGCGTCGCATGCCTACTGAAATTCCCCAGTCTGGCAGGTGTCGCGTCTTGTTTTTTGCTGAGGCGGTGACGCTGGCACATGTGGCTCGTCCGGCTGCACTGGCCAAGCTACTCGTCCAGCACGGATTCGACGTGCACATTGCCCAGCACCCACGCTATCGGGAATTACTGGGTAATCTGCCGGTAACTGAACACGAGATTTATTCGATCTCCCCGCAGCAGTTTATGCAGGCGCTGGCAGCCGGCAGTCCGCTGTACGATCTGGCGACTTTACAAGCATACGTGGAAGAGGACCTGACAATCATTGCTGCGGTGCAGCCCGATATTATCGTAGGCGATTTTCGTCTTTCGCTCGCAGTGAGCGCAAAAATTGCCGGGGTGCCGCATATCGCCTTGGCAAACGCTTACTGGTCGCCGTTTTGCCGACAATCCTATACCGTTCCAGACCTTCCCATGACAAACCTGCTGGGCCCGCTATTGGCGCAGTGGCTGTTTTCGCTGGCGCGCCCCATCGCTTTTGCTTTGCATTGCATACCCATGCACAAGCTGAGACGCAGCTATGGATTGACCAGTCTGGGCTTTGATTTACGGAAAGTTTATACGTTCGCGGATTACACGCTGTACGCGGATATTCCTGAGCTTTATCACATGAATAAGCTGCCTTCGAATCACCGATTTATTGGCCCGATCGCCTGGTCTCCGGATTTTCCACTGCCCTCGTGGTGGACCGCATTGCCGCAGGGCGCTCCCATCGTTTATGTCACTTTGGGCAGTTCCGGTAGGGCCAGTCTGCTGCCCGAACTGATCGCTGCGCTGGGGCAAATGAACGTGGTGGCACTCATATCGACGGCTGGGGCACCAGTGCCAGAAGGCGTGCCAGACAACGTATTTGTCGCTGCCTACCTGCCGGGCGAAGAGGCTGTGGCCATGTCCAGCCTGGTGATTTGCAACGGCGGCAGCCCTACCACACACCAGGCCCTCGTCCAGGGTGTACCGGTTATCGGTGTGGCAACTAATCTGGATCAGTTCCTGAATATGGCGGCCATAGAAGAAGCCGGGGCCGGTCGACTACTGCGTGCGAGCACGTGTGACGCGGCAACAGTATCAGCTGCAATTGAGCGTATGCTGGCTTCTGAGAGCTGCCAGGTGGCGTCACGAAATCTCGCGAAGCAGTTGATCTGCACTTCAGGGTCATCAGAATTTCTTAATGTAATCAATGAGATATCTTCTGGTATCGGTTAGATAAGCACGGCTTAGGGGGTCTGCCGCAGGAGTCGCGTAGCGTGATCAAAGCGGTGGGTATAGAATTTAGAGCGGTTAGCCACACAGTCAGGAAAGTGCATGCGTAAAATCTCTGCGGGCCAAATAGGGTTCTTTCTACTACTGCTGATTACGATTCTCGTGCTGGCGGTTGTTAGTACCAATTGTTTGGCCAGCAAGTCCTGGATGGGCGATTTTTATGGAGTGCTTTACACCATGCTGCTGGTGACGCTGGTTTACTGCTGGGCTTTCATCGTGTACCGACTTTTTCTCTTTGCATACCCGCTTCAGGAGGGGTATATCGAGCCGGGATCGCGCGCGGAATTTACCGCACAGGTCAATATCCTGTTCTATCTGATGCTGTTCAACACGTTGATTCGCACTGACTTTTTGCCAGTTCCGATTAAAACCATGGTCTACTCCTTTCTCGGCACCAAGTTTGGCAGCAACAGTTTCAGTCCCGGTACGATTCTCGATCCGCCGTTAACCGAAATCGGCGATAACACCATCATCGGGCATGCAGCGACACTTTATTCTCACGCGATCGAAGGTAATTACTTTGCACTGGATCGCATTGTGCTGGGTAATAACGTGACTGTCGGTGCGCACGCTGTCATCATGTCCGGTGTGATAGTTGGTGATGGGGCCATAGTGTCTGCAGGCGCGGTCGTTAAAAAGGGTACGCGTATTGGTCCGGGAGAACACTGGGGAGGGGTACCCGCACGGCGCATAGAGGCGAAGGCGGGTTCCGGCGAATGAGTCGCGTCCCTGTAATGGAGTACACCTTGCAATAAAAAGTGGTATTGGAACGATGCAAATTCCGGAGTCATTATCGTGGTCGTTAACTACGCAATCTAGTTCGGAAAACGCAGTAGCCAATAATGTGACACACATCTAACCCTATAGAGAGTGACCAGCCCTATGATCAGGCTTTTCGTAAAGAGTCTTGCGTTTCTATCCATTTTCCTTTTGATTTCATGTGCGAAGGATTTAACGCCACAGGAATTAATAGCCCAAGCTCGTCAGGATATTCAGGCGGGCGATTACGCGTCGGCAAATATTGCGTTGAAAAATGCTGCGCTTAAAGAGCCTGACAATGCCGAGGCGCGTTTTGAACTTGCTGGTGTGGCATTGGTGTTCGGCGATGGACTATCGGCAGAAAAAGAAGCTCGTCGAGCGATCGAACTAGGGGTTCCTGCTGAGAAGGTCACACTGATACTTCTGCGGGCAATCAACTTGCAAAGCGACAATGAACGCGTTTTGGCAGAGACCGAAACCGTCCCCGATAGTCTGGATTCGAAGGAAAAAGCGGATGTTCTGGCCTATCGCGCGCACGCTTTAATTCAGCAACAACAATTCAAGTTGGCGGAAACCACGATTGAACAGGCGCTGTCCCTGAACGAAAAATCAGTGCTGGCGATACTGGCCAAGGCGCACTATGAAGCCCAGATTGGTCGACGTGAAAACGCGATGGCGTTGGCAAAGACAGCGGTGGAAATTGACCCTTCATCGGCTGATGTTTGGGCATTGATCGGCGATCTTTACGCTGCCGAAGATAAATTGCCAGAGGCCAAGGAAGCGTATGACAAAGCGATTGCCAACCTTCAGTATGTATCGATGATAACAGCCAGGCGTGCATTTATATCTGCACAACTGGACGATTTTGCGTCTGCCAGAAGTGATATCGCGGTGCTGTACGCCAATGGCTTTAGATCAGAACCCTATGTCAATTTTATCGAAGGTTATGTCGAATTCCGGCAAGCCAGGTATCCAGCAGCAACGCTGGCGTTGGAAAAATCCGTGGAGGGAAATCCAGACAACCCGCTCAGCAAGTTATATCTTGCAGCCAGTTATATGGAAGAGGGGAAACTTGAACAGGCCAGAACCGTGGCGAATCAGCTTTACCATACCATCCCGAACTCAGTCGAAGTTGCCCGATTATTCGCTTCCCTGAATATGCGGCAGCAGGATTTCGCAGCAGCCAAGTCCACACTCGATGCGCTGTTGCAGGTTAATGAAAACGATACTGTGGCTTTGGGAATGCTGGGCTCCATGGCATTGATGGAGGGGAATGGCGACGAAGCCGTAGGCTATTTAGAGAGGCTATTGGCAATCACTCCGGATTCCTCAGCCGTAAAACGTATGCTTGACCTCGCAATGACCATGCGCGGTGACTTCGTGGCTGAAATGAATACTGTGGCAGAGCAGCAGGTGGCACCGGAAGAGTATGATGAGGCGCTGCTATCAGCGGGTATTGCACTTAAGCAGGGTCAACTGAAGCAAGCGCTGACCATCGCGGAAAATTTGCAGCAGCAGTATCCGGATAAAGTAGGGCCTCTCAATATGCTTGCCGCCATCCACCTCTCGGCGGGTGATTGGCGGCAGGGGAAAGCGCTTCTGCAGAAGAGTCTGGTGATAGATCCTTTGGATCCTACCGCCGTCAAAACGCTGGCAAAAATCGATATGCGAACGGGTGAGCAAGCGCGCGCTATGGAGCTTGTAACGGGGTACCTGAAGCAGGCGCCCGATGACATAGAGGCAAACGGCATCCTGTCTGAGCTGATTGTTGCCACCAGTAGTTATCAGGAGGCGGAGAAGCAGCTGATCCAATTGGCCGACAAGTACCCGGATAATTTGGAGATCAGAGGCCGACTCGTACAGTTGTATTTTGACAATGCAAAATACGAACAGGTGTCGGTGCGAACAGAGAATCTGAGCGACGATGAAATACGGTCGCAACCGGCCTTGATGGAATTGCGCGGGAAGGCGCTATTCAATCTCGGCAATTCAGAAGGTGCAGCGAGTGTCTGGCAGAAGTGGGCTAAGCTCGCGCCCGACTCGGTATTGGCAAATTTTTATTACGCCGATTCGTTGGTTAAATCGAATCAACTGGTGCCTGCGCTCAAGTCACTGGAGGTGTGCCGGCAGCTCAACCCGGGGTACCTGCCTGCGCGTATTTCCCTGATTCGGGTTGCCGCTGAGGCAGGCGAGACCGAAAAGGCGAAGGCCGAGATGGCGAAACTGCAGAGCGAATTGACCGAGGAGCGAGCCGACGTATGGTATACGCAAGGCTGGCTTGAGGCCAAAACCGGAGACTACGCCGCCGCAGAACAGTCCTTAAGCAAATCACTTGCCCTGCAGCCTACCCCTGAAACGGCGATGTTGCTTTTCGCGACGCTTAATAGCCTGGGTAAGTCGGATGAGGCGATGACCACGCTGGAGGCATGGGTGGATAAGATGCCGCAGAACACCAGCCTTATGGCAGTTCTGGGGCAAAGCTATATGGCCCGCAACGAATCGGAAAAGGCCATTAAAGTCTACGAGCGCATTTTGACGATTCAACCTGATTCAATTCTCGCGTTGAACAATCTGGCCTGGCTGAATCGGGAAAAAGATCCTAAGCAAGCACTGGTTTATGTACGGCAAGCCAGCGCATTGGTGCCTGAAGATCCCTATGTCATGTCCACATACGCCACACTGCTGGTGAGTAACGGGCAGCCGAAAGAAGGTGAGGAGATGCTGCGTAAAGCAGTCACGATGCACCCGCAGAACCTGCAAACCAAGCTGGATTTAGGGCGTTTACTGTTAGAACTCGATAAACCTGAGGCCGCCAGGCCGTTTTTGCAAGAAGTCAGCAGCAGTGAAGGCAGCGAGACCTTGGTAAGCGAAGCTCAAAATCTGCTGGAAACAGCAAATAAAGGAGGCAAATAGCCGTGCGGCCGGCCATCCTTGTAAACAGTGTCCTGGCTGAGGCTGCACCGCAGTGCTGGAGCATCGGCGCCTGTTCGCACCGGGCAGCCTTTCTGTACCTGATTATCCGCCTGATTTACACGTCAGTTTTTTTTACAAATTCGTGTGCCGAGGGATGCGTTGGCAAAAGGCGAACTACTTAACATGCTGATATTTAAGGAAAATATATTATTGGCACATGGCTTGCACTATATTACGTGAGCAATATCCGAAACCATCCAGAAGTGGTCGGGTATGGGATCGGAAGAAAGAGTTTCACTTAAGGTTGTATCAAAGGAGATCGACATGAAATTAGGCAAAAATAAACTAGCGGTTGCTTTGGGTGCTGCCCTGGCCTTTGGTATGGCCGGTCAGGCTTCAGCCGATGTATACGGTTTGAGTTCAGTACAAATTGATGGTTTGACTATCAATATCACGGGCGTCCTTCCTGGTAGCACAGCTACTCTGTTCAGTTTTGACACGAATCAGGACGCGATACTGAATGGTGTTGCTGACGGTTCTGACGGTTCTGCAAGTTGCGGTGGCCTCTTCGGTGGCGCTAACGATTGCGGAGCCGGTAATCCCCGTTTGAGCGGCACGGTACAAAATGCGCCGGGCAGCACCTTGGCTCGCGGTGAGAACGACTACACTGCTTATGGACAGACTGGCCAGTACTCCAATTCCGAGGCAGCGATTATTACTGCAACACTGCTTGGTGATCCGGCGACCAGCACTGGCGCTATTTCAGAAAGTAATCTGCAGTCTGGTACGAGTGCGCAGGCTAACACCAACGTAGGTTCAAACACTTTGCTCACGCTGAATTTCGAGCTGGGTGGTGACGGCGGGTTCGCTGTCTCATTCGACGCTGTGATCGACGTGCTGTCGCAGGTAACCGGTGGAGATATCGGCATCGCGCAGGCTAACTCCGGTGTGACCGTGGTGCTGCAGAAAGACGGCCAGACATTGGCCTCATGGGCTCCCACTGGTACTAACAACGTAACTACCTGCTCTGCGGGTCTGACCTGCGTTGCAACCGAGTCGGCTTTGTCTCTTAACAATACGACGTCCAGCTCTGGCGCTGCAAACCAGGTGGCCGGTAGTGGTAGCTACATGATCGATGTACAAGGCTTGACCAGCGGTCAGTACACCTTGGCTTTGGCAAACACTACGTCGACCAATCTGCGTCGTGTTCATGACGCACCGATCCCTGGCACTTTGTTGCTGATGGGCACAGGCCTGCTTGTAGGTGCACGTTCACTGCGACGCAAGAAGTAGTAGTTAAGTTGTACTGTAGCGTTTAAGTCAACGCTGCATGAGTTACCGGAAACCGCGCCATTGGCGCGGTTTTTGTTTTCGGGTTGTTATCCAGTCGATCAAGGGGGATTGTATGTAGCCTGCTGTGTAAAAGCAGCAGAGCGTTGGATAAGCGGCCTGAGTGGATTGTCCCGATGTGTTTAGGTCTAGAAGTACCGCCTGAGTTCAAATCCGAGATAATCGTCTGACTCGATGTAGTACAGATTCTCTTCTTCACTGGTATTACTGGTAAAGCGCAGTTCAAGTCCTAACGTCCAGTTTTCATTTAACCTGCGAGACGCTTCGATATTACCGAATACTGAATGGGTGTCGGTATCGTAAATAAAACCTACCAGCGCCATGCTGCTTGCCAGATCGTTGCCGGTAACGCGCAGGCCAAGGTAGAGATCGCTTTGCAGCCCGTTGGTCGCTTCGTCACCGCGTTCGTCATAGTGATACTCAAGCAGAACCCCAAGATCGACCGGGGAGTCCGCAACGCCAAAATTTGTGTGTTCGAAGCCGCCCACATAGGCGTAGTAGTCCTGCAGGTTATTCTCGTTGTAAATCGCTTCCAGCTTCCACAGCCAGGCGCCTTTAGTTGCCTGCGCGTCAACACTGGTCTGGTCAATCTGGAAGTAGAACGGATACAACTTCAAACGACCGTCTGAAACATCTGGCTGCAGGTAAGGCTCACGGGTGGTGCCGGTGAAATGTGCCAATCCCAGATCCCAGTCACCTACGTTGTGACTCCAACGCAGTGCAAAGTCGACATGTTTCTCTTTGGAGCCGGATTCATATTGCGGATTTCGAGTGTCAACGGCGGGTTCAGTCCGAAGTCGACCGTGCTTTCCGGGGAAGGTTCTCTCGCGGAAATACGGCAGGACGTAGAATTGGACGCTGCCCCAGTCGCTTAGATAGTCGAGATTGATCATCGGTTGGCCGAGTTTTTCCTCGCCATCGATGTTTTCCACCAAGTCCGTCTGGTTGATGATATCCACCAGGTGCTGAGACTCTGCTACTCCCCAGAACACGACATCGACACCTAGTTTGGTAATCAGCCGATCGTGCTCCATCTGCCAGTACAGCTCTCTGACATCTGCGTGTGTTCGCTGATCATCCGCTGTGTCGTAACGGAAGAACGGACTGAAGCCGAACTGTTGTTCACCATCTGACCAGTCGACATAATATTCGGGCTTGAATGCGACAGAAAAATCCTGGTCTTTCTGATCGGGATACTTCGGCGACTCGAAAAACAGGCGTGAATCGAAACTCAGGTACCCGGACCATTCGCCATTGTACTCGCGTGGTGCGGCAACGCCAGATGACGTCACGGGCGGCGGTGGATTGCGCTTCGCTGCTTTCCCTGCCTCAGCTAGAGTTGCCGTTTGGTGGCTATCAGTTTGCTTCATCTGTGCAGGGATCGCATTTGCACTGTACAGGTCAAGTACCAGCCGATCAGCACGGTCTGCAAAGGGTTTCAGGGTGAACGCATGTGCGTCCGTACCCGGCTCGACCTCGATAACAAAACGCAATGCATCGGGCGCCTCATCCTGGGTATAGATCGACTGGATGGGGGTTCCACTGAGATGAACAGTGGCGGGATCGAACCGGGATTCGCTGTGCGCCAGTTCAACCAATACCCTTGTCGGGTTTTGCATCATGGATAGCCGGTAGTCGATTGGCCCGGAGAGATCAAATACCAGACGAGTCTTCTCAGGAGACAGACCCACGCGAATATCCTCAACCGTAATCTGTGGCGCAATAGTACTGCCATGAACGTCTGCGACGTTCGACAGTACTGCCATCATTACAGCGATGGATATTGGTGACTGTTTCAAATCATTTCCTGCCGTTGAGCACTCACGTTAGCGAATCCGAGAGATTGCATTCGGGGTGAAATCCGAGTCCTGCAATCCTGTCTGAAATTGGTAATTTCGAAATCTTAATGTTGTGCTCTTGCCTGTCTGATGATTGACCATGACCAGTTCTCCAGGTCGCCAATAACGATCCAGAAATATCTGATAGTCTGCGGCGGTCATGGTCTTCAGCAGGGTATTCTTGCGGTCGTAGTAATCCACTCGCTGCAGACGGTATTCCTTTTGATCTACCCAGGTGACCTGGCGTGAGTAGCCAGAATATTTGTCGGTGGGTACCCTTTCCACGACGAAACAGGGCTCGCCATCAATTGTCTCATCACGCAGATAGGTGTAGGTGTATTTTTCGACTTCTTGTGAGGACAAGTCTTCGAAGGCGAACTCGCTGCCCATGAATGGGCCTGATTTGTCTTCCGAGGAGATCCGCTTGACCCGTTTCAATGCTGGCAGATATAACCATTGTTCATCCGATCCGGCTCTGTGTGTAAACGTCAATATCGCGGTGCCTTTTAAATCCCGGGGACGATCAAATACCATGATACTTTTGTCGCCATCATCCTCAACTTCCAGATTCATCTGGCGCATGTCGCGGCTAATCTGTTGATCGTTGGAGGTGGCAATCAGCATGGTGAGGTCTACCCTGGTGTCACCAAAGCCGCTGTCACGCTTATCCGCTTCAGTTGCGATTGCCAGACCTCTTTCAGCGCTGGCATCTGCGCTAGTGAAAGTACTGTGCAGCAGGGTAGAACTGAGTATCGCGAACAATAGTGGCCGCAGAATGAATGTCCATGCATCATGTGCGGCGTTTGTGGTGCTTCTGTATGTCATGTCAGATTTGCCTTACGACTGGGGCCGAGGAGGTGCCGGAACCAGCCAACGATCAATCTTGATCAGCAGAGCCGGCAGGAACAGGAGATCCAGTACGATAGCGACAACGATGGTGAGCGCCACTAACAGCCCGGAAGTTGAATTTACTGCGAAATCTGAATGTACCAGTACCAGAAAGCCAGCAGCCAGCACGATCGAAGTGGAAACCAATGCACCGCCGACTTTCTCAAATGTGTAGTGAATCGCTTGTTGCGCGTTCAATTTCAGCTGCACGCGCGCTTCGCGGTATTTGACCAAAAAATGCGTGGTGTCATCAACCACAAGGCCCAATGTCAGGCTGAATACTACAGATGCGGCCATGTTGACCTCACCCACAACCGCGCTCCAGATTCCCAGAACAACTAGAGCAGGGAATAAATTGGGCAGGAAACTCACCAAACCAAACTTGATAGACCTGAACGCGATAACCATACACAGCGAGATCACGACTATGGCAAACAACGATCCGCTGAGCATACTGGTGATATTGCGCATACCGATATGTGCAAAACTGATTGATTGTCCTACGCCACGGGCTTTGATACTCGGTGCGTTTGCGTCTAACCATTGTTGCGCACGTGACTCAAACGCTATCAGTCCCTGCGATTTCTGATTCTTCATGATAGCCGTAACCTTAAGTGCCGATTTTTCGGCGCTGATCTGATGGGTTACGTCCAAGCCATAGGGTATCGAGATTTCGTACAGCAGCAGGTATTGTGACGCCATTTCTCTGGAGTCGGGAAGTCGATGCCAGGCAGGATCATCGTCGTGCAATACCTGGTTCAAGCGTTTAAGGGTGTCCGTAAAAGCCTCGACGTTGACGACCTCCGGTTGTGCTCTCAGCCAGTCTACAAACGCCGCAACCTGGGCAAGGTACTCAGGGTTGGCTACCCCCTGGGGCTTGCCTGCATCAATCGAATAGTGCAAGGATTGGTTTCCTGACAGCTTGTTCTCGACGACATGAATAGCATCAGTTAATGGTATGTTAGATGAAAAGTAATTCGTTGGGTCGTCATTCAACTCCATCCTCGGTACGAAGCTCATTGCCGCAAAAATCAGCACCAGTGAAATCCAGAATATTGGGCTGTAATTCCGCATTACAAATCGGGACAATCCTGCCATGGGAAGGCCGATCGTTGTGCTCCCGCGCGGCTTGAATGGCAATAATAGAAGCAGTCCAGGGAGCACGGTTAAGGCAATCCACAGAGCGCCAACTACCCCTGCCGCGGCCATCGTGCCCAGTTCCCGGAAAGGGGGTGAATCGCTGAAATTCATGCTTATAAAGCCGAGTGCTGTTGTGATACTGGTCAGTATTACCGGGTATAGCGTTTGTTGCAGGCTGGAGGTGAGCGCGGCTCGTTTGTCTTCGCCTCCTCGCAGATGGCTCAGGAAAGTGCTGATAATGTGAACGCAATCGGCTACTGCCAGCGTCATAATGATGGTCGGTGCGGAGACATTTACGCTATTGATGCCAATACCCGTCCAACCTGCATAGCCCATACCGACGAGGATGCTCAGGAAAATGGCGATTATGGTGCATACGGAGGCGAGTACCGATTGCAGTAGTACGGCGAGCAGTAGCAGTACTATCGCGAACATAATGGGCATCAACCCTACCGAGTCGGCCTGCGTCACCTCGGCCAGTGTTTGCTCCGTCAGTGCCCAACCCGCGAGATATATCTTTAAATCAGGGTTCTCCTCCAGCGCTTTGTCCCTGATATCTCGGGCAAATTGCACTGACTCGAACACTGCTGCTGCTTTATCGCCTCCCGCCGCGCCCAGATTCAGACTGATATTGACGGCAGCCACTGCGCCATCGCGAGATAAAATTCGCCCCACGAGTGCTTGTTGGGAGAGGGCAATTTCGCGGATTCGGGCAATTTCGTCAGTGGAAAGTGAAGCTGCATTTTTAACCAGTGCGCCAATGCGGATGTCATCTGCATCGACGACGGGGTAAAGATAGTTAACGACGGAATCCACCCGTTTCGAGTTGGGAGTCTGCCATGCTTGTTCAGTGATACGCTCAATAGCGCCAAGCAGTTGGGGAGTAAAAATATCACCCTGCGTTGTTTCGATCACAATCAGGATGTTGTCTTCCTTGCCATAGGTGCGCTCAAGTCGCTCCTGCTCAAGCAAATTGGGATCTTGTTTGTCGAAAAACACTTTGATTCCAGACTCAATGTGTAAATGAGCCGCACCCATTCCCAACGCCGCGACAATGACAAGACTGAGCAGCATGTTCCAGGGAGCATAGCCGACCAGGATTGCGATGAACCTGTCTTTTTGAGTGCTATTCATTCTTTATCAGATGATGCTTCTTTTGACTGAAATTTCATTCCCTGTAGCAGTGATAGTAACGTAGTCGAAGGTGCGAATATCCGCGCAAAGTAACCGTTTCAGGGCCTTTTGTGGTTGTGTTGATGAGTGTAGGGCACGGCCCGAAATGTATCCATGTAATTGGATCAAATGCACTCCTTTGACGCTAATAAACCCATGTTTTTGACTCTAATCGCTCCCGCCTTCATCGCCAATGCAATATCGTGATATTCAATGACACAGTGTTCCGCAGGATTGCCTTCATCACATTCCCTTTGACCACCCCATTCGCCTTCAAAAAGGGGAACGTATGCACAGGAAAGTCGGCTGCAACCGGGCTATCAGAGCGTATTCCAGTGGCATTGCAGGTTTTATGGAGTCAATTGTCCGTTGGCAATTACTTCTGAGGTACCATCTGAGCAGATTGGCACTTGGTGGGTGCGTTCGTTCGCTGGGAGGAGCGATCAATTACTTACAGCGAAGCGCGTCGGGCAGTTTTTGAATGCAGCGCAGCGCATGCCCCCAGTCAGGGCGGTTTGTCGCAAAATAGCGACAAACTATCTATATGATTTGTAAAGAAATTGTGCGTTTTTGGCGAATCTTTGTCGGGTAGCGACTACAAATCGTCAAAAAAATCGTGGTAATTGTGACAGAATTCTCATAAATTACTTAAAGTGCTTGCTTAACCTCATGTTTTTTTTAGCGAAAATGCATTGTGGTTTGTATATTGCATTGGTTGTTGTAATGCCACACAGATGGCACCACACCACACTAGGGGGACTATATTTTGTCAATCGAGTTCAAAGTGAGCAAGGATTCCAAACTTCTGGGTCAGTACTATGAGTTACGCGAACGTTGCTTCCAACGTGACCTTGGTTTAAAGGACTTTGATGGATCCGAGGAGGAACTGGACAGGCAGGGACGTATTTTACTGGCAGTAGAAAAAGGGAGTTGCGTTGGCGGCGTGCGAATTTCCCCTCATATTACGCTTGTCAGCCAGCTGGATCAGTTGGGCTTGGATGAAGACAGTTGTTGTATGTGGGAGCGTTTCGCCATTGATCCTGCTGTCAGGACAGTGTATCTGGTGCGTGAGTTTGTAGCCCATCTGATCAAAGCCTCGCGCGACCATGGGTACGAAAACGCGATGGTTTTGAGTTCCCTCCGTAACGCCAGATTCTATCGCCGCTGCCATACCGCCCTCGGGATACCGTATCAGATTCACCGCCCCGTGCCTCATCTCGCCCAGGGTGTATTCGCCGGTCTCGAACATTACCTGTCGATCTCACGTCTGGAGAGCCAGCCACCATTAAGAATGGCAGTCTGATCCGGTTTAATACGCGAAGTTCTGCTCGTTTTCGATAGAAGTAGTCGACGCGGCTATTGAATCGATGCGGGCGAGTTTGTAGAGTAGGTCTGACGCACAAGAGCCACTAAGGGACTGCGCGCTCTGCATCGTTGAAGTCGATTATTTCATATCAAGTAATTGCGAAATGCCATGCTTTGGATAAGGAGGGATTCGGAGCCAATGCCGGGGGTTTAGGTTTTTCTGCGTTATCCTGATCTGGAGTTTAGCGCGAAATAAGAGAATAAGAATAATGAATCGGATTTTGCGCAGCCTATCCTTGCTGCTAGTCACTTGTATCTTGCTGGGATGCGGTGAAGACGTGACCAGTGACGATCATGTTCTGCAGGCAAGGGAGTTTCTGAAGCAGTCTAACGATCAGGCAGCCATTGCCGAGCTGAAAAATGCGCTGCAGAAAGATGTGCAGAACACCCAGGCCCGAGCATTGTTGGGAACGCTCTATTTCGAAACAGGCCTGTATGAGGACGCTGACAAGGAATTATCTCGCGCCTTATCGATGGGTACTGAACCCTCCGTTGTTGTGCCTGTTCTGGCGCAGGTATTGCTGGGTTTGGGCGACTACGACCGGCTCGACAGTCTCACACTGGACGGCTTGGACCCAAAGAGCAAATCGACGGTGCAAGCAGCCAAAGGTCTGTCGATGATGCATCGCGGCAATATGGATGTGGCCGAAGAGATTTTGGATATTGCGCTGCAGAATGAACCTTCTTCATATTACGCGCAGGTTGCTGAAGCGCGGCTGATGATGGAACGTGGAGAGTATCAAGAGGCCCGTGGCCAATTGTTTCGCATATTTCTGGTGGATCAAAAGTATGCCCCTGCATGGAACTTGCTGGGAGATATAGAAAGTGCGGAGCAGCGTCCAAAGCAGGCAGAGGATGCTTATACACGTGTCATTAAACTGACGCGCAATAGTTTTGATGCTCAATTGAATCGCGCGATGATGCGTATTTACCAGAACAATTACCAGGGCGCTTCGCAGGATCTGGCGCAGTTACGTAGAGCGTTTGGCCCGGCGCGTTTTCATCCAGGGGTAAATTTTGCGTCGGGGCTTGTAGCGCTGCAGGCCAAGCGAATCGATCAGGCGGCAAAACTATTCCAGAACGCTTCGGAGTTCTCCGATGCATACCCCCAAACATGGTATTACCTGGCCGCGATCTATCTGGAAAAGGGTCTGTTCCAGCAGGCTTTGAGTAGTGTCAATCGTTTCTTGGGACTTGTACCAGACAGTGCGGTCGGCGCGAAACTTGCGGCTAAGCTTGAACTTGGGCAGAAATCCTACAATAAAGCCGAAGCATTGCTGACACCGGTAGTAGCTGCAAATCCTGATGATATTGAAGCGCTGAATCTGCTGGCGAGTGCGCTTCTGGCGCAAGGAAAAAGTGGAGAGGGGGTTAGTCTGCTGGCTAAAGTCGCAGAGCTGCAACCGGATTCTACAGAGGCCAAGGCGCGACTGGGAGCCGGGTTTATAGCAGCCGGTTCCGAGAGTCTGGGTATTGAGTTATTGCACGAAATTCTGGAAAAGGACCCAGGGTATGAGCAGGCCGATGTTCTGATTGTATTGAACTACTTACGGCAAAAAGAATTTGTCGAGGCAATCCGCGCAGCGCTTGAGTATCGGGATAGAAACCCGGACAGTGCCACCTCGTATGATCTTTTGGGTCGTGCTTACCTTGCGAACCATGAACAAGCAGAGGCAGAGAACGCGTTTAAAAGAGCACTGGAACTCAGGCCCGGCGACCCTGGAGCCACGAACAGCCTCGCCGAGCTTGCACTGCAGCGAAAAGAATTTCAGTTGGCTCGCGACTACTACGGACAGACGTTGGCAAAAAATCCGAAGCACCTTCAGACACGTATGAAGGTCGCTGCTTCCTATGCATTGGAAGGTAAAGAGCAGGACATGCTGACAAGTTTGGACAGCATTATCCAGGCCTTTCCCCGTGAAATGGAGCCTCGTCTGGTCAAGGCGCGATTCTATATTGCCAAGGGGCGACTGGAAGAAGCTATGCCGCTGCTGGAGGAACTCTCCGTGGAGCAAAAGGAACAACCTGACGCGCTGGTTACGATTGCAGGCTTCCAGTTGGCATCCGGTCGTTACAATCAAGCGCTGGGCACACTAGGTAAACTCATAGATCTGTATCCCCAGGTCAGCCAGTACCATTATATGAGGGCTAAAGCGTTCGCCGGATTGGGAAATATCGAGCAACTTTCTGTTGAGCTTGAACGCACAGTAAAGCTGGATCCTGATCATTTCTACGCCAAGATCGCACTTGCTAGACTGGCGTTGTTGTCAAATCAGAACGAATTGTTTGAGAAGCAACTACTCGAGCTGCGAAAAATGGTTAAAGACAATCCTGATGTAATCAAGCTTGAAGTAGCCATGGCCCAGAAAAAAGGCGATAACGATACTGCGGCACACTTATTAGAGATGCTGTTTGATCGCGAACCAACTACTGGAAACGCAATTGCCCTAGCGACACACAAACAGGCGGTCGGCAATATTAACGGAGCGATTGAGCAGCTCCAACACTGGGTTGCAGATCACCCAAGTGATGTGGCTGCGCGAGAAAAATTGGCAGAGATTTATGGTAGTAGCAATAAAAGGGGAGGGGTAATTTACCAGTACCAACAGATTCTGAAAGTTGACCCGGACCACATTATCGCGCTGAATAATTTAGCTTGGTATTTGCTGGACGAAGACCCAGAGCAGGCGCTGGCTTATGCCGAGAGGGCGGCGGAACTATCCCCTCATTCCAGCTCAATCCTCGATACGCTGGCAATGACACAATTGAAAAATGGCAAACTTGTAGAAGCCAGACGATCTATCGATCGCGCAATCACATACGCACCCGAAAGAACTGAAATTCTTATGCATCAGGCCCAAATACTGGCTGCCGTTGGCGACACCGAGGCCGCGATAGAGTCACTGCATTTGCTGCTGGATAATGACGGAGAGTTTGTCGAGCGTCCGCAAGCGGAAGCCCTAATGAGAAAACTGAAAGTAGATTAAAAATATTCCGCTTGGCCCCATCTTCCAATGGTCAGTTGGCGTTACTCTTTTATGCCTAGTCGCTCCAAAAGGTTGTACAGTGTTGGTCTCGTGATTCCAAGCGCGTTGGCTGCATCCGTAATATTTTGGTTGCTGTGACTCATCGCTCGAATGATCGCTTTTCGCTCTGCCTCCTCGCGTACTTCTTTCAAGTTCAGTGGCATGGGCTCCATTTTTGTCCCACCAAGTTCAATATCTTCAGGGTTGATGCGATTCCCCTCTGCCATTATCACGCCGCGCTTTATGCGACTTTCCAGTTCGCGCACATTGCCTGGCCAGTCGTAGGCTTCAATAGCGGCAATCGCCTCCGGCGAAAAATCCATCGCGGAGTTGCCATATTCTTTGCTCCACAGGTTAAGGAACGACTTGGCTAACAAGATAACGTCACCCTCGCGATCCTTGAGAGGGGGTATTTCCAGTACAATTTCACTGATCCTATAGTACAAATCTTCGCGAAATAATCCCTTCTCAATTAGTCCTCGTAAATTCTGATGGGTAGCACACAAAATACGCACATCAACAGGAATTTCTTTGCGACCGCCAATACGTTCCACTACTCGTTCCTGTAGAAAGCGCAGCAGTTTGGCCTGCAATTCCATGGGCAGATCCCCAATTTCGTCCAGAAAAAGCGTGCCTTTATCCGCATACTCAATCTTCCCGGGAGTCTGCTTCGCCGCTCCTGTAAAGGCACCTTTCTCATAGCCGAATAGCTCACTTTCAAGTAGGTTCTCTGGGATTGCTGCACAATTAATTGCAATCAGTGGTTTGTCGGCTCTGGGACTCAGTTCGTGTAGCGCTTGCGCACAGCGCTCCTTTCCGGTCCCACTGGCACCAAGTATCAGGGTCGTGATATTCGAAGGTGCAATCTTTTCGATGGTGCGACAGACTTTCAGCATCTGCGGGCTGGCAGTGATGATGCCTCTAAGCGGCATGTTCTGATCATGCTTTTGTAAGCGACGATTTTCGATTTCGAGTTCGTAGACGTGGTAGGCACGGTCAACAAGTAAGGCAAGAAGCTCAGGATCTGCAGGCTTCTGGTGGAAATCATAAGCACCTAACGCGATAGCCTTCACTGCGTTAGCGCGGTCGTTGTCGCCGGTAACTATTATTACTTTTGTCTCTGGTGTCAGCGATAGAATCTCTTTGAGTGTTGCCAGGCCTTCGGTAACACCGCCAGGATCAGGAGGGAGACCGAGATCTAATAACACAACGCCCGGTTGCACCCGGCGAAGTTGATTAATTGCTTCCGATCTATCTCCGGAAACTGTTACTTCATAGCCGTCAAACGCCCAGCGCAATTGATTCTGAAGCCCTTTGTCGTCTTCAACTACCAGCAGGTGCTTCTTATCGTTTTTCACTGGCTTTGTACCTTGTGTAATGTTGAAAAATTTGTGTTCTCCGATTCTCTTGTGCAGGGAATACGCACGCGAAAAATTGAGCCTTGGCCAGGAGTACTCTGCACGCTGATATTGCCCCCGATGCTACGTATAAAATCGCGACTTTCAAAAGCTCCTATGCCCATACCTGTGAGACCTTTTGTCGAATCGAACGGCTTGAACAGCCTGTTTCGAATGAAGTTCTCGTCCATGCCTACGCCATTGTCTTCAATTTCGACTACGGCCGAGTTGCTGTCACGCAATGTGCGAATCAGCACTTTACCGTTTTTGTCTGAAGCCTCCTGTGCGTTCTGCACCAAATGCCCAAATACCGTTTGCAGGCGCTCTCGATCACATGTAAGCGTGAACCTATCATTCGCAAGAACCAGCTCAGGTACAGGCGACCTTAGACTACATTGGGATAACACGGTTTCCAATAAGTCAGAAAGCTCGAACTCTTGCTGTTCTGCCTGACCAGCGCCGCTTCGCAGTTGGGCCATAAGGTTGCTCATGCGGTTTACGGTATTACTAACCGTACTCACCATATCATCCACGAACTCTGGATTGTGTTTATGCTTCTGCGCATTGGCGACCATAAGTGATAGCTGCGCCAGTATGTTCTTCAAGTCATGTATTACATAGGCAGAGAGACGATTAAAGGCTTCGAACTGACGGGACTCGACCAATGCCTGATCTGCCTGGTACTGGGCCAGGTGGCTGCCCGCTTGTTTGCCCGCCACCTTGAGCAGGTCGCGATCCTCCCAATTAAGATCGCGCACGATTTCGGATTCGCGCAACAACAGGATGCCTTGTAACTGATCACCGAATAAAAGTGGGATGATCAGCCAGGCGCGAGAAATGGCAGCCAGAGATGTGGGTAGTTCAAGGTTTCGATAGATGTCTGGCGCGACTCGCCATTCCCGTAAATCAATAATCCACTCGTGAGCCTGCAGCCACTGTGACAATTCGCTTAAATCAATTTCAACATCGGGCACCGGCATCTCCCAGTTCGCCACGATATTGAATGTACCATCCTCCGCTCTGCTCCAGAGTATGCCCGCCGGGCTCTTTGCAAGATTAGCGACTGCGCGGGTTATTTTCTCTGGTATATCACTATCCCCGCTGGCCAGAATCTGCGTGAACTGCAGCCACTCAAGTCGATAGTCGTATTTGTAGCTGAAGAAATTCTTGCTCAGCCAAACACGTGTGCGCGCGCGAATCTGTCCTGAAAACAGTAATACAATGAGTGTCAGGCCGGACGCGCATAGAAATACGATTTGTAATACGCCACCCCAACTTCCGCCCAGATAGCGAATAAAGTATGCGGCGAGCGCCATGGTGATCAGGTAGATTCCCGAAGCCATCAGAGTGAGAGAGTGGAAGGCGACATGTCTTGAGAGATGTATCCCCCGCGTGTTTTCCTCGGTCTCGCTTCTGTCGGTGCGACTGATACTAATGGCGATCAAGACTGCAGCCATCGTTGTAACGATACCCCGAGCGAGCCACAGATTGCGATCGAGTTGGCGGAACAGGAGCGCTTCGGCGTACATAAAGAAGTCGAACACGAACAAGATACCCAAGCCCAGACAAAGATGTTTCGTGGCCCACAGCTCGCCTTCGTTGCTATTGCGGAAATATTGTTCAAGTAATAGCAAGCCCATTACGGACATCGCAATCCAGGTACTGAAATTTGCATACAGCGAAAGGTCGTAGGCTGGGGTGAATAGATCGGACAAATACTCGGTAGCCAGCAGGCCACTTATGATCACCCCAAAGCAAAGTGCAAACCAGGGTACCCAACGTTGGGAGGCGAGAATATGGTCGGTACCCTGAAGTCGCAGACCGAATAGTTTAAGAAGAACAAATATCCAGGCGGCATTGCGGGCGACTTCACTCAGTTGCATCGCCGGCAGCATAGGTTCCGCTATCAGCGTGGAAACGGTTACGATCCCGGCCCACAGTGCCGTGAGGCCGCTTGCTACCAGCAGTGATCCACCCAGTGGATTATTGCGTCGCGCAATCGCTGCCAGGATTACCAGCATAAAATAGGCAAGCAGCGTTGTGCCGTAGCTGTACAAGCCGATGTTGCCTACTATGCTTGTTTGTCCGTCCACCTCTAAACTCACCAAATCGTGTACCAGGTCACGTTACACCGTAGCGGTGCCACGCGAGAAACACTATACTCCTGCCACTGTCGAGTAAATCCCATCAGGGAATAAGTGAGATGCGCCGCACACAATAAAAGGTGCGCTCATTCGGGAAGATTTGGAAGGGGCCTTTCTTTGTCAATGTCTGCCTTTGAGGCATTAGAGCCACAGCTTCTGCAACAGCCTCGCAAGTGGCTGGTGACTGGGGCAGCCGGGTTTATAGGGTCGCATCTGGTAGAAAGATTACTAACTCTGGGGCAGGAGGTCATAGGGTTAGACAATTTTGCCACGGGGTTCGCGGCAAATCTTGAAGCTGTTCGAGTGAACGTTGGTCCGCACAACTGGTCGCGCATGGAATTTCTGGAGGCAGATATTTGCGACCCAAAAGCTTGTGAACAAGCCACCCGCGGCGTGCAATATGTACTGCACCAAGCTGCTCTGGGTAGCGTACCCCGCTCGATTGCAGATCCGTTGCAAACCAATCGAGCCAATGTAGAGGGGTTTCTTAATGTGCTGATAGCGGCCAGGAATGCGAAGGTAAAGCGCTTCGTCTACGCAGCGTCTTCGTCAACTTATGGTGATCACCCTGGGTTGCCGAAAGTGGAAGAGCTTATCGGCAAGCCCTTGTCGCCATATGCGGTCACAAAGTATGTGAATGAGCTGTACGCCGACGTTTTTTCACGTACCTACGATATGGACTGCATAGGGCTGCGTTATTTCAATGTATTTGGTCCAAGGCAGGATCCACAGGGCGCTTATGCCGCGGTGATCCCTCGCTGGTTTGAACAATTGTGTAAGGGTGTTCCACCACAAATTAATGGCGATGGTGAAACCTCACGGGATTTTTGTTTCATAGACAACACAGTGCAGGCTAACCTGCTTGCCGCCACTAGTGAAAATCCTCAATCGAGTAACAAAGTCTATAACGTAGCGGTGGGCGCGCGAACTACCCTTAATGAGCTATTTCGTGCAATTCGCTCGCTGTTGTCGCAAAGGGATGCAGCGATCGCGCAAATAGAACCCGTGTACGCTGATTTCAGAGAGGGGGACGTGCGACATTCCCAGGCAGATATTAGCCGCGCCAGTAAGCTGCTTGGTTACCAGCCCAGTCATTCAGTCGATCAGGGTTTGGCGGCCACCAGTGAATGGTTTTGGGGTATCCAGAAATAAGGGTAATTTGGAAATGGAATCATTGGACACTGTAGCTATCGTGGGACTGGGGTATGTCGGACTACCTTTGGCAGTGGCGTTTGGTCGCTCGCGCCGAACTATAGGTCTTGATTTGAATGAGGAGAAACTCAATCACTACCGGGCTGGCCACGATCCGAGCGGGGAGGTGGAGTCGCAGCAACTGGCGGCTTCGACCCTACTCGAATTTACCAGCGATGCCTCCATGCTGCGCGAAGCACAGATTATTATTGTAGTCGTACCTACCCCTATCGATGCCGCAAGGCGACCTGACCTCTCACCGCTGGAAGGCGCTTGCCGTGCAGTGGGAGCGCATCTACAGGAAGGCGCCACCGTGATTTTTGAATCTACTGTGTATCCGGGTTGTACCGAGGAGGTCTGCGTTCCACTGCTGGAAAAGACGTCTGGATTGTCCTGGGCGGGCAGAGATCCCAAGGTTGATGCGGACGGGTTCTTTGTCGGTTATTCACCGGAGAGAATAAATCCAGGCGATCGCGAGCATCGGCTGGAAACAATTACCAAAGTAGTCTCCGGCGATACACCCGCCACGCTGGAAAAGATAGCCAGCTTGTACGGCTCTGTGGTCAAAGCTGGCACTCACCGGGCCGCGAGTATCAAAGTCGCGGAAGCTGCCAAGGTAATTGAAAACACTCAACGCGATCTCAACATCGCACTGATGAATGAATTGGCCCTGATATTCAATCGTCTGAATATCGATACCCTTGATGTCCTTGAGGCGGCTGGCACCAAGTGGAACTTCCTCCCCTTCCGCCCGGGTTTGGTGGGGGGGCACTGTATCGGCGTTGATCCTTACTATTTGACCTATAAGGCCGAGGCCGTTGGGCATCATCCCCAGGTGATACTCGCCGGGCGAAAGACGAATGACACAATGGGCAAGTTTATCGCTGAACAAACTGTCAAGCGACTGGTGCAGCACGGGCATCGCGTCAGCGGCGCAAAAATAGCGGTGCTCGGCTTGACGTTTAAAGAAAACTGCCCTGATCTGCGCAATTCCAAGGTCGTGGATATCATCGACGAGCTGCAAGAATATTGCTGCGATGTGGTGGTACACGATCCTCTGGCGGATCCCGCCGAGGCGAAGGCTGAGTACGGGATAGAGCTATGTGCGTGGCAGGATCTGAGAGATTGTCAGGCGGTGATTCTGGCTGTACCGCACGCGCAATATCTGAGAATGGATGTGGCGGAGTTTGGCGCCATGATGATGGAAGGCGCCACCTTGGTGGACATAAAGTCTGTTCTGAATCGAGAAGCCATGGCGGCGGCAAAATTGAATCTCTGGCGATTGTAGCAACGCTCAATTGATGCAGCTGATTACGCTTTCGGATTGAGCGGAATTTCAGGTGAATCCTTTTCTTTTTCAAAGTGCCTCATCCACGCCTTTCTCGTCAGGTGCGGCAATAGCAAATACAGTGGCATGCGCAGAAAGTGCGAGCGAATATAGAGTAGATTGAGGGCCAGTTCCGTAAATGGCAATTTACACTCTGGCTGCTTTGGTCGGAATGCTCTGAGGTACAGAAAGTCCATAACGGGCTTGCGCAGTAATCTTGACCGATTGCCCGCATCTTCAATAATCCCACTGGGAAGCGGCGTGCTGAAAATCTGTTGTGCGTAGTTCAGGCCATGAAAAAGCGATCCAAGTAAATCGAGTTCTTGGGCTCTGGAAATCAAACCATCCCAAAATTGTGTATCGCGAGTGGGAAAATCACGCAGCATTCTGTCGAGGTCCCACAGATCACGTAGACCATGGTGGAATTCACCCTCGTGAAATAGATGGGTCGCGCTGTGAATCACCATGTCCTGTAATGACAGGGTAAATATTCCTGGTTTTACTTCAATCAATCTTTCAAAAAGTATTTCTGCATTGACATTAGGTCCAGCCGTCGGGGGCAGGATGTTGTGGTGCACGTCCAACGTTGTCTCGCGCTTAAGATTTGTAAGTGGCGGGATTTCGTGACCCCAGTTGCGATAGTATCGATCATCGTACGCGCTGATCTCCCCGCCCTCCCAGCCGGCATTCCGTAGCACGTCTTCCACTGCTTCAATTCTTCGGTGCGGTACGATTATATCGATGTCGGTGATTAGTCGACCGCGGCTGACAGGTAGCTCTGCCTGCAAATACGCAGCACCTTTCAACAGTACGAGTTTCTCGCCGATAGTGTGTAACGCGAGCCTGATCTTTTCGCAGTCGTAGTTCAGGTCTCGCTTTTGCTTTTCGTGAACCAAATGCGCAGTAAAAAAATGCCGGCCAATTGCCGGTGGCAGTTTTTCGTAAATCCCGCCGCGCTGAAGTTCACACATCAATGATGCCAGAAGTCGGGTATTGCGGCCTTGCGCCAACAACAACTGCATCTGATGGTGGTCCAGCGTCAAGATACGACTTGGGTCGACTAGAATTTGCTGTAGCAGGAAACTCATGGTGGCACTTGCGCGTCGGCTAACTGATCCATGGCATTCACTGCCCATTCAAGATCGTGATACACGAGGTCATAGCAGTCCACATTGTCTAGTAGCGTTTTCATGGCTTCAAAGCCTGCTTCACAGAGCAAACTGTAGTTGAAGGAATGGTAAGCGGCCAGAATAAAGCTGTCTGTTCGCCGTCTGGGGGTGAGTCTTTGCGACTCTCCCGGCGAATATTTTGGGAATACCATCGCTCTTGCCGTCACGCTTTTTCGGTCATGGCTATTCGGATGCATGTCCGCTTTCATATGTGCAACCACGCCCTTGTGAGTTTCTTTACTGATGGGTCCAAAGATTGCGCTGGATGAGAAGTTTCTGAGGACATCAATACTTTCGTTTTTCAGGCTTACTGGCCGGCACAAGGGTATAACCTGTGTTGTATTGAGCTCAAACATAGCGTGTTCGTCAGACAGTATACGCCAGCCCCGCACTCCGAGTGCTGCGCAGAGTGTGCTTTTGCCCGCGCCTGGTACTCCGGGCATGATAATCGCGGTGTCACCTTTTGAGACCGCGCCGGCGTGTAGTTTAAGATATTCGTTGCTATATAAAGAGACGCACCAGTTCATGCCCCATTCCAGAAAAGCATAAGCCTGCCCAACGGGTATGGGGTCGAAGGGATTCGCATTATCGAAAAGAAACTCAGCCTCCTTGCGCAACCGCTGCAAAATTCCGCTACTCACCAGAGCAACGTTGTAGTCTACAAATTCATGCGGATCTGCCATGGGGAAATCAGCATATAGAGTGGCGATACCTTCAGATACACCGGGGAGATTGCTTCGAAGCTTGTAAATATAGGGCCCGACTTCCAGCGCCAACTCGCCGCGCGCTAATCGTTGCCTGAACTCATCTTCTGGCAGGGTTTTCAATAGCGGCATTCATTCTCGCTTTAGAATATCGAGTGAGACTAACTCATTGACGACAGCTAACACAGCGTCATTCAATTCCGTGGTATCAGAAGAATCGATTTTTGGAGACACTCGGTTGATTAACTCTTCGGCGCTCAGCGGTTGATCGTTAAATTGCTGAAGAAGGAAGGCTGCAAAATCTGTGATGAGGTGGGTATCTCCACTATGCGAGTCGAAATATACCACGGTGCTTTCATTGGCATCATAAAACCGGCCCACTGAATGAATCTGCCATTTCATGAATGAGATCGCTATGAGTCAAACCATGATTATTTCAGACGACTTGAGACATGACCAGCGACACATGCCTGTGCCCTGAGTAATCATCCAATGTAGAGTATCAGAAGGCGATTTTAGATTGTTACGGTTCCGCTGTGCCCTGAATACTAAGGACACGTGCCCTTAATGAGGCAGACGCCATCGATTGAGTTGGGATCCTTGCAAGAGGAGTAGGTACCATCTGTGCCCAGGTAATCAGGTGGTGTAGAAATGCTGTGGATTTTCGCGGCCAGATCTGGATTGTGCTCCGGTCTGCCGGCGGGCGCTGAAATGAACATGCCGGTCGATGGATTGAAGGAGTTTAATGTCGCCAGGGACATGCAGCCTACTGTCTGGGTTTGGCCCCAGGCAGCGCGGTTTCCCAAAGATAATAAGACCGCACTACCAACTAACGCAGAGCGAGAGAACTGACGCCGACTGGAACTCTGCAGATCGTTGCCGACTGCCGTTTCGGCATCCGCTTTATCTGCATCATTGCTGTTGTCGGTGAAACCAGCCACGTCAACCCCCAAAAATCCTTTCGCCAATCAACCCTTGTCTCAATTCCAAGACGACTACCACAATTAAGATAGCCTATACGATCAACTTTATCACTATCAAAGTACCGCAGGCACAGTTGGATTGTAGGTGCCTGTGAATTGAGTCACATAAATGACGCTATATACTCTCAGTCAAGTATATGCAAAAAGCATACCTATCAATTAATAATATCAATAAATACAATAGGTTATATTATTTTAGTGAACGTTGCTCTCAAGTAAAAATACGTCAACCGGACAATCTGTAAAGAAAGCTGACAGGTGGCGTTGGTATTTTTTGGGCTGTGATTAGGGGCGAGAAATTCGTGCCATCAGCAATGACTACTCGAAATCCCCTCACAGATGAGGCATTTCAGCATGTTGGCTTCATTCCCGGGGCGAAATCGGCAATGAGTGCAATCTCACCAGACAGGCGAAAACCATCATGCCCACACCTCCATTGAATACCGTGGTCGACTGATAGTCTGCCAGGTAATAATAGCCGGCGACTCGTGCCAATCCTGCGATCAGACAGATAGCGGCTCCCAGAAGCCCAGCGATGGAACCGGCTAAAGCAAGATTTTTATACATGGTTTACTCCGTTAGGTTGGTGGTGCTCAGCGAATGACCTTTGCTGGCGACGCGAACGTTTGTTCTCCGGGGAGAGTTTAGGACAAAATACCTCGTTGGGTTACCGGTAAAGTGCCTTGCAATGGGTATTGAAGTCTGTGAAGCTCACGCGAAGTCCGTGAAGTAAGCGAACCTGGTGGATGTACGAAGTCTTTTACAACTTTAAGGCTGAACCTTTCCGGCTAAGTCCCGACCATAACTTCTGTTTTGAGCACAAGGGTTACGCCAAGGCGCGGGCCTATATGGCTTATGCGTTTAAGCGTGCCGAAGGGTTCGTGATGATTACTGGACGGCCGGGTACTGGAAAAACCACCCTGATTGGAGAATTGGTGGAAAGCCTGGCCAAGGACAAGGTATTCACCGCAAATCTGGTGTGTACACAGTTGCAGGCCGATGATTTATTGAAGTCGGTAGCCTATAGCTTTGGAATCGGTTCAGCCAAAGTAGATAAAGCAGAGTTGTTACAGCGGCTGACAGTCCTGTTGCATCGCTGGCACAGGGAAGGTCGAAGAGCCCTGCTTATTGTCGATGAAGCTCAGGATTTATCGTCCTCGGCGATGGAAGAACTGCGTCTGCTCACCAATATCCAGATCGGTGGTCAGCCGCTGTTGCAGATATTCCTTTTGGGTCAGCCGGAACTCAGGGATCTTATTCTTTCGCCAGAAATGGAGCAGGTTCACCAGCGGATCGTCGCTGCCAGTCATATCGAGGGCCTGGGAGCAGATGAGACCGAGGCATATGTCATGCACCGGCTTGCGGTTGTAGGCTGGCGTGGCGACCCCGCTATCGATCGAAACATTTTCCCCCTCATCCATAAGTTCAGTGAAGGCGTCCCGCGGCGTATCAATCTGATTTGCAGTCGTCTTTTTCTTTTGGGCAGCGTAGAACAGCGCCATGCCATGAGTATCGAGGATATGCGGGTCGTAATCAGTGAACTGCAGGCTGAGAACCTCGCAGCCGGAAAAGGATTTTCGCAACAGGACTTCGAGCAACTGGGTGAGCCCGAATGGTTGGACGCCCCCGCATCGGCTGCTCAAGGGGAAACGGTGCACCAGCTGCATGCCGTTGATAATGCACCAGTTGTCGACTTTGATGCTGCAGGCACCAGCAGAGAGGCCGAAGCAAAAAAAAAAGACCTTCTGACCTGAGCCGCATTCCTGGTCCCATCGCTGAAGTCGGCGCGCCAGGTCCAGATGTTACCACTGCTTACTTTGAAGACGAGCCTGCTTACGACCAGGATTACAACGACCTGTTCGAGCATGAGATCGACGATTCGCTCGAGCGTCTGGCTTCACCTGCTGTAAATATCGCGAGGCCCGTCGCCCCGCCCGCAGTAAAATTGCGGCCAAGGTATCGCTGGCGTCGGAGTGTCGTTCTGGGCTGTCTCCTGCTGGCGCTCGGTGTAGCAGTATTGTATTTGACCCTGTATTTTTCCAAAGGTGAGCGCGACCTGCCCCGGCCGCTGAGCACAATATCGGACGAGCGGGGTGAATCGGGCTCATCACAGGCGTCTGCCGAACGTATCAATGATGATCACCCGGCTGACTCGCCAGGCAGCGTTCGCGGAGCAACCTTGTCTGATGGAGAAGATCAGTTGCTTGCTGCGGTGCCGGAATTACCGCCATTGATCGATGATTCTGAATCGATACCGCCAGAGTCAGCGTTGCAAGAGGAAAGCTACATATCCAATAGCCAGCCGCTGGCCGGTGATACGAACACTGACAATGATATAGCTTACGCTAGCATTTCGTCTGGTGAGAATCCTGAGCCTATTGATGCTGAATTTCCCGCCGAGAAGATGTCTGAGCAGACATTCTTGATCAATTTCTCTTTCGACAGCGATGATCTTATTCCTGATTCACATCACGTTTTGAACAGTGCAGTAATGATGCTGAAAGCAAATCCTGATAGCGTTGCCGCAATAACAGGATTTACCGACAATCAGGGGGACAAACAGTATAATCTTGCGCTATCCAGAAAGCGCGCAGTGGCCGTGCAGCAGTATTTGGTTGGTGCGGGCATTGCGCCGGAGCGGTTGGTCGTGGAGGGTCGTGGCGTTCTGACTGATCCGGTAGAGGAAGGCGAGGCAGATTCTGAAGATTCAATGGAGCCCTACCGAATTGTACAGATCAAGATAACCGCTGATCGGTTGCTGTAATATCTCTGTCGGATAGGTGTTTTTCCGGCTTCAGGAATCGAACACAGCGTGACCGGAAGATAGTGCAGCACATGTTTGGTAGTACTAAGGAAATAGGATTTTGTGGTAATCAAGATATCTGTGTGACGTTGTTCACAATGTTCATCGGGTAACTGATTTTCACAATTCACCCCATGATAAAGTCTTAAGTTAAAGATGGGTGGTCGATTGCCCCAAGGAGAAAAAAATGAGCCACAGTTACATTGCACCTTCAAAGTTTGCTGCATCGTTGCAAGGGGTGGTCGCAAGCGTTGCAGCCATTGTATTGATGCTCTGCGCAGCTTGCACGTCTAATCCATATCCTCCGGTTCCTGACTCTCAACGTAACGTTGAGGTCGACTACGACTATATCCTTGGTCCGGGAGATACGGTCGACATATTCGTTTGGGGCAACGAAGAATTAAGCTCGACAGGCACTGTACGTCCGGACGGAAAGTTGACAACGCACCTGGTTGAAGATTTGCAAGCCAGCGGCAAGACATCTACTCAACTGGCACGTGATATTGAGGCGGCGTACTCAGAGTATGTTCGCCAACCTGTGGTTAGCGTCATTGTGAGCGGATTTGTCGGAGTGCCAGAGCAAACAGTCCGAGTGATGGGAGAGGCTACCACACCAAAGCGCATCCCTTACAAAAAGCATATGACATTGCTTGATCTAATGATCGCCGCTGGTGGACTAACAGATTATGCAGCGGGCAACCAATCTGTTCTGGTGCGCATGGTAGACGGCAAAGAAGTTACCTACAGCCTGCGGCTGGACGACCTGGTCAGGGATGGCGATATAACCGCTAACTTATCCGTGATGCCGGGCGATATTCTGATTATCGCTGAATCCTGGTTTTAGTCAGTACTTGACAGTCGTGTTAGGGGATAAAGACTGATGCAGGAGATTCTTGCTCAAGTATTTTCGTATGTTTGGGGCGTTTGGCGTCACCGTTGGCTCGCCTTGGCGATTGCTTGGGTGGTCGCCATAGGCGGCTGGATATGGGTCTGGCAATTGCCAGAAGCGTATGTTGCCACTGCCAGAATCTATGTAGACACAAACAGTTTGCTGCGCCCGCTATTGGCTGGCTTGACCATTCAACCTAACACGGAGGATCGAATAGGTCTGTTGAGCCGGACTCTCTTAAGCCGTCCGAACCTAGAGAAATTGATGCGAATGACAGACCTGGACCTGCAGGTAACGACTGCGACCGAGAAGGATAAGTTGTTGTCGGATTTGATGAATGCAATCCGTTTGCAGGGTGGCCAGAGGGATAAATCATTGTACTCAATCCGTGTTCAGGATCCCGATAGGGATACAGCCAAGCGCATCGCTCAAGCACTGATTACGGTATTTATTGAGAGTTCGCTAAGTGGAAAACGTGAGGATGCCTCGGGATCGCTTGGCTTCCTGGACGATCAGATCAAGGCCTATGAACAACGTTTGATTGCAGCCGAAACACAGGCGGCAAACTTTAAACAAAAGAATTTTGATATCTTGGGGGGCAAAGGTGGTTTTTACGCAACCTTGAATAGGGAAAAGACCATGCTTAACCAGGCGCGGTTGATGCTCAAGGAAGAGGAAAACAGGGAAATCGAGTTGGAACGCCAGATTGACGGCGAGGATCCCGTATACGACCCGCTGTTTATCATGGAGCCGGACCCGATTATTCCCAACAAAACTGCTACGGGCCAACGCAGGCTGACGCCTCTGGATAGCCAGATAATTTCCGTGCAGGAAGATTTGAACAACCTGACCATTAAATACACCTCACGCCATCCCGAAGTGCGTCAGTTGTCTGCTTTGTTGGATCAATTAGTGGCCGAGAAGACTGAGGAAGAAGCCAAGCGGGCTGCGCTGTTTCGATCTAAGCTGCAGAAATCCAAATCCAACAAAGGTGCCAAAAAAGACGCCACTATCCCGTATGCAGGACTTACCAATAGCCCCGTGTATCTTTCTATGCGCAAGGAATTGGCTGCAACAAAGGGGAAAATTGCAGCGCTCAAGGCCCGCGTCAAGTCGTATGAAGCGCGTGTTGCTGATCTACAGGAGAAAGTGACCACAATTCCGGAAATCGAGGGGCAGCTTAAACAGTATGACCGCGATCGGGATATCCTGAATCGACAGCATGCTGCATTGATGCAAAAGCGCGAATTGGCACGTCTGGGACAAGACGTGGAAGAGAAAGCGAGTGACGTGACTTTCCGCGTTATCGACCCTCCCTATGTGCCACTAAAACCCAGTGAGCCGGATAAATTGATGTTGAACGCGATGGTGCTGGGCATTGCCTTCGTGGCGGGTATTAGTGTCAGTTTGCTGGTCTCCCTGATTTATCCCGTTATTTTCGATGTACGTACATTGATGGCAATCACAGGATTGCCAGTGCTGGGATCGGTGAGCCTTAACCTTCATAGTGAGCAAAAGCGCAGAGAGCGCTATGGGATCCTGGCATTTACTTCTCTTGGTGTATGCCTGCTTCTTGTCTTTGTAGGGATGGCCGTGGGGCAAAGCGGTTTGCTCTTTGGTTGAGCAATCGCCTCGGCAGAATAAAACGAGAACCTATGGTATGAGCGGGATCAGTCATGAGTATTATTGAAAAGGCGGTCGGCGCGTTTGGCAAAGGCAAGGGCTCCGAGCGCGGAAAGTCCGGCGATTCCCAAGCCGTCAGTGGGCGTCAGGAGCCGGAATTGGTTGACACGGTCGAGCGCTCAGAACGCCCCCCGGAAAAAGCGGATCGTGCGGACGCCTACAACCAGCCAACGGCATCTCCGCTTGTCGAACCGCCAGATTATGATGGCAACATGGTTCGGATTCCTTTCAAGGAGTTGCGCGAATTAGGGATGTTAACGCCAGCCATCCCGAGAAGTGCTATAGCCGAAGAATACCGGACGATAAAACGTCCCTTATTAATCAATATTGCGGGCGACTCGGTAACGCCGCCTATTCCCCACGGCAATTTGATCATGGTCACCAGTGCTCTTGAAGGAGACGGGAAGACGTTTAGTTCTATTTGTCTTGCTCTTAGTATTGCGATGGAGCGGGACAAGCACGTTTTGTTTGTGGATGCCGATACAGCAAAGGCTGAGGCCGGTCGAATGCTCGGCGTAGATTCGACCAGTCCTGGCTTGATCGATGTATTGGAGAATAAGAGTGCCCACGCCTCTGATTACATTCTACCTACCAACGTGGAGAAACTTCGGATTCTTCCTGCTGGTGGAGTGCACACACACGCAAATGAATTGCTTGCCAGCTCAAGAATGCGCGAGTTGATGCTTGAGCTCTCAGATGAAGACCCAAGTCGCGTGATAGTGTTTGATTCGCCACCGCTGCTGCTGACCACCGAAGCTGCAGTACTGGCCAGTTTTATGGGACAAATCGTTTTTGTCGTCAGCGCCGATATGACACCTCAGTATGCTGTCACTCAGGCCATTGAGCATATCGGTGAAGAAAAGATGGTGGGAATGGTGCTAAATCGGGCACGTAGACGAGTTAACCCTTACTACTACACGTACGGATATGGTGGCGGACCCTATGGTTATGGGCACCGGGGGCGGGACGCAGCACCGGAGTCAGGACAATAAGAATGAACTTGAGAGTTGTCTATACGAACCGATTTCTGCGACCGCAACTGTGTATCATTTGCGGTTTGACGTGGGCAGGTGGTGTATATGCAGCGAATTGGAATGGTAATATTTCAGTCGCCCCCAGTATCGCGTACACAGACAACGTTTGTCTTAGTAAGGACAATAAACAAGGTGATTGGACGGCAGTAGGTCTTCTGACACCCTCAGGATCTGTGTCGAGGAAAACCCGCAAATCCAGTTTCAGTGCCCGCGGTTCTGTGCAGGTGAATACACTGACTAATGGTGACCTTGAGGACAAAGGCTGTGGCGGTGACAATCTTGGCGATCGGCAGACGTTTTTCCCGAGTATTACCGCTTTGGGCTCTACAGTAGTTATCGATGACTGGGTGAATTTGAATGCGACACTTCGTGCTGACCAGAATGAGGTAACATCAGCTCTCCCGAGTTCGAATGACAATCTTAACCGCAACGGCAATACCAATACCTTCTACCGCTACTCCCTCAGTCCAATTTTGTCGCATCGATTGAAAAATCAGGCCAAGTACACGCTTCGTTATACGTATGACGACCAAATCAATACTTCGGACGCCGTAAGCGATAGCACCCGCCACCTACTCAATACGAGTTTGGCCAGCGGTAGGGAATCGCGGGTATCCTGGGATTTATCGGGACGATACAGTAGGGTTGAGTATAACGATGAAGTGTTTAATCGTTACACGGGTGAATTTGGACAGCGTGAAGACAGTAAGCTGAGGTCTGCCGGCTTGACGCTGGGCTATCAGTTCAACAGGAAGTGGCAGGTTAATGGCCGATACGGGTGGGAGTGGAACGATTTCCGAACTTTTAATGGCCAGGATCCGAGTGGCAGCGACTGGGATGTGGGCCTACGCTGGACCCCCACCGAGCGTACGACCGTCGAGGTGGGAAGCGGCGATCGATTTTTCGGTACCACACCGCGAGTCAACATTAAACATCAGCGCAAGCGCAGTTTGTTCAGGGCGTCCTACCGGAAAACAATTACCTATCAGCGTGATATCAGTACGTTAAATGACGGCTTCTTTTCTGGTAACACCGTTGAGGAGAGTCTTATAAACAACGGTAATGTCGATCAGGAATTCATTGTGGGCACAGGAGCAAACTCCAGCCTTTACAGCAATGGTCCTATTCTAGACGAGCGAGGGACTCTCGGTTATACCTATACGGGACGCCGTGCTACGACAGATGTATTTGGAAGTTATTCGGAGCAAACCCGAGCTGAAGATGGGGCGCAGGGGGTGTTCAAAAATGTGACAGTTTCATTCAGTCCCAAAATTTCCCGTACGTATAGCCTGACCGGCTCAATCACCTGGGACAATAATGATCCGCTTGGTTATAAAGGTGTGCCTGGAAATGTGCAGGATTTTGGAGAATCAGAAGCCTGGTACTATTCGTTGCAGGTTTCTCGCCCCCTCAACAATCGAATGAGCCTGTCGGTTAACTATCAATATACGGATAGGCAGTCAGACGATCCTTTCAATGAGTATCAGGAAAACAGAGTCATCGCGACTCTCAATATCAGCCTTTAAGGGTAACCGCTATGGGCGCACTATTGGGGTCCGCACAGATTCTTTGCATCGTCGGCGCCCGACCAAACTTCATGAAGATAGCTCCGATTATGCGAGCCTTCGCACATCCGGAATCTGCCTTGTCCGCCAGGTTGTTACATACCGGTCAGCACTACGACAAGGCAATGAAACACGCTTTTTTTGACCAATTGCATATTCCCGAACCCGATGTCGACTTGGGAGTGGGGTCGGGAACTCACGCGCAACAGACGGCAGACATAATGAAGCGCTTCGAGCCTGTGTTGGATCAGTCGCCCCCGCTCGCGGTGTTGGTAGTTGGGGATGTGAATTCCACCATAGCCTGTGCTTTGGTTGCAGTGAAGAAGGGCATACCGGTAATTCATGTCGAGGCCGGCTTGCGCAGCGGTGACCGCAGCATGCCGGAGGAGATTAACCGTATTCTGACTGACCAGCTTTCCGAGCTGCTGTTTACGACCGAAGAAAGTGCACTGCTTAATCTTACACACGAAGGCATTGCCAGTGACAAAGTCCATTTTGTCGGGAATGTGATGATTGATACCCTGCGTTTTAATCTCAATGATGCAGTGCCTGCAGGCACTACACTTGCAAAAGAAGGCTGTCATCAGGCCAGTCGTGCAGGCAATGAATATGGTTTGGTGACATTACACAGGCCGTCCAATGTGGATGATCCGGTGGTGTTGGAGAGTTTGCTCAAGGTATTGATCCGCATAAGCAAAAAAACGCCGCTGGTGTTTCCGATTCACCCGCGGACCAAAGCATGCATTGCCGCTGCCGGGTTGGAAGCGCTTTTGGCGGAATCGGACATCACGTGCATAGAACCTCAGGGATATCTTGAAATGCTGGGTTTGATGAAGGACGCACGAGTGGTATTGACTGATTCAGGAGGCGTCCAGGAAGAAACTACAGCGCTGGGAGTTCCTTGCATCACGCTCAGGGAGAATACCGAGCGCCCGATCACGGTTGAGCGCGGTACCAATACTGTGGTGGGTACCGACCCAGGGAAAATTTGGTCTTGCTATAAGGATGTAATCAAAACTGGTGGTAAAACAGGACGAATCCCGGAACTATGGGATGGTCAAGCGGCCGATCGTATCGTCAGTATAATAAACGGCTGGGCGAAAGGACTGCAGTGATGAGTGCAGTGAATGGCAATCAGTCCGCAACCGGCCTTATCAACGCCATGACAGTGGATGTCGAGGACTATTTCCAGGTATCTGCATTTGAACAGCATGTCGATAAAACGCAGTGGCTAAACTGGCCCAATCGCGTTGAGGACAACACCCTGCGAATACTCGATTTGTTCGCCGAGTACCAAGTGAAAGCGACTTTTTTTACCTTGGGTTGGGTCGCCGAACGGAATCCGCAGTTGGTCAAAAGAATTGTGGCTGAAGGACATGAAATTGCCAGCCATGGATGGGAGCATATACGCGTCAACACGCAGACTCCGAAAGCGTTTCGCGACGATATTGAGCGAACACGGAAACTGCTTCAGGATTTGAGTGGAGAACCTGTTCCGGGGTATCGCGCAGCGAGCTATTCTATAGGCGCCAGCGAATCATGGGCCTGGGAGGAGTTGGCGGAGTCTGGTCATCGTTACAGTTCCAGCATAGTGCCGATACGCCACGATTTGTATGGCATCCCAGGTGCTCCACGCTTCACGTTCAGGGTTGCCCACGGGCGCTTACTTGAGATCCCGATTACCACCGTCCCTGTCGCTGGACGCAACATTAATTGCGGTGGTGGTGGGTGGTTTCGGTTGTTCCCCTATGGCTTTTCGCGTTGGGCTCTTGCGCGCGTGAACAGCGTCGATAAGCAATCGGGTATTTTCTACTTCCATCCATGGGAGATCGACCCACATCAGCCGCGCCCCGATGGGCTGGGGCTGCGTACCCGATTTCGGCATTACCTGAATCTACATCACACCTATTCTCGATTGCAGCACTTGCTTCAGGACTTCCGCTGGGGACGTATGGACGAGATTTTTCTGCCAGGAGAGACCCGGTAGTGCCTGTTACGATTAAAGTGCTGGATGCACAGTCCATGGAGGACTGGGACAACTATGTGCAATCAGCGCAGGCGGCAACTTTTTTCCATCGAGCGGGTTGGAAAACGGTGTTGGAGCAGGCGTTTAGGCACAAGACGTTCTTTTTGTATGCGGTGGATAACGATGTTGTTGTGGGTATCCTGCCTCTGGCCCAGGTAAAAAGCGTGTTGTTCGGCAACACACTTTCCTCACTGCCGTTTTGCGTCTATGGAGGGATCGTCGCAGACAATGAAGAGGTTGCACAGGCATTACGCCAGCACGCCTGCGAACTGGCACAGTCGCTTAAGGTTGGAGCATTGGAATTACGCAATTTCAGTGCCAGTGGTACCGATTGGCCGGTCAAAGAGTTGTATTTCACTTTCAGAAAACAAATTGATGCAGACCATGAAGTAAATCTGAAAGCCATTCCGAACCGCCAGCGCGCAATGGTGCGAAAGGGTATTCAGGAGGGACTGCAAAGTGAATGGGATGAAGGTACTCAGAGGTTGTATCGGGTCTATTCGGAAAGTGTGCGCAATTTGGGTACGCCGGTCTTTTCATCAAAATACCTGCGCATACTCAAGCGTGTGTTTGGTAATGATTGTAGCGTACTAATGATTACCCACGAGGGGCAGGACGTTGCTGCAGTCATGAGTTTCTATTTCAGGGATGAAGTCATTCCCTACTACGGTGGCAGCACATCCGCTGCGCGCTCCCTGAAGGGGGTTAACCACTTTATGTACTGGGAACTCATGCGTCATTCCGCCGTTCAGGGATATCGCCTTTTTGACTTTGGTCGCAGCAAAGCAGGGACTGGTCCTTTCAGCTTCAAGAAGAATTTTGGCTTCGAACCGCAGCCCCTGCCTTACGAATACTATCTGGTTACCAGTGACGCTATGCCCGATGTCAATCCACTGAACCCCAAGTATCGTCTCATGATAAGTGTTTGGACAAAGCTGCCTTTGTCGGTGGCAAATACCATCGGTCCGCTATTGGCCAGGTCATTGGGGTAGCCGCTATGCACATCAATTTCGCTGCAGGACAGAATTTTGTGCGGGCCAGTCTTTGGGCTGCTGGATTGTTTTGCCTGGCGCTGCTGTTGATTTACGAACAAACGACCTGGTCCATGGTTGCTATCTGGTCGCGCTCTGAAACCTTCGCTCACGGGTTTCTCATTGCACCTATCTCGCTGTGGTTAATATGGAATCAAAGGGAGTTGTTGACCGATGTCATGTCAGAGCCGGCCCTATGGGTTGTGCTTCTTCTGTTTCCGGTGGGTCTGGCCTGGCTTTTGGCGTGGCTGGTAGACGTTGCGGTTGTCCAACAGCTCGCGTTGGTGGCTATGCTGGTAGTTGGATGCTGGGCAATTCTCGGTCATCAACTCGCACGCATACTGGCATTCCCATTGCTTTTTCTCTTTTTTGCGGTGCCAATGGGTGAGAATCTGATCGCTCCCATGATGGAATTTACTGCCAGTTCCACCGTGTGGATGATAAAAATGACAGGGATACCGGTGTATCGGGAGGGATTGATTTTTTCCTTGCCGACGGGCACCTGGTCGGTTGTTGAGGCCTGTAGTGGCGTGCGTTATATCATCGCATCGGTCACGGTTGGTGTGCTGTATGCTTACCTGACGTACCGTAGCTGGACGCGGCGATTACTCTTCGTCCTCGTTTCAGCGATTGTACCCGTGTTCGCTAACAGTGCGCGTGCTTACATTATTGTTATGTTGGGCCATATGAGCGATATGCGAATTGCCACGGGCGCAGACCACCTTATCTATGGCTGGGTATTTTTTGGCCTGGTGATATTCGTCCTGTTCTGGCTGGGGTCGTTCTTTCGTGAGGATCATCTGCCACAACGCACCGCGAAAACTGTGCGGACTCAAACGCGAACGCCTGCTTCGAGTTCCGCGCGACGGCTGTTGATGGTAGTAGTCTGCGCAGTGTTGGCGGCCTCCACTGCGCGACTAGTGGCCTACGCCATTGTCGAAGACACGGCGTCTCAAACCAGGGCTCAGGTCAATTTGCCAGGTGCTAATGCAGGTTGGCAGCCATCTCATTCTGCTGGCTGGGACTGGAGCCCGCCATCGAGAGTGTCTGGGCAGGAATCCTTGTTCTATTTGCGAGAGAGCGGGCAGAGTGTGCGTTTGATCGTGCAATTCGCCGATGGCACTATCGAAGGCGCAGACATTGTTGGTAGCAGCACATTGTTTAACCAGCAAGATGATGGCTGGTTGGTTGTCATGCAGGACAAGCGAGAGTTGAATGCCGTAGGAAAAACATATTTGGTGGACGAAGCAAAACTCCGTGGAGCCGGCGGCGAGTTGTTGGTCTGGTCCTGGTATTTGATGGGAGGCGCCAGTACTTCAAATAATTACCACGCGAAGTTGCAACAAATTGAGGCACGTCTGGGACTCGCTGAAACAGGTGCCTATCGTATCGTGCTCTCGGCTCCTGTGCAGGTATCGCTTGAACATACCCGGTCGTTGTTGCAGCAATTTGCCGACGATTATATTTCCGCGGTTTATAAGGAACTTCGATCGGCTGATGAAGCCATACGCTGATGGCTGACCGGCCGTTAATTGCCCATATAATCTATGCCCTGTCCACCGGTGGGTTGGAGAATGGTCTGGTGAATATCATCAACAGGGCTCCATCAGATCGCTATCGACACGTGATTATCTGTCTGACAACCGCTGATAATTTTCAACAGCGCATCACGGCAGACGAGGTGACTGTTTTTCAGCTTCATAAGAAGGATGGCTACGACCTTCGCTGCTACTGGTCTCTGCGAAAGTTGTTGCGAGAACTGCGCCCGGACATTATTCACAGCCGAAACATGGCTGCGTTGGAGTCCCAAATCTGCAGTTTTGGTCTCACCGGGGTGAAGCGTGTGCATGGTGAACACGGGCGCGAAATTACTGACCTGGATGGTAGCAATTGGAAGTACCTGCTTCTGCGCAAGTTCATGCGATACTTTATTCATCGATATATCGCTGTAAGCATGGACTTGGAGAACTGGCTGATCTCAAAAGTTGGCGTAAGGCCGCGAGACGTCCGTCAGATCTATAATGGCGTAGATCACCAACGATTCACGCCCCGAATTGTGAAGCCCTTGGCATTATTGCCCACGCGGTGGCTGGAGCTTGATGGTATCGTGGTCGTGGGGACTGTCGGCCGCTTGACGCCGGTGAAAGACCAGCAAACCTTGTTGCGGGCCTTTGCCAAGGCGCGAGCAGATAATCCAAAACTTGGTGATCGGCTTCGCTTGCTTATAGTGGGTGATGGTCCATTGCGCCCAATGCTGGAGCAAATGATCGAGCATCTGTCTTTGCAGGAAGTTGCCTTGCTTGTTGGAGATCGAAAAGACGTGCCGGACCTGCTGCAGGTAATGGATATCTTTGTACTACCCTCACTCGGTGAGGGTATTTCCAACACTGTGTTGGAAGCCATGGCCAGTGGCCTGCCGGTCATCGCAACTGCGGTGGGCGGTAATGTCGAGCTGGTAAAGGATGGCGTTAACGGAGCCCTCGTCCCGGTACAGGATGAATTGACATTGGCCGCTGCAATTACCGCGCTGTCGGACAGCGCACAGGAGCGTACCCGACAGGGTGCCAATGCGAGGCAGTTTGTGTGTCAGCAGTTTGATTGGGATCGCACGGTAGATGGCTATATGAGCGTATATGACGAGCTTTTGGGGCGGTCCGGCACCACGGTTGTGGGGAGTGCGAGTTAGGGTATGTGCGGTATTGCCGGTCTTTTCGATATCGTTGGTCTGCGCGAGTTTGAGCCTGATTTACTGCGCAGTATGAACCACACGCAGTTTCACCGCGGACCGGATGAGGGAGGGGAATTTCTCGAGCCAGGTGTGGCCCTCGCTCATCGGCGCCTGTCCATTATCGACCTCTCCTCAGGTCAGCAACCGATGCACAGCGCAGACGGCAAGGTTTGCGTCGTTTACAACGGTGAGATTTACAATTTCAGGGAGCTGTCGCAGGAGCTGAAAGCTCGCGGTTACCAGTTTCGTACGCGCTGTGACACCGAGGTCATACTGTATGCCTGGCAGGAATGGGGCGGATCCTGTGTAGAACGATTTCGTGGAATGTTTGCGTTTGCTATTTACGACAAGACGCGACAAAGTTTGTTTCTGGCTCGCGATCGACTGGGAATTAAACCGCTGTTTTTCTCGCTGATCGGTGGGAATACACTGGCATTTGGATCGGAGCTCAAGGTACTGAAAGCTCATCCGGATTTGCCGCGCAAGCTCGAGCCGCAGGCAGTAGAAGACTATTTTGCACTTGGGTACATTCCTGAACCCAAAACTATCTACCGGGATGTCTACAAACTCCGCCCCGGACACACCCTGCTGGTAGAACGCGGTAAACCATTACCAGCGCAGCGTGAATTCTGGGATGTACCATTTGTACCTGTTGCGATAGGTTCAGAACAGGATCTATGTGAGGAACTTTTCGCACGTCTGCGCGAAGCGGTCAATATCCGGCTCGTGGCTGAGGTGCCATTGGGCGCGTTCCTGTCTGGTGGGGTAGATTCCAGTGCTGTGGTTGCCGCAATGGCGCAGCTACAAGACTCACCGGTGAACACCTGTGCCATTGGCTTCGATGTCCCTCAGTTCAATGAAACCGATTTTGCGCGACAGGTGGCCAGCCGATACGGCACGAACCATCTGGAGCGGGTCGTTGCAAGTGATGACTTCGAGTTACTCGACACATTGGCAGCACTGTATGACGAACCCTACGCCGACAGTTCCGCTATCCCAACCTATCGTGTATGCCAGTTGGCGCGTGAAAGGGTAACTGTGGCGCTCTCAGGGGATGGCGGTGATGAGAACTTTGCTGGCTATCGTCGCTACCGTTGGCACATGAATGAAGAGCGTCTCAGGGGTGCGCTCCCTTTGGGATTGCGTAAGCCGTTGTTTGGCGCGTTGGGACGTTTGTATCCCAAACTGGACTGGGCACCGCGTGTTTTCCGAGCCAAGACGACATTCGAGTCTCTGGCGCGCAATTCCGTGGAAGCTTACATGCATTCGGTCTCTTTGACCTCGGCGCAGCAGCGGAGGGCGATGTTCAGCGACGCTTTGCACAGAGAGTTACAAGGTTATCGCGCGGTCGAAACATTTGAATACCATGCCAAGCGGAGTCCTACTGACGATCCACTGTCTTTGATTCAATACCTCGATATGAAGACTTATCTCGTTGGCGACATTCTGACCAAGGTAGACCGAGCCAGCATGGCGCATGCGCTGGAGGTACGCGTGCCCTTTTTGGATCACAAGTTTGTTGAATGGGTCTCCGGGCTGCCAGTGAATTACAAACTTCGTGACCAGGAGACCAAGTATATTTTGAAGAAGGCATTGGAACCTCATCTCTCGCGGGATGTACTTTACCGTCCCAAAATGGGCTTTGGAGTGCCACTGGGTAAATGGTTTCGGGGACCTCTGAAACAGCGCCTGAAAGAATCCTTGCTGGAGGGTGGACTGGCTCAAACTGGACTCTTCAACCAGTCGTATCTGGAGAGGCTGGTGAAAGATCACCAGTCGGGATTACGTGAATACAGTGCGCCCCTCTGGTCGTTGATGATGTTTCAGGCGGCCATTGCCAATGATGATTTTGTGGTGAGGTAGAGCAAGTGCATCTGGGGCTGGTAGGGCCGCAACCACCACCCAATGGCGGTATGGCGATGCAGACGCTACAACTTGCTCGTCTGCTGGAAGAGGAAGGTGTGCACGTGGACCTGGTGCAGACAAACGCACCCTATCGTCCAGCCGTTATGGGCAAAGTCAAAGGGCTGCGGGCTGTGGTTCGCCTGTTGCCGTATTTGTGGCGTATTTGGCGTCTGGCAGGCCGGGCTGATGTGATACACCTGATGGCCAATTCGGGATGGTCGTGGCAGTTGTTTGCTGCCCCGGTGATCTGGATTGGCTGGGTGCGCCGGACTCCGGTAATCGTCAACTATCGTGGCGGCGAAGCTCGGCAATACCTTCAAGCTTCAGCAGCGTGGGTGAAGCCATCGATGCGCAAAGCGGCTTCGATCGTGGTGCCATCCGGTTTTCTCCGCGATGTGTTCAAGGAATTTGAACTACCTGCAATGATTATTTCCAACATTATCGATCTCGATACGTTTTACCCGGCCCTGGAGCCGCCATCAGAGGCGCCCTTTACCTTGGTAATAACACGTAATCTTGAGTCGATCTATGGTATCGATACTGCGATTCAGGCGCTTGCTGTTGTACGGCAGACGATCGCGCATGTGCAGCTAAAAATTGCCGGCAATGGCCCGTTAGCTGGCAAGTTGAAGCAATTGGTTGATGAACTGGGGCTAAGCGATAACGTTGTCTTTTTAGGTCGGCTTGATCGCGGCGAGATTGTAGCGCTTTACCATAGTGCCCATGCCATGCTGAATCCTTCGCGAGTCGACAATATGCCGAACTCCATACTGGAGGCGCTGGCCTGCGGATTACCGGTCATTTCCACCAACGTCGGTGGTGTTCCCTATATTGTGGAAGATACCAGGACAGCATTGCTGGTACCTCCCGACGATGTGCAGAGCATGGCACAGGCGATAAGTCGTTTGTGCAACGACCCTTCGCTACGGACGCAACTTCGAGAAAACGGCTGTCAGGCGGTAGCGCAATATGCATGGCCTGAAGTGAGGCCGCAGTGGTTGGCGCTGTATGAATCGTGCAGGGTCGCAGCGTGAGCGTTTATACGAAACTCGTTTCTGGCGTTTTGTTCCCCCTGCATGAACGTTTGAAGGGGCACAGAACCGTTGCTGCCTTGCGCGCAATGGAGCGCTCTCAGTGGCTATCTTCAGCAGAGCTGAAGGATCTCCAAATAGCACGGTTGCGTGATTTTCTTGTAGGTGTTGGAAAGCATGTGCCTTATTATCGCGAGCTCTTCGTCGAACTCAATTTTCAGCCTGAGGCATTGAGTTCTTTGGCCGATTTACAACGTCTACCGCTGACTCGTAAAGCGGATATTCGTGCGCATACGCAGCAACTCAGAGCTGATAACGCTGTTGCCTTGGAGCGGTTTACTACAGGTGGTTCCAGTGGTGAACCTTTGATTTTCTATCGCGGCAGCGAGCGAGTCAGTCATGATGTCGCGGCGAAGTGGCGCGCCACGCGTTGGTGGGATGTGGATATCGGTGACCGGGAAATCGTGGTGTGGGGATCGCCCATCGAACTGGGTTCGCAGGACAGGATCAGGCTGTTGCGCGACAAAATCCTGCGCACCGAATTGTTATCCGCGTTTGAAATGTCTACTGCTAATTTACTGAACTTTACACAGCACATCAGAAAATTCAGGCCGCGTATGTTGTTTGGGTATCCTTCGTCACTGGCGCTAATGGCAGAATACGCTATGAACAATGGGTACAAGGTTGATAACCTTGGTATTCAAGTGGTTTTTGTAACTTCTGAGCGACTCTATGAATACCAGCGCAAGATGATAGAGCAGGCGTTTGGTGCGCCTGTCGCCAATGGTTACGGTGGTCGCGATGCGGGCTTTATTGCTCATGAATGTCCTCGCGGTGGTATGCATATTACAGCCGAGGATATCGTCGTTGAGATCGTGGGCGAGGACGGCCAGGTATTGGCCGCAGGGGAGAAGGGCGAAATCGTTATCACGCATCTGTGCACGGGTGATTTTCCGTTTATTCGCTATCCCACCGGTGATGTCGGCAGCTTATCAGATGACGTCTGCGCCTGCGGACGGGGGCTGCCCCTTCTGGCAGAAATCGATGGGCGCTCGACTGATTTTGTTAAGGCAGTAGATGGCACGGTGTTGCATGGATTGGCTTTGATTTATGTGTTGCGCGAATTGCCTCAGGTTGAGATGTTCAGGATTGTGCAGGAATCGCTGACCACTATTACCGTGCAAATTGTTACTGATACCAGCGATACTGTGCAACTTGAACACACAATTACTGAACAGTTCAGACGACGTCTGGGAGACTCGCTGATCGTTAATTTCGAATATATGGATAAAATAGGGCGAGAAGCTTCAGGGAAATTCCGCTATGTGGTCAGTCAGCTTGCACGCTAGTCCGAGGGCAATGAGGATCGCCTGATGCGTGATATTGTCATCACCGCGATGGTGTTCGCCACGATACCCTACATTTTGCGCAACCCCTGGTATGGCGTGCTCACCTGGTCGTGGTTGAGTTATATGAATCCCCATCGGCTCGCCTGGGGCTTCGCTTATTCCATGCCATTTGCTCAGATCGTAGCCATTGTGCTGCTGATCTCAATGGTTATGAGCTCCGAAAAGAAGCGTGTGCCTACCAACACGCTGTTTACTTTGTGGGTAGTTTTTTTGGTTTGGCTGGCCATCTGCCAGACGCAGGCACTCACGCCAGAAGCGGCTACCGAGCAGCTTATCAAGATTCTGAAGATTCAGTTGGTCACACTGGTTACGATGCTATTGATGAATAGCTTCGACAGGCTCAAACAGTTGGTGTGGGTGATCGTATTTTCTATCGGCTTTTATAGTGTAAAAGGTGGTGTCTTTACTGTGATGACCGGGGGCGGCTACCACGTGTTTGGTCCAGACGGGAGCGATATCCAGGAGAATAATGCACTCGCCGTGGCGATTCTCATGATTATTCCCTTTATGGTTTATTTATACAAATACCCGCCGATGCCATGGGTTAAGAAGATTATGCCTTACTGTATTTTTCTAAGCCTTGCGTCGGTGATCGGTTCTCAATCCAGAGGAGCGATTCTCGCAATTGGCGCGGTGGCGGCATTCTTCTGGTGGAAATCGGGAAGTAAAATTCTCACCTCGGTGGTTTTTGTGATATTGGCCACCTTTGCACTCATGTTTATGCCGGCAAGCTGGCACGAACGTATGGCTTCGATTTCTGACTACAAGCAGGATTCCTCAGCGATGGAGCGACTGAATGCCTGGCAGTACAGTTTTAATGTTGCCAATGCACGGCTGACAGGCGGAGGACTGAATTCATGGACACTCGTCAACTATCGGAACTATGGCGTTCCCACACAGCAGGCGTTTGCGGCGCACAGTATCTATTTTAGCGTGTTGAATGATAGCGGTTGGCCAGGCCTTATATTGTTTCTAGGGTTGCTGCTGACAATGTGGAGGCAGCTTGCCAGGGTGATAAGGGTAACGGAGAACCATCCGGATCGAGGTGAGTATAATTTCCTCGCGAGGATGTTACAGATATCCATTCTGGCCTTCATGGCAGGCGGAGCGTTTTTGAGTCTGGCGTACTTTGACCTTGCCTGGCATCTCATGGCGATGACGATTGTGTTGACCCACCTGACACGTGACTTTTCCGATGTGCCTCGCCAGGAGGCGAAAGTTGGAAGAAGATCTTCTCGCACCTACCCGCGTGGCCGTGCTCGTCGTGCAACGGGCAGACCATGAAGCGCGCGTTCTTCAATGTTGCCGCCAGAGCAGCGCCGCTGCTGCTGGGTACTCGTGCGCAGCAACGCTTATCTATATTGATCTATCACAGGGTTTTGCCAAAGCGCGATCCGATGCGTCCCGGAGAGCCTACTGTTGAAGAGTTTGATTGGCAGATGCGCTTACTATCTCGTTACTTTAGCCCTCTGTCACTGGTCGATGCAGTAGAGCGTCTGCAAGCTGGCAGCCTGCCCGATAACGCGATATGCATTACTTTTGATGACGGGTATGGCGATAATGAGAGATACGCGATGCCGGTTTTGCAGAAATACTCTATACCTGCAACGGTATTTATCAGTACGGCCTTTCTCAATGGCGGTCGCATGTGGAATGATTCCATTATCGAAATACTAAGAAATTTCACCGGATCAAATCTGGATCTGCGTGAAATGGGTCTTGACCAGTACCAGGTGGAATCGCAGACACAACGTGTTGCTGCTGTGGAAGATATTATCCACAAAATTAAACATCTGGATCCAGATGTCAGGGCTGCGCTGGTCGCTGAAATTGAAACCCATGTGGAGTGCTTACCCAATAATCTTATGTTGAGCGACGAACAAATCCTGAATTTGGCTCGCAACAATGTCACTATTGGGGCGCATACTGTTAATCATCCAATTCTTAGTAGTATCACTATGGAGAGCGCGCGTAGCGAGATCCAGGGCAGCAAGGATTATCTGGAATCACTGTTGCAACAATCAGTCGAAGTTTTTGCCTATCCCAACGGCCGTCCTGATTTGGATTACGGTAGTGAGCACCGCGAGTTGGTCAAAGAGTTGGGGTTTAAGGCTGCAGTCTCCACACATTGGGGTGTCAGTACTCGGCATAGCGATAGATTACAGCTTCCCCGATTCACGCCATGGGACAAACATGAGTGGAAATTTGCACTTCGATTATTTGCCAGTTACAGATGGGTTGATCCCCTGCCGGGTGGCAAGACCTCGGTAGCGCGATAAAGTAGCTAGGGCGATGGCCCTTCCGGGACTTTGCCGCCGGGAGTCTCTTTATTGAGTTCTTCTTTAGGAAGAATTGGCAGATGCGTTGACAACTCCGATGATTCTGTCTCTACGGAATCTGTCGCTGCATCCGTTGTAATATTCGAAGGATCAGATGATGGCGTTGCGCTTATACCGGTCTCGGGTTCTATCGATTCGGCGGCCATTACCTCAGAGACTTCGACATCGATTGTGTTGTTCTCAGGTGCTTTGACGTCTGATACTTTTGCTTCGTCGACCGATGTTTTGCCATTGGGCTGCCATTGCCCCGCCTTTTCTAGCTTTCGCTTCAATCCTGGTAGCGGGAAGCCTGCCGCATAAACTTTCTGTGCGACTTTTCTCGCTTCCCCATACTTTTTCATCTCCGCCAGTGTCAATCCCATGTTGTACTGTGTAATCAGGTCGTCCGGCTGAAGTTTAACTGCAAGGCGATAGGCAAAAAGCGCTTTGTTGTACTGTTTCATCTGGTGCATGAGTAAGCCATAGAGCATATAGGGAACCGGGTCCTTCGGGCTAAAATTCATTGCCCGTTGCAAGTAGCACTCTGCGGGATAACCCAACGCTACATTGTTCGTTCGCCACAATGCCTTGTGTTGCAGCCTGAACTGGAGCGCAGTATTCAGTGCTCTGTGATGATTCGGCCACGTCTGAAGCGTGTAGTGAACATCACCCATAGCACTTGTTGTATTGCCGCTGCGTAGTTGTTCAATATTGGAGGTAAAGTGGACTTCTTCAACAACTTCTAATTGTGCCGGGAATCGGTCGCGTTGAAGATAGTCATAAGGTCCAAACGGCACTTGTCCGCCGTCGCACTTGGCACCACTGAGCATCTTACCTACCCAGGGAGCCCGCTTGTCGGCATCCCATGCTTGCGTCGAAACGCTAATGCAGCCAAGTAAAACCAGAATCGATAGCAGTGCCAACCGAGACGCGAGGTGGCTAAGTAGTGACATAGGCTTGTCCACATGTAATGCAGGAAGTTCAGCAAATATACTATGTAAATTACCATCGGTGCACTCTTGATTCGAGCGCCTGTTGGCGAGGTCGTCAGAGTAGAAAATATTCATTGGTCATTGGACCTGGTAATGCAGCGATAAGTGCTCAATTCTATGAGTCGTTGTCTTACCCGATCATACGCTCTTGTCGCCAGTTCTTGCAGTTTTGGGTCATGTTTGAAGTGTGCATAATTGTTGGTATCCGTCGCGATGTGGCCGACATTTAGCTTTCCGGATGTGTCGCCAAAGCGCTCCCTCGATGTATTTTTTTGAATATCGTACTTTGGCGATAGTGGTGTCGCAAGACACAACCATTCACTGAGGCTATGCAGACATTGAAGTGAATCCAACTTGATGGATTCCGCATCCAGATAGAAGAATTCCTGTTCCAACTGATTGGCAATCTGCTCCAGACTGGTTAAACGTTGCACATAGTATTGCGTGGCAAACGACTCTGAATTAAATGGATGATCGGGATCCATGCTCTTATAAAGCTTCAGAATACTTGGAATTACGTCATTCGGATGGCGTAGACAAAAAATCGATTTCGCATCATTGCGATTAAGTACGTTCAGGGAAGTGTAATGGTCATCATGTAAAATTTTATCAAACATAAATTTGAAGCCAGGCTTTGCCGGTTCCTGATCAAAGTACAACAGTTTCTGCCTTATAAGACTCTTCCAACTGTAGTAACCAATGTGCATCTCGTAATAGCCGCATATATGTGGATTTGAACCCATAATATGTCCAAATAGACTGGTGTACGACCGCATATGGCTAAGGAAAAAAATATGCTTCTTCGGGGTGGCAATCGCGACAGCTTTTTGCAAGCCTGGAATAATGTTGAACATAAGAATCCTGCGAAATTCCTGGAGTTGCGCTATCCGTTTTTTGTCGCGGAACTGTTTGATTTAATCCAGGATTGCACAATTAGATAAGCTGTGTAGGCCATCCAGCGCAGATTGAATCCATTCAGCAGCGCTTCCTTTGCGTAGTGCGCGGCACTTTCGAATCGGTTCTGTTTGGCAAGTATGGTTGCTGCGTGCTTTAGTTCAAAAACCTTCGCTCTGGAACATAACCGTACAACTTCTTTGCGCTTGCACAGTGCAACTCCCTTGTCATATACCCGCATCTGGAAGAGCTTCTTTTCAATATCAGAACTCACTGTTGACATATTTGATTTTTTCTTAACATCAGGAATATTGTGTAATGAGGTGTAACGAGTGCTGAAAAGAATTGTCCGGGCTTTATCAACTGATCGAATATACATATCCCTGTCATTTTCATAGCGAATGGATTCATCCATTGCGCCAATATCATTGTAGAATTTTCGTTCGAATATACTGCAGTTCAGGTGAGCGAATCCGCTACTGAAAAGCAGAAAGCCAGCATCGACGTGATAGCACTGCTCTGCGACTTCTGACCTCGATGGCACAAGCGGTATAAGATCTTCCAGCCAGACTTTATCCTGCTGTACTGTGCCGTTAGCAAATACGGCTCGCTGGTTGCTGTAGTGTACATCCACGGTATCCTTAACGGAGTTCAAGTTATTGAAGACACATTCAAGGTAGCTGTCGTCGGTCCAATAATCATCGTCATCTAGAAAGCACAGGTATTGTCCGCGAGAATAGGACACGCCATAGTTCATTGCGTAGCTTTGGCCATGCCCATTAGGGCGGTTTTCAAGCTTCAGGAAGCTTACATCCTGATACTGTTTCGCAATCTGTTGGTATTGCTCAAGATTTGCCTCGCTCGAACCATCAATAACGACGATTACCTCCTTTTCTATGAACGTTTGAGAGACGACAGACTGTAGTGCCGTCTTAAACAGCTCAGGTCGATCCCGGGTAGAAATTATGATGGAGAAGAAAGGGGTCTTATCCATGGTTGTCATTGCCGACTCGATTATTTGAGGTAGAGAAGTGTTTCGCGGGGTCTATCAGCCCTCTTTCTCAATGGCTGATGTCCTACCGCGTACGGGATCTATTGTAATAGTATGTAGTCGAACTTGCCCCCGATAATTTATCGCTTCGTGCGGGACAGGTGGGAAGGCGCTCACATTTTGAAGAGAAATGTGTGTAATATTGGTACAATCACTGACATAAAAGAATAATACGGCCAAGCTCCCGGTTGCTCACGAAGTGGACTGTGTTGTAAGTATGTGCTTTTTTTCGGGTTTAGAGTAATTCATTTGGCCTTCTACTAGTAATAAGTTGCCTAAAATGTCTGTAGATGAAGTTGATCAGTCCAACCTGGTAGATCGTGCCATGTCGGCATTTCGCTGGGTTGCTGCGCTGCGATTTATGGGGCAGGTAATCAGTTGGCTGTCGACCATTTTCGTCATTCGCTTCCTCGCTCCTGAGGACTATGGTGTGCTTAGCCTGGCCGAAGTTTTTCGGACCTTTCTTGTGCTATTTTCCACCGTAGGTCTTAGCCAAGGGTTGATGAAGGTCGAGCACCTGACTGGCCCTTTGATTCAAAAAACCCTGGGCCTTCTGGTTGTCATAAATTCAATTTTGTTCCTCCTGCAGTTTTTTCTGGCTCCTTATGCAGCAGCGTTCTATGACAATAGTGACCTTGAACTGGTATTGAGAGTACTGGCTTTTTCGTACCTGATAATACCATGGACATCAGTTCCCTCGTCCTTGGTGGCGCGGAATCTGGATCACAAGAAGACTTCAAAAATCACCTTTTTCACTGATGTGCTCGCTTCACTACTGAGCCTTACGCTGGCTTATCTAGGGTTCGGTTACTGGGCTCTCGTAGCTGCCATCGTTTTTACCTCCGTTTTCAATTGCTTTTGGTTTAACCGTCTGATTGATTATCCCAAACTACCCTCTTTTATCCCCAAGGGCACCGAGGAACTGTTCAAGTTTGGCGCATTCGTAGCGCTTTCGGAAATACTCTTTGTGGCGTACAACAGGGTCGACGTTGTAATTGCGGGTAAATTCTTTGATATCGCTCAGGTAGGTCTGTACGGCGTTGCGATCCAGTTGGCAACAATGCTCATGATTAAAAGTGTGCCGCTTTTCAATGTGGTCGCTTTTCCCGCCTTTGCACGCATGAATTCCTCCAGCGGCTCCAGAAATGAGTATCTGCTAACCACCCTCGCCTTCGCGAGTGCGCTCATTTTCCCAGTATTTTGGGGCGTTGCTATGGTGGGTGAAGAGGTAATTGAACTGGTGTTAGGCAGCAACTGGACGCAGATATCGGGGTTGTTCGCCATCATTGTTGTGAGTGTTCCCTTTCGGATCCTCGCGTATATCATTTCTCCTGCCATGCTGGCGGCGGGGGGCGCTCGTGTGAATATGACAAACGCTTTTGTGACGTTCATAGTGCTGACTGCTGCAATCTTTGCACTTTTGCCTATGGGGTTATCCGGTGTTGCTCTGGGATGGAGTCTGGCATCTATATGTGTCTTCGTTTTAACCCTCGTACGAGGTGGGCGTCTGTTGGAACTGCGCTTTGCGAGCGTCTTTTCTGCGATACTTCCAGCGTTGTCGGTCACAATAATTATGTGTGCAGCGATCTATATGGTAGAGCGGCAACTGCCAGCTATATCGGGCCCGCTGTCTTTGTATAAAATTCCGCTGGGAGCTATGGTCTATGTGGCCGCCTTCTGGCTTCTATACAGGGGCAGATGTAAAGAGTTGATCAGGGTGCTTCTGCGTCTGACGGGCCGCAACTAGTGAGATTTAGTAGATTGCAGTTGCCAAACGATGGCACCATATTGATCCCCGAGAGCTTGGCATGTCCTGGCTGCACCGGTGATTGAGATCACATAATGAAGAGCAACAACAAAGCACGAGTTCTCGTGTTGGATGCGGATATGGTCCCCGCGCTGACCATCGCCAGGTCGCTGTCCCGAAAGGACTGCGATGTAAGTGTAGCCAGTCATACCGTTAGACCGCTGACCAGCTATTCAAGGGCAGTGCGCACATGCTTTCAGTACCCGGACCCGCTTTCGGCTACTGAGGGGTTTGTAGATTGGCTTCTGACGCACTTACAAAATCAGCCCTACGACCTGATTATTCCAGTTACTGAGCGCACGCTGCTTGCGATCTCGAAAAATCAACAGCGTTTCGAGCATGTGAAGATCGCAATGCCCGATATGCGAAGTCTCGATATCGCACTCGACAAAGCGAAAACACTGGATCTGGCCGACCGGGTTGGGGTGCCAAGGCCGTTGGGTGTTTCTTTGGTATCTCTGGATGAACTTGCGCAATTGGAGAGCCAGCTTCGTTATCCAGTGGTGCTCAAGCCTGCCCGTTCTATAGGCTCTGCCGAGGGAGAAGCGAGCCAGTTGCAAGTCAGTTATGCGTTTGATGAGAATGAGTTGAAATCAGGTTGCGCACACGCGCTGAGGTTCGGTCCGGTACTTTTGCAGGAATACTTCCCTGGTGTGGGAGTCGGGATAGAACTCATCGCCAAGCAAGGCACAATACTATATGCGTTCCAGCACTTGCGATTGCATGAAGTGCCTCTGACTGGCGGAGGAAGCAGCTTACGCAAAAGTGAGCCGGTTATGCAGCAATTACTTGAAGCTTCGGAGAAGTTGATAGCGGCACTGGATTGGAATGGTGTTGCAATGGTGGAATTCAAAATGAATCCAGAGACGCAGGAGTTCTCTCTGATGGAAATCAACGGCCGCTTTTGGGGGTCACTACCGCTGGCCGTTGCTGCCGGAGCTGACTTCCCATCTATGTTGCTCGATATGGAACTCAACAGAGCTGAAAGGCCTTACGGCCCATACCGGAATAATATTTACTGTAGGTTGCTGTCGCGTGATTTGCACTGGTACGAAGCCATCCTGCGAGGAGGCGCCGACAAGCGTATTGCGAGGGTACCCTCTGGGACCGCAGTTTTGAGAGAGTTGGGTTTGTTTTTCAGTTTTGGGCATCGCTTTGACGTGCAGAGTCTGCGTGATCCTGCACCTGGATTGATCGATGTCGGTAGAATACTGCAAACCTATCTCAGGCGTATGCAAGCGTTGATTGAGGAAAAACGATTCTACTCCCACCAGCGTAAAGCCTGGAAAACAGGGAAAGTATCCAGAGTTGTCGCCGGTGCAAAGTCGATGTTGTTTCTGTGTTATGGCAATATCAATCGCAGTGCGCTCGCCGATGCTATGGTTCGCGCCTATGCCGAGGATTCGGGTATTGCAGTGGTTTCAGCAGGATTCCACGAGGAAGCCGGTCGACCCCCGGACCCCATCATGGTCGAGGTCGCCGGCCAGTTTGGTTTGCCGATGGGGCATATGCTGTCCAGCCATGTAACACCGCAGATGCTGAAGGACAGTGATATTATTTTCGTGATGGAGAAGAGCCACTATGACAAAGTACTCAAGGTGGATGCTGAAATTTCAGACAAGGTATATTTGCTCGGCGCGCATACAAGCAGTCATGGCTGGCCTGCTGAAATTGTCGATCCCTACGGTCGGGCGAAGGAATACTATTTTGCCTGCTATGAGCGAATAGCTGAGGCAGTAGATAATCTCAAGGCAATGATGGCAATTCGCAGTAGTGACTAAAATCAAGACTATGATGCCCGCCCCCCTGTTTTATCCGCTGCTTGCCAGCATGGAAAATCGCTATTGTAGTCCCATTGAGACGGACAAGAATTTTCAGATTGTAATAATAGGGTGCTTGCTGTGACTGTGTCGACTAATCCCGGAGTCGTAATTGGTTTGGGATCGGGCCGGTCCGGTACGGCGTCTCTCACCGCGCTGATCGATCAACAGGATGGTGGAATCTGTTTCCATGAAATGAACCCATCATGCGCCGTTTTCAGCGGCAATCAACAGCCGCATGTGAATGCGATCAGGGAGTTTAGACGAATTCTCTCGGGTGGCGATCGCAGCTGTTTAACAATCGATTATTCCCGTCCATCATCTGTTGTTACTTATCAGAAGCTGCAGCAAATGACTGAGGTGAAGTTGATCGGTGATATCGCCTATTACTATTTGAACTATGTGGAAGTCTTGCTGGGAATTGACCCGGCTTGTCGATTTGTCTGTATCAAACGCAATAGAGAGCAGACTATTGGCAGTTGGATGAAGAAATCTGCTATCAAGCGGTGGCGCTCTTTGTGGCTTGCCGATCGGCTCAAATCCTGGATTACCCGTAGCCCATTTTATACAGAGTACAATTACTGGCAGATACATGACGGAAGTCGATGGAAACAAGATCCGGTCTGGGATAGTTGCTTCCCCAAATTCGAGGCGCAGTCAAAAGAAGCTGCGATCGGTATGTACTGGGATTACTACTACTTGGAAGCGGATCGATTACAGCGAGCTTTCCCTGAAAATTTCAGGATTTTTGATATTGAGGACTTAAGCAACTCCGAAGGTCAGAAGCGTATTCTGTCTTTTGTCGGGTTGTCAGCAACCACGATGGTTTGCGGTGAGGATGTGCATTTGCATAGCTCTGACTGAAATGGAGCATCCTGCACAGTAATGCCTGACGCAAATATGCTTTGGACTACCTTCACTCTGTGAACTTTGTGAAAGAGGTGAGAGTCGATCTGACAGAGTGGATACAGGTGGACAGACGTATATTTATCTGCATAGGGGAAAGCGAAACGCATGCTCAATGACGGTCTACGCCTTCGTCCTCGGTTCATGGGCGAGGAGGGCGAAAAGTTCTTCACGTTGCAATTTTCCTGCGGTAACGCACCCAGGGCGCATATTGTTTTCATTCCACCTTTTGGGGAGGAGATGAATCGCTGCAGGTCGTTGGTAGCAACCCAGGCGCGAAGCTTTGCCCGCGCTGGCTATTCCTGCACTCTGGTGGACTTCTACGGAACAGGAGATAGCCAGGGCGTGTTACGTGAAGCCTCGCTGGAAGTCTGGAAACGCAACATTCGTACGACAATAGATACACTGCAGCGAGAGATCCCTGGCCCACTAGTACTGTGGGGACTTCGTTTAGGTGGACTCATTGCACTGGATTATGCCGCGACCTCAGCCCTGGAACCGCGCCATATCATTCTCTGGCAACCTGTTACATCTGCGGCACTCTACGTTACCCAGGTTCTGCGCCAACGAGTCGCCTCCCTGATGGTGCGCGATCTACCGGCGGAAACGACCAAGGAAATTCGGCAGAGGCTGGAAGAGGGAAAGGACGTAGAGATAGCCGGCTACACGTTGGGTGGTCAACTGGTGCGTGACATCGAGAAAATTGAATTATCAGGGGCGGGCGCTTTGTGCTCAGAGACCATTTACTGGCTTGAGAATGTCGCGGAAACAGGTAAGGAGATAGGCATTGCGTCGCAGAAGGTCGTCAATTTGTTGACCACTAACGGTAACAGAGTGGATGTAAAAACCTTTTGTGATCCTCCCATTTGGCAGATCCATGAGCGGGATTTTGCGCCCCAGCTACTCGCTACTACCGATGGATTAGTATTATGAACGAACCCGTCTCGGCTGAAATACCAATCGTCTTCCAGTGCAACGGAGAGGCACTGGTCGGGATCATCCATAGACCCGCAATTCCCGCTGATATCGGTGTTGTGACTATCATCGCTGGCGGGCCCCAGTATCGAGCGGGTGTTGGTCGCGGCATGGTCAGTGCAGCTCGTGAGTTGTCCAGCGCCGGGGTACCAGTTTTGCGCTTTGACCATCGGGGATTGGGCGACAGTAGCGGTGATTTTCTCGGCTTTGAACACATTGCAGACGATATACAGGCTGCTGTAGATGCATTTCGTGAAGCTGTACCTGAGGTCAGCAAGGTTGTGTTGTGGGGTGGCTGTGATGCTGCCTCGGCCGCCATGATACATGGCTGGCGCATTGAGGATGCTGTCAGTTTGGTGCTGGGTAACCCGTGGGTTACCACCACCTTTACCCAGTCTGCTGTTATGCGCAAACACTATTTGAGTCGACTCAAAGAATGGTCTTTCTGGCGTAAAGTGCTGCGTTTTGAATACAATTTTACGGCCTATGCTGTCGAGGGATGGCAGAAGGTGGCTGACAAATTCGTTCGACTCATTCGCGTTTCGGATCGGTCAGTTTCGGACGAAACCATTGGTGATACAGGAAACTATGTCAATAAAATGCTGAGCGGACTGCGTCAGTTCGACGGCCCGGTACTATTTTTGATGAGCGGCCAGAGCCTGTTGAGTCGAGAATTCGACGAGTTGGTCAATAGCGATGTGCAGTGGCACCAAGTTTATCATCGTAGCACCTGCTCACGCATAGATTTCCCGGACGCGGATCAAACATTTTCTGACAGTAAATCCAGGCAGGCGGCCAATCGCGCGATTGTTGACTGGTTGGTCAAACTTAGGGGTAATTAGGCTGGTTTCTTGCCCGCGACTTTTTTGACGAACGTATTTGCTGCTCGCGCCAGGAACATTGCACTTCCGCGCAATGATCGAATGTTATAGGCTGCAAGGCCATGTTTTTCGCCTCGGCTGGACATCCAGTCTTTCTTGTACGCATCGTCTCCCGACAAATAATCTATACGGCTGACGCCATCGCGATCGATAACATGCTCCATCATAAACGCGGTCAGGACCGTGCCCGGAGATAAGTGCTTGTATTCTTCATGGTAGGCAAGTTTAAAAATATAGGCAGTGCCCTGCCAGACGAACCATATCTGCCCGGCAATGGGTTTACCTTCATGGCTGGCAATACCCAGGCGCAGCCAGCCATGCGTTGCGGCTAGTCGAAGGAGTTGTGGAATGAATTCAGGAAAGGGTTCTTGACGTTTCCAGCTCTGATTGTAGATTGAAATGAATTGCTCAATCGCTTGCTCCAGATTGTTACCACCCGTGATCAACGCGAGTTTGCCATGCTCGGAGCCGACAAATTTTCGCGTCCTGCGGGCAACCGTGTTTCTTAGTCGAGAGGACCGCGCCGCTAAGTAGTTTTGGTAGGAGTCACCTCCAAGATCGTGAATCCAGTTGCCAAAACAAAAAAAACTATGGACACCGTTCCAATCCGAGCGGTTGAGCGCGTCCTTCAATTGCGCAAAAATCGGGGAAGCCGAATCCATAGGGGAAATGGTAATTGTTGCCATCTTTTCCCGGCGAGCCAAGTGCTGAAAAAGAGCGTGCAGTAGTATGGCGGGTCGGGGTGTGTGGACTACTGGTGAATAGTTTGATGAGTAGAAAGTGCTGAGTGATGAGGCACTCCGATTGCGGGAATTCAGCTTTAATGGCAGGGCGATAAAGTCATCGGGTGCCATTCGTGCAATCAAAATCACTGCTGTCTCAGTACTATCCAGCGCGGTTCCAGCCAGGTTTCTAAGCCAGTTCAATCCGAACTGCAGGTCTCGCTGCTCGTACTCCGAGAAAGCAGAGCGTACGAAGTCATTCATCCTGCCGCCCTGCAGGGGTACTTTCTCTATCTGAATTTGAGTATTGCGGTCAGTCAACCGAGATTCGCCAACATGCGGGGTTCGTCAATTACTATCGGGGATACGCTCGGGAATGGCAATAGCCGGAATATGTTACCCGAGTCACAAATCGAGCTTGAGAAGATACAGACGCAAGGTTAGCATGACCGAATCAGAATACTGAAAATTGCGGGGTTTCTAGCCCCATCTGCGTTAGCTTTTTTATCGGTAATAGTGTGTTTATGGATATTCAATCAGATGTCATTGCGATACTGCAGTCAACCCTGGGGGTGCCTGCAGGCGCCATCGCACCTCATCCGGATACTCCGGTACTAGGCGCGATTCCGGAAATGGATTCCATGTCTGTGGTGGGTATTCTAGCCAGCCTTGAAGAGCAATATGGCATCATGGTCGATGACGACGAGATCGATGCTGATGTCTTTGCAACGGTGGGGAGTCTCACCGCATTCGTGGAGTCCAAGCTCGGATAGCCAATGACCTCTGGCAAATTCAGTATCCACGGTGATTTTCTCGAACACCAGGGAAGAAAGCTGTTCTATATCCTTCTTGAGCCGGTGTTCACTGAAGCACATAGCTCGATACTATATCTCCCTCCCTTTGCCGATGAGATGAATAAATCCAGACATATAGTGGCGAATCAAGCGCGTGAGCTTGTTGCCGCTGGATATCGTGTAATGTTGTTGGATCTCACTGGGTGTGGCGATGCCGGTGGTGATTTTTTCGATGCCAGTTGGCAGGTATGGTTACAGGATGCGCGTTTTGCTGCCGAAGCTCTCGCAGATCGAGGCAAACAGCCTGTGAGCCTGTGGGGGCTGCGTCTGGGCGCGCTGCTGGCCTGCGAATTATCGCAGGGACGTTCGGATATATCCAAACTGGTGCTGTGGCAGCCGGTTCTGAATGGAGAACAGCAGGTGGATCAATTTTTACGGTTGCGCACCGCGGCGTCTGCAGTCAGTGATGCAATCACCTTTGACCGAAAATGGTTGTGGAACGAATTAAGATCCGGGCGCTCACTGATGATTGCAGGATACGAGCTATCGTCAACATTGGCTCTCGAATTGGCCCGCGTGAGGCTGAACGATCTTGTCCCCTCATGTCCGGTGCACTGGTTGGAAATTGGTGCATCTCCGGCTGGAAATCATTCTGCAGCCAGCGAGAATGTAAGAGAGCACTGGCGAGAGCAGGGTGTTTCCGTCGATACTGCTTTTGCGCAGGGAGATCCATTCTGGCGCACAATCGATGCGCCGGATAATCCACAGCTCTATGCCAACACCTTGAGTCTTTTTACACAGTAATGACGCTATATCGTGAACAGGCAGTTCTATTTGAGTGTGGATTGAACCGCTTGTTCGGTATTGTCGCGACCCCTGAGGCTGCGACAGATGTGGGTGTTTTGATTTTGGTGGGCGGCCCACAGTACCGAGTGGGAAGTCATCGCCAGTTTACGCTGCTGGCAAGAAGTCTTGCAGAAGCTGGCATTGCCTCGTTGCGCTTTGACTTCACCGGCATGGGTGATAGTGAGGGTCCCAAGCGAGAGTTCGATTCGACAGAGGAAGATATTTTCGCAGCCATTGATGCGCTTTTCAGGAGTGTCCCAACGATGACCCGCGTGGTGTTATGGGGGCTGTGCGACGCTGCTTCCAGCGCCATGATGTTTGGCAATCGCGATCCGCGTGTCGCGGGTATGATTTTGCTCAATCCGTGGGTACATAATGGTGAGTATTCACCACAGGTTAAACTCGCCCACTATTACCGCCCTGCGTTTTCGAGAAAGGAGCAGTGGCGACGGTTGTTTTCAGGCAAAATCCGTTTAGCGCCAGCGTTCAAAGAGCTTGCCAGAGATGCGCTGGCACTCATCAGGCGGCCATCCATCACTTTGATACGACGACCTTCTGGTCGTTCCTACATAGAGGAAATGTTGTATGGGTTGCAGCGCTTTCGTCACGACGTGTTGATTGTGCTGAGTGATGCTGATCTGACAGCACGTGAATTCTCCACACTCACTGCGCACGATTCGCAGTGGCATGCTGCGATCTCCAGCCCTGCGATATCCGTGCACACAATCATTGGCGCGGATCATACTTTTTCCGAGAAGCGATGGAAGGATGAGGTGTCGCGGTTGACCATAGACTGGGTGTTAAACCAATAGACCAGAGAGTTACTTTAAACTCAGGCTGGTCAACCAGTTTTGTTATCACAGTGTCCCTGCATCCATAGCTCGAATACCGTTAGTATCCAGACCAGTTCACCATAGTATGCTGCGTGCTCGCTCTGGTGCATCGCAATTGCCCTGTCAATGAACTCAGGCCGAATCAACCTGCGGCGCTTTAGCTTTAACAAATTGTCATACGCCAGCTCTCGTAGCGGTTTATAGGTTTGCATCCACACGCCAAAGGGTAAACCGAATCCTTGCTTGGTCTTGTTGATAGTCTCCTGGGGAAGCCATCCTGTCAGTGCATGCTTATAAAAATGGCGCAAATTCCTTCCCTTGATTTTCCATGCACTGGGTATCTGGCATGAAAAATCAATCAGGGCGTCATCGAGCATTGGATACACCACATTAACTCCCGCCAATGCACAAGTTTGGGTGACCTTGCGCAAGTCATTGTCCGCCAGGGTTATCTGCCAGTCGAGGTATAGCATGCGATTGAGCTCTGATGCGTCTTCGGGACGGTGATAAATCGACCTCAACAATCTTAGCGGGTAGTCGGTATCAACCTCTGTGAGGAAATCATCTGAAAATATCTCCGAGGCCTCATGCCGATGAAGAAAGTTATAACTCTGCATTCGGTCGGGAAGTGGAGTGTTGGCTTGAGCGATGTAGCTATTGGCCTTAGGAACTAATGGTAGCGACTGCGGCATTGCATGTATCAGCGGCTCGATAATTCGTCTGCGAATGCCGATGGGAAGAGTGTTGTAATGTTCGAACACTTTCTGTTTCACATAGCGTTCATTGCCACCAAATATCTCGTCTCCACCATCACCAGCCAATAACGTGTCTACGCCATTTTCAAACGCCATTTTGGCGCAGAAGTATGCTGGTAATGCTGAAGAGTTGCCGAAGGGTTCGTCATAGCTGGTGGCAATCATTGGCAGTGCATCAACCACATCCTGTGGTGTTACATAGTACTCATTCAGTTCGATATTGAAATGACGCGAAGCAATTCTTGCATAGGCCATTTCGTCGTATCCCTCGGCGGAAAAGCCTATCGAATAGGCCGCTGCTTCACGCTCACGAAGTTCTGCGAGTATGCCTGTTACCGTAGAACTATCGAGACCACCGCTGAGGAATGAGCCCACATTACCGGAATCGGCCAGACAGCGTTCCACCGATTCCTTTAGTACCGCTTTGAGTTGGCTCGACTGTGCGCCCATAGATTTAGTTGCGGTCGATTCGGCAAATGTCGGACGCCAGTAGTTGACCAGTTGGCTTTGTCCATTGTGGTAGTCGAGATAATGAGAGCCGGGAAGTTTGGCAAGCCCGTGATAAACGGAGCCTGGGCTCGGAACCATATGAAAGTAGAGGTAGTTATACACCCCCTGGTTCATCAGCTCCGGTCTGTCTTCGGTGCATGCCAGAATACTCCCTGCGGTGCTGCCAAAACACAATCCGACTGCATTTTCGTGGTAGTACATTGATTGCAGGCCGAGGCGATCTACCGCTATCAGTATTCTTTGCTTCTCGACATCGATAATCGCACAGCCAAATGAGCCGAACAGATGTGAGAACACGTTTTTGGAGAAATCCTGATAGCCTTGAGCAAGCGCTGCAGCAAAGCCATGTGTTTGAGCGATTTTAGCCAGATTCGCGGCTTTAAAGTGGGGGCGACCCACAATAATTGCGGCGCCGCCACCGGGTAGCTCATGAGCATCGCCGGTGGTTGCCAATGCAAAGCAGGATGCTTGCCGAGAGGCAACGGGTAATGAGGTTTGCAAGGCATGAATTAGTGATTCAAGGCTATCATTGGGTAACGCTTGTTGATTCGATGCGGTGTAGACGCCGAGAAGTCCGTGATGTCTCATCGGTTCTCTGGACTTTTTATCACCACCCATTTGTTGCGCCATTGCAATAAACCCAAGCTCCCGACCAATAACCGTTAATGCTACCATCTGCCCAGGACAATCGTAAGATAGCCCGCCTGATGCCAGTCTGTTCTGGGATGACCTGGCCGCCTAACTGTGTTGTCGAATAAATTGAAGTATTCACCGCCCAATTGAAAGCGCGAGACTTGCCGAATGTGATCTGAGTAGTAGTTATCGTGTTTTCTAGTGGTGTCACGCCAGGTTATCTGAGAAAGTGAGAGTACTAAAAATGGGGCGCTTTTCAGGAATTACCGAGCTTGCTGTTTAATTCTTACGAGTTCATTTTTCTTTTCTTTCCGTTTTGTGTGTTCGGCTATTTTGTTTTTGCCAGATATTTTTCTCTTGAAGCAGCCCTTGCATTTCTGGTGGTGGGATCACTTTTCTTCTATGCCTACTGGAATCCCATCTATCTAGTCCTGCTTCTATTCTCAATTGGATTCAATTTTATCGTTGGCCGAATGCTGTCTAGCGGACGAAGGTTCAGGAAACGCAGCGTTTTGGTGATCGGAATCAGTGTCAATCTTGGCTTGCTAGCCTATTTCAAGTACGCCAATTTCTTTGTTGACAATGTAAATATTGCATTTTCACTCCATTGGAATATTGGCGACATCTTTCTGCCGCTGGCTATTTCATTCTTCACCTTCCAACAGATTTCATATCTGGTGGACGCCTGGCAGGGCAAGACACATGAGTACAATTTTTTGCATTACTCGCTTTTTGTGTGCTTCTTCCCTCAACTCATAGCTGGGCCGATTGTGCACCATCGAGACATTATCCCCCAGTTTATGAAAGTGGAGAATCTAACACCCAGATGGTCAAATTTTGCTATTGGCATTTCCATATTTGCCCTTGGATTGTTCAAGAAGACAGTTATTGCCGATAGCCTTTCAACCTATGTTGGTCCTGTGTACGACGTCAGTGGGAACGTGGATTTTTTCAGGGCGTGGGGAAGCTCGCTGGCATATACATTCCAGCTCTATTTTGATTTCTCAGGCTATTCAGATATGGCCATTGGCGCAGCACGTGTCTTTGGAGTACGTCTGCCAGTCAACTTTTTTTCGCCCTATAAATCAACCAGTATTATTGAATTCTGGCGTCGCTGGCATATGACGTTATCGCACTTCCTTCGCGACTACCTGTACATAGCTCTTGGCGGAAATAGAAAGGGAAAGTACAGGCGCTATGTAAACCTGTTTCTGACTATGTTGCTGGGAGGACTGTGGCATGGCGCCGGGTGGCCATTTGTGGTGTGGGGTGGCTTGCACGGCACATACTTGATGATCAATCATGGGTGGAGGCATGTGTTACAGCGGTGCGGATGGGATTTGTCGTCCTATCGTTACTACAGAGTATTAAGTTGGCTGGTAACGTTTATTGCCGTGATATTTTCCTGGGTTTACTTTCGTGCGCCGACCCTGGAACAGGGTAATCATATCGCCCTTGCAATGCTAGGCGCTTCTGGTTTCGAAATTCCAGCTGGAATTTTGGCGAGAGCAGGGGAACTCGGTAATCACCTGATAGCCATGGGAATGGTCCCAGGGCTTGGTGGCGGTTCACTTATAGTAAGCAATTTTATGTGGATTCTGGTATCGGGCTTGATTGCACTGGGTTTGCCCAATGTCGCCCAGGTTTTTCAAAAGTATGATCCTGTGCTGTACGAGAATGACAAAGTTTTCAAGGGAATTCGAGGCAGTAGAATGTTCAGTTGGGACTACAGTTATCGCTGGGCGATAACTGTAGCGTTGGCGGGAATTGCGGGGATTTTGACATTGCAACAAGTGTCGGAATTTCTGTACTTTCAGTTTTAGTATGCAAGCGCGTACTTATCTTTTTAGCACTCTGCTGGCCAGTTTGATCTTCGCTACGCTTGTAGTGGCTATAAATGCCGCGGTTGACCCCTACGGAATTATTGGAACCAAGCGGATCGCAGGTTTCAACCAGTACAAAGTCGATATTAATGAGCACACGCGACTGACAAAGAAGTATCAACCGCTGTTTGCAGTGCATAATGCCTTAATAGCGGGGAACTCCAGGGTTGAATTGGGCATCAATCCTCTGCATCCCTGCTTTTCAAAGAGCGGCATGTTCGTTTACAACGTTGGAATTCCAGGTGCTGGAGTGCGTACACAACTCGAATATGCTCTAAATATTATCTATCAGCAGCCGATAGAGACAGTTTTTCTGAGCGTTGATTTCACTGATTTTATTTCACCTGATACTCAGGCGATTGACAGTCGATCACCACTGCTTGAACAATCAAGTGGTGAATTTCGTTACACCTCGGCTGGCGAGTTAAACCCCGATTATATGGAATCGCGTTTTTCGGACTATATGAGGTCCCTTTTCTCACTTGATGCATTGATTGCCTCTGTGAAAACAATGGCATTTCAAAGTGCTGCCGCGCCTGATCGCGACGAACACGGATTTAACCCCGCGCGGGATTTTGCGGAAGCGGTAAGGGTAGAAGGCCCGCTCGCATTATTTGAACAGAAGATGGTGGATCTGGAACTCAAGTACTCGAAGCCATGGTACCTGCGGGATTCGCAGGGACAGCTGAATTCGGCTTTTGGCGATCTGGATGACTTCCTTGATCTGGCAGCAGAACGCAATATCAGGGTGTACCTGTTCACCAATCCGTTTCACCAATCTTTCTGGACCTTGCTCAGAGAGAACGGACATATGCCGGCTTACCAAAGATGGATGCACGAGCTGACGGAGACCATAAGAAGGCACCGGGACGCGGATATTGTATTTTGGGATTTCGCGCAGGACCCCTCTTATATCAGTGAGCCGATACCGGCGAAGGGAGTGGTGTCAAAACCGCTAGAGTGGTTTTGGGAGCCTGCACATTACCGACGGCAGTTGGGCGATATCATGGTCGACGCGCTTCTGGCGAAAAGTTGTGAAACTGATGCATCCTATGGACATCAGGTATTCTAATCGCCAACTAAGAGTTCTCTTTGAAATTGTCAGGATTAATTTTATGCCGCTTCAGGAGTTTGTAGAAATCTGTGCGGTGTCGTTGTGCCAGCATTGCCGCCTCCGCCACGGAGCCGCTGGTGAGGCGTAAAACTTTAACCAGATAGTCATGGTCAAACTGCTGCCTCGCCTGATTGAGCGAGGGAAGGTATTGATCCTGTACGGTTAATGCTTCACGTACCAATGCTTCGGGAATTACCGGTGTTGTCGAGAGTACGGCGGTGCGTTGCACGACATTTTCCAACTGTCTCACGTTACCAGGCCATGGTGCATTGACCATGACATCAATCGCTGCAGGCGCAAAACTGGTGACAGTGCCCATTCTGTGCGCTCGTGTGGCCCGCAGGAAGTGATTGGCTAACAGTGGGATGTCTTCGAGCCGCTCCGCCAGTGCTGGCAAATGAAAATTTACGACATTCAGTCGATAAAACAGATCCTCGCGAAAGAGACCGTCCCGCATATCCCGTTCCAGATCACGATTGGTGGCGGAAATAATGCGTACATCGACAGACTCGCTGCGGGTGCTGCCAATGGGTCGAATTCGCCTTTCCTGCAGAGCTCGCAGCAGTTTCACTTGTAATGGCAACGGGATATCGCCGATTTCATCGAGGAAAAGTGTACCGCCGCTAGCGGCGCGAAATAGACCAGTGTGTTCACTGATTGCGCCCGTGAATGCTCCCTTCACATGGCCAAATAGCTCAGATTCCAGTAGTTGTTCCGGCAGTGCGCCACAGTTGACCGCGACCATGGGACCATTGTGCAATTCATCGGCCTCGTGTACTGCTCTTGCCAGTAGTTCCTTTCCGCTGCCGGTTGGACCAGTTACGAGTACGCTTACGTCTGAGCTTGCTATTTGTCGAACCTGATTAAGAATACGTTCGATCAATGGACTTCGCGACACGATATGCTCGCGCCACTCCTCGAATATCTCTGTTTGGGTAGAACCTGAACGTTTCAGGGCAGCCCTTATCGTGGACAATAGGAGGGTCTTATCTACAGGTTTGGTCAAAAACTCAAATACACCCATCTGAGTGGCGGAGACGGCTTCCGGAATGGTGCCTTGCGCGGACATGATGACCACTGGAATCCCTGGGTAAAAGTGCCGAATTTGTTCAAACAGATCCAGCCCGCTGGCGCCTTCCATGCGCAGGTCAGTGATAACGAGCTCGAAAGAACTGTTGCGCAGGGCCTGTAAGGCCAGCTCAGCAGATTCTACCGTTTCTACTGCGAAGCCTTCTGCTTCCAGACGAATAGCCATAAGTTTCAGAAGACTGACATCATCATCGACTAGCAGCAGGCGAGCGTGCATCTATTCATTCCTCCTTGCGCGTACTGATAGCCGCCTCTACATCAGTGAGGGCTTGTATTTTCTGTTCCAGCAGTTTCTTTTCCTGTTCCGCCTGGCTCAGGGCATCCTGGGTTTGAGTTTTCTCCGTGAGGAGATTGTTGTATCGCTGATAGCTGTTGATGCGATTTTGATTGTACTGCCTAAAAATGCTCGCCAGCTGGCGCTGCGCGTTCGGCAAGTTTTCATTTTCCTGGAGTTTTTGAAATGCATCTCGTGCAACTGTCCAGGCGCCATAGGTCGGTAAACGCTGATTAAGTACGCCGTAGTAGTACAACTGACGCACACCATCGGATTTATCTGCAACTGCCAGCCGTGATGTCACTTCAGCGATGTCCATAGCTTCCACCTCCTGCTGCAAATTCAGCCATTGCTCGACACTTGGAAATAGAATTACGTTGGCCGTATCCTCACCGGTCGATTCCGCAGGAGGTTGTGTTGTACAACCAGTGAGCACAAGAAGCAGTAGCAGCAGTGAGATTAGTGCGCGGGACATATCAGTCGAAAACATACTGACAGCTTATCATGCGGTGCAAGCGTCAGACTTCCGCCCTGTGCTTCAATACACTCTCTGGCGACACTCAAACCTATACCGGATCCTTTTATTGGTCCGGTGCGCTGGGCGACACTTTGGAAAAACGGTTCGAATACACGATCGGCGTCCTCGTAAGGTATGGGCGCACCCGAGTTGGCGACATCAATAACCAGATTGGAGTCTTTTTTATGCCAAGTGATATCGATGCATCCGCCCTCCGGGGTGTAGTTGACGGCATTGGATAGCAGGTTGTCCAGCGAGGTTTTGAGTTTGTAGCGATCGGCCACCCACGTGGCTTCGTCACCTCTTTGTTGCAGGCGCAAGGCTTTTCTACTGAGGCTCAGGCTATAGTTCCCCAGCAATTCCTGCCAAAGCGACTGTAGTTCGATTTTTTCCAAATTGAGCACCTGCTGTCGCAGGCGGTTGAAGTCGAGCAGATTCTCAATAAGTCGCTGTAATTCTATGCCGTTTAGCCGCACGATTTCGACAATCTCGAGTTGTTGCTGAGAGAGGTGTCCGGTGACCTGTTCTGCCAGTAGTTCAGCACCCTCTCTCAAGCTCGATAGGGGTGTCTTAAGTTCATGTGAAATATGACGCAAGAACAGTTCCTTCTGTTGCTCGGATTCGTGAAGTCCCTTGCGCAACCATTCAAGCTCGCTACCCAGAGCCTGCAATTCCAGGGGGCCGGATATCTCAATCGGGTGACTCAGTCCCGCAGTACCCAGGTTATGTATCTCCTGTGTCAGGTCCTTTACGGGTTTGTTGATCCAGTAGGTGATCAGGGATAATAGGGCCAGCGTCGCCGCTGCCATGAGCGTTAGTTGCAGCTGTAAAGTGCGGATGTGGGAATCCGCCTCCTCAGTGTTCCTCTTCAACAGTTGATCAACGGAGGATTGTAGCCACTTTGCAACGGCCTTGTTTTGTTCGCTTATTACCGAGAACTCGTATTCAAATCCGCGTTCCCGAAGTGCTTCAGTGACAGATTCCTCAGCCCCGTCAAATTCATCGACGGGTGCGAGGTCAAGCCGCGCCAGCGACCCCAGTAACCCTTTGATATCCGGGCTTTCAGATGGCATCCGGTCCTGCAGCAGCTCAAGCTGGTTGGCCAATCGTGTTCGCTCAAGCTCGAACAAGTCAGCCAGTTCAGTGTCGTTCAACGCCAGGTATTGCCGAGTGCGTCGTTCCAGTTCCAGTACATTGTGTTGAATGTCCTGTCCGAGACGTGTTACTTCAACAACGGTACGGGTGATCTCCCGATTCTTGTCTGCCATTTCCCCGAGTGTTTGCAGCGTGAATACAATCGTCACGCTCAGTGGCGCTATTGCAGCGAAGAAACTGACGAGTACGAGTTGCGATAGCGATCTGGGTTGCCAGAAAGACATGGATTGGCATGCTGATGGGCGGTAGAAGTGCAGATTGTAGCGTGGGCGCTATAGAGTGCAACCATGACCGCAACCCCGCAGAGAACTCGGTATCGGTCACTCTGCCAGGAAGGTAACGGTATGGTGATGTAATAGCTGGTTTCTTATCTGCATTCAGTAGCGAATTTGAACCCGTATGCAGCCTCCCCAGTGGACATTGGTCAATCGACTGGAGAGGCTGGTGGGTGGCGGAGTGCGAGTCCGGTTCCCGTTCAGGCGCTAAAGCTCCGTTCTGACTGCCAGGTAATCGATGATCAGCGAATCGGTCGAAGTCGTGCCTGCGGCGCGCTCGTTATCCCTGACACTGATATAAACAGGGCCGGTCAGGGTGCTGGGCAGGTCGAACTGCATCGATTTCGGGGTGTTTGCTGACACGGTGAACATGTCTATCCATGCGCTCTTGTTTTGCGCAAGAAACACCGGAACGGTGGAATATGCGAAGGTAAACGACTGAGAGGTTGCTGTCGTACCAACGTTCGCAAATAAAGTGACGCGCTTTCCCGCTTGTACGTTAATTAGCCAGTAATGCTCCAGATAGCTGAGGCGCTTTAGATAGCCGTAGGTGATTTCTGTAATGGTTTCTTTTGCGCCACCTTCGCTTGCCGTGTTCTGGGTCGTACCATCGACCTGGCCGCCGGCGCTCAGTTCCAGGTTGGCATGTTGCTCGACATATTGCGGGGCAGCGTCAGTGGCTACAGTGGTCACATTGCTGTAACCGGAATTGCCGCTGCTGTTCCATGCTCTTGCTCGGTACTGATACAGCGTTGAGGGTGTTAGGTTCTCGTCTCTATAGCTGGTGGTATTAGCTGTAAGGGCGGCAACCTGAGTGAAATTCAAACCATCCAATGACCGTTCCAGAAGATAGCCTGATTCATTTGTAGACCTGTCAGACCAGCGTAAATCGATCTGGTTCGGCCCGACTGTTGCGCTGCTCAGCGAGGCAGGCGAGAGTGGCACAGTCAGGGTTGCTGATTGTCGGAAACTTGCGACCGTGGCGGCGGTATTGTCGATTGCCATCGCGTTTTCTGTGGAGCCGGCATAGCCGGTGGGTCTGCCATTGTAGAGGACGCCGGAATTGGAGAAATGCCCGATACGCGTGCAGCCGCCGATACAATTGTAAGACATGATGGTACGGAAGGCGTGATTCGGGTCTGGAAATCCATAGGCGTATGGGTAAATCGCCGTGCCGCCAGTCGCGTTCGCGTAGTCGTGATGCGCACCCTGGTTGTGGCCGATTTCATGTGCGAACGAATAGTAACCCGTCGCGCAACCAGCGTGAACGACACTGAATGCGCTGGATGCAAAGCTGGAGGACAGTGTAGCCATGCGGTAGGCTAAACCGCAGTACTGAGGTTCAATTTCTATGAGGTTGACGACATCTGCCCCGTATTGATTGCGTAGCGCGTGTAGCTCGTCCATATAACCATCGCCAGTTCCTCGCAATCTGGTTAAGTCCGTGTTCATGTCGCTCGATTCGGCGTAATTGGTCAAGACGCTATGGACCAGATTCAGGCGTGTCGCCATACCACTGTTTGCATAAGCCTGATTTGCCTCGGCAACCGCCTGCAAGATCAGTGCCTCCGCACCAGCGGAGCCGTAGAGTGCTTGCACCGCTGGAGTGTATGCAACTAATACGTCGATCACTGCGCCATTGGCGTCAGCTGCAGTAGTGAAATTGTTTCCGGAATCGACAAGTGCGGACGGTGCGTCTGCGACTGCGATTGGATCAAGTTCGGGAGCCGGGTCTGTCGGTGTCACCTCACTCAAAATTTGGCTGCCATCCGCACGTGGCTCCAAGCGAAACAGCTTGCCGCGGTATGAGAAGGTTCCCGCGACAGCATCGCCGCTGACACCAATGACTACCCTGTTTTCTGGATCATCGCTTGCATGACCTACCCATGCGAATCGTCCTTTACCGCGCTCCTGTTGTATCACGCGTACCGCTTCGTATGACATGCCGTCGGGCAGACTGACGAAGAATCTGCCTTTTCGCAGTTTCTTTTGATCGATCTTAACTGTTCGGTAGTTTCCCCTGACTGTATTTTTCGGCAGTATTTTTTGATGTGCTTGAGGCTGTTCTGAAAGAGTCCCGGTGGTTGTGGAGTTTTCGCCACAGCCATAGGACTCATGAATGTAAGCAGTCCTAGCAAAGTAATTGGCAATCCCCATCGTAACTGCGACTTGGTGCTGGTCATGTTTGGTGCCCCCTCGGAGATCTGCCGTCCCCGCTATTAGCTGGTGTTCTCGTCGCTTCAAAAGCAAAACGAACAAATTGGTTATGTGAGTAAAATGCTACAGGAGAGGGTTTGTGACCGAGCACAAAAATCTGGAGAAATCTCGAAGAAAATCGAATACTTTACGTTATATCTAGAAAGAGTTCGGGGTTATATCTAGTCGTTGAGTGGTCTCGCTGTGACCAAGCTATGTGGTGGGAATTGCGCAGGCAGCAAAGGCGTTAGCAGGGTTTCTCACTTCTCTGCGATCAAGGTCTCGACAGTGCGTAACAACTGCTCAGGGTCAATTTTCTTGCTGTAAATCCCTACCGCAGCGCCGGCCTCGGCGTCTTTGTCAGAGTCTCCTAACATGAAACTCCGTGATATTTCAGGCTGCCATTGCTCTATCAGGCTGCGTAACATTCCGGTGTTAGGTTTGCGACATTCACAGTGTATTGATAACTCGGGAAGCTTTCCTTCCGGATGATGAGGGCAGTAGCGGATGTCGTCGATATGAGCACCTTCACGCGCTAGATCTTTTTGCATCCAGTCATGTAATAGCTCGACAGTAGATGCATCGTAGTAGCCACGTGCAATACCTGCTTGATTAGTAACAATGAACACTAGATAACCTGCATCGTTCAATTTCTTGATTGCCGCTTTAGCACCGTCAGTCCAGTGAAACTCCTCAATCTTGTGGGTATAACCATCATCGTGATTCAGAGTGCCATCGCGGTCCAGGAAAGCGGCAGGTTTGCGCAAATCATGCGTGAGATGGGTGCGTGCGCGGTGTAAATCCTCCGGTATCCCAATGTCGATAAAAAATCCCCGATAGCTGCGCCCCGTTAATCTTCCTTCGCGGGCGAGTTGCGGGAATATCTGTTGTTCCAGCGAGCAGGGGGTGTCCTGAATATAATTCAATAGTTCAGACTTCATCCAGTAAACACCGCTATTGATCAGCCCGGATTCCGGCACAGATGGCTTCTCGCGAAAGGCATTGATTCGCGCTCCCTGCAATTCTACAAATCCATAACGCGTCGCATCTTGAACTGGTAGAAGTGCGATACGACAAAGCCAGTTTTCCGCCTCATCGGGATAGCTGCAATTCGACAGATCGAGGTAATTGAAATCAAAAATTGAATCACCATTGAGCAACAGGAATTCACTTTCAAAGAGCTTGCTCGCGTACTTTAGAGCGCCGCCAGTACCCAAGGCGGAGGGCTCCACAACGACAGTGATTTTTGCCTGCAACTCTTGAGCGAAGGAGCAGTCGCTGCTGTATCTCTCTTGTACTACATTGGCTTGATAGCCTGCCAGCAGTATAAAATCTTCAAAGCCAAAGCGTCGAAGATTCACCATGATGTGTTCCACGAATGGACGACCACAAACCTCGAGCAGCGGTTTCGGAGTATCGCGAACTGCTTCACCCAAACGTGTGCCCTTGCCGCCAATCAGAATGGCGGCTTGTTTCACAATTCCCATAAATAAATGCAATCCGCAGGTATATAGGCGCTTTATCTACACTTGATTGAGCTTTAGTATCTGAAGGCCAATATAACTGTGCCCTTGTGACGGGGCAAGGGTATACCTTGCTGCAGTCAATTTAGAAAGAAACTGAATGAAAAAACTGCTGTATCTGGTTCACCGATTGCCTTTTCCTCCTAATAAAGGCGATAAGATATCCTCTAATAACATGCTCAATTTCTTTTCAACCCGGTGGCGAGTTCATTTGGGTACTTTTGTGGATGATCCCGATGATTGGCAGTATGTGAATGTGGTTCGGCAAAAGTGTGAGGACAGTTGCATCGTCGATCTTCCCCGGGTGAAGCGTTTGACCGGTAGCCTTCGAGGGCTGGCTTCCGGCGAGGCTTTGAGCCTCAGCTACTACGACAATGCAGAGCTGCAGAACTGGGTGACATCGAGTATCGCTCGCGAGTGTCCCGATGCAGTGCTGATATTCAGCGGTGTTATGGGACGTTTCGTCAGGGATCAACTGCCTGCGCACGTGCCTGTCATTTTCGATGCAGAGGATGTGGATAGTGAAAAATGGCGCAGTTACGCTAAAGCCAAACACTGGCCGATGTCGTGGTTGTACGAGCGGGAAGCCAATAAACTACTGGCTTATGAAAGAGAGATGGCGGCAACCACCCACGTGAGTATTTTCGTGTCAGTGGAGGAGGCCCAATTATTTAAACAGCTGGCACCTGAGAGTGCCCACAAAATTCACCATAGAACGCAGGGCGTGGACAGTGCTTTCTTTGATCCGCAACTCTCCTTTGATAACCCGTACCTTGAGGGACAGAAGGTTCTGGTATTTACCGGTGCCATGGACTATTGGCCAAACATCGAAGCGGTGCGATGGTTCTGTGACAATGTTCTGCACAGGGTTCGCGAAAGGGAGCCTGATTTTTTGTTTTGCATTGTGGGAATGAAGCCTACAGATGAGGTGCGCCAGTTGGACAGATTACCCGGTGTCAAGGTCACCGGTGGAGTCCCGGATGTCCGTCCTTACCTGCAACATGCGATCGCTGCCTGCCTGCCGCTGCAGCTTGCCAGAGGAATTCAGAATAAGGCCCTGGAGGCAATGTCGATGATGTTGCCCGTACTGGCCACAGAAGATGCCCTCCTCGGAATAGTCGATTATCCCGGGGTGATTTCTATAGTAGCCAATGATGCGGATACCATGACAGCCGCAGCACTGGAATTGCTCGCGCAACCAAGACAGTCGAATAGCGCGGACGGGCATGTGTGTTGGCACACTACAACTGGGATACTAACCTCAAGCGCATGGAGCAGTTTTTGCTAATAGACAAGGGTACTGAGTGATGAAGGTACTGCACGTACTGGACCACTCCATACCCTTGCAGAGTGGTTACACATTTAGAACACGGGCTATTCTCAATGAACAGCGTGCACTGGGCTGGAAAACCGCACAGGTCACAGGCCCTAAACACAATCAGGGAAAGTCGCTGCCGGCAACGGAACTGGTGGATGGGCTGGAATTCTATCGCTGCAATGAATCCAGGGGTTTCCTGCACAAGTTTCCCATTCTCGGTCAGTGGTCAGTCATCAGCATACTTGCGAAACGGCTGATTCAGGTCGGTCGTCAGGAGCAACCGGATGTTCTGCATGCGCATTCGCCAGCATTGAACGGCGTTGCGGCGATCAGGGCAGGGAAGGTGTTGGGTGTACCTGTGGTCTACGAGGTGCGTGGATTCTGGGAAGATGCTGCTGTCAGTCACGGTACCAGCACAGAAGGTGGCTTGCGTTATCGGCTGACGCGTGCAATGGAAACCTGGGTGCTCAGACGCGCAGATGAAGTGACGTGTATTTGCGAAGGTATTCGGCAGGACCTGATCGCACGCGGAATCTCTCCACAGAAGATTACTATCGTACCCAATGCGGTTGATGCCAGTAGGTTCCAGCCGGTAGACAAGCGCGACAGTCGAATTGAGCAGACCCTTAAGCTCGAGGGTAAGAAGGTCGTTGCTTTTATTGGATCGTTCTACGCCTATGAAGGTTTGGATTTATTGGTAGCTGCCATGCCGAAATTGCTTGCAGTGCGCCCGGATGTCCGTCTACTGCTGGTTGGTGGCGGTCAAGTGACTGATGCACTGAGGCAACAGATTGCGCAGCTTGGATTGCAGGATTCCGTGATTATGACGGGGCGAGTACCCTATGAGGACGTTGAGACCTACTATTCAGTAACGGATGTTCTGGTTTATCCGCGCAAGTCGATGCGATTGACAGAGTTGGTAACGCCGCTAAAGCCACTGGAAGCCATGGCGCAAAAGAGTTTATTCCTGGCCTCAGATGTAGGGGGGCATAAGGAATTGGTTCGTCATGGTGTTACCGGCACATTGTTTAAAGCGGATGACATAGATGATCTGGTCAGTTCGCTGCTGGATTTGCTTGATAATGAGGCAAGCTGGCCGGCTATTCGTAACGCAGGTCGAGATTTTGTGGAAAATGAACGTAACTGGCCTAATAGCGTCGCTAATTTGATACCGGTATATCAGCGCCTGATGGGTGGAGACAGCATTTAATGTTAATACGATCCAAAGCGCCTCTAAGGCTCGGCTTGGCTGGCGGCGGAAGTGATGTCGCGCCTTACTGTGATCTGTATGGAGGCGCGGTGCTTAACGCATCAATCAATCTGAGTTCTTTTTGTACAATCGAGCCTTGTGAGGATGGTAATGTCACATTCATGGCGAGTGATCGGGAGGAGATCTTCAGCGCGCCCGCTGCACCTTGCTATCCCTATGATGGTCTGCTTGACCTGCACAAAGGTGTATACAATCGAATTGTGCGCGATTTTAATCACGGCGAGCCGCTCTCACTCAAGATCACAACCTATTCCGATGCACCTGCGGGCTCCGGTCTTGGTTCTTCTTCCACGATGGTGGTGGCGATTTTGACAGCCTTTGCTGAGTTGTTACATCTGCCGCTGGGTGAGTACGATGTGGCGCATTTAGCATTTGAGATTGAGCGGATAGACATCGGCCTTAGGGGAGGTGCGCAGGATCAATATGCAGCGACCTTTGGCGGGGTCAATTTCATGGAGTTTCACGAGCAGAACCGGGTGATCGTAAATCCGCTGCGTATAAAAAAGTGGATTCTCAGCGAATTGGAAGCCTCCACAGTGCTTTACTACACCGGCGTTTCACGATCTTCAGACAGGATTATCGCTCAGCAAATTGAAAGCTTTAAGTCCGGTGCGGGAAAATCTGTAGAGGCGGTTCATCAGTTAAAGCGGGATGCCAGCGCCATGAAGGAAGCACTGCTACGTGGTAATATTCGCAGCTTTGGCGAAATTATGGGCCGCAGCTGGGAAGCCAAGCGCAATCTTGCCGATCAGATCAGCAACCCGGAAATCGATGAAATCATGCGCGCCGCACATAGAGCAGGGGCTTGGGCCGGCAAAGTGTCAGGAGCTGGTGGTGGTGGATTTATCGTGTTTATTGTCGATCCGGTTGAACGCATTCAATTGGTCCGGACCCTCAATCAAATGGACGGCGATGTCGTTTCATTCCAGTTCGAACCTCATGGAGCGTCCGCATGGAACGTCCCGACCTGAATTATGTAACTTCTGAATTTACAGCGTCGTTGGCAGTGAAGCAGCGCATTCTGGAAGACGCAGCGATGATGAAGAAGATTACGCAGATGGGGCATCTGCTTATTGATCGTTATGAAGCTGGTAGCAAGTTGCTCATAGCCGGCAATGGCGGCAGTGCCGCCGATGCACAGCATATCGCCGCTGAGTTTGTCAGCCGATTTAATTTTGATCGTCCCGGATTGCCGGCGCTGGCGTTAACCACGGACACATCGATCCTAACAGCAGTTGGCAATGATTACGGTTATGAATATTTGTTCCGTCGCCAGATCGAAGCCAATGGCCAGGTTGGCGATGTGTTTCTTGGAATTTCAACTTCAGGAAACAGCCCCAACATCCTGCAGGCGCTGGAGGCAGCGCAACTGAGGGGCATCACCACTTTTGGGTTGACCGGTGAGACCGGCGGCAGGATGCGCGAGCTTTGTGACCATTGTCTCTGCGTGCCCAGCAATGACACACCTCGAATACAGGAAGCGCATATCCTGATAGGCCATACATTATGTGCCATGGTAGAACTTGCACTGTTTGATGATCCGCGTAAACCTTAACTTAGGAATGCAAGCTAGGCTCTCCTGCATCAGCCTGTAGTGTCTGAGCCTGCGACGTAAGTAGGGTTTCGTCGTAACGACGTTTGACTTCCAGTTCCCGGCTGTAGAGTTCTTTCAGCGCCTGTCGGGCGTTCAACTCCAATTGAGTATGTTCGCGCTCGATATCGGCAATACCCGTATCGCGTTTACGTTTCACTTCCAATTGCTGGTCACGAAGGATGGCCAACGCCTCTTCACCTTTTTGTTCACGTTCCTCTCGACGGCGTTGTAGCGCAATACTATCCTGCTCAAATTGTCTTCTTATGTCGTTCTTGCGTTGTTGAAGAGCGATCATGTCCTGTTCCAACTTGCCTTGCGTATCGATTCTTTGCTGTTCCAGTTCTGTGGTTTCAGATTGAATATTTAGCGATATGGTTTCTGCCTGCTGTTCAAGTTCAGTGATCTTCAAGCTGGTCTGCTGGCGTATCTCCTGTATGAGCTGCTGCAGGCGTTTGACTTCGTTCTCTGCGTCTGTCTGCGTGCTTCTCCTACGCTCCTCGTTGTCTGTTAGTGCGGCTTCTTTTTCTTCCCGTAATTTTTCCTGTAACGCCTTTAGCCTCGCTTCTTCAAGATGCGCATGTTTTTTCTGGTCGTACTCCTGTTGTTCTGCTGCGGCGAGTTTGAGTGCTAACGCTTGTTTTGACGCCTGCTGGTCGGCTTGTATCCTGGCGATTTCTGACTGTGTGCTTATAAGCTGGTCTTTGGTGTTTTGTTCTATTATCGCCAGCTCTTCGTCGGCTGTTCGCTGCAACTGTTCCTTCTCGTGCTGCAATCTGGTGTAATCTCGTCGCGAGTCTTCCCGCATTTGCGACACGCGGTCGCGTAATCTGTTCAGTTCGATTTTGCCTGTTTCCAGTATCCGATCGAGTCGCGAGTGCTGCTCTTGTGCAGGTTGGCTCGGCGTAAAGGCCAGTGGCACGCTACGTCTGACTTTTGCGGTGGGCTTTTCTTTGGCCATGCGGATAATGCGCGCGATACCAGATGATTCCTGTTCCAATTTCAGACTGATATCGGCACTCTTTGAACGACTTTCTTCATCAGAGGTAACGAGCTCGGCCTGGCCACCCATTTGGGTGATCTTACTGAAATATTCCGCCGCAGCTCGACGATCGAGATTTTGCCGTAACACTATCGTTTTGCCGGAAAAAATCTCATCGAGAACTGTCAGGTCCTCAATGCAAAAGAACTGGGCAAAATCGTGTTTGACCTGCGTAGGGTCTCGCTCCGGAAGCACAACTCCGCTAAAGGTAAGATCGAACGATTTCATTCACTGTCCACCGCTCGGCCGCTTCAATACCCGCACCGCGTTTGTTATGTGTGACAGCACGTACTGCTGCTGTGAGCGCCTAATTACTCCAATCATCGCCTGACACCCAAGTGGTTCCTGCATAACGATCTTAACAATCAAAATAAGATATATCTAACAAGAATTAATGTATTAAAAACAAATAATCAAAAATTATATCAAGGTATATCTTCAAATCGATGATTATGGGTAGTTACCGCAGCATGCAGGAGCAGTGGTTACGGTGCCCCTTGAGGGGAATCGCTACATTCTTGCTCTGGTATTGTGGGATGGAGTAATGTGTAGCTGAGTCAGGCGAACTGTCGACTGCAACCCGGTGGAGACGAGAATGCAGATTGCTATCCTTATAGCAGCAATGATTTTGGGAACACTGGTGTTTTTCCGACTTCGTCTGTTCCGGTCTTCAACACGCGTGAATCGAATGAAAGATAGAAGAGCCGGTTTTGGTGCGAGTAATCCTTTTCACGCGGTCTCTATACTCCCGGATCAACGAGCGTGCCTGGCGGTAGAATCTATCAGGTTACAACGCTTCCTGAGCGAGGAAGCGCCTGGTTTGCCTCTGCTCAACTGCGGAGCGCAGGAATGCGGCTGCAAGTATATTCATCATGGTGACAGACGTGGCGGCGCGCGTGACCGGCGTCTGGCTTTGACCGATGACACAGATGAATCTGAATTCTGGAGTCAGCGGGAACGTCGGGTTGCAGTCGGACGTCGTTATCAGGATCAGCAGATAGCCTAGCCGAATACATCCAAGAAATAACCACCCATCTCAGTCGAGGTTTTACTTGGAAGCTGATGCTTTCAGACGGGTCTGCCGACGCTTTGCACAGCCAATTTCTCGGCGGAGAATCTCTTCGTCCGCGACACACAAGTTGATTGAAATCTGCTGGTGCCCCACACATTCTCCTACACTCCGATATTGGACTGCTTGCGCGGTTATGGGGCTGGCGACTTGCTTGTAACAGGACCATGGTTGCCATCGAGAAGCTTCTCCAGAGACGCCATTTTCAGCATATTTCTCAAGCCCGGAGTCGCTCCCAGAAATTGACAGGATTTGTTCGACTTTTGCGAAAGACGCATACAGTCGAGCATGAGTAATAGAACTGCGCTGTTAAAATACTCAAGTCCTGACAGGTCTACGGTAAAGGACTTCGAAACAGCACCTATGCATTCATCAATCGTCTGTGACATGCCGGCGGCTGTTGTAAAATTCAGTACACCTTGCACACGCAGTTGATTGTCTAATACTGTCAGCGACAGCTTCTCCGGTTTATTCATGGCCTTCCATAATCTCCGGCCAGTTTTTGATGACGTCACTGGTATTACCCTTATAACGTTCCAGTGCAGCTTCAAACTGGGCGCGATAGCTCTGCCCCATATTGACACCATCGACAATCACGTTCTGAATTTTCCAGCCCTTTCCACCCTTATTATTCAGTGTGTACTGCAGTGCATATTGCTTGGCCTGGGTATCGACAACTTTTTGTATGACCGAAGCTTGATCGCCATTGCCAAGTAATTCCGAGGACTGAATAGAGAACTGGCTGCCTGCGTAATTGTAGAAAATCTTTCCATAACTCTTGACCACTGTGTGGTAGAGCACATCTCTGAACTGAGGAACAGCTGTGCGCGCAGCATCGCGCTCGCCCTCGGGTAAACTCTCCACATAACGTTTGCTGGCCAAGTGACCCATTACACCTCGGGCGAAGGTGGTGAAATCGACGACGGGGTCCAAGGCTTCGGCAATTTGTTCATAATACCGATCGGGATCGGTATCGATATAGGCAGGCGCATCCTTGACGATAGCATTGATCTGGTTGGCGGAATTGGTGATAAGCAGTTCGGCATCCTGTGCCGTGGGGCCAGCGGCAGCGATGCTGGAAAACAGTAAACCTGCAACAACCGCGATGAATGATGCTTTCACACTGTGCTCCTGTCTGGTCGTCGGCGACTATTGCCAACCACACGTTGTTATGGGACTGGTCGTCCCACAAGGTTTATCGCCTAGTCTTTGGCAGCGAGATTGGTGACCAGCTTTCCGATCATGTCCTCGAATATCATCGACGACTGCGTGTCATATATTTGTGAGCCTTCCACCAGAGTATCGTCGTTGGAACCGGGGTAGATCGCGACATATTTCTCTCCCAGTACGCCCGCCGTCTGTATCACTGCACTGCTGTCATCGGCCAAGTAATCAACATCCTTGGAAATCTTCATATCGACTTTTGCTTTCATCGTGGCAGGTACAATTTCGATATTCTGTATGGAGCCAATAGTGACACCTGCGAGAGTCACCCTGGCGTTGTCGGTCAGCCCCGATACATTAGTGAAATAGGCAGTCACGTCATAACCGTCCTGGTTTTGGTTGAATCCGCGTGAGCTCACCTGAAACGCGAGGAAAGACAGTGCGGCGATGCCAGCGAGCATCAGTAAGCCGACTGCAATTTCGATGTATTTTTGTCGCATGTGATCAGTCTCCAAACATCAATGCAGTAAGAATAAAGTCCAGCGCCAGCACGGAAAGCGACGCGATTACCACTGAGCGTGTAGTGCTGCGATTGATACCCTCAGTATTGGGCGCGGCGTTATAGCCCTCATGCACCGCCACCCATGTGATAACAAATCCGAACACTACCGCCTTGATGAGGCCGTTGACGACATCCTCCCGGAAGTCGACGACCTGCTGCATGTTGGCCCAGAACGAACCGCTGTAGACGCCCAACAGTTCAGTGCTGACCAGCCAGGCGGATAAAATCGCCACAGCATTAAAAATTTGCGCCAGTATGGGCATGGAGATAATTCCGGCGAGGAGGCGCGGCCTCAGTACATGAGCCATTGGGTCCACACCCATCATCTCCAGTGCAGACAGTTGCTCTGTCGCTTTCATAAATCCGAGCTCTGCAGTAATGGCGGATCCCGCCCTGCCGGCGAACAACAGGCCGGCAACCACCGGCCCGAGTTCCCTGATCAACGCCAGCGACACCAGTTGTCCCAGTGCCTCCGAGGCGCCAAACCGGCTGAGCACGGTATGGCCCTGCAGCGCAAGCACCATCCCGATGAAGAAGCCCGACAGCAATACGATCAAGACCGAGTTAACGCCGATATAGTAGAGTTGGTTCACCAGGCGTCGAAACTCGCGCGACAGGCGGTCCAGTGGTGCCGTCAATGCCAACCAGAGTAAAAAAGCCGATTGCCCCAGCGCTTGCATAATCGCTATGCCCGCTCGACCCAGGTTCGCTAGTTGTTGCAAAGTACGCCCCTTTCCACAGCCAGATCCTGCCAGTAGTCCGGCGCGGGATATTGAAACGGTATGGGGCCGTCGGCCTGACCGGCAACAAATTGGCGTACCAGCGGATCATCGGTGTTTTCGAGCTGCTGGGGCGGCCCGCTGGCGACGACCTTGCCGCCGGCAATAATGTATATCAGGTCAGAGATACTGGTGGTCTCGGGTATATCATGGGAAACCACCACGCTGCTGATACCCAACACCTTGTTGATTTGCAGGATCAATTCCCGTAGCACGCCCATGGAGATAGGATCCTGGCCGGCGAAGGGCTCATCGTACAATATGATTTCCGGATCCAGCACTATGGCTCGTGCCAGCGCGACACGCCGCGCCATGCCCCCGGAGAGTTCGTTTGGCATCAACGCCCTTGCACCGCGCAGCCCGACCATGTGCAGGCGAACAAGTACCAGGTCGCGAATGTGGCGCTCGGAAAGCCGGGTGTGCTCGCGCAGTGGAAAGGCGACGTTGTCGAAGACGGTGAGGTCACTGAACAACGCACCATTCTGGAACAATACACCGATGCGTTTGCGTATGCCCAGCATCTCGGCACTCGACAGTGTGTCCAGTTGTTGACCGAACAGCGAGACCTTTCCGGCGCTGGGTTGCAATTGCCTGCCCAGTAATCGCAGCAATGTGGTCTTGCCACAACCGCTGGGGCCCATTATGGCAGTGATGTTGCCGTCGGGAATATCGAGTGCCAGATCCGAAAAAATCTTCCGATCGCCACGCTCTAATGATACCCGGTCAAAACTGGCGATACTGGTCATGGTTTCATACTCGCTGAGTCACAGCAGGCGGCCAGCAGAGTCTATCTACTGCGCCGAAAATCGCTAGTCATTAGACTATTAAAAAGGTACAAGATTCACTGGCGACAAAATTTCCGGCCGCGCCATTGCGGTGTCACCGATGATTCACCGGGTGCAAAGGGTGTTTTTGGTACCGGAGGCCGGACTCGAACCGGCACGCTTTTAAGGGCATCGGATTTTGAATCCGACGTGTCTACCAATTTCACCACTCCGGCAAAGAGGGATAGGTGAGTGTCAAAAAGTGACGCCCCCCTGGAGAGCGCGCGATTATAGCAACCGGTCCTGAAAGTTCAATAATTTTCCTTAACCTGCTGCTGGTTTGGCTGTACACTTCGCGCCGGTTCCAGAACGGACCACTAACGTAGAGCACGCTTGCTTGAATGTGAGCTATCTGAGTATCCCGGGAGAAAAGAGCATGGCTATGAAACTGGTAAAGAAGACCGCAGAGTACACTGTATTCCAGCGTGGGGATGGGCGTTACGCGGTTCAGGGCGCGAATAGAAAGCCGATAAACGGTGACCAGAAAGTCCAGATTCTGGTGGCAGAAGACCTGCTCAAGGTCACGCTACCCGCAAAACCAACAGTGGAGGCCGCTGTGGAGGGCGATTCCGCAGAGGAGTCAGAAGCAACCTCCCCTGAAGCTGACGCGCCCGCCGAAGAAGCCAGCGAGTAAGTCTGAGAGTGATGTCAAAGCCGGCCATGCGCCGGCTTTTTTATCTATGAAACGTAGCGACTTTTTTTACCACTTACCCCCGCAGCTCATCGCCCAACTTCCGTTGGAAGATCGGAGTAGCAGTCGCCTGTTAGTCCTCAAGGGTGAAAAAGGGGCTGTTAGCCACCATCAATTCGGCGATTTGCTGCAGTTTCTTGAGCCGGATGATTTACTGGTATTCAACGACACCAGGGTGATACCGGCGAGACTCTGGGGGCGCAAGGCTACGGGCGGTAAGGTGGAAGTACTTATCGAGCGCATCACTGGCTCGCATACCGCACTTGCTCATATTCGATCGAGCAAGTCTCCGGGTGCGGGAACCACCATCCACTTAAGCACGGATCAAGAGGGCAAGCCCTGTGCCTATGAATTGCAGGTAACAGGGAGGGAGGGAGAGTTGTTCGGCGTCTCTTCGCCGCCCGAGCATGCAATCGCCAATATACTAAGTGCCGTAGGGCATATGCCTTTGCCGCCCTATATCAATAGAGCGGATAATCTCGCCGACAGGGAGCGTTACCAGACAGTTTATGCACGACGCGATGGTGCGGTGGCTGCTCCGACGGCAGGCCTGCATTTTACGCAGTCGCTATTGCAGCAAATTGATGAGCGCGGCATCCGGCGCGTTGCAGTGACGTTGCATGTAGGCGCGGGCACCTTCCAGCCGGTGCGCGCCGAGAATATTGAACAGCACGTCATGCACAGGGAATATGTGGAAGTCGGCGGGGAGGTTTGCGACGCCGTAAGGGAAACGCGGACTCGAGGCGGTCGAGTGGTCGCCGTGGGCACCACCGCGGTCAGGTCGTTGGAGTCTGCGAGTCTCGCTACAGGCAGAGTACAACCCTATAGCGGTAATACCGATATATTTATCTATCCCGGGTATCGCTTTCGCAGCGTTGATGCGATGGTGACGAATTTCCATTTGCCCGAGTCGACGTTGTTGATGCTGGTAAGTGCCTTTGCCGGTCGGGAATCTATAATGGCAGCGTACTCTGAGGCGATAGAGGCCAATTACCGATTTTTCAGTTACGGCGATGCGATGTTCATTACCGCAAATACACAGGCGCAGGGCGGGACATGAGTCACCAATGTGAAATGCACTTTGAGCGTACTGCGGCCGACGGCCTTGCTCGTCGCGGTCAGCTGCGGTTTCCTCGCGGTACGGTGGAGACGCCGGCATTTATGCCGGTTGGCACTTACGGCACGGTGAAGGGTATGTTGCCGCGCGATGTTCGCGCCACCGGTGCCCAGATCATTCTGGGAAACACGTTTCATCTCTGGTTGCGACCGGGTACCGAAATCATAGAGAGTCATGGTGATCTGCATGGTTTCATGGGTTGGGACGGCCCAATTCTCACAGACTCCGGTGGTTTTCAGGTGTTTAGCCTGGGAGCAATGCGCAAGATATCTGAGGCGGGCGTGGCCTTCCAGTCGCCGGTCGATGGCGCCAAAGTCTTCCTTGACCCCGAAACATCGATGCAGATTCAGCGCATACTCGGGTCAGATATCGTGATGATATTTGATGAGTGCACACCCTATCCGGCAACAGATAGTGAGGCACGTCAGTCGATGGAGTTGTCACTGCGCTGGGCGGCTCGTAGTAAAGTCGCGCATGCTGATAGTTCGAAAGCGCTTTTCGGAATTGTGCAGGGTGGTATGTATCCGGAGTTACGCAGGGCATCGCTTGCAGGTCTGGAGGATATAGGCTTTGACGGCTATGCCATTGGCGGCCTGTCTGTCGGCGAGCCCAAGGAAGAGATGCTCAATGTGCTGGAAATGCTTGGCCCGGTGATGCCTCAGGATAAACCTCGTTATCTGATGGGTGTAGGAACACCTGCCGACCTGTTGGAGGGCGTGCGACGCGGTATTGATTTGTTCGATTGCGTGATGCCCACCCGTAACGCACGTAATGGTCATCTCTTCACTTCGCGCGGCGTACTTAAGTTGCGCAACACTCGCCATAAGACCAGTACGTTGCCTATCGATGAAGAGTGTGATTGCTATACCTGTCTGAATTTCTCTCGTGCCTATGTGCACCATCTCGACCGCTGCAATGAAATTCTCGGGAGCCAGTTGAACACGATTCACAATTTGCGTTTCTACCAGCGGCATATGGCGGATATGCGCGAGGCCATTGAACAGCATCGACTTGAACAGTTCGCCGGTGATTTCTATGCGCGGCAGGAGCGGGGGGTCTAGTGTATAAACTCTGTTTCTATGTGCCCGCCACGCATCTGGATAGCGTCAAGAGCGCTGTTTTTGCTGCTGGTGCCGGACGAATCGGCAACTACGATAGTTGCTGCTGGCAGGTGCTCGGAGAGGGTCAGTTCAGGCCATTGGTTGGTAGCGAGCCCTTTATTGGGCAGTCGAACAAGCTCGAGCGAGTGGCCGAGTATCGAGTAGAAATGGTTTGTGATGCAGCAAACATCAAGTCTGCCGTTGCCGCGATTTTGGCCACGCATCCCTATCAGGAGCCGGCGTGGGACGTCGTAGCACTGGTGACGGAGTTCACGAGCTAGTGCAAGGTTCCATTTTACAGCGCGTTGAAGCTGGCTTGCCGTTGCATGAGAACCATTGGGCACAGCCTATGGGCGCTGGGCCATGGCCGCAAGCGGCAGTATTGGTCGCGCTTACTGACGAGGCGCAGCCTCAGGTGCTACTCGGTCGTAGGGCCAGGCACCTCACTTTTCACCCCGGCGAGATAGCATTTGCCGGCGGTAAGCGTGATCCCGCCGATATCTCGCCGTGGCATACCGCGAGCCGCGAAGCGATGGAGGAGGTGGGGCTTGAGCCCGAACTGATATCGCCATTGGGAGAACTGGCGCCACTTCTTACCCGCACAGGATTCGAGGTATTTCCCTGTGTTGCGAGCGTGCCCCCCAGGCTGGAACTGGTGGTCGATGCGCGCGAGTTTGACAGTGTATTTTATGCGCCTCTTGCCGTATTTGCTGATCACTGTCTATTTCACCTGGAGACCATGTTCGATGGCAAAAGCACTCGGAAGGTGCCGCATTACCAGATCGGAAGTGACAACATTTGGGGTGTGACTGCTGCGATACTGGTGCTGTTGGTGAATGTCGCCTACGATGCGGGTCTGGATTTACAACGGGATTGGGAACAGGCGCCATGAAATACAGCCTCGGCGAGAAACAGGTAACGCTGCAAGGAACAGGGCATTTCATCGCGCCGAGTGCGGCAGTGATAGGCGATGTCATCCTGCATGAAAACGCCAGTGTATGGTTTAACTGCGTTTTACGTGGTGATGCTGAACAGATAGTGGTTGGTGCCGGCAGCAATATTCAGGATGGCACAGTGATGCACGCCGACCCGGGCTTTCCGCTGACAATAGGCGAAAACGTGACTGTTGGACACAATGCAATGCTGCACGGTTGCACTGTTGGCGACGGTTCGCTGATCGGCATCGGTGCGGTAGTGCTCAATGGCGCAAAAGTGGGGAAGGGTTGCCTCATTGGCGCCAACGCCCTGGTTACTGAAGGCATGGAGATACCTGATGGTTCGCTGGTACTGGGAATGCCGGCGAGAATCAGGTCACAGTTGTCTGAGGAGCAGCAGGCGGCATTGCGGGCAAACTCCACGCACTACATCCGCAATGGGCAGCGTTACCTCGAGACATTAAGAGAGCAGGAATGACTGAATCTGAACCTCGCTCCCCCTGCATTTCCGTCTGTGTACTGGACGAGCACGATGTGTGTCTCGGTTGTTATCGATCAGCTGATGAAATTACAGACTGGTCTATGTCAAGTAACGAAGAGAAGCGAGAAGTGTTACGCCGAGCCTATGAGCGCATGCGGGCAAGTACTGATATTCACCTGAGCTAGCAGCATTTTCAGAATGTCTTTATATAGTGCGAATAGCAGGCTGTATCGCAAGCTCATCGTATTCGGGAATTTGTGCCCTGGTGGACGCGAACAGACTGCACCACATTCCCTTCCAGCGACAGAATTTCCAGTCGGTATCCAGCAATTGTCATTCCCGCAAACGCATCGGGAAATGACTCAAGGTGCTCAAGTATCAAGCCGCTTAATGTCTTGGGTCCGTCTGTGGGCAGAGACCAATCGAGGGACTTGTTGATTTCCCGGATGGTCGCTGTGCCGTCAATGATAAAGCTGCCGTCCCGCTGCGGAAAGATGCTTTCCTCCATCTCAGCAAGGTTTGAGGTAAATTCACCCACAATCTCCTCAAGAATATCCTCCAGCGCGACGAGGCCCAGCACTTCACCGTATTCATCGACAACAATCGCCAACGGCATTTTCTTCTTCTGGAAGTTGATCAACTGAGTGTGCAATGGTGTATTTTCGGGAATGAAATAGGGTTTATCCATTTCTCGTTCAAGGGCGCCTCGATCGAGTCCGCGCGCGCTGATAATGCGGCTGATATTTCTAAGGTGCAGTACACCGACAATATTGTTGATGTCATCGCGCCACAGTGGCAGCCAGGTGTGAGTGGCAGATTGGATTCGCGCCAGAATATCCTCATCATTGCGGCCCAGATCTATGCCATAGACCTCATTGCGCGGCACCATGATGTCATCGACTGAGACATATTCCAGATCGAGAATATTGAGTAGTAACTCCTTGTGTCTGGCCGGTATCATTTTGCCAGCTTCGGTCACAATGGTTCTCAATTCTTCTGAAGAAACGTGCGCTTCACTGTGCTTCTGTGGGTCCATTCCAAGAATTCGCAGCAGTCCGTTGGTGATGACGTTGACCATTGCCACCAGCGGATACATGATTTTCATTAGTGGCAACAGTACCAGGCTGGAAGGGAAGGCCACTTTCTCGGGGTGCAGTGCGGCGATAGTCTTGGGCGTGATCTCGCTGAATATCAGGATTACCAGAGTGAGCGCTCCGGTGGCGATATACACTCCTGTATCTCCCCAAAGACGAATTGCGATGATCGTAGCGATTGCCGAGGCGAAGATGTTGACAAGGTTATTGCCAATCAGGATCAGGCCGATCAGTCTGTCTGGGCGCGCAAGCAGTTTCCCTGCGCGAATGGCACCCCGATGGTGTTGCTTTTGCAGGTGTTTCAATCGATAACGATTGAGGGTCATCATGCCAGTTTCAGAACTGGAGAAGAACCCGGAGAGAATTATCAGTGCTGCAAGTATGGAGAAAAGTAAACCCAGCGGTGCTTCGTTCACTCCCGGTTTAGACCTCGTCGTAAAAATCGGATTCCATCTTGAAGAAAAAGCCCGACTGGGGCAACCCCTGGAATGGGATAAGTGCGATTCATACGGTGCGGTGCAAAATGAGTTCCAGCACCATTTTGGATCCGAAATACGCAAGCATTAGCAGTGCAAATCCCGATAGTGTGAGGCGCACTGCGGTTTTGCTACGCCAGCCCAATTGGTAGTGCCCCCAAAGCAAGGTCGAGAAAAGCAGCCACGCGGCTATGGTCAGTACGGTTTTGTGTACCAGGCTCTGGGCGAAAATATCTTCAATGAAAACTGCGCCAGAGATGATCGCGATTGTGAGGAGCGCAACACCCATCCACAGCAATTCAAACAACATGCTCTCCATCAGTTGCAGGGGCGGCAGTATCTGGATGATTCCGCGAGTGCGACGGTGTTTAAGCTGGTGATCCTGCAGCGCGAGAACAGCTGCCTGAAACGCGGCCAGGGTGAGAACCGCATACGCCAGAATCGAACTGCTGATATGCAGGATCAAACCGCCACTTAAATGGCGGAGGAGCGGGGCCGTATCAGGTGCAAATGCCGATACCAGTACGGCAATGGCTGACAGGGGGAACAGTGCGATCAGCAAGTTCTGCAGTGGTCGACGTGTAAGGGACGTAATGCATGCGAGATTTATTACCAGGAATATCAGCGCAGCGATTTTGAAAAAGCCAAGATCAACACCGCTGCTTTGGAATACAATTTTCCAGACAATCAGAGCATGGGAGAGCAGTGCAGCCAGGCCGAGGACGAACACGGTGCGATCAATTTGCCGATGCCGCTGGGAGAGATGTAGCAATTGCATTCCGGTGGCTGTCAGGTACAGCATTGCGCAAAGCGGTGCAAGTAGGTTGATTGACATCTCGTTGGGGCTTGTGGCTCGGGTAAAGTATACTGCGCCCTTTGTACCGGCTTGTCCCATCAGAATCAATAGTGACCGCAGTCGTGAGTTTTCGCGACCTGGAGAAGAAATCAATGTTCGAGAGTTTGAGTGATCGTCTGTCCCACAGCCTGCGCAGCATTACTGGAAAAGCGCGCTTAACTGAGGAAAATATCCAGGAGACGATGCGGGAAGTACGCATGGCCTTGTTGGAAGCTGATGTTGCCCTGCCAGTGGTCAAGGATTTTGTCGAATCGGTCAAGCAGCGTGCTTTGGGTCAAGATGTCATGAAGAGCCTGAGTCCCGGTCAGGCATTTCTCCGAATCGTTCAGGCTGAGCTTGAGTCAGTGATGGGGACGGCCAACGAGGGGCTGAATCTGGCAGTAACGCCGCCTGCGGTGATCATGATGGCGGGTTTACAGGGCGCCGGTAAAACGACCACCGTGGCCAAGTTAGCTAAATTGCTGAAGGAGCGAGACAAAAAGAAAGTCACCGTGGTCAGTGCCGACGTTTATCGGCCTGCGGCGATCAAACAGTTGGAGACACTGGCAGAGGAGGTGGGTGTAGATTTTTTCGCCAGCGACTTAAGCCAAAAGCCTGTGGCTATCGTACAGGCCGCTCTGGCACATGCCAGGATCAAGTTCAGTGACGTCCTGATTGTCGATACTGCGGGTCGTCTGGCAATCGACGCAGAAATGATGTCGGAAATCGCCGAACTGCACGCGGCAGTGAAACCCGTAGAGACACTCTTCGTGGTTGACGCCATGACCGGCCAGGATGCCGCCAATACCGCCAAGGCCTTCGATGCTGCGCTACCGCTTACTGGCGTGATCCTAACCAAAGTAGATGCCGACACCCGCGGCGGTGCCGCCCTTTCGGTGCGTTCTATTACCGGTAAGCCGATCAAGTTTCTCGGTGTCGGAGAGAAAACCGCAGCGCTGGACCCGTTCCACCCCGATCGACTTGCGTCACGTATCCTGGGGATGGGTGATGTATTGACGCTGATCGAGGAAGTCGAGCAGAAGGTCGATAAGGAAAAGGCCGCCAAACTGGCGAAGAAGGTCAAGAAGGGACAAAAATTCGATCTCGAGGATTTTCGCGACCAGTTGCAGCAAATGAACAATATGGGCGGAATTGCCGGGATGCTGGACAAACTGCCGGGTATGGGAAATATGGCGCAGGTGGCGCAACAGAACGTCGATATGAAGATGTTTGCCCGTATGGAGGTCATGATCAATTCCATGACCGCCAAGGAACGCCGCAACCCCGATCTGATTCAGGGCAGTCGCAAGCGGCGCATTACTCAGGGCTCCGGTACTCAGGTGCAGGACCTCAATCGACTACTGAAACAGCACAAACAAATGCAGAAAATGATGAAAAAGATGAAGGGCGGCGGCATGGAGAAAATGATGCGGGGTCTCGGAGGCATGATGCCGCCCGGCGGCTCCGGTGGTGGGTTCCCCTTCCGTTGAGGTGTAAGTTACCGTTTTAACTAAAAAATAGTTTGGCGCGGGGTTTAAACTACAGCGCATTTTCCGTATGATACGCCACCTTTCCGGCGTGCCAGCCGGTTTTTGTCGTGGGCGTTTGTGTAAGATCGCATCAAATTCGCACTCATATTCAGGAAATTACAGCAAATGGTAACAATTCGTCTTGCTCGAGGTGGCGCCAAGAAGCGTCCCTTTTACCACCTTACGGTGACCGATAGTCGCAATTCGCGCAATGGCCGTTTTATTGAGCGTGTCGGTTTTTTTAATCCGACCGCGCGTGGCCAGGAAGTCCGTCTGCGTATTGATACCGATCGGGTGGAATACTGGCAGGGTCAGGGCGCGCAAGTTTCTGAACGCGTGGCTAAATTGCTCAAGGATGTCGCTGTCGCAGCCTGATGCATCGGGTCTGTTTTGGCGCGGGCTGTTTCAATGAGCAAGGGGTCCTGCGCTGAAGAGATGCTGGTGGTTGGTAAAATCACCGGCTGCTATGGACTCAAGGGTTGGGTGAAGATTCAAGCCAAAACCGAGACTCCCGAAAACTTTATGGAGTTTGGAGTCTGGTATCTGGTGCGGCCAGATGAATATCAGCCTGTCGAACTGGACAAAATAAAGGTTCAGGGCCGTGGACTCGTCGCCCATATCAAGGATGTGGATGATCGTACACTTGCCGAGTCCTACAAAGGGATACAGATTGCAGTGCCAGTGAGCGCACTGCCGGCCTTGCCAGATGGTGATTATTACTGGCGCGATCTGCAGGGACTGCGGGTATGGTGCCGGCAGGCAAATGACAAGGTGCTGCTGGGGGTAGTGGACTACCTGATTGAGACCGGCGCGAACGATGTGCTGGTGGTAAAGCCCTGCGATGGCAGTATCGATTCGCGGGAACGCCTGATTCCCTATTTGCCCGGTAATTCGGTGACGCGGGTGGATTTGCAACAGGGAATAATAGAAGTGGATTGGTTCGTCGACGACGAGTGAGACGAATGCAGAACCAGGAGGTCACCTGGGGTTACATACCATGCGCATTGCTCTGGTAAGCCTGTTTCCAGAAATGTTTGCCGCAGTAGGTGAGCACGGAGTGACGGGGCGAGCGGTCCGGCAGGGGCTGGTAAGTTTAAGCTGCTGCAATCCGCGAGACTATGCCGTGGATACCCACCGCACAGTGGATGACAGACCCTACGGCGGTGGCCCGGGTATGTTGATGAAAATTGATCCCTTGCAGCAGGCAATTGCCCGGGCAAGGACGTTAGCAGGATCGGGTGCGCCGGTTATTTATCTGTCACCCCAAGGCAGGCCATTTCATCACAACAAGGCGATGGAGTTGGCCCAGCTACCAGGGTTCGTATTGGTCGCCGGTCGCTATGAAGGCGTTGATGAGCGGCTGATCGAAACCGAGGTGGATGAGGAGTTATCCATCGGGGATTATGTGTTGAGTGGTGGCGAGTTGGCCGCCATGGTGGTGATAGACGCGGTGACGCGCCAATTACCCGGTGTACTGGGGCATGAGTCCTCCGCTGTTGAGGACTCTTTTGTAGACGGTCTGCTGGATTGTCCGCATTACACCAGGCCGGAAACGTATCAGGGCAAGAGCGTTCCAGCGGTATTGCTCAGCGGCGATCATGAAGAGATTCGTCGTTGGAGATTAAAGCAGGCATTGGGAAGAACGTTTGAAAGACGTCCAGAGCTGCTAAAGAACAGGTCTATGAAGGCCGAGGAAGAGACACTGTTGGCGGAGTATCTTCGTGAACAGGAATTATCAACAGAACGCCAGCTGTGAAGCTGCACAGTGATTAACAGGAGTACCACATGAGCACCAACAAGATCATTTCCGAGATTAATGCTGAGCAGATGGGTAAGGAACTCCCTGACTTCGGTCCAGGTGACACCGTGGTCGTGCAGGTGAAGGTTAAAGAAGGTACGCGTGAGCGACTACAGGCTTTTGAAGGCATTTGTATCGGCAAGCGTAACCGCGCGCTGAATTCCGCTTTTACTGTGCGCAAGATGTCCCATGGTGTGGGTGTTGAGCGTACCTTCCAGACCTACAGTCCGTTGGTAGAAAGCATTACGGTTAAACGGCGCGGCGATGTACGTCAGGCAAAGCTTTATTATTTGCGTGAGCTCAGCGGTCGAGCGGCGCGAATCAAGGAAAAGCTATAAGTTTTGCCTTGAAGTTGCGGTATGCGAAAAGCGGCCTGCGGGGCCGCTTTTTTGTGTCTTTAGATGAATGGCTCGCGTTTGAAAGTCCGTGCGGATTGCCATCAAGATAGCCATGCTTTATAGGATTTCATGGTAGGGTAGCGTATGCCACTGGAACCTGCCATACACCCCGATATCGAGCGATATATCGATGCCATGTGGATGGAAAAGGGGCTGAGTAACAATACGCTATCGTCCTATCGCCGCGATCTGATGCAATTTGACCGATGGCTGCAAAAAAGTTTCGCTACCCCAATTACACTGGCAACCCGCGAATCGTTGCAGGCATACCTTGGTTCTCGCCTGCAGCAGGGCATGTCCCCGCGTTCCAGCGCGCGTTTTCTATCCTGTGTCAGGGGCTTCTACCACTATCTGCTGCGTGAGGGGAAACTTGAAAGCGATCCTACGCTGGATATAGACAGTCCCCGCCTGGGTCGCCCGCTCCCCAAAGTATTGTCTGAGGTGGAAGTGGATCGCCTTCTGCAGGCGCCAGATCTTGCGCAGGCGATCGAAATGCGCGATCGCACCATGCTGGAACTGCTGTATGCCTGCGGGCTGCGTGTCACCGAATTGACGAGCCTGCAGATGGTGCAGATCAGTCTCAACCAGGGCGTGGTTCGGGTTTTTGGCAAGGGAAGCAAGGAACGACTTGTGCCGGTCGGAGAAGAGGCGCTACGGTGGTTGCAGCGTTATATGGCAGGTTCGCGTAGTGAGTTGCTTAACGGTATTCCTTCCGATGTGTTATTTCCTAGCCGCCGCGGCACGCAAATGACTCGCCAGACCTTCTGGTATCGTATTAAAATCTACGCGCAGAGAGCGGGAATCACTAAACATTTGTCTCCCCATACCTTGCGTCATGCATTCGCCACCCATTTACTTAATCACGGCGCGGACCTGCGTGTGGTGCAGATGTTATTGGGACACAGTGATCTCTCAACTACGCAGATCTATACACATGTGGCGCAACAACGCATGCAGGAGCTGCATGAGCGGCATCATCCTCGCGGATGAGGAACTAATGAGCCGGGTCTTGCTCCAACGAGCATCGACATGGATTAAACGGTGGGCGTGGCCCACGATGACAGGGGACAACAAATGATGTACCGAGTTTTGAAATCAACGATGAGCCTGATGCTGGTGCTGCTTGCTTCTCTGGCAATTGCTGGAGAGCCGCTGGATGAGGCGCAATTGGCGAAGCTGCGCACAGCGCTGGAGGTGTCTGGCACCGGGCTAAAAGTGGTCAGCGCGCAGACCAGTGAGATTCCGGGGCTGTACGAGGTGCAGGTGGCTGATGGTCCGCTGATTTATTCCACGATAAAGGGCGACTTTTTTATTGTGGGTGATCTCTACTCGGTAACGTCGCAAGGTTATGTCAATCTGGCTGAAAAGCGTCGAGATGGTGAGCGCAGGGAGAAGCTGGCGAAAGTGAAAATGCAGGATATGATCGTCTTTGCTGCTGAGGGTGAAACCCGCGCGCACATCTCCGTATTCTTTGATGACACCTGTTACTACTGCCAGAAACTGCATCAGGAAGTACCGCAGCTCAATAAAAATGGTGTAGAAGTACGATACCTCGCGTATCCCAGGGCAGGAATTAATTCCGATGCCTTCAAGCAACTGGCCAGTGCGTGGTGTTCCGATAATCGGCAGGAAACGCTGACCAAGCTGACCAACAAGCAAGCCGTTCCGATCAATGTGTGTGAAGGCAACCCCATCGCCGCGCAATACCAGCTGGGTCAGGAACTGGGCGTACGAGGGACCCCCGCTATAATTACGCAGACAGGGCAAATGATTCCCGGCTACCAATCTGCAGAAGAGTTGATGGTTACGCTGGGGCTGAACTGAGATTCCGTTCAATAATCCCTTTGTGCGCCCGGCTTCGTTGACAGTATCGGGCCGACTCAGTACTGTTTGCTCCTTTTTTTAATCGTGGCGCAGCTGCCTGCGCCCCATAGAGTTGATACATCGTGGACGATCAATTTCGGCGTATCGAACGCCTGCCGCCTTATGTTTTCAATATCATTGGTGAGTTGAAGCAGCAGGCCCGTGCCGCCGGCGAAGATATAATCGATTTCGGAATGGGTAACCCCGACCAGCCTACGCCAAGTCACATTGTCGACAAGCTGATTGAGACGGCGCGTCGCGGTGATACGCACGGCTATTCGCAGTCCAAGGGCATACCGCGTCTGCGCAAGGCGATTTGTGATTGGTACCAGCGACGTTACAACGTAACGCTGGATCCGGCTTCCGAGGCGATTGTCACCCTCGGGTCCAAGGAAGGTCTCGCACATCTGGCGTTGGCCACCACTGGTCCCGGTGATGCGATTCTGGTGCCCAACCCGTCTTACCCTATCCATCCCTACGGTTTTGTTATATCGGGCGCTGATATCCGCCATGTGCCAATGGGGGAGAATGAGGATGACTTTTTCGCTGAACTGGAAAAAGGTATCCAGACCAGTTGGCCAAGACCCAAAATGCTGGTGCTGAATTTTCCTTCCAACCCAACGGCACAATGCGTAGAGCTGGAGTTTTATGAAAGGGTTATAAAGATAGCGCGGGAGCATTCTATCTGGGTGATCCAGGATCTGGCCTATGCTGATCTGTGTTACGACGGCTACGTCGCACCTTCGATCCTGCAGGTGGAAGGTGCTCGCGATGTGGCTGTAGAATTCTTCAGTATGTCCAAGAGCTACAATATGCCCGGTTGGCGGATTGGCTTCTGTTGCGGCAATAAAGTGCTGGTAGCTGCGCTGGCGAGAATAAAGTCCTATCTGGACTATGGCATGTTCACGCCCATTCAAGTAGCCGCTATTGCGGCTTTGGAAGGTGACCAGAGTTGCGTCGCAGAAATTAATGCCATGTACCAGTTTCGTCGCGACGTGTTGTGCAGTGGATTGGATGCAGCTGGCTGGCCTGTTACGCCGCCCAAAGCCACCATGTTTGTGTGGGCCAGAATTCCAGATTTTTACCAGGAATTGGGATCAGTCGAGTTCAGCAAGAAACTACTGAAGGAGGCCAAGGTAGCCGTTTCTCCGGGTATCGGGTTCGGTGAGTACGGCGAGGGTTACGTGCGTTTTGGGTTGATCGAGAACGAGCATCGCACCCGCCAGGCCATTCGCAGCATCAAACGCATGATCAAGAACGACGGATTTGCCTGACTGACACCGGGTGTTGAACACCACGCTTGCAAGTAGGAACGATTTTGAAACCAGTGAACATAGGTATTTGTGGCCTGGGTACCGTAGGCAGCGGCACTCTCGCTGTACTGCGCGGCAACGCTGAGTTGATTGCGGCACGTGCGCATGCCCGCCTGCAGGTTATTCACGTCGGGGCGCGCAGTGATCACCCCGAGTGCGACCTCACAGGCATTCGGGTCAGTCGCGATATTTTTGACGTTGCGCGTGATCCCGACGTCGAAATACTGGTTGAGCTCATCGGCGGTACTAGCGTCGCTCGTGAACTCGTAGAGACAGCAATTCTGGCGGGCAAGCACGTGGTGACAGCCAACAAGGCTCTGATTGCGGAGTTTGGGAATGAGATATTCGCGCTGGCGGATGAGCACGGTGTCGAAGTGCGTTACGAAGCGGCGATCGCCGGAGGCATACCGATCGTCAAAGCGCTGCGTGAAGGGCTGGCCGGCAATCGCATTGAGTGGTTGGCGGGGATCATAAATGGTACGGGTAACTTTATCCTCACCGAGATGCGCGACAAGGGTAGAGAATTCGCCGACGTTCTGGCCGAAGCGCAATCTTTGGGATACGCCGAAGCGGACCCGACTTTCGACGTGGAAGGCATTGATGCAGCGCACAAGCTGGTGATCCTTGCGTCCATCGCCTTCGGCATGCCCTTACAGTTTGATGCTGTGTACACCGAAGGCATTACCCAGCTGACGACACAGGACGTCGGATACGCACTGGAACTGGGCTACATCATTAAACATCTGGGTATCGCCAAACAAAATGCTGATGGCGTGGAGTTGCGCGTGCATCCCACCCTGATCCCGGATCATCTGCTGTTGGCGGATGTGGACGGCGTCAAGAATGCGATTCTGGTGGAAGGCAACGCGGTGGGCCCCACGCTGTACTACGGTGCCGGCGCGGGAGCGCAACCAACCGCTTCTGCGGTAGTGGCAGATTTGGTTGACCTGGCTCGCGACTTCGGAGTCGGGCAGAGTGGTCGCGTGCCGCCATTGAGTGTGGCGCGTAGCAGCCTGCGCACGCTGCCGATTATCCCGATGGCCAAGGTGGAAACGCCCTGGTATCTGCGCATGGAAGTGACCGACAAACCGGGTGTGCTTTCCCGCGTGGCCAGTATTTTCAGCGAGCAGGGGATAAGTATCGAAGCGCTGATACAGAAAGCGCCCGCACAGGGGCAAACGCTGGTATCGCTTATCGTATTGACCAATAAGGCGCCTCAGGGCAGTGTGGATATCGCCGTGCAGGCCATTGAGGCGCTGGATACAATTCATGGCAAGGTCACACGAATTCGGGTCGAAGCACTGGACGGTTAACCGCAGACCCCTGAGGGAGTGAGTGACAAGTGAAATACATCAGCACACGCGGCCGGGCACCGGCACTCAATTTCGAGCAGGTTCTACTGACGGGTCTGGCATCCGATGGCGGTCTCTACGTGCCCGAGTCTCTGCCCAGTTTCAGCAGTGCTGACATTGAAGCCATGCGAGCACTCAGCTACCCGCAACTTGCGCAAAAAATAATCACGCCCTTCGTTGGCGACTGCATTGACGCAGAAGACCTTCGCGCAATTTTGGAAGACACCTATGCGCAGTTCCGGCACAACGCCGTGGCACCTCTTGTGCAAATTGATGCAAACCGGTGGGTGCTGGAGTTGTTTCACGGGCCCACGCTGGCTTTTAAGGACTTCGCGCTGCAATTACTTGGGCGTCTTCTGGACTTTGTGCTGGAGCGCAAACATCAGAAGGTAGTGATTTTGGGGGCGACGTCGGGCGACACCGGTTCCGCCGCGATCGAGGGCTGCAGGCACTGCAAGAATATAGATATCTTCATTTTGCATCCGCACAACCGAGTGTCGGATGTACAGCGGCGTCAGATGACTACTGTAGTCGGGGAGAACATCCACAATCTGGCAGTGCAGGGCAATTTTGATGATTGCCAGGCAATGGTAAAAGCCTGTTTTAGCGAGCAGGGCTTTCTACCTGAAGACCGATCACTGGTTGCGGTGAATTCGATCAACTGGGCGCGGATAATGGCGCAGATTGTGTACTATTTCTACGCCGCTGTGGCTCTGGGTGCACCTTCACGTCCCGTGGCTTTCTCTGTTCCCACCGGTAATTTCGGCGATATATTTGCCGGGTATCTGGCGCGACAAATGGGATTGCCGATCGAGCGCTTGATTATCGCCACCAATCGTAACGATGTACTCCACCGGGTGATGGTGAACAGTGCTTACGGCCGCCAGCCGCTGGCGCACACCTTGTCACCGAGCATGGATATCACGGTGTCGAGCAATTTTGAACGCTTGCTATTTGACCTGTACGATCGCGACGGTCCTGCGCTGGCTGACCTGATGCAACGATTTGATCACGGGGAGATCACCTTCAGCGTGAGCGCTATGCAGCGCGCGCGAGCACTTTTCAGCAGTTGTTGTGTTTCGGATGAGCAAACCTGTGAGCAGATCGCCAGTACGTGGCGTGAATGTCAGTACCTGCTGGACCCGCACAGTGCCATCGGAGTTAAAGCGGCGGTGGACAGCGATATCGACCCGGCCGTGCCTGTGATCAGTCTGGCTACTGCACACCCTGCTAAATTTCCCGATGCGATTAAAGCATCGGGCGTGACTGCAGCCGCAGCACTGCCTATGCACCTCAACAATCTGTTCGAGCTTGATGAGCGCATGCAGGTACTGCCCAATAACCTCTCTGCAGTGCAGTCGTTTATCGCGTCCAATATCACAGCCTGAATCGGTCGCTAGCGACGTGCAGAAAGTCATTCAGAGACGGGAACTGACCGGGCCAGAGGATTTTTTTGACAAGCAACTGCCTGCGGTACTGGCACGAATCTACCGCGGTCGTGGCATCGATTCACCAGAGCAGTTGGACCTCGCGCTGGAAAAACTGCATCCTCCTCATCTGTTGCTTAATGCGGAGCGCGCCGCTGCGTTGCTCGCCGATGCGCTGGAGAATGACAGCCGAATTGTGGTGATTGGCGATTTCGACGCCGACGGCGCTACCAGTACCGCGTTGCTGGTATCGGCACTGCGCACCTTTGGCGCCAGACAGGTCGACTATCTGGTGCCCAATCGCTTTGAATACGGCTACGGTTTGACGCCAGAAATTGTCGCACTCGCGGCGCGGGACAAACCGGATCTCATCATTACTGTGGACAATGGCATTTCCAGTATTGAAGGAGTGCAGGCTGCCAAAGCCCTGGGAATTGCCACGCTGATTACAGATCACCACCTGGCAGGGCGGGAACTTCCCGCTGCAGACGTTATCGTGAACCCCAATCAACCGGGATGCAGGTTCCCGAGCAAAGCGCTGGCCGGTGTCGGCGTGATTTTCTATGTCATGGTTGCACTGCGAGCATTGCTGCGCAGCAGGGGGTCTAGCCGACAACGTGAACAGGTCAACCTGGCCCAGTATCTTGATTTGGTTGCGCTGGGTACCATCGCCGATGTTGTGCCCCTGGATCACAACAACCGGATACTGGTGGCTGAAGGACTCAAGCGAATCCGCGCCGCCCAGTGCAGGCCAGGCATACTCGCTTTGCTGGAGGAGGCATCCCGCGATTATCGAACAGTCGTAGCTGCAGACCTGGGTTTTGCGGTTGCGCCACGTATCAACGCTGCCGGCAGATTGGAGGACATGTCCATCGGCATCGAATGCCTGTTAATGGAAGACCTGAATGCGGCGCGCGGCCAGGCATCACGCTTGCAGCAGCTGAATCAGGAGCGCCGAAGCATTGAGGCGGACATGCAGGCCGAGGCGCTGAATATACTGGATGAACTGCGGCTTGATGAGGCATCTGAATTACCGGTTGCCATGACGCTCTACCAGAGCGGTTGGCATCAGGGCGTCATCGGCATTCTCGCTTCGCGTATCAAGGACCGGCTCCACCGACCCACGATTGCCTTCGCTGACGGTGATAACGGCGAGCTCAAGGGTTCAGCGCGTTCCATTTCCGGAATCCATATTCGCGACATTCTGGATGCAGTGGCTACTCGTCATCCAGGATTGGTAACCCGTTTCGGAGGACATGCCATGGCGGCAGGCCTCACCTTGCCGCGTGCAGCCTATGAGTCCTTTGCCGCTGCATTTGTCGAAGAAGTTGGGCAGCATGCACAGGATGTGGAGTTGCAGGCTGTGATCGCATCGGATGGCGAGCTATCTGCGAAGGACTTGCAACTTGATCTGGCGACTACACTGCGTTTTGCCGGGCCGTGGGGGCAGCACTTCCCTGAACCGGTGTTTGATGGGCGCTTTACGGTCGTCAGTCAGCGGTTGGTGGCTGAGAAACACTTGAAGTTGGTATTGTCACCTCTCGGCAGTGATGTGTTGTTGGATGCAATTGCTTTCAATATTGATACGGATACCTGGCCGAATCCGTCGTTCACGGAAGTGGAAATGGCCTATCGGCTGGATGTAAACGAATTTCGCGGTCAGCGTTCTGTACAGCTGGTGGTTGAGCAATTGGGCGGTTTACCGAGCAAGTAGCTGAGGTGATTTCTCCTGTGACCAGCCCGACAGTTGACCGGGATTTTATTCTGTCCCCTCCATTGTCGCTGGGTTAGAATGCCCCGCTTCGAACAGTACGAGTGTGTAACATGCTTGAGATTAATCCTCTGTTAAACAACATTAAAGACATTGAGGCGCGCACCGACGTGCTCAGGGGGTATCTTTGACTTCGATCTGCGCAAGGAGCGCCTCGCTGAAGTAGAGCTGGAACTGGGCGAACCCAGTGTCTGGGAAGACCCGGAACGTGCCAGAGAATTGGGACGTGAAAGGGCTTCACTGGAAAACACTGTTCACACGATCGAAAAGCTGACTGTCGGCGCTGCTGATGCTCGTGACCTGCTGGAGTTGGCCGCAGTAGAAGATGATGTCGCTACCGTTGCGGAAATTGAAAACGAAATCAACGCATTGATCGCGCTGTTGGAACAGCTGGAATTTCGGCGGATGTTTGCCAAGGAGATGGATCCCAACAACGCTTTCCTTGATATCCAGGCGGGGTCTGGCGGTACCGAAGCACAGGACTGGGCTGAAATGTTATTGCGCATGTACCTGCGCTGGGGCGAGGCCAAGGGCTTTAATACGGAACTGATTGAAGCGTCAGGCGGTGAAGTAGCAGGCATTAAAAGTGCCACCATCAAATTTGAGGGCGAGTACGCATTCGGCTGGTTGCGTACTGAGACCGGCGTACATCGGTTGGTACGCAAATCACCGTTTGACTCGGGTAACCGTAGGCATACCTCCTTCGCCTCGGTCTTTGTGGCTCCGGAAATTGACGATAATATCGAAATTGATATCAACCCGGCAGACTTGCGCACCGATACTTACCGGGCCAGTGGCGCTGGAGGTCAGCACGTCAATAAAACGGACTCTGCTGTGCGCATTACCCACATGCCAACCGGTACTGTCGTGCAGTGCCAAACCGAGCGGTCGCAGCACCAGAATCGCGATAATGCCATGAAATTGTTGCGCGCCAAGTTATACGAGCTGGAAGTGCATAAACGCAATGCGGAAAAGCAGGCGATGGAGGACAGTAAGGCAGATATCGGTTGGGGAAGCCAGATTCGCTCTTATGTGCTGGACGATTCTCGCATCAAGGACCTGCGTACCGGCGTCGAGACCAGCAACACCCAGGCGGTGCTGGATGGCGATATTGATCGATTTATTGAAGCATCACTGAAAAGCGGATTGTGAGATAGGTTATGAGTAACACAGAGCCTGGAAATGCAGCAACGCGCGCAACCAGCGACGAAAATAAATTGGTAGCAGAGCGCCGCGGCAAATTATCAGCGCTGCGTGAGGGGGGCAATCCCTTTCCCAATGACTTTCGACGCACCGCGATGGCTGGTGATTTGCAACGCGAGTTCGGCGATTGCTCCAAGGAAGAGCTGGAGCAGGCAAATCGTCAGTACGCTGTGGCCGGGCGCCTTATTCGCAACCGCGGCGCTTTCCTGCTGATACAGGATGGCAGCGACCAGATACAGCTTTACCTCAATCGCCAGGGTTTGGGCGAAGAGACGCTGGCGTTGATCAAGGGATGGGACCTTGGTGATATTGTTGCAGCCACGGGCCCTTTGCACAAATCAGGCAAAGGCGATCTCTACATCAGTATGGAAAGCGCACGCCTGTTGACCAAGGCACTGCGCCCGCTGCCCGACAAGTATCATGGTCTGGCAGACCAGGAATTGAGGTATCGTCAGCGCTATGTGGATCTCATCGTCAATCCTGAGTCGCGGAGGGTGTTTCGCACCCGCTCCAAAATTATCGAGTTCATTCGCGACTATATGTCTGACCTCGATTTTATGGAGGTCGAAACGCCAATGATGCAAGTTATTCCTGGCGGAGCGGCGGCGAAACCGTTTGTCACCCATCACAACGCTCTGGATCTCGATATGTACCTTCGAATTGCGCCGGAACTGTATCTCAAGCGCCTTGTAGTGGGTGGATTTGAGCGTGTGTTTGAAATTAATCGCAGCTTTCGCAACGAGGGTTTGTCCACTCGCCACAATCCCGAGTTCACCATGCTGGAGTATTACTGGGCTTATGCGGATTACCAGGATGCGATGAATCTCACCGAGGACATGCTGCGTAAGCTGACCGCATCAGTACTGGGCGATACTACTGTGCGCTATCAAGACAGCAGCTACGATTTTTCTAAACCCTTCAAACGTATCACTGTGTTCGAAGCCATACTCCAATACAATCCCGAAATAGAGGCGCAGGAACTTGCCGATGAAGTAGGTGCCCGGCGGATTGCCCAGGCGCTTGGCATTACGCTCAAGGACAACTGGGGCCTTGGAAAGGTGCAAATTGAGATATTTGAGCACACGGTGGAACACTTGCTCGACCAACCGACTTTCGTCACTGCCTACCCGACAGAAGTCTCCCCATTGGCACGGCGCAATGACGAGAACCCGTTTGTGACGGATCGCTTTGAGTTTTTTGTCGGCGGGCGTGAACTGGCCAATGGATTTTCGGAGCTCAATGACGCCGAAGACCAGGCGGAGCGGTTCTCGGCTCAAGTAGCGCAAAAGGAGACCGGGGACGAAGAGGCGATGCACTACGATTCCGATTACATCCGGGCTCTGGAATACGGCATGCCTCCCACGGCGGGAGAGGGTATTGGCATAGATCGCCTCGTCATGCTCCTGACCGACTCAAGCTCTATCAGGGATGTACTGTTGTTCCCTCATATGCGGCCAGAGTAGGGCATCTGGTCGTGCGCGCGAAGTGCCAGCGGGTTTCGAATACGCTACACTGGTCGACACTGGTATTGCCCGAGGGCACACCCTTGCTTAAGACGTTATTTCCGCTGTTGATTTGCGCCAGCCTCGCCTTGCTGCAGGCCTGTGCGTCTGCACCTGCGGTGAATGCTCCCCCGGAAGTGGTTGCTGTGGGAGATGAGTCGACGAAGACAGCAGAGCCAAAGGCTGTTCCGGAGTTGACGTTACACTTGCCCGGACCGGAATCCGCAGACTGTAATTGCAATGGCCAAAAGAAAGTGCCTCCCACCTTTCTGGAAAAAGGCTTCGCTGCGCTGGCGGCACAGGATTATCGCGAAGCAGTGAATTATTTCAGGCGGCACCAGCGTCTGGATTCATCGCCTGCAGTTGATTGGGAAGCAAGCATTGCTGTGGCTTATGTAAAGATGATCCCCGATAGCCCGTATTACAATTGGCGGGCAGCGCGAGATTCCTATCTTCGCCTGATGCGAGATCAGCCGAAGGGGGCAACGTTACATCAGCAAATAGTCCTGTTTAAAGAAACGCTGGCCATCCTGATCGGTTTGCATGAGCAAATAAACGACCTGCAGAGCGAATCGGCTGCACTGTCTGAAGCATTGGAGAAACGCGAGGAAGCGCTCAGGCGGCTGCGCGTGCTAACTCTGGGTCAGAAGGCAGTACCACAGTAAACGTAGAGCCCACACCGGCCGCACTCTGCACGCGGATACTTCCGCCCATGAGAGCGCAAAAATCCCTGCAGATTGCCAGCCCGAGTCCGGTGCCGCCATAGGTAGCACTGGTGGAAGAGTCGGCTTGCACAAAGGCGTCGAACACACGGGAAAGTTGATCGTCGGTCATGCCAATACCCGTATCCCGAATGGCAAACTCAACCCATCCTGGCTGTTCCGCCAATTCGTGAGCGCTTACGGTAATAATGCCCGCGTCAGTGAATTTATTCGCGTTGCTCAGCAGATTGGTAAATATCTGTCGAAACTTGGCGGCGTCGTTGTGGAATTGAGGCAGGCCGTCGAGTTTGCCAAGTTGTAATACGTTGTTGTTCTGGCGGAGCAAGGGTGCCAGTACCTCACATGTCTGCTTCACGATTTCTGTCGGATTAAAGTCTTCACAGTGAAGTGACATTTTTCCTGTCTCGATTTTCGACAGGTCGAGAATGTCATCTATCAGCGTCAGCAGTTGTCTGCCGGAGTTGATAATGGTGCCCAAATCTTGCCGAAACTGCGGTCGATCGATATCCTTCTTGTCTCCCAGCTCATCGTGCAACATTTCGCTGTAACCAATAATTGCATTCAGTGGTGTTCGCAGTTCGTGGCTTACATTCGCCAGGAAGATACTTTTCGCTGCGCTCGCTTCGTCTGCGGCATCCCTGGCCTTGCGCACATCGAATATCGCGTTGCGCAGTTTGTCGGACATGTCGTTGAATGCGTCTGCCAGATCACCCAGCTCACCCGTATCGTCGATATCGTCGATGCGATAATTGAGGTCACCACTGCCAAAGCGCTCGGTGCCCTTTTTCAGGCGTTTCAGTGAGTTATTGGTATAGCTCACCAGAAAATATCCCAGCGTTGCGGTGAGAAATATCGATGCGAAAAAGGCGATTACCGTGATCCTGTCTGTTAGCGAGATCGTTCGATCAATGATGTTGGCCCGTTGCGCAGCGATGAACGCTTGTCTCTGTTCCAATTCTTTCAGCCGTTGGCTAACCTCCAGAAAGGGCAGGGGGTCGTTCATGTCCATTTCAAAAGCGGGATCGTTGTAATTGCGGTAAAAACGCAGCCAACGTTTTAGTAAATGGCTACTGCTCTCCCACAGTAACTCGTAGTTAAGCTCGGTGACACTGTGGCTGAGTCCCCCAAGCTTCTGGATTTTACTGTTGATGACTACGATGGCATCTTCCGCACGTTGCAATTCAGCTGCCTCAAGCTTGTCCTCGGTGGTTTCACGCAGAGTGGCAAGAATCAGAATCTGCTGGCGTTGGTCTTCCAGCAATTGTTCCACTTCAGTGGACAACTGGGCTGCCGACACGGAATCGCGGTATGCGCTCATGCTTTCATTTCTGGCGTAACTTCCCAGAAATGTGTCCCCACGTTAACCGCGAACAGGAGCAGAATGGTGACCAGTGAGAGTGTTAGCTGGCGGCGTAGACTCATGCGCGGGTGAGTTTCTTGATCTTGATCAGCAGGCCAGGGAAGTCCACGGGTTTGGTGGCGTAATCATCACAACCCGCTGCAAGCGCATATTGCCGGTATGCCTCAGTAGCATGTGCGGTCAGCGCAATGATCGGGATGTGGCGAATGCTTTCATCCTCCTTGGCCCGGCGACTGGCTGCCCAACCGTCCAGAATGGGCAGGTTCATATCCATCAATACGATGCTAGGCTTCTCCGATTGCATGATATCCAAAGCCTGCTGGCCGTTGCCGGCGGTGATGACTTCCAGTCCGGCACGATTCAAGCGTCTGAGCATCATATCGCGATTGAGTTCATTGTCCTCCACCAGAAGGACGAGCTTGCCCTGGATCACGACCGTTCTCCGGTTATCTGGTGTACTAAAATGGTTTCGTCGATGCCCTTTACATTCAAGTGCTGGCTTCGACCCAGCTGGAAGTCACCCTTCAGGCTTTGCAATGTGCTGTCCGAGATAAGGATTTCGTCGCCGGCGGTGATGTCCTCAATCCGCGAGGTCACATTCATCGCATGCCCCACGAAGCCGTATTTGCTACGCCTTTCTGAGCCAATATTACCGGCTATGACATCGCCCGTGTTAATGGCGATGCCGGTGCTCACTGCAGGAAAGCCCTCGGCCTCATTGAGTGCGTTGACCTCCACCATGGCGGCCTGCATGGCCAACGCACACCTTACCGCACGATCTGCATCATCGTCCCTGAATTGGGGAGCACCGAATACCGCCAGAATTGCATCCCCGATAAACTCATCGATGGTGCCGTGGTGAGCCATGATGATATCGGTCATGGTGCCAAGGTAACGATTCAGCATTGTCACTACCTGGGCCGGCGCCAGATTCTCACTCAACGTGGTAAAACCGCGTATATCCGATAACATGATGCTAACCCGGCGTAAGTCACCTCCCAGTTCGAGGCCTTCCGGACGTTCCAGAATATCGGTAACGATTTCGTCAGAGAGATAGCGGCCAAATGTCGCACGTATAAATTTTTCATTGCGCTCCAATTGCTGACGATACTGTTCTTCCCTGTCGTGCCAGCGTTTGCGCTCTATTCCGGCTTTAATCCGGGCCTGCAGGAGCACGGGATTAAACGGTTTGAACAGATAGTCGTCTGCTCCGGCCTCAATACACTCGATGATGCCGTCCATATCCTGGCTGCCCGAGATTACGATTACCGGCGTAGCCCGCCAGTCGGGATGTTCCTTGATGCGTCGCAGAACTTCGCGACCGTCCATGCCGGGCATAAACAGATCCAGCAATACCACGTCGACATCACTCTGCTCAAGTGCGCGCAGTGCCTCCTCGCCATTGGCAGCGGTGATCACAAAGTGACCACTGCGCGACAGGTTTCTGGCTACCAGCTCACGGTTTTCCTGCAGGTCGTCGACGGCCAGGATGAACCCCGGCTCTGCTTGAATAATACGATTCCCGCGTTTTGTATCTGCGGTGCTTCCGCTGTGGGCGCTTTGCACGGCCGTCAATAACGCCGAAAGCAATGTGTCCAGGCGAGGGTGTTGGGGGCCGAGGTCCTCACGCAGCATTTCTGCATAGCCGCGCAGGGCCGTCAAAATATTCATCAGATCGTGGTTGTTGGTGAGTTGTCCCGCACCGTCCAGCATTTCCTGCATACGCTTGGCAGCATCAAACAGGTGGGAGAAGTCATCCAGGGTTCGCTCATCGAGGTGTTCCTGCAGGAGACTAAACTCCTGCTGCAACATTTCGATCTCGCGCTTTAGATGGTCAATCCAGGCGGGAGTGGTGCGCTGTGCTCGCGAAGTCATGGATTACCGATTCGGCAGAGGCCGCGTATCATGGGCCACTATCACTGTGAATGGATTCGCCCTGAGTGTAACAATATACCGGTGGGTGCACATGGAGCATCCCCTTTCACGTGTTGAAATGACCTGAGTATAACGAGCTGCTAGCAGGCGTGGAAAGTCAGTTTTGCCCTGCCTGGCGAACCCGCCGGCAAATTTGCCGACAAAGGTGCGTTTTGCCAAAACTTTGGGTTACTATAATCGCAACAGCTATGGTATTGGGGCTTGAAAGGGATCGGGTGGTCTGATGTTACAACAAGTGGAAATATTTCAGGGTCTATCACCGTCAGAGCTCGAAGCGTTGGCGGCCAGCAGCACAAGTAGGTCCTTTCCAAAGAACACGGTTGTCATTCATGAGAATGATCCAGCCGACTCACTGTTTGTCATTGAGAGCGGCAAGGTCAAGGTCTATTGCAGCGACAAGAATGGCAAGGAGTTCATCATGAATACCCAGGGCGCCGGTGACTACTTCGGCGAGTTGGCGCTGCTTGATGACTCTACCCGCTCTGCTTCTGTGCGCACGGTGGAGAAATCCAGTTTTTGCATCATCTATAAGGAAGACTTCAACCGCGTGCTGGATCAGTACCCGAATATCGGTCGCCAGCTGGTGCGTAACCTTGCACAGCGTGTCCGCAAGCTAACCGCCGACGTTAAAAGTCTGGCCTTGCAGGATGTCTATGGCCGAGTGGCCAATGTGTTGATGGATCTGTCCGAGGAGCGTGGTGACGGTACGCTGTATATCCCGGAAAAGCTGACTCAGCAGGATATCGCTGATCGCGTGGGTGCCTCCCGTGAGATGGTGGCGCGCATACTCAAAGACCTCACCATTGGCGAGTATATCCGTTTCGAGGGCCGGCATATCATTATCAACTCGCGGCTGCCGGCAAAATACTAAGTTATTTACCGCGCTTTATTGCCTCTGGGGCTTCGGCTTCCGGCGTTCTTGGTGTCTGCCGCGCTCGGTGGACTTCCGAAGTGGGTGAGTGCCCCGCAGTTGAAGTTGGGGTGAGCCCCCGATCGGTCGGAGCCCCATCCCTCTTGGGGGCTCACCCCAACTTCAACTGCTCCGTACGAACTGCGGTTCGACAGCTGAATTTCGATGCTGACGCTCTGGCGTCACCGTCGAGGGCGTGGGGTTCCAACCGAGCGGTGACGCCAGAGCGTCAGCATCGAAACGGCACAATCAGAAATTACGGGTAAATGTCCTTCACCGTCAGCCGAATTCGACCGTTGGCCAGTCTCGCCTCGACATCGTCATTCACTGCAACCTCAGCCGCATCTCGAATGACCTTGCCGCGACTGTCAGAGACAATAGCGTAACCGCGCTGCAGGGTGCCAAGTGGGCTCAGGGAGTCCAGCACCTGGCTGAGGTGCGCAAGCTGCAGTTTTTTCTGCTGTAGCTGTTGTTCCAGTGCGATTTGCAGGCGATGGCTGAGCAATTGTATGTCGCGTTTCAGATGCTGCAGACGCGGTAGCGGCGATGATGTTGTGAGTCGGCTTTTTAGAAGGTCCAGTCGGCCGCGCAGGCGTTGCAGGGCATTCTTCTGCGCCATCACCAGTCGCTGCTCCAATCCATCCAGTCGCTGGGCCTGTTCCCGCAGTAGCGCGCCCGGATGTTTCAGTCGCTTCTTCAGGTGAGCAAGCGTGGTCGACGCCTCCACCAGCCTTTTTCTGATTTGACGATGCAGGTCTCTCTCAGCAATGCGCAGGCGCTCCTGCCATTCGCGCTGGTCGGGACTTAATAATTCTGCCGCGGCTGACGGTGTGGCGGCGCGGTGATCTGCCACCAGGTCGGCAATGCTGAAGTCAATCTCGTGGCCTACGGCGCTGACGACAGGTAGCTCGCTGGCCGCGATCGCGCGCGCCACGATCTCCTCATTGAATGCCCACAAATCCTCCAGCGAACCGCCGCCGCGACCGACAATCAGGGCATCAACATGAATCTTGCCCTCGCGTTGCCAACGGTTCGCGCGTTCAATACTGGCGGCGATCTGGCTTGCCGCGCCCTCACCCTGCACGGCGACCGGCATCAGCAGTACTGAAATTGCGGGGCATCGCCGCTTCAGTACAGTCAGAATGTCGTGGATAGCAGCACCGGTGGGAGAAGTGATTACGCCGAGCTGCGATATGCTGTCGGGCAGAGGCTTTTTGCGCTCCGGCGCAAACAAGCCTTCTGCCAGCAACTTTGCCTTGAGCTTTTCAAACGCGGCCTGCAGCGCGCCTGCGCCGGTGGGTTCGAGATGCTCAACTATCAGCTGGAATTCGCCGCGACCTTCGTACAACGAGACCCGGCAGCGCAGCCTGATAGCATCACCATTGCCCGGTATGAATTTCACCCGCTGGTTGCGATTGGCGAACATGGCGCAGCGCACCTGGGCCTTGCCATCCTTGAGTGAGAAGTACCAGTGCCCCGAGGACGGGACCACAAAGTTGCTGATTTCTCCCTCCACCCAGACAAAATCGAAGTGGCTTTCCAGCAGGGACTTGGCCTGTCGGTTAAGTTGGCTGACCGAAAGCACTGGCGGCGGGGCTTCTGCGGTGAAAGGGTTGCTCACTGAGGTGCGTTTTCGCTGTATTGGATCGCTGAAAGTAGCAGTGTACTGTATCGTCCGAGGCAAAGCATGTGGGAGTCTCCCAGGAAGCCGGCAATTGTGCTGGGGGGCGCTTGGAATTATACTTGCGCGCTTTATTCATGCCTGCCATCTGGAGAACAGCCACTATGCTGCGTATCGCCCAGGAAGCCCTTACTTTTGACGATGTCCTGCTGACTCCCGGGTATTCTGATGTGGTGGCCACCGATGTATCGCTACGCACGCGACTCACCCGTGAAATCGATCTGAACATCCCCCTCGTATCGGCCGCCATGGATACAGTCACCGAGTTCCGTCTGGCGATCGCCATGGCGCAGGAGGGTGGCATCGGCATCATCCATAAAAGCATGTCGATTGCCGAACAGGCGGAGCAGGTACGCAAGGTCAAGAAATTCGAGAGAGCGGGGTGGTCAAGGACCCGATCACGATTCAGCAGGATGCCACGATTGCCGAACTGATCGAGCTGACCAGCGCCCACGGTATTCGGTGTGCCGGTACTGCACGGCAGCAGATCTGCGGGGTATTGTTACCCGGCGCGATGTCAGGTTTGAATCCAATCCGCAGAAGCTTGTCTCGGCTATCATGACGCCGCGGGAAAAGCTGGTCACGGTGAAAGAGGGTGCGGAATTGGCCCAGGTGCAGGAACTACTGCACCGCCATCGTATAGAAAAAATACTGGTGGTGAACGATGCCTTCGACCTGCGCGGTATGATCACTGTGAAGGACTTCGATAAGGCCGAGAGTTTCCCCTACGCTTGCAAGGACTCCTACGGACAGTTGCGCGTGGGCGCGTCGGTCGGTACCAGCCCGGATACTGATGACCGCGTGGAAGCACTGATTGCCGCTGGTGTCGATGTGCTGGTAGTGGACACCGCACACGGTCACTCACGCAATGTCCTTGACCGCGTCAAGATGATCAAGCGCAAGTACCCGTCTGTGCAGGTAATCGGCGGCAATATCGCCACCGCAGCCGCCGCTGTGGCCCTTGCTGAGGCAGGCGTGGATGGCGTCAAGGTCGGCATTGGCCCGGGTTCAATTTGTACCACGCGTATCGTTACCGGGACGGGTGTGCCACAGATAACCGCGATCGCCAATGTCTGCGAGGCGCTTAAAGGCACCAATATTCCGCTGATTGCAGACGGTGGCATCCGTTTTTCCGGCGACATTGCCAAGGCCATCGTTGCCGGTGCGCATTCGGTGATGGTCGGCAGCATGTTTGCCGGGACTGAAGAAGCGCCTGGCGAGGTCGAGCTCTACCAGGGCAGAACCTACAAAGCTTACCGTGGCATGGGTTCCCTGGGCGCTATGGCGCAGACCCAGGGCTCCTCCGACCGCTATTTTCAGGACGCCAGCCGCGGAGCGGAAAAGCTGGTGCCGGAAGGTATAGAGGGCCGCGTCCCCTACAAGGGGCCAGTGTCTGCCATCGTCCACCAGTTGATGGGTGGAGTGCGTTCCGCCATGGGTTACACCGGCAGCGCCACTATGGAAGTGATGCGTACACAGCCTGAATTCGTGCGCGTTACCAGCGCCGGTATGGCCGAAAGCCACGTACACGATGTGTCCATTACCAAAGAAGCGCCGAACTATCCTGTGCGGTAAGTCCTGGCACTAGCCAGGGAACGTGCCAGCGATGTTCGCGCCACCCTTGCCAGCCAGCGCCGGGGAATGCTTCAACCGATTTTTCAGTCAGGACCGAACATGAGCGCAGATATTCACGCCCGTAAAATCCTTATTCTGGATTTTGGCTCACAGTACACGCAATTGATTGCTCGCCGGGTACGCGAGGTCGGCGTCTATAGCGAAATCCGTGCCTTCGATCTGCCCGACGATGAACTCAGAGCCTTCAATCCCAGCGGCATTATACTTTCCGGTGGTCCCGAATCAGTTGCCGCTCAGGGCTCACCGCGCGCTCCTGCCAGTGTGTTTGAACTGGGCATTCCTGTGCTTGGTATCTGTTACGGCATGCAAACCATGGCTGAGCAGTTTGGCGGCAAGGTGTCCGGATCTCCCGTGAGTGAGTTTGGTTACGCACAAATTACGCAGGTCGGCAATCACGGGTTGCTACACGATATTCGCGATCACATCGATGCGCAGGGCCGGGGTCTGCTGGATGTGTGGATGAGCCACGGCGACAAGGTGGTGGAACTGCCACCGGATTTCGAATTGATCGCAGAAACGGCAAGTTGCCCCATTGCCGGTATGGCGCACAAGAGCAAACCATTCTTTGGCATCCAGTTCCATCCCGAAGTGACGCACACGCTGCAGGGTGTGCGTATCTTTGAACATTTTGTGCTGGAACAGTGCCAGTGCGAACCCCTGTGGACAGCGGCGAACATTGTTGAAGACGCTATCGCGCGTGTCAAAGCCACAGTGGGTGACGACAGGGTTTTGCTCGGCCTCTCCGGCGGTGTGGATTCTTCGGTAGTGGCGGCGCTGCTGCACCGCGCTATTGGTGATCAACTCACCTGCGTATTCGTAGATAACGGATTATTGCGACTGGACGAGGGCGATCATGTGATGGAGATGTTCGCGCGCAATATGGGTGTGAAAGTGCTCCGCCGCGATTGTGAGTCGATGTTTCTCGAACGTCTTGAAGGTGTTGCAGACCCTGAAGCAAAACGCAAAATCATCGGCAATACCTTCATCGACGTGTTTGATGAGGAGGCGGGAAAACTGTCTGGTGTGAAGTGGCTGGCGCAGGGAACCATCTATCCCGACGTTATCGAATCTGCCGGTGCCAAGACCGGTAAGGCCCACACCATCAAGTCGCACCACAATGTCGGTGGTTTACCGGATGACATGCAAATGGCGCTGGTGGAGCCATTGCGAGAGTTGTTCAAGGATGAGGTTCGCAAGATCGGCCTTGAGTTGGGCCTGCCTTACGACATGGTCTACCGCCACCCGTTCCCCGGTCCTGGTCTTGGCGTGCGTATTCTTGGTGAAGTTAAAAAGCACTATGCAGATCTGCTGCGTCAGGCGGACGCGATCTTCATCGAGGAATTGCGTGCCAGCGACTTCTACCACAAGACCAGTCAGGCGTTTGCCGTGTTCCTGCCGGTGAAGTCCGTCGGAGTTGTGGGTGACGGGCGACGCTATGAGTATGTCATTGCATTGCGTGCGGTGGAGACGGTGGATTTTATGACAGCGCGCTGGGCGCATTTACCCTACGATCTGCTGGAGCGCACGTCCAACCGTATCATCAACGAGATCTCCGGCGTCTCACGGGTGACGTATGATATCAGTAGCAAGCCACCGGCCACGATTGAGTGGGAATGATTTCTCGTCTGGCACCTGCTGGCGGATTCCGACTGTTTTCAATCGCAAGCTGTTGCAATAAACACATCATCTTTTCAGCCGGCAGCGGCGGGCACTGTCTGGCACCGGCAGGCACAACGTTATGCATGCTGTCTCCGGTGGTATGGTGGCGCATAAGGCGAGGATTATCCGCATGACCGAATCCGTCGAAGTCTACTGGTCGTTCCGTAGCCCCTATTCCTACCTCGCCACCTACGACCTGGTTGAATTGTGCGAGGATTTCGACGTCGCAGTGAACCTGCGCGTCGTGCTGCCTTTGGCCATCAGAAACAAGGCGGCTGTCTTCGATCCCAAAAACACCAAGCCGGTGCGCTATATCATGCTCGACTGGAATCGGCGCGCGGATTACCTGGGGCGTCCGCATGCATGGCCCAGCCCCGACCCTGTTGTCCAGGAGATACCGTCGATGACGGTCGCGGCAGAGCAGCCCTATATCCATCGCTTGTCGTGTCTTGGCGTGGAGGCGCAACGGCGTGGCAAGGGACTGGATTTCGCCGCCAACGTATCCCGGCTGCTGTTTGGCGGCACGCCGGACTGGGACAAAGGCGAGCATCTGGCCGAGGCGTCGGCGGCAGCCGGGCTCGATCTCGCCGACATGGAGAAAGCAATTTCGGAGGGCGATCACCTTGCCGAGATCGAGGCCAATCATGCCGGGCTCGAAGCGGCCGGACACTGGGGAGTGCCCACCATGGTGGTGCGCGGCGAACCCTTCTTCGGGCAGGACCGGATCGAGACGCTGCGCTGGCGGTTGGATCGGCTCGGCATCGCCCGGGCCTGAGCGGGCCCGGAAACGCAAGCAAGAGGACGACAAACAAGAGGACGAAAGGATGGATCTTCAGATCAATGGCAAAACGGCGATCATGGCCGGTGGCAGCGCAGGTATGGGGCGGGCGACCGCCGAGCGCCTGGCCGAGGCCGGCGCGGACCTGGTGATATCGGCACGCGGTGAGGCGCGCCTGTTAAAGGCGGCCGAGGAGATCTCGCGGAAATACGGGACAAAAGTCACACCGGTGGTGGCCGACTCCTCTACCGAGGAGGGACGCGAGGCCTTATTCGCGGCCTGCGGCGAACCGGATATTCTCGTGATCACGATCAAACCGCCAGATCCCAATGGGGACTTCCTGAAGGTGACGGCGGACAGTTGGCGTGCCTCGGTTGAAACCGCCCTGATCGGTCCGATCGAGATCATGCGTCATTATATTCCAACGATGAAGCAGCGCGGTTGGGGGCGTATCGTCAACATCGCCACGTTCTCGGCCAAGAACCCGATGATCTGGCGACTGATGTCGGGTCCGGCGCGATCCGCCCTGCTCAATTACACCGCGAGCGTGTCTCGGGAAGTGGCTGGGCACGGCGTTATCATGAACAACCTGCTGCCCGGCATGTTCGCCACCGAAGGCGCGTCGGAGATCATGGGCGCCTATGCCGAGGCCTTCGGTATCGCGCCCGAGCCGGAAGTCATTCGTGAGCACTTCATCCGGCACAATCATATTCCGGCGGGCTTCATGGGGCAGGCGGACGACCTGGCGCCGATGGCCGCGTTGCTTTGCAGCCCGCTAGCGCGCTTCATCGTGGGGCAGAACATCGTGATCGATGGCGGGCAGCATTCCTCGATTTTCTGAGCATTCGGATCACAGCGAACACGAAAAACCCGGGCTGGTTTGCGCCATGAACACCCTGTGCAGCCGCTCCACCGGGTCGAGCAAATACGCTGTCGAGAACATCCCGCCCCGGCTCGCCCGCCCCGGTGCGAGAACGACTGGAAATGCTGCTATTGCCCGGATTACGGCTATGAGTGAAGGCGGTGCGCCCTCCGCACGTTAGTAACGATAGCTGGCTTCAATGCCGATCTGGCGCGGGTAGTCCTGGGTGGAAAAGGCCAGGCCTCTTGCAGGATTTTGCACATAAATAGCGCCATTCTCTTCCAGCAGGTTGCTGCCGAACAGCCACACGCCGAAGTGCTCGTTATCGGCGCCAATGCGCATGCGCAGGAGGTCGCGACTGTCTCC